>JADYYP010000001.1 GCA_020853575.1 Planctomycetota bacterium
ACCCAGTCTGAGTGCTCGAGCAGCGCTTCGACGTTGGTTCCAGCGTCCATGGGTTCCGTCGGACGAGTCCCGCGCTCGCCGCCGATGATTCGACGATCCCGCGAATCCGCGTGGGCCCGAGCACGACGGGTGGGCCCTGCAGGACTCGAACCTGCGACCAAGCGATTATGAGTCGCCTGCTCTAACCGACTGAGCTAAGGGCCCGGGCGTGCTATAGGTCCGGCGCACGCAAGCGTTTGCGTACGGCCCCGGATTCCTCCCGGGGTCGTTCCGACCCGGAGTGGAATGAAATTGGAATGAACTGCGGAGCGTGACCATGAACGCGCGACGACGAACCTACACAAGACAGCCCCACCTCTGGAAGCGGGCGGGGTCACGCACGTGGTACGTCGTGTGGCAGGAAGGCACCACGACCCGCAAGGTCTCGACCAAGACCGACCAACGAGCGCTCGCCGAAGAGGTGTTGCGCCGCTTCACGAAGGAGCAAGGAACCGCGTGGGGCCGAACCTCGCCCATCTCCTTTCACGAGGGGGCTCGTGAGTGGCTTGCCGATCGCGAGCGCCCGCGCCACGGGCTGAGCGCGACGACGCTTTCGCACTATCGCACGTGGGTCGAGCAGTTCTGCAACTTCTTTCCCGCCGGATTGCGCGCGGACGAGGTCAGCCCGGCGATGATCCGCCGCTACGTCGACGCGCGCGAAGACCGGGGCATCAGCAACAGCTCGTTGCGGAAGGATGTCGTCGGCCTCTCGATGATCTTCCGCTTCCTCGAACGAGAAGGGCGTGTCCGCGGTAACCCCTGCACGGCCGTGCGCGTGCGCGCTACGCCCAAGCGCCACCCGGCAATGACCGCCGACGAGTTCACGGCGCTTCGCGCTGCTCTCGCCGACGAAGTTCGCCAAGCGAAGTCATCGACACTTCGGCGAGCGGCACAGGAGCTCGTTGACATGGCGGACGTGCTGTGGCTTTCGGGGCTTCGTTCGATCGAAGCGACACGGCTCGCCTGGGACGACATCGACCTGGGGCAGGGGCTTTGGACCATCCGGTCCCCCATCAACAAGGGTGGTGTCGCTGCGCTGCCCATCCACCCCGACCTCATCCCTCTGCTGACGCGCCGAAAACTGCTGGGCATGGCGGGTCCGTTCCGCAACCGGCATTGGCTCTCCATCAGCTGGCGGCGCTTCAAAGAGCGCAACACGGCTTTCCAGGGTTGGAGCTGGCACCGCATGCGCCACGCTTTCGTCACACGGCTGCGCCGTGCGGGACTCGACGCTGTCGCGATGCAGCTAGCGCGCCACAAGACGCCGGCCATGAGCGACCACTACACCCACCTCGATCTTGCTGACCTTCGCCGGGGTTTCGCAGCGATCAACGCTCCAGGAACAGCCGAGCCGGTACGTCAGTCAGGTAACTGACGAACGCCGAGCGAAGGCCATCAGTGAGCGCGTCGCGGGTCGTTGCGTGACGCCGAGGCGGGCGCCGCACGACGCGTGGCCTCGCCGTCTTGTTCGGCGATCCAGCGGAAAAGTTCGCTGCGGGCAATTCGACGTCCCTTGGCGCCGACCGTCCCCGGCGCTTGCATGACGCGCAACTTGCCGTCGCGGATCGCGCGGCTGATGCAACGCGGCGACACGGCGCAGAGCTCCGCCAGTTGGTCGACCGTCAAGAGCACGTCGCCCGGTACTCGACGCTCCGCCTTCTCCGTCATGACGCCATCCCGGCCTCCGCCTCACCCGCTCTGGCTCCGCGGTCCACGTGGACGCTGGAGTTCACGAGTCGCCGCAGGTCTTCGAGACGGTACCGCACCGTCCGATGCGCCCGGCGGCCCGCGGGGATGCGAATCGACACGAGTAAACCTTGCCGCACCCAGCGTCGCAGAGTGGATGCTGAGACGCGCAGCCATCGCGCCGCCTCCTGAGCCGTCAACAGCTCGCGCTGCGGTTGCTCGTCCGATGTTGTGTCCATTCGCGTCCCCGCGCTTGGCTGCCGGTTTCCATGCGGCCGTACTACTCGCGCTCCGGCTCGTGCGGCTTCTCGTCCTGCCGAGGCGGTTCCGGCTCGGGAGCGGGCAGTCGCGATTCCACCGCAGACTGCGGCTCGATCGCGCTCGTTGACGCCCGCTCGTGCTCCTGCGCAATCTCGCTGGGCAACGGACTTCCCACGATGCCGTAGCCCGGCGGCTGCGCGACGTTCGACTCCGGATAGAGCGCCGCGCGCAGCTCCGCGAGGCCTTGGCGGCCCATCGCCGCCATGTGTCCGGTGCCGATCGGTTTCGGTTCATCTTGCGCCATGTCAGTTCCTCGAAGGTGGTTTGGTTCGGGTCATCGACGTGTGCGCCGCCATTGGTCCGTCACGCGCCGCTGATCGATCATCGCGTCGTGCATGTCGAGCGCGCGCGTGCGGTTCTGGAGCTCGCTCGCCTTCACGCAGAAGAGAAGTGCAAGTGCGGCCAAGATCAGGAACATGCCGAGCGCTTCGTTCCAACCGGTGAGCACGGCCCCTGTGAAGAACGCGAGCACGGGTTCGATCGCGCCCTTGACGTGCGCCTCGCGCGCGCGGCGAAGGACCCGCATCAAGCTCGGCGTGCCGCCGTAGTAACTGTGCTCCTCGAACTCACCGCGAGCCCGCCGCCTGTCCGACTTCGCCTTGGCGACGAAGGAGCCGAGGACAAAGGCCGCGGTCCACACCCACAGCGGCGTCGGATCGCAACCGGGGAAGAACCCAGGGAAGAGGACCATGGCAGCAACCGCAGCCAGCCACTGGAGACCGAAGTAGCGCTGCCCGAATGTGCCCAGATCGTGCAGCGAGACTTCGAGCGGGCAGGCAAGCGTGCGCGCCGCGAAGTCCAGCCAGTAGACCGTACCGCGCTCGCCGCCTTGCGGCTCTTGCTGGTTCGCGCCCATCACTTGCCACCTCGCCGGCGAGCGGACTGCTGATGGAACACGACCGGCAGCCAGCCGCGACCGTTCGCACGGTAGGTCCGACCGTTTTGCACGACGATCGCGTCGACCACGCCGTCGTTCGCCGGACCACCGGTGCGCAGCTGCGCGAAGATGGCCGGCTGGAGTTCAAACTCGTAGTGTTCGCTCAAGCCCGCGCTTGAGCTCCGCTGGCCTCCGATCCAGTCGAAACCGGACGCCGCAGCTCGGTCGGCCTGCGAGCTCGTGCTGCTGTTTGCGAACTGCTGCAGCGTCTTGCCGACAATGCTCGCCGCCCAGTCGTTCGTGACCGGATCCGCGTTCGCGTGGAAGAGCTTGGTGTTGAGGTTCGCGAAGAGACTGGCCGCCTCGGCGCGTCCCTTCTCGCTGCCGCCGAGCGCGGCGTAGACGTTGCTCACGTTCTGCGTGAGCAGCACGGTCGCGACGCGCGCCGAACGGCACGTCGTCTGGAACTGCATGTCGTAGGAGGTGAGAAAGTTCTGCGCCTCGTCTGCCCACAGGAAGACGGGCCGCGGGTTCTCGGCGACGTTTCGTCGCTCGACCTGACGCTGCCAGGCGTATTTCCACAGTACCTGCGCGAAGACCCCGACTTCTCCGAACTCTTTCACCGAGAAATCGATCAGCACGATCTTCCCCAGCTCGACGGCTTCCGGCGCGAGGTTCGTGTCAGAGCAGAAGTGGTCGCGCAGCACCCCGCGATTCAGCACATCGACCATCGAGGTGAAGGTCGAGACGATGACGCTCCGCGTCTTTTCGGAGAGCGACGGAAACTCGACCAGGAAGTAGTCGGCGACGAGCTCGAAGTCGGCCTTCTGACGACCGGACTTCGGCGCGCGGTCCGCTTCCGCCAGGCAGTGGAAGCAGAACGAGCGCGACTTCCACTCCTCGCTGCGCAGCTGCTCGATCGAGGGCGGTGCCGAGATCACCAGCCGGTAGAGATCGG
>JADYYP010000002.1 GCA_020853575.1 Planctomycetota bacterium
CACCGTCACCAGCTCTTGCTTCACGTCGACGTCGACTTCCATCACTTGCCAGGGCGCCCTGACTCCGAGAATGGCCGCGTACAGGTCCTTGTTGTCGCTCATCCCAGCAAGCTACATCGCGGCCGGCACCCCATCGCGCCACGCCGGGGCGCTCCGCTACGCCGGTGTTCGGTCATGCCGGATCGCCTTCAACCCACACGAGTTCCGGAAGCGCCTCAAAAAGACTCATGTACCTCGCGAATCTAACCATCCAGAACTTTCGCTGCTTCGGCGACAACCGGATCTCCATCACTTTCCAGAAGGGGCTAACGGCGCTGGTGGGCGAGAACGACGCCGGCAAGACGGCGATGATCGACGCGATTCGATATGCCCTGGGAACGACAGACCAGGAATGGCAGCGCATCGAGGACGACGATTTCCACAGCAGCGGCACGACGACCGCATCGTCGATCACGATTCACTGCGAGTTCCGCGATCTCAAACCCAACGAACTGTCCGCCTTCGTTGAGCACCTGACGTACGGCAAAGGATCGAGCGAACCACCGACCTTGCACGTTCATTGGACCGCCAAGTCCACCGGGAAGGACGTCAACGGGCGAACCTACCGGCGTGCGGAGGTCAACTCGGGACCGAGCGGTGAAGGGCCGACCATTCCACACGAGATGCGCTTGCTGCTGCAGGCTACCTATCTGCGGCCGTTGAGGGATGCCGAGCAAGCGCTGGCTGCCGGTCGCGGCTCTCGCGCTGCTCGAATAGTAAGTCTCAACGACGACGTGAAGAACAACAAGGCGACCGTGGATGACATCCTCAACCACGGCGAACGGGACCAAGTTGGAGTCGGGGGGATCGCGGCCCTGATCGAGGAACTGCTTCACACGCAGAGGGACCTCAAGGCTGTCTCGCGCGTTCTTGACGACCATCTCAGCAAGCTCTCGGTTCAGCCCGCGCAGCACAAGTCCACGACGTTCAAGGTCTCGAAGCCGTCCAGTCCGGAACTGCAGCTTCGCGCGCTTCTCGAGAAGCTTGACCTTCAACTGGACGGCCCAGGCCCGCCAGGCCTTGGCACGAACAACGCCTTGTTCATGGCGTGCGAGCTACTGCAGCTTGGGAAGGCCAAGGACGCGCTGCGGCTCCTGCTGATCGAAGAGCCGGAGGCGCACCTTCACGCTCAGCGACAGCTCCGCGTGATGCAGTACCTCCAGGGACATGCGAACGACGGGCTGCAAGTGATCGTGACCACGCACAGCCCAAACCTGGCGTCGGTGATAAAGCTCGACAACATCGTGATGATCGAAGGCGGGAACGCCCACGCCCTATCGCGAGGCAAGACGAAGCTCGACGGCTCGGACTACGAGTTCCTCGAGCGCTTCCTCGACGCCACGAAGGCCAACCTGTTCTTCGCGCGAGGCGTGCTGATCGTCGAAGGCGACGCGGAGAACCTTCTACTCCCAACGATCGCTCGCCTGCTCGGGCGAGACTTGACCGAGCACGGGGTCTCGATCGTCAACGTTGGCAGCACAGGGCTCGGACGGTATGCGCGCATCTTCCAGAGAAGCGACGAGGTTGAGGCGGAATCCCCCGTCGGCGTGCGCGTGGCTTGTCTCACCGACTTCGACGTCATGCCTGACTGCGCGACGGGACTGATCTCAAGAGAGTTGCCAACGCGCTCGAAGCTGGGCGAACAGGGGTTGCTGAAGCACCGCGAGGAGCTGCAGGCAAAGGCGGAGGGGCAGAGTGTCCGCTCGTTCGTAGCTGACCGCTGGACATTCGAGTACGACCTCGCGTACTGCGGACTCGCTGAAGACGTCTACATCGCAGCTCATCTCGCGAACCGGAAGCACGCGCTGGGTGATTCTGAGTTCGAGAGCGAGTCCGCGATCGCAGCGCGAGAGTTCGCTTCGTTGAAAGAAGAGTGCGACCGTTCGGCGAGCACCTCGACTGAGCCCGGGCAAGAGCTTCTTGCGACCAGGGTGTACGCGCAGATTCTCAAACGCTCTACCTCCAAGGCGACTCTGGCGCAGTACCTCGCCAAACGTCTCAGAGCGAAAGAGCTTGGGCACGAGGAGCTTCGCGCACGGCTCCCGAAGTACATCACGGACGCGATCGACTACGTGACAGGGGGCAGCGTTCCGGCGAGCACGACATCCGTCGCTGCGAGTGCGTCCGATGCCTAGTGGTAACGCGGCGGAACTCCCGGAGGTCACGGACGACGACATCCGTAGGGTCTCGCGGCTGTTGACGCTCGGTGAGCATGCGTTCTTCGGGCCCACCGGGAACGATCCCCGGTTGTCTGCGCTCAAGCGTATGGACACGTTCGACGTCGCAGCTTGCCCGGGAAGCGGCAAGACGACGCTGCTTGTCGCGAAGCTCGCAATCCTGGCTGAGAAGTGGCCGCATCGAACGCGCGGGATCTGTGTGCTGTCGCACACCAATGCAGCCCGCCAGGAGATCGAGATCCGGCTCGGCGGAACGCCGGCGGGGCGCGCGTTGCTGAACTACCCGCACTTCGTTGGAACAATCCACGGCTTCACGAATGAGTTCCTGGCGTTGCCATGGATTCGTTCGAAGGGCTGGCAGGTACATGCCATCGACGATGACCGTGCGATCGGTCGTCGCTGGAGGATGTTGAGCGACGCGGCTCGGTCGGCGCTAAGGCCCCGACGTGGCTCCAAGCAATGGCTTAGGGTCAAGCGACCCGATTGGGACTTGGGTGAGATTTCGGGACTGGGTCGGCATACGCCGACGTACCAGAACATGACGCAAGTCTGTCGGGAAGCGACCCGAGCGGGCTACTTCTGCTACTCAGAGATGTTCGTCTGGGCCAACGAAGTGCTTGGAGAACGCACCGATGTGGTCAGGGCTGTTCGAGCACGGTTTCCTCTTGTCCTCGTCGACGAAGCGCAGGATACGGACGATGTGCAAGCGAACCTGCTGCATCGGGTCTTTGTCGCGAACGAGTGTCCAGCAGTTGTCCAGAGAGTCGGTGACGACAACCAAGCCATATTTGGGTACCCGACTGACACTGAGCCGACGTCGTACAAGTTCCCTAGCGCGGAGCTTCTACCTCTTCCCTCCAGCCACCGATTCGGTCCAGAGATCGCAGCTCTAGCGCAGCCACTCGGCGTCACGAAGCACGAACTCGAAGGCCTCGGACCGCCGGGGCTGCCGGAGCCCGTGCTCCGCGAGCCCAAGCACACGATATTCCTGTTTGACACGGCAAGCGCCGGCAAGGTGCTCGACGCGTACGGCGCACTACTTGTCCGCACATTTCCGGCGAGCGTGCTTTGCAGCGGCCACTTCGCCGCGGTAGGTGCCGTTCACAAGGAAGACGAGAACGGCGAGGCCACGAGAGACGATCAATTCCCCAAGCGGATCGGCGACTACTGGAGCGGCTATGCACCCAACCTTTCGGGTGCGGAACCAAGACCCGACAGCTTCGTTCAGTTCTTGGGTGTCGCCAGGAGTCGGGCCGACCGCTTGAACCACTCAAGCGTGTCGGTCGAGATGATCGCCGAGGGGGTGCTCCGCCTGGTCGAGCTCAGCGGGGGAAAGCGGTTCGTCCGCAAACAGCGACGGCATCGGCACGTGCTTGAGCTACTTGAACAAGCCGGTTCAGGGTTGACCGAGTACCAGGACTTGTTGCGGCAGTTCGCCATCGAACGGGCGAGCGTCGAGTCTGCCGCGTGGTGCAACGTGTGGAAGCCCCGCTTGCTCAAGCTCGCTGAGGCGATGGCGGGTCCGTGTCGAAACCCAACTGACGCCGAGGCCTTTCTGCGTTGGTCTGACACAGGAAACGTCGAACTACAGCCGCGGAACGCGACGCGTCGCGACAACGTCTACGTCTACCGTGAACAGGCTGCGGAAGTGTCCATTCACGTCGGGTCGATCCACTCGGTCAAGGGGCAGACCCATACGGCGACGCTTGTTCTGGAGACTCACTGGCACGCGCACCACCTTGAGAACCTCCGCGATCATTTCGTGGATGGCAGGGGACGTCGGAAGGGCGGTGAGAAGCGCTTGCCGAGCAGACTCCGCATGCACTACGTCGCGATGACGCGCCCTACCCACCTTCTGTGCCTCGCGATGAAGCGCAGCTCGTTCGAGAAGGGTCCCGACTTTGATGCGAACAAGTCGAAGCTGGAAGCTCGCTGGTGGCAGGTTCACGACTTGACGAGAAATCAGGGGAACTCGGCGCCGGCTCCGATGGAACCGGACCAACAAGGAACCGTATCGAAGCTCGCGCCCGTGCCGTCGGGACCAAAACCCAACTTACGCTAGTTCGGTGGCGGGTGGCTGCTCAGCTCCGCGCCGCCGCGAGGATCTCTTGGTCGTTGAGGAGGCGCGGCGTCGTCTTGGCGAGTTGGAGCACGGCGTCGACGGCTTTGTCGGTGGGCGACACGCCGTGCTTTTCGAGGAACCAGATCACGTTCGACTTGCCGGACATCGGGCCGATCTTGATGACTTGGCTCAAGCCAACCATGTCGGCGGGCACGCCGGAGTAGACGCGGTTGGCAAGCCAGTGGTCGCCCTTCTTGAAGGCCTTGATGACGGCGGCGGCGTGGACGCCGGTGCCGGTCTCGAAGGCATCGGAGCCGAAGACCGAGTAGTTCGCGGGCAGCGGGACGCCGATGGCCTTGTGCGCGAGCCGCACGTACTCGCCGAGCACCGAGAGGTCGTTGTCGATCCAACCGAGCAGCCGCAGGTTGACCAAGATCAGGTCCATCTCGGTGTTGCCGGAGCGCTCGCCGACGCCCAGCGCCGTGGCGTGGACGCGCGTGGCACCGGCCTCGAGCGCGGCCAGCGAATTGGCGAGGCCCAGGCCACGGTCGCGGTGGCCGTGCCAGTCGATGCCCACTGCGGGATTGGTCGCGTCGACGATCTGCTTGACGAAGCGGATCAGCTTGGCGGTGCCCTCGGGCGTGGCGTGGCCGCACGTGTCGCACACGCACACGCGTCTGGCGCCGGCCTCGATCGCGGTCGTGTAGAGCGCCCGGACGTCGTCGGGATGGGCGCGCGTCGTGTCCTCGGTGACGAACATGCACGGCAGGCCGTTCTTGACCGCGAACTCGACCGCGTCCTTGGAGAGCTTGAGCATCGTGCCCATCTCCCAATTCTCCGCGTACTGGCGGATCGGCGAGCTTCCGATGAACGCGCAGACCTCGACGGGTTGTCCGGTGGCTTGTACGACGTCGACCACGGGCGCGATGTCGCTGATCACTGTCCGGCAGGCGACGTTGGCCTTGATGCGCAGCTTGGCCATCTCCTTGACGAGCGTCGTGATGTGCTCGCGCGCGCGCGCGCCGGCGCCGGGCAAGCCGACGTCCGCGGTGTCGAGCCCGAGCTTGTCCATCAGGTGCACCAGCGCCAGCTTGTCGCCGATCTCGGGGTCGCGCGCGGAAGGGCTCTGCAAACCGTCGCGCAGGGTCTCGTCGTCGAACTGGATGCGGCTCGCGGGCTTGAGCGCCGCTCGGCCAGAGGTGTTCCAGTCGTAGATCAGGGTTTCGCGGTCGATCGCAGTCATGGTGGGTGAGCGAGAGTTCGTCGCTTTGGTCTGAGCTCCATATCATAGTCGTGGCCGAGCCGATTCGAGCCGCCGCGATGATCCCCACGACTGCGAGACCGCGCCCCGTGCACAAGTTCGGCGGCGTCTCCTTGACCGATGGTGCCGCGGTGCGACGCGTGGGCGCGATCCTCGCCGAGCGCGTGCCCGATGCCCCGGTGGCCGTGGTCAGCGCGATCGAAGGCGTGACCTCGATCCTCGACTCCGTCGCGCAGGCGGCGGTCGAGGGACGCGACGAGCTGGGCGTCGTACGCGTGCGCCATCGCAGCTTGTTGGCGCAGTTGCAGCTCGACCCCGAGATGCTCAACCGGCATTTCGCCGAGTTGGCGACGATCCTGGCGGCGATCCGCGCGCGCAAGCAGTTGACGGCTCTCGAGCGCGACCACGTGTTGAGCTTCGGCGAGCGCGCCAGCGCGCGCGTCGTCGCGGCGCACCTGAACGACCGCGGGCTGCGGGCCGTGCCGATCGACGCCTACGACCTCGGGCTGCTCAGCGATTCGAACCACGGGCGCGCCAAAGTGCTCTCTCAGAGCGCGGAGCGCATCCGCAGCGCCTTGGCGCGTTTCGATGGCATTCCGGTGATCACCGGGTTCGTCGCGGCCGACGAGCACGGCCGGCTGACGACTCTCGGACGCAACGGCTCCGACCTGTCGGCGGCGTTGATCGGCGAGGCGATCGCCGCGAGCGAAGTGACCTTCTGGAAAGAGGTCGGTGGCGTGATGACCGCGGATCCCAAGCTCGTGCCCAACGCGCGCCTGTTGCGCAGCATGAGCTACGCGCAAGCAGCGGAGATGACGCGCCATGGAGCGGGGGTGTTGCACGCGGACGCGGTGCGTCCGCTGGAGCGCGCCGGCATCCCGGGGCGCGTGGCGTGCGTGCGTCAGCCGAGCGACGCTGGAACGCTGGTGACACGCGAGAGCGGCGAGCGCTTCGCGCGCGGCGTGGCCTGTCGGCGTGGCGTGACGATCGCGAAGCTCGCGCGCGCGATCGGCAGCGGCGATCGCAGGGTCAACGCGATCGCGGCGCTCGAGCGCTGCGGAGTCGATGCGTTGCACGTCGAGGATCACGGCGCGGAATTGCTCGTCGTCGCACCTTGGAGCGACGAGCTCGGCCGCGCGTTGCTCGGTCTCGGACTGCGCGTCGAGCTCGAGCGCGACCTCGCCTGCGTCGCGGTGATCGGCGCGCGCAGCGTGGCGGAGCTCGACGCCGCCTTGCTCTCTGGGCACGTCGACGTGCGCGCGCGCTGGAACGCGGAGCCGAGCGCGACCCCGGTGTTCGCGGTTCCTTCCGAGCAGCTCGCGCGCGCGGCGCAGGTCGTCCACGCCGCGGTGTGCGAGACCCAATTGGCCTGACGAGCAGCGGGGAACGAAGCACATGCGCGCGTGGAGCACTGCAATGGCGCTGGTCGCGAGCCTGCTGACGGCTTGTGCTCAGCGCGAGTCGCGCGTTCCCGAGGCGGATTGCGCGCCCACGGAAACGCGCGGGGCGTTCGAGGCCGAGTGGCTTGCCGCCGAGACCGCGGGGCAGGGTCACCGCGCAGCTTGGGCTTCGTGCTCGCAGCCCGATGGGACGCGCGTCGTCACGGTCGAGAGCTCCAATGGAGACGAGACGTTCAACGTGTTGCTCTCGCGAGCCACGTTCGGGCCCGACCTCGAGCTCTCGACGTCGCTGCGCGCCGATCGCGGCCGGCTCGACCGCGGCGGCGGGCTCGTGTGGCGTGCCCAGGACGCGGACAACTACTACGTGACGCGTTGGAACCCGCTCGAGGACAACCTGCGCTTGTACAAGGTCGAGCGCGGCGCGCGGACCATGCTCGCTTCGATCGACGTGGCCCTGGACGCGAATGCGTGGCACGAGCTGCGCGTGCGGATGTCCGGAACGGCCATCACGGTCGAGCTGGATGGCTCTGGCCGCCTCGAGGCGCGCGACGCGACCTTCCCCGAGCGCGGCGCGGTCGGCCTGTGGACCAAGGCCGATGCGTCGACGAGTTTCACGCTGCCGACGGTGCGCGCGCTGTCGCGCTGACACGCTGCGCGAGCCCGCCCGAGTCGAGCACTCGACGAGTCGATCGAGGCCACGCCGAAGCTGCTCGCTGCGCGACGCGCCCGAGCTCGCTCGCGCACGAAGACGGCGCAGCTCGAAGGGACGCTGCGCCGTAGCTTGGAGGCGATGCTCGCTCGTCAGCGCGCGCTCGACGCGCGCGTGCGTGCGTCAGGGCACGGAAACGAGCTCGACGTAGAACACGAGCGTCGCATTCGGCGGGATGTCCGCGCCGGCGCCTTGCTCGCCGTAACCGAGCGCGGCCGGGATCACGAACTTGTAGATGCCGCCTTCCTTCATCAGCTGCAGGCCTTCGGTCCAACCCTTGATCACGCCGCCGACCGCGAACGAGGCCGTCTGGCCGCGCGAGTAGGACGAGTCGAACGACTTGCCGTCGGTGGTCCAGCCGATGTAGTGCACCGTGACGCGATCCGCGGCGGTCGGCTGCTTGCCCGTGCCTTCCTTGATGACCTCGTAGGCCAGCCCGCTGGCGGTGCGCACGAGCTTGGCTTCCTCGGGCATCGCGAACGGCGGCAAGGCGGTGATGCCGTGCAGCTCGATCTGCCAGGTGATCTGCGTGTCGGGCTTGATGCCCGGCGGCATGCGCTGCGGCCAGCACACGGCGGCGGGAAGCTCGAAGCGTGTCGCGCCTCCGTCGGGCACGTACTTGACGATGTCGTTGAACAGCGGGAACGGGATCTGGCCCAGCGAGCCACTGAACATCGACGACGGGCTGCGGCGCGCTTGCATCAGGTCTTGCTCGCAGTACGTGAGCAACTCGCCGCCCGCCTTCCACACGGCGTAGGTGAACTTGACGATGTCCCCGTCCTTGGGGAGCGTGCCACTGCCGGGCCGGATCACGCTGTAGCCGATGCCGGTCGGCGTGGACTTCTTGGTCGAGGCGTCGAGCGGCGCGAACGACCAAGCGACGTCGAGGAACTCGACTTCGAAGATCAGCGTCGAGTTGGCCGGGATCTTGCCCTGTGCTTGCGCGCCGTAGGCCAGCTCGGGCGGCAGCGTGATCTTGAGCTTCTGGCCCTTGGTCATCAGCGCCACGGCTTCGTCCCAGCCCTTGATGACCTTGCCTTTGCCGAGCTCGAAGAAGAACGGGTCCTTGCGCGTCATCGACGAGTCGAACACCGTGCCGTTGGTCAGCCAGCCGGTGTAGTGCATCTTGACCACGTCACCGGTCTTGGCCTTGGTGACGCCGTCTCCCGGCTTCAGCGTCGACATCTTCAGGCCCGAGGGCAGCGCACTGATCTCGGTGTCGGCCGGGATCGGCGGATCTTGGGGCGCGGCGCTGGCGAACGAGAGCGGCAGGACGAAGGCGAGCGACGCGAGATGGAGATGTCGTTTCACTTGGTTTCCTGGATCGGGGCGAAGCGCAGAGCCTAGCGTCGCGGCGCGCCAGCGGCTCCTGGCAAAGCGTGGGTTCGCCCGTGACTGGGCCGTCACGCGGCGGCGCGCTTGGTCTCCGCGGCCTCGATGTAGGCCGCGCAGATCTGATCGCCCATGACGTTGATCACGGTGCGTCCCATGTCGAGCACGCGGTCGACTCCGAGGATGATCGCGATGCCGTCCGGCGGCACGCCGACCTGGGCCATCACGCCCATCAAGAGCGGCAGCGAGCCACCCGGAACCCCCGCTGCGCCGATGGCCGTCAAGACGCACATGCCGACCACGACCAACTGCTGCTGCAAGCTCAGGTCGATGCCGAAGACCTGCGCCACGAACAGCACCACCGCGCCTTCGAACAGCGCCGTGCCGTTCATGTTCATCGTCGCGCCCAAGGGCAGCACGAAGCCCGCGATCTGCGGGCGGATGCCGAGCGATTCCTGCGCGACGCGGATCGAGGTCGGCAAGGTCGCGCTGCTCGAGGACGTCGACAGCGCCGTCACCATGATCGGCATCGCGTCCTTGAGGAACTTCCAGGGGTTGCGCCGCGCGAGCAGCGTCAGGAGCACCGGATAGAAGACCAGCAACTGGATCAGGTAGCAGGCCAGGATCAGCACCACGTACAGCCCGAGCTTCTGGAGCAGCCCCAGGCCGAAGCGCGCCGTGACGCCGAAGATCAGGCAGAACACGGCATAGGGCGCGAGCTTCATGGCGAAGCCGACGATCGTCACCATCGCGTCGCCGAGCGCCTCGAGCAGCGTGTTCATCGACGCGCGCCGCTCGCGCTCGATCAAGGTCAGCGCCGCGCCGAACACCAAGGCGAAGACGATCACCGGGATCATCTGCATCTCGACCGCCGCCTTGAGGATGTTGCGCGGCAAGAACATGTCGAGGATCTGGTTGACGCGGCCCAGCAAGTCGCTCGGCGCTCCCGCGGCGGCCTTCTCCGCCAGCGAACGCACGTCGCCGGCGTACTTGGCCTGCAGCTCGGCGATCGTCTCCGGCGGAAAGCCCGACCCGGGTCGCACCAGATGCAGCGCCGCGATGCCGAGCACGGCCGACGCGCCCGAGGTCAGCACGAAGAAGAACAACGTACGCGCGCCGAGTCGGCCGAGCTTCTTGAGATCGCCCAAGCTCGAGACACCGACCGCGATCGAAGCGAACACCAGAGGCATCACGACCACGAACAGCAGCCGCAGGAAGATCTGCCCGATGGGGTGCGCGACCGAGTCGATCGCCACGTCGAGCACGTGCTTCGCCCGCGGCGCGTCCTGCGTCAGCGCGTTGGCCGCGATGCCGCACAGCGCGCCCAGCCCGAGCCCGATCAGGATCTTGTTGTGGGACGCTCCGCCGCTCGACATCGCGCGCGGATGCTACCTCAGGCCGCCGCGTCCTTCTTGCGGAAGATCATGCTCAGCAGGATCGAGGCGCCGAGCACCCCGACCACCGCGCCGAGCGCCCACGGCACCGGGATCTTGTACCAGTGGCTGATCAGCATCTTGACGCCGACGAACACCAGGATCAGCGCCAACCCGTGCTGCAGGAAGCGGAACAGCCCGATCAGGCCGGCGACCGCGAAGTACAGCGCGCGCAGGCCGCAGATCGCCATCACGTTCGAGCTGTAGAGCACGAAGCGATCGTGGGTGATGCCCAGCGCCGCCGGCACCGAGTCGACCGCGAACAGCACGTCGGTGGTCTCGACCACCAGCAAGCACAGGAACATCGGCGTCGCGAACAGGTGACCGTTGCGCACGACGAAGAACTTGGCGCCTTCGAAGTCGCTGGTGACGCGCATGAAGCGCTTGGAGAAGCGCAACACCGGGTTCTTGTCGGGCTCGACCTGGCGGTCGTCGCTGAAGGCCAGCTTGACGCCGGTGATCAGCAGGAACGCACCCAGGACGTAGATCGTCCAGTGGAAGCGCTCGACCATCTCCACGCCCAGGAAGATGAACACCGCGCGCATCAAGAGCGCGCCGAAGATGCCCCAGGTCAGGACGCGGTGCTGGTTCTCCGGAGCGATGGCGAAGAAGCGGAACAGCACGACGAACACGAACAGGTTGTCGACGCTGAGTGCTTTCTCGGTCAGATAGCAGGTGGCGTAGGCCGCGGAGGCCTCCGCGCCCATGTCGAAGTGCACCACCACGCCGAGCACGGCGGCGAGCGCGATCCACACCAAGGTCCAGGTGATCGACTCGCGGAAACCGATCGCGTGCGCCTTGCGGTGGAACACGCCCAGGTCGAGCGCCATCGAGACGATGACGAAGCTCCCGAACACCGACCACAGCAGGACGTCACCCACACAGCACCAAGCGGATGTGCGCCGGTAGCCGCTTCGCCAGGCCGTTGACCACGTGCCCGCGGATCAGGTGATACACGGCAGTGCGCTGCGTGGCGCCGACCATCACGGCATCGACTCCCAGGGCTTCGGCCGCGCGCACCATGCCTTCGACGGCGTTGTACGACACGGTCCAGATCGGGATCAGTTGCATGCCTTGTCGCTCGGCCTTCTTCGCGGCCTCGAGCAGCGGCCGCAGCGCGCCGGAATTCTCGGGTGAATCGATGTCCGAGGCGCGCACGAACAACCCCGTGCGTTCCTCGATGTAGAGCGCGTAGATCGTGTTTCCGCCCAGGCCCTTCTCGCGCAGGATCGCCTCCTGCAACAAGCTGTCGTTGGCCGAGCGCATGCCCAGCAGCGTGTGCGACGGATACAGGCCCTTGGTCAGCGCCACGGCCTGGGCCAGGCTGAAGACCTCGCCCGTGACCGATTCGAGCTCCGACTCCGACTGCGCGATCGCGCGGTGCGCGCGGCGCTTGACCAGCGGCGTGTCGTAGAGCCAGTCGGTGAACCACTTCTGCTGGGTGCCGATCGCGATCACCAAGCCGACGCCCACCATGATGGCCCCGAAGACCGTCGACTTCTCCTTGGCGATCAGGTTCGTGAACCAGGCCACGACGACCATCAGCGTGGTCAGCACTCCGAGGACGAACTTCAGCCCGCGCTCGCGTTCACGCCAGCGAATGAGGTCGATCCCCAGCGACGAGAGCACGAATGCACCCAGCAGGCCGAAGGCGTACAGCTCGCCGAGAGCTTCCAACTCACCGCCGGTGAAGAAGATCACGCCGATCGGCAGCACGGTCGCGACAACGATCGCGAGGTGTGGCGTGCCGAAGCGGCGGTTGCGCCAGTTGACGACGTCCGGCATGAAATGCTCGTCCGCCAGCGCCAAGAACACGTGGTAGCTGCCGATGATCGCGGTGTTGGCAGCGAACAGGAGCAAGCTCGACGCGGTCGCGACCGTCGCGTACTTGAGCGTGTCGATGCCCCACAGCCCCGCGAGCTCCGAAATGAAGCGCTCCTGTTCGGTCGAATCCGCCTTGATGGCCTCGGGAAGGAGCGCGATCGACAGCAGTGTCAGGATCGGCGAGGTGGTGAGCACCGTGACCACGACCAGCCACATGCCCTTGCCTGCCGTGTTGCGGATCGGCAGCTTCATCGCCGGACTGAGCTGGCTGATGCTCTCCAGGCCCGAGAACGCCAGCCACGAACCCGCGAAGCCGATCAGCAGCTCGCGACCCGACAATTCGCGATGGTGCTCGAATACCGAGCTGAGTGTGTGCCACTCGTCGGGACCCATGCGCACCAATGCGACGCCGATGATGACCGCGTCCACGATCAGTGCGCCGATCGCCATGAACAGCGAGATCAAGGCGCTCTCGCGAATCCCGACGATGTTGAGGACGGCCAGGATCACCAGCGCGAGCACGGCGATCAGCACCTTGTGCTGGTCGACGTAGGGCATGACGCTCCCGAGGTAGGCGATCCCCGAGACCGACGAGATCGCACTGGTCAGGAAGTAGTCGACGCAGATCAGGAGCCCACCGATCAAGCCCCAGCGCGGATTGAAGGCGGCCTTCGCGACACTGACGACGCCGCCACCCTCGGGGTTGCGCCAGCAGATCTCGATGTACTTCCAAGCGAGCAGCACGAATCCGAACAGCGCCGCGAACACGAACAGCGGCGCGGCATCGCCGATTTGCCCGTAGAGGATCCCTGGCACGTAGTAGATCGACGTGCCGATGTCGCAGAAGACCACCGCCCACACGAGCAACGGCGAGAGCTGCCGAAGCGAGACTTCGGGCGCGCGCGCGAGGACCTGGGTGGAAGCGTTGTTGGGTTGGCTCATGCCGAGGCCGGCCGCGCGTGTGGGGGGATGCGCGGCCGGCGCTGCTCGCGCGCTACAGGAAGAACAGGAAGGTCACCAGGCCGAACAGCGGCAGCAAGATGCAGCAGCTGTACACCATGTATCCGAAGAAGCCCGGCATCTTGACGCCGTTCTCCTCGGCGATGGCCTTGACCATGAAGTTCGGTCCGTTGCCGATGTAGGTGTTCGCGCCCATCATCACCGCGCCGCAGGAAATCGCCTGCATCAGCGCCACGGCCGCCGGACCCTTCTGCAACAGGTCGCCCAGGTAGTGCGCGCCGTCGACCGCGACGCCGTTCATACCGGCCGCGGTGGCCGCGAAGGTCAAGTACGTCGGAGCGTTGTCGAGGAAGCTCGAGAGCGCGCCGGAGCCCCAGAAGAACTGCCAGGGCTCGGTCATCCCGAACTTCATCCCCGCCACGTCGCGCGCGCCTTGGCCCCACGAGTTGAGGATCAAGAGCGCCGGCGCCATGCAGATGAAGATGCCCGCGAACAGCACCGCGACCTCGACGATCGGCGTCCAGCTGAAGCGATTGGCCTCGCGGTTGGCCTTGTTGGTCGAGAACCAGGCGAGCACGCCGAAGAGCACCATCAGTCCCTCTTGGATGCCGATCGGCCAGGGCTTGCCGCCGTTGAACAGGCCGCTGCCCGAGCCGTAGATCGCGAACACGACACCCAACAGGAACAGGAAGTTGAGCCCGCCCTCGATGGCGAACGGCTCGTGCTTTTGGACCTCTTCGAGTTGCGAACCCGGCCGCGCCTTCTCTTCCGCGTTCAGCACGCGCTGGTCCCACACGTTGAACAGCACCAGCAACGCGCCATTGATCAGCAGCCACTCCCGCCACAATTGCAGGGTCCACTCGAACGGCACGCCCTTGAGGAAGCCCAGGAACAGCGGCGGGTCTCCCAGCGGTGTCAGCAGGCCGCCGCAGTTGGAGACGATGAAGATGAAGAACACCACGATGTGCACCTTGCGCGTGCGCGGCGCGTTGGCGCGCAGCAGCGGGCGGATCAGCAGCACCGAGGCTCCGGTGGTGCCGATCGCGCTGGCCAGCACGCCACCGATGGCCATGATCGCGGTGTTGACCAGCGGCGTGCCGGAGAGCGAGCCGCGGATGTAGATGCCGCCGGTGATCACGAACAGGGATCCGAGCAGGACGATGAACGAAGCGTACTCGTGCCCCTTTTCGAGCAGCACGTGGCCCCCCGCGGCCCCGTGCGACATCAGCATGTAGGCGGCCACCGGCACGGCGAAGATCGCGGCGACGATGCCCTTGTTCTTGTTGTGCTCCCACCAGTGTCCCGCGACGAGCGGCAGGACCGCGATGCAGAGCAGGATCCCGATGAACGGGATCAGGGTCCAAAGCGGCATGTGCGTGCCGAGGTCGTGCTCACCACCCTCGGCCAAGGCCGGGGCGGCGAGGAGCGTCATCGCCGCGGGCGACCAGAGCATCGCGCGGCCGAACGAGCCACTCGTCATCGAGTTTCTCCTGTGGGGTGGGACGAGAAACGGTCGGGGTCCGTGGGGGAGCGGCGGCCCGAACCGTGGGTAGTTCTGGCGAGTCTGGCCGCGCGCGCGGGCGCGATCAAGAAAACCCGGGTGAAGCGCGAGCCGCGGCCGCAACCCAACGCTGAGCGATCGGCCAGACGCGCGGCGTCCACGCTTCGATCTCGCCGGGATGCCTGTCGCTAGGTGCCGGCGTTGGCGCGCCGGACGCTCAGGGCCAGCTCTCGGGCAGCGGCGGGCGCACCAGCGTTTGCCACAGCGCCTCGTAGAAGTTCGTCGCGCCGCGCACGTCCGGTGCGGCACCGAGGAAAAACGGCGGCGACCCGCCGCGGGTGGCCGGGAACCCGAAGAACGGACGCATCCAAAAGGCGGCCTGGCCCCCGACGGCCAAGGTCAGCGCCAACCAGCAGGCGACCACGGCGCTCGAGCGCCGTGCACCGACGCCGTGCTCACGCAAGAGCGCCCGAGCCTGCAGCCCCAGCGCCAGCCCCCCGCAGCCCGCCACCGAGACCATGTTGAGCAGCAGGAACGAGTCGTACTCGCCAAGCTGACCGTCGTCATGTGCGCGGGCCACGCGCGCGAGGAATAGGACGATGGGCGCCAAGCTCGCCAGCAGGAAGGCCGCGTCGCGGTACCAACGCAGCCCCGAGCGCTGCACGTCGGCGAAGCTCAAAGGCAGGGCAAAGGACCTTCCAACCACCCACCAACTGAGGGCACACGTCGCCGACGTGACCGCGATCAGCAGCGGGAACTTGAGCAGGTTGCGCAGCGCGTACAGCTCACTGTGCGCCGAGCCCAGCGCGAAGCCATAGGCGGCCGAGGCGGCGGCCGTCGTCAGCCCCGCGCGCGTCCAGTCCCGCGCCGCCGCAGCGAGTGCCATCGCGCGCCTAGAGTTCCAGCAGTCTCCCCATGCGCAACAGCACGTGACCAAAGGCCACGAGCCACACCACGAGCACCCCATACAGCCGTCGGCGGGCGTTCAAGCTCTCGGCGGCGACCAGGCAGCGGATCATCTGCAGTACACCGGCCAGCAGCGCCAGCGAGAGCAGGGCGGTCGAGGTTTGGCGCCAGTCGACCAAGTCCGAGTTGGGGTCCATGGTGGCCCGCAGGAACCCCAGGATCGGCGCGAAGCCAAAGGTGAACAGGGCCGCGACCGAGGGAATGGTCAGGGCCAGCACTGCGACTTGCGTGGGCCGAAGAGCAACGCCGAGGTAGCTCGTGAACACATGCAGCGAGGGCAGGCAGATCAACGTCGAGCCCACGTACAGAGCGATGATGCGCCACCAAGCGTCGAGGCCGTGCACCAAGCCATAGGGGACGGCGAACACGCTGCCCGCGAACAACATCACCGACGCCAGCCCGAACAGCCCGGAGCCCGACTCGACGTTGGCGCCCAGGCGCTCCGGCGCCGACAGCACCAGCCCGAGGAGTTGCGCTGGGCTGAGCCAGGCCGCGCGGACCTCCGCGGCGGCAAAAGGGGTCGGCTGGGGTCGCGGGCGCCGGGCGGAGTTCAGCGAGAGGTTCGGTTCGGTGCCGGGTTCCATGGGGTCGTCCTAGGGCGCTTTCACGAGTGCTGTACCGCGTTGCGGAGCCGGCGCGCCGGTCGGCGCCGCGTGGATGCATCAGGAGACATCCCGCACGGCGCCGCCGGCGACCGAGGTCGAGCGCTCCATCCCCCCCAGGCAGTCCTTGTCTTGGTCGCACGAGCGCTCGGACCTGTGGACTCGATCCCAACCTCCAGGCAGGCGAGCGCGAAGGCCGCGCGCAGCGCTTGGAGCCAGGCGCCGTGGCGCGGTTGCCAGCAGCGCGTTTGGGGACGCCGGAGGCCTGGCGGCGCGCACCCTGCCCGCTCAGCGCTGCGCGGGCGCCTCGACCAGCGAACCCCAGTCTCCATGGCTGACGTGCTCGGCGATGCGCGCGATGTTGCGAGCGTCGTCGAGCGCGCGGTGGTGCGTGCCTTCGAGCTCGAGCCCGGCCTTGGCGAGCGCCTGGGCCATGCCCGCGGGCCGCAGTCGCAAGGCCGCGGAACAATGCTGCTTGAGGTTCAAATGGTCCGCGGCGAACGGGTACGCCACGCCGTGGAAAGCGCAGTCGCGCTGGAACTGCATGCGATCGTAGCTGCCCCAGGAAGCGAAGCGCACGGCGCCGGGCTCGCCGATCCAGGCCGTGAAACGCGCGAAGGCCGCGGGGAACGGGTCGGCCGCGTCGACCTCGCCTTGGACGATGGTGGTGAGCTTCGAGCAGAACTCGGACAACTGCGGCGTGCGCACCGGGCGCACGAAGGTCTGGAACTCGCGCCAAGCGCGCGGTGCGTCGGGATCGATGCACAGGGCCCCGATCTCGATCGTCTCCATCAACTCGGCGTCGTGGACGGCCCGCTCCCAGCAGGTGGCCTCGAGGTCGACGATCAAGAGCTTGCGCGCGCCCATCGCACGCTCCAACGTAGCGTGCCGATGCAACCTCGAGCCAAGGTTCCCGCGCGCCGGCGCTCCGATCTCGGCGCCGCGATCGAAACGGGTCACGCTCGCGCCCACGGGGTGCCACTCGCGCGGAGCAGCGCAGCGTGAAGTTGCCGCGAGTGGTCCGCTGGTTCCTGTGGCTGGTCGCGCTTCCCGCGCTGGCCGTGCTCGGTCTGCGCACGTTCGTCGGCAACGTCTATTACGTCGACAGCCATTCGATGGAGCCCTTGCTGCACGGAGCAGCCGAAGGCGGCGACTACGTGCTCGTATTGTTCGATTCCGCGCCGCAGGTCGAGCGTTTCGACGTGGTCGTGCTGCGCCGTCCCCACGAGCGCGATCCGCTGGTCAAGCGCGTGGGCGGCCTTCCCGGCGAGCAAGTGCAGATCTCGGGAGGGGACCTGTTCATCAACGGCCGCCGGCTGCCGCCGGACGCGCCGCGGCCGCCCTGGATCCCGATCTACGACAGCGCACGACACGCCTTCGCGGAGCACTTCCATTTCGACCGCAACCGCTGGCGGGCCACGCCGGACGGCGGCTACCGCGTCGACGGCGGCGACGCCAAGGCCAGCTTCGCGAAGTTGCGCATGCGCGGGCTCGACGACTACGTCGCGCCTGACCACGAACGTGTCGAGGGCAAGGTGTTCGTCAACGACCTGGCGCTCGAGATCGAGTTCAGACGCCTGGCCGCGGGCGCGCAGCTGCTGCTGAAGGTGACCGAGGAGAGCGACGTGTTCAGGGCCGAGCTGGCGATGAAGAACGCGCTCGACGGCACGCTGACGCTCTCGCGCGTCGTGCGCGGCATCGACGGCGACGCCGAGCCCGAGAAGCTGGCCGTCACCGATGTCACGCTCGACGACGGCGAGGCTTGGCATACGTTGCGCCTCGCCAATCGCGACAACGAGCTGCGCGTCGAGCTCGACGTGCCGCGCGCGGTGATCACGCACCTGTACACGACCAACACGCCTTCGCTGCGCCAGACCGAGGGTGGCTTCGCGCACATCCTGCCGCGCGCGGAATGCGGCGGGACGAGCCTCGACGTCGAGATCCGGCGCGTGCGCGTGGAGCGCGACGTCATGTATCTCGATCTGGGACCCTGGGGCACGACGGAGCCCCTGACCTTGGGACCCGAGCAGCTCTTCCTGCTCGGCGACAACTCGCGCGAGAGCAACGACAGCCGTGAGTGGGGACCGGTGCCGCGCACGAGCCTGATGGGCCTGCCGCGCGCCGTGGTTTGGCCGCCCGAACGCCTCGGAGCGCAGCCCTTCCGCGCCCAGCCCGGCCCTTGAACGAAATGCCGGCGTGCGCCCGGCCCGCGGAGCGCCGCGCGAAAAGTGCGGCGCGGGCTCGACACCTGGCCCGCGCGCCAGGGTTCAATGGGCGCCTTGGACCAACCCGCATCGACGACCTACGGCGCCGACCCCGGCGTGCGCTGGATGGTGGCCTACCAGCAGGGCGACGAAGCCGCCTTCGACGCCATCGTCGAGGCCTACTCCGGCCAGCTCTTCGCGCTGTTCACGCGCTTCCTCGGCCAGGTGCCCGAGCGCGAGGACCTGGTCCAAGACGTGTTCTTGCGCGTGATCCGCGCCCGCGAGCGCTACCAGCCCCAAGCGCGCTTCTCGACCTGGCTGTACCGCATCGCGTTCAACATCGCGGTCAACAAGACCCAGCGCTCGACGGAGCTGGGTTCGCTTGACGAACCGTTGCCCGGCGAGCTCGAGCCCAGGTTGCGCGACGTCGGCGACCCCAAGCACGAGGAGCCTTCCGCGGTGATGGAGCGCGGCGACGTGGTCGCGGCGGTGCGTTCGGCGATCGCGGCCTTGCCCGAGACCCAGCGCATGGCGCTGATCCTGGCCAAGTACAACGAGATGCCCTACGCCGAAATCGCCGTCGTGCTGCAGTCGAGCGAGAAGGCGATCAAGTCGATGGTCCACCGCGCCCGCGAGAATCTGCGCGTGCGCTTGGCGCCCTTCCTCCAACAGGAGCTCTCGTGAACGCGTGCGATCGATTCCGCTCGCGCTTGGCGAGCTTGCTGTCCGGCCGCGCGAGCTCGGCCTCGACCGATCCGCAGGTTGGGTTCGATTCACGAGCCCCCTTCGATCAACTCGGCTGGCACGAGCACCTGTTGTCGTGCGCTGAGTGCCGCGAGCTCCTGCAAGCCGAAGAGGCGCTCGACGTGCTGCTGTCCTCGATGCCCCAGCCGCACTTGCCGCCCGAGCTCGCGCGCCGCGTACTCGCCAAGCTCGAGCCCGCGCGGGCCGACCTCGAGCTCGACCGACTGCTCGACAGCTCGCTCGAAGCGCCGGTGCCCAGCGATCTCGCGCGCAGTGTTCTGCGCAAGCTGGCCGCCGCGCGCTCGGCGCAGGAGAGCGAGGAGCCGGCCCTCGATGCGCTCCTGGCGCGCCTGCCCGAGCCGGAAGTGCCCGCGTCGCTCGCCGCCCGAGTGCTCGCGGGCTTGGCGCACGAACGCGATCTCGCACGCCGAGCGCACACGCGCGCTTCGGTTGCACACGCACGTCCGCTGCCCGGTCGTGCTGTTGGATCTGGTGCCGTCGGAACTGGTGCTGTTGGATCTCAGGCGTCCGCGGCGCGGGCGGCGGTTTCGGTGCAGCGCGCGGCTCGGCCCGTGACACTGCAGCGCCGGCGCATCCTGATCGCCGCGACGATCTTGCTCGCCTTCGGCGCGGGGACCTGGATCTGGTCGCTCGTGCGCCAAGGCCCGCAGCGCGTGCCCTCGACGAGCGCTGACTCGCTCGTCGATTCGACGCCGATCCAGCCGCGCACTTCGGAGCCGCGCGCGCTCGAAGCCCCGTACCTCGACGGGACCAGGCCCTCGCTGGAGGAGCCGCCCGATGAGCTGCTCGCGTCGCTCGACCTGCTCGAGTCGTGGGACTTGCTGACCGACGATTCGATCGAGGCCGAGTTGGTGCTCGAAGGTTACGAGGCGCTGTTGCTCGGCGACGAGAACGGCGCTGCTCCCGCGGAATCGCCGAACGAGGGCGAGAAGCCGAGCAAGGGTTGATGCCATGGTTCACCACATCGCCAAGCTCCTGACCCGACGACCGGCGCTCGCCGCGCTGTTCGTCGTCGTCGCCGGGCTCGCGGTGTGGGCGCAGGCCGGCGGCATCGAGGAGGCGCGCAAGCGTTGGCGCGACCTGCCCGAGGAACGGCGGCGCGAGATCGCCGAGCGCTACGAGAACTGGCGCAAGCTGTCGCCGGACGAGCGCGAGCGTCTGCGCGAGCGTTGGCGCACTTTCGAGGACCTGCGCCGCGGCGCGCAGCAAGCGCTGCCCGATCACGTGCGCGGCGACTTGTCCAAGCTCCCGCCGCACGAGCAACGTCAGGCGCTGTCGAGCATGACGCTGGAGCAGATCAGCGAGCGCGGACGCTCGGTGCTCGACCGTTTGCCGCGCGAATGGCGCGAGCGCGTCGAGCACGCGTCGCCGGAGCAGCGCCGCGAGATGTTCCAGTCGTTCAAGAGCTCGATGCACGAGAAGGTGCTGGCGCGCTTGGATGAGGCCGTGCGCGAGGGTCGCATCGAGGCCGACGAGGCCCAACGCTTGCGCAAGGCCGACCCGTGCGAGCTCGGCCGACGTCTGGTCGAGCTCGAAGCCCATGGCTTCCGCGATCTCGTCGAGCACCGCGGGCTCCCGGCCTACGTCAGCGCCGAGCAGTGGCAGGCCTGGAAGGAGCTGCCGCCGTCGGAGATGTGGCGCCGCTTCCACGATGCCAAGCGCTCCTGCGAGCCGCGCGAGGGCCACCGCGACGACCACGGCCCACGCGGCGAGCGCGGACCGAGCGACGAACGCGTGCATCGCTTGCGCGAGTGCATGAAGCCCGAACCGAGTTGGTATCTCGAGACCGTTGGCGGCTCGCGCGAGGCGCAGTTCGAAGCGCTCGGCGCGCGCATCCGCGAACGCTTGCTCGAGAAGCTGGCCGAGACGCCCGACTTGGTCGACAGCGAAACCCTGGCCAAGCTGCGGCAACTCGAGGGGCGCGAGTTCTTCGAGGCACTGTCGCGCGCGCTCCCCGAGTTGCAACCGCCCTGGACCACGGGCGGCCGTTGGCGGGGCGACAAAGGCAAGTCGTTCCAGCGCGGGCCGGGCGGCTTGCCGCCGGTCGAGGGCGACGGTCCGGGCAGTTCGCGGCCGCCAAAGGAGCGCGGCGGACACGAGCGCTCGGAGCCGACTGCGCCCAAGCCGAGCCAGACGCCGCAGGCCGGCGCTTCGGGCAGCGGCGCGCCGTGAGTCGCTCGCTTCAGCGCCGCGGTCTGGCTCAGCTGACGTGACGCTGGCTTGCGCCGACGCTGTGCGGGTGAACGCTCCTTCACCTTTCGCGCAGCGCACGATCTGAACGGCTGCGTCGCGCGCGCGGGCGACACAGACGCTCCGCCAAGGCATGCTCTGCGCATGCAGCAGTCGTCCGATCACACGCAGTGGGTTTGGGATCGTCGTCAGGCGCTCGCCATGGGCGCGGCGCTCGCCGGAACGTGCCTCGCCTCGAGTTGCGCGAGCCTCGAGCGCGCCGAGCGACCGTTGCGCGTGCTGGTGCTGGGTGGAACACGTTTCATCGGACCGTGCATCGTCGACGCGGCCTTGCGCCGCGGCCACGCGGTGACGCTCTTCAACCGCGGTCAGACCAATCCGGAGCTGTTCCCGCAGTGCGAGAAGCTGCGCGGCGACCGCGACGGCGACCAGCGTGCGCTCGAAGGCCGCGAGTTCGACGTCGTGATCGACACCTGGACGGATGCACCGCGCCACGTGCGTTCGGCGGCCATGCTCCTGCGCGATCACGTCGCGCAGTACGTTTTCGTGAGCTCGCTCAACGCGGTCGCGGACCTGTCCAAGCCCGGTGTCGACGAGACGGCCGCGATGACCGCGCTCGAGCCGGAGCACGAGAACTCCACGGATGCGGCGCATTTCGGCGGACGCAAGGCGCGCTGTGAGCTGTTGCTCGCCGAGCTGATGCCGGGGCGGGCCACGGTCCTGCGTCCGGGCCTGATCGTCGGGCCGCGCGACGGCTCCGATCGCTTCACCTATTGGCCAGTGCGCGTCGCGCGCGGCGGCGAGGTGCTCGCGCCGGGCTCGGGCGACGATCCGACGCAGTTCATCGATGCCCGCGATCTCGGCGAGTTCGTCGTGAAGCTGTGCGAGGAACGCGTCATGGGCCTGTTCCACGTCGTCGGTCCGCGCGAGCGCTTGACCATGCGCGAGCTGCTCGAAACGTGCAGCGACGCGTGCGCCAGCGATGCGCGGCTGACGTGGGTCGACACACGCTTCCTGCTCGAGCGTCAAGTCGCGCCCTGGACCGATTTGCCGGCTTGGCTGCCGAGCCTCGAGGAAGGTCAGGGCTTCTGGACGCTGGACAACTCCAAGGCGCTCGCTGCCGGCCTGCGCTTTCGTCCACTGGAGCGCACCGTGCGCGACACGCTGGACTGGTGGAGCACGTTGCCCGCGGAGCGCCGTGCCGCGCTCAAGCGCGGTCTGACGCCAGAGCGCGAGCTCGAGCTGCTCGCCGCATGGCACGCGCGGGCTTGAAGTCGCTCACGGCGTCCACAGCCACGCGACAGCGCCGAGCACGAGCAATCCGATCACGGTCACGACCAGGCCCGCGTTGCGGCGGCGCTTGATGTACAGCAGAAGCCACAGTCCCGTCAGCGCCGAGATCGCCATCACCACCGCGCTGACGTCGATCACCCAGGCCCAGGCCGTGCCGCTGTCGCGACCCTTGTGCAAGTCGTCGAGCACCGCCCAGGCGTTGAGGCGCAGCTCGCGCACGTCGGCATTCGAGCTGGCGCGGTCGATCTCGGCGTCCGCGGAGTAGCCCGGGCCCTTGAGCACCAGCGAGACGCGCTCGTCGTCGACGCGGAAGTCGTACACCTCGCCGTGCAGGCCGAGCTCCGTGCGCATCCATTGCGCCAGCACCGCCTCGTCGGGCTCGCCGCCTTCGGGCAGCAACTCGCGCGGCACGGCGGCGCTCCAGCTCCGCTCGCGCTCGCCGCCATCCTCGAACCACGCCGCGTGGTTGAGCGTCAGTCCCGTGACCGCGAAGAACAAGAGTGTCGCGAAGCCGATCAGCGAGACGTAGGTGTGGAGCCAGCGCAGCACGCCGGCCCAGTGCCATCGAGAGCGGGGAGCCACGTCGCGCGTGCTACTTCTTCGGCGCCGGCAAGCGGAACGCCAGCGTCGCGCTCTTCACTTCGATGCCGTCGCCGGTCATCGCTTTGGAGAACTCGATTCCGTCGATGGCGAACTTCTGCGAGAGCAACTGATACGTGCCGTGCTCGCGCACCACCTCGAGGTACATCGAGTACGGTCCAGCGGGCACGGGCTGACCGAGGTCGTCGCGGCCATCCCACGTGAGCTCGTATTTCCCTGGCGCGCGCGTCGCTCGCGTCACGGCCTCGACATCGTCTTCGTGCTGCGCGTAGAGCTTGCTCCAGCGCCGCAGGTCGTCGATCCAGCGCGGCTTTTCGATCCAGAGGCACAGCGTGCGCACCGACTGACCGGCTTGGTTCTCGATCCACACCGCGACGTA
The DNA here is from genome assembly GCA_020853575.1 of Planctomycetota bacterium. Taxonomy (GTDB): domain Bacteria; phylum Planctomycetota; class UBA1135; order UBA1135; genus F1-120-MAGs118. Next base: position 23,698 of record JADYYP010000002.1, read on the forward strand.
GGGTCGCCGATAGCCGCCCCCGCGCCGATCGCCGCCGCGCTCTCCTCCGCGTTCACGCCCGCGTTCGCCACCGCGCTCTCCTCCGCGCTCGGACTCGGGCGGCGGCTGCTGGATCTCGAACGCCAAGACGATCTGCCCCTCGCCCGGCAACACACTCGGTCCCTTGGAGGCAGCGTTGGCGCTGGCTCGCACGTATTTCGACCAAGCGGGGCTGGCGTGCTGTGCGCCCGCGGCGTCGACCACCATGCTGGCGGCTCCCGGAGTCTTGGCGACCAGCGCCAGTCCATCCTCGGGTGAGAGCACGTTGAGGATCGTCGCCAGCGCGTCCGCGGTGACCGCGTCGGGTGCGATCACCGTTGCTTGGAGCACGCGCTCGACCGGCATGCCCGTGCGCGGATCGAGGATGTGCGAGTAGTGCTTGCCGCCGATATCGAAACCGCGCGCATAACCGCCGCTGGTGGCGACGGCCACGCCTTGGAGGTCGAGCTGGCAGAGCTTCTCGGCGTTGTCCGCGGGTTGGCGCGGATCGGCTACCGACACGCGCGAGCGGCTCGAGCCCGTGACGCGCAAGTCGCCGCCGATCTCGAGCAGCACATCGTGCGCGCCCGCGGCCTGGGCCGCCGCGACGGCGCGGTCGATGATGAAGCCCTTGGCGAGCGCGTCGAACGACAGCGGCGTGTCGCTCGCAATGCGGACCGTGCCCGCCGCGTCGTCGATGGTCCAGAGCTCCACGGTGAGTTGCGCGCGCGCTGCCGCGAGCTCGCTCTCGCTGGGCACGCTTCCACGCTTCTGCGCCTCGCCCCAGAGCTTGGTCAAGACCTCGACACCCGGGTGGAACGCGCCGCTCGACGCCGCGCGCCACGTGTCGCAGGCGTGCATCACCGCGCGCAGGTCCGCGGAGGCCGGCGTCGGCGGACAAGGCTTGGGCAATTTCCGCAGCTCGCTCTTCGCGTCGTAGGTGCTGAGCACCTTGCGCAGGCGTTCGATTTCGTCGAGCAGCTCGACCTTGGCCCGTTTGGCGATGTGCTCCTCGGCGCGCAGCTCGAGGTGCATCGAGGTGCCGAGGATGTTCTCGTGGTCGAAGCGCAGTGTGCGCGGCTCGCCCTGAGCGAACGCGGCGGGCAGCGACAGGGGACAAGCGGTCGCGAGAGCGACGCGCAGGAGTTGGAAACAGTGGGACATCCGCGCAGCAACCCTGGACATGCCCGGGAGTTTCGCGGATTGCCGCGCGAGGTCAACCGCGCAGCGACTCGATCGGGCGGCTGGTGAGCGCGCGGGCGCTCGCCGCCAAGCCGCATGCGGCGCTGAGCAGCGCGACCGCCAGTGCCGTGGGCGCCAAAGCGATCCAGGGCAAGTCGGCGGGCGTCTCGACCACGAACTCGAGGAAAGCGTAGGCCAGCGCGAAGGCCGCGCACGCGCCGATCGTGCCCGCGACGAAGCCCACCAGCGCGAACTCGAGCCCGAGGAGTCTCACCACGCCCAAGCGCGTGAGCCCGAGCGTCTTCAAGAGCGCCACCTCGCGACCGCGGTGCACGGCGGACGAGCTCGCGACTCCCGCCAGGATCGTCAGGCCGGTCACGACCGTGAACAGCCCGAGCACGCGCACGCCCAGCGCCAGGCGCGAGAAGATCGCCAGCAGCTTTTCGAGGATGGGCCGGATGCGCACCGGCGAGACGTTGGGGAAGTCCGCGGCGAGCGCGCGTTGCAAGGCCAGCTCGCCCTCGGGTTCCAAGCGCGAGGCAGCGATGAGGAAGTGCGGCGCGGCGTCGAGCGCCCCCGGCTCCGCGACCAGGAAGAAGTTGATGCCGAAGCTCTCCCATTCGACGCTGCGCAGCGAAGTCACGGTGAGCTCGATCGGCACGCCTTGCACGTCGAAGGTCAGCAGGTCGCCCAGCCCGACGCCGAGATCCTCGGCGAATTTCTGCTCGAGGCTCAGCTCGAAGCACCGCGGATCGCTCCACAGCGCACCTTCGACGACGCGATTGTCCTTGGGGAGCTCGCGCATCCACGTCAGTCGCTGCTCGCGCGTCAGCACCCAGCGTTGGCGTCCGACACCTTCGTCGTCCGCGCGTCGTGCCGCGAGCTCCTTGACGTCGACGCCATTGATGGACGAGAGCCGTGCAGTCAGCACCGGCACGCTCTGCGTCGCCGTCGCGCCGAGCTCGACCAGCTTCGCGGCCACTCCATCCCATTGATCGGGCTGCACGTCGACCAGGAACACGCTGGGCGCGTCCGCTGGCAATGCGCCGCGCAAGCGCGTCGCTAGCCGTTCGTCGATCAGCACCATCGAAACCACGACGAGCACTCCCAGGCCCAGGGCCACGGTCGCTCCGATGACGCCCACTCCGGGGCGCGCGAGAGCGGCGATGCCATGGCGCAGGTAGGGATCGAGGCCCGTGCGCGGCACGCGCGCCGCGAGCATGGTCAGCGCCTTGGCCGAGCCCGCGAGCACCAGCGCGAGCACGGCCAGTCCGCCGGTGAAGCTCGCGGCCAGCGCGAGCTGCTGCGCCTGGGTCCAGGCCGCCGCGAATACGCCGACGATCAGCACGAGGAGCGCACACACCGTCACCGAGCGCGGCGCCGGCAGCGGCTCGACAGTGCTGCGCAAGACGCGCACGGGAGCGACGCGCCAAATCGCGGTCAACGGCGGGAGGCTGAAGATCAACGCGACACCGAGTCCCAGGCCGAGGCCCTGCAGCAGCGGGCCGAGCTCCCACGCCACCGTGTGGCCCTTGGGGATCAGCTCCGGCGCCGCGACGACCACCGCGAAGGGCAACAGCGAGCCCGCAAGCGCGCCGATCATGCTGCCCGCGAGCGCGAGCAACGCGACGTTGCCCAAGTACATCGCGAGCACGTCGCGCGGTCGGAACCCGATCACGCGCAGCACCGCTACGCTCTGCGTGCGCGCGGAGATCCAGGCGCGCACGATCTGCGCCACGCCGGTGCCGCCCAGGATCAGCGACAGCAGCGCGACCAGGCCGAGAAAGTTGGCAAAGCGCTCGATCGAGCGACGCACGGTGGGCTGCGCATCGCCGTGCGACTCGACGCGCAGGTAGGCCGCGTCGGCGTACTCCTCCGTGATGCGTCGCTTCGCGCGTTGCGTCCAGTCCTCGCGCGTTCCCTCGGGCAGACGGTAGAGCGCGCGGTAGCGGATGCGACTGCCGAAGGTCTCGAGCTTGGTGCGCGCCAGTCCTTCGAGACTCACGAACACGCGCGGTCCGAGCGTGAACGCGATGTCCAGCCGCCCCGGCTCGTCGACGACCGCCGCGGCGATGCTGAACTCTTGGCCTCCGATGCGGAGCGTGTCGCCGAGCGCGAGCCCGACTTCGCCCATGAAGTCGCGCGACACGGCGCAGGTGAGCGGCGTCAGCAGCTCGCCCAAGCGCGCCCGCGGCTCGAGCGTGACCTGACCGTAGAACGGGAACGATGGCGCCACGGCCTTGAGCTCGACGAGCCGCGACACCTCCGCATGGCTGGCCAGCGTGGTCAACTCGCGCACGTCGGAGCGCTCTCCGCCTCCGGGCAGCAGGAAGCCGTCGATTTCAGCCGGGATCGCGCGCCGCGAGTCGACCGACACGTCGGCTCCGAGCAGCTCGCGCGACTGCGCTCGCAACGCGCTCTCGATCGAGGCCACCAGCGCCGCGACGCCCGTGACGGCGGCGACGCCGAGCGCGAGGCACAGCACGAAGAACACCAGCCGTCCGCGGGCTCCGCGCGACTCGCGCACTGCCCCGCTGAGCACCATCCCGAACCTCATGCGCCCGCACCTTGCTCGATGCGTTCGACGAGGCCCGCGCGCAGGTGGATGCGGCGCCCCGCGAGCCGCGCGACCTCGCGGTCGTGCGTGACGAGCACCAAGGTCGTGCCTTCGCGCTCGCGCAAGCCGGCGAGCAGCTCGAGCACGCGCGCGCCAGTCGCCGCGTCGAGATTGCCGGTCGGCTCGTCGGCGAACAGCACCGGAGGCCGCGGACCGAAGGCGCGCGCCAGCGCGACGCGTTGCTGTTCGCCACCGGAGAGTTGAGCGGGGTAGTGGTGCGTGCGCTCGCCCAGGCCGACCTGCTCGAGCAGCTCGCGGGCGCGCTCGCGGGCTCCGCCGACGCCGGCCAGCTCCAACGGCAAGAGCACGTTTTCCAGCGCGGTCAGGTTGCCGAGCAACTGGAACGACTGGAACACGAAGCCGACCTTGCGGCGCCGCAGCAGGCTGAGGGCGTCCTCGGACAGATCGTCGATGCGCTGACCATCGATCAGCACCTGGCCCGAACTCGGGCGATCGAGCCCCGCGAGCAACCCGAGCAGCGTCGATTTGCCGCTGCCGGACGGTCCGAGGATCGCCACGAACTCCTCCGCAGCGACCGCGAAGCTCACGCGCTCGAGCACCACGAGCTCGTGCCCACCCGACGGCAGACGCTTGCTCAGGTCGTGGCACTCCAGTCGCGCAGTGGTGTTCATGGTGCACACCGTAAACCACCGCGCGCGATGCTTCACCGTCGCGGATGACCGAGCTCGCTGCGGCGCGCGACGGTCTGGACGAGTTGGACGTCGCCGCGAGCGCTAGACTGCGCGCATGCTGCGTTGGGTTCGTGCGTTGGGGCTCGCGGTCGCGCTGGCGGCCTGCGCGCGGGACGAGGAAGCCAGACCGCGCTCGACCTGGGGCGATGGAGCTTCGCGCGTCGCGCAGGGGCAAGTCAGCGAGGATGGCGCCGCACCGACGATTCCGGCCGATGCGCCGTTGGTCGCATTCCTCGGCGACAGCATCTCGGCGGGTCTGCACCTGTCGGGCGACGAGGCCTTTCCCGCGGTGTTGCAGCGCAAGCTCGCCGCCGAAGGTCAACCGTTCCAGTTGATCAACGCAGGCGTGAGCGGGGACACGACCGCTGGCGGCTTGCGGCGGCTCGAATGGCTCTTGGCGCGCGCACCCGATGTCGTCGTGGTCGAGCTCGGCGGCAACGACGGACTGCGCGGGCAAGATCTGGCGGCCGTCGAGCGCAACCTGCGCGCGATCGTCGAAACGATCCGAGCCAAGGGTGCGCGCGCGCTGTTGCTCGAGATGAAGTTGCCTCCGAGCCTCGGCGCCGAGTACACCGGGCGGTTCGAAGCGCTCTATGCGCGCGTCGCCGCCGAGGCGGACGTACCGCTGGTCACCGATTTCCTCGCGGGTGTCGGCGGCGTGCCGGCGATGAACCTCGAGGACGGACTGCACCCCACGGCCGAGGGCCACCGGCGTTTGGCGGCGAACGTCGCGCCGCAGCTCTCGGAGCTGCTGCGCAAGGAACCTTGAGCCGCGGCGCGGCGCTGCGATCGCGGCACAGCGTTGCGCATGTCCAGACGTCCGGCCCTCACTGCGCGCTCGGCTGCGCGGCGCCGCCGAGGCGCGCGAGTCGCACAGCGAGCGGCCAGCGCAACGTGCGACGATTGTCGGCCGGCCCCCACGCTTCGCGGAGTCGCGTCGCGAAGCGCTCGAGGTCCGCGCGACCGCCTTGGCGCTCCAGCGCGCGCACCGCGGACCAAGTTCCGATGTAGTCGAGCACCTGATCGACCGTCCAACTCGCGTGCATCTGGCTCGCGGCGCGCAGCCGCGCGGAGGGCGCGAGCTCGTCGAACGGAAAGGGCAGCTCGCGGTAATTGCTCTCGACGTGAACACGCTCTTCGGGCCAGTGGCGCGCGAGCGTGCCGCCGTAGAAGTCCTCGACCAGTGACGCGAGCTGCGCATCGACGCGCATCGTCGAGTAGCACACGAGCGCGAGCAGCGCGCCCGGACGCGCGACGCGTCGGACCTCGGCGTAGAAGCGCGCCAGCTCGAACCAATGCACGGACTGCGCGGCCACGATCAGGTCGACGCTCTCGCGTTCGAGCGTCGTGTGCTCCGCGGGCTCGCGACGGTACTCGACGTTCGCCTGCGCGAACGCGTGCGCGAGCTGCTCGGAGCTGGCGTCGGTGGCGACGACGCGGGTGAACCGCGCGGCGAGCAAGCGCGACATCTGCCCCGACCCGCAGCCGACGTCCCAGGCGAGCTCGTGGCGAGGCGCGAGCTCGGCCAGAGCGTCCGCGAACTCCGCCGGATATGCCGGGCGCGCGCTGGCGTACAGTGCGGCGCGCTCCGAGAAGTGATCGGAGAACTCGAGCCGTCGATGCGCAGGCTGCTCCATGGGGCTGCTCGGCAGCGTCCAGGTCCCGGCGCCTGGGCCGCGCGAGCCGCGCTCAGCGCCGCTGCCGCTCGCCGCCAGCCTTGGGGTCGAGCTTGGCGCCGCTCGTGCTCGGCATGCGGCGGAAGTACATGCGCGTCGAACCGCCGGACTTGGTCAGGATCAAGTCGTTCGCGGCCAGCGAGATCTCGTAGTCGCGCCGCGTACCCGTCGGCTCGTAGTCGATCTGCCCGTCGTCGTTCTGCATGTCCGAGCCGTGCATCAACGTCGTCAGCGCCAGCGTCAAGCGACTCGTGTCGTAGCTCCAGCGGTAGGTTCCCGCGGTCAGCCCGGCGATCGAGACGCCCGTCGCGCCCTGAACCGGTTGCGAGAGTCGCGCCTGGAGCGAGCAGTAGCCGGGCGCGACGACCAGGAAGCCGGCGCATTGAGGGCCGCTGAATCGACGGCCGCTGACCTCGCTTTGGGTGAGCTCCCAAGCTCCGCACAAGTCGCTCTGGATGCGCTCGGCCTCCGACGCGGCGTGCGCGTGTGGAGCGCGAGGGTCGAGCTTGGGCGCGTCGCCCGCGTCTTGGCGAGCGGACCAGGGCACCAGGAACAGGGCGAGCGCGAGGAACGAAAGTGAGGCTTGCATCGGTGCTCCGAGGTGTCGGCGCGTGGGGGCGGGCGGCATGATACTGGGCCCCGCCCTCGACTCGGCGCTCCCGTCGCCGGACCCGCTCGAGGCGTAAGATGCCAGAAAACAGGCCCTCTCCGGGCTCGCCCGCGACACCCAAGGCCGTAGCCGGCACCCAAGTCGACGCGCTTCCAGCCCACGCAAACCCACCTCGATGCACTTTCTGTCGATCGCTCTTCTGTGGCTCGCGGCGCTCTTCGGCTCGCAGCAACCCAAGGCCAAGCTCGAGTTCTTCGCGCGCACCGAAGGCAGCGACGTGCGCGCGGTGGTGCGACTGAAGATCGCGCCGCGCTGGCACCTCTACGGCACCGAGCTCGGCAATCCGACAGCCGTGGGTCTGCCGACAGAGCTCTCGTTCCAAGGCGCCGGCGTCACCTGGGGCGCGCCGCGCTGGCCGAAGCCCGAGGTCGAGAAGCAGCCCTTCGGCCAAGACGGCGAACCGACCACGGCCAACATCTACCACGGCACCGTGTTGGTGTACGTCGCGGGCCGGCTCGCGGAGGGCGCGCAACTCGGCGAGCAAGCCGTGCAGGTCACGGGACAGACCTGCGAAGAGGGTGGCCAGTGCATCCAATACGACGAGACGGCCAAGCTCGGCGGCGCCGGAGCCGACGCGCTGTTCGAGGCCTTCCCCGGCGACTTGAAGTTCGTCGCCGTCGCGCCGAGCGCCAGCGGTGACGACGACCAAGCCCCGACGACCGCCTCGGCGGGCGAGGACGATTTCGAGGAGTTCGAGGATCCCGAGGCTCACGCGCGCGTCGAGCTCTTCACGCGCGCCGAGGGTGGTGATGCGCTGGCGGTTCTGCGCATCGAAATCGACGACACCTGGCACCTGTTCCACGAGACGCTGGGCACGCCGGACGCCGCGGCGCTGCCGACGGTGATCAAGTTCGGGGGCGCCGAGGTGCAGTGGGGCAAGATCGTGTGGCCCGAGCCGCACAAGGCCGAGCAGGAGTACGGGCTCGAGGGCAAACCGACGTGGGTCTGGCAACACGAGGGCACGCTCGAGCTGTACGCGCGCGGCAAGCTCGCGCCCGGAGCCGACGTCGGCGCGTTGCACGTGACGGTCACGGGCCAGACCTGTGACGCGAGCTTCTGCACGCCGTTCCGCGCGGCGGTCGAGAGCTCGGGCCGCGGTCCCGACGCCTTGTTCGCGAAGTTCCCGAGCGCGAGCGCGTTCGCCGCGGCGCGAGCGACCGACAACGCGAGTTCGTCCGGTGGAACCGCCCGAATGCCCGTGAAGGACACGGGCCTGCTCGAGTTCCTCGGGCTCGCCGTCGCTTGGGGGTTCGTGGCGCTCTTGATGCCGTGCACGTATCCGATGATTCCGATCACGGTTTCGTTCTTCACGAAACAGTCGTCGCACAGCCGCGGTCGCCAGATCTCGCTCGCCTTGCTCTACGGCTTGGGCATCGTGGTGATCTTCATCCTGATCGGACTGGTCGTCGGCAAGCCGATCATGAAGTTCGCGACGAGCCCGGTGACCAACCTCGTCATCGGCGGCTTCTTCCTGATCTTCGCCTTGTCGCTGATGGGGCTGTTCACCCTGCAACCGCCCGCGTTCCTGATGAGCGCGGCTGGCAAGGCGCGCATGACCGGCGGGTATCTGGGCGTGTTCCTGATGGGCGCGACGTTGGTGGTGACGTCCTTCACGTGCACCGCGCCCTTCGTCGGCAGTCTGCTGTCCGTCGGCGCCAGCGGTGGAAACTGGATGCGCATCGTGCTCGGCATGGGCACTTTCGGACTGACGATGGCGATCCCGTTCGTCGCGCTCTCGTTGGTGCCCGGCAAGCTGTCGTCGATGCCGCGCGCCGGCGAGTGGATGAACACCCTGAAGGTGACGCTCGGACTGGTGGAGCTCGCGGCAGCGCTGAAGTTCTTTTCGAACGCCGACGTCGCCTACGAGTGGCACTCGTTTCCGCGCGAAATGTTCTTCGCGTTCTGCGCCGCGATCTTCGTCGTCGCCGCGGCGTATCTGTTCGGCCTGATCCGCCTGCACGGAGAGTCCGGCGAGATCGGCTCGGGACGACTCGTCACCGGCTTGGGCTTCGCGTTGTTGAGCTCCTACTGCGTGCTGGGGACGGCGGGCTACTCACTGGACTTCGTCACCGCCGGACTTGCGCCGCCGTATGGAATCGAACGCCCCGGCGGCTCGTCCGGCGCGCTGGAAGCGGACAAGAAGCACGAGATCGTCGTGGATGACTACGCGGCGGCGCTCGCGCGCGCGAAGCAGTTGAACCGGCGGCTGATGGTCAACTTCACCGGGCACCAGTGCACCAACTGCCGCTCGATGGAAGGCACGGTCCTGGGCAAGGATCCGGCGCAGTCGGTGTTGCGGGAGCACTATGTCGAGGCGCGACTGCACAACGACGGCAAGAAGGACCCCGAGCTCACCGAGCGCATCCTCGAGCTGCAGGAGAAGCTGACGCACAACAGCGCGACACCGCACTACCTGGTGATCGACCCGCAAACGGAGCGGATCATCGCCGAATTCCCGGGCGCGGACCTGCCGCCCGTCGGCGATGGCTCGAACTTCCTCCAGTTCCTGCGCGGCGCACTGCCCTGAGCGGAGTCGGAGCCTTTTTCGCGTTCACAGCTCGCGCCCCGGTGCTGCGCCGCGGGGGAACCAGCCAGCGAGGCAAAAAAGGAACGCCGCGCGCTGCGCGACTCCAGTCCTCGCCCGCGAGCGTCGAAGGTTCTTCCGCGACGCCTCGCCGTCGCCAGGAACCATGGTCAACGTACTCGCAGGCCTGTTGGACGAGATCAAGAGCGTCGAACCCTTGCCGCAGGTCGCATCGCGCGTGATGCAGATCTCGTCGCAGGCCGACGTCGTGCCCCGCGATCTAGTCGAGGTGATCCAGACCGACGCGGGCATCACCGCCAAGGTCTTGAAGCTGTGCAACAGCGCGCTGTACGGCTTCAAGCGCGAGATCGCCTCGCTGCCCGAGGCCGGCAACCTGTTGGGCGTCTCGACGCTGGTGAACCTGGTGCTGACGAGCTGCGCCGGCCGCTACTTCCGCGACTACGGCTACTGCGATCCCGAGGCGACGCTCAAGCTCTGGGAGCAGTCGATCTCGACTGCCTTCGCGGGCGGCGCCATCGCACAACGCACCGGCAAGGCCGACCGCAACCGCGCGTACACCATCGGACTGCTCGAGAATCTGGGCCATCTGGTGCTGGCGCGCTTCGTGCCCGAGAACCGCGAGTCGATGTACGCCGAGCTCAGCCGCGGCACCGACTTGCTGAGCGCAGAGTCGACCATCTACGGCCTGAACCACGCGGAAATCGGCGCGCGTCTGGCCGAGCGCTGGAACTTCCCCGAGATCCTGATCGACGCCATCCACTTCCACCACACGCCGCTGCAGAGCAAGGTCGACGCCAACATGGCCAGCGTCGCGCACACGGCCGAGATGGTGACGCATCGCTTCGGATTCGGCGCCACGGCGGGCGAGCCCGAATACGTGCTCGACACCGGCGCCCTCGATCGTCTGGGCCTGGGCGGCGGTGGCCTCGACCAGCTCGAAGAGCCGCTGCGCGCCGAGCTCTCCAAAGCCAAGCGCATCCTCGAAATCGCCTGAGCGAGCATCGTCCGCGGCCAGGCTGACCTTGGCGCGCGGACGTGGTCACTCGTGCTGGCCCGTGCCGCGCTCGAGCTCGAGCAGGCGTTGCTTGCGCCACACTCCGCCCGCATAGCCGACGAGCTGGCCGTCGGAGCCGATCACGCGGTGGCAGGGGATCACGATCGCGATGCGATTGCGGCCGTTGGCCGCGGCCACGGCGCGCACGGCCTTGGCATCTCCGACGGCGCGCGCGAGCTCGAGATACGAGCGCGTTTCTCCGTGCTGGATGCGTTGCAGCTCGCTCCACACGCGCTCTTGGAACGCGGTGCCCGGAGCGTGCACGGGAACGCTGAAGCTCCGGAGGCGGCCCTCGAAGTAGCGCGCCAGCTCGCTGCGCAGTCGCTCGAGGTGCGGGTGCTCCCCAGGAATCAGGAGCGCGCCGACGCGGCGACGCAAGGTTGCGATCTGCGAGGCCAGTGCGCGGCGGTCGACGAATTCGAGGAAGCACAGGCCCTCGCTGCGTGCGGCGGCGAGCAGCGGACCGAGGGGCGTCGGGATCCAATGCACACGGACCGGCTCGACCGCGGGCGCGACGCGCGTCGGTGCCGCGCCGAACAGGCGCTCGAACGCGGCGCGGAAGCCGCTCTCCGATTCGAAGCCGCTGGCGAGAGCGACGCTGCTGACGTCGGAGCCCGTTTGGATCGGTCGCAGCGCGCTGCCGATGCGCCGCGCGCGTTGGTAGGCGTGGAAGGTCATGCCGAAGTGCTCCTTGAACCAACGTGCTGCTCGCACGGGATGGATGCCGGCCGCGCGCAGATCACTCGAGCTCAGGCGCCCTGGCGCCCGCTCGACCAGCCCGAACAGCTCGCGCACCCAGGACGGAGTCGAGCCCGTGGGCTCGAGCGGCTTGCAGCGGCGGCACGGACGGAAGCCTTGGCGCACGGCCGCGAGCGCGTCGGCGAAGAACAACACGTTGTCGCGGCGCGGGCTCTTGGCGCCGCAGCCCGGGCGACAGAACACGCCGGTCGTGCGCACGCCGAAGTAGAACGCGCCGTCGAACGACGCGTCGCGCTCCGTCACCGCGCGGTACATGCGATTCCGACTCGGAAGCTGCACGCGAGCGATTGTTGGTGATGCAACAGGCCAGCGCCACCGCAGAATGCACGTCGAATTCGATTCGTCCGACCTCGGCGCCGCAGCGCGCCTCCAGGAGAACACCATGGCCAAGAAGAGCGTTCCGAGCGCGAGCGCGCTCGACGTGCAGCGGACCGTGCAATTGCTCAACAAGATCCTCGAGATGGAGCTCGCGGGCGTCGTTCGCTACACGCACTACTCGCTGATGATCTTCGGGTTCCACCGCATCCCGATCGTGGCCTGGATGCGCCAGCAAGCGCAGGAGTCGCTGGCCCACGCGCACCAAGCCGGCGAGTACGTCACGCATTTCGGCGCGCACCCGTCGCTCGGTATCGGCCCCTTGCTCGAGACCGAGCAGCACGAGATCGCCGAGATCCTGCGCGAGTCCCTGGAGCACGAGCGCGCGACCTACGCGGTGTACGAGCAGTTGCTCGCGGTCGTCGAGGGCAAGTCGGTGATGCTCGAGGAATATTGCCGCACGATGCTGCAGACCGAAGAGCTGCACCAGGGCGAGGTCGACAAGATGCTGCGCAAGCCCGGTGACATCGCCAAGTACGCGCGCTGAAGGGCGCGAAACCGGGGCTGCGCTCAGGCGAATCCCAGCAAGCGTCCGCCTTGGTGCACGGCGAACGCCAAGAGCCAGGCCAGCAAGCCGGTGTAGACGAACAGGAAGGCCGGCCAGCGCCAACTCTTGGTCTCGCGACGCACGGCGGCGAGCGTGCTCATGCACTGGCAGGCGACCGCGAAGAACACCATCAACGTCAGGCCGACCAGAGGTGTGTACACCGGACGGCCATCGTCGCGCGTTTCCTGCTTGATGCGTTGACGCAGCCCGACACTCTGGTCGTCGACGTCCTCGCCCATGCCGTACACGACGCCCATGGTGCTGACGAACACCTCGCGCGCGGCGAACGCGCCGAGCAGGCCCACACCGATCTTCCAATCGAAGCCCAGCGGCTCGATCAAGGGCTCCATGGCGTGGCCCAGCCGACCGCCATAGCTGTGCTGCAGCGCTCGTGCGCGACGCTCGTTCTCGATGCTCGCCAGGAGCTCCGCGCGCTGCTCACCCTCGGCCGAGCTGGCCTCGGCCTGTGCGCGGCGCGCGTCGAACGCCGCGTCGTGCTCGCCCGTGCGCGGGAAAGTCAGCAGTGCCCACATGATCACGGTACAGGCGAGGATGCCCGTGCCGGCCTCGGTGAGGAACACCATGCTCTTGCGCCACATCATCGCGCCGATGCTCGGCCAGTGTGGCGAGCGATAGGGCGGCATCTCGAGCAGCAGCGGGACGCGCGGCCCCTTGAAGAGCGTGCGGCCGAGCACGGCGGCCGCGAGCAGCGCGACGAGCGTGCTGAAGACGTACATCGCGACCATCAACAGTCCCTGCACCGGCACGAATCCGAGCACCGTGTCCGGCGGGAACAGCGCGGCGATCATCAGCGAATAGACCGGCAGCCGCGCCGAGCAGGTCATCAGCGGCACGACCATCATCGTCAGCATGCGGTCGCGCTGGCGCTCCATCGTGCGCGTGGCGAGGATCGCCGGCACGGCGCAGGCGAAGCCCGACATCATCGGCACGAAGGCGCGGCCATGCAGCCCGATCGACTTCATCAGGCGGTCCATCAAGAACGCCACGCGCGCCATGTAGCCCGTGTCCTCCATCACGCCGATGAAGAAGAACAGCAGCATGATCTGCGGCAGGAACACGACCACGCTGCCCACGCCTTCGATCAGTCCGTCGCCCACGAAATCCGCGGCAAGACCGGGCGGCAGCGCGCCGACGACGAGTTCCTTGAGCCAGCCGACCGCACCCTCGATCGTGGAGATCGCCGGGTCGGCCCAACTGAACAGCGCTTGGAACACGACGCCCATGGCGATCAAGAAGGTCGTGAAACCCAGGAACGGATGCAGCAACAGGCGATCGACGCGGTCGGTCAGCGAGGACCGCGGACGCGCGCTCTGCTTGAGGAAGCTGGACGCACGGCGGTCGATCCACTCGTAGCGCCCGCGGATGATCTCGGCGTCGATCTCTCGTCCCGCGGCAGCGGCCAGTCGCCGACGCTCGACGACCACTTGGCGCAGGGCCTGCGGTACGCCTTGGATCTCGTCGTGCTCGTCGAGCGAGAGCAAGGCCCACAGCGCGAGCGCTTCGCGGCGTTGCACTTCGTCGAGCTTCCACAGCGCGGGCAAGCGCTCGGCGACCGAGCGCACGTCTTGCTGGAGCTCGCGCGATTCGGGGATCCAGCGTGGCCCGGGACGGCCGCAGCGCGGATTCTCGAGCACGCGATCGAGCGCGGCGCGCAAATCGTCCAGGCCGCGGTTGTGCTGCGCGGAGATCGCCACCACCGGCACGCCGAGCTCGCGCTCCAGCGCCGCGACGTCGATCTCGATGCCCGTGGCGGCGAGCATGTCGATCATGTTGAGCGCGATCACCACCGGGATGTCGGTCTCGATCACCTGCAGGGCCAGGTACAGGTTGCGCGTCAACTGCGTCGCGTCGACCACGAGCAACACCGCATCGGGGCGCTCGAGGGGATGCAGCCCGCAGATCGCTTGGATCGCGATCAACTCCTCGGCGCTGCGCGCGGTCAGCGAGTAGGTGCCGGGCACGTCGGTCAGCTCGACGGCACCGAAACGCTCCAGGCGCATGGTCCCCGACTCGCGCTCGACCGTCACGCCGGGATAGTTGCCGACCTTGGCCGACAGTCCCGTCAGGCGATTGAACAGCGTGGTCTTGCCGGTGTTGGGGTTGCCGGCGATCGCGACGCGCGAGCCCTGGAGGGCCGGGGCGGGTGAGCCTTGCTGCACTGCGGGAGAGCTCGTGTTCGCGGGTCCGACCTGGCGCACCGCGCGGCGTCGTTCAGCCGTCGACCGTCTCGACCTTCAGCTGGCGCGCTTCGCCGTGGCGCACCGAGAGCCGGCACCCGCGCACTTCGACCTCGAGCACTCCGCCGACATCGACGCGCCGCACGAGGCGCACAAGCGTGCCGGGCAGGAGCCCGAGCTCCATCAGTCGGCAGCGGAAGGCACGCTCGCCGCCGATCGAGATCAGGCGGGCGTGGGCGCCGGGTGAGAGTAGGTCGAGGGAGGTCACGGGGAGGGTATCGGCAAACTGAGACTGAATCTCAATACCGCAGTTACTGTATCCCCGGCCCCCGAGGCTGGGAAGTGGTCCTGGTGCGGAGCCGACCCTACGATCGCCGCCCCAGAAAGGGATTCTGCGTGGCAACGATGCAGCCGAAGGAGGTCGCCGGACGCCGGGCGGCCGAGTGGGTCGAGGACGGCATGACCCTGGGCCTGGGGACCGGCTCGACCGTGTTCTTCACGCTGGTGGCGATCGCCGAGCGCATCCGAGACCATGGCCTGCGCGTGCGCGGGGTGCCGACCTCGCTCGACACCGAGCACAAGGCGCGCGGCATGGGGATTCCGCTCGCCACACTCGACCAGGTGACGCAGCTCGACCTGACGATCGACGGCGCGGACGAAATCGACGGCGCGTTCCAGATGATCAAGGGCGGCGGCGGGGCGCTGTTGCGCGAGAAGGTCGTGGCCGCGATCTCGCGCCGCGAGGTGATCGTCGTCGGCCCCGACAAGGTCGTGGCGCGGCTCGGGACGACCTTCGCGCTGCCGGTGGAGGTCGTGCCCTTCGCTCGGCCGGTGGTGGAGCGCGCGCTGTCGCGTTTGGGGTGCGAGCCCGCCGTGCGCCGGACGCGCGACGGAAGCGAGTACCGCACCGACAACGGCAATCAGATCCTCGACTGTCGCTTTCCCGCGGGTATCGCCGATGCGCGCGCGCTCGAGCGTCAGATCGACGCCATCCCGGGCGTGGTCGAATCGGGCCTGTTCATCGACCTGGCCCACACGCTGGTGATCGGACAACCCGACGGTCGCGCAGAGGTGCGCGAGCGCTGAGCGCGAACTGCGCGCACGAATGCAGAGAGCCGCGCACCGGGGCGCGGCTCTCGTGAAGCTCGGTCGAACCCGGGTCAGATCGACTGGATGAAGGCCAGGATGGCCTCGATGTCGCTGTTGACGTTGGCGCCGCTGAGCAGATCGGGTTGCACCTTCGAGGCGCCTTGCACGAACTGCTCGTGGCCGCGGATGTCGTGGAACTCGTTGAACAGCTTCTGCACGCCAGGGTAGTTCACGCCGTTGGTCCAAGCCGGGCTGCCGTAGATCGGGCTCGAGCCGACGACTTCGGGGTCGACGATCGTCCGCAGCGAGTACGCCAGGTGATCGTGGAAGTACGGCCCGGTCGAGAACACGCCCAGCTTGGTGGGGACCGAGAACTTGCGCATGTCGCGCTGGAACACCTTCAACGGGCTCTGCGGATTCGCGGGGTTCGTCGGGCAGCGATAGCTGTTGACGTCGTCGCGCGAGAAGGGGTCGGCCTTGTCCGCATTGAGCGGTGAGTAGGTCTCGACGTCGATGTAGCCGTCCGCGTTGCGATCGGGATCGGGGATGCCGTTGTTGTTGAAGTCGACGTTCACGCCGCTGTTCACGTTGCGCACGTTGGCGTCCACGATGTTGGTGGCCAGTGAGACGCAACCCGGGTCGTACTGCGCCAGGTTTTCTCCGGTGGTCAGCATCGGGTCGAGGAAGTCGACCGTGAAGCCGCGCACTCCGCCGGCGCCGTCGGATTGCGCGTGGCACGAGGCGCACCCCGCGGCGCGCAGCGTCGGATTGAGTCCGGTGTCGTTGATCCCGAAGAACAGGTCGCGGCCGAACGCCGCGGTCGGCGTCAGCCCGCCGGTCAGCGGATCGAGGTTGGGGTTGAGCGGCACGGGCGTGACGTTGTGCGCGTCGACCAAGGCCTGTTGCTCGGTGTCGCTCAACACGCCGTGACCGCCGTTCTCACCGCCGAACATCGGTCCGGTCTCACCCATGTGGAGGCGCACGCCCTTCCACAGGAGCAGGCCCGTGCCGAGCGAGCCGCCGTACACCGGCATGGTGCTGCGCGGACCCGCCGGGCGTTGCCAGACGTTGCCGTCCTCGCCGCCCTCGAAATGGCACGAAGCGCAGGAGTTGTTGAACTCGCCGATCGTGCCCGGAGCTCCCGTCGTCTGACCGCGCGAAGCGTCCTCGAACAGCTCGTCACCGAGGACTTGCGAGTGCGTGTACAGGTCGGGCGTGAGCAGCGTCGGGATCTGCGCGTGCTCCTGCAGGATCGTGCGCGCGTTCCAATCGACGCGCAGCACCGAGACGGTGCGCGTGAGCTCGTTGGCGATGTACACCAGGGCGTCGTTGTTGGAGGTCGACGGATCCGCGACGAGCACCATGCCCAACGGCAGGTCGCCCATGGCGGTCGAGGTGTCGAGCGCGGCGCGCTCGCTGAACTCGACGCGCGGCGGGAACACGGCCGCGAGCTGCATGTCCGAGCCGTTGACGTCGTACAGGAACAGGTCCTCCGAGCCGCGGTTCAGCATCAACGCATGCGTGCCGCTGGCGTCGTACACCACGCGCCCGGGGTGACCCGCGCGGTGCCCGAGCTTGTTGAGTCCGGTGCCGATGCGGTGGAAACGGATCTTGAGGCCGTTGGAGTAGTGCGCCGGCTGGCCGTTGTCGAAGATCAGTGCCTGGGCCTGGGTCACCACGCCCTTGAGGCGCGCGAGCAGCGGGATCGGGATCGCGACCTGACCCAACGGATTGGCCGGGAAAGCCAGGCGCGGGTGCACGTACTTCGTGCCCAGCGGACCCGCGGGGACGTTGGCCTCACCGCCGATGTAGACGATCGCCGACTGACCCGGGGCGAGCCCCTCCACCTGCATCACGAGCGAGGTACCGACGATCGGCTCGCCGACACCGCCCAGCGTGGCGATGCCCACCGGCGTCGCGTCTCCACGTCCGTAGGCCGCGAACTCCGCGGGCGTCATCGAGTCGAGCAGCTCGTTCTCCAAGCTGCGCGATTGATCGCCGGGCTGCGCGAACGAGTTGGCCGCGGTGTCGATCACGCTCAACGCCGGATAGACGCGGTTGGCGAAGGCGCCCGGCAGATACGCCGGGAAGGCGAAGTTCACATCGTGATTGATGTTGTGCAAGAGGTGCGGCACGAGCGCACGCGACCCGTCCGGCGAGAGCGCGATGTCCTCGAGGAAGCGCGGCAGTCCCTGGCTCTCCACGGTCCGCACCGCGACCGGGTTGTAGAAGGGATCGAAGGGGTAGGTGTTGAGGCCGATCTTGGCCGAGAGGCTCAACCCGGTCGGCGAGCCGTTGGCATCGAGTGCGACGTCGAGCACCGACACGAAGGGCGAGCGGTTGTGCGTGACGTAGATGCGCGAGCTGTCGGAGCGAATCGTGAAGCCGCGCGGCTCACCGAGGTCGGCCATGCCATCGCGGTTCGAGTCGGCGTCGACGATCGTGTACGGCGCCGGGATGTACGAGAGGTTCGCGAGGTACTGGTAGGACGCCGCCTGCGACAGGTTCGAGGTGCGGAAGAGCAGTACCGCTCCGGTGCGGAAGGCGGTCACGGCGAAGTACTTGCCGTTGGGCGCGACGGCCACGCCGTAGGGCTCGGTGCCGACGTTGGTCAGTGTCGTCGCGACCGTCTTGGACGCGGTGTCGATCACGCTGAGCGTGCCGCGGATCTCGCTGCCCGTGAAGCCCAGCGCCATGTTGGACGTGACCGGCACGTTGCCGCGCTGGTTGGCCACGAACACACGCGTTCCGTCGGCGCTGAAGGAGAGTGACCGCGGGCGCACGCCGACGTCGATCTCGTGGGTGGCCGCGCCGCTGACGGTGTCGATCACCGACACCGAGTTGTTGTCGCGGTTGCACACCCAAACTTCGTTGGGGTTCGTGGGATTGACCGCGATGGCGGTGACTTGGGCGTGTTGCGCGCTCGCCAGCGGCGCGAGCAGCGCTGCGGTGGCGACGACGGCATCCATCCGGATGAAACTCATGGGGACGTGCTCTCGAGCGGACTGAGGGTGGATCGAAACCGAGCGAGCGGCTCCGTGGAGGCGTCTCGAGCCGCGCAGCTTCCAGCTTGCGCGCGAGGGCCACGGATCCACTCCAGCCTATCCGACGCGGCCGCATCACGGGTGGTTCCGCGGCCTGCGACGAAGGTCGTACGATTCCGGCCACCTCACGCCCGCGAGCACCGTTGCCGGAAGGAACTGCGCGACGGACTTGCGCGGACACGTCGGACTTTTCCTGGGCTCCGTGGTCGGCGCGCGCCCGAGCCCGTGCCCGCCGCGGACCGGCCGCGATGCGCCACATGGCACCGGCGTTGCTCGACCGAGGCCACGATGGAGAACCATCCCATTCTCCGTTCCTTGGTAGCTGATGGTAGGCCGCTCGGCACGGGGCGGCCTGCCACTTCCTCCCCCCGGAACGAGGCGCAGAACGAGCGCTTCGAGGAGCGGCTCGAGGACGCACAGCGAGCCAAGGACGAGCAGTCCAGCAGCATCGACGAGCGCGGCGCCACGCGACGGCGGGATGCGCGCGCGCGACGCGCGGCGGCGAGCGCCCGCGAACAAGCGCCCGATCCGTTGAGCTCGTCACGATCGGCGCGCGAACCGCAAGCGCAGGACGACACACAACCCGGGCTCGAGGCGCGCGACGCGCTGCTCCAAGACACGTTGCTCACGGGCGAGGCATCGACGCCGGCGAGCAGTGCGCCAGCCCCGGCGGATCCCGCGTCGCAAGAGCCCTTGGCGAAGACAGTCTCGGGCGATGCAGCGGCCGAGCAGACCAGCGAGGAAGGGCACCCGGTCGAGGTCGAGCTCGAGGCCGCGACGCCCGCGGTTGGCGCGGATGGCGCGCACAAGCTGGGGACGAACGGTGAGCGCCCGACCGCCAAGGCCGCACCAACGCTCGCGGACGACGACGGTGGCACGCCGGCACTCGAGCGCTCGAGCGCGGACGAGCTCGCGGCGCTCCCCGAGCCAACGACGAACGAAGTGGCCGTCGAGAGCGAGCCCGGCCTGGTCGCGAAGCGTCCCGCGCCGGAGCTGTCCAAGCTCGACACGACCAGCGAGCCGCAGAGCGTTCCGGCTGCACCGCGCGGCGCAGCGGAGCGCGTGCTCCAGGGCGCGAGCGAGCCCGACAAGAGCGCCGCCGCGCGCGAAATTCCTGTGAGCGCCGATCGCGCCGCCGACATCCTGCGGCAGATCAAGCTGCAACTCTCGCCGGAGCTGCGCCAAGCGACGATCCAGCTCGAACCGCGCGAACTGGGTCGCATCGCGATCAAGGTCGCGCTGCGCGGCGACGCGGTGCACGCGCAGATGCGCGTCGACAAGCGCGAGACGCTCGAGGCTCTCGAAAAGCAGGTACCCGAGTTGCGCGCGGCGCTCGAGCGCGCCGGCTTCGGCCGCGAAGTGCAGCTGCAACTCAGCCTGAACGAACAGCGCTCGGGCGGAGACGGTGCGCGCGAGACGCCCAAGCGCTCGCTGAGCACGCTGCGCGGCGTCGAGCGCCCCAGCGAACCGCGCGCGCTCCAAGAGGCCCTCGCCCGACGCATCTCGAATCCCGGCGGCGTCGACACCTACGCCTGAACCCATCAACCTCGGCCGCACACGCTCCCCATGAACATCTCCGGCATCAGCGCCAACGATCCGCTCACGTCCTCGAGTGCCCAGGGTTCCGCCCTCGGCAAAGACGCCTTCATGGACCTGTTGGTCACGCAGATGAAGAACCAGGACCCGCTCGAGCCCACCAAGAACGAGGACATGCTGGCGCAACTCGCGCAGTTCCAGTCGCTCGAAGAGATGAACGACCTGAACGACAACATCGTGGGACTCGCGGTGCTGCAGCAGTCCAACGCGCTGCTCGATCAGCTGACCAGCTCCAGCGCGCTGATCGGCAAGGACGTCAAGTACGTCGACCCCGAGACCGAGTCCGAGGCCTGGGGCAAGGTCGAGTCGGTGCGCATCGTCGACGGCCTCGCGCAGCTCCAGATCGGCGACAAGAACATCCCGCTCGCCAACGTGGTCGAGATCGGCACTCCTCCGGCGACCGGCGATTCCACGTCCGACAGCGCGACCAACGGCTGACGCACACCACGGCACCCCAAGAACGACAACATGCCCAGCTCACTCTTCTCCGCGCTCTCCGGACTCCAGGCCCACGAGAACTGGATCTCCGTGATCGGTAACAACCTGGCCAACTCCAACACGCCCGGCTACAAGTCCGCGCGTGCGGTGTTCAGCGATCAGTTCAGCCAGACACTGCGTTTCGCGTCGCTGCCCTCCGGCAGCCTCGGCGGTCGCAACCCGATGCAGCTCGGGCTCGGCGTGCAGCTCGCGGACATCGGGCGCAACTTCGACCAAGGCGCGCTGACCAACACCGGGCGCACGTTCGACCTCGCGCTCAACGGTCGCGGCCATTTCATGGTCACCGATGGGACCAATACGCTCTACACGCGCGTGGGAACGTTCGGATTGGACGCCACGAGCCGCCTGGTCGACCAGCGCACGGGCTTCCGCGTGCTCGGGCTCAACGGCCAGCCGATCGACCTCGACACCACCTCGCTGTTCCCGCCTTCGGAGACCTCGCAGATCAGTTTCGCGGGCAACTTGCCGGCGACGATCACCGGTCCGCTGGCGCAGGTGTTGACCAGCTCGGCGGCCTTCAAGGAGGGCACCAGCGCGAGTTTGACCGGCAGCGACAACTCCGACTCGTTCAGCGTGCCGGTCGGCGAAACGTGGACGATGGAGATCGTCGTCGACACAGGAGCGCCGCAGATCGTCAGCCTGACGGGCCAGGCCACGCCCTATACCGCGCAAGACGTGGCCAACGCGATCAACGCGCAGGTCAACGGCGTGACCGCCACGGACAACGGCGGCGCGGTCCAGATCACCACCGATCGCACCGGTGCCGCGCGCAGCATCAAGATCGTCGCCGGCTCGACCAGCCAAGACGTCGCGGGGCTGCTCGGACTTTCGCTGAATCAAGTCAGTGGCACCGAGAGCACCGCGGCGACCACGACCGAGCTCAACGACTTGCCGACGAACCTGGTCGACTACGTCGACGGTGACGTGATCGAGATCGCGGGCCTCGACACCGACGGCACGAGCGTGCTCGCGTCCTTCGTGTACGGCGCGGGGAACGACGGCACGACCGTGGGCGACCTGTTGACCTTCATCGACAACGCTTTTCCCGAGGCCACGCCGAGCTTCGATCCCTTGACGGGGCAGGTGACGCTCAACGCCGACACGACGGGCACCACCAGCCTCTCGATGACGCTCACCGACCAGTCCGGTGTCGGCAGCACTGATTGGCCGCAACACGCTTTCATCACGACCACCTTGGGCACCGGGCCGGACACCACCACGACCTCGATCGAAGTCTTCGACTCCGCGGGCACGTCGCACACCGTCACCCTGAGTTTCGAGCGCCAGGACGACGCGTCCTGGAACATCATCCCCAACTCGTCGGATGGCTCCGTGTCGGGCTTGGTCTCGGGCCTGCGCTTCAACTCCAACGGATCGATCGCGGCGCTGCCCGCGTCCTCGAGCTTCCAGATCCAGTTCCCCGGCCAGAGCTCGCAGACGATCTCGGTCGACTTCGGCACGCCCGGACTGTTCGACGGCGTCACGCAGTTCGGCCAGGGCGCGAGCGTGTTCGCCGACTTCCAGGACGGCTACGGTGTGGGTGAGTTGTCGAACATCTCGGTCAACAGCGACGGCGACATCCAGGGCTTCTACACCAACGGTCAGATCCGCGTGCTGGGCGAGCTCGGCATCGCCACTTTCGTCAACGACAACGGCCTGCGCGAGACCGGTGACAACCTGTGGACCGAGACGCCCAATTCCGGCGTGCGCACGGTCTCCAAGGGTGCACAGGGCAAGGCCGGTCAGGTGACCGGCGGCGCGCTCGAGGGCTCGAACGTGTCCGTGGCCGAGGAGTTCGTGCGCTTGATCGAGGCGCAGCGCGGCTTCCAAGCCAATGCGCGCGTGATCACGACCACCGACGAGGTGCTCGCCGAACTGGTGAACCTGCTGTAGTGAGCGCGCGGGCGATCCAGCCCGCCACAGCGCACTGACACGTCGCGGCCGCGGAACTCGTCCGTGGCCGCGACGCTCGTTTCACTGGGCCTCGCGAGCGAGAGAAGTACGGCCAAGACCCCGCGACAAGCGCGCTGGAAAAGCCCACACTCTGGCCACGTCTCCAGTCCATTCGCGACCCCTCGATTTCCGTCCATCAACGATGCGAGTCACCATCCGTTCCCCGCACGTCACCCTCGAAGACTCCGAGCGTGAGCATCTCTCCGAGGCCGTCAAGCACGCCCTGGCCCACGTCGAGAGTCGCGTGACGTCGGTGCAAGTGCACGTGGCCGATCTCAACGGCCCCAAGGGCGGCGTCGACAAGCAGTGCGAACTCGTCGCCAACTGCGGCAAGCTCGGCGTGCTGCGCACCGACGCGACGGCGGGCGAGATCCGCGCCGCGGGCGACAAGGCGGTCGCCAAGCTGCGCCGCGCGGTCGAGCATGCCGTCGATCACAAGCGCGGCGAGCGCAAGGCGCGCGCTCCGCATCGGCGCACCGAGAAGTGATGCACCGCGAGCGCTCGGCTCGCCGGCACCGCCGACTCAGGTGAAGATCTCACGGCGCGCCGTGGCGCAAATCTCGGCCACCGCCGGGTGGCGGATGCGCCGCTCGATGGTCACCGCGTAGTAGCGCTCACGCACGTCTTCGACGGTGCCGATCGAGGCCGCCGCGTACTGCGCGCGGATGTCCGCCTCGAGCGCCGCAGGCCCGGGGAAGACACCGACGCCGTCGGAGGCGAGCACCTTGAGCAACGCGCTGTCCTCGACCTCCGCGCGCACGTCGGGTCGGATCGCGAGGCTCTCGAACCACGACTCGAGGTTGCGGCGCAAGGCCGTGTTCTCGCCGGGCAGGACCATCGGTGCGCCGTCGAGGGAAGTCGGGAAGCCGCGGCGCAAGCTGGACGCGAGCTTGCGCGGAGCGAAGAAGCCGACCGGTGACTCGCCCAAGATGTGGTTGAAGGCGCGCACGCCGCTGGTCGAGGTCACGGGCTCGTCGCTGAGCACCAGATCGACCGCGTGACGCGCGAGCTCGCCGAACAGGCGCTCGGGGCGGTCCTCGCGGCACACCAGGAGCGTGCGCTCGCGTCCGCGCAGCGCGGGCTCGAGCAGGCGTCGCGCGACGGCCTTCGGCAACGCGTCGGCGATGCCCACGACCAGTCGCGCGGGGCGGCCCGTCGGTCGCCCCTTGACGGTGTCGACCAGCTCCGCGCCCAGCCCGAAGATCTCATCGGCGTAGCGCTGCACGATGCGACCCATCTCGGTCAGGACCAGGGTGCGGCCGCGGCGCTCGAACAAGCGCTCGCCCAAGGCGCGCTCGAGGGCCTTGACCTGCGCGCTGACGGTGGGATGCGCCACGCGCAAGCGACGCGCGGCCTTGGCCACGCCGCCCTCGCGGGCCACGTGGCGGAAGTAGTCGAGGTGGTTGTAGTTGAGCCAGACCATCGTGCCCCACATGTAGAGAAAACCTACCGATCACGTCCACCGATTCCGCAGTTTCGACGGACACGCTCCCGACCTACAAAGGCGCCGTTCCCAAAACACCGGCCCACGCTGGGCCAAGGAGACGAACATGCTGACCGAGATCCGCGCCTTGCACCTGCAACTGACCGAAGCCCTGCGCTCCCACGTTCTGCGGCGTGTCGACTTCGCCTTGGGTCAATTCGGCGAGCACGTGCGCGCCGTCCACGCGCGTCTGCTGGACCTGAACGGGCCCCACGGCGGCGTCGACAAGCTGTGCGTCGTGACCGTCGAAACGCGCGGCCTGCGGCCGATTCGCGCCCAGGCCGTGCACTCGAACCTGTACGCGGCCATCGACGAGGCCACGGGGATCGCGGGTCGGCGCATCGCGCGCGCGCTCGAGCGTCGCCGCGAACGGCGCGTCGACGCCGGTCGTTCGCACAAGCGGAGGATCAAGTGAACTGTCCGCGCTGCTCGACGAGCTTGACCGAACACGACCGCGAGGGGATCACCGTCGATCGCTGCCAGCGGTGCCGCGGGGTCTGGCTCGACCGCGGAGAGCTGGAGAAGCTGCTCGCGCGAGCGAGCGACGAGCAACACGACGACGACGACCATGGAGACCACGACCATGAAGACCGCGACTGGAAGCGCCGCTTCGACGATCATGGCCCAGACGCCGATCACCAGCCCCGTCGCTCACGTCGCGGCTGGATGGGTTCGCTCGGCGCGCTGTTCGACTGAGCCCGAGAGCCCGTTCTGAATCCATGCTCATCCCCATCTTGCTCTTGCTCGGCGGCCTGGTCGTCTTGACCGGGGGCGCCGAGCTCCTCGTGCGCGGCGCCTCGCGCCTGGCGACCGCGTTCGGTGTGTCCGCGTTGGTCGTCGGGCTGACCGTCGTGGCCTTCGGCACCAGCGCGCCCGAGCTGGTGGTCAGCGTGACGTCGGTCGTGGCGGGCCAGGGCGACATCGCGCTGGGCAATGTCGTCGGCAGCAACATCTTCAACATCCTGTTCATCCTGGGTGTCTCGGCCGTGATCACCCCGCTCGCCGTCGCGCAGAAGCTGGTGCGCATCGACACGCCGATCATGATCGGCGTCGCCTTGCTGGCCGGCCTGTTCGCGCTCGATGGCCAGATCGGTCGCTGGGACGGCATCGTGCTCGCATTGGGCTTGGCGGCCTTCGTCGTGTTCTGCATCCGCCACGCGCGCCGCGAGTCGCCGGCGGTCACAGCGGAGTACGAGCGCGAGCATCCGGCGACACCCAAGCAGTCCGGCAACCTGTGGACGTGCTCGCTGGGCATCCTGGTCGGACTCGCGCTGCTAGTCGCAGGCTCGAAGATGTTCGTCAGCGGCGCCGTCGACATCGCCAAGACGCTGGGCGTCAGTGATCTGGTGATCGGGCTGACGATCGTTGCGGCCGGAACCTCGCTACCCGAGGTCGCGACCTCGATCATGGCGGCGCTCCGCGGCGAGCGCGACATCGCGGTCGGCAATGTCGTGGGCAGCAACATCTTCAACGTCCTCGGCGTGCTCGGTGTCAGCGCGGTCGTCGCTCCCGACAGCCTGGGCGTGAGCGCCGCCGCGCTGCGCTTCGACATCCCCGTGATGATCGCGACCAGCTTGGCTTGCGTGCCGATCTTCATGACCGGCTTCACCATCGCTCGCTGGGAGGGCGCGCTGTTCCTGGCTTACTACGGTGCCTACACGACGTACCTCGTGCTCGACGCCAGCGACCACGATGCGCTGCCGGCGTTCAGTCGGGTGATGCTGCTGTTCGTGGTGCCGCTGTCGGTGCTGGGCTTGGGCGTCGGCGTCGTGCGCACGTTGCGCCGCGAGCGCGCGCTCGAGCGGCTCGCAGGCGTGCGCGGAGAGACCCAACGATGAAGAAGGTCGCGCTGTTCTCGGGGCTGTTGCTGGCGGGCCTGGCGGGCTCGCAGTGGGTCGCCGGGCTCGAGGGGCCGTCGGCGCACGCGCTGCAGGAGCTGCTGCGCGTGCTGACGATGTTGGCGCTGGGATTCATCATGATCCACGTCGGCTACGAGTTCGAAATCGACCGGGCGCGCCCCAAGCAGTACGCGGTCGACTACGGGATCGCCGCGACCGCCGCGGCGTTTCCGTGGATCTTCTGCGCGCTGTACTTCGTGTTCGTGCTCGGAGAGCGCGCGCAGTGGGGCTCGTTCGACACCTGGAAGGAAGCACTGTTGACCAGCCGCTTCGCGGCACCGACGTCGGCCGGGATCCTGTTCTCGATGCTCGCGGCGGCGGGCCTGTCGGCGACTTGGCTGTTCCGCAAGGCGCGCGTGCTGGCGATCTTCGACGACCTCGACACGGTGCTGTTCATGATCCCGCTGAAGATGATGATCGTCGGGCTCAGATGGCAGCTCGCGTTCATCGTGCTCGCCATGGTCGTGATGCTGTGGCTCGCCTGGCGCTACTTGCACGCGCTGCGCTGGCCGGTGACGTGGCCTTGGGTCTTGACATACGCGGCGTTGATCGTCGGCGTGTCCGAGGCGATCTACAAGGGCAGCAAGCTGCTCGACGACACGGTCCCAGTGCACATCGAGGTGCTGTTGCCGGCGTTCGTGCTGGGCTGCATGCTGGCGCGACCCGCGGGCCACGATCCGCACGTCGACGACGCGCGCGAGGGGCATCAGGAAGGTCCGCCGGAGAGTGGCGAGCAGCGCGTCGCGACCATCGTGTCCGCGGCGTTCATGGTGCTCGTGGGCCTGTCGATGCCGAAGATCGAGCTCGGCGCGGGCCAGTCGATCGCGACGATCACCTGGCACGTCGCATGGATCACGCTGCTCGCCAATCTCGGCAAGATGTACCCGCTGTTCTGCTACCACGGCGAGGCGAGCTTCCGCGAGCGCTTGGCGCTGTGCGTCGGCATGTGGCCGCGCGGCGAGGTCGGAGCGGGCGTGCTGGCGGTCTCGCTGGGCTATGGCATCGCCGGCTTGTCGGTGACCGTCGCGGTGCTGTCGCTCGCGCTCAACCTGGTGTTGACCGGCGCCTTCATCGTCGTGGTCAAGCGACTCCTGCGCGCCCCCGCGTCACCCGCGGGCGCGAGCACCTGAATTGCCGCGCCCGTGCCCCGTCATTCCAACACGAGCAACGCCATCGCGGTGCCGTAGGCGCGACCCAGGAGGAACTTGTCCATCCACGTCCCATCGAACTCTTGGGCGGCCAGCACCTCCTCGTGCGTCGCCGCGGCGATCTTCTTCTGCAGCTCCTTCGGCGCGAACGCGCGCGCAGCCTCGAGCGCGTTGCGATAGGCGAAGAAGAAGTAGTAGCCACCGTGTCCGCGATCGTTGAAGTAGTCGTAGAACCGCTTGGTCGGTGCACGCAACTCGCGGCGGTGCTCGAGGAAGCGTTGGAGCGCCTGGGCCAGCTTGTCCTTCGATCCGCGGCCGCATTCGAGCAGCGTCGCTTCGCACAACGGGTCGCGCGCGATCGAACCGTGCTCGGTGGTCATCCACTCGTGGCCCGACGCGGTCGAGTAGGGGAAGCGCCCACTGGGCTGGCGCATCTTCTCCAACGCGTCGAGAGCGCGCGCGAGCACGCCGCGGTCGACGTCGATGCCCGCGCGGTCCGCGCGCCACAGGGCTCGCGCGCACAAGGCGGTGTTGAACGAAGCGGGGCGCTCGGGGTTGTACACGGTCCAATTGCCGTCGGGCAGTTGGAGCCTCGCGATGCGCTCGACCAGTAGCTTGCACGAGCGCCGCTCGTCCATCCGCAGCAGCGTGTCGATCACGTAGGGAACGTTGAATGGCTCCATCGCGCGGTAGGCCGGCTGCTCCTCGGTGGCGTAGCTCACCAAGAAGGCCTCGGCGCGCTCGCGGGACGCCTTGGCTCGCGCCGCGAGCGCCCCGCGGAGCTTGGGCTCCACCTGGGCCAACGCGTCGGCGGCGATGGCGGAGATCGTCGGGTCGACGAAGCCCTGCGTCACCGGTCCGGAGGACTCGCCGAACGAGCCGTCCTCGCGCTGCAGCTCCAGCAGTGCCGTCACCGAGCGCGCGAGATCGAGCGGGCCATACTGCGCGCCCTCGGTGCTGCTGGCCAGCTCCCGACCGCGCGGCGCGCTGCGCACGCTGGCCGCGAGATACGGGCGTGGACCGTTGTCGAGCGCACAGGCCGCGGCGCGCCGACCGAGTGGACTCGTCGACGCCAGGGAGCGGAACGCATCGCGGGCGCGCGTGGTCGAACCCTCGAGCGCCAGGCACCACGCGCTCCAGAAGCGCGCTTCGTCGGCCTCGTCGCCCTCGAGCTTCCCCGCGGCACCGTCGAAGTGCTCGCGCGCCTCGCTGGGCGCGCCACCGCGCAGCTCGATCCAGCCGCGCACGAAGTCGGACTGCGCCGATGCGAGCGAGCCCAGCGCCTTGCGCGCGTCCTCGAGCTTGCCCAAGCGCAGGAGCGTGCGCGCGCGCAGCAGCACATGCTCGGACGAGGTCCCCTTGGCGGTCAGCGCGAGCACGCGTTCGAGCTCGCCGTCGCGGTACAGCTCGCGCGCTTCCTTGGAGCCGGACTTCGCTCCCGCCGCATCGAGCGCGGAGCGCAGCCAATGGTCGACGAAGTCGTCCGACAGTGTTCCCATGCGCTCGAGCGTCGCCACACGCTTGCCGCGTTCGTCGAACACGAGCAGGGCCGGAGTGGTGATCTCGCTCGAGAGCGCGTCGAGTCCCGCGAGCTTCTCGGGCTGGAAACGGCTGTCGCTCAGCACGTACGTCGCGCACACCGGGATCGTGCGGCGCGCGATCAAGTCGCGCACTTCGGGCGACGACAGCGGACCGGCGCGGAACACGAGGTCCTTGGCGTAGCCGTCCTCTTGCAGTCGGATCGACTTGGCCTCGAGCGTCGTGCGCGCGTCCTGGAGATGCTCCGTGTCGTCCGTGCAGCGCACGTACAGCAGCAGCGGGCGCTTCGCGCTTCGCGCCGCTTCCAGCGCGCGCTCGCCGTCGAACAGCCAGGGCAGATCCGCCGCGCAGCCGCGTGCGAGCGTCGCCAGCTCGTCGTCGACCGCGCCCGCGGGTCCCGGGGGCGGTGTCACAGGCTTGTCGGTCGCCTCCAGCGCCAGATCGTCGAACCAAGCCGTGCCGTGGGCCGATAGATAAGCCAGCACGCGGATGAACTTCGCACCCCGCGGCACCTCGAACACACCGCGCACGCCGCGCCAATCGCAGCTCGAGCCCAGTTGATCGGTCCAGGCGTAGCCCAGCGGATCCGGGCCGTCGCCGAAGATCTGCACCATCACCGCGGCGCTGCCGCCCGAGACTTGATCGAGCTTGACGCTCGCGCGGAGCTCGAGGCGCTCCGGCGGCGACTTCGGCAGCTCGACGCGCTGGTACCAGTTGTAGGGCTGGAGCTGGGCGTCCTTCGGCACGGCGATGCGCAGCGAGCCGCGCTTGCTGGAGCCGACGGCATCGTCGTGCGCGAGCCATTCGGCGGGCCCCGCGCGCTCCCAATCGTTGGCGGACGCGAGGTCGCCGTTCTTGATCAGGTTGTCGCCCAGGCCTGAGGCGAGGAGCCACACGAGCGAGGCGAGCGAGAGGGCCAAGAGAACCTCCGTGTCGGTTGAAGCAAGCACGACGAGCGCTGGAACGTGAGCGACGCCCGAGCGAGCCGCGCTCGACCGCCAGCCCTTCTGCCTGGACCGCAGCAGACCACTGGGTCGGCCGCATGTCGAGCCCGCTGGCCGAGCGCTCGCCCGCGGACCTCGAAGGAAGATGCGGCCCGCAGTTTCTTCCCTCGGCGGAGGAACTTTCCAGGCGCCCAGCCGCGTCGCGCGCTCGGCGGGCCCGGGCACACGCGCGCGGCGCCTGGCACCCGCGTTGCCTTGCGACCTGCGTGAGCGACGGACTGATGAACAGCGTGCAGGCCCTCGGAGCCGCCGAGAAGCGGCTCGAGTCGATTGCCTCGAACCTCGCCAACCTCGGCGTCAACGGATTCAAGCGCGGCAGCACCTCGTCGCGTAGCTTCGACGTGTTCCTCGACGGGCGCATGCAGACGCGCACCACCACGCGGCGCACGACCGACTTCTCGCAGGGCCCACTGCGCGCGACGGGCGAAGAGCTCGACTTCGCGCTGCACGGCAAGGGATTCTTCGGTGTCGAAGGCACCGAAGGCGAGATGTATACGCGCGACGGGCGCTTCTTCCTCGACGACAAGGGCGTGCTGCAGACCATGGAAGGCCTGCCGGTCGCCTGGGACGGCCCGCGCGGCACGATCGACCCCAACGGCGGCAAGGTCACGGTCGACTTCGAAGGCAACGTGCGTCAAGGCGAAACGCCGGTCGGCAAGTTGCGCGTCGTCGACTTCGAGCGCGTGGAGCGCTTGCAGGTCGATCGCCGCGGCTTCTATCGCGCACCCAACGACCTGGCGACCACGCCCAGCACGGCGCAAGTGCGCCAAGGCCACGTCGAGAGCTCCAACGCTTCCGCCATCGACGAGCTCGTCGCGCTCGTCGCCGTGCAACGCCAGTTCGAGGCCGGCACGCGCTTGATGTCGACGATCGACCAGAGCTACCGCCGGCTCACCACGCCGCGCTAGCCCAGCCAACCAGCCACGACCCCAGGAACCCACCGACGATGATCCGCGCGCTGATGACCGCTGCCTCCGGGATGAAGGTGCAGCAGATGCAGGTCGACACGATCGCCAACAACATCGCGAACGTGAACACGACCGGCTTCAAGAAGAACGAGCTGTCGTTCCGCGAGATGCTGTACGAGACCATCCGCGATCCGGGCGCGCCGACGGCGGCTTCGCAGATGACGCCCACCGGCCTGCAGTTCGGCAGTGGCTCGGAGATCGCCGGCTCGACCAAGTCCTTCAAGCAGGGCGAGGTCGCGCCGACCGGCAACGAGTACGACATGGCGATCACCGGGCCGGGCTTCTTCCGCGTGCGCCTGGGCAACGGCGAGTACCGCTACACGCGCGACGGCAGCTTCCGCAAGGACGGCTCGAACTCGCTCGTCACCAGCGAAGGCTATCCGCTCGATCCGCCGGTGCAGATCCCGCCCGACGCGATCACCACGATCATCGGCGAGGACGGGACGATCAACATCCTGAAGAGCGACTCCGGTCTGCCGGAAGCCCTGACCAACATCTCGATGTTCCGCTTCTCCAACCCCAGCGGACTCAAGGCGCAGGGCGGCAATCTGTATTCGGAGACGGCCAGCTCCGGCCAGCCACAGCAAGCGACGCCGGGCAGCGATGGCACGGGCTTGCTCAAGCAGGGCTACGTCGAGCGCTCCAACGTGCAAGTGGTCGACGAGCTGGTCTCGCTGATCCTGGCGCAGCGCAACTACGAGATCAACAGCCGCGCGATCAAGGTCTCGGACGAGATGCTGCAGCAAGTCAACAACATGATCCGCTGAGCCACGCCCATGCTCCTCGCACTCTTGTTCAGCGGCGTCACGATCAAGCTGCTCCCGGAAGCGCACGTGCGCGGCACCGAGATCGAGCTGGCCACGATCGCCTCGATCGAAGGCGACGACCCGGCCGAGGTCGCGCGCGTCAAGTCGCTCAAGCTGGGCTACGCGCCGGCTCCGGGCTACTCGCGCCTGATCGTCGGCTCGCGTCTGTCGAGCGACGTCACGCGACTGATTCCCGGCATCGCGGTCACGCTGAAGGGCGCGGACACTTGCCGCGTGCTACCGGCGACCGAGCGCGTCCAAGGCGCGACGATCGAAGCGGCGGCGCGCGCCGAGGTGCTGCGATGGTTCGAGGGACGCGACATCGAGCTCGAGCTGATCTCGCTGGTGCCCGACGTCGAGCTGCCCAGCGGCGACAAGCCGACCGAGCTGCGTGCGGTGTACAGCGATGCGAATCAGAAGGCCGGTCCGATCAACGTTCCGGTGCGCCTGATGGTCAACGGCGGCATCTACCGCACCGTGTGGACCAACTGGCGCCTGTCGGTTTGGGAGCTCGCCAGCGTGCCCAAGCGCGCCATCGCCAACGGCGAGACGATCACGCTCGACATGCTCGAGTCGCGGCGCGTGCTGTCGCCGGGGAGCGGGCCCGAAGCCGCGCTCGCGGCTGGCCTGGCCGTGGGAGCGACGGCCAAGCGCGAGCTCCAGGCCGGCGTCCCGTTGCGTGAGATGGACGTCTCGCGCCCGGTGCTGGTCAAGCGCGGCGATGCGCTGCTGGTCGAAGTTCGCCGCGGCAACGTGCACGCGCGCACGGCGGCCACCGCCGAAGCCGACGCGCGCTCCGGCGAGCGCATCCGCGTGACCGTGATCGACTCCAAGCGTGCTCTCACCGCCACGGTCGTGTCGCGCGACCTGGCCATCATCGAACTCGGCCGCGACCAGTGAAACGACCCATGAAGAAGCTCCTCGCCTTGGCCTCGCTGCTCCCGCTGCTCGCGACGCTCGCCCACGCGCAGACGCGTCCTGGCTCGGTGTACAACCCCGACCGCTCTCCTGGCTCGCCGATCACCGCCAAGATCGCGGTGCAGAAGGGCGACATCGTTACGGTGCTGATCGCGGAATCGCAGAACGTCCGCAACCAAGAGCAGTCGGACCTCTCGAAGTCCACCAACCTCAATTACAAGGTCAACCTGTTCGACCTCAAGCCCAACGTGTTCAACGCGCTGCCGACCGTGGTCGACGCGGACTCGACCGACGGGTTCATCGGTCAGGCAAAGTACGAGAAGTCCGGTGCGTTCACCGCGCGCTTGGCGGCAATGGTGGTCGACGTGTTGCCCAACGGCAATCTGGTGATCAGCGGACGGCGCGAGATCCGCATCGACGAGGAAACCAAGCTGATCGAGTTCTCCGGCGTGGTGCGGCGCTTCGACATCAGCGCGGCCAACACCGTGACCAGCGAGCTCGTCGCCAACGCGACGGTGGTCTACAAAGGCCAAGGTCCGATGACGGCGAGCACCAACCGCCGCGGACTGGGTAGCTGGTTCCACGACGCGATCTCCTGGCTGTGGCCCTTCTGAGCCGAGGCGCGCCGATGCGAAAACTACAAGCCATCACGTTGCTGGCCTTGGCCACTCTGGCCGCCGCGCAAACGCCCGAAGTGCGCGTCGTGCCGGGCGCGGTCGAAGCTCCCAAGCAGCCCGAGACACGCTCGACCGCGGGCTACGAGAAGGCCGAGCGCTTCGAGCCCAAGTCCGGCCGCGGCTCGAGCTCGGGCGCGATCCTGACCACGATCGAGACCCTGGTCGACGTGCGCGGTCAGGAAGACAACCAATTGACGGGCCTGGGCATCGTCACCGGCCTCGCAGGAACCGGCGACTCGGTCAACATGACGCGCCAGCTCTTGTCGAACGTGATGCTCGCCAACAACGTGCGCATCGACGTCTCGCAGCTCACGCCCAAGAACTGCGCGGTGGTGTCGGTCGAGGCCACGCTGCCGCCGGGCATCCAAGCGGGACGCAAGATCGACGTGCGCGTGTCGACCATCGGCGACGCCAAGAGCCTGCAGGGTGGCGTGCTGCTGTTCACGGAGTTGCGCGACGTCGGCGGCATGGTGTGGGCCACTGCGGCGGGTCCGGTGGACGTCGGCGGCTTCGCGGCCTCGGGAGCCTCGGCCTCGGTCACCAAGAACCAAGTCACCGTCGGCATGCTCGCCGGCGGCGGCAAGGTCGAGCGCACGCTGGTCAGCGACATCGTCAGCGAGCACGGCTTCATCTACCTCGACCTGCGCGCGGCACAGTCGTCGTTCACCAACCGGGTGCGCATCGTGGAGGCGGTCAACGGCATCTTCCCGTCCGCCGCGGAAGCGGCGACCGACGGTCGCACGGTCAAGGTGCGCGTGCCGGGCGACCTGCCCAAGGCGGCGCACGTGGCCTACCTCGACGCCATCTTGCGGCTCGAGATCGAGCCCAACATGCAGCCCTACGTCGTGATCAACGAACGCACGGGAGCGATCGTGATGGGGCAGGGAGTGCGCTTGCGCAACGGCGCGGTGGCACTGGGCGGCATCACGGTGACGATCGCCGAATCGCCCGAGACCAGCCAGCCGGGCGCGCTCTCCAACGGCACGACGCAGAACAACGCGCGCACCGACATCAACGTCAAGGAAGACAACAACGGCCTGGTGGAGATCCCCAACGCCGTGACGCTGCACGAAGTGGTCGAGGTGCTGAACGTGCTCGGTGCGACGCCGCGCGACCTGATCCAGATCCTCGAGGCCATGCACCAGGCGGGCCTGCTGCTCGCCGAAGTGCGGCGGATGTAGCCATGGACGGCATTCAAAGCGGCGTGAGCCAGCAAGCGGCGCAAGCGGCACGCAACTCCGACCTCGTGCAGGCGCGCGGCGTGGAGGCCGCGGCGCGCAAGGGCGACAGCGAGAAGGCCTCGAAGATGTTCGAGGAACTGCTGGCGACGATGCTCGTGCGCGAGATGCGTCGCGAGCTGTCGGACGGTTTCTTCGGCAGCGGAGCCGGCGCCGACATCTACGAGGGCTGGCTCGATCAGAACGTCGGGCGCGCGCTGGCCGAGACGGGCTCGCTCGACTTGGCGCAGTCGATCCGCGTCTCGCTCGACCAGAAAAAGGCGCAAGCACAGGAGGCCGCGCAATGAACCAAGTGACCACCGCGTTGCGGCAGCTCGAGGCCTACGTGCAGGAGGAGATCGGCGCGCAGTTGCGGCTCCTCGAGCGGCTCGAAGCGCAGGACCTGGCGCTGCGCTCGCACGATCCGCTGCGCATCGCACACACGACGCGCGCACTCGACACCGAGATCGAAGGCGCGCAGAAGCGCGCCCAGCGCCGGCACACGATTCTGGCTGGCCTGGCGGACGTCTGGGGGCTCGCGTCCAGCTCGCTGTCGCTCTCGAGCGTCGCCGAGCGCGTCGGCGACGACGGCGACGACGGCGAACGTCTCGAGCGCCAGAAGCAGGAGCTCGAGCGCATCTCGAAGCGCGTGCAGAAGTTGGCGCGGCGCAACACCACGGTCGCGCGCTTCCACCAGCGCCTGACCAGCGACGTGTTGCAGGCCGTGCTCGTGCAGGACGACGGCGGCAACGTGCACGACGGTGGCGCCTTGGTCGACGCGGAGGCTTGAGGCGACCATGAGCTCACTGGGCATCAACATCGGTCTCAAGTCGCTGCTCGCGGCGCAATCGAGCCTGGAGACGATCGGCCACAACCTGTCGAACGCCAACACGCCGGGCTACTCGCGTCAAACGCTGCACATCTCGACCTCGACGCCACTGCGGTTGCGCGGGTTGATGCAAGGCACCGGCACTCAGGCCGACACGATCTCGCGCACCGTCGACAACCTGTTGCACGGTCGCATCACCACGCAGGTTTCTTCGCTCGGGCGCCTCGATGCGCGTCTGGACGTCGCCGAGAACGTCGAGAGCTTCCTGCGCGGCGCGAGCGATTCGGGCGCGCCGGCCCTGCTCAAGAAGATGTTCCAGGCCTTCGCGTCGCTGCAAACGGCGCCCGAGGACAGCGTGCTGCGCACCGGCGCGGTGCAATCGTCGATCTCGCTCGCGTCGTCGCTCAACCAGCTGGCGGGCAACTCGCAGACGCTCTCGCGCGACGTGTTCCTGCGGCTCGACAGCGACATCGACAGCGTCAATCAACTGGCGCGCGAGATCGGTGACCTCAATCGCCAGATCGTCAACAGCGAGATCGGCACCTCGATCGCCAACGACTTGCGCGACGCGCGCGACCAGAAGGTCAAGGAGTTGTCGGAGCTGGTCGACGTGCGCGCGGTCGAGGACTCTCGCGGAGCGCTGCGCGTCCTGGTCGGAGGGCAGATCCTGGTCAGCCCGACGACCGTCGAGCAGCTCGAGCTCAGCGGCGATCCATCGACGGGCAACGTCGAGCTCGAGATCGACGGCCAGACGGTCACCGCGACCGGTGGCGAGATCGGCGGCTTGCTGCAGGTCCAGCGCAACTTCCTGCCGGAGCTCTCGACGCGCGTCGACGCCTTCGCGCACAACCTGATCCTCGAGATGAACCGCGTGCATTCGACGGGCGTGCCCCGCGACGGTTCGTTTCGCGTGCTGGTGGCCGACCAACGCTTGGCCGACCAGAACCAGGACGGCGATGCGACCAACGAGCTGCTCTCGCGCGCCGGCCTGCCGTTCGATGTCGTCGACGGCGATCTGTACGTGAACGTCGTCGACGAAGCCACCGGCATGATGTCGAAGCACAAGCTCTCGATCGACGCCGACCGCACCACCGCGCGGCAGTTCGTCGACGCGCTCGACGCGGTCGATCACCTTTCGGCCTCGATCGACGCGCAAGGCCGCATGCAGATCGTGGCCGACACGGGCTTTCGCTTCGACTTCAGTCCGCGCCTAGATCCCGATCCCGATCACCTGGGGAGCTTCGGCAGCGGCAAGGCCTCGCTGGCGTCGCCCACGGGACCGTTCGCCCTGGCGGCGGGCGACACGCTGGACTTCGTCGGACCGAGCTCGAGCTTCCAGGTCACTTTCCAGGCGGCGAGCTTCACGCAGATCGGTGCGGCGACCGCCGACGAGGTAGCGGCGGCGCTCAACGCCGACGCGAACTTCCAAGCCAACGGTCTGGTCGCGAGCACGCTCGGAGGCACGCTGCTCGTGCAGAGCGCGGGCAGCGGCGCGGTCGAGCAGTTCCAACTCGCCGGAGGCAGCGCCGTCGCCGCCTTCGGTTGGAGCGCGGGCACCACGGTCACGGGCACCGACTACTCGGTCGCGCCCAGCATCTCGGGCACGTTCAGCGGATCGTCCAACGACCGCTGGAGCTTCCGGCCGAACATGGATGGCACGATCGGCACCACGCCGGGTCTGGTGATCGAGGTCTACAACTCGGCGGGCACCAAGATCGCGGATCTCGACGTGGGTCCGGGTTACACGCCGGGCGACGAGATCGAGGTGCTCGACGGCGTCACGGCCTCGTTCGGCTTCGGCTCGCTGTCGGCCAGTCACGGGGACGTGTTCGAGCTCGACGTCGTGGCCGATTCGGACACCTCGGACGTGCTCGTGGCGCTGGGCTTCAACTCGTTCTTCACCGGCTCCGACGCCAATACCATCGCGGTACGCAAGGAAGTCGCCGCCAACTCGGCGCTGCTCGCGGGCTCGCTCTCGGGCGCCCCGGGCGACGGAGGCAACCTGCTGCGCATGCTGCAGGTCGAGAACCTGAACCTGGGCGCGCTCGACGACCAATCGCTCGACGAGCATCTCTCCGACGTCGTCAGCTCCGTCGCGCTCGAGATCGACGCCTCGCGCAGCGCGCGCGAAGCCGAACAGTTCCTGCTCGATGGCCTCGAGTCGCGGCGCGACCAGGTCTCCGGTGTCAACACCGACGAGGAGCTGGTGCACATGATCGAGCAAGAGCAAGCCTACAACGCATCGGCGCAGTACCTGCGCGTGGTGAGCGAGCTCTCCAACGAATTGATGGCGATCCTCTGACGAGACCAGGCATGGCGATCCGCCCCACACAACAAGCGACCTTCGCGCAGATCCAACGCGGCCTGCTGTACAACTTCGCGACGCTGGTGCGCTCGCAAGAGCAGGTCTCGTCGGGCAAGCGCATCATCCGGCCCTCCGACGATCCGATCGGTGCCTCGCAGGCCTTGGCCTTCAAGCGCCAGATCGCGGCTGCCGAGCGCAACAAGACCGCCGTCGAGGGCGCGCGCGTGATGCTCGACACGGCCTCGAGCTCGCTGCAGGACGCGGGCACGATGCTGGCCGAGGCGCGCTCGATCTTGCTGCAGGCGATGAACGGCACGCAGTCCGACGACGACCGCGTGCTGCTCGGCAACTCGCTCTCGCTGATCCGCGACCGCCTGCTCGAGATCGGCAATCAACGCACTGGCAACCGCTACTTGTTCTCGGGCACCGGCACCAGCACGGCACCCTTCGTCGAAGGCACGGCCGCGGGCAACACGCGCGTCAACTACGCCGGCAACGACGAGTCCCAAGAGGTGCTCGTCGGCGTCGATTCCGAGTTGACCTTCACTCTTCCCGGCGACGACGTGTTCGCCGCCAAGCAGCGCACGGGAACCGAGTTCTCGGGACTCACCGGCCTGCGCTCGGGCACCACCGCCGACCAAGGCACGGGCTACGTGTACCTGCAGGTGCGCCACGACGCGACGACGACGTCCGGACTGGGCGGCGGAGTCGCGCTGGCCGGCGCGGCGTCCGACACGATCGTCGGCGACCACACGCTCGTCGTCGACGGCACGGCGGGCACCGTGCAGCTCGACAACGGCCCGCTGGTGGTGATCCCCAGCTCGAACGCCGGCGACGTCAGGGTCACGGACGAGAACGGCGGCGAGGTCCACCTCGACTTCAGCGCCTACAACGGCGCCAGCTTCAGCGCCACGGTCAGCGGCTCGGCCTCGATCTCGCTCGACGGCTCGAACTGGAGCGCGCTGACACTGACCGAGACCGATCTGGAGCTGGTCGACAGCGCCAGCGGGATCGTGTTGCACGTCGACGCGCGCAACGTGCACCGCGCCGGGAGCGAGCTGGTCACCTTCGGCGGCACGGTCAACGTCTTCGACACGCTGCAGGGCATCGTCGACGACCTGGAGAACGCCGACGGCCTGACGCCCAACGAGATGCGCGACCGTCTCGACATGTGGCTGATCGAGCTCGACCGCAACCACGAGAACATCCAGGTCGCGACCGGCGAGCTGGGCTCGCTCTCGCAACGCGCCACCGGACTGCAGGAGGCCTTCGACGACGAGACCACGCAGGTCAAGAGCCTGCTCTCGAACGTGGAAGACGCGGACTTCGGCGAGGTGGTGTTGGAGATGACGCGCGCCGAGCAGACCCTGCAGCTGGCTCAGGCGACCAGCGCGCGGTTGTTGCAGAACTCGCTGCTCAATTTCCTGAGGTAGTGCCATGGCAGACGCGATTCCGATCCAACCCAAGCTGGCCCAGGTCGGCGGTCCGCGGGCCGCGCAAGGTGCAGCGGGCGTCAAGAAGGGCGCCGAGGG
Organism: Planctomycetota bacterium; assembly: GCA_020853575.1. GTDB lineage: Bacteria > Planctomycetota > UBA1135 > UBA1135 > F1-120-MAGs118. The sequence goes on from JADYYP010000002.1 coordinate 62,535, forward strand.
CGGCGGCGATGCGCTAGCCTTCAAGGCCCTGCTCGATCAGCTCGAACAGCGCGCGCAAGCGCTCGAGCTCGAGAGCAAGAAGAACCTGACCAAGGACGACCTCGTGGGCGCGATCGACGAAGCGCGCACCTCGCTGGAGCAGATGCTGTCGCTCAAGGACCAGCTGCTCGAAGCCTGGCGCGCCTCGAAGGCCCAGCCCGCAGCGATCGAGAAGACATGAGTCGCACCGCCGCCGATCTGCGTTCGCGCGCCCTGCCGTTGATGGAGCGCGTGCTCCGCGAAGGCGGGCCACTCGCGCCCGAGTATCCGCTGTGCTTCCAGGACCAGTTTCCCGGCCGCGTGCTGGCCATCCAGGAGCAAGAGCGGGTCGTCTCGGCGTGCGCGGTGCTGGTGCGTGACTTCGTGGTCGGCACGTTGAACGTGCGCGTCGGGCTGATCGGCTCGGTGTGCACCGATCCGGCGCAGCGCGGCCGCGGGCTCGCCAGCCAGTTGCTGCAGCGCGCCGAGGACGAGCTGGCGCAGGACGGTTGCATGCTGGCGCTCCTGTGGGCCGACGATCCGATCTTCTACGACGAGCGCGGCTGGCAACCGGTCGGCGCCGAGATCGACTTCGCCATCGAGACCTGGCAAGCGGGACGCCTGGCGGGGGCCTCCGGCATCCGTGCGGCGGCGCCCGACGACCGCGGCGCGATCCACCGGCTCTACAGCCTGCACCGAGAGCGCGTCGACCGCTCGTGCGAGGAATCGAACGCGCTGCTGGCCTCTCCGGGGGTCGAGACGCTCGTGCTGCAACGCTCGCGCGACGTCGTGGCGTATTCGTGCATGGGGCGCGGCAAGGACTTCGCCCACACGGTGCACGAGTGGGCCGGCTCCGACGCCGACGTGATCGCTCTGTTGCGCGCGCACTTGCAGCGCGCCGAGGCGCGCGGCGAGAACGCGCCCTTGTACGTGATCACACCGCCGACGGCCCACGGGCTGCACGCGCGCTTGCGCGGACTGGGGCTCAACTGGACACAAGGCGTGCTGGCCCAGGGCAAGTTGCTCGATCCGCACGCGGCGGTTGGCTTGCTCGCGACGCTCACCGGACCCGACTCGCACTTTTCGGTCGAGACCGAGGTCGAAGACGGTCGCACACAGGTCGTGGTCGGCGTGCAGGGACCGCGTGGCCGCACGCACGTCGGCACCGACGAGTTGCTCTCGCTGCTGATCCCCGCGCGCGGCAAGCGCCTGCGGCTGGACGAGCTCGAGCGCGCCTGCGGCGTGGCCTGGACCCAGCTCCCGTTGCCGTTGTTCGCCTGGGGCTTGGATTCGATCTGAGCGCGCCGCGGCGTGCCGCGCGCGAGAACTTCCCACCCGGCGCGCCTGCACCGCACAGTGTGAGCGGGCTTTGGCCGATGCGCTTCGAGGGCTGCGCTCCAGCGCGCCCGCAGTCTCGACTCGTCCTGAGAAACAGCGTATGAACCTGCGCCGACCGCGCCGCGACGATGCCCGTTGGGCCGCGCATGCGCGCCATGACCCCATGACTACCGAAGCCACGACGCACTCCATTCGTTACCAGACGCCCGAGACACCCGACGGCGTCATTCGCAAGGTCGAGTTCGCGCCCAACGGCAGCGCGGCGGTGAAGGTCGAGATCGAATTCAAGGTCAGCCGCGAGTTCAAGGCCCGCTGCGAAGGCTCGGCGAAGAGCGTGGCGTTCGCGGCGCGCAGCCGCATCGCGCGCTTGGGCATCGACGTCGAGCCCACCAGCGAGATCCACTTCGAGAACGGCCGCGCGATGCTCGCGGCCAAGCTCAGCCCCAACGTCAAGGAGTACGGCATCGACCGTTTCCTCGACTGCCTGATCGTGCCCGGTCTCAAGCTCGGGCGCTTGGTCTTGGTGCGCGAGGAGAACCAGCTCAGCCCCGAGGAGATCTACAGCTCGCTCGAGCGCAACGAGTTCCAGTTGCCCAGCGGCTTCTCGATCGACGCCGAGGGCTCGTTCACGATCCAGACGCACAAGCTGCGCTACGTGCTGACCAAGAAGCTCTCGCCCGAGGACGCGCTGGCGATCCTCACCCAGGACGGCGGCAAGAGCATCCTGAATCGCATCCAGATCCCCAAGCCGATCGAGAACCTGGTGATCCCGCCGGGCCACGGGGTGATCACCTCGTGCTCGATGTTCCTGCACAAGCACTACGTGGTGATCAATCCCGATGCGGGCGCCCTCGGACGACACCTCAACGCGATCGTGCTCGATCCGGTGTCGACACGCGGCACGCGCGTGTTCCTCGAGATCACCAACAGCTCCGATCGCCAGATCGTCAACCCCTTCGTCAAGGCCAAGATCTACACCGCCGACGAGAAGACCTCGGCTACACGCTTCTTCCCGGCGGTCAAGGTCGAGGAGCACCGCGCGGCGCGCGAGGAAGACGGTCTGCCGTCGTACGAGTCGCTCTCGGCCTACTTCGGCGAGCACCTGCCGGACAACGAGTCGAAGAGCTACCAGAACCGTCCGTTGATCGTGGCCGAGAACTGGCGCGCGATCGCGGGCCACAAGTTGCCGATCCTGGTCTCGACGCGTCCCGCGACCGCGGCCCGCAGCCAGGCCAGCTTGCGCTCGACGCTCGATTACTCGCACGTCGGCATGACTTCAGACAGCTTCGCCACGCGCCTGCTCGACCAGGTGCCCGAGGGCAAGCACGCCACGCTGCTCCTGACCTACTTCCCCAACCTGATCGAGCACGTCGCGATCTGCAACGCGATCCTCCAGAAGCGCGTGGAGACCGTGGTGTTCCGGCGCGCGTCCTTCGAGCACGGCCAGTTCTTCTCCGCCAACGACCACACGCGGCTCGCCGACTACGAGGCGCTGGGCGCGAAGGTCGTGTGGTGCAACGACGACCGCCGACACCTCGCGCTGCACGCCTTCCGCGGCTTGCGCGGCTATTTCGTCGAGCCGCACGAGATCCAGCGCTTCAAGAACTCGCTGGTGCTCGCGGTCTACGGCTCGGCCGAGAAGCTCTCGGAGCCCGACGTCGCCGGACTGCAGGAGTTCCTGGCGCAGCTGAAGCAACTCTTCGGGGGCCAGATCGCGATCCTGACCGGCGGCGGTCCGGGCGCGATGCAACAGGCCACCGACAGCGCGCTCGAGCAGGGCCTGCTCGTCGGCGCGAATTACATCGAGACCATCGACCAAGCGACCAACAAGGCCGCGCACTTCTACCAGTGTTTCCAAGATCGCAATCGCCACAATCGCCAGCGCTGGTTCGACATCGCCAGCTTCGTGGTCTTCTGCGTCGGCGGCTTGGGCACGCTCGAAGAGGTCGGCTTGACATTGACCGACATGAAGTTGGGCATGGTCGAGCGCGGTCCGGTGACGTTCTTCGGCAAGTACAAGGACGACGTCTACTGGACGCACCTGCAGGCGCAACTCGCGCGCATGGTGCAAGCCGGCCGGGCACCGGCGTGGATCAACGAGAACATCCTGTTCACCGGCGACGCCTCGCGCATCACCAGCTTCTACAAGAAGGTCCTCGGGCTGGGCTGAGCCCGAGCCTGGCCAGGAGCGCCGCGCAACCAAGGGTGGCGAGCGCGCGGCCGGCCACTGGAATCGAGTCGTTCGGTCGCTCCTCGGAGGCGGCTCCCGGCGCGTTCTTCGCTGCCTTGGCGGAGGAACTGCCCAGCATTCGCACGAGGAGCCCCATGTTCGGCCGCAAGAAGAAACTCGTCATCGGAGCGCCTACGACCCCGTCGTTCGCTCGCAAGTACGTCCCGGTGCCAGGCGCTCAGAACGAGTTGCCGCCGCCGATCAAGTGGAAGACCGAGACCTCGGTCGGACACTTCGGCCGCGATGCGCATTTGATGTCGATCGACGAGTCGTTGCAGAGCTACTGGGTCACCAAGGACGGGTGGGAGCGACTGGCGCTGCTCGGGCGACTGTACTTCCTGTGCGACTACTTCCTGAAGGACCTGGGGCGCACCGACAAGATCGCCAACGCCCATCGAGCGGGCGCGGTGCAGGGCCTCTACGTGACGGTGATCGACAAGCTCTGCAAGGCCTTCGATTGCACGGTCAATCTGCTGCCGCAAATGCTCGAGGAATGCTGGGGACGGATCCTCACGCCGCACGGCCACGAGATCGACACCCAACTGACCAACATTGGCGGCATCCCGACGGTCGCGAAGTACCTGACCGATGCCAAGCGCGAGAAGTACCGCGTGCGATTCGCCGGCGGCCGCGCCGAGATGCGCGACCGCAACGACCTCTCGAACTGGGTGGTGGCCGACACGACGGCCATCGGTTGGACGTATCACCCCTCGATCACCGACCAGATGATGGAGCCGGGGTACGCAGGCTTCGGGCTGAGCATGAGCCGCGACTTCTACTGTGCGCACCACCGCGGCGGGTTCGACGAGAAGAACTTCTTCCACTCCAGCTACTTGGCGGGCGGCGCCGTGCTGTGCACGGGTACCTGGCTGATCCAGGGTGGCTTGGTCAAGGCCATCAAGAACGACAGCGGGCACTACCAACCGACGATCGAGCACCTGGCCAACGTGATCGAGACGCTGATGATGCACGGCATCCAGCCTGCGACGGTCAAGGTCACGGCGGTCGCGTACTCGTGGTCGGACATCCACGGCAACCGCGGCACGACGGACTTGGTGCTCGACGGAGCGCGCCTGCTCGCACGCCGCTCGGAAGAGCAGACCTGGCGTCGTCGCGCGCACTTCAATCAAGTGAACATCGCCGACCGTGACACGCCCAAGGGGGCGACGGTCGCGACACCCACCAAGGCCCTGCCGCTCAACGGCGGCTTGCCGGGCGCTCCCCAGCCGCCGCCGATCCCGCCGCGGCGCTGAGTGTCGCGCGCCGAGCGCGAGAGCGATCGAGCGTGCGCGTTGCTAGAGTTCCGCGCTTCTTGGACACGCGCGGCGTTTCGGTGGCGAAGGCTCTGACGGCCACGCTCTTTTGGGGCGTGTCGTTCATCGCGATCCGCGTGGCGCTCGAAGCGGCGCAGCCCTTCGGGGTGGTGTGGATGCGCAACGGGGTCGGCGCGCTGCTCTTGTTCGCGCTGCTCGCCTTCCGCGGCGAGCCGCTGCTGCCCGTGGCGCGCGACCGCTGGCTGTGCGTCGGTCTGGGGTTGATCGTCGGGCTCCACTTCTTCATCCAGACGCTCTCGATGCGCCTGACGACCGCGATGCGCGCCGGCTGGATCGTGGCCTTCATCCCGGTGGTCGTCGCCTGCGGCGCCACTGTGTTCCTGCGCCAGCGCATGCGCGCGATCGGTTGGGTCGGGATCGTGATCGCGACCGCCGGTGTGTTCGTGCTGACGTCGACCAGGCCGGCGCAACTCGCCGATGCTGGAGCGGGCGACCTGCTGATGCTGGCGTCGACCGTGTCGTGGGCAACGTACTCGCTGCTCTCGCTGGGCCCGAGCCGGCGCAATGGCGGCTTGCGTGTCACGGCCGTCGCGCTGGCGATCTCGGTCGTGCCCAACCTGCTGGCTTCGGTGGTCTGGGGCACGTGGCACACGCAACCCGGTCCGCGCCCGCTCGCCGCGCTGGCCTTCCTGGCGCTGTGCTCGAGCGCACTGGCGATGTGGCTGTTCGCGGACGTCCTGGCGGCGCTCGGACCGGAGCGCGCCGCGTCGTTCCAGTACGTGCAGCCCTTCGTCACGGTGCTGGCGTCGTTCGTGCTCTTGGACGAGCCCTTCACCAGCGCGCAGTTCATCGGTGGACCGATCGTGCTCGCGGGCGTGTGGTGCGTGCAGCGCGGCAAGCGCGAGCTCACTGGCGCGGCTTGAGTCGAGCGAGCGCCTCGCGCGCCGCGAGCGAGTTGGGGTCGAGCGCCAGGGCCGCGCGCAGGTGCGTCAGCGCGGCCTCGATCGAACCCAAGTGCTCGAAGCACGTCGCCAGGTTGTAGTGCGTTTCCGAGCGACGCTGCGGCATTCCGAGCCGGCGCTCGAGCACCTGTCGCGCCTCGTCGAAACGCTCCAGCTGCATCAGCGCGAAACCCAAGCGGTCGAGAGCCGCCGCGTTGCGCGGATTCTCGGAGGTGATCGCTTCGAGCAGTGGCACGGCGTCCCGGTACGCGCGCTGGTCGAGGTAGGCCGTTGCCTGCAAGAACGCGTGCAATTCCGCGGTGCGTTCCGCGGGGCTGGGGAGCTCGACACGCGCCAGCGGGCTCGGCAGGTCGTCGACGGGCACTCCAGAGCTCGCGTAGCCCAGTGCGGCCAGCTCCGCCGCTAGCTCGGCGTCGAGCGCCAGCGGTGCCGCGCGCTGCAGCGCGGGACGAGTCGCGAGCTCGCCGAGCGCGCGCTCGAAATGCACTCGCTGGCCCTCGCGTGCCGGCAGCAGGTTGCGCAGCTCGCGCGGGTCGGCGTCCAAGTCGAACCACTCTGGCGTCGGGCTGGCGATGTACTTGCCCAGCGTGTCGCGCCAACCGGCCAGCGGGCTCCATCCGTAGTCGAGGAACCCCGCGTAGCACTCGAAGTAGACGCCGCGCGCGGCGGGCGCGTCCACGCGGAACAGCGACCGGCCGTCGGTCTCGCCCCCCAGCGGCAGATCGAGTGCTTCGGCGATCGTCGGCGCGAGATCGACCAACGACACCGGCTCGCGCACGCTGCTGCCGGCGCCGAAGCCGTCGGGATAGCGCACGAACAACGGCACGTGCAGCGTGCTTTGGTAGCAGAACACTCCGTGCGTTGGCTCGCCGTGCTCTCCGAGCGCCTCGCCGTGATCGGCGGTGACGATCACCAATGTGTCGTCGAGCAGGCCCCGGGCTCGCAGCGTGGCGAGCAGCTCACCGACCCCGTTGTCGACGAAGGCCACCTCGCCCAGGTACGCATCGCCACCGGCCGCTTGCAGGAAGGCCTCGGGCGGCGCGTAGGGCACGTGCGGATCGAAGAAATGCACCCACGCGAAGAAGCGCTGCTCGCTGGGCAATTGTCGCAGCCACTTCGAGGCCGAGCGCGCGGTCTCGCTCGCACTGCGCTCACCGAAGTTGCTGGTGGTCGTCCGCGCCGCGCGCGCGGGCTGCTCGTAGGTCGCGAAGCCGGCCGCGAGCCCGAACGAGCGATCGAGCACGCTCGACGACACGAATGCAGCCGTGGCGAGCCCGCGGTCGCTCGCCAGCTCGGCCAAGCTGCGCGCCTCGTCGGGCAGGGGCCAAAGCCCATTGTCGCGCAGCGTGTGGCGCGGGGGCACGAGCCCGGTGAGCATCGAGGCGTGCGCCGGCAGCGTCAACGGCGCGACCGACTGCGCCTCGGCGAAGCGCACGCTCTCGCTGGCGAGCTCATCGAGCACGGGCGTGACACTGGGGTTGCGGCCGTACGCTCCGAGCGCGTCAGCGCGCGTGGTGTCGAGCGTGATCAGCAGCACGTTGCGCGGGAGCGCGGCGCCGCGCTCGGGCGCACAGCCCAGCAGAGCCGCGGCGCTGGCGCACGCGCCGATCAGCGCGAGCGTCGCGAGGGGCTGCCACGAGCGGAGTGCGAGACGCATGGAGTCCCGCGAGACTACAACGCCTTGGAGTGGCGCACGGAACCACAAAAGCGTCGATGAAGGGAACGATAGGCGCCGCGCGCGTGACGCGCACCGCGCGGGCCGTGGTCGAGCGCCGAACGGCGCGTGCGCTCAGCAGCAGCTCTTGACGCGCGGCTTGCGGGCGGTGATCTCGGCGCTGGCGACGAAGTCGGAGGGCCGCGTGCCGGCCGGCAGCATGGTCTTCAGCTGCTCGTACAACGGATCGCGCGAGCGCTCCATGGCATCGAGGTACTCGTGCTTGAGCTCGACCGCGAACTCCGCCAGCCCGGCCTCGCGCGCGAAACGCTCGGTGTTCTCGAGCAACTCCGCTCCCGCGACACAGCCGACCAGGGCTTCGACCGCGTGCCGCGCGGCCTCGGGCAACGCCCGCAGCAAGACGATGTCGCTGATCGCGACCCGGCCGCCCGGGGCCAGCACGCGACCGATCTCGCGCCACACCTGAGGCTTGTCGGGCGAGAGGTTGATCACGCAATTGGAGATCACCACGTCGATCGAACGATCCGCCACCGGCAAGTGCTCGATCTCGCCCAGGCGGAACTCGACGTTGTCGAGCCCGCTGCGTTCGCGGTAGCGGGCGGCGTTGTGGCGCGCGCGCGCCAGCATCTCGCCGGTCATGTCGACGCCGATCGCGCGCCCGCGGGGGCCGACCTTGGGCCCGATCAGGAAGCAGTCGAAGCCCGCGCCGCTGCCGATGTCGAGCACGACCTCACCGGCTCGCAGCCCGGCGAGCGCGCCCGGATTCCCGCAGGAAAGGCCCAGATTCGCGCCTTCGGGCAAGGCCGCCAGCTCGTGCGCGTCGTAGCCGATGGCCTGCGCCAGCTCGGCCGCGTCCGAGCGCACGCCGCAACCTCCGCGCGGGCCGCAGCAGCCGCCCGCGGCATCGCTCGCGATCGCCGCGTAACCCTGCTTGACTCGTTCCCGCAGCTCATCCGCTGTCGCGCGTTCAGCACTCTCGTTCATGATCGTTCCTCTAGCAGCACGTTCTCCCGGATCGGAGCTGGTCGCACTTGCGCGCCGCTCTTCCGAGTCCGGGCAGTTCCTCGCGACAGGCGGGCAGGCACGCCAGCAACTTGATGTGCAAGCCACACCCTGCCGGGCTCAGGCGGTACCACATCCAGGTGCCGACGCGGCGCGCTTCGACCATGCCCGCCCTGCGCAGCACTCCGAGGTGGCGCGAGATCGTGGGCTGGGGCAGCGCGAGCGCGCTCACCAGGTCGCACACGCACACTTCGCCGGCGGACAAGAGCACCAACAGCGACAGTCGCGTCGGTTCCGCGAAGGCCCGCAGGACCGTGTCGGGATCGGTGCGCGCGCTGTTCACCATGCGCACTCTATATGCGCCCAGGCGAATGAATCCAACCCGCCTGATCGGGTTTTCTCGAAGCGCAGCTCGCACGCCGCGCCGCTCGGAGCTGGAAGGAGCTCACGGTCTCGACCTCCGGCGCCCGGCGGGCCGAGTGCGCACCCGACGCTCCGAGAGCTCTCAAATCTGCTTGGAGAGGCGCGCCAGCGCGCGCGAAAGCTGCTTGCGCGAGTTGACCTCGGTCATCCCCAGGCGCTCGGCGACCTGCGCGTGCGACAGGCCCTCGATGTAGACCATGCGAATCACCTGTTGGTCGCCGCTCGAGAGCTTGGCGAAGGCACGTTCGAGGCGCGTGATCTCCTCCTGCATCACCGCATCGCGGCTCGGCGAGTGCATCGACGAAGCCAGCACGGCGAAATCGGCCTCGGACATCGTGGCGCTCGGCCGCGTCATCTCGCGCCCCGCGTCGCGCTTCTCCGCCTTGTAGTAGCGGTGGCGGTCGATGATCTTGCGCAGCGCCGCTTGGTACAGCCAACTGCGGAAGGCCGCCTCGCCCTGGTACTCGAAGCGCTCCATGCCCTGGAGCACTTCACGGCACACCGACTGCACGACGTCGGAGCTCGACTCCTTGGCGAGCAAGGCCGGGCTGATGTTCTTCTTGACGTAGCTGCGCAAGCCAGGGAGATGGCGCTCGAGCAATTCGTCGACGGCGACGACGTCTCCGCCGCTCGCCCGCTGGATCAACTCGTCGTCCTCTCGCGCCATGGGGGTGCGCACGCTGCGGTGCGGCCCGCCGATTCTACGCACGCCGCGCGAGCCCAGGCCAGCGGCGCGCCTTGACGCGGCGGGCGAAGTGGGGTCCAAGTGGGGCCGGAGCGCCGCATGAACCAGCACGAGAGCACCGGACCCGATGCGCACGTCTCGGACGACGATGCGCTGGACGAGGTCGTGGCCGCGTGCCTCGAATCGGCGCCCGACGAGCTCGAGCGCGCCGTCGCCAGCGCCTGCGAGGCGCACCCCGAGCACGCCTCGGAGATCCGCCGGCGCATCGAAGCGCTGCGCAAGACCGGGCTGATCGTGGCGCCGGAGCGCGAGCCGGACTTTCCCGAGCGCCTGGGCGAATTCAAGCTGCTCGCGCGCCTGGGCGGCGGCGGCATGGGGGTCGTGTACCGCGCTCGACAGGAGACCCTGGGCCGCGAAGTCGCGCTCAAGTTGATCCGGCCGGAGCACCTGTACTTCGAGAAGTCGCGCGAGCGCTTCCGGCGCGAGACCGAGGCCGTCGCGCGCCTGCAGCATCCCGGCATCGTGCCGATCTACACCGTCGGCGAGTCGCACGGCGTGCCGTACTTCGCGATGGAGCTGGTGACCGGCTGCACGCTCGCCGAGGTGATCCGAGACCTCCAAGGGCGCGCGCCCGAGAGCCTGGGCGGAGTCGATTTGGATCGCACGCTGCGCGAACGCACCGGCAGCGCGGAGCAAGGCGGCGAGAGCGCTTTCCGCGGCACCTGGGTCGAGACCTCCGTGCGCATCGTGCAGCACGTCGCCGAGGCTTTGCACCACGCCCACACCCGCGGCGTGCTGCATCGCGACGTCAAGCCCTCGAACATCGCGTTGGCCCTCGACGGGCGCGCCATGCTGCTCGATTTCGGCCTGGCCACGGTGGGAGCGAGCTCGATGCGCGTGACCGCGCCGGGGGCCGCGATCGGAACGCTGCTGTACATGTCGCCCGAACAGATCCGCGGCGATGCCTCGGCCGTCGACGCGCGCAGTGACGTGTACGCGCTGGGCGTGACGCTCTACGAGATGCTCACGCTGCAGGTGCCGTACTTCGACACCAACCCGATCGGCACGCGCCAAGCGATCCTCGACGGTCGAGCCGACGCGATCCGCGCGCGCAACCGCTCGGTTTCGAAGGACCTCGAAACCGTGTGCCTCAAGGCCATGGAGCGCGATCCGATGCGGCGCTACGCCAACGCGGAGGCCTTCGCCCGCGACCTGCGCAACGTGCTGGAGCTGCGGCCGGTCGAGGCTCGACCACCGAGCAACACGCTGCGCCTGCAGCGCTGGGTGCAGCGCAATCCGGCGGCGAGCGTGGCGCTGGCGCTGGGCGGCGTGTTGGTGGTGGGGGGCCCACTGGTGCTGTACGTGATGTCCTCGCGGCACACCAAGGAACTGCAGCGCGCGCTCGACGAGGCCCAGACGGCGCGCAGCGCCGCCGAGAGCTCCGAGCGCGAGGCGCGCGACCAACGCGACCGGGCCCAGCTCGAGGCGCGCGACTCACAAACCGTGGCCGAGTTCTTGATCGAGCTCTTCGGCGCTTCCGATCCCGCCAACGCGCGAGGTGTCGAGCTCAGTGCCAAGGACCTGCTCGAATCCGGCTCGCAGCGGCTCGACAGCGAGCTTGCGGACCAGCCCGAGGTGCGCCGCAGGTTGCGTTTGCGCATCGGATCGACCTTCGCGAGCCTGGGGGAGTTCGAGCGCGCGAGCGAGTTGCTCGATCGTGCCGTCCAGGAGAGCGTCGAGATGCACGGCGCGGCGTCGCCGGAGACGGCCGAGGCCTACTACCGCTACGCCTGGATGTTGCGCAGCACGGGCTCGCAGCAGGCGCTCGAGTGGATGCAAAAGGCCTGCGACATCGCGGATGCCTCGAGCCAAGTCGGCGTGGACACGCGCGTGCGCTACGGAGTCGGCATGGCGGCGGTGCTCACCGCACTGCGGCGCTTCGACGAAGCGTTGGGATGCTACGACCAGGCCTTGGCGCGGCTCGACGGGCTGGAGGGCGAGCGGCGCAAGCTCGACGAGCTGATCTACTCCAACCGCGCGCACACCTGCAACGCGGCGCGCAAGTACGAGCTGGCCGTCGTCGACGCCCGGCGCGCGATCGAGATCCAGCGCGAGCTCTACGGTGCGACGCACCCGGGCTTGCTCGCGAGCCTCAACACGTTGGCGATCGCGCTCAAGAACCTGGGCCGCTTGGAAGAGGCCGCGCCGGTGTTCGAGGAGCTCTTGCGCGTGGGCGAGGCCGTTCACGGCGCGGACAGCGCGGCCTTCGCGATCTTCGTGATGAACCACGCGGGCTTCCTCGAGGACAGTGGGCGCCGCGCGGACGCCGCGCACAGCTACGAGCGCGCCTGGCAGATCCTGCGCGAGATCGAGCCGCCGACGTTTCCGCAGCGCTTGACCTGCCGCGCCAACATGTCGGGCGTGTACTTGAGGATGCTCGAGTGGTCCCGCGCGCTCGAGGGCTACGGCGAGGTCGTTCCACTGCTGCTCGAGGTCGATGGCCCGTCGTCGACGCGTGCGCCGATCGCGCTCTACAACAGCGCGCTGTGCCGAGAAGCGCTCGGGGAGCCCGACGCCGCGGCCAGCGAGCTGGTGCGCGCCCGTGATCTGGTGGCTGGGCAAAGCGACTCCAGCGCGGCCTTTCGCGCGGCGCGCATCCGCGGCGCTCTGGCGCGCATGCTGGCGGCACGCGGCGACCTGGCGGGAGCGCTGGGCGAGCTGGAAGCGGCGCGCGCGTACGTCGAGCGCTCGCCGACGCGCACCTCGGTCGTCGCGCCCTGGATGTACGCGCGGGGACTGTGCCATGTGCTCGCCGGCGAGGCCGACGCGGCGCGTGCCACGTTCGAGCAGGTCGCAGCGCTCGAGAACGTCGACGACGAAGCGCGCTGGGCCGTGGCGGCGTCGCGCGTGCGGCTCGCGGCCTCGGGCGGCGACGTGGCGCTCGCGGAGCGCGCGCTGGCCGAGCTCGACGGCGTGCTCGGGAGCTCGCATCCGCTGGCGCTCGCGTCCCTGCGCCTCGCGCTCGACTGCGCGGAACGCGTGGGCTCCCTGGCGCGCGCCACCGAGTTGCGCGGCGAGCTCGAGCGGCGGCTCGCTCGACGCTGAGCGCGCTTCACTTGGCCTTGAACGGCACCTTGTCGCTGGGGAACTTGCCCAGCAGCGCCTCGGCGCGCGCGATCAGTGTGTCGACGCCCTTGGCGAGGTCTTTTTGGTCGTAGGACACGAGCTCGTGCGGCGGCACGCCGAGACCTTCGATGCCCCTGCCGCCGTTGAAGCGGCCCTTGTTCGAACCGACCGACACGTACAGTGAAAAGAGCCCCGACGGCAGCGCGATCTCGGTCTTCTGCGACGACATGCCCGCGGTCGCGCTCTCGCCGATCATGTAGGCGCGACCGTCTTCCTTGAAGATGCCCGAGCCCGTCTCGCCCGCACTGCGCACACCGGCATCGACGATCACCACCAGCTTGCCGCCGTAGGGCTTGGGGCCGGCGCTGGCGTAGCTCACGCCACCGCGCAGCGTCTCGCCCGACGGCACGAAGCGCCCCATGAAGGCCTCGTGGTCGAAGCCGCCGCCGCCGTTGGCGCGGAAGTCGAGGATCAAGCCGGGCACATCGGCGAGAGCGGCCAAGGCTTGATCGATGCGTTCGGGCAAGTCGCCCTTGCAGCGCCGCAAGTGCACGTAGCCCAGGCCGCTGGGCAGCTTGCACCAGCGCACGTCGTCGTCGCCGGCCAGGCCTTGGGGCAGCACCGCGGGTCCCCAGGGCACGTGATTGGCCTTGGTGAAGGCGACGGTGCGCTTCTTCTTCGCACCCTTCTCGTCCTTGAACTCGTACTCGACGCTCGTGCCCGCGGGCTCGGAAATGCCCTGGTGCAGCGTGAAGTACAGCGCCGCCTGATCGGTCGAGAAGCTCAGCGTGTCGCACAGCTTGCGCTGCCGCGCCGCGATCCACTCGAGCACCTCCTGGCCGTCGACGCGGAGCACTTCCCAACCGGCTTGCACGCCGGCCGCGGCCGCCGAGTTCCACACCGACTTGACGAGCACTTTCTTGCCGGCGAGGCACCAGAACATGCCGCAGCCGGTCGACGCCGCTCGACCGTCGCTGGGCCAGGCGACGTCCTTGGTGAGCGCCGTCGGCCGCACTTCCGCGTGTCCGTCGCGCAAGCGCGCGAGCAAGCGCGCGAGCACGACCAGATGATCGGCATCGCTCTGCGCTGCGTGGGCCGCGGGTCGCAGCTCTTTCTCGACGGCCTTCCAGTCGATCTGCTTGTGTGCGATCAGCGGGCCGCAGGCCTTCTCCAATTCGGTCCACGCGAACTCGAAATCGGCTTCGTACTTCGACTGCGCGCGAACGAGCGGCGTGGTCGACACCACGGCGCAGAACAGCAGCAGCGTTGCGAGCCAGTTGCGCATGCGCAGGATGCTCCGCCACACTCGATCGGCGGTCAAGTCTGGCGTGATTCGCAGGGGGCTCGCGCGGTAGCATGACCGCGGCGAATCCCATGATGTCCACCGAGACACCGTCGCTGCCCGTGTTCGTCCGCACGCCGTCGCAGGCGGCCGAGGACATCGCGGCGGAGATCCTGGAGCTGGTCGCGAGCCGGGCGCGCGCCGGCCGTTGCGCGGTGCTCGGATTGGCGACGGGGCGCACCCCGCTCGAGATCTACGCGGTGCTCGCTCGGCGCGTGCGGGAGGAGCGTCTCAGCCTGGCCAACGTCGTGACGTTCAACCTCGACGAGTTCCTGGGTCTCGCGCCGGCGCACCCGCAGTCTTTCCGCCGCTACATGTGCGAGCGCGTCTTCGGCCCGCTGGGCATCGAGGGCGAGCGCGGACACCTGCCCGCGAGCGACGTTTCCGACGCGCACACCGAGGCGCACTGCCGTGCCTACGAGCGCGCGATCGCCGAAGCCGGCGGCATCGATCTGCAAGTGCTCGGGATCGGCAGCAACGGCCACATCGGTTTCAACGAGCCGGGCTCGGCGCGCGACTCGCGGACGCGCGTGGTCGAGCTCGCGGACTCGACTCGCCGCGACGCGGCGGCCGCTTTCGGCGGGCTGGAGCGCGTCCCGCGGCGTGCGATCACCATGGGTGTGGCGACGATTCTCGACGCGCGGCGCATCCGCGTGTTGGCCTTCGGCGCGCACAAGCGCGACATCGTGCGGCGCACGCTGGAGTCAACGCCGGGCAGTGCCCTGCCGGCGACGTTCCTGCACGGACACGGCGACGTGCGTCTGTACGCGGATCTCGAGGCTCTCGGCACAGGCTTCCAAGGAGCATCGTCGCGATGAGCAGCGACGCCGCGCTGCGCGCCGTGATCCGCGGTTGGCGCGATCGAGTGCACACCGAGCTCCACGAGCGCGTGCTGCCGTTCTGGGTGCGTTTTGGGCTCGACCGCGAGTGCGGCGGCTACCGCGACCACCTCGATCGCGACGGCGCGCCGTTCGACTCCAAGAAGCACATCGGGTTGCAGGCGCAGGCCCTGTGGGTTTGGTCGCGCCTCACGGCGGACATCGAGCGTCGTCCCGAGTGGCTCGCGGCGGCGCAGACCGGCGCGCGCTTCCTGTTGGAGCACGCCCGCGGCCGCGACGGCAGCGTCTTCGCCACGACGACGCGCGAGGGCCTGCCGGTGCAGTACGCCGCCGGTCCACGGGAAGGCCTGTTCACTGCGACCGCGCTGTGCGAGTTCGCCAAGGCCAGCGGCGCCGCGAGCGCACTCGATGACGCGCGCGCGAGCCTCGAGCTCGCCCTCGGTGCGGCGCGCGCGGCGAACACGACGCGCTTGGCCGGTGCCCCGGCGACCAGCGAGCTCGACACCGTCACCCTGGCGCTCGACGCGCTCGATTCCTTCGAGCGTATCGCGCCCGGCGCCGCGCTGCCCCAGACGCGTGAATGGCTCGCGCGGCTCGCGCTGCACGTCCGGCCGGAGCTCGACCTGCTGCTCGAGAACGTGGCGCTCGATGGCCGCGTGCTCGATGGTCCCGAGGGTCGACTGGTGTCTCCGGGTCGCTGGTTGGTCGCGGCGCGGCAGTTGTTCGAGCACGCCGAGCGCGCGGGCGACACCCGCGGCGTGGAGCAGGCGCTGGGCGCGATGGAGAGCGCGCTCGACTACGGCTGGGACGGCGACGAAGGCGGCCTGTACCTGTACCTGGACCGCGAGAACTACTCGCCGGTGCAGATCGAGTGGAGTCGCAAGCTCGCGTGGGTGCACGGCGCCGCCTTGGTGGCGACCTTGACCGCTTACACGCACACGCACGCTCCGCGCTGGCTCGAACGCTTCGAGCAAGTCGCCGACTACACCTTCAACTACTTCCCCGATGTCGACCAGGGCGAGTGGTTCGCCTCGCTCGATCGCCGCAACCGCGTCAGCCAGCGCTTCAAGGCCGGGCCGCGCAAGGGCGGCTACGCCGTGGCGCGCTCGCTCCTGCGCTGCGAGCAGCTGATGGCGCAGTTGCTCGGTTGAGCCCGCGCGGCCGCGCGCTCGCGCTCAGTAGATCAGCGCCGCGGCGCGCGAGCGTTCGAAACGCGCGAGGTCGGCGCTCCACGAGGCTTCGATTTCCGCGAGCGTGGCGCCGCGCTCGAGTTGGCCGAGCAGCTCGGCATTGCCCCAGTGCTTGCCGATGGTGAGCTCGTCCGCGAGCCCGACGCGCTCGCCGTAGAGCTTGCGCAACGTGACCAACACCGCCACGGCGGTGTGCAGCGGTCGGTAGACGCGCGGATCGTCGAGCACCAAGCGCACTCCACGCAGCGGTTTCGCGTTGAACTTGCCGTAGAACGGCTTGAAGGCCGTGGGTTGGAAGCGCACGCCCGGTAGCCGCAGGAGATCGAGCTCGTCGGCGAGCTCGTTGCCGTCGAAGAACTCCGCCGCCAGCGCTTCGAAGGGCATCGGCGTGCCGACGCCGTCGCTGACGTTCGTGGTCGAGCTCGCCACCATGCCGGTGGTGACGTACAAGTGCGCTTGCAGCGCATGGGGGATGTGCGGCGAGGTCGTGGTCCAGGTGAGCCGCGTGTCGTCCCAGACCATGTCGCGCTTCCAGCCGCGCAGCGGCACGACCGTGAGCTCGCAGCCGATCTCGAGCACGTCGTTGTACAGCCGCGCGACCTCGCCGATGGTCATGCCGTGCGTCACCGGCAGCGGGCCCCAACCGATGAACGAGTGGTAGGGCTCGCGCACCAGCGGGCCTTCGAAGCGCGTCCCTCCGATCGGATTGGGTCGATCGAGCACGACCAACGGCTTGTGCGCCGCCGCGCACGCCTTGAGCGTCTCACCCAGGGTCGAGATGTAGGTGTACGTGCGCGAACCGATGTCCTGGATGTCGAAGACCACGACGTCGAGTCGTTCGAGCGTGTCCGGCGAGGGCGCCTTGCGCGCGCCGTACAGGCTCTGCACCGGCAGGTTCGTGAGCGGGTCGAGCTCGTCGGCCACCGCGTCGCCAGCGGCCGCTTCGCCGCGGATGCCGTGCTCGGGTCCATACAGCTGCACCAGTCGAAACCGCGCGTCCATGGCCAAGCGATCGGCGGTCGGGAACAGCGCACCGTCGACGCCCGAGGGATTGGTGATCAAACCCAAGCGCTTGCCCGCGAGCGCCTCGGCGAACGGGCTCGCCGGCTCGAGCAGGACATCGATGCCCAGTCGCACACGTTCCGCTGCGCGCACCGAACAACTGAGGGGCAAAAGCAGCGCGAACGCGAGAGCGAGAACCGTCACAGGGCGCATCCGAGAGCTTCTAGCGACTGGACTCGCCGCGGTCGAGTAACTTGGAGTTCGCTCGCCACACCCCAGCCTTCGGTCGATCATGCTCACCCGCATCGCTCCCTTCGTCGGCGCGCTCGCGCTCGTCAGTTCCACGCTCGCGGCGCAGACCTTCGTGCCCTCCGTCGCGGTGTCCGTGCGCGACACCGACCTCGACGGTCTCGGCGACGGCTTCAACGCGGCTCCGTTCAATGGCCTGCTGCGCCAGACGAGCACGCTGGAGGAGCGCGCCATCCAAGAGTTCGATCTCGGCTCGCTCGCCGGCGCGTGGATCCAGAGCGCCACGCTCGAAGGCGCGATCTTCGTCAACAACTCCTTCGACGTCGGCCCGCGCAACTTCGACTTCTCGCTGTATGCCGGCAACGGCGTGGGTGAGCTGGGCGACTTCCAGAGTGTCTCGACCTTCGTGGGCTCGGGCTCGTACCACCCGCCGACGCAGAGCTCGTTCCAGTACTCCTTCGACGTCACCAGCGCCGTGCAGGCCCTGCTCGCCGGCGGCGCGCAGCACGTCGGCCTCAAGGTCGATTGCACCAGCGTTCCCAACTTCCCCAACGTGCTCGGCGACGCCAGCGTCTCGCACCTCGACATCGTGCTCGCCACCTGCGGCGCGGGCCCGAGCTTCTGCACCGCGGGCACGAGCTCGAACGGTTGCGCGGCGTCGATCTCGGCCAGCGGCACGCCCAGCGCCAGCGCCGGGAGCGGTTTCACCCTGAGCGTGACCAACGTCGAAGGCGCCAAGCAGGGCCTGATCTTCTACGGCCTCAACAACACGGGTTTCACGCCGCAGGCGTGGGGGCCGAGCACGAGCTTCCTGTGCGTCAAACCGCCGACGCAGCGCATGTCCACGCTCAACTCCGGAGGCACCGCCGGCCAGTGCGACGGCGCATTCGCGCTCGACTGGAATGCCTTCGTCGCCGCCCAGCCAGGCGCGTTCGGCGCGCCCTTCGCCGGCGGCGAGCACGTCTTCGCGCAGGCTTGGTACCGCGATCCTCCGAGCCCCAAGACCACCCATCTGTCCGACGCGCTCGAGTTCGTGGTTTGTCCGTGAAGTCGAAGAAGCTCGGCCTGGCGAGCGCGGTGTTCGTGGTCGCCCTGCTCGCGGGGGAAGCGCTCGTCCGCTGGTCGTCGACACCGGCGTTCTCGTTCGAGAGCGCGCGTGAATCGGCGCGCCAGGTCGTGGCTCGGATGCGCGGTGGCGAGTGGGCCCCCGGCGACTCCGCGAGTGCCACGGACGGCGAGCCTGCGCCGCTCCCCGACGACTATCCCGAGCACCTGCTGCACGCCTACGTCGGCTTCGACACCGGCGGCTCCGACGACCTGTGCGCGGCCGAGTTGGCGCTGTTCGCCGAGCCGGAGGCGGCTGAGCGCATCGACGTGCTGGTGCTCGGTGGCTCGGTGGCGGCGGGCTTCGGCAAGGACTGCAACCGACAGCTCAAGCGCGGCCTCGAGGATGCTCCCCAGTGGCGCGGTCGCGAGGTGCGCGTGTTCAACGCCGGGCGCGGCGGTTTTCGCCAGCCGCAGCTGCTGCATCTGTTCGAGTACCTGTACGCCATCGGATATCGGCCCGACATCGTGATCGAGATCGACGGCTTCAACGAGGTCGCGCTGGGACTCGCCAACGCACGCGCCGGCGTGCATCCGGTGATGCCCTCGATCTCGCACTGGACGCACCTCGCGTCCGACGCGCCGCTCGGCCCGCGTGCGCTCGACGCCGTCGCCGTCGTGCGCAACGAGCAGCACGCCGCGCAGCGCGTGTTCGAGCGCGCCGAGTCGCTGGGCCTGTTCCACAGCGTCGTCGGCGCGCGCATCGTCCAGGCGCGGCTCGACGCGTCCTACGCGCGTTTCGCGGCTGCCAGCGAGGCGTTCGCGGCCTCACGCGAGGTCCAGGGCCAGCGCAGCTATCTCGTCGGGCCGGCCTTCGCCGGTGGCGACGCCGCGGCGCTGGACGCGGCGGTGGAGATCTGGTTCCAGAGCTCCGTCGCGCTGTCCGCGGTGTGCAAGGAGTTCGGCGCTCGCTACCTGCAGGTGCTGCAGCCGACGCTGCACGACGCGGGCTCGAAGCCACTGACCGAGAACGAGCGCAAGAAGGGCGCGGAGCCGTTGGTGTGGGCCGAAGGCGCGCGTCTGGGCTATCCCAAGCTCCGCGCGCGCGGAGCCGAGCTCGCGCAGCATGGCGTCGAGTTCCTCGATCTGTCGCAGGCCTTCGCGGCGGTGACCGACGAGCTCTACTACGACGTGTGCCACTTCGCGCCCGCGGGCAACCGCATGCTCGCCGTGCCGATCCTGGCGGCCCTCGAGGCGCTTCCGCCGCCGCCGCCGCGCCCCGCGCGTTGACGCCGCGACTTGGGTCGCGCCCAACGCCCCGCGGAGCGCCGCGAATCCGCATTTGGACGCCAGCGAGCCGTGTCCTCGCGCCGACGAATGGCAGCGCAAGCGGAACGGCCGCGCGATCCACGGGTTTGTGGGTGGACGCCGGCGCCGCATCCGCTCCATGCTTGCCGGCAGCCCCCGCTCGCCCAGGACCCCAATGATCACCGCGCTGTGTCTGAGCCTCGCGCTCGCCGTTCAATCCCCGACCCCGGCCCCCGCAGACCCCAAGGCGATCGAAACGGCCGTGGCCGAGCTCAGCGCGGCCTTTGGCAAGGACGGCACGCCCGCCGCGCGCGCCGAGGCCATCCAGAAGCACGTGGGCGCGGTCGACGGACGCGTGATCGAGCTCGTGGCCAAAGGGCTGGCCGACAAGGAGGCGACCGTGGTCACGGCGGCGGTCGACGCCTTGGGGCACATGCGTCACCCCAGCGCGCTCGACGCCCTGCAGGGCTACCTGAGGCGCGAGAAGAAGAAGCTGGCCGACGACACGGCGCTCCTACCGCAGGTGTTCAAGGCCATCGGTCGCCACGGCAGCGCGAGCTCGATCGACCTGCTCAAGGACGACCCCTTCGATCAACGCGCGTACGCCGCGGCGCAGGCGCGCATCATGTCGCTCGGCAACATCCGCGCGACGGCCGCGGTCGAAGCGTTGGTCGACCTCTCGAAGCTCGTGGGGCCCAATCGCATGGACGGCCTGCGCAATGACTTCAGAGTCGCGCTGGCGCAGCTCACCGGCCAGGATCTCGGGCCCGAGTCGAGCGCGTGGCAGAAGTGGTGGCAGGACAACAAGAAGACCTTCCAGGTGCAGAAGGAAGCTCCCAAGCTCGACGGCATCTTGCAGCGCCAATGGCAGCGCTACTGGGGCCTGGGCGAGAAGCCCGAGGGCGCAGGTGAAGGCGGCCGCAAGCGGCGCGACAAGGGCGGCGAAAGCGGTGGCGAAAGCGGCGGTGGCGCGGGCAAGCGCGGCGGCTGAACGAACGGTCGGCGCGCGCGCTCAGCTCGAGTGCTGCGAGCCCAGCGCTTCCTCGGCCGATTCCCACACGTGGCGGCCGTGGTGCACGAGCTCCGCGCGCAGCTCCTCCGGCGCGCCGAGGACCTCGAAGGCCGGACTGGCTTCGAGTGCTTGGAGGCCCTCGTCGTCACCGATCGAGAGCCGCAGGTCGAGCTCCTGGGCGAGGTAGGCCAAGGCCGCTTGGCGCGGATGGCTCGAATTGCCTTGGAAATCGTGGTGCCGGCCAGCGACCGAGGCCAGCGCTTCCGGCAGACGCCAGGCCTTCGCCAGCGCCGCACCGGCGGTCTCGTGCAAGCGAAACAGGCATTGCGCGACGCACGCGCTCGAGAGCCTCGCGCCTCCGCGGGTCTCGCTCTCGATCAAGTCCAGCACGACGATCTTGCCCACGTCGTGGAGCAGGCCGATCACGTGCGCTTCCTCGGCCTCGAATCCCAGCGCGACGCCGAGCGCGCGAGCGATGCGCGCCGCCGACTGCGATTGGCGCCAGACCTCCTCGGAGTAGACGCGCACGCCTTCGTGGTTGCCGATCGAGGAGCGCACCGCCGCCGTCAGCGCCACTCCGTGCACCGAGCGCAGCCCGATGCGCATCACGGCCTGTTGAAGCGTCCCGGCGGGGTTCTGGGTCGAGTACATGGCCGAGTTGGCGACGCGCAGCATCTCGCTCGTGAGCAGCGGATCGTGCGAGATGGTCTCGACGAGCTGCTTGATCTCGACCGAGGGTCGTTCGGCGAGCGCGATCGCGGCGGAGCTCGTGGGTGCGAGTCGCGGTAGCTCGAAGCGACCTTGGGCGACGCGCTGCGCGAGCCGTTCGGCGAGTTCGCGCTCGTCGGCCGCGAGCTCGGCCTGCAGGAGCTCGGGTCGGTCGAGCGCACCGATCGAGGGCCGGCGCTGCACTGGCTTGCGCGTCGGCAGAGCCGCCGGCGGAGACTTGCTCGCGCCGGGCGCCGCGCTCGACTCCACAGGTTGCGCCGCGGCCCCATCGTCCGAGCTGACGACCGGGAGCAGGCGGTTCTGGAGCCAGCTGAAAACACCCATGGGCCTGGGCTGTGCATCGGCGCGGCCAGCGAAGAACGTTCGCGGAGGCGCCCGGCGAGGTCCCAAAACGTGGCAGGGAACCGACTCCACGGCCCATAATCGCACGCCCGCTCGCCCATGGCTGCACCCCGAACTACCGACACGCCGCGGAGCATGCCCGGGCGGCTCGTGGCGCTGGTCCTGGGGAGCGCGGCGCAGGCGGGCGCGCTGGTCGAGTCCGTCGAGCGCATCCCGCCCGAGGTGCGCCAGCGTCTCGCCGAGATCACCTTGCTGCTCCACGGTCGCGCCACCTCCGAGCCGCTGCCCGCCGAGCTCGCGCGCCTGTGCGAGCGCGTGCCCAACGCGCGGGTGCACCGCGACGAGCGCGGGCAAGGTCACGGCGGTCGGCGCAAGGTCGCGTTCGAGTACGCGCTCCAGCACGAGTTCGACGCGCTGGTGGTGCTCGAGCCCGACGCGCGTCACGCGCCAGAGCACATCGGCGCCTTGTGGGAGGCCGCGGGTGCCGGCGCCGAGCTGGTCTTGGCTGCGACCCGCGGCGGGGCCATGTCGCGCGCGCTGCACAACGTCGTGCTCGATCTCGACGTGCTCGACTACGCCTCGCCCTTCCGGCTGATCGCGTGCCGTGTGCTGCGGCGCATTCCGTTCCACTTGAACGAGGACGGGCGCGGCTTCGACACCGAGCTCTTGATCCAGTGCCGCGCGCTCGGCGTGCGCACGCAGGCGGTCGAGCTCGACGTCGCGCGCGACGAGGGCTTCCCGTTGGCGCACAGCCTGCGGATCGCGCTCGGCTACCGCGCGCACCAGCTGCACCTGGCGCGTCACGGTCAGTTCTTCGTCGACCACGACGTCCACTACTCGCTCAAGCACCATCCCTCGAGCTCGCACATGCAAGTGCTCGAGGCCATCCGGCCCGGAGCGCTGGTGCTCGATCTAGGTTGCTCGCAAGGCTTGCTGGCGGCGCCGTTGCGCGCCAAGGGTGCGCGCGTCGTCGGCGTCGACGTCGGCGATCCCGGGCGCGTGTCGCAGAGCCTCGACGCCTACTACCAACGCGATCTCGAGCAGCCGCTCGACATCCCCGAGGGGCGCGTCTTCGATTACGTGGTGTGCTCCGACGTGATCGAGCACGTCGTGCGCCGTCCCGAGCTCCTGCGCAGCGTGCGGCGCTACCTCAAGCCCGACGGACGGCTGCTGATCTCGACGCCCAACGTCGCGATCTGGTTCTATCGGCTGTCGTTGCTCGCCGGTCGCTTCGAGTACGGGCCGCGCGGAGTGCTCGACGAGACGCACGTGCACTTGTTCACGCGCTCGACCTTCCGCCGCGAGGTCGAGAACGCGGCATTCCGCGTGGTTCGCGAGCGCCAGACGGCCTTGCCGTTCGAAGTCGTGTTCGAATCCACCGGGCGCAGCGTCGTGGTGCACGCTCTGGCGAGCGCCTACCACGCGCTGGCGCGGCTGTGGCCCGAGCTGTTCGCCTACCAGTTCTTGCTCGAGGCCGAGGTCGGCACCCTGCTCGAGCGCGACACGCGCTGAAGTCCGCGCTTCAGCGCGGCTGCGTCGGGATCATGCCGCGCACGCCGACGAGCACGGTCGTCACCGGGTCGTAGGTGCGGTATTCCAGCCAGATGCGCTCGAAATCGCTCCAGCCCCACCAACACAGGAGCGCGACCGCGGCGGTGCACAGCGCGCGGCCGACGAGCCCGTTCTTGGCGCCGAAGAGCTCCCACAACAGCACCACCGCGAGCACGCGCAGCGGAACCTCGAGCAACGCGACGTAGCGCAGGTTCTTGGTGAAGAAGCCGAGCACGCCGATCTGCGCGACGTACACCAGCGCCATCCCGACCGCGAGCGTGCCGTACTCCGCGCGCTTCCAGCGCCACAGCGCGATCGCGACACCCGCCAACCCGAGCAAGGTCGGCCAAGGCGCCATCAACAGCTCGTCGATCGGATAGCGGTACCAAGCACCCGATCCGAACTGCTGCGCGTAGGCGTTGGTCGACGGCGAGGCGAGCACGATCTCGAGCACCCGGAAGAGCGTCGTCGGGCTGCCGGCGGCGAGCACCCAGCCGATCACGCACGCAATGCCGGGCGCGATCAGGATCACGAGCGTGCGCACCAGCGGGATCTCGCGCTTGGCGTACCAGCGCTCGACCGCCGCCAGCGCGGCGAACGGCAGCGCGAGCAGCACGGCGATCTCCTTCGTCAGCATCGCGAAGGCGAACACGGCCGCGAAAGCCAGCGCTCGCAGCGTGCGTGTCGGATCGCGCACGTAGTCGAGGAACAGCCAGATCGCGGCGGCTTGGCTGAGCGAAATGAAGCTGTCGGTGAGCGCGAGCCGCGCGAGACCCAGGTACAGGGTCGAGCTCGCCACGAGGGCCGCGACCAACACGGCCTTGTAGGTCTCGAACCAGCGGCGCGCGCAGGCGTAGACCATCGCGACCATGGCCAAATGCGAGGCCAGCGACAGGTACGAGAGCGCGACCAAGCTCGCTCCGAAGAGCTTGCTCCACACCGCGCACACCAGCGTGAAGCCCACGCGGCTCGGCGGGGGGAAGATCCAGTGCTGCGAGTCGCCCAGATAGAAGCGGAATTGGCCCGGAAGCGCGCCGAGGCCCTGCTCGCCGACCTCGCGCATGTAGCGCAAGTAGTAGCCGTCGTCGGAGCTGGGCTGGTACTGCACCGTGGCCAGCGTCGGCAGCAGCGCGCGCCACACCAGCGCGATCAGTGCCAGCACGGCGATCCACCCGATCCATCGCGCGGCGGTGGAGCTCGATGCCTGTTGATCCATGGCGAGGTTGTACGTTGTCCTCGGCGCTTCGACCATCGGCCGCGGCATGGCGAGCGCGCTCCACTGCGCGTAGTCTCGAGGCGTGCACGCGCGCTGGTGGAGTCTGTCGATGGCCTTCGTTCTCCAGGATGCTGGCCGCGTTCCAGCCGACACTTTGCCGCGCGAGCTCGCCGCGCAGCCGCCCTACGGCCTGCCCGAGAGCTTCGCGGAGCCCGCGGACAACCTCGCGACGCCGGAGCGTGTCGCGCTCGGTCGCCGGCTGTTCTTCGAGCCGCGCTTGTCGCTCGACGGGTCGATCGCGTGCGCGACGTGCCACCGCCCCGAGCACGGCTTGGCCGAGCCCGAGCCGGTCTCGACGGGAGTCGGCGGGCGCAAGACCGCGCGCAACGCGCCCACGCTGTTCAACCGCGCCTTCGGTGCGGCGCAGATGTGGGATGGCAAGGGCGAATCGCTCGAGCACCAAGTCTTGATGCCGATCGAGAACGAGCTGGAGATGGCGCTGGCGCTCGACGAGGCCTTGAGGCGCCTGGCCGCCGATCCGAGCTACGTCGCCCAATTCGAACGCGCCTACGGGTCGCTGTCGCGCGAGCACCTGGCCAAGGCACTGGCCGCGTTCGTGCGGCGCTTGACCTTCGCGGATTCGCCAGTCGACCGCTTCCGCAGGGGCGAGGTCGCGGGACTCTCGGAGGAAGAGCGCGCCGGAATGTGGATCTTCGAGAGCAGTGGACGCTGTTGGCGTTGCCATAGCGGGCCGAATTTCTCCGACGAGGGCTTCCACAACACCGGCATCGGCGTGCGCGACCGCGCGGCCGAGCCGGGGCGCGCCGCGATCACGGGCGACCAGGCCGACCACGGAAAGTTCAAGACGCCGACGCTGCGCGCGCTCGCCTTCACCGCGCCGTACATGCACGACGGCAGCCTGGCGACGCTCGAGGACGTGGTCGCGTTCTACGTGCGCGGAGGCAATGCCAACGCCGAGCTCGACGAACGCCTGCAGCCGCTCGAGCTCTCCGCGGAGGACCAGCGCGCTCTGGTGGCCTTCCTGCGCGCCCTCTCGAAGCCCTGAACGCGGCGCGCGTCCGCGCGGGTGGCGCTCCTCAATTCGCGGCGCCGCGCAGGGACCGCAGGTGCGCGTAGCCCACCAAGCGCCGCGACGACTCGTCCCACATGCGCAGCGAGAGCGAGCGCATGCTCGTCCGCAGCGTCAAGCGTGTCACGTTCTGGAACAGCGGACTGGCGCGATGGCAGCGCTCGAGGTTGTAGTTGGGGATGCGCGGGCTGAGGTGGTGCACGTGGTGGAACCCGATGTTGCCGGAGAACCACTGCAGCACGCGTGGCAGCTGGTAGTACGAGCTGCCCTCGAGCGCCGCCTTGGTGTAATCCCAATCCGCGTCGTGCGCCCAATACACCTGCTCGAACTGGTGCTGCACGTAGAACATCCACACCCCGGCGGCGCCCGCGACCGTCAGCACGATGGTCAGGATCGCGAGCATCGGGAGCCAGCCGAAGAGCAATCCCAGGCCGGTGACGACGAGCGCCAGTGCGACGTTCATGACCCACACCGAGCGCCGCTCGCGCGGGCTGGCGCTGGCGGTCGGGATGCGTTGCCACACGATGAACAGGAGCGCGGGGGCGATCGCGAACAGCACCACCGGGTTGCGCGCGATGCGGTAGCGCACGCGCGTCCAAAACGGCGCCTCGAGGAACTCGCGCACCGTCATCGTCCACACGTCACCCATGCCACGCTTGTCGAGGTTGCCGGAGCTCGCGTGGTGCACCGAGTGCTCCCAGCGCCAGTGCTCGTAGGGCGTGAACGTCAACAGCCCGGTGATGAAGCCCCAAGTGTCGTTGGCGCGGCGCGAGGCGAAGAACGAGCCGTGGCCGCAGTCGTGGAAGATGATGAACACGCGCACCAGCACGGCGCCGGCGAGCACCGCCAGCGGCACGGTCAGCCACCACGAAACGCGCAGGCTGAAGTACAGCGCGACCCACAGCGCCAGATAGACGCCGACCGAGTCGCACAACTGCAGGATCGCGCGGCGCGCGTCGGGCCGCTGGTGGCCCTCGACGGCGGCCTTCCAGGCGGCGTGATCGCCGCGCCGGGCTGCGCGTTGTCCTTGAACCTCCATCACGTCTGTCTCCATCGTTCGTGGTCAGGCGGGTGAGCCTCGGTGGCATCGAGCGCGCGTCGCCCACCGAGGGCAGCCGCCGTCGAGCACTGCTCGCGAACGAGCCCAGAGAACCGCGATCCTGACGCTCTTTGGGCCGTGTGGCCAGCGCGCTCCGAGTGGAACTTGTGCGGGTCGCGCTCGAGCTCGCGCGCCGCGGGCGAAACCTCCGCTGGCACAAGGGGTTTCACTGGCCAACCAAGCTCACCAAGGAAAGCCAGGCATGAACACGAAATTGCTTCTCGGACTCTCGCTCAGCGCGCTCGTCGGCCTGTCGAGCTTCGCGGTGGCCCAGCAGGCGCGTTGCGACGGCTCCGGTCGTGCGCACGGCGGCGCGGGCCAACATGCGGGCCAGAACGCGCGCAACGGCATGCGCCCGATGCCCCAAGGGGCGCAGCGGCGAGCTCAGGCTCCGCGCCCCCAAGGCCAGGACGCGAGGGGCCAACAGGTGCGGGGCCAACAGGCACCGGGCCAACGGGCTGAGGGCCAAAAGCAGCAGGGCCAGAAGGCGCAGGAGCACACGCCGCGCGGCGCCGGTCAGCGCTTCGACGGCATGCGCCAGCGCGCTCAACAGCGCCGCGAACGAGTCGCCGACGCACTGGGAATCACCGAGGACCAGCGCCGCTTGGGGCGCGAGGCCGCGCGCGAGATCGCGCCGATCGTCAAGCAGCTCAAGCCCCAAGCGCGCGACGTGCTCGAGCGCGCCCGCGAGCGGGCCCGCGCGGGCGACCGCGATGGCGCGCGCGAGCTGCTGCGCAGCGAGCTACGGCCGCTCGTGGAGGAAGGCCAGCGTCGCGCGCGGCCCTCGATGCAGCCGCTCCTGAACTCCCTGACCCCCGAGCAACGCGCCAAGCTCGAAGCCGCCGCGGGTCGCCGGGGCCGAGACTTCGACGACGAGCGCTTCGCGCGTCGCCTCGCGCTGCGCCTCGCATTGCGCAACCGCGGTCGCTGAGCGCCACCGCACCGCGAACAAGCGCTTCCCGACGGTCGGGAAGACGTCGCGAGCCGCCCCGGACCAGAGGCCGGAGCGGCTCGCGCTGTTCGCGCCCTGGGCCGTCACCGCGCGGCGTAATTCTGCGGGAACATGCGGCGCTCGACGGCCTCGATCACGATGTGGATCACCTTGATGTGGACCTCCTGGATGCGGTCCGAGGTCTGCGCCAAAGGCACGACGATCGGGATGTCGACCAAGGCCTTCATCTTGCCGCCGCCCTTGCCCAGCAAGCCGACGACCGTCAGCCCTTTGCGCTTGGCGACGTCGATCGCGCGCAGGCAGTTGGGCGAGTTGCCGCTGGTCGAGATCGCGAGCAGCAGATCGCCCTTGCGTCCCAGCGCCTCGACTTGCCGCGCGAAAACCTCGTCGAATCCGAAGTCGTTGGCGATGCAGGTCAGTTGGCTCGGATCGCCCATCGAAATCGCGGGCAACGCCGCGCGATCGCCGCGGAAGCGCCCGGTCCACTCCTCGACGAAGTGCATGGCGTCGCACATGCTCCCGCCGTTGCCGCAGGCGAGCAGCTTGCCGCCCGCGGCGAAGGTCCCGGCGGCGGCATCGACGAAGCGCTGCACGTTGGCGTAGCTCTCTGGCGCCGCCATGAAGGCCTGGAGGGTGGTGAGGGCCTCTTCGAAGGAGGCGCGAACGGGATCGGCGTGGCTCATGCCGAGGATTGTCGGCGCGCGAGCGCGCGGCATCAATGCGCGAGGCGCACCCCGGGGCGCGCGGAGCTCGCTGGACAAGCCGCTCGCGAGCGTCGAAGCTCTGCCGCGCGCGCTCTTGCGCCCACGCCATGAACAAATTGCTGATCGCCCTGTTGCTCGCCGCCGGAGCCGGCGCCGCCATCGTCGCGCTGCGCTCCAAGGACCCGACCTACGTGCCGCCGCAGGAACAAGTGCAGGAGACCATCCCCAGCGCGCTGGCGTCGCAGCCCGGCGCGGGCGAGGTAGTGCGCGAGTTCGACGTCGAAGGCATGTGTTGCGGCGGCTGCGCGCCCAAGATTTATGCGGCGATCCGCAAGGCGCCAGGCGTGCGCGAGGCCGCGGTGGTGCTCGGGCGCGCGACGGTCATCGCCCGCAGCGAGGTCGATGTCGCCGAGCTCGAGAAGGCCATGACCTTCGACGACTACGTCGCCCACGCCAAGCGCTGAGGTCGCTCCGTGCTCGAAACCGCGCTGTTCGTGCTGGGCGTCGCGCTGGCCGCGGCGCTGTACGGGCTGTTCAAGCTCAAGGCCGAACGCGATGTCGCGCTCCAACGATTGGGTGACGCCGAGCACGGCGAGCTGCGCTTGCGCGAGAGCTTCGGGGCGCTGGCCCACGAGACGCTACAGAAGAACAGTGCCCAGTTCCTGGCGCTCGCCGAGCAGAAGCTCGCGGCGCGCGAGGCCACGGCGGTCGGTGAGCTCGACAAGCGTCGCGCGGCCGTCGACCAGCTGCTGTTGCCGATCGGCGAGGCGCTCAAGAGGACGCAGGACGAGTTGCGCAAGCTCGAGACCACGCGCGTCGAGGCCTACTCGAGCCTGCGGACGCAGGTGCAGGCGATGCAGCAGAGCAATGCGCAGCTCTCGCTCGAGACACAGCGCCTGGTCCAAGCGCTCTCGAAGCCGACCGTGCGCGGTCGCTACGGAGAATTGCAGTTGCAGCGCGTGGCCGAGCTCGCCGGCATGCAGAACTACTGCGACTTCGCGCTCCAGGAGAGCGTGCGCGACAGCTCGGGGAAGCTGCTCAAGCCCGACATGGTCGTGCGCCTGCCCAACGAACGCGTGATCGCCGTCGACGCCAAGACCAACATCGACGCCTATCTCGAGGCCTTGAAGGCCGCGACGCCGGAGAGGGCGCAGGAACATCTCAAGCGTTTCGCGGACCACGTCGCGGATCAGGCGACGGCGCTGGGACGCAAAGGCTATTGGGCGCAGTTCGACAGCCCCGAGTTCACCGTGATGTTCGTGCCCGGCGACCAGTTCGTCGACGCCGCGCTCGAGCACCGTCCGGACCTGATCGAGCTCGCGGCGCGCGCCAACGTCGTGTTGGCCAGCCCCTCGACGCTGATCGGTCTGTTGCGCGCCGTGCACTTGGGCTGGCGCGAACAACGCTTCGGCGACAGCGCCCGCGAGCTGCAGGAGCTCGGGCGCGAGCTGCTCGAGCGCTTCGGCAAGTCGCTGGAGCACGCGGACAAGGTCGGCACGTCGCTGCGGCGCGCGGTCGACGACTACAACAGCTTCGTGGGCTCGGTCGACGCGCGCGTGATTCCGACGCTGCGCAAGTTCGAGGAGTCCGGCGCCAAGTCGAAGAACCCGATCAAGGAGCTCACACCGGTCGATGGAGCGCTGCGTCGCTCGCAGACTGCGCTGGAGCTCGGCAGCGGCACCGGCGGCGTGGAGCGTCCGTGAGCGATCCCGCGCGGCCGCCGAGCACGCCGGAGAGCGAGCGCCGCGCGGCACTCGGGCTGGTGCTGATCGGCCTGGGAGTGCTGGGGATCCTGTGGGGCGTGTTCCACATCCTCGAGGCCGTGCCCAAGCCCGAGAAGCTCGAATTCGCGCACCGCACCACGGATTTCCAGGCGCGCAGCGCCGTGCACGACTCGTTCCTCGGAGGGCTCCTGCGCGCGCTGGTCGGGCTCGGGCTGGCGTTGTGGGGCGGACGGTTGCGCTCCAAGTCACGCGAGTGAGGTGATGAACTCGCGCAGGGCGCGTGCGAGTGCCGCTGGGTTCTCGTGCGTCGTCATGTGACCCGCGTTGGCGATCTCGACCAAGCGTGCGCCGCGGATGGCGGTCGCGATGCCGCGCATCTCGGCCACCGACGAGATCGCGTCGTGCTCTCCGACGACCACCAGGGTCGGCACGTCCAATGAACCCAACAACGGAGTCGAATCGGGCCGGCGCGCCATCCCGTGCAACGCCGCGGCCAGCGCGTTCGGAGCAGCCACCTCCATCAGTCGTCGCACCGCGCTCACGACCTCGGGCCGCGCGGCCAGCGTGTGCGGCGCGAGCAGCTTGGGCAGCATGCCCTCGATCACCGGAGCAGCGCCTTCGAGCAGCGCGCGCGCCGCGAGCTTGGCTCGACCGGCTGCGCCTTCGGTCGTGTCGGCGATCGCGCGCGTGTTGCACAGCGCCAGGCCCCGGAGCCGTTCGCGATGCGCGCGCAGGAAGGGCCAAGCGACGTATCCACCCATGGAGAAGCCCGCCAGCACCAACGGTTCGTCGACCCGCAGGTGGTCGAGCCATTCGGCCAGGTCCTCGGCGTGTTGCTCCATGGTCCAGACGTCGGGCGCGCTTTGAGCGGGCCACGCGCTGCGTCCGAAGCCGCGCAGGTCGGGCACCAGGCAACGCGCGACGCTCGCGAGCTCGCGTGCGACCGCGTCCCACTGTTCGCCGTGGAACGGGAAACCGTGCACGAGCACGAGCGGTCGTCCGCTGCCGAACTCGCGGTGCTGGAGAGGCTTGAGCATGACGAGTGTCCTCGGAGGTTACGTCGTTCACCGTAGCACTCGCGGCGTGCGCCGTGCAGCGCTCGTGGTAGCTTGCGGCTCTCGATGAGCGAGCACGCGCACAAACTCAAGGCACCCGATCCGGCCCGCGCCCACGGCGCTTGGGTGTACCTGGTGATCTCGATCCTCGCGGGAGTCCTCACCTCGGCGCGCTTCGACATGTCGACCGCGTTTTTCGCGGGGGTCGCGTTCCTGGGCGTGTTCGTGTGCGCGAGCTCGTTCGCCAACCCGGCGGCGCGCAAGTGGGGTCGCTTCGCCGTCGGCTGCGCGATCATCGTCGCCTGCGTGGTCGCCGGCATCGCCACCGGCGCGGACCCGATGTTCCTGGCTTACTCGGCCATCGCGGTCTTTCCCGCGGGCGCTTCGGCCTTCTTCGCGTTGCGCCACGGGTTCCAGTCCGGGCCCGCTCTGGCCTTCGCGGTCGTGGCCCTGGTCGTCGCGGCACCGGCCTCGGCCTGCGCCGGCGGAGCGCCTCACCACCTCGGACTGATCCTGCTCGGGCTGCTCGCGCCGTTCTTCGCGTGGCGCACGTGGTGCACGCGTCAAGCCCTGCGCTCGCGCAGCGGTTGGACGCGCAAGGAGCTCAAGTCGCTCGGCTGGCGCGAGGCCGCGCTGGCCTTCGGCTGGACGGCGCTGGCGCTCACGGTCGTGCACGTCGTCGGCGCACGACACTGAGAGCGGCGACGCGCCCGATCAGCGCGCGCCCTCGGACACGAGCACGCCCTCGATCACCGTCGCCGTGCAGTGCGTGGTGTACTCGAAGGGGTCACCGTCGTAGAGCGCCAGATCGCCATCTTTGCCGACTTCGAGGCTGCCGATACGCGCGTCGACGCCCAGGATGCGCGCCGCGTCGAGCGTGATCGCGCGCAGGGCCGCATCGGCTCCCAGGCCGTTCGCGGCGGCGATCGCGGCCTCGTAGAGCACCACGCGCGTCTTGGGAACGTAGCTCTCGTAGCCGCTCTGGAACGCGAAGCGCAGGCCGGCGTCGGCGAGCTTCTTGGGAGTGGCGCGGCTGGCGTTCTCGAGCTCGCCGCCGAAGCGCGCCATCGGTGGATGCGCGATCACGCTCACGCCCGCGGCCTTGATCTCGTCGAGCACCACGTAGGCCTCGCTCGCGCCGTCGAGCACCAACGCGAAATCGAACTCCCTGGCGAGTCGCAACGCGGACGAGATGTCCTGGTGGCGCTGCGCGGTCACCAGCAACGGCACGCGGCGCTCGAGCACGTCGATCAGGGCTTCGTGGCGCAGGTTGCGCTCGGGCTTCTTCGCGGCGTCGTCGCCGGCCTCGCGCAACTTGCGCTGGTGCTCGCGCGCGGCGAGGAACGCCTCGCGCAACAACGCGACCTGCTTGCCCGCGGTGCCGGGGGACTTGCCCGGGCCTTCGGCGCGCGAATCGGCACCCAGCGTGGCGGCGATCATCGCGCAGGGCACGAACACGGACTCGTCGACAGTGTCTCCGCGCGTTTTGGCGATCAACGTCTGTCCGGAGATCAGCGCCAGCGGTCCGTGACCGGTGTGGATCGTCGTCACGCCGAAGCCGCGCAGCCACTCGATCAAACGCTCGCGCGCGTTGTAGGCGTCGATCGCGCGCAGCTCGGGTTGGATCGGAGCCGCGGGATCGTGCTGATCCTGGTCCTGCGGTTGATTGAGGTAGCCCGCGAGCCCGACGACACTGTGGGCGTCGATCAAGCCGGGCGTCACGACCGCGGCCGCGAGCGTGCGCATCCCGCTCGGGATCTGCACCTCGCTCGCGCGACCGACGGCGGAGATCTTGCCGGAGCGCACGAGCACCACTCCGTTCTCGATCACCGCACCGGAGACGGTGTGCAGGCGTTGCGCGCGCACGGCGATGTCCTGCGCCACCAGCGCACCCGACAGCGCGAGGCCCACGCCCAGGCTCAGCAATCCACGGACGAGCTTCATCAGCGCACCTCCCGATCACCCAAGCAGCACAGGCCGCCGACGCGATCTTGTCCAGCGCCCCAACCGCCGTCCGCCCACAACCGGTCCTTCTCGTTGGCGCGATCGAAGACCTTCTCGCCCGCGACCCAAGTCGCCTCGACGTGCGTCCACACCGACAGCGGGTCGCCCGAGAGCACGATGAAATCCGCGTCCTTGCCGCGCTCGAGCGTGCCGATCTTGTCGGACAAGTCGAGCATGCGCGCGGGGTTGACGGTCAGCGCCGCGAGGGCCGTGTCGCGCGACAGACCCGCGCGCACCGCCAGCGCCGCGCTGCGCAGGAACAAGCGCGAGTCCGTGATCCAATCGTCGGTGTGGAAGGCCACCAAGCTGGCCGCTCCGCGCTTCTCGAGCTCGGCCGCGGAGCGCGCGTCGAAGTCCATGGCCTCGAGCTTGCCGCCCGGAGTGTCGATCACGATCAGCGAGCAGGGCACCTGCTCGGAGGCGATCTCGTCGGCGACTTTCCAGGCCTCGCTCACGTGGTGCAGCACGACTCGGAAGCCGAACTCGTTCGACAGCCGCAGCACCGTCAGGATGTCGTCGTGGCGATGCGTGTGGTGGTGCACGACGCGCTTGCCGGAGAGCACTTCGAGCAACCCCTCGAGCGCCAGGTCGCGCGGCGGCAGCTTGCTCGCGTCACCCGCGGCGGCTTCGAGCTTGCGCTGGTACTCCTGGGCCGCGACGAACGACTCGCGCACCAGTGCCGCCGACTTGCCGCGCGTGCCCGGGAACGGCGGATCTTGTTGGCTGTTCGTGCCGTTGGCCATCTTCATTCCGCCCATCGGCGCACCGTCGACGAAGCGGTAGCACATCTGCTCGATGTCGCCGACGTCGCGGTTCTTGACGTAGATCGTCTGACCGCTCATCAGGTGGCCACTGCCGCTCATGATGTTGAGCGTGGTGATGCCGCCCGCCTGCGCGCGCTGCAATCCAGCGTCGCGGCAGTCGACGGCGTCGAGCATGCGCACGCCCGGTTGGATCGGAGCGCTGCCGTCCGCGCCCCAACCTCCCCCGACGTGGCTGTGCGTGTCGACCAGCCCCGGCATCAGCACCTTGCCCTTGACGTCGATCACGACTGCATCGACCGGAAGCGCGACGCTGGCGCGAGCTCCCACGGCCTCGATGCGACCGCGCTGCACGACCAGCACGCCGTCCTCGATCGGCGCGCTCGCGATCGGCAGCACGCGCGCTCCCACGAACGCGAGCGGCTTGTCCTGCGCCTTGGATGTCGGGGTGGAGAGCGAGAGCGCTACGACGAGGAGAGGCAGGGAAGCTCGGTTCATGTTGGATGCGACCACGGTACGGTGCGCTTTCGATTTCGCCAGAGCGCTCGAACCGTCGCGCGCGATCCGCCGCCCGCCGAAACGACCGGCCCGTCAGCTCGCGCCACCCGCGGAGATCAACTGGTCGAGCTCGCGCTTCAGCGCGGCCAGGATGTCGTCGTAGGAAAAGGCGCCGACGTCGGCCGGGCCGCGCTTGAGGTTGACGAAGTTGGGGCCGCACCACAGACCCAAGTCGGCGTCATCGGTTTCGCCCGGTCCGTTGACGCGGCAGCCCATCACCGCGATCGTCAAGTCGTGCTCCTTGGCGTAAGCGGTCATCTGCTTGACCTGCGCGGCGAGCTCGACGAAGCGGTTGTTCTCGACGCGCGAGCACGACGGACAGGCGATGATGTTGAGCCCGTCGAAGAAATTCGGCGGCACCGAGCGGAAGCGTCCCGCGGCGATGTCGTCGAGCAGCTCGCGGCCGACCTTGATCTCCATTCCCTTGTCGTCGAAGGGCACGGTCAGCGAGACCCGCAGCGTGTCGCCCAGTCCGCGCGAGAGCAGCTGCTCGAACGCGATGCGCGTCTTGATGATGCCCTCGGGCGGCATGCCGGCCTCGGTCACGCCCAAGTGCAACGGCACGTCGGGCCGGCGCTCGGCGAAGCGCACGTTGGCCTGGACCACTAGGCGTGGATCGCTGTCCTTGATCGACACCACGTAGTCACGGAAGCCGAGCGCGTCGACCAGCGCGCAGTGGTCGACGGCGCAGGCCACGATGGCCGACACGTGGTCCTCGGGAAAGCGCGCGTCGTATTCGGGCGCGATCGAGCCGGCGTTGATGCCGATGCGCAGCGCGCAGGCGTGGCGCTTGGCGACGTCGACCAAGAACGCGACCTTGTCCTCGATCGGCTTGTCCTTTTCGTGGTGGTGGAGGTGGCCCGGGTTGTAGCGGATCTTGTCGACGTAGGGCGCGACCTTGGCCGCGAGGCGATAGTTCTCCTGGAGGTCGACCGACAGCAGGCTCGCGGTCTGCGCGCGGATCTGCGCCAGCGCGTCGACGTCGGCTTGGCTGTCGACGGCGATGCGGATCAGATCGGCGCCGGCGTCGGCGAGGATGCGCACTTGGCGCAGCGTGGCCGGGATGTCGCGCGTCTGCGTCGCGGCCATCGATTGGACCGCGATCGGGGCCGAGCCGCCGATCGCGAGGTGCTTGACGTGGATCGTTCGAGTCTTGCGCGGAGGGAGCATGCGATGGCGTGGGGCGCACATGGTAGTGCGCGCGCCCCGCGCTCGAGCCTTGCCGCAAGATGTTGGGGGCGCTCCACGGGCCACTACAAGCGGCGGATGGCCCGCGGAAATGGCCCGAACGCGCGCGGAATCACTTCCGGAATTTTGCCCCCGCCGCGCGCAGGCCCTGCGGAGTCCAGGCGGGGAGAAGAAGTCCCTCGGGTTCGTTTTGACCCCGGCCGTTGATCCCCTCGCTGGCCGGAGCGGTCGTATTCCCCTCGTCCCAGGGCTGTCTTCCCTAGCAACCCCGCCTTCGGGTGGGGTTGCTGTCTTTGGTGCGGACCTCGCCCGGCCACGGGCTGTTGGCTGTTCGGCCGAGCCCGGGCGGGCGCCATGATGGCGGCCGGAGCTCACAACGATGCGCGTGCGGACCTTGATCGTCGGTGGCGGGGTGATGGGGACGGCCATCGCGGCGGCGGTGGCGCGCGGCGGCGATCCGCTCGAGGAGCCGGTGTTGCTGCTCGAGCGGCGCGCCCTGGGGGCCGGGTCGAGCGGGCGCTCGGGCGCGATCCTGCGGCAGTTCTACAGCGACCGGCCCTTGATCGGCATGGCGCGCGACAGCTTGCGCAGCTATGCCTCGTTCGAGTTCTCGACCGGGCGCGCGATCGGATTCACGCGCTGCGGTGTGCTGA
Source organism: Planctomycetota bacterium (assembly GCA_020853575.1). Classification (GTDB taxonomy): domain Bacteria; phylum Planctomycetota; class UBA1135; order UBA1135; genus F1-120-MAGs118. Next base: position 98,880 of record JADYYP010000002.1, read on the forward strand.
CCTTGGCGAGCCCGCGTTCGAAGGCCGCTTTCGAGCTCCTGCTGCGCAATGTCGAATCGATGCGCGACTGCGGCGTCGAGGTCGAGCTCGTGGACTCGGACAGGCTGCGCGAGCTCGTCCCTGGAATCGAGGTCGCGAGCGACACGCGCGCCGCGTGGGAGCCCAAGAGCGGGTTCGTCGATCCGCAGCGCACGCTCGAGGCCTTCGCCGCGACGGCTCGCTCCCTGGGCGCGACGGTGCGCTGCGGCGTCGAGGTCACCGGGCTCCAAGTCCGCGCCGGGCGAGTCACTTCGGTCGAGACCAGCGATGGCCCGGTCGACGCGCAACGCGTCGTGGTCGCCGCCGGTCCTTGGACGCGGGCGTTGCTCGCGCGCGCAGGCATCGAGTTGCCGTTGCGCGCGATTCGGCCCGAGCAGCACTTCGTCGCCATGCCTCCGGCGCGTGACGTGCACGCGCTCGGCGGGCTCTCCGGCGCACCCGACGCCGATTTCGACGCGCGCTTCGCACGCGCTGGCGAGCCGGCGCCGGCGCACCCAGTGCTGCTCGATCTCGAGCACGGGTACTACACGCGCTGCGAGCCGCGCCTGGAGCGCACACGCGTCGGCGCGCTCGACTACGCGCGCGACGCCACGCTCGCCGACCCCGACGCTCTCGACGAGCGGGTTTCCGCGGAGTTTTCGCGTTGGTCTCGCGAAGTGCTCGAGCGTCGCTTGCCCGTGTACCGCGGCGAGCCCGACCGCGGCGCGCAGGCCGCTTGGTACACGCTCACACCCGACGCGCAGGCGCTGATCGGACGCGTTCCGGGGCTCGACAACGTGTACGTCGTCGCGGGCTTCTCGGGCCACGGCTTCAAGCTCGCGCCCTCGGTCGGCGAGGGCGTGGCGCAGATGCTCGCCGGCGCGCCGATCGGTGCCTTCGAGCCCGAGGTCTTCGCGCCCGAGCGCTTCGCGTCGCGCGGCGGCGCCGTGTGGAGCGGTGCCTTCGGCCTGTGAGCGCGCGGGCCGCGCTCGCCGTCACTCCTTCTCGACGTAGCTCTGGTGCAGTTGCACCGGCGGCGCCTGGCGACGGCGCATGCCCATGTTGAGCACCTCGACGAACAACGAGAACGCCATCGCCGAGTAGATGTAGCCCTTGCTGATGTGCTGGCCGAGGCCGTCGGCCATGAGCACCACGCCGATCAGCAGCAGGAACGAGAGCGCGAGCACCTTCATCGTCGGGTGGCGCTCGATGAACTCGCTGATCCAGTTGGCGAAGACCAACATCACGCCCACCGACGCCACCACGGCCGCGATCATGATCTCGATGTGCTTGGCCATGCCGACCGCGGTGATCACCGAGTCGAGCGAGAACACCATGTCCAGCAGCAGGATCTGCACCAGGATCGCGCCGTAGCTCGCGACCTTCGCCTCCCCGTGCCCGTGCGCGCCGCCCTCGAGCTTGTCGTGGATCTCCCAGGTCGCCTTGCCCACCAGGAACAGTCCTCCGACGAGCAGGATCAGGTCGCGCCCCGAAAGGTCGTGACCGAAGGGCGAGAACAGCACCTTGGTCAGTCCCATGACCCAGGTGATGGCGAGCAACAGCAGCACGCGCATGCCCATCGCCAACAACAGCCCGATGCGCCGCGCGGAACTCTGGCGCTCCTTGGGCAGCTTCCCGGTCAGGATCGAGATGAACACGATGTTGTCGATCCCGAGCACGATCTCGAGACCGGCGAGCGTCAGGAATGCGATCCAGGTTTCGGATGAGGACAGCAGTTCGAGCATGGTGGTGAGTGGGGGACGGGCGCGGGATGGTAACCAGCGGGCGGCGCGTCTACTTCGGTCGAGTCCGCGCTGTTCGTGCATGCGGCGGAATTCGCGGCGCATTGCGCGCTTGCGCGCATCGACACGACATTGCCTGGCCGTGCTTTACTCGGGCCTCGAGCCGCAGTAATCCCAGGACCCAGGAGCTCGGTTTCCTCGTGGAATCCACGCATCGATCGCAGCACGACCCGCACGCTCGCTCCGCCGCCGAGGCCGAGCGCCACTTCCAGCGCCTGTTCGACTCGCTCGATGCCGTGGTGTTCGAGTTCGACGTCGACCAGGATCGCTTCGTCTTCGTCAGCGCGCAGGCCGAGCGCATCCTGGGCTATCCGCGCGAGGATTGGCTGCGTCCGGGCTTCTGGGCCGAGCACCTGCACCCCGACGACCGCGACGAGTCGATGCGCTTCTGCACGCGCGCCGTGGACGATCTGCGCAACCACGAGTTCGAGTACCGCATGCACGCCAGCGATGGTCGTGTCGTGTGGATCCGCGACACGGTCACGGTTTCTCCGCGCGCGGACCGCTCGCCATTGCTCACCGGCGTGATGGTCGACGTCTCGGCGCGCAAGCGGGCCGAGCTCGCGGGCGCCGAGCTGCAGCAGCGCCTGCGAACGCTGGTCGAGCTCCTGCCGATCGGCGTGCTGTTCGAGGACCCCGAGCGCCGCATCCGCATCGCCAATCCCGAGCTGTGCCGCATCTTCGGGGTGCGCGACGGGACCTCGGTGATCGGGTTGACCTGTCTCGAGGCGCTGCAACTGGTGCAGTCGTCGTTCGCGGAACCTGCGCGCGCCGTGGAGCGCATCGAGGCCATCTTCCAGCGCGACGAGCCCGTCGAGCGCGAGATGGTAGAGATGTCGGGCGCGCGCGCGATCGAGCGCAGTTACGTCCCGGTGCGCGTCGAGGGTCGCATCAGCGGATATCTGTGGCTGTACGAGGACGTGACCTCGCGGCGCCGGGCCGAGCACTGCATCCGCGAGATCAGCGCCGGGACCTCGGCCGCGGTCGGCGACGCGTTCTACCGCGAGCTCGTCGGTCACCTCGCTTCCGCGCTCGGCTTGCGCTACGCGATCGTCGGCCAGTACTCGGACTTGGCTTGCACGCACGTGCGCTCCCTGGCCGTGTGGATCGACGGGCGCATCCACGACAACTTCGAGTACGACGTCGCCGGCTCGCCGTGCGAGATCGCTGCACGCGATGGGCACGTACGCATCGACGGCGACTTGCAAGAGCGCTGCGGCGCGCATCCCGTGATCCGCACGATCGCGGCCGCGAGCTACATCGGCGTGCACGTGCGATCAGCCGACGGACAGGCAGCCGGGATCCTGGCCGTGCTGCACGACACGGTGCTTCCCGACCTTCCGGAGGCCGAGTCGATCCTGCGCATCTTCGTGGCGCGCGTCGGAGCGGAGCTCGAGCGCCAGCATGCGTTGCGCGCGCTTCAAGCCAGCGAGGCTCGCGCGCGCGCGCTGATCCAGGCGCACCCCGACGAGCTGTTCCTTCTCGACCGCGAGCTGCGTGTCGTCGCGGCGCATATTCCCGAGGGCGCTCGCATGTCCCTCGATGCCGGAGCGCTGCTCGGACGCGCCGCGCACGAGGTCTTGCCGCTGGCGCTGTCCGAGCCACTGGCCGCGTTGGCCCGCGCCGCGCAAGCGACACGCGCCGCGCAGCATTCCGAGTTCCAGGCCGAGCTGCCCTGGGGCATTCGACAGCTCGAGCTGCGCGCGCATCCAGTCGACGAGCAGCTCTCGCTGTTGCTGGTGCGCGACGTCACCGAGCGCCGCCGGTTGGAGGCCGAGATCGCGCAAGCGCAGCGCATGGACAGCTTGGGCCGCCTGGCCGGCGGAGTGGCCCACGACTTCAACAACCTCCTGACGGGCATCCTCAGCTACGCGGAGATCGGCGAGTCCGACGCCGACGACGCCGCGCGGGCGCGCGAGTGCTTCCAGCGCATCGGCTCCGCGGCGCGCACCGCATCACAGCTCACGCAGCAGTTGCTCGCGCTGGCCCGCAAGCAGGTCGCGTTGCCCAAGGTGGTCGAGGTCGACGAACTGGTGCGCGAGGTCGAGGCCTTCCTCGGGCGCGTGCTGGGGGAGCACATCGAGCTCGAGGCCAAGCTCGGCGCCAGCGGATGGTGCACGCGCGTCGATCCCGCGCAATTCCACCAGGTGTTGATGAACCTCGCCTTGAATGCGCGCGACGCCCTGCCCGAGGGTGGTCGCATCGCGATCGAGACGCGCAACGTCGCCGCGAGCGCTTCACCCAGCGGACTCGCGGCGCGCGATTGGATCCAAATGAGCGTGATCGACCAGGGCGTGGGGATGTCGAGCGCGACGCTCGCGCACCTGTTCGAGCCGTTCTTCACCACCAAGCCGATGGGGCGCGGCACGGGCATCGGCTTGGCCTTGTCGCGCGACATCGTGCGCCACCACGGAGGGCAGATTCTCGTGGCCAGCGAGGTCGGGCGAGGCACGCGGGTCGACGTCTACTGGCCGCGCACCGAGGCCGGAGCGGCTCAGGAGTCGCGCGGCGGCCAGGCACCCGCGCGCGGCGACGAGACCTTGCTGTTGGTCGAGGACGAAGCGAGCTTGCAGAACGTGCTGGGCCGGTCGCTGGAGCAGCTCGGCTATCGCGTGCTGGCGGCGGGCTCGGCCGAAGTCGCCTTGGAGCTCACGCTCGAGCGCTTGGCGGAGATCGATCTCGTCGTGACCGACATCGTGCTGCCCAAGATGGGCGGGCCCGAGCTCGTCGAGCGCCTGCGCTCGCGCCGCCCGAACTTGCCCGTGCTGTTCATGACGGGCTACGCGCCGGACGAGGACTTCGAGCGCGTCATGGACCACGAAGCACTGCAGTTGCTGCGCAAGCCGTTCACGCCCAACGATCTCGCGCGCAAGGTGCGCGACGTGCTGCGCGCTCGAACGCGCGCCTGAGATCGCGAAGAAGCGAGAAGGCGGGCTCCCGAATCGTCGGACGCGCCGTCGCTCGGAAAGCACGGGACGTCGCGACCGTGAGTTCCTCACGGCCCTTGGGCCGCGCTCGCTCGCCCGTCAGGCGTTGCTGACGATGCTGGTCACGCGCACGCCGTAGGCGCCGTCGATCGTGACCACTTCGCCGCGCGCGACGATCTTGCCGTTGACCAGGATGTCGGCCGGCTCGTGGGCTTCGCGGTCGAGCACCACCAGCGAGCCAGGAGTCATCTTGACCAACTCGCCGAGCGTCATGCGCGTTCGCCCGACCTCGACCGTGACGCGCACCGGCACGTCCATCAGGTTGTTCAGGCCGATCGGATCGCCCGCGGCCTTCCCGGCGGCGAGCTCGTCGAGCTTGTTGGACTCGACCATCACCGCTTGCGTCGCGGCATCGATCGCCTGTTCCACGTTCTTCTCGTTGGCCATCGCTGTTCTCTTCGGACGATCAGCCGTCGGACTTGGGGCGCTCGACCTGGGTCACGCGGATGGCGAGCTTGTCGTGGGAACGACCGAGCACCGCGCGCAGGCAGCCCTGGTCCTCGACCAGCACGCGCAGCGGCTCACCGACCTCCATGCGCAGGGGGATCACGTCGCCGACCTCCAGGGCCAACAGGTCCGCGAGCGGAACGTCGTTGGCGCCCAGGTGGGCCTTGACGTCGACCAGCACTTCCGCGAGGTGCGCCGGCAGCGGCAGCGGCTTCTCCGGCTTGCCCCCCGACTTGCTCGACGGAACGACGCCCGGCAGGAACAAGCGCCAGCGGCTCGTGCCGCCGACCCCTCCGAGGTCGAAGCTGACGAGCAGGCGCTGGGTCTCGGCCTTGTCTCCGCCTTGACGCCAACTGCCCAGCGATTCGAGGTCCTGGGCCACGCTGGGGTTCGCGACGGCGAGCCCGAGAGCCTTGGTCAAGCGCGCCACGGCCGGTCCCAGGATGCGCGTGAACATGGCGCGCTCGATGGGCGTGAACTTGCGGGCCGCGCTCTGTCCGGGACTGGCAGCGCCCAGGGCCACGTCCAATGTCGCCAGCGCCGCGGGGCAATCCCACATCAGCCAGCCAGGCTGCTTGTCGATCTCGAAGCGCAAGACCGCGAACGGCGCCACCAGCCCGGCGTGCACCGACTCCGCGTTGACCTCGCACAGCTCGACCAAGTCGAGCGTGGGCGACATGCGCATCGGGCCGCCGAGCTCGCGGGCGACCTCGAACGAGGTCTTGCGCAGCTTCTCGCGCAGCGCGTCGATCTCGACGCCCGAGAGCCGCAACGGTCGCTCGAACTGGCGCGTTTCGACGTGCACGGACTTGTGTGCATCGTTCGTCGAGCCCTGGAGCGCTTGCGCGATCGCACGCGCTTCGTCCGCTGTCACGTTGCTTGCCACGCTGTGTGTTCTCGGCGTTCGGAGCGAACTACTGGATCAGCACTTCGTTCCACAGGATGCGCTTGGTGCGGCCCTTGATCCCGACCTTGACCTCGCCGACGAACTCCGGCTTGAGTCCGGTCAAGTCGAGGAACAGCGTCTGGTCGTTGACGGCCTTGAGCTCGAGATCCGCTTCCTCGCCAGTGAAGACGAACTCGAGGCCGCCGTCGAGCGTGAGCTTCTTCTGCGGTACATCGAGCGCGATTCGGTGGTCCTCGAACAGGCCGCCGAAGCTCGCGCCGGGCATCGACTCGCCGGCCTTGAGGCCCGAGGTCGGATCGGCGTCCCCGGGCGCGGCGCCGTCGCCGACGTGCACCGGGAACAACAGCGGCTCCAACGCGTGCCGGATCTCCTCGAGGAACACCGGCTTGTTGACCTTGTCGGTGACGTCGTTGCGCGACTTGGACGAGCAGATCGCCACCAGCGCGTCGCGGATCTCCGCCTGGCACACCGGATCGGCCGTGCGCAGCGCGAGGTAGTCCTGCGCGTAAGCCTCGTAGAGCAGATTGAGCTGCAGCACCAGGAAGCTGCGACCGTCGCTCAGGTTGACCTGGACCTTCTCGGGAGTCACCGCTCCGACGAAAGGCCCGGACAACTCCGGCTTGGGCGGCGGCGGCTTGGGCACGGCCATCATCGCGGCGGCGAAGGCCAACGCCAATCCGCCGACCGCGCCGCCGAGCACCATGACCTTCTTCTTCTTGGCTGCCGCGAGCGCCGGATCGACGCCCTTGTCGTCCTTCTTGTCGTCTTTCTTCGCTTCGGCCATGGCTGTCTCTATTCCTTGCGCGTCGAGGTGACGAGGCGCGCGTCGACGCAGCGCGTGCCCGGACCTTCGGGTTCGACTTCGACCATCCAGGCGCGCGCCTCGACGCGCTCGGCCGGGAAGCCGTGGACTTGGATCAGGTGCTCGCGCACCGCCTGCGCGCGCGCGAAGGCCAGCCAGTGGTCGTGGCCCAGCCACTTGACGCTGTCGGCGTCGAGCGCGTGCCCTTCGAGCACGAGCAATTGAGCGCGCGACGGTCGCAGCGTGTCGGCCAGGCGATCGATGTAGTCCTTCGAGGCGTTGTCGAGCACCGCCGAGGCCGTGGCGAAGCTCGCGATCGAGGGCTGGAACAACTCGTCGTGCGGCTGCAATGCCTTGGCGGCGGCGGAGCGCACCAGCTCCAGCTCGCTGGCCTTGAGCGGCGTCTCGCGGCGCTCGGCGTCGTCTTCGGGCGGCAGGTTGAAGCGCTGGCGGAACTCCTCGAAGATCGCGACCTTCTCGGACTCCGGCATCAATCCCGGCAAGCCGTGGGACTTGAGCGCGACCACGAACGAGCCCAGCCCCTTGGCGATCAAGCCGTAGTCGCGCTGGTGCGACATCGACACCATCAAGATGAAGAACGTCAGCGCGTTGGTCATCATGTCGCCGAACGACACGAGCCACAGCGGCACCGGCGTCTTGGGATCTTCCTTGAACTCGGCCACTAGCGCTCCTTGGCCTTCTGCGCCTGGAACTCGGCCTTGAGCGCGCGCTCGCGGGCCTTGGAGAGCGACATCACGCGGATCTCGACACGGCGGTTCTGCGTGCGACCCGAGGCGGATTCGTTGGAGGCGCGCGGACGGGCGCTGCCCAGCCCGGCGACCTGGATCAGATCGCGCGCCAGCTTGCTCTTGTCGAGCATGGCGTGCGCGGCGTTGGCGGCGCGCTCGGCCGACAGGCTCTGGGCGTCGGCGAAGCGTGGCGTGGGCGCGACGTGGTCGTCGGTGAAGCCCTCGATCACGATCAAGTGCGAGTAGTGCTCGAGCACTTGGGCCAGCTCGTGCAGGCTCTTCTTGAGCGCCGGGTTGACCTCGGCCGAGCCCGGCGCGAACGAGGCGCGCTCGTCGAAGGTGATCAGCAGGCCGTCGGTGACCGCGGAGAAGTCGACCTCGACGTGCTCCTCCGTGGTCTTTTGCCCCATGTTCTCGAGGTTCTCGGGGAGCTCCTCGGGCGGTCGCGCGTGCGGGCGGTCGGCGCCGCGCAGCGGATTGGTCGAGAGCAAGCGATCGTTCTCGGGCTCGGGCACGGCGCTGTTCGGGCCCTGCTGGAGCACGCCGCCTTTGCTCTGACCGAAGGCGCCGACGATGATCGCCGCCTCGTTGTCCTCCATGGTGGAGAAGCTCATCAACATCACGAAGAACGTGACCAAGAGCGAGATCATGTCGCTGAAGGTCACGATCCACTCAGGCGCGCCTTGCTGCGGTTCTTCGGGTGCGTCGAACTTGCCCACGGTGCGACCTCGAGCTCAGGCGCTGATCGACTCGCGCTGGTGCGGCGGGATGAAGCCCTTGAGCTTCTCCTTGATCAACTGCGGCTTCTCGCCGGACTGGATGGCCACGATGCCCTCGATCATCAGCGAGCGCAGCAGGGCCTCTTCCTTGGCGCGCAGATCGAGCTTGGCCGCCAGCGGCAAGCAGATCACGTTGGCCACGACCGCGCCGTAGAACGTGGTGAGCAAGGCCACCGCCATGCCCGAGCCGATCGCGCTGGGGTCGGACATGTTGGCGAGCATCTGCACCAGACCGACCAGCGTTCCGATCATGCCGAAGGCCGGCGCGAAGGTGGCGACCGTCTCCATCATCTTCTTGCCCTGGCCGTGGCGTTGCTGCTGGAAGCTGTGCTCCAGGTCCATGATGTCGCGCACGGTGTCCGCGGCGAAGCCGTCGATCACGAGCTGGATGCCCTTGGCGAAGAACTTGTCGTCGACCTCTTGCAGCTTGGCCTCGAGCGCGAGCAAGCCCTCTTTGCGGGCCAAATTGGCGTAGGTGATGATGCGCTCGATCTCCTGCTGCGGCGTGGGCAGCTTGAAAAGCATCGAGCGCATGGCGACCTTCAAGAACGCCTTCAGGTCGCTCGGGCGATAGCTCATCACCGTCACGCAGGATGCGCCGCCGATCACCATCACGACCGAGGGGAAGTCGTAGAACAGGATCAGCGAGCCGCCGAGGAGGATCGACCACACCAGGAGCGCCAGCGCTCCCAGCAGGCCGAAGATCGTCATGAAGTCCATGGGGTGTCCGTCGCGGCGCTGCGGGCCGAGTCGATGGCCTGGCTATCGACGCGGGCCCGGAAATGCTTGACGTTTGCGGCGGCGGCGGAGCGCCGTCGGGCGGAGGTGAGCGCCGGCGTCCCGCGCGCGAGACGCGCTGCGCCGCGACATGCTCCGTCGCGACATGCTGGTGCGCGGCGCTGGCGCGGCCCGCTCGAGCCCTGCAACGAGGGGCACCAAAGCTGCGCTCAGCCGCCGTCAGGGCGGCGAGCAGCTCCGAAGACAGCGGCTGCGCGGCGCCGCGTGGTGCGGTCCGCGTCACCGGCCGGAGCGCTGTCCCTCGCCTTCAGTCCTGCTCGAGCGGCTTGGCGTTGCGGAAGGCCTCGGCGTATTCCTTCCACTTGTCGCCGCCGACGTTGTCGAGCAGCTCCTTGGCGCGCGCGGGCTTGAGCGTCTGGAGGATCTTGGCCGCGTCCTCCGGCGCGTACTGCGCCAGGCGCTTGCCCTGCTCCGCGGCGTCGCCCTCGCTGAACAGCTTGCCCAGCGTGGCCCAACCCGAGCGCTCGCGCTCGACGCGCGCCCTCTCGCCGTTCTCGACCTCGTTCTGGCGCAGCTCGAGCTCGGACTCCCATTGCTCGAGGCCGTTGCGCAAGCGCTGCAGCTCCGCGTACTGCTCGTCGAGGAACTCGGAGCGCTCCTCCGCGCGACGCTCGCGTTCGGAGAGCTCGGTCGATCGTTGGTCGAGCTCCTTCGACTTGCGCTTGAGCTCCGCGACCAAGGACTCGAGCTCGCTCGCCGAGTACGGCGACTCGATCTGGAACACGTCGAGCAAACCGGCGCGCGCGGGTTCCTTGGTCGAGCCGCGCCGCGGCTCGCTGACCGACGTCGGCTCCTGGGGGGCCGGACTCTCTTCCTTTTGTGCGGCATCCGGCGGCTTGGGGAAGATCGCGCCCGCGACGGGGATGTCGTGCGGCTGCACGCCGAGCATCAACGCGAACGCGATGTAGGCGAGTCCGAAACCGAGCAGGCCACCGCCCGCGTACAGTCCGATCTTGGCGTTCTTGTTCATCGTGCACGTTCCTCGGGCGTTGCGCCGCGCATCGCCAGCGCCACTTTGCGGTCGACGGTTTCTTGGATGGTCTTGTCTTCGCGCGCGCGTTCCTCTTCTCGGTAGGCACCGCGCGCTCGATCTTCGAGCTTCTCGAGCACGCGCACGTCGACACGTGTCGCCTGCCACGCTCCGCGCGCCGCGTCGGCGGCCTTGGCCAGCACGCTGACGAGCTGCTTGCGCTCTTGGATGCGCCGCGTGAGCAACGGGACCGTGCGCTGCGCGACCAGCACCTCGGCCGGAGCGATCGCCGCGCGCGTCTGGATCACGGCCAGCTCGCGCTCGGCCTCGCGCAGGGTGTCGCGCGCTTCCTCGAGCGTCTTCTCCGCAGCGCGCACGGCGGACTCGGCGGCGAGCAACTCGGTGCGCGCGATTTCTTCGCGGATCTCGCGCACGCGCAGCAAGCGGGCCAACTTGAAGTGGAAACGCGCCATGGTCACTTCTTCGACTGGGCTTGGGTCATCTGCATGAGCTTCGCCATCAACGCGCGCGTCTCGGGCAAGCTCGAGCTCTCGCGCACGCCTTGGCGCAGCAGCAGCTCGAGCGCCGGCCGCATCTGGATCGCGGCGTCGAGCTTGGCGTTGGTGCCGGGCTTGTAGGCACCGATCTCGACCAGGTCGCGGCCTTCCTTCCACGCCGCCAACAGCTCGCGCAGCGAATTGGCCTGCAAGCGTTCGGCCTCGCTGACCAGGGAAGGCATCAGACGCGAGAGGCTCGCCAGCACGTCGACCGCCGGGTAATGGCCGCGCTGCGCCAGGTCGCGCGAGAGCACCAGGTGCCCGTCGAGCAAGCCGCGCAAGGTGTCCGCCACGGGATCGTTGACGTCGTCGCCATCGAGCAAGATGGTCAGGATGCCGGTGATCGAGCCCTCGGTCGTGCGGCCCATGCGCTCGACCAGCTTGGGCACGGTCGCGAAGAAGCTCGGCGGGAAACCGCGCACCGTCGGCGGCTCGCCCGCCGCCAAGCCGATCTCGCGCGAGGCCGCGGCGAAGCGCGTGACCGAGTCCATCACGAGCAGCACGTCCGCTCCGGCGTCGCGATAGAACTCGGCGATGGTCACGGCCACGAAGGGCGCCATGAAGCGCTCGATCGGCGGACGATCGGAGGTGGCCACGACCATCACGGCTTTCTTGCGGCCTTCGTCGCCCAAGACCTCGTCCATGAAGCCGCGCACCTCGCGGCCGCGCTCGCCCACCAAGCACACCACGATCACTTGAGCATCGGTGCCGCGCGTGATCTGGCCGAGCAAGGTCGACTTGCCCACGCCGGAACCGGCGAAGATGCCGATGCGCTGGCCGCGCCCGAGCGTGTTGAAGCCGTCGATGGCGCGCACGCCGGTCTGCAGCGCGTCGTGGATCGGCTTGCGCCGCATCGGGTCGGGGGACTCGGCGCGCACATTGCGCAGCTCGAGCTCCGAGATGCGCGGGCCGCCGTCGAGCGGTGCTCCGAAGCCATCGAGCAAGCGTCCGAGCAGCTCGCGCCCGACGGGCACGCAAAAGGGACGCTTGAGGGCGATCACCGTCTGCAACGGCGCGATGCCCAGGATGTCACCGTGCGGCATGAGCAGCGTGCTCGTGCCGCGGAAACCCACGACCTCGGCGTCGACCAGCGCGTTCGGAGTACCGACCGGGCCGCGCCGGATGCGGCACAGCTCGCCGATCGCCGCCGGCACGCCGACGGCCTCGACCAGCACGCCCGAGACGTTCTCGACGTGACCGCGGTAGTAGGGCGCGGCGGCCTCGCGGATCGATTTGGCGCAGCGCTCGAGGTCGAGCATCACGACAGCTCTCCCAGCAAGCGTTCGTGGATCGCGCGCAGCGCCTCGGGGATCTCGCGCACCAGCAACCCGTTGGGGGTGACCACGTGCACGTCGCCGCGCGCCACCGCTTCGTCCGGCTCGATGGCGGTGCCCGAGCGGAACTTCACGTTGGCCAGTTGCGCCGCGTCGAGCGGATGCAGATGCACGCTGCACGCACCGCGACCCACGCCGGATGCGGCGAGCGAGTCGCGCACGATGCGCTCGAGGTTCATGCGACCGTTGTCGATCTCGTTGCGAACGAGCGTGCGAGCGATCTCGACCGCGAGCTGCACGGAGCTGCGCGCCAGGGCGGCCGCGGCCTCCTCGCGCGCGGCGTCGAGCTTGGCCTCGGCGCGTTCCAGCGCTTGAGCGGCGCGCTGCGACGCGAGCCGCTCGCCTTGGGTGCGCGCCGCGGCGAGGCGACGTTCGAGCCAGGCGTCGAGCCCACCGGGCACGAGCACCGCATTCGATGGCTCCCTGGGGAGGGCGATGTGCAGCGGCTCAGGAGACAAGTTCTTCTCCTGCGCGGGCCGGGCGGAACTCGCCGGATTCCATCAAGCCACGGACGGCCTTGAGCACCTCGGCGCGCGCCGCGTTGACGTCCTTGATCGACATCTGGCCGGCGAGATCACGCTCGTCCTTGACCATGTCGCGCACGCGCGAGCTCAGGTTGCCCATGATGTTGTCCTCCACGCGCGTCGACGAACCCTTGAGCGAGATGGCCAGCGTCTTGGTGTCGATCGAGGCCAACACTTTCTGCATCGCGCGCTTGTCGAGGTCGGCCAGGTTCTCCCAGGTGAACATGAACTCGCGGATCTCCGTGGCCATCTTCACGTCGTCCTTGTTGATGCCCTCGAGGACCGACTTCTCGACCTCGGGCTGGCTGAAGTTCAGGACCTCGGCGATGGTGCGTAGCCGCGCCTGCGGATTGGCCGCGACGGGGCCGGAGGCGCACTCCTTGACGCGCACCTCGAGGTCCTGCGCGATCGCCACCAGGGTCTCGAAGCTGGGCGGGATCAGCGTCGCCATGCGCTTGACCATCGCCAGCGCCTTGTCGCCTTCCATGTGGGCCAGGATCTCCGCCGAGAGCGAGGGATCGAGGTGCGCCAACACCAGCGACGCGACCGCATCGGATTCCGCGGCCAGCGCCTTGGAGATGAACTCCGCCGGTTGGCTCTCGATCGCCAGGAACGGGCGCTCGTGCAGCAGGCGCTGTTGGATCTTCTGGAACAGCTCGTTGGCCTGACCCTTGCCCAGGGTCTGCTCGAGCATCGCGTGCAGCTCGTCGTCGCTGCGCACGCGCGCGCCGCGCGGCTTGCGCATCCAGCGCACGAAGTCCTTTTCGAGTTTCTTCATCGACTCGGTGTCGGTCATCTCGGGCTCGAGGCGTCCCATGGCCTCGACCACCTCGACGATCACCTTCTCGTCGATGTGCTTGATCACGTTGGCCGCCGACTCTTTGTCGAGGCTCATCAGGAACGCGGCGGCTTTCTGCGCGCCGGACATCTCGCGGGAAGCGCCCATGGCTCAGACCTTGGCGGTCGCCTTTTCGTCGACCCAGCGCGAGAGGATCTCGCCGACACGCCGCGGATCGCTGCGCACCAGCTCCTCGATCTGCGCGCGCGCCAGCACCTCGGGATCGATCGCGGCCGCGTTCTCGTCGCCGCTCGCGGCGCCCGACGAACCGCCGGCGGTGCTGGCGAGCACGGCGCCGCCCGCGACGCGCACGGCGCCCTCGGCCTTCTTCTTCGAACCCTTCAGGCTGGTGAGCAGCAGCACCAGGAACACGATCGCCGAGACGATCTCGACGCCGCGCTTGACGAGCATCTCCATCATCGGGCTCAGGCCTTCGTCGGCGGGTTCGGGCTGCACCGCGGGATCGCCTTCGGTGCCCACCTCGGTCGGTGCGACGGCGAATGCCGTGGTCGTGACCCCGATCACGTCCTGGCGCGTGCGGTCGAATCCGACCGCGGCCTCGACGATCTTCTGGATCTCGTCCTTCTTCTGCGCCAACGAGTCGTCGAGCACCAGCGAGACGAACAGGCGCTCGAGACGCGGCACGTTGCGCACTGTCTGCGTGCGCGAACGCGAGGCCTCGAAGACCTTCTTCTCGTCCTTGGTCTTGGACACCGGGCCGTTGGCGGCGCTCGAGGTCCCGTTGGGGACCGCGGCGCTGTCGTTGCCGAAGTCCGCCGGCGAGCCCGAGGTCACGCCAGCCGCGCCGCCGACGCCGTTCGTGCCGCCCTGCGGCGTGGTCGTCTCCTTGGTGTCGATCTGCACCGCCACGGTCTCGGGGTCGACCTTGTCGTCGATCGTCGTGCTGGTGTCGTAGTTCCACTGCGAGGTGACGCTGACCACCGCCTTGCGCACGCCGAACGCGGCCTCGATGTGGCGATTGGCCTTCTCCGCGAGCTCGCGGTCGTAGCTCTCCGTGTGTGCCAGCAGATCGCGCGCGTTCTTGCCGTTGTCCTCGACCAGCGACGGATCGTAGAGCGTGCGCCCGGACTGATCGGTGATCACCACGTTCTCCGCCGGAGCGCCGAAGCGGTAGCGCACGACGCGCGCCACGTTGTTGGCCTGCTCGTCGGAGAGCGTGGTCGAGTTCTTGAGTTGCAGCACGACCGAGACCATCACCGGCTTGCGCGTGCGCAGCGGCGAGTTGTCGGGCATCGACGTGGTCACGGTGGCATCGGCGACGAAGTCCAGACGCTCGAGCAAGCGCTCGGCCTCTTGCCATTCACGCTTCTGCATCGTCTGCGCGCGCTCGCCGGTGCTCATGAAGATCGCGGCCGGACCCGAGGAGTCGGACTCGATGCCCTTGGGCGTGGTCTTGAGCGCTTCGGCGAGCGCCACGGCGATCTGCGCCTGGTCGAACTGGGCCTCGTCGACGTACACCACGAAAGGCCCGGGGAAATCGCTGACGCGATAGCGCACGGCGGCGCCCGCCAGAGCCTTTTCGACGGACACGCGCTCGGTGTCGGAGAGCTCGGTATAGAGCTTGACGAAGTGCGGCTGGCCGGAGATCCAACCGCCGATGGCGATCGCGCCGACCACGGCGACGACCGACAGCAGCGCCACCAACTTGGTGCGCCCGGGAGCCTTGAGGATGCCGTCGAGCAGGGCTTGCAGGTCAAAGTTCATGCGGAGTCACCTCACACGCTCATCCGCATGGTTTCGCGGTACGCGTCGATCAGCTTGTTGCGCACTTCGAGGCTGAACTTGAAGACGATCTCGGACTGCTTGAGCTGGCCCGCGACCTCGTGGAAGTCGGCCACCTTGCCCGTGAGCATGTCCATCGGCACGGCCTCGGAGGACTTCACGGCCTTGTCGGCCTGGGCCAGGCCCTCGAGCAGCGTGGTCTCGAACGACGGCGTCGCCGCTTGCCGCGAACCGAGCGCTTCCAAGCCTTCGAAGGCCGCGGCGACTTGCTCGTCGACGCGACCGGCGCGCTGCGCGAACGATTGTCGCGCGGCCTCGAGCGCGACCTGCGTCAGGCCGCCTTGTCCGACACCTTGGATCATCGCTGTGCTTCCGCCGAGGAGGGGCTTTCAGGGGCTCACTGCAGGAGGCGCAGGGCGCGCTCGGCCATGCGGACGAACGATTCCTGCACGTCGAGATTGGCTTCGTAGGCGCGGACGGCGGTGATCAAGTCGGCCATCTCGCGCGTGGTGTTGACGTTGGGATAGGTCACCCAGCCCGACGCATCCGCTTCTGGATGGCTCGGGTCGTGGATGCGCTCGTAGGGCGTGCTCTTGTCCTCGGAGACCTTGGTCACGCGCACGCCGGCGTTGACTTCCTCGCCACTCTGCGCGCGCACCAGGATCGGCTCGAACTCGACCACTTGGCGCGTGTAGGGTCCGCCGCTCGAGGTCTTGGTGATGCTCGAGTTGGCGATGTTGCGCGAGACGGTGTCGATGCGCACGCGCTCGGCCGACATGCCGGTCGCCGCCACGCGCATCCCGCTGAAGAGCTTGTTGATGCCTTCCACTCAATCACCGTCCGCTCTCGACAGCGGCCTTCATCAGGTCGAAGTGACTCTGCAGGATCGCCGCGTACGTGTCGTACAGCAGCCGGTTCTGGCGATCGGCCGTCAGCTCGAGCTCGAGCGTGACGTTGTTGCCGTCTGCGCCCATGGGCGTGACGAAGTCCTCGCGCCGCTCGGGCGCGATGTCGCGCAGGTCGGTCTCGCCGGTGGCGAGCGCGCTGCTCAGGAGACTCTCGAACTGAACGGTCTGACGCCGGTAGCCCGGCGTGTTGCTGTTGGCGACGTTGCTGGCGATCACGCGGCCACGCTCGGTGGCCGCGCTCATCAGTCGCGTCAACAGCTCGACATTGCCCGTGAAGCCGGCGTCCATGACCGTCGTCCTCGTTCAGGCCACCAGACCGAGCTGGCGCCACAACTTCATCTTGTTGGAGAGCGTGCGCGCGCTGACGCCCATGCGCCGCGCGGCCTCGGTCTTGTTGCCGCCGGTCGAGGCCAGGGTCTCGAGGATCGCTTCGCGCTCGATGTCCGCCAGCGGCCGATTGGCCAGCAACGGTCGCTGCGCGGGGGCCGCCTGCGGGCCACCCTGGAGCACGCCGACCGGTCCGGACGCGGCGCCGAACACCAGGTCGGTCGCCTCCAGCGCGTTGCCCTGCATCAGGACCACGGCACGCTGGATCACGTTCTCGAGCTCGCGCACGTTGCCCGGCCAAGACCACGACAGCAGACGCTGCTCGGCACCGGCCGAAATCTGCGGGATCGGCTGGCCCTGGCTGCGCGCGTAGTGCGCCAGGAAGTGCTTGGCCAAGGGCGCGATGTCCTTGGGCCGCTCGCGCAGCGGCGCGATGTGGATCGGCAGCACGTGCAGGCGGTAGTAGAGGTCCTCGCGGAAGCGTCCGGCCTTGACCTCGACGCTCAGGTCGCGGTTGGTGGTGGCGACCACGCGCACGTCGACCTTGATGGTGGTGTTGCCGCCGACGCGCTCGAACTCTTCCTCTTCGAGCACGCGCAGCAGCTTGGATTGCAGCGCGGGCGAGATCTCGCCGATCTCGTCGAGCAACAGCGTGCCGCCGTCGGCGAGCTCGAAGCGGCCCTCGCGGCTCTTGTGCGCGCCGGTGAAGGCGCCGCGCTCGTGGCCGAAGAGCTCGCTCTCGAGCAAGGTCTCGCTGAGCGCCGCGCAGTTGACGCGGATGAACGGGCCGTGCGCGCGACTGGACTCCTGGTGGATCACCTGGGCCACGCGCTCCTTGCCAGTGCCGCTCTCGCCCGTGACCAGCACGGTGCCCTTGCTCTTCGCGATGCGCTTGGCGGAGCGCACGGTCTCGAGCATCGAGGGGCTCTCGGCGATGACGGTCGAGCTCGCTCCGAGCATCTCCGCGCGCAGGTACTCGTTCTCGCGCTCGAGCTTGCGCGTCTTCTCGACGCGCCGCACGACCAGCTGCAACGTGTCCGCGGTGCAGGGCTTCATCAGGAAGTCCGCCGCGCCCAAGCGCATCGCCGACACCGCGGTCTCGACCGTTCCGTGCGCGGTGATCACCGCCACCGGCAGGCCCGAGTAGTCCTTCGAGAGTCGTTCGACGAGCTGCATGCCATCCGCACCCGGCATCCGCAGGTCGGTGAAGACCATGTCCGGTGGGTTCGTGCGGACTTGCTCGAAGCCCTCGTTCCCGTCGCGGGCGACGGTCACTTGGTAGCCGAGGCTCTTGAGGGCCTCGACGAGGAACTGGCGGGAGAGGTTGTCGTCGTCGACGACGAGGATCTTCTGGATCGACATGTCAGTTGTTTTCGGGGGAGCGGTTGGGGATGCGGAGGCGCACTTCTGCGCCGCCAAGAGGGGAGGGTTGGGGAGAGATCTCGACGCAGCCGCCGTGGAGTTCGGCGATGCGTTGGACGAGCGCCAGTCCGAGGCCCGTGCCTTCGGCGCGCGTGGTGAAGAACGGCTCGAGCACACGCCGGCGCAACGCGCTGGGGATGCCCGGACCGGCGTCTTGGACGCGCAGCACGAGCTGGTCGCGCTCGCGCGCGCACACGACGTGCACGGCGCCGCCGCCGGGCTGCGCCTGCATCGCGTTGGCGATCAGGTTGCGCAGCGCTTGACGCAGCTTGATGCGGTCGCCGACGAAGGTCAGGCGCTCGATCTCGCTGGTGAACGCACACGCGCACTGGCCGGCGCGTTCGGAGTCGAGTTTCGCGAGGCGCGCCGCAGCCTGGACCAGCTCGTCGCTCGCGACGCTCTCGAGCACGAGCTTCTCGGGGCTGGCGAGCGACATCATGCTCGAGAGGATCGAGTCGGCCTCGCTCGCGCCCTCGACGATCAGCGCCGCCCAGCGGTGTTCTTCGCTCTCCGGCGCCAGGCGCGTGCCGAGCAGCGCCGCGAAGCCCTTGACGGCCATCATCGGGTTGCGCAGCTCGTGCGCGATGCCGCCGGCCATGTTGCCCAGGGCCGCGAGCTTGTCGAGCGCGTGCAGGCGCTCGCCGAGCTCGACCAAGCGCGTGCGATCGTCGAGGATCTCGACCGAGCCGGTCAGCGCGCCGCGGCGCTTGCCGGCCATCGCCAACACGGGCGAGCGCCGACCGGCGACGACCACGCGTTCGCCGTTGCGGACCAGCTCGCGCTCGTGCCATTCGTTGTCGGCGCAGTCGAGCTCGGTCGACGTCGCTCCGAGCACGTCCTCCGCGCGCGCCGCCAGCACCGTCAGCGCCGCGCGGTTGACGCGCACGATGCGCCCTTCGGCGTCGCGCACGATCACGCCGGTGGGCAGCGCGGCGAGCACGGCCTCGAGATCGGCCGTGACCTCGTCGAGCTCGGCCAGCTTGCGCTCCAGCGCGCGATTGGCGAGCTCGAGCTCGTGCTCGACGCGCTCGGCGCGCGCTTCGAGCGCGCGGTAGCTGGTGGCCAAGCTGGTCCCCAGAGCCTGCAGCTCGTGCACGGCTTGCTCGAGGTCGAGCGTTTGCGCTGCGGCGGGCTGCGCCGCGCGCCGGCGAGTCGCGGTGCGGCTCACGGCTTGGTGCCCTCGGTCTTGGGGCGCGACTTGTCGAACTCCAGGCGCCACTGGAGGAACTCGAGGTCCTCCTTGGCGCGCTCCGCGGCGAAGCCGGCGTCGGGCAGCGCGCTCACCTGGCCGTAGGCCACGATCGCGTCCGCGGTGCGGCCGAGCTTCTCCAGGCAGCGCGCGCGCCAGTACTGCGCCTCGGGGTTCTTGGCGTTGCCTTCGAAGTTGACGAGCGCTTGGTCGTAGCGGCCCTGGCGATAGAAGGCGCGCCCGAGCTTGAACGCGTCGGCGGCGAAGCCCTCGGGCTCGAAGCTCTGCTTGGCCGGCGTTTTCCCGCCGTTCGTCGAGCTCGCGGGCTTGGTCGGAGCCGTCGCACCAGCGGTGGTCGCGCCGGCATCGCTCGGCGGCGCGACGCGCGGCTTCGAGGAGAGCTTGCGGCGTGCAGCGTCGTCGAGACCGATCGTCGTCGGTCCATCGACCGTGCTCTCGACGATCTCGCGCGCGCTCTCGGCCGGGATTTCGGGCGTCTTGAGCTCGACCGCCTGGGAGCCGCTCTCGAGCGCTTCCGCTTCGCGCTGCAGTCGCGCGACCTCGTCGCGCAGGCCGACCAGCAGCTCGTCGCGTACCTCGGGGCGGTTGTCGGGCGTCTGCAGCGGGGCTTCCGTCCAACGCAGCGCGTCGTGGATCGCGCCCGGGTCCTTGTCGTGCAAGCGCTGCTCGATCGCGGCCAGCTCGTCCAGCGCCTCGACGGTCTTCTTGAGCGTGACCTCGAGCGACTCGTTCTGGTTGGTGCCGAGCGTCACCGCGGGCACCACCAGCAGCGTCGCCAGTCCCAGGTTGATCGCGTAGTTGAACTTCAGCATCAGATGCGTCCTCGATAGGCCTCGATCGCGTCGTCGAGGCGTCCCTGGGCTTCCAGGAGTTCCGCGGCCAGCAGGTAGATGCGCACGCGCGCGTCGGGTGATTCGATGTGCGGCAGCGCGTCGCGGAAGTGCTCCAGCGCGGCGTCGACACCGAGCTCGCGCTCGAGCGCGCGGCCGTAGGCCAGGCTGAAGCGCACGCGCGAGTCCTCGTCGAGGCCGGCGACCTGCGCTTGCAGCGGTTGCAGGACTTCCAGCGCTTCTCCGGCCAAGCCACCGGCGAGCAGGCGTTCGGCGCGTGCGACGCGTTGGGCCAGCGTGGTCGCCGTCAGCTCGAGTTGATCGAGCGACAGCCGCGTGCGCGCTTCGCGCACGGTGGCCGTCAGATCGACGCCCGAGTCCTTCGCGAGCTGCGCGATGAACATCGCCCCGATCTCGTCGTCGGCCTCGAGCGCGAGTTGCGCGGCGTTGGAGAGCGCGTGGGCGCGGCGCGGGCCGTCGACGAGCTCGGAGTACGAGACCCATGCGCGCGCGGCGTCCGCGATGCGGCCGGCGGCGCGACACGCGATGGCGCGCAGCTCGAGAGAGGTACCGCGCGACTCGCCGTCGACCAAGCGCGCGTCGAGATCGTCGAGCAGCTCGAGCGCGGCCTTGCCCTGGCCCAAACCGGCCATCGTGCGCACGCGCACCAGGCCGCGGCGCAGTTCCTCCGCGTCGGTGGTCGGAGGCTCGACGGCGTCGAGCGCGTCGATCATGTACAGAGCGCGCTCGAACTCACCCAGCTCGGCGACGCACCAGGCGAGCTCGAGGCGCGCCTTGAACTCGTACTCGGTCTCCTTCTCGAGCCGCAGCAGGTCCGAGAGCCGATTGCTGGCCTCTTGCCAGGCTTCGTCGCGCATCAGGAGCAGCGCGCATTCGTAGAGCGCCTCGGGCACCAGCTCGGACGAGCCGTGTTGCTCGATCAGTGACTCGTAGTGCGCGCGAGCCGCGGCCAGGCGGCCGCGTTCGACCTCGATCCAGGCCTGGCTGCGCTCGGCCTGGGCCGCGAGCGCGTGCTCGGGGAAGTCGCGCAGCACGCGCAGATAGCTGGCGAGCGCGGCGTCGTACAGAACCTCGCGCTCGTCGCTGGCCTCGAGCCCTTCGCGCAGGTGCAGCGCGCCTTGGCGCAACTCGCCGCTGAGGCCGACACTGCCGAGCACGAAGGTCAAGACCTGGCGCAGCGGACGCTTGCGCAGATCGGCGCTGATCAGGGTCTTGCGCCACGAGGTGTCGAAGCCGTCGAGCGAGACCTGGGCGCGCTCGCTGAGCTCGAGCAGCACGTCGTGCAGCGGCGCGTTGTCGGCTTGCAGCGTGCACACGAGCTCGCCGTCGTCGTCGGTGACGTCGACGTGGAAGCGTTGTGCGTCGCGCGCCTGCGGCAAGGCCAGGGCGAACAAGAGTGCCAGGGCCAGCCTCACTTGAGCCCCTCCGTCGGCGCGCCGCAGGCGTCGCCCTCGAGTCGGAAGCTGTCGGCGATCAGGAACCCGGCCTGGGCCTCGACCTCGCCCCGCGCCGGTTGATCGATGCGATCGATGATCGCGAGCAGGCCGAAGAGCATGCGCCGCGCACGCGCGAATTCGCCGCGCGAGATGCGCTCCTTGGCGATCTCGAGCGTGCGGTAGCCCTCGGGCAATGCGCCGAACACGGGCTCGGAGTTGCGCGCCGTGAGCTCGCTGCGCTGCGCGGACTCGCTGCGCAGATCGGAGCTCGTCTCGCGCATGTCGTGCGCGGCGTCGAGCACCATCTGCTTGGTGGCGTTGACCGAGCTCCAGGCGAACAGCATCAGCACGACGTTGGCCAGGACCACGCCGCCGAGCAGCGCGCCGGCCAGCGGCGAGACGGTCAATTTCTGGTGCACGATGGTGGCGCCGGCCATCGCGGGCGGCGCCACGGCTGAGCTCGCGGCACCGGGCGCGCTCGCGGGCGCCGTGGCGACGGGCTTGGGTGTCGCAGTGCTCGGCGTGGCCGTGGGCTTGGCTGCCGGAGCGCTCGGGCCGGGAGTCGGCGCCACGCTCTTGGCCACGTCGACCTTGGCCTGCTCGACTTGCGTCAGCGCTTCGTCGAGCTCTTTCTTCATCTCCGTGGCGACCTTGGAGGACGCCGCGGCGAGCTCGTCGAAGTCGAACAAGTCCTCGGCCGATTCCTCCGGTGCGGAGGAAACGGACGGCTTCTCCGGCAGCTTGCCGTCGGTCGAAGCGAACTTGTCGAAGCTCATGGCGAGATGGACCTGGGGTTCAGTTCGAGGCCACCGTCTCCGCGGGCAGGCGCACCACGACGCAGGTGTTGCCGAGCAACGTGTTGGTCACGTGCATCGAGCCGCCCATGCGTTCGATCTCGCGGTGCGCGAGCAGCAGTCCGAGTCGCAGCGCCGCCGCGCGGTGCTCGGGCGCGCCAGCGCGCGGCGTCCCGTGATAGGACGCGTTCTCGACGCCCTCGACGATCGAGAACGCGACCTGGCCGTCGCTCTCCAGGCGCGCGGACAAGAGCACCCACTCGTCCGGCCCGGAGAGCGCGTTGTCGAGCAGTCGCGTGAGGCAGTCGGCCAGCGCCGGACCGTCGACCACGATGTGCGCGCCGGGCGTGCCGTTCGCGAGCTTGACGCGCGAGCTGTGCTCGAAGCGCAAGGCGCGCAGCGCCGAGTGCAGGATCTCGTCGAGCGTGCAGTCGAGCGGCGTCAGGGGGCGCGGGCTGGCGTACTGCGCCAGCGCGTCGACGTCGCGCGAGAGCTTGAGCACGTGCTCCAGCGCTCCACGCAATTGGGTTTGCCGCGGGTCGTCGGCGCGGAACTCGCCGGCCAGCGACTCCATCTGCGCGCGCAGCGCCGCCAGCGGATTGCGCAGGATCTGCGTCATGGTCAGCCCGAACTCGGGCTCGCTGCGCGCCGGCTGGTTGGGCGTGGTGTGGGTCTCGGTCATGGTGCGCTGTGTGGGGGGAACGGGCGGCGCCGCGGAGACTCCGCGGAACTTGAACAGCTCTCGACCGGGGAGCTTTTTTCCTTGATGACCCGGCGCGCGGCCCCGCAGCTTTTTCCGCATTCAGGGAAGGCTTTCCGGGCCGGCGGGCCCGGAGCGACGGCTCACGAGCGGTCGAGCTCGTAGCTCGCGAGCTTCTCGTGCAGCGTCGCGCGGTGCAGCCCGAGCACCGCGGCAGCGCGGCTCTTGTTGCCGCCCTGCTCGCACAGCACGCGACGGATCAGGGCTTCCTCGACTTCGCGCAGCGTGCGCTTGCCCAAGGGCAGCGCCTCGCTTTCCGTCTCAATGCGCGCGCTCGCCAAACCGAGATGGGCCACGTCGATCGGGCCATCGCCCGCGATCAGCACGGCCCGCTCGAGCACCAGCTCCAGCTCGCGATCGTTCCCGGGCCAGGCGTGGCTGCGCAGTGCGACCAAGGCGCGTTCGCTGAAGCGCGGCGGCGTGCCCTCGCCGGCGAAGCGCTGCGCCAGCGCGCGTGCGAGCTCGACGATCGTCGCCGCGCGCTCGCGCAGCGGCGCTGGGCGCACGAAACGCGTGTTCAGGCGATACAGCAGGTCCTCGCGCAGCCTTCCCTGGCCCACCAGGCGCTCGGGGTCGTCGTACAGCGTGGCGCACACGTTGGCGCCGAGCGCGCGGCCGTTGCAGCAACGCGTGCTCAGCGCGCCCGCGAGCCAGGCTTGGGCGTCGTCGCCCAGCCGCGCGACGTCGTCGAGCAGCAGCGTTCCGTGCGCGAGCGCGGTCAAGCCCTCGCGCAGGAGCGGCAGGGACGTCGAGCCGCAGGCGAGCTCGACGAACGCACCGCTGGCAGCGGCCGAGGCGTCGTGGATCGCGCGTGAGATGGAACTCGCCGGCATGCCGCGCTCGAGCCGCACCAACACCGTCGCGGGCGCTCGACGCGCCACGTGCTCGAGCACTCCGCGCATTTCTTTCCAGCTCGCTGGCCCGGCGCACGCCAAAGCGCCCGCCGCGCCAGGGGCGCCATTAACAACGGACAAGGCGTCGCGCGCTCGGTCGTGGTGCAGCACGCAGGTTCCATCGGTTTTCAACGCGGAACGCTTCAGGACTTTCGGGCGCCTCCGAGAACTGGGCGTGCTCTCGAGCGGTCAGGGCCGCAGGGAGCGCGGATCAAACAGCAACCCACCAGAACCGTTCCCCAAGGAGCCTAGTCATGGGCCTCAGAGTCAATACCAACATCGCCTCGATGAACGCACAGCGGAACCTGAGCTCCGTCAGCGTTCGCCTGATGGGCAACTTCAAGCGCCTCTCGAGCGGCTTGCGCATCGCGACCGCCGCCGACGATGCCGCCGGGCTGGGCATCAGCGAGCGCATGCGCTCGCAGATCCGCAGCTATGGCGCGGCGCAACGCAACGCGCAAGACGGCATCTCGCTGGTCCAGACCGCGGAAGGCGCGCTCAACGAGGTCAACGGCATCCTCAACCGCATGCGCGAGCTGTCGATCCAGGCGTCCAACGGGACGCTGACGACGGCCGACCGCGCAACGCTCAATACCGAATACCAAGAGCTGATCAACGAGATCGAGCGCATCGCCAGCACGGCGACGTTCAACGGCGTCGACTTGCTCGACGGCACGACGACCTCGCTCGACATCCAGGCGGGCATCAACTCCTCGGAAGTGATCACGATCTCGTTGCAAGACGCGACCAGCACGTCGCTGTCGATCAACTCGCTCAGCGTCGCGACGGTGGCCGGAGCCACGGCCTCGCTGTCGGTGATCGACGCCGCGGTCGACACCGTGACCACCGCGCGCGGTGCGCTGGGTTCGGCGCAAAACCGCCTGCAATCGGCGATCTCGTCGATCAGCAACGCGCAGGAAAACCTGGCTGCGGCCGAGTCGCGCATCCGCGACGTCGACGTCGCGACCGAGACCGCCGACCTGACGCGCAACACGATCATGCAGCAAGCCGCGGTCGCCATGCTCGCGCAGGCGAACGTGCAACCTCAGCTCGCGCTGAACCTGCTGCAAGGCTAGTCGAACGAGCGCGGCGCGCACCCTCCTGTGCGCCGCGCTCAAGCAGAAAAACGGCCGCTGGGCCGGTTGCTGAAAGGGGAGGGCGCCGCAAGGCGGCCCTCCCCGTCCACCGACCGCCGACGACCGTCCGAACACGAGCTCTTTATCAAGTCACGCTCACTCGCTCGAACTCGCGCGCCAGGCCTTTGGGAAAAGGCCGTTCGACGTGCGCGATGCCGAGCGACATCCGCCCGAGCGGAGCACCTCGAAACGACGAACTCGCACCACGTGCCGGACGCGAGCTCGAGAGGTCTCGCGTCTCGACCAGCCCAGCTCCGCGCGTTCCGCGCGACGAGCACGGCGCCAGTCGACGACTCCAAGCGCCTGCGGCGGATCACCTCAACTCGCTCGTCACCGAGCGGGTCACGCAAGCTCCGCGGGTTCGTCCATCCGCGCGAGTGTTCTTCCTACCTCAGCTACACAAGGAACGACTGCAATGGGACTTCGAGTCAATACCAACATCGCCGCGCTGACAGCGCAGCGCAACTTGGCGAACGTCAGTGGACGTTTGTCAGGCAACTTCGCGCGACTCTCCAGTGGTTTGCGCATTGCTACCGCGGCCGACGACGCCGCGGGTCTGGGCATTTCCGAACGCATGCGCGCTCAAGTGCGATCGCTCGCCGTGGCGAGCCGCAACGCGCAGGACGGGGTGTCCTTGGCGCAGACCGCGGAAGGAGCACTGCAAGAGGTCAACAACAACCTCAACCGCATGCGCGAGCTGGCGGTGCAGTCCTCCAACGGCACGTTGACCACGGCCGACCGCTCGACGCTCGACACGGAATTCCAAGCGCTGATCACCGAGATCGGCCGTGTCGCCAGCCAAACGACGTTCAACGGCGTGAGCCTGCTCGATGGCACGACCACGTCGCTCTCGGTGCAAGTCGGCACCAACGCCGGCGAGACCATCACGATCTCGCTCTCGGACATGACCTCGACCACGCTGGGGATCTCATCGCAGAACATCGGTACCACCGGTGGCGCGGCCTCGGCCTTGACGGCGATCGACTCGGCCATCGACAGCGTGACGACCACGCGCGGTGCGCTGGGAGCCTCGCAGAATCGCTTGTCGAGCTCGATCGCGTCGATCCTCAACACGCGCGAGAACCTCTCGGGCGCCGAAAGCCGCATCCGCGACGTGGATGTGGCGCTCGAGACCGCGGACTTGACCCGCAACTCCATCCTGCAACAGGCCGCTGTATCGGTCCTGGCGCAGGCGAACACGCAGCCGCAGCTGGCTTTGTCGCTGCTGCAAGGCTGAGCGCGCGCTCTCGCCGGCTCGCGCACGCCGCGCTCGCGGCGTGAACGACCGCGACCGCGAGCGAGCAAGCGCTCGCACGCGATCACGGCACGACGGGGGCCGAGCAGCGCGGCTGCAACGCGCGCGGGAACGCAGTCGGAGTCGCAGACTCCACCGACCCACGCGTACCGAACATCCGGGCATCCGGTCTTCGCCGGTTCCGTCTCGCGGGCGAGTGTTTCGCTCGAGGTGCGGACGACGCAGCGGCGAGGAACGTGAGGAGCCGAAGGCTCCGGACTGTCAATCGCCACTGCGTCGACTGTGTTTCCAACCAAGGAACCTCAACACCATGGGACTTCGAGTCAATACCAACGTTGCAGCGCTGACGAGTCAGCGCAACCTGTCGGCGGTCACGGGCCGCTTGCAGGGCAACTTCTCACGCTTGTCTTCCGGCTTGCGCATCGCCACGGCGGCGGATGACGCGGCAGGCCTCGGGATTTCCGAGCGCATGCGCGCGCAGATCCGTTCGTTCAACGTGGCGAGCCGCAACGCCCAAGACGGCGTGTCTCTCGCGCAGACCGCTGAAGGCGCTCTGCAGGAAGTCAGCAACAACCTGAACCGCATGCGCGAGCTTGCGGTGCAGTCGTCCAACGGGACGCTGACCACGGCCGACCGCGCCACGCTCAACACGGAATTCCAGGCGCTGGTCACCGAGATCGGTCGCGTCGCGAGCCAGACCTCCTTCAACGGAGTCAATCTGCTCGACGGCACGACCTCGTCGCTCGACCTGCAGGTCGGCGTCAACAGCGGTGAGACGATCTCGGTCGGTCTCTCCGACATGACGACGACCACGCTGGGCGTCGGTTCGTTGGACGTGACGTCGGCCGGCAACGCGCAGTCCGCGTTGGCCACGATCGACACGGCCATCGACGATGTCACGACGGCACGCGGTGACCTGGGCGCGGCCCAGAACCGCTTGACCAGCGCGATCGCGTCGATCCTCAACACCCGCGAGAACCTGTCGGCCGCCGAAAGCCGCATCCGCGACGTCGACGTCGCGATCGAAACGGCGGACTTGACCAGGAACTCGATCCTGCAGCAGGCCGCGGTCAGCGTTCTCTCCCAAGCGAACGTGCAACCGCAGCTCGCCCTGTCGCTGCTCGGCTAATCCCGAGCGACGACCTCCGGCTGGGTTCCCGCCCGATCCCCACCGTCTCCAACGGCGGGGGCCCAGCCAAGCCTATGGCCCTGGCGTTTCGTAGCTGAGGGTGCCATGGGTCGTAGGCCGAGGGCCCCGTTCCGCCACCCACCGGCGGAATGGGGCTCTTTTCCTATTCCAAGGTCCCGCGCTGGGTGCCGTCCGCGCGCTCTCTCCTAGGAAGTTGGATTTGGTCAAGACGGGCTGCGAGGGCGGCCGAAAGCGCCTGTGCCAGAGGGGTGACCTCACGGGCGCACGGCCCGGGTGGGAGCTCCTCGCGGACATGACTCCGGTCCTGCGCGCTCACCTGTGGTGGGGAGGTGTAGTGCCGGTGCGTGACCTGGCGGATCCCCTGAGGTCCGCGGTGCATGGCGCAGTGACCGACGACGCGCTCGAGCGACGCCTCGAGCACGCCCCGGCTCCGCGCACGGCGCCGCACGAGGACCTCGAGGTGCTCCCGACCCACGGAAACTACCCAAGGAACCAAGTGCAATGGGACTTCGAGTCAACACGAACGTCGCGGCGCTGACGTCGCAACGCAACCTGTCGGCCGTGACCGCGCGCCTGCAGGGCAACTTCTCGCGCCTCTCATCCGGTCTGCGCATCGCGACCGCGGCCGACGACGCCGCCGGCCTGGGCATCAGCGAGCGCATGCGCGGCCAGATCCGCTCCTACACGGTGGCCATGCGCAACTCGCAGGACGGCGTGTCCCTGGCACAGACCGCGGAAGGCGCGCTGCAGGAAGTCAGCAACAACCTGACGCGCATGCGCGAGCTCGCCGTGCAGGCCTCCAACGGCACCTTGACCACCGCCGACCGCGCCACGCTCAACACCGAGTTCCAAGCGCTGGTGACCGAAATCGGCCGCGTCTCGAGCCAGACCACGTTCAACGGCGTCAATCTGCTCGACGGTTCGACCTCGTCGCTCGACGTACAGGTCGGCATCGACGCCAACGAGACCATCTCGGTCTCGCTCTCGGACATCACTTCCACGACGCTGGGCATCAACAGCAGCTCGATCACCAGCGCCTCCAATGCTTCGACGGCGATTTCGGCCATCGACGGCGCGATCGACGACGTGACCGAGGCCCGCGGCGATCTGGGCGCGACGATGAACCGCATGACCAGCGCGATCGCCTCGATCCTCAACACGCGCGACAACCTGTCGGCCGCCGAGTCGCGCATCCGCGACGTCGACATCGCCACCGAGACCAGCGACTTGACGCGCAACTCGATCCTGCAGCAGGCCGCGATCAGCGTGCTCAGCCAAGCCAACGTTCAGCCGCAGCTCGCGCTGCAGCTACTGAACTGACCTTCCGAGGTCGGAAGAAGAGTTCCGGGTCGCGAGGCCCGGACGATGGACGGGCGCGGGCCTCCGAGGCGACTCGGCGGCCCGCGTCGACTTTCGCGGCCGGTCTCGCGCGGCCCAGTGCGCAGAACTTTCCACGCGCCGCGCCCTAAGCCCGCGGTGGCAATGCGCCGATAACTCCAGGCCGGAGCCGTGGCTCCGCACGCACCATGGCTTCACCGATCAGTTTCAGTGGCTTGGGCAGCGGCATCGACACGCGCGCGATCATCGACGCCATGCTGGCCGTCGAGCGCGTTCCGATCACGCAGCTCGAGGACAAGCGCAAGGACAACCAGGACAAGATCAACCTGATCAACACCTTCAAGGGGAAGGTGGACACGCTGCGCACCAAGGCCAATGCGCTGGGTTCGTTCTCGACCTTCCTGTCCTTCAAGGTGAACTCGAGCGAGAGCGGCTACGCCACGATCACGGCCAGCGGCTCGGCCACCGCCGGAACGCACACGCTGGTCGTCAACCAGCTCGCGGCCACGGATCGCTGGGCCTTCGACGGGGTCGCCGACCCCGATGCGGACCTGGCCACGGTCGACGGGCAGCAGGTCAGCTTCACCTACGACGGCGACGTGTACGCGGTGCGGCTGGACGCGGCATCCTCGTCGCTCAACGAGATCGCGTCCGCGATCAACTCCGAGGCGGAGGACGCGGTCGAGGCCACCGTGGTCAACGCAGGCACGGCCGCCGCGCCCAGTTGGCAGCTGGTCCTGACGGCCAAGGAAACCGGCGAGGACTTCCGGCTGCAGGGCATCTCGAGCACGGTGGCCGGCCTGACGATCGACGGCACGGGCCCCAACGGCAGCGGCGTGGCCCAGAGCACGAACAACATCAGCGTCGGCAACAACGCGCAGGCGTTGATCGACGGTCTCTTGGTCGAGCGCACGGACAACGACTTCGACGACGTGCTCACGGGCGTCTCGATCTCGCTGCTCGACGCCGATCCGGCGACGACGGTCCAATTCACCGTCGAGCCCGACAAGGCTGGCATCAAGTCCAAGCTCAAGGAGTTCACCGACGCCTACAACGACGTGGTGAAGTTCGTCCGCGACCAGAACAAGTACGACCCCGAGAAGGGGCCGGGCGGAGCACTGTTCGGCGACAGCGCGCTGCGCTCGATCGAACGCCTGCTGCAGGACGCTTTGTTCGGCCAGAGCGCGAGCGACATCGCCAACGACACCAGCGGCTTCGGCACGATCCGCCTGCTCGGCATCGAGTCGCAGTCGGACGGAACACTCAAGATCAACGACAAGGTGATGGACGCGAAGCTGGACGAGGACATCGACCAGTTCGCGGACCTGTTCGTCGACTCGGACGGCTTCAGCAACGGCGGAGCCGCGGTCGGAAGCACGGGCTACTACACCGACGTCACCACCGACACGGGACTGGGCGACGACCTGGCGCGCGCCATCGACAAGATCGTCAAGAGCTACGGCAACTCGAACGGCACGTTCTCCAAGGGCCTGTTCGACGCACGACTCGAGTCGCTCAACGCCAACATCAAGCAGATCAACGCGCGCATCGACGAGCGCGAGGTACGCCTGGAGCGCTACGAGGATCAGCTCGTCACGCGCTTCGCCGCGCTCGAATCCCTGATGGCTCAACTGCAGAGCCAACAGTCCTACTTGAACGCCTCCTGAGCTCCACCAGCCCCAACCCACGACGCATGGATCCCCGCACTGCCGCCGGCGCCTATCGCGAGGCCGCGTTCGAGAACGCGCCTCCGATCAAGATCGTCCGCATGCTGTACTCGGGCGCGCTGCGCTTCCTCGACCAGGCCGCGGCGGAACCCGCCGGCGGACTCGGCTCGCGCTATGCGTATCTGTTGATGCGCGCCGACTCGATCGTGGCCGAGCTGCGGCTGGCGCTCCTCAAGGAGCACGCGCCCGACGTCGCCGCGAACCTCGAGCAACTCTACCTGTTCGTCGAGGACCGCCTGCGCGCCGCGATGCGCGAGCAGAACAAGGCCCACATCAGCGACGCCCGCAAGGTGCTGGCGAATTTGCTCGAAGCCTGGTCGCAGGTCGAGCTCACGTCGCGCGCGAGCTAGCCGGCCGTGGGGCGCGAGGAACGAGCCGCGGAGTTCGAGCGCGCGCTGCTGGCGCTGCTCGCGCATCTGGAGCGATCTTCGGAGGCCTGCGAACTCGGAACGGCGGCGGAGCGCTGCCGCCGCGCTTTTACCTCTCTGTGCGCCGAGAGCGGCGCGTCCGAAGCGGCGGCGATGGAACGCGTGCGCCGTGCGTTCGCGCTGGTGCGCCGGGCGACGCGGCGCGAGCTCGACGCGACCGAGAAGCGCTTGCGCTTGGCGCGCGCCGCGCGCCGCGCCTTCGCGTGCCAGACCGACGCCGCCGAAGGCACGGGCTCGTGCGACCTGGCCGGCTGAGCGCCGTTCGGGGCGAATCGCCGGCGCCACCGGCGTGAAACGGGAGCGCGTGAAAACGAGGACGCCGGCACGTCTCAGGAAGACGGCCGGCGTCCGGAGCATCAGGAGAGTCCTTGTTGTCAGCCGCGCGGCGGGAGTCAGCCACCGCGCTTCCGGGGCGTGTCTAGTCCCGGACGTCAGACTCGTTCCAGGGTGCGCTTCCCAATTTCGCGTGGGGCATGACCAATCCGTCAGGCGCGTCGCGCGCTCAAGCCGCCATCTTCACCTGGTTGCGGCCGCCGTGCTTGGCCTCGTAGAGCGCGGCGTCCGCGCGGCCGATCAGGGCCAGGGCGCTTTCGCCGGGCTGCCACTGCGCGGCGCCCATGGAAATCGAGACCTGCATGCCGCGGTAGGTCTCCAGGTTGGTCAGGCCGTACTTGAAGACGTCGGAGCGTAGGTCCTCGGCGACGGTGGCTGCGCCGACCGAATCGCAGTTGGCCAGCAAGACGACGAACTCCTCGCCCCCGTAGCGCGCCACCAGGTCGCCCTTGCGGACGGCGTTCCCGAGCAGCTTGACCAGGTCCTGCAGCAGCCTGTCGCCGGTCTGGTGCCCCATGGTGTCGTTGAACTTCTTGAAGTGGTCGAGGTCCATGATCAGGAGCGAGAACGGCATGCGCGTGCGCTCGCACTGCGAGATCAGGAACTCCAGCCGCTCCATCATGCGGCGGCGCGTGGCGGCTCCGGTCAGCGGATCCTGCGTCGCCATGCGCTCCTTCTCGCGCGACAGCTGCTCGTACTTCATCAACAGGCTCGCCTGGTCGGCGATGATGCCCAGGGCGCGCTCTTCGCCGGGGACCGGAGCGCTCCCCGCGGATCCGCGGTCGGCGCACAGCACTTGGCGCTTGCCCGGGGTGAGCTCCTGCAGCGGAGCGAGCACCGCCGACGACACGCCGACCAGTTCGAGCACGAGCTGGTGCGCGGCCACGCCGTCGTTGCGACTGATCAGGGTCGGGCTCGACAGATAGCCCTTGTCGGTGGGGAACGGGATCCAGATGCGCTCCGCGACGCGACTGACGCCGCTCGATGCCGCGGACAGGCTGACTTCGAGCTTGGACTCGGCGCTGTTGAGCTCGAGGCAGCAGATGCGCCGGAAGCCGATCGACTCCATGGCGTGGAACATGACTCCGGGGAGCGGATCGCCATCCCCCAAGCGCCGCAGGCCGTACTGCAGCACGTTGTTGACCGATACCTCGGCGCGCAGGCGTTGCTCGGTCGCCATCAGGCGCGACTTCAGCTCGCGGTTGACCTCGAGCATCGTGTGCAGCTCTTCCTCGGGACGCCTCTCGCCGGGCGCGACGAGGGCCGTCGCATGCGTCACCGCGGCACGCAACGTCTCGAGCAAGCTCTGCAGGTCGATGCCATCGAACAGTCGCGCGACATCGGCCGGCGGCGCCTCGGGCTTCAACTCGGAAAGCAGCGGGAAGCCGGCCTCTTGCGCGGCGAACTGGGCGGCGCGGATCACGCTCACGAGTTGCGCGTCGACGGTGCCGGTCACGGCACGCTCCACCTGTCCGATGGAGCGGTACTGCGCTGCGAGCAGGTCGTGCAGCTCGAACGGCAGGTTCCACACTTCGCACAGCACCACGCCGACGTTCTCGTGGTCCAGGCCGAAGGCCTCACGCTCGAGCTCGAGCAGGTGGTGCAGGTCTTGGCCGACGATGCTCGCTCCGAACTCGCGCCACTCGCATTCGTAGAGATCGTGCAGCGCGAGCAGGCCGATCGAGGAAAGCAGACCGGCACAGTAGGCGTGCTCGGGCTCGGGATAGTGCGTCTGTCGCGCGATCTCCATCGCTGCCGTGGCGCAGGCCAGCGCGTGAGCTCGCGAAAGCGGCGTGCAAGTCGTGCTCGCCGGGCCGGTCGGACTCGTCGGACACTCGGCTGGCTGGCGGATGTCGGAGCGCAGCGCGAGCTCGCGCAGCTCGGCCACGCCGAGCTCCTCGACGGCGGCCGTCAGGTTCAGCGCGTACTTGCGCTTGCGTTCGTCGACCTTGCGCCGGCGCAAGACCTCGATCGCCAGTCCCGGATCGCTGCGCACCAGGGCGGCGATGTCCTTGAGCGACGGCGCGTCGACCAGGCTCAGCTCGAGCCAGCGCACCACCGCCGCGGACGGTGAGCTGATCGCTTGGATGCGTTGCAGGGCGAGCTGGGCCTTGTGGAGGCTGTGCATGGGGTCGGTCTCGAAGGCGGAGCCAGACCGCGGTCGAGCTCGGCCGCGGCACGCGAGGCGGGGGGTGGGAGTCGCGGGAGATCCGCGCGGAGCCTCTTCGGCAGCGGGGTAGCGCAGGTTGAGCGGGGTGGTCGCGCACCGGGGACTGTCGCCAAATCCGACACAAGCTTTCCGTCGGTTCGTCCGACACCTGTTCGCGCGATTGCTCCCACGAGCCCCGCTGCGGACGCCGCGCGCACCCCGACATGTCCAAGGTCCTCCTGTGTGTGTCCCCGCTCCCCAGTCTCGAGCAAGCCGCCGGCCTGGGCGGCACGAGCGGGCCCGATCTGACGCGCTACCTCGCGGTGTGCGCGGGCTTGATCGCCCTGGTCGTCGTGCTCGGGCTGGTGTTCCGCAAGCTCGTCGGTCGCGCCCTGACGGCGCGCGCCGCGCAGCGCTCGATGCAAGTGATCGACATGCTGCCCCTGGGCGGCAAGCAACGCCTGGCGGTCGTGCGCTGCTACGACCGCACGTTCTTGCTCGGGCTGGGTGACAAGGAGATCGCGTCGATCGCCGAGCTGGACGCGGTGATCACGCCCAAGAAGGAGGGCACGCCGCTGCGCGCGGATCTCCAGAGCTTCTCCAACGTCCTCTCCAAGCTGCGCGCGAAGCCCGCCGCGCAGCCCGCGCAGAAGGAAGGAATCCTGGCATGAGCGCCGCCACTCCCCGCTTCGTGCGCGGACTGTTGTTCACCCTGGCGACGCTGCTGCTCGGCAGCGCGCTGTTCGCGCAGAGCCCCGTCTCGGCCGGAGCCCCGCTCGAGATGCCCACCGTGGTCGAGGCGCACGCGCCCGCGACCAACGACGATCTCTCGCAGGAGGCCGCGCAGCTCTTCGAGGAGGGCCGCATGTCGACCGCGGTCGAGATCGCGGTGCTCTTGACCGTGCTCTCGCTCCTGCCGGCGATCCTGATCACCGTCACCAGCTTCACGCGCATCGTGATCGTGATGAGCTTCGTGCGCCGCGCGCTGTCGACCAACGAGTTGCCGCCCAACCCCGTGATCATCGGGCTGTCGCTGTTCCTGACCACGTTCGTGATGGGGCCGGTGGCGTCGCGCATGTACGAGAGCGCCTGGGTGCCCTACAAGGCCGGCGAAATCGCGCTCGGCTCGGCCGGCGAGAACGCCTGGGCGGAGCTGCGCACGTTCCTGCTGGCCAACACGCGCGAGAGCGAGCTGGAGCTGTTCGCCGATCTGGCCAAGCTCGAGGGCGAGACGCGCACGAAGGACGCGTTGCCGCTGCGCGTGGTCGTGCCGGCCTTCGTGACCAGCGAGCTCAAGACCGCTTTCCAGATGGGCTTCCTGCTGTTCCTGCCGTTCCTGGTGATCGACCTGGTGGTGGCGAGCGTGCTGCTGTCGATGGGCATGTTCATGTTGCCGCCGGTGATGGTGTCGACGCCCTTCAAGCTGCTCTTGTTCGTGCTCGTCGACGGCTGGCATCTCATGTGTGAATCGCTGGTGACGAGCTTCGTCACGACCTGAGGCGCGCGATGGACCAACTCGACATCCGCGTCGCCGAGCTCGCGCGCGACATGCTCGTCACGACCGTGCTGCTCGCCGGGCCGGTGCTGCTGGTGGGCCTGATCGTGGGCGTCGCGATCAGCGTGTTCCAGGCACTGACCAGCGTGCAGGAGCAGACCCTGTCCCTGATCCCCAAGATGCTCGCGGTGATGGGCGTCGCGCTGTTGCTGCTCGTGCCGGCCCTCGGGCTGCTGCGCGACTACACCCTGCGCGTGCTCGACCAACTCCACTCCTTCGGACTGTCCTGACGGAGACACGCGGTGCTCGAGAACGGAACCCTGGCCGCCTTCGGCCTGTACTTGGTGCGGACCAGCGCGTTCGTGCTGGGGTTGCCGTTCTTCGGCGGTCCGACGACCTTCGGGGGCGCCAAGATCGGTTGGATCGCGAGCCTCAGCCTGCTGCTGTTCTCGGTGCACGGCGTGCCCTTGCCGGAGGCGGAAGCGCCGTTCGTGTTCGGGGCCTTGGCGGTGCGCGAGGTGCTGGTCGGCGTCGCGCTCTCGTTCGTCCTGGTGGTGGTCATGCTCGGCGTGCGCGTGGCGGGCGAGATGATCGGCAGCGAAATGGCCTTCAACATGGCCACCGTGGTCGACCCCGCGGGCGGCGGAAGCACGCCGGTGATCGCGCAGTTCTACGAGATGATGTTCTTCCTCGGTCTGCTGGCGGTCGACGGGCACCACCTGTTGCTGCGCGCGCTGTCGGGCTCGTTCGAGCGCGCCCCGGTGGGCGTGGTGAGCTTCGCCGGTGGCTTCGCCGACGTCGCCGTGGGCATGACCTCGGACCTGATCGGCGCGGGGATCACCTTCGCGGCACCCGTGCTGATCTTGCTGTTCCTGTCGTCGATCGTGATCGGGCTGATCGCGCGCGTCGTGCCGCAGTCGAACGTGATGGAGCTCAGTTTCTCGATCCGCATCATGGTCGGCCTGGGAGCGATGCTGCTGTTCGCGCCGCTGCTCGCGCCTGGGTTGGCGGCGCTCTACGAGCGGCTCGACGTGATGCTCGAGCGCGTGCTCACGGTGCTGGAGGGCTGAGCCATGGGCATGTTCGACGACACCGACGAAGAGCAGAAAACCGAGGAGGCCACGCCACGCCGCAAACAGGAGGCGCGCGACAAGGGCCAAGTCCCGCTGTCGACCGAGTTCCTGGCCGCGGTGGTGCTGTTCGCGTGGTTGGCGGTGCTCTGCACCATGGGCGGCGAGCTGGTCGGCGAGCTGGGCTCGATCTTGAGCGCGTTCCTCTCGACGCTCTCGGTCTATGCACGCGAGGACATCGACATCCACAGCGCCGCCGCGCTCTTGACCGGCAGCCTCGACCGCGTCGCCTGGCCGACGCTGGCGCTGATCACGCCGCTGCTCGCGCTGACCCTGTTCGTGGGCTACGCGCAGATCGGCTTGGCGCTGGCGCCCAAGGCGATGGAGGTCGATCCGCAGAAGCTCGACCCGATGCGCGGCATGTCGCGACTGTTCAGCCTGCGCAGCCTCAATCGCACGCTGCTCTCGTTCCTCAAGCTGGTGGCGATCGCGGCCGTGGTGTGCATGACGGCGTGGTCGCAAGTCGGGCACATCGTGGCCTTGGGCTCGATGGAGCTCGGACCGGCGCTCGCGGGCTTCGGCCACATCGCGCTGCGCTGCACCGCCGCGGCCCTGGGCGCGATCCTGGCGCTCGGAGTGATCGACATGTTCTTCCAGCGCCACCAACACGACAAGGAGCTGCGCATGACCAAGCAAGAGGTCAAGGAAGAGGCGCGCATGGCGGAAGGCGACCCGCAGATCAAGGCGCGCATCCGGCGAGCTCAGCGCCAGCTCGCGGCGCAACGCATGATGTCCAACGTGCCCAAGTCGACGGTGGTGATCACCAACCCGACGCACTACGCGGTCGCGCTGGCCTACGACCGCACGGCACCGGCGGAGGACCGCGGCGCGCCCAAGGTCGTGGCCAAGGGCGTCGATCACGTCGCGCAGAAGATCAAGGAAGTCGCGCGCGAGGCCGGCGTGGTGGTGTACGAGAACGCGCCGCTGGCGCGCACGCTGCACGCGCGCTGCGAGATCGGCGACGACGTCCCGCTCGAGCTCTACCAAGCGGTCGCGGAAGTTCTGGCGTACGTCTACGGACTCGAAGAAGGGCGCGCGGTTCCCGCGGCGTGAGCTGAGCCATGTCCGAACCGATGCTGAATCAAGCGCAGACCACCGGAGCGTTCCTCAAGCGCTACGCGGACTGGATCATGGGCGTGGGCGTGCTCGGCGTGGTCGTCACGCTGGTCTCGCCGCTGCCGCCGGCGGTGCTCGACGTGTTGCTTGCGATCAACCTGTCGAGCTCGCTGCTGCTGTTGCTGCTGACGATGAACTCGCGCCAGGCCAGCGAGCTCTCGGCCTTCCCGACC
This sequence comes from Planctomycetota bacterium, assembly GCA_020853575.1. GTDB lineage: Bacteria > Planctomycetota > UBA1135 > UBA1135 > F1-120-MAGs118. The sequence goes on from JADYYP010000002.1 coordinate 136,166, forward strand.
TTGCTGCTGTTCTCCACGTTGTTCCGCCTGGGGCTCAACGTCGCGAGCACGCGCCTGATCCTCTCCGGCGGCGAGGCCGGCAGCATCATCAAGGCCTTCGGCAACTACGTGTGCGGCGAGAACCTGACGGTCGGGATCGTCGTGTTCCTGATCTTGGTGATCATCCAATTCGTGGTCATCACCAAGGGCTCGGGCCGCATCAGCGAAGTGTCGGCGCGTTTCATCTTGGACGCGATGCCCGGCAAGCAGATGGCGATCGACGCCGACTTGAACAGCGGCTTGATCGACGCCGACGAGGCGCGCGCGCGCCGCGAGGCGATCGCTTCCGAGGCCGAGTTCTACGGAGCGATGGACGGTGCCTCGAAGTTCGTGCGCGGCGACGCCATCGCGGGCTTGATCATCACCGCGCTCAACTTGGTCGGCGGCATCACGATGGCCGTGATCGCCGGCATGACCGTGGCCGAGGCCGGACACAAGTACTCGCTGCTGACCATCGGTGACGGACTGGTGAGCCAGATCCCGGCGCTGTTGATCTCGACCGCGTCGGGCGTGCTGGTCACCAAGGCCTCGAGCTCCTCGAGCCTCGGCATCCAGGTGCTCTCGCAGGTCGGCGGACGGCCGCGCGCGACCTTGATCGCCGCCGGGATGATGTTCGCGATCGGACTCTTGCCCGGACTGCCGAAGATCCCGTTCTTCTTGCTGGCGACGGTGCTGCTGATGACCTGGCGCTCGACGCGCGGCGTCGAGGGCGCGGCTGACCTGACTGGCGAGACGAAGAAGAAGAGCGAGCCCGCGTCCGACGCTGCCGGCCAGCCGCCTCCGGCGGAGAAGGAAGCCGATGCTGCGCTGGAGCTGCTCAAGGTCGACCGTGTGTCGCTCGAGATCGGCTACCGCCTGATCTCGCTGGTCCAAGATCCGCGCGGCCAGGGCATCCTCGATCACATCTCGCAGTTGCGGCGGCGCTTCGCGTCGCGCGAGGGCGTGGTGCTTCCGCCGGTGCGCATCAAGGACAACATCAAGCTCGCGCCCAACAGCTATCGCGTGCTGATCGGCGGCCAGGAGGTCGCGCGCGGCGAGATCGAGCCCGGCCAGTTCCTGGCGATGGACTCGGGCGCGGTCGGAGGCAAGGTGCCCGGCACGCCGACCAAGGACCCGGCCTTCGGGCTGCCGGCGCTGTGGATCGCCGAGTCGAGCAAGGACGAGGCGGAGATCCTGGGCTACACCGTGATCGATCCGGTCAGCGTGCTCGTCACACACCTGGCCGAGGTGTTGCGCGGATCGCTGGGCGAGGTGCTGACGCGCGACGACGTCAAGGAGCTCGTCGAGAACGCCAAGAAGGTCACGCCCGCCGTGGTCGAGGAGCTGGTGCCGGCGAAGATCGGCTACGGCGAGATCCAAGCGGTGCTGCGCAATCTGCTGCGCGAGGGGGTGTCGGTGCGCAACATGCCCTTGATCCTCGAGGTCATCGCGGACAACGTCGCGCGCACCAAGGACATCGACACGCTCAGCGAGCTCGCGCGCCAACGGCTGGGCCGCGCGCTGTGCGAAGCGCACGCCGATCGCGGCGGCATCGTGCACGCGGTGACGCTCGATCCACGCATCGAGTCGCGCCTGGCCGCGGCCGTGGGCGGCGCCAACGACCCCGAGCAACCGGGCGTGAATCCGGCCTATCTGCAGCGGCTGGTCGAGCGCATCGGCGAGGGCATCGCCAGTGCCTCGAAGAGCGGCGCCAACGTGGTGTTGCTCGCACGCTCCAACGTGCGGCGCTTCTTGGGCGAGTTGGTGCGCGCATCACTGCCCAAGGTCAGCGTGCTCAGTTACCAAGAAGTCGTTCCCGCGAAGAGCGTGCAGACCGTGGGCGTCGTGCGCCTGGAGGAATGAGCGATGCAAATCCACAGAGTCCGCGGCCGCGACTTGCGCGATGCCTTGCAGCGCGCCGGCCTGCAGTACGGCAAGGACGCCCTGCTGCTCAGCCACGAGACCATGCCCGACGGCGGGGTCACGGTGGCCGTGGCCGACCCCGATCGCGCCACGGCGGTGCGTTTGCTCGGCGCGGTGCGCAGTGAACGCCGCGACCCGGGCCTGGACGACATCGAGCGCGTGATGCAGCGCAACGGATGCTCGACGGAGCTGATCGAAGCGACGCTGGCGCAGGTCCAGCGCAGCGGTGCGCGCGGCTCCTACGCGCTCGACGCCGCGGCCGCCGTGCTCGGGCGCTCGGTCCAGGTCGCACCCAGCCCGAAGATCCACAAGCGCGGAGCCGCCGCGCTCGCGCAACCCTGCGTGATCGCCTTCGTGGGCGCCACCGGAGTCGGCAAGACCACGACGTTGGCCAAGCTCGCCGCGCGCCTGGTGCGCGTCGGGCGACGCGTCGGGATCGTCTCGATGGACACTCTGCGTCCCGGAGCGATCGAGCAATTGCGCGCACTGGCCGCGGACCTGGAAGTGCGCGTCGAGGTGGCCCGCGACGGCGTCGAGCTGGCGCGCATCGTGGCGGCGTTCGCGGGCTGCGACTGCGTGCTGATCGACACCACGGGCCGCTCGCCGCACGACGCGCAGGCACTGGACCAGCTCGCGCGAGTCCTGACGGGCGCGGGCAGCGCGCTCGAGACCTATTTGGTCGTTCCCGCGAGCGCCAGCCAGGCCGCCATCGACGATGCGCGCGCGGGCTTCGCGAGCGCGCGACCGACGGCCTGGGTGATCACCAAGCTCGACGAGACGCGCGAGCCGGCCGCGGTGCTCGAAAGCGCGTCGCACTGTGGCGCTCGAATCGCCTTCCTGTGCGACGGGCCGTCGATCCAAGAGCACCTGCACCGCGCGGATGCGGAGCGCTTCGCCGACCTGTTCATGCGAGGACGCATCGCATGAGCACGAGCTCGCCGGTTGCGCTGCGCGCGCGCTTCGCCTGTCCCTTCGTGCTGGTCACCGGCGGCAAGGGCGGCGTCGGCAAGACCACGCTCGCCACCAACCTCGCGCTGAGCCTGGTGGCCGCCGAGCAGCGTGTGTTGCTCGTCGACCTCGATCTGGGCTTGGCCAACGTCGACGTGATGCTCGATCTCGCCCCGCGCGGAGACCTCGAACGCGCGCTCGACGGGCACGCCTCGTTCGCCGACTGCGTGGTCGAGGGGCCCGACGGCCTGCACGTTCTGCCGGCGAGCAACGGCTCGGCCCACATGGCACAGCTCGACTCCGCGCGCCGTGCGCGCTTGCTCGAAGGCGTCGCCGAGCTGTCGCGCGACTACGACCTGATCCTCGCCGACAGCGCCGCGGGCATCGGCGCGGACGTGTTGGCCTTCGGCGCGAGCGCGCACGTCGTGCTGTTGGTCACGACACCCGATCCGGCGGCGGCCACCGACGCCTATGGCCTGATCAAGGCGCTCGAGAGCGCCGCGCACGACGCGCAGGTCGAGATGCCAACGCCCGAGCTCGTGCTCAACCAAGTCACGGGCTTGGTCGAGGCCGAATCCACGGCGGCGAGGTTGGCCGACGTGTGCCGGCGTTTCCTGGCGCGCTCACCGCGACTCGCGGGCTGGCTGCCGCGCTCGGCGCGCATCGCCGATGCGGCGCGGCGCCGCACGACCTTCGCGCGCGCGACCACCAAGGGCGGCGCACCGACGCTCGAACGTGAGTGTCTCGAGCGCCTGGCGCGGCGCGTGTTGCAGGCCTGCGGTCTGCCGTGGGAAAGCCAGCGCTCGCGGATTTTGGCCGCTCAAGGCTCGAGGAACCCATGACCGATAGCCCCATTACGGCGCATCCGCTCTCGGCCGCCTGGCTCGCCCTCGGGCGACGCCTGGCTGCCGCGGGAGGCGCGCTCGCGGCTCTGGTCTCGCTCTTCTTCGAAGCGCCCGTGTGGGTGGCCTCTCTGCGGGGGGCCCTCGCCTGGATCGCGGTGCGAGTGCTCGTGCGCCTGTGCGCGCACGCGTTGCTCGCCTCGATCGGACCTCCGGAGCCGCCCGCAACTCCGAAGACCAAACCATGATCAGTACCGGCCATAGGACAGCGCGATGAGCGACTCCGCGAGCAATCCGTACGCGGCCGTCGCGTTCGATCGCGACAAGCTGATCCTCGAGCACGTGCCGCTGCTCAAGCACCTGGTCGGTCGCATGGCGTTCGACCTGCCGGCGTCGATCGATCGCGACGACCTGTTCGGCTGGGGCATGGTCGGGTTGATCCAAGCGGCCGACTCGTGGGAGTCCGGACGCGGCCTGAAGTTCTCGACCTACGCCTACACCAAGATCCGCGGAGCGATCCTGGACGAGTTGCGCCGCAGCGACTTCCTGCCGCGCGGCCGCCGCGAAAAGGTGCGCGAGCTCGATCGCGCCGTGGCCGAGCTCGAACAGCGCACCGGCGTGGTCCCCGCGCCCGAGGACATCGCCAAGGAGCTCGGCATCACGCTCGAGGAAGTCGACGAGATCCTGCTCGCGGCCAAGACCGCTGGACACGCCTCGTTCGACGAGGAAATCAGCAGCACGCTGCTCGAGCGCGTCAGCGACCCGCAGTCGAGCGATCCACAGGGCAGCGTCGAGTGGAACGAGATGAAGGAGCTCCTGGTGCGCACGATCCAGGCCTTGCCGGAGCAAGAGCGCACGGTGATCACGCTGTACTACGGCGAGGAGCTCTTGCTGCGCGAGATCGCCGAGGTGCTCGAGGTCACCGAATCGCGCGTCAGCCAAATCCACACGCGTGCGCTCTACCGCCTCAACCGCGAGCTCTGTCCTCGCATCGGAACCACCCCCTAGGCACGCCGTGGACATCGCCGTCCGTCCCGCAGTTCCCGACGCGCACACGTTGACGCCGCTCCCCAAGCGCCGTCGCCGGGAGCGCGGGAAGCGCGAGGACGAAGCCCCGCGCGACGAACACGAATCCGACGAGCCGCGAGAACACGAAGAAGGAATCGGCGAGCGCATCGACCTGACCGCCTGAGGAGCAACCCGTGCAAGCAATCGTCAAGAAGCAGTTCGTCCAGCTCGACGGCCAGCAGGCCGGGGTGGTGCCGACACCCGAGCGCCGCAGCAGCACGCGCTGCGAGAAGTCCGTGCGACTGTTGAAGCTCGAGAACGTCGCCCGCGCGCTCGAAGTCACCTGCTCCTGCGGAGAAGTGACCGTCGTCGAGATCGAATACCCCTCCACCCAGGCTTGACCATGCGAACCCTGCGAGTCGTCCTGCCCTTCCTCGCGTGCGCGGCGAGCTGCTCCGCGCTGCAGTACCCCAACGACGGCCCGCCGCTGGCCACGCCCACGGACGCCAGCGCGCCCGAGAGCCGACTCTACGCGCGCGACGGCAGCGTGGTCGCCGACGGCGAGCGCGCGGCCTCGAACTCGGGCCCGCAGCGCGAGCTCGCCCCGAGCGAGGGCGGTCGCATGTACATCCTCGAGCTCTACCAGAAGGCCATCGACGAGCGCGATGCGCTGGCGCTGGAGTCGCGCACCCTGCAAGGCGACGTCGAAGCGCTGAAGCAAGCGCTCGCGGCGCGCGACGCGACCGTGGCCGAGCAACTCGCGAAGCTCGAGCAACTCTCGGGCGAGAATCGGCGCTTGGTCGAAGAGAACGTCGAGCTCGCCGCGCGCCTGACCACGGCCCAGATCCGCCGCCTGCAGGTCGAGAAGATCCTGCTCGAGGCGCGCGTCGCCGAGTTGGCCGCTGCCGCAGCGGCGGCCGCCGCGGCGCAGAACGCCAATGCGACACCGGACGCCGCACCGACCACCAACGGCAAGCCGTGAAACCCGCGCTCCTGGCCTCGATCGCTGCCCTGGCCTCATTGGCCTCGTGCTCGCTCTGGCTGCAACCGCAGCCGGCGCCGCTGGCGAGCGCGCACCGCGCCGTCGATTTCGCCTCGTACGACCTGCGGCGCGTCGGTCTGCTGCCGCTTTCGGGCAAGGATCTCGACCACCCGCGCGAGGCCGAGCTGCAGACCGCGCTGCGCTTCGAGCTCGGTCGCCGCGCGCCCTACGAGATCGTGCTGCTCAACGAGGCCGACATGGCCGAGATCGACTCCAGTCGACCGCACGAGCGCGGCGCCTACAGCACCCACGCCGTGATCGATTCCGCGCGGCGCTTTCGCCTCGACGGGCTGCTGGTCGGCACGGTCACGCACTTCGAGCCCTACGCGCCGCAGTCGATCGGACTCGAGCTCGAGCTGGTGGCCGCCGAGACTGGCCTGGTGGTGTGGTCCGCGAGCCTCGACATCGACACCTCCGACGCCCGCGTGCGTCGCTCGATCGTGAGCTTCCAGGAGCGCCGGCTCGACGAGAGCGGCGAGTCCGGCGATCTCGAGCTGATGCTGCTCTCGCCCTCGCACTTGATGCGCTTCGCCGCTTCCGAAGTCGCGCGCACGCTGCCCAGCCACGGCGCGGCGGTCGAGGCATCCGCGGGCCGCTGAGCATGCCGCGTTGCCTGCGGCGCGGGCACTGATCGCTTCATCTGAAGCGGCGCCGAACGGCACGGACTCGCGCGGCGGCGAGTACACGCTTCCCTGGGCGAGCCGAGGCAATGCTCGCGACTTTCGACGCGCGGCCCCTCGAGCGCACAGCCCGCGAGGAACTCACGCTCTCGACGACCCGCGCTTTGCGGGTGACGGCGCGCCCGACTCACCGAGAGCTCGTTGCCTCATCGCTCCAGGAGTGCCGCGCGGAGCCAGCCGCGCGCGCCAGCTCGCGCTCGGTGCGGCCCGCGCCTCGTTCGCGAGCCGCGCCGCCGCCCGCGCCGGATCAGCTCCACTGGTCGTCGGCGCCGCTGCGGGCCGCGACGGTTTCGCTGCGACGGGCTCGCGGTGCGCGGGACGGCGCGATCGACGCGGGCTCGCCCGCAGGGGTCGAGGCCTCGGCCTGGCGAGTTCGTTCGACCTGCGTGCTCAGCTTGAAGCGCGCGACCAGCGCGGACATGCGGTCCGCGGCGCCCGCCATCATCTCCGCGGCAGCCGAGAGCTCCTCGGTGCGCGACGAATTCTGCTGCACGACCGTGTCCATCTGCGACACGGCCTTGTGGATCTGTGCGATGCCTTCGGACTGTCCGCGCGAGGCCTGTGCGATGTCGTTGGTCATCGCCGAGATGCGCTGCACGGAGTCGACGATCTGCTTGAGCGAGGTGCCCGAGCGCAACACGAGCTCGGTGCTGTGGCCGACCTTGGCGGCCGAGTCCTCGATCAAGCCCTTGATCTCCTTGGCGGCATCGGACGAGCGCTTGGCGAGACTGCGCACCTCGCTGGCGACCACGGCGAAGCCACGGCCCTGCTCGCCGGCGCGCGCGGCCTCGACCGCGGCGTTGAGCGCGAGCAGGTTGGTCTGGAAGGCGATGTCGTCGATGATCGAGACGATCGCGCCGATGCGCGACGACGAGCTCTCCAGGGTCTTCATCGCGTCCACTGCGGAGTTGACCACGCCCTGGCCATCGCTGGCCGTCGAACGGGCCTCGTCGACGAGCTTGGAGGTGCGTTCGGCGTTGTCCGCGTTGCCCTGGACGGTGCTGGTCAGCTCTTCGAGGCTCGCGGCGGTCTGTTCGAGGCTGGCCGCCTGGCTCTGCGCGCCCGCGGAGATGCTGGACGAGCTCTCGGCGACGCCGCGCACCTCGCCGTTGAGTTGCTGCGCGGCCGCGCGCACTTGTCCCAGCAACTGGTTGAGGTTGTCGAGGAACTGGTTGAACAACACGCACAGTTGCGCCATCTCGTCGCGGCCTTCGACGGCCAGACGCTTGGTCAGATCGCCGTCGCCCGACGCGATGTCGCGCAGGCGCTCCTGCATCTCTCCCACGGGCCGCGTGATGCTGCGCGCGACGCTCCAGGCCGCCGCGAGCAAGATCACGCTGGCTGCGATCCAGATCGCGAGCATGGTGCGTTGCGCGAAGCTCTCGAGCGCGGCCGACTGCGCCGCTGTCGCCTTCGAGTAGTTCTCGATCAGGTCGCTGGCCGCTTCCATGCGCTCTTCGAGGTCGCCGAAGCGTTCCAGGAACGCCGGCAGCGCCGCACGGCCCTGCTCGTGGTCGGCCAACGCGATCTCGACCGTTTCGCGCGCGCTCTCCACGTAGGCTTCGAGCGCCGGACCGACGCTCGCCAGCGCGCTTTCGAGCTCGCCCTCGAGCCCCAAGGCGCGGTTCTCCGCCACCGCCTCGCGGAAGCGCTCGGAGTGCTCGATCAAGTCGGCGCCGATGGCCTCGCGCGCCGCGTCGTCCTGCGCCAGGAACGCACCGAGCACGTCGCCACGCAGCGCGTCGTGCATCATGTCGCCTTCGAGATGGTGGCGCAGCGCCTCACCCGAGCGCGCGACCTCGTGCGCACCCGCGGCGGCGCGAGAGATGCACCACAGACCAGTCGCGCCGAGCAGTGTCGCCATGACCAGTGCGGCGCCACCGAGACCGAGCAGCCGAGTACGGACGGACAGATTACGAGCCATGGACATCGGAGACCCTTGGGTACGAGAGGCGCTGCGGGGGGCGCGTGTGGTGCTCCGTCCATCGGCGGAGTTCGCGGCCGCGCTCAACGTTCATCCGCGCGGTTCCCGGCAATGGAGACGGCCCGGAGCCCAGGCTCCGAGCCGTCGTGTTGTTTCGTGAGCTCGCAGGCCGGCGAGGGTTACTCGCCGCCGAGCAGCTTGTGGGCGGCGCGGCGCACGCGCGCTTC
>JADYYP010000003.1 GCA_020853575.1 Planctomycetota bacterium
GTTGTCGCTCATCCCAGCAAGCTACATCGCGGCCGGCTCCGCTTCGCGCCACGCCGGGGCGCTCCGCTACGCCGGTGTTCGGTCATGCCGGATCGCCTTCAACCCACACGAGTTCCGGAAGCGCCAAGAAATTGGACGGCTCATGGGATCGACTCAGGTTGGAAGTGGTTGGCTGAAGTGGGCCGTTTCCGCGAGCACTGCTGCCGCGCTGCTCGCGAGCCCGGCACGAGCCGGCGAGCCCGCGACACACCTGCCGGAGGCGCACCCGGCCGCGACGCTCGAGATCCCGTTCGTCGAGAACCAGGGCCAGATGCACCCGGCCGTTCACAGCGCGGCGCGTTGCTTCGCCGGAACCGTGTTCGTCACGCATTGTGGTGAGGTCGTGTACCGCCTCGCGCCGCAGCGCCATGCGACTGCGTTCGGCCCACGTCCGCTGCGCGAGTCGACGCGCATCGCCGATGAACGCGCGTGGAGCGTGGTCGAGCGCTTCGCCGGTGGCGATCCGAGTCCGCGGCTCGAGCAGCGTTCCGCGACATCGGTCAGCGTATTTCGCGAAAGCGCACCGAGCCCACGAACCACAGCGTGGTCGAACGTGGACCTCGGCGCGGTGTGGCCCGGCATTCGGGTCGAGTTGCGCGCCCACGGCGACAATGTCGAGAAGCTCTTCGAGGTCGCGCCCGGTGCCGATGTCGCGCGCATCGCGGTGCAGGTCGACGGTGCTCACTCGCTGTCGCTCGCGTCGGACGGTGCGCTCGTGTGTTCGACGGGCCTGGGTGACGTCAGTTGGACGGCACCGCTCGCGTACCAGATCGACGTGCGCGGCGAGCGGCGCGACGTCGAGGTGCACTACACGCTGATCGACGGCGGCTACGGTTTCGTGGTCGGCGAGTACGACCGCGAGAGAGCATTGGTGATCGATCCGCTGCTGCGCTCGACCTACCTCGGCGGTTCGGGATGGGAGTATGCACTGGCGGTCGCCGTGTCGGGCAACGATGTGTTCATCGCGGGCACCACCGGCTCCGATCTGGACTTTCCCGGAACGACCGGTGGCGCGCAGGCCACGAGTGGAGGAGCCCAAGATGGCTTCGTGGCACGGCTGGACTTGGGGCTTTCGACGCTGGTCCAAGCGACCTACTTCGGCGGCTCCAACTACGACCGCATCAGCGCGCTCGCGGTCACCTCCAACGAGGTCGTCGTCGCCGGCGACACCGGATCGAACGACCTGCCCGGCACGGGCGCGGGAGCGTTCCCGTTCGCGTCCGGCGGAGGCAGCGACGCCTTCGCCGCGCGCTTCTCGCGCGACCTGGGCACGCTCTTGAGCGCCACCTACTTCGGAGGATCGCAGCAGGAGGAACTCGACGGCGGTGGCACCGCACTCGTTCGCGCAGGCAACGGTTGGGTGTTCACCGGATGGACGACCTCGTCGGACTTGCCGGTGTTCCTGAGCGCGCCGCAGACGCAGCTCAGCGGGTCGTTCGATGCTTTCGTGGTGAGCTTCGATGCGAGCTTGGGGAACGTCCTCGGTGCGACCTACCTCGGCGGCTCGGATCTCGAGCTGCCCGGCTCGGTGGCGGTGTTCGGCAACTCGGTGTACGTCGCGGGAACGACCTACTCGCTGGATTTTCCGATCGTCCCGGGCGCGCCGCAGACCGCGCTCAACGGCTTCATGGATGGATTCGTGGTGCGCTACGACAACGCCCTCGGGCAACTTCAGGGAGCGACGTACCTCGGAGGCTCGGGCAGCGAATCGGCGCTCGGACCGTGCGTGATCGCCACGAGCTCCGGCGTCTACGTCGCGGGCTACACGGATTCGACCGACTTCCCGGGGACGGCCGGCGGTGCGCAGCCGAGCTATGGAGGTGGCGTGTACGACGTGTTCCTCGCGCGGCTGAGCGCCAACCTGAATGCACTGGTAGGCGCGAGCTACTTCGGTGGGGCGCAGGACGATATCGGCTATGCGCTGTGCGATGTTGGCGGAGACGTCGCCGTCGCGGGTTTCACGACGGACACGGCGCTCCCCGGCAGCGCGGGCGGCGCGCAATCGACGAACGCCGGGGCCAGCGACGTGTTCGTCGCGCGCTTCTCGCCGAGCCTGTCGAGCATCCTGCGCTCGACGTTCATCGGTGGCTCCGCCGACGACTCTCCGAACGCACTCGCGACGAACGCAGTCGACATGTACGTCGTTGGCAGCTCGTCATCGTTCGACCTGCCGCTGATCGCGGGCTCCGCGCAGCCCTTCACCAACGGCGGGAACTCGTTCTGCACGCGCCTGACCAGAGACCTCGCATTGTGTGGCTCCGGATCGAGCTACTGCACGTCGAGCACGTCGACCCATGGATGCCAAGCGACGATGAACGCGAGTGGCACGCCGAGCGCTACGGCGAGCAGCGGTTTCGTGCTCACCTGCGCCAACGTCGAAGGCCAGAAGGCGGGGCTGTTCTTCTATGGCATCAGCGGCGCGCAATCCGTCCCGTGGGCTGCGAGCAGCACGAGCTTCTTGTGCGTCAAGTTGCCGACGCAGCGCACGAGCCTGCTTTCGTCGGGTGGGACCAGCAGCGCGTGCAATGGCAGCTTCACGCTGGATTTCCTGGCCTTCATGAGCGCCAACCCGGGTGCCCTGGGACAACCTCTGACCGTCGGCCAGCAGTTCCGCGCTCAAACCTGGTTCCGCGATCCGCCCGCACCGAAGACCACGAATCTCTCGGACGCCTGGCAGTTCTCGATCTGTCCGTAGTTGGCGCGCACGACTGGGCGCGGAGTCGCGCTCACTTGCCCAGCACGAGCTCTCGTCGTTCTCCGGGCGTGAGCGTCAGCACCAGCACTTCGGGAGGCGTGTCCGCGCCCGTGCGGCGGCGCAGCTCGACGGTTCCGGCGGGCGCGGCCATGGTCTCGACGGTTCCGCGCTCGAAGCCGCTGCCACCGACGATGGTCCCGTTGGAGTAGAGCGAGCAGTTGCAGACTCGATCGGGGCCCTCGTAGCGCAGCTCGAGTACGGCTCCGCGCTCGAGCACGAGCTCGATCTCGGCTGCCGGCCCCTCGGCCGTGACGACGATGCCCGTGCGCTGCGCGAAGAGCCCGTCCGTCGTCGTCGCGCAAATCGAGTAGACACCTGGTGCGAGCCCGTCGTACTCGCGTTCTCCCTGGCGAGTCGAGGTCTTCGACCACCCGTACTCGACGCCGGTGCGCGCCAAGAGCAGATCGGCCTCGACACGCTCTCCGCCGACCGGCGCAATGCGCACGACCAACGCGCCGGCGCGCTCGAGCTGCAACACCACATCGGACCTGCCCGCGGGAACGTTCAGCGGGGCCGACTTCGCTCCGGACCCGCCGAATCCACCCGCGACCACCGTGTACTCGGCCTGCAGGAGCGGCCCGATCGAGAAGCCCGAGTCCGCGTCGCAGTTCGAGTACGCCCAGAGTCCGTTGGCCACGTTCGTCGCGCTCACGGCGCTGTCGGTCGGCTTGCCGTCGGGATCGAGGACCTTCCCGCGGATGTACAGCCCGACGTCGGTGCGCAGCGTGATCTCGAGTGTGCCCTCGTCGCCCCGCAGCGCGACGTGCTCGGCGAACGGAGCGAGTGCGTCCGGCGCCTGCTCGCCGCGCCGCGGGGCCGCGCCGATCCACCAGTCTCCCGCGGCGACCGCTTCGAAAACGAAACGACCGTTGGCGTCCGAGCGCGTCGTCGCCGCCACTTCGGAGTGGGGCGAGAGCAGAGTGGGCCCGGGCGATTGCGCGACCACGCGCCAGATCTTGGCATTTCCCACGGCGTCGCCCGCGCTCGTCTGGATGCGACCGGTGATCGTCGTACCGCGGCCGATGTCGATCTCGAGCTGTCGCGTTCCGCTCGGCTCGAGCGTCACGGGGCTCGGATCGAGGTGCTCCTCGCTTTGGTTGGCGACTCGCAACAGCAGCGGAACACGCGCCGGCAGCCCGGTGATGCGCGCGAGCCCGCTCGCGTCGGTCGTCGCGCTCCACGACGGATCCTGGGATCGGTGGTACATCGACTGGAGGTCGCGACGGACCTGGAGGTGGTAGCTCTTCGTCGAGAGTTGCACGCTCGCGCCCGCGATCGGTCGTCCAGACGCGTGCACGCGCACTTCGGCCGTGGCGCCACGACTGAGCGGGATCTCGAAGGCCTCGAGCCGAGTGGCGTGTCCCGCCTGCGCGGCGACGACGACCCACGGGTAGTCGCTGGCCTCGATGCCCAAGAAGCGCACTTCCCAGGACTTCAAGCGGATCTCGAAGTAGCCCTGCTCGTCCGACTGCGCCGTATCACCGGAAGGCGTCGAACCGCTGCGCCCATCGGTCTCCGGGCGCACGCTCACGCCGGCGATCGGCGCGCGCGTCTCGGCATCGATCACGCGTCCGACGAAGGTCAGATCCGCTTCCATCGCGAGGCCCAGATCGACCTCGTACGTCTCTCCGAGCTCGAGCGCGGGCACATCGACTCCGGCGCTCGACATGCGCTCGAGGAACGACAGCGTGTGCGCGGTGCGCGCCGACACCGCGAGCTCGGCGCGGCCGTGCTCGTCCGTTGTGGGTGCCTCTCCGACGGCTGCGCGCGAGAGCTTCGTTGTCGACGTGGACCAAGTGCTCGCTCCGTGCGGCCGCGCGACGATCGTGCGACCCACGAGGGCCGTCCCGGACTCCTTGGCGAAAGCGCGCACGCGGATCAGCGCCGTCCCCGCGGTTTCCTGAACGGCCTCGGTCTCTGTGGCGAGTGATGCGGCCTCGCTGCGGCCCTGCGGCGCGGCGCGGCTGTCCTCGCTCGGGGCGGTCGCGTTCGTCGGGGTCAGCGCATCGCGCGACGGTGCGAGCTCCGTGCGCGGATGCTCCTCCGGCATCGCAGCGCTCGACGTCGGGGTAGCGTCGAGCGTTGCCCAAACGTACGCCAGGATCGCGAGCGCGGTCACGACGGCGGTCCAACGAAGCGCGGACTTCACGTGCGAGGATCTCCCGAGCGCGCCGGTCGAACACGCGCTCGGGCAAAGGTTACTCCCGCGCTCTTGGGTGCGCCACGCGATGGCCCAGGGTCAGGCCTCGGGTCAGGCTTCGGACTGGATCTTCGAGAAGTCGGCGATGCCCGCGAACAGCGCTGCGATCTCCATCAGGAGCCGCACGCGGTTCTCGCGCAGCGCGCGGTCCTCGGCCATCACCATCACGCTCTCGAAGAAGCGATCGACGAACGGCCGCAGCGGGACGACCTTGGCCATCGCGTCGGAGTAGCGGTCCGCGCGCATCGCCGCATGCACCGCGTCGCTGACGGTCGTCAGCTGCGCGTGCAACTCGCGCTCGGCGGCGTCGCTCAGCCTCGACGGGTCGAGCGCTCCGCGCACCACGTCCTTGGCTTGTTTCTCGACGATGTTGGCGACGCGCTTGAAGGTCGCGGCCAGCGCCGCGAAATCCGGGCGCTCGACGTACTGCACGAGCGCGTCGATGCGCATGCGCGTGGCCACCAAGTCGTCGCACCCCGCGGCGAGCACGGCCTCGACGACATCGGTGCGCTTGCCATCGCCCCACAGCGGCCGCAGGCGGTCGCGGAAGAACTCCAGCACCTGCGCATCGCCGTTCTTGCGTTGTTCGGCGGACAATTTGTCTCCGTAGCTCGCGAGCGACTCACGCACCGCCGCTGCGAGCGAGAAGCGATAGCCACGCGCCAGCACGATGTTGACGAAGGCGATCGCGGCGCGGCGCAGGCCGAACTGGTCCTTGGCGCCCGTGGGCTTCTCTCCGATCGCGAACAGCCCGCATAGGGTGTCCAGTCGATCGGCGAGGCCGATCAATGCGCCCGCGTCGTGCGTCGGTAGCGCATCGTTCGCGCCACGCGGCAAGTAGTGCTCGAAAATCGCGAGCGCGACTTCGGCGGATTCGCCGTCGTGAAGCGCGTACTCGCGTCCCATCACGCCCTGCAGCTCGGGGAACTCGCCGACCATTCCTGTGACGAGATCGGCCTTCGAAAGTTGCGCGGCGCGCTCGATCGTCGGGCCGAGCGCTTGATGGCCCGTCTGCTGCCCCAACCAGCCCGCGAGGACCTTGAAGCGCTCGACTTTGTCGAAGTACGACGAGTTGAGCTTGGCCTGCCAGGTCACGCGCTTGAGCTTCTCGACGCGGCTGGCCAGGCGCGTGCGTCGATCCTCGTCGAAGAAGAAGCGTCCATCGGTCAGGCGCGCGCGCAGCACCCGCTCGTAGCCCTTGAGCGAAAGGGCGACGTCCTTGACCGGCGTGTTCGAGACCGCGATGAAGCGCGGCAGCAGCTTGCCCGCCGCGTCCGCGAGCGAGAAGTAGCGCTGATGGCTCTTCATCTCCTGGATCAGCACTTCGGGCGGCAAGTCGAGGTGGCGCGCTTCGAACGAGCCGAGCACCGGGTTGGGCAACTCGACCAGGTTGGTCACCTGCTCCACCAACTCGGGATCCTCGATGAGCTTCCCCTGGGCTTCACGCGCGCGCTCGGCGAGTCGTTCGACCAGCAGCGCGCGACGCTTGTCGATGTCGGCGATCACGTGGGCGCGCTCGAGCGCTCGCTCGTACTGGCTCGGCTCGTCGATCTCGATCGCAGCGGGAGCCAAGAAGCGGTGACCGCGCGTGGTGCGACCGCTGGTGACGTCGCTGAAGCGCACCGGCAGCACCTCGCGGCCGAGCAGGGCGACGATCCAGTGCAGTGGACGTCCGAACGACTGCTCCACGTCGCCCCAGCGCATCGACTTGGCGAAGTTGATCTTGCGCACGCAGGCGTCGAGCACCTCGGGAAGGAGCTCGCGTGCCTCGCGGCCCTTCTCCGCGACCTGGGCCGTCAAGTACTCGCCCTTGGGCGTCGCCGTGCGCGTCAGTTGCTCGACCGTGAGCTTCACGCTCTCGGCGAACTTCAGCGCGGGCACCTTGGGTGCGCCGTGCTCGTCGAAGGCCGCCTTCACCGGCGGGCCTTGCAACGTCTTCACCAGGTCGGGCGTGCGCTCGAGCACGTCGCTCACGAGCAACGCCAGGCGGCGCGGTGTGCCGAAGCGGCGGATCGCGGCGTGCGTCAAGCCGCGCGCGGCGCACTCGCTGGTGAACACGCGCTCGATGTCGTCGAGCGCCGGGATCACGAAGCGCGCCGGCAATTCCTCGGTGCCGATCTCGAACAGCAGATCAACCACGTTGCACCGCCTTGGCGTCGTCCTTCGGCTTGAAGCTCACGTGCTTCCAGTACTCGCTGGCGCGCTTGCCCTCGAGGATCGGGAGCTGCTCCCCGACGGTCCAGTTGGTCTTGCACAGCGGGTAGCCCAGGCGCTCGCGCATCGCCAGGTAACCCTCGGCGCACAGCCGCGCGTTGTCGCGCACGCGCTTGATGTAGCGCGCGCGCTCGGTGACCGAGATCGCTCCACGCGCGTCCAGCAGATTGAATGCGTGGCTGCACTTGAGCGCGAAGTCGTAGGCCGGCAGCGGCAGCGCTTTCTCGACCACCAGGCGCTTGCATTCCTTCTCGAAGCTCTCGAACAGCGCGAACAGCTGCTCGGGGTCGGACTCGTGCAACGCGTACTTCGACATCTCGACCTCGTTGGCGTGGAACACCTCGCGGTAGCGCACGCCCTTGACCCACTCGATGTCGTACACGTTCTCGACGCCCTGCAAGTACATCGCGATGCGCTCGAGCCCGTAGGTGAGCTCGGCCGACACCGGCTTGCAGTCGAAGCCACCGCATTGCTGGAAGTAGGTGAACTGCGTCACTTCCATGCCGTCGCACCACACCTCCCAGCCCAGGCCCCAGGCGCCCAGCGTCGGCGATTCCCAGTCGTCCTCGACGAAGCGGATGTCGTGCTCGAGCGGATCGATGCCGAAGGCCTTGATCGAGTCGAGGTACAGCTCCTGCACGTTCTTCGGCGCGGGCTTGAGGATCACCTGGAACTGGTGGTGCTGGAACAGACGGTTGGGGTTCTCGCCGAAGCGTCCGTCGGCGGGCCGTCGCGAGGGCTGCACGTAGGCGACGTTCCAGGGTTCCGGTCCGAGCGCGCGCAGGAACGTGGTCGGCGCCATCGTTCCCGCGCCGACCTCGAGGTCGTAGGGCTGCGCGACGATGCAGCCGAGCTTGGCCCAGTGGTTTTGCAGCGTGAGCAGCAGGTCTTGGAAGTACATGGCGCGGCCAGGGTAGGGATGTGGCCAGCGCGCATCAACGAGATCCCCGCGGCTGGCGCGCGAAGTCGCATGCGGAGCTCGGACGGAGCTCACTGCGCGGTTGCACGTGCGATGCGCTCGATCGTCCAGCTGCCGTCGCGCGCGATCGAGCGGCGCTCGACCAGTGGCTCACCGAGCGATGCGAGCTCGCGACCGCGGTTCGTCACGTGCAGCACGCCGTGTGTCGGGATCACCAAGCCACGGGGCTCGGGCGGAGCGAGCTCCAGCAGAGCGCGCATCTCCGGCCAGTCGTCGCCTTCGTCGTGCACGTCGAGCGGCAGCGGCGCGCCCATGTCGAGGCACGGCGCGACATACGCCGAGCCGTCGTCGCGATAGCCGATCGTGTACGGCCCGGCGGCACAGGCTCCCCCGGAGAGCCCGACCACGAAGCGCGCGCGCTGCGCCGCGACTGCGAAGGCATCGAGCAGTCCACGCGCGCGAACGAGCTCGACTCCCGCGACCGTGTCGCCGCCGTCCAGGTACAGCAGGTCGGCGCTCTCGATCTCGGCGCGCGCGCGATCGACATCGATGAGCGGATCGCTGAGCCGCGGTGCGGCGCACGTTGCTCCCAGGCCGGTCAGGAATTCGACCGTCGTCCGAGCCCACTCGCGGTGGTCGCCGTGAAACGCGCCCACATGGCAGGCGCGGAAGGGGCGCGGCAGTCGATCGGCGAGGCGCCGCAGGAGCGTCTGGCCCGCGCGGTTCCTCGGGTTGTGATTGGCGCACAGGTACAGCTCGGCGGACATGCCCGCATTGTTGCAGCGCGCACGCCGGTGCGCGATCGTGGGGGAGTGACGACCGTGCTCGATTCCTGCGCGACCCTGCTCGACGTGCTCACGCACTGCGCCCAGCGCGTTCCGTTGTACCGGGGAGTGGAGGCCCCGCGCCCCGGCGAGAGCAGCGCCGACGCGTTGGCGCGCTTCCCGTTGCTCGACAAGGCCACGCTGCGCGGCGCATTTCCTCACCGGCTGGTGCCGGAGGGCGTGGCGCTTCCGCAGGCGCTCAAGCGCGGCGACGTCAGCTTCGTCGGGACCAGCGGGACCGGTGGCGAGCGCGTGCAAGTGCTGTGGCATCAGCCGTGGTGGGACGCGCAGGAGCTCGCCGGGTTCCGCCTGCACTCCGCGATGGCGGAGCACGTCGACCGTCCGGGCTTTCGCGAGGCCGTCCTGACCACGCCGGTGTGCTCGGGCAATCTGTGCCACGTCGCAGCCTTGCCGATGGAGGAGCGCATCGAGGGTCAGCGCACGCTGTTCCTCAATCAGACCGTGCATCCCGGATCCTGGCGCGACGCGGACATCGCGCGCATGGCCGACGAGCTCGAGCGCTTTCGCCCCGACGCTCTCGAAGCCGATCCTGCCTATCTAGCGTGGTTCTCGGTGCGCCTCGCGCGAGCCGGCCGCGGCGTCCATCAACCGCGGTTCGTCGACGTCAGCTACGAGTTTCCGACGCGCTGCGCCTTGGCTCAGATCGCGCGCAGCTTCGAGGTGCCGGTGATCGACACCTACGGCTCGACCGAGTGCGGCTTCGTGTTCTGCGCCTGCGAGCACGGCCGCTACCACCACAACTCCGAGTGGAGCCATGTCGAGCTGCTGCCGCTTGAGCGCGTCCCCGGCGCAGCGCGCTTGGTGGTCACTCCATTGGGCAATCCGTGGCTCAATCTGGTGCGCTTCGACTCCGGAGACGTCGTGCGGCAGGCGACCGGCGCCTGTCCCTGCGGCCGCGGCGGAGTGACGCTCGAGGCGATCGAGGGTCGCATCCAAGACTTCGTCGTCGGCGCGGCGGGCGAGCTCGTCAGCGTGCGCCGTGTGGACCGCGCGCTCGGCGCGGCGCGTGGCGTGCTGCAGTGGCGGCTGGTGCAATCGGCCGCGGAGCGCTTCGAGCTCGAGGTCGTGCCCGACGAGCTCGACACGCCGGCGCTCGACGACCTGCGAGAGCGTCTCGCGGAGTTGTTGGGCTCACGGCCCGATGTGCGCGCCGTGCGCAGCATTCCCGTCGAAGCCTCGGGCAAGTTCCGTCCGTGTCGCGCGGAGCACTTGGACGTGGCGGCGCTGGCGAAGGGCACGGCGTGAGCCTCGACGTGCGCGGCGTGCGCCGGGAGTTCGCCCTGCTCGAGCGCGAGCTCGGCGGTCGGCCGCTCGCCTACCTCGACGCGGCCTCGACGGCTCCGCGGCCGCGCGCTGTGCTGGCCGCGATCCGCGCCTACCACGAGCACTTCACGGCCAACGTGCATCGCGGGGTGCACGCACTCGCCGCCGAGGCCAGCGATGCCTTCGAGGATGCACGCCACGTCGTCGCGGCACACATCGGCGCGTCCGCGGCCGAGCTCGTGTTCACCAGCGGCACCACGGAAGCCGTCAACCTCGTCGCGGATGCGCTGCGGCTCCGACCCGACGATGAAGTGCTGAGCACGTGCGTCGAGCACCATTCGAATCTGCTGCCGTGGCGGCGCCACGCCCGCGTGTGCGTGCTGCCGTCGCTCGCGGATGGACGTCCCGACCTCGGAGAGCTGGCGCGCTGCTGCACCCCGCGCACGCGCGTGCTCGCCGTGCACCACGCCTCGAACGTGCTGGGCTCGATCGCGCCCGTCCGACAGCTCTCCGCCTTCGCGCGCTCGCGTGGCTTGCTCACCTTCGTCGATGGAGCGCAGGCCGCGGGGCACTTGCCGATCGACGTGCGCGTGCTGGATTGCGACTTCTATGCGTTTTCGGGGCACAAAGTGGGTGGACCGTCGGGGATCGGTGCGCTGTACCTGCGCCAAGGCGCGCAAGACGCGCTCGATGCGCCGCGCGTCGGGGGCGGGATGGTCGCGCGAGTCGAGGCCAACGGCTGCGAGTGGAAGAGCGGCGTGCAACGCTTCGAAGCCGGCACCCCGAATGTCGAGGGAGCGCTCGGCCTGGCGGCCGCGTTGCGCTTCCTGCGCGCTCAGGGCGCTAGGGCGATCGAGCTCCACGGTCGCGGCCT
Organism: Planctomycetota bacterium; assembly: GCA_020853575.1. Lineage (GTDB taxonomy): Bacteria > Planctomycetota > UBA1135 > UBA1135 > F1-120-MAGs118. The sequence continues at coordinate 11,110 of JADYYP010000003.1, forward strand.
GTCGAGGCAGCTGCTCGAGGGCTGCCGGCGCTTGCCGGGCGTGCGCGTGTTGGGCCCGACCTCCGCGGACGAGCGCATCCCCTTGGTCGCGCTGGCCCTGCCGAGCTCGGGCGTCGATGCGGAAACGGTGGCGCGCACGCTCAGCGACGCGTTCGGTGTGCTCGTCTCGGCCGGTCGGCACTGTGCGCATCCGCTGCACGATCAGCTCGGGGTCGAGGCCACGCTGCGCGCGAGCGCTTGGATCCACAATGACGAGGACGACATCGAGCGCTTCTTGGACGCGCTGGCCGGGTTACTCGCGTGAGCTCGGGACTCCGCCGAGCGTCGTGCACCAAGGGCCCGCCCGCCACGGCGAGATTCGCACCCAAGGTCGCTACCATGGTCCGTCGCAATCGCGCCTCGCCCATGTCTCCTCGTCCACGCCCGTCCGGCGCTCGCCCCAACGCAGCAGCCTTTTCTTCGAGCGCGGACACCCCGAGGATTTCGGCTGAGCGCTCGATCGGCGTCGCAAGCGCGAGCTGGCCATGCTGCTGACGCACGCTCGTTCCCTGCGCAACCAGGCGCGCCTGGCGATCAGCCTGGCGTGGATCGCGGGCTACACCAACATCATCAGCATGCTCGGGCTGGGCATGGTGACCTCGCACGTCAGCGGCACGGCGACCTCGCTGGGCAGCGGACTGGTCGAAGGCAATCTCGAGCTGGTCGTCCACGCCACGTTGCTCCTGGGCTCGTTCCTCGCGGGCGCCGCGGCTTCGGGCGTGGCCGAGCAACTCGCCGCGCGACTCAAGTGGCGCTCGGTGTACGCGCTGCCGATCACTCTCGAGTTCGTGCTGCTCGCGTTGTTTGCCCTGGGGCTCGAGCTCCACAACCACGAGCCACCGAGGACCGTCGCGTCGCTGTACTGGATCACGGCCTGCGCGGCGAGCGCGATGGGCGTGCAGAACGCGACGATCACGCGCATCTCGAGCGGCGTCGTGCGCACGACGCACGTCACCGGAGTGCTCACCGACATCGGGCTCGACGGCGTGCGCTGGCTCACCAACCTCGCGTCCGTGGCGCGCGAGCGCAATTCGCACGGCCTGTTGCGCGGGATGTGGCTTTCGCTGCGCCTGCCCGCGGGCAAGCGCATCGTGCTGCTGTTCTCGATCCTCGGCTCGTTCGTCGGCGGCGCCGCGATGGGGACGGCGGCCTATCGCTACACGCCGGCCTGGGCGATGTTCATGCCCGCGGCATTCCTGATGTGGATCCTGACACTCGACCTCTCGACCCCGATCGCCGACGTCGAAGCTCTGGAGCCCGAGCACCTCGAGCGGCTCGTGCCCAACGTCGGGGCCGGCGATCTCCCGGCCGGGATCGTGGTCTATCGCCTGGGTCATACCGAAGGCCACGAGGACCGCTTGCACCGTGCGCCCAACCTGGGGCATTGGGCCGAGTCGCTGCCGCATGAGGCACGCGTCGTAGTGCTCGACTTGGGGGTCGACGGCTTGATCGACCCCACGTCCTTGGTCGATCTGCGCGACGCCAAGCGCGTGCTGCGAGCGCGCGGCACGCGGCTCGTGCTGTCTGGCGCGGACGCGGCCGAGCTCGGCGTGTTGCGCGAGCTCGGCGTGCTCGAATTGCTGCCCCTGGAGAACCAGTGCGAGGAACTCGGACCGGCTCTGCGGCGGGCCCGTGAGCTGCTCGAGGAGCAGCAGCACATCGAGCGCAGCATCAAGAGCGCGATCTGACGCGCGGCGCGCGTGCCTCGCGTCCGATCAAGCTCCAGGCCGCCGGGAGTCGCCGGGACCGCAGGATGCCAGCAGGCGGTTCGCGACGCTGTCGAGTTCCTCGGCGGAGCGTGAGACGTCTTCCGCCAGGTGCGCCGTCGCTTGCGTGCCGCTGCCGATCTTGCGCAGGGAAGCCGTGATCTGCTCGGCGTTGGCCACCGCGGACGCGGAAGAGCGCGACATCTCGCGCGCCGCGAGCGTTTGCTCGGCCACCGCCTTGGCGACCACGGACTGGCGCGCGTCGATGCGTTGGACGATCTCACCGATGCTGTGGATCGACGATCCGACGCGGTTGGCATCGCTGCGAATGGCCGCGATGCGATCGGCGATCTCCTTGGCGGACGCCGAGACTTGTCCCGCGAGGTCTCGGACTTCTTGAGCGACCACCGCGAAGCCGCGCCCAGCGTCGCCGGCGCGCGCGGCCTCGACCGCAGCGTTGAGCGCGAGCAGATTGGTCTTGAACGAGACTTCGCGGATCATGTCCGCGACCGCCGAGACCTCGTGGGAGGAGCGCTCGAGTCGCGCCGAGAGGTCGCTCGACTCGAGAGCCGTCTTGGCGGCATCGCGAGCCACCGTGGACGTCTCGCTGACCTCGCGTGCGATGCTCTCCGCCGCGGCGCTGACTTGCTCGATGGCCGTCGCCAAGCCTCGAATCGACTGCGACATCTGCTCGCCGCTCGAGTGACCGTCACGCGCCTCACGATCACTGGAGAGCGCCTCGCCGCGGATCGTGCGGGTCGCATCGCTGAACTGGCTGGCGGCCTGCGCCAGCTGGATGGACGACTCGCGCATCAGGCCGATCGAGTTCTTCTGGCGATCGACCAAGCGCTGCACCGCGCGTCCGAGGTCCGCCAACGCGTCGTGGCCTTGCGTCGGAACCTCGACGTCGTAGCGACCCTCGCCGATGGCATCGAGCGCTCCGAGGATGCGCGCGGCGCGGCGTTCGGCGCGGCTGAACAGCATCATTCCCACGAGTCCCGCAGCTACGATCCAAATGGCCCACAGCGCTTGGCGTTGAGAGGCGTCGGCCGCCAGCACGTCTTCGCGCGCGAAGAAGTGGGCGTTGGACGAGCCCGACCAGAGCTTCCACTCGGATGTCCCGTCGACGACAGCGATCGGCAGCACCTCCGAGTAGATCAGCGCCGGATCGGCGGCGACGCGTTCGACGGAGCTGGCGGAGCTTTTCCATTCGTCGCCCGCGCGGCTTTCGAGCGTGAGATCGTGCTCCGTGCAGCGCAGCACGAAGCGCCCCTCGGGAAGCAGCTCGCGCAGCGCGTGGTCGAGCACGACGCCCGACATGGCGCCGATCAGCTCGCCGTCGGCGTCGTGGGTCGGAACGGTGTAGACCAGGCCGCTGCGGTCCTCGTCGTCAGGGTGCGCGGGATCGAAACGACTGTTGTCGCAGGTGACGACGTGCTTGCCGAGCACGGCCGGGACCTCGAGTCCGCGCTGAGGGTCGACACGACTGGCATGGGCGCGCAACCAGGCGAGTTGCTCGCGCATCAAGCGGTATTCGAAGATCTCGATCTCCTCGAGCTCCTCGCCCTCGTGCTGTTCCTCGTCTTCGTGCGCCTCCGTCGAGATCGAGGTCTTGCCCACGATCAGCTCGTCGAACGTCGTGAGCGGAGCCGTGTGCGCGCCCGAGTCCGGGCTCGCGTCGGGGTCGAGGTCGCTGGGCACGACGTAGATCTCCGAGAGCGCCACCGAGCTCGCCAGGTTGTTGTAGATCTCCTGCAGCGTGACCCGCGCGTCGCCCGAGAGCGGCTCGTCGTTGGCGATGCTCTGCTGCACTCCCGGAAGGCGCGACATGGTGCGCAGGCCCTCGTACAGCCGGCGAAACGTGTCCTCGACCCGGGCCTGGACTTGGAGCGCGTCGGCATGTGCATCGTCGCGATATGCCGCGCGCAAGGCCTCGATTCGCTGGTCGTGCTGTTCTGCGAGGTAGCTGTGCGCGGCGACTGCGCCACCGAGCACCGCGAGCATGGGAAGGACGCGGCGAAGGAGTCGAGAGAGCTGCACGGTCGTGGATCCAGTGGGTAAGGCGGGAGGTTCGGTTTTCGACCTCGACCTCGCAGACGGTTGAACCGTCCGACCGGCTGTCTCGGGAGTGGAACGGTGCCACTCCACCCGGGGCCGAGCCCCGGCGCGGGTCCACGCGTCGGGCGGGGTCGCGCGCGGCGGTCGCAGATGCGCGTGAGACGCTCCACGAGTTGCAGTCGCTCTGCCGCCGCGAGGTCCTCGACGACCGGATGGCATCCGTCCGGGCCTGCGGGAGGCGCGGTTTCGCTGGCCGAAAGTCGAGCTCGCGCCGGACTCAGCGACGGCCCGCTTGCGCACTGTTTCCGCGACACCCGGCGCCCGCTCCGTGCGCTAGCCTGGCGCTGCGGCGCGCGCTTCGTGCGCCACCCAGGCCACGAATCAGGATTCGACCGGTGTTCCTCGCGCTGAGTCTCTCGCTCCTCACTTTCTTCGGCAGCGCGCCGTCGGAGCGCGAATACGTCGGTGCCGCGAATCGCTGGCCATGCGCCGGGGGCGGGCCAACGCACAGTGGTGCGAGCTCGACCGCGCCCGTGCCAGCTCCGATCGAGGTTGCCTGGTCGCACGAGGCCGGCGGCGTGATCGACAGCGAGCCGGTGGTGTGGGACGAGATGATCGCCATCGGGGTCCAGACCGGTGAGTCGGAACACAGGCTGCGCGTGCTCGACGTCTTGACCGGAGACGAGCTCGTCAAGGAGCGCGTGTTCAAGAGTGCCGTGCCTCTCGATCCGTGCATCGCGCGCGGCCTGGTCGTGGTGCGTTCCGCGGCCAACGAGATCTCGGGCTGGCGCGTCACGAAGAGCGCGTTGGGGCAGGCCTGGAGCTACAAGTTCGACGCGCCGGTTGGTCCGCCGTTGTTCTGGTCGGGCGCGTTGTTCGTGACCGATTCGAGCTCGCTCCACAAGTTCGTTCCGCCTCGCAAGCCCGCCGTGTGGAGCGCGCCCGGTGGGTTCGAGGGCGCCGTCGCGCTGGCGCCAGCGGCGTTGTTCGCCGTGCGCTTCGACGCGCAACGCCGAGCCTTCGCCGTCGAGCTCGACCCCGAGCGCGGCACGGAGCGCGCGGCTGGCCTGCTTGGGACGTGCAGCGTGGCGCGGCCGCACGCCAACACGCTCGCGGTACTCCCACAGTCGGTGTTCGTCGCGCTCGGTGCGCCGCTCAGCGGCGCGCGCGACGAGGCCAGCTTCGCCGCGCTCGCCCGCGGCAAGTTCGACGCCGAGAAGGCCGCGCTGCTGCCGGTTTCAACCGCGCTGCTCTCCTTGCCGGCGCTGGCGACCTCCGGCGCGCTCGCGAAGCAGTTCGACAACGCGCGTCGCCCCACGCTGGTGTTCACGCATGACACCGACCCCAAGCAGAACATCGCGCTCGCCACGGGAGCGACCCACGTCGACTTGGTCGCTGGCTCGACGGCCGGTGTCGCCAATGGACCATTCGCGATCGTCGGCGGAATCGCCTTCGATTTGCAGTCGCGCAAGATTTTGTGGCGCGCGCCGGTGAGACCGACGCAGCGTCCAGTGCTGGCCTCGGGCGCCGTGGTGTTCGTGGATCGCGAAACCAGGCTGGTTACCGTGCGTTCGAAGGCCTCGAAGCGTCACTTGGCCGTCGAGCTCGCGGCCGACGCGCTGGTGTCCGGCACTCTGGTCTTGCGTGATGGTTCCGTCGAGCAAGGTGACTTCAAGGTCGAGCTCGCGAGCCACAAGGTCACGCGGGGCGCGGGGACGACCCTCGAGGAGTGGCGTGCGCAGGACGTGTTGCTGCTGTGCGACAAATCGCGCCAGATCGTGTTCGGCTCCGATCCCCTGCGGGGGGTCGAGCCGATCGCGCGCGAGGCGCAAGCGGCGCAGTACCTCGCACTCGCCAAGGAAGCGCGCGCGAGCAACGACGCCGCAGTGATCGACGAGCTCGTCGATCTCGCGACCGCTGTCGGTGCCGATGAGAAGGAGCTCTCGAAGCTGCAGGCCTTCGCCGACGACCTGCGCAAAGGCAAGAACAAGGCGCTCCCCAAGCCCGCGGTGGTGGACGGCGTGCGTGCGAAGTTGGCGGCGATCGCGGCGCTTCCCGCGGAGTTGCACTGGGAGTTCGCGAAGGGCGTGCAGGGCGAGATGCGCCTGCGCTTCCAGACGCGGCTCCTGCGCGCGACGCTCGAACGCGATCCCGGGCATGCGCCGGCGCTCGAGGCGGTGCGTGCGCTCGTGCCGGCCGAGTTGCGTACGACGCGATTCGACGCCCTCGACGCCCTCGACGCCCTCACCCTGGTCGAGGCCACGACGCGCACGCCGATCCAGATCCTGCGGGCCGCGCCGGACGGCACGGCGCCGGCGAGCTTCGCCCAGAAGAAGCTCGAGGAACATGCCAAGGGCTGGCGCGGTGATTTGTACGCGGTGCGGAGCGCGCACATGCTGGTCCTGACGCCGGTGAAGGAGCTCGGTTCGCTCGCACGTTGCATCGCGGTGGGCGAAATCGTGTGCCAGGCACTCGAGGAGTTCTTCGGAGTCGAGCCGGCGTCGCAGAGCGACAAAGATCCGCTGGTGGTCGAGCTCTACCCGTCGCGCGAGGAGTACCTCAAGCGCTTCGGAGCGGCTTTCGAGTGGACCGCGGGCTTCTATTCGATCGAAGCCAACACCTCGCACTTCTACATGACGGACGCGTCGGCCAAGTTGCAGGGCACCGCCGAGGTCATGGCGCACGAGCTGACGCACCACTGGCTGCGCGCGCGTTGTCCGCGTTGGCCGTACCGCGAGTTCGACGCCGCGTTCGCGGCGCAGAAGGGCTTCTGGATCGTCGAGGGCTTCGCCAGCATGGTCGAGAACTTCGCGTTCGACTTCGAAGCCGGCACATGGGACCCGGGCCAGCGCGAGTCGTACCGCCTCGATCTCGTGGCGCACACGTCCTCGTATCCGCCCTGGAAGCAGTTCTTCCTGCTTTCGATGGTCGATTTCCATCGCCAGCCGCCCTCGGCCAGCGGAATGGTCCCCTCCAGTCTCGTGCTCGGCGGCGAAATGAGCTCGGACGACAAGTCGCTGTTCTATGGACTCGCGACCGCCACCACTCGCTATCTCTACGAGTCGGACGGAGGCGCCTTGCGCGCCAAGTTGTTCGAGTTCCTGCGCGCCTACTATGCGGGCGAGCGCGGTGAACTCGATCTTCCCAAGATGCTCGGGCTGGACCCCGACGTGCTCGGGCAGCGCGTGGTCGACTTCGCCAAGGGAGTGATTTCAGGCAAATGACAGGCACCGAGTCGCGCTCCGAGATTCTCGAGCGGCTGGAACATGGCCACGTGTTTCTCGGCGCGGCCCATGCGCGCAACGAGCGCCGCGTGCGCGCCGTCGTCGCTCTGACGCTGGTGATGATGGTGGGTGAGATCGTCGCCGGTAGCGTGTTCGGATCGATGGCGCTGCTCGCCGATGGTTGGCACATGGCGACCCACGCGGGAGCGCTCTCGATCAGCGCGCTCGCCTACGCGTTCGCGCGTCGCCGCGCTCACGATCCGCGCTACGTCTTCGGCACCGGCAAGGTAGGGGACCTCGCGGGCTTCACGAGCGCGGTGATCCTGGCTGGCATCGCGGTCCTGATCGGGGTCGAGTCGTTCCAACGCCTGCTCCACCCGACCGCGATCCGCTTCGATGATGCGATCCTCGTGGCCGTCCTGGGCTTGGCCGTCAATTGCGCGAGCGCCTACTTGCTCGGCTCCGAGCACGACCACGAGCCCCACGGCGGGCACGCCGCGGGAGCGCACGAGCACGACTCGAGCCACCACGATCACAATCTGCGCTCGGCGTACTACCACGTGTTGGCGGACGCGCTCACTTCGATCTTCGCGATCGCGGCGCTGTGCGCGGGCAAGTACCTCGATTGGACGTGGATGGACGCGCTGAGCGGAGTCCTCGGGGCACTCGTGATCCTGCGTTGGTCCATCGGACTTCTGAAGGACAGCGGCGCCGTGTTGCTCGACTTCGAGCCCGATGCGTCCCTCGCGCGCTCGATCCGAACTCTCCTCGAGCGCGACGGTCGATCCGTGATCGCCGATCTGCACGTGTGGCGCGTGGGGCCGGGGAGTTGCGCGGCGATCGTGTCTCTGGCGAGCACGGAGCCGCAGTCTCCGCAGCATTACCGGGAGCGACTCGAGGGACTCGAGCAACTCGTGCACGTCACCATCGAGGTGCACGCCGCTGAGGAGTCGGACAGGCTCGAGGCCGCGAGCGCCTGAAGCGCGGCGCCCCTCCGCGGTTTGGGCGCGCAGCATGACCCTATTCTCGAACTCGACTGTGAGCATCGGGCGATATGCAGGCGTCGACTTGAAGTGCGCTGCTGCTTTTGGCTCAATTCCGAAATGAAGACAACCGCACTCGATCGCGAAATCAAAGTCCGTGTCGACGCCTTCGTTCTCGAGCTCACCAACATGGTCAAGCTCGGCGCGCTCCAGGCCGTTCACGACGCCCTGGGCGAGCACCTCGCCGGCACCCAAGCGGTCCGTCGCGGGCCTGGCCGCCCCGCGAAGAGCGGGACTCCGTCGCCGATCGCGGATGCTCCCGCGGCCTCCAAGATGCCGCGCGCGCGCAAGGGCGGAAAGCGCAGCCAGGGCGACGTGCTCGCGGTGGCGGCGAGCCTGCTCGACTACATTTCCGCCCACGCAGGCGAGCGCCTCGAGCAGATTTCGAAGGGGCTGGGCGTCCCGAGCAAGGAGCTCAAGCTGCCGGTGCAGAAGCTCTTCGAACAGAACAAGATCAAGACCACCGGCGAAAAGCGCGGGACCAAGTACTTCGCGAAGTGACCGGCCCACGCGCTGCCACGGCGGCGCCCCTGACGGATTTCGCATTTCCGTCGTAGCGGACCTCCGCTGCCCACCTTCGAAGGGGCACGGAGGTCCTGCTGTTCCATGTTCCACAACACGCGCTTTGGGTCATCTCGTGCTTCCTTGCTTTTCATGCCCGTTCTGGCCCTGCCAGCGGTCGGGCAGGTGACGACGCGCATCAGCCAGCTCGCCAACGGAGCGCCGACCAGTGAGATGAGCCGCTCCTGCGACATCTCGGCCAGCGGGCGTTTCGTGGCCTTCATGAGCCCAGACGACGGGCTGGCCGGAGCGAGCTCGACGGGACAGATCTTCGTGTGCGACCGCGATCCCGATGGAAACGGGGTCTTCGACGAGGGCAACGCGGCGCTCGAGTTGGCGAGCGCGAGCTTCGGCGGAGGCCCGGGCAACTCCGCCAGCGACGCTCCCGCGATTTCGCGCAACGGCCAGTTCGTGGTCTTCGTGTCCGCCTCGAGCAATCTGGTCAATCTGGCGGACAACAACGGCCCGTTCCCCGACGTGTACGTGCGCGACCGCGCGAGTGCCACGACGCTGCGTGCGACGGGCCTGGGAGCCATTCCCCAGCCCGACAACTTCGTCACCGGCGTCGCGATTTCGGACGATGGTCGCTACGTCATGCTGCAGACGCTGGCGACCAACTTCGCGCCCAGCGATTTCAACGCGCGGCCCGACGTGTATCGCCTCGATCTCGTCACGCAGACATTCACGCTCGTCACCGCCAGTACCGCGGGGCAGCCCGCGAATCTGGGAGGTTATTCCGGGGACCTTTCCGCGGATGGCCGCTGGATCGCGTTCCACTCGGAGTCGACCAATTTGACGAGTACTCCGGTCGCGACACAGCACGTCTATCTGCGCGACATGCTCGCGGGCGTCACGGCGATCGTCAGTCGCGCGACGAGCGGCACCCTGGCCAATCAGGCATCGCAGAACGCATCGCTCTCCGCGGACGGGCGCTTCGTGGCCTTCTCGAGCTACGCGACCAACCTCAACCCACTCGACACGACGTTCAACGAGGACGTCTACTTGCGTGACACGGCGCTGAGCACGACCGAGCTGGTCAGCGTGAATTCGTTCGGAGCCAAGGCCGCGGCGACCGGCTCGGTGCAGAGCTCGGAGCCGGACGTCTCCGACGATGGGGATCGCATCGTGTTCTGGAGCACGGCGACGAACCTGTGGTGGAACGACGCGGCGTTCACGGATGTCTACGTGCGCACGCGCTCCAGCGGACAGACGCGGCGCGCCAGCCGCAGCAGCGCGGGCGTGGGCGGCAACGCGAACAGCGCGAACTTCTCAGGGCTGGCGTGTTCCGGCGACGGACGCTCGGTCGCGTTCGCGAGCGATGCGTCCAATCTCGTCCCGCTCGATTCCAACGGCGTCAGCGACGTTTTCGTGCGCGCTCTCGGAGACGACCCGGGGGTCGAGCTCGGCTACGCGCTGGTCGGATCGAACGGCCTGATTCCGACGCTGGAGGCCAGTGGTCGACTGGCGACGGGCGAACAAGCGACGTTGACCTTGCACCACGCTCAACCCAACAAGCTGAGCGTTGTCTTCCGCTCCCAGGTGCTCAATCCGCACCCGTTCTTCGGGGGCACGCTGGTTCTCGGAGGGCCCTGGGCGCGCACGACGATCCAGACCGATGCCACGGGAAGCGCGAGCTTCTCGCTGGGCGGCGGCGGTGGGCCGGCGGACCTGTACCTCCACTGGCTGGTGCGCGACGGAGCGCTCGCGCAGCACACGGGCTTCTCCAATGCGCTGCGCGTCACGCTCTTGCCGTGAACGTCGCCGCCCGCGCTAGGGCGCCACGGCGAACTGCAGCGCGTTGGAGAGGTTCGTGGTCTTGGGAGCGGCGGGATCGCGGAACCAGCCCTGGGCAAAGACGGTCTCGGTGCCGTTGAACGGTGTTCCGAGCGCGCCCGGGTTGGCGGTGATGAACGCGTTCCAGTCGATCGAGAGCACGCCGTTGCAGGCTCCCGCCGTGCCTCCGCTGGACTGCGGCAGCGAGCGCTGGGTCGGAGGCTTGACGCACAGGAAGCTCGTGCTCCCGGTGGCCCAGGGCAGCGGGATGAAGCCCGAGTTGTTGATGCCGTAGAACACCAAGCCGGTTTTCTGACCCTCGACTCCGGCGATCGAGATCGTGAATCCGCTGCCGGCGCTCGCGCTCGGGGTGCCGCTCCCCGAGATCGACGCCGTGCATCCCGAGGTGCTCGTGCTCGACGTGCAATAGGCCGAGACCGCGGGACCGGCGTCGTTGAAGGCCAACGTGTCGAGGTTGAAGTCGATCACGAAATCGACCTGGAGCTCGTCGAAGACGACGTTGGTGAATCCGAAGTAGTTGTTCGTCTGGAACTGGTTCGAGGAGTTGCTGAAGGAGTCGACCTCGACCGAGGCGAGCAGCACCCTGAAGTTCGAGGATCCGGAACCGATCTGGTGGTAGACGAAGCTCAGGTCCGAGATCGGCGTGGCGAACTTGATCGAGAGCGTGTCCGGTGCGCCGCTGAAGTCGTTGGTGAGGAAGCCCCCGACCAGGTTGTTCGCCACGCTGGTCGTGAAGTAGCGCGAGTGCGTGATGGTGATGCCCGTGAACTGCGTCGAGACGTTGGTGAAGTTCGGGAACAGATTCGCTCCGAAGTCGATCACGTGGTCCGGAGAGGGGAGACCGGACGACTGCGCGATGATGGCCTGGGCGTGCACGGCGGGAGCGCTGAGGATCGCGGCGAAAGCTGCGAGAAGGCACGGGCTACGCATGGAGGTTCCTCGATGCAGAGGGAGAGATCGACGGGGAGCCCCGAGGCTACCTCGCGATCGAGGATCCGGCTGGAGGAAACTCGCCGTAGCGCTCGGTCGAGTGGCCGCGAGCGCTCTGGATCGCAGGCCTGCTCCACCGCGGACGGCGCTCGAGTGCCGGCGCGCGTGTCGCTCACCTTCGCCCGATTCGACGACCTCCATCCGCCGCGCCGCGCCACCTACACTCGCTTATCGAGCGACAACGCGGGACTGCATGGCGCTCGGGCGCGATTCGAGCGACCGTGGAAGACCTCGGTACTCGAGGCCTGACGAACCGACCTCGACCGAACGACGAAGATGAAGAAACTGCTCCTCTGTCTGGTGCTCGGCGCAGCCGCGCTGGGATGTTGTGTGATATCGCAGCGGACCGAGCCCTTGAGTGCGGCGTGGGGCGAAGCTTGGAAGGGACGAGCGAACTTCCTCGACCGCGATCTGGCAAGTGAGTACGGCGACTTCGCGGTGGACCTCGCGATCGACGACGCTGGCAAGGTCGTGGGCCGGGTCGGGAACGCAGAGTTGAGCGAAGCGACGGCGCACTCCAACGGTGCCGAGCTCGTGATCGAGGGCCTGCTCGACAGCGACGTCTTCGACAGCGGAAGTCTGTCCGCACAGGGCAAGGACCACGTCGTGCTGATCCTGACGTCGCCGGCGGAAGCCGCCAGCGAGGGCAACCTGCACCTCAAGTCCAATGGCGTGTTCGATTTCACGATGCGCGTGTGCGGCCTGAAGCTCGAGCGCTCCGAGTGAGACTCGCGGCGAGCGGCATCCGATCCGTGCGCGCGCGCTCGCAGTGCTGATCCGTCGAAGGCGGACTCAGTTCGTCCGCGCGCTGGCTCGAGTGTCACCGCGGGTCCGGGCTGCGACTGCCATCCCCAGCAACCCGAGCGCGACGAGAATTGCCGTCGCTGTCGCGCCGATCTGGGTCGAACTCGCCGCGATGCCGTGGCTGAGCTCGAGACGCGCCGGGTCGCTGTCCGCGCCCGCCCTGACAGCGCCTTCGATGTTGGCGTTGCCGATCCACGTTCCGACCATCCCCAGCGCCAGCGGGGTCATGGCGATCGCCACGTACCAAGCGAAGGCCGCGGGTGCGGACCTCTTGAGCACGAGCGCGCAGATCCCGAGGAACCCCGAGTTGCGAACGAACTCGACCAACGACTGGTTTTCCATGCTTCGAGCCACCCGCGGCGACAACGGTGAGACGCGGTCGTGGTTCACGGTCACGTCCAGCGACATTGGAAGCACGACACGTCGAAATCGGCGCTGGCCCCGAGGCTCTCTCGGCGCCGCGACTCACCGTCGACGCTGCGGCCCGCGACACCCGGAGCACGCGCTTCGTCACTCGCCCCAAGGGGCGCGACAATCTCGGTCACTCGGATGCGGTACGTCCCTCGATGCCCAGGCTGACAGAGCGGCACCACGGGCGGCAGGGTGTCGAGGATCTCGCTGCTGCCAGAGACGCGCCATCGCCGTCGGGCTCGCGCGTTCCACGCTTCGTGCGCGATTCCGTGGGGACGGGGAGAACTCGAGTGGAGCGCGCATCAAAGCACCGCGAACCAGTCGACTTGTCGTGCGGAACCCAGGGATACGCGCCCTCGAGCCGCTGCGTGCCCCGCCGTCAGGGGGCGAGCACGACTTCGAGAGCATTCGAGAGGCTCGAGGACTTCGCGCTCGGCGGATCGCGAAACCACCCTTGGAAGAAAGCCCTGCCTCCGGCCAGGAATGGTGCGCCGAGTGCGAACGGGTGCGCCGCCATGTACGCGTCGACATCGAGCACGAGAGTTCCGTTGCACGCGTTGGCCGCCCCCGCGGATCCGATCACTGCGGTGCGTTGCGCGGGCGCTTTGACGCACAGCAGGCTCGAACTGCTGCCCCACGGCGCCGTCGCCCGACCACTGACGCCGTAGAGGATGATGCCCTGCTTTTGCCCCTCGACGTTGGAGACGGTGACCTCGAACCCGACGGCTCCCGAAACGCTGGGCACACCGCGGCACCAGATGGACGCCACGCAGCCGTTCGTGGTCGTCCCGGCGGTGCAGTAGCTCGTGGCCGAGTTGCTCTCCCTACGGCTCTCCAAGCTCCCAGCGTTTTCCGGAAACGGCATCGACTGCAGCCGTGTCCCGTTGGGCGCATAGCGCTCTGCCAAGAAGTCGTCGTGCGTGACCCACAGGGTTCCGTCGAGCATGCGCGCGATTCCGTGCTTCGATCCAAAATTCACGGTGACGAAGCTGCTGACGAACGCCCCCGAGTTCGTCCACCGCGAGACGCGGTTCTCTCCGCCCCACAACCACAGATCGCCGCCCGGCTCGAAGTCGAAGTCGATGACGTACGCCGTGGTGGCAAACGTCGTGATCAGCGCCCCGCTGCGACTGAAGCACGACACGCTGGACGGCGCTTGGTAACTGAAGGTGCACACCCACAGACGATCGAGCGGGTCGACCTTGCACGAGAACACCGGCCCGGTCGGCAACGTGCCGAGGTGCGCGCCGAGCGGTGAGAACAGATGCGTGCCGTCGCCCTGGGTCCACCAGTCGCAAACGGCGATCGTGCCGTCCCCGAACACGGCGCAGTCGGTGGGATAGTTGATCTGGGGCGTCGCGAAGCTACGGATGAGGGCGCCCGTGGGAGAGAAGACCGCGACGGCCTTGTTGCTTCCCAAGCGTGTGGCCACCCAGTTGCCCGCGGGGTCGAACGCTACTCCGTTGTACTGCCCGACTCCTTGGCTTCTCGCGACCTCGACGCCGGCCGAGTCATACCCGACGATGCAGAACGGATCCTGAAAGTGTGCCGAGATGAACTCTACGTTTTGCGCGGACGCCACGCTGGCACACACGATCGACAACACGAACGAGGCTCTCGATTTCGGTGTCTTCAACGGCGAGCCTCTGCGGTGGCTGAGAGTTCTGAGTGGTGACTTCCGCTGGTGCGGACCTCATCGACGCCGGAGCGCATGATTGCCGGGCCTCGGCGGTCCGGCAAGGGCAGCGTGGGACCGAAACTGCTTGTGCGAGGCCGGTTGAACGGCGCTGGCGAGCTCGAGCAATTCGCCTGGGCGCGCACGAGCGGCGTGCCGTGAGCGCTGTGCCGCGTTGGGTGGGCGAGTCACGCGGCGGCACACAGGGATCCGGACGGCGCTGGAAGTCGCGCCGTCCTCGAATGCGGCAGTGCACCAAGGGTCGGATTCGCCAAGCAACAGAGAGTCTTAAGGCAGAAACGTGATCAGGCGCCCACTGGAGAGATTCGAGTCGTGATTGCAGGGGCCGTGGTTGTCGCGGTACCAGGTCTGGAAACCGAAGCTGCGCCCGGCGATGAACTGGCCCGAGAGCGGAAAATGGGCGGTTCCGAAGGAGCCCAGTCCAGGGCCGTAGCTCACCGATCCGCTCGCCCCGGAGTGCGTCAACCCGAAACGCTGTATCGGGGCACCCAGACAGCGACGCCCGTCGTAGAACGGCACACTAGCGACGACGTTCGTGCTCGCGATCATCAGGCAGCTTTCGAAGGTCGGCACGCCGAGCGTCACCAGACGCGCATCGTCGGCCGCGACACTCGGACTGCCGTAAGCCACCAGCACCGCCCCTTCGCTCGAGGAGTTCTCGCAGCCTTCGCCGGCCTCGCCGTCGTTACCGCACGGACATTGCGAGTTGGCGACGCACAACGCCGTGCCGAGCAGAGTGTCGTGCGCGGTCAGGAGCTCGAAGGCCCGGTCGTCGGCGAAGCTGTAGTAGATGCCCAGCCCGCGACGCCACCAAGTGGCCCCGTGGAGCCCGTTGGGCGTCGATGCCCAGCTCCACAGCACGTTGGTCGCCGGCGCGCGCGCGATGATCGAGAGGTGGTAGGTCGTGTGGGCCGCGCAGAACATCGGCGTGGCCAGGTCCGCCTCGAATTGCACCAGTCCGCCGCCCAGGGGCTGTTGAGTGAATCCCGTCACCGTTTGGCTCGAAATCGGGGGTTCCCCCGAGAGCGCGACATCGGGCTTGAGAACGCTGCTCGCGGGTTCCTGATGGAAGAACTCGATTTGGAAACCCAGGGCGAGTGCGTCCGTTCCAACCCAACGCACCCGCGTCACGAGGGCGTCCTGGCCCAACTCGAAATCGTCCCAGGCGATCGTGTCGTTCTCGAAGTCGATGCCCAGGTTGTTGGTCCACACGGTCGAGGGCCGGAGCACCCCGCCGCCTGCGGACAGGGGCTGGTGGTACAGGGACGTCTGGGCGAGGCCGACGGCGCTGAGTAGCGCCGTCACGGCGCCGGCGGAGAGCAGTTGGTGAAACAGGTCGAAGAGCGGAGCGGATTTGTGGTTCATGCCCGCCCAGTCGAAAGCGCCGTGCCGCGCGCTCTGGCCCAGCTCGTGGCCCGCGCGCGAGCCTGGACCGGCGCACGATCGCGCGCGTTGTCCGAACTTCGGACCGCTGCGTCCGGTTTCGAGACAGCCGCGCACCCCGCGGAAACCGGCCCATCGCGAGCGCCGCTCGAGGACCACGATGGAAATGTGACTCGAGCTCGGTGTCGCCTCGGCGCCACGCTAGCTTGCGCATCCAGCGCGCGCCGCCGCGGCGCGTCGCGACTCGCACTGCAACTCGCACCATGGCAGCCAAGAAAACGAAGCGGCCGACGCCGTCGTCTGAAGCCGCGAGCTCGCGCATCCTCGAGCATCGAGTCTCCTCGTGGTCCGAGTTCGTCGACATCGTCGGCGGATGGGATGGGTTCCGCAGTTGGGGATTTCGCGGACAGAGTGACGCGCGATGGAAGCTCCAGAGCTCACTGCGACGGCACATCGAAGTCTCGCGCGTCTGCGCCGCTGCTTGGACACTCCAAGAGACGCGCATTCGCCGCATTTTCGAGCGCAAGTCGCACTTGTACGTTGCCGATCCGCCTTCGTCGGACGAGCTCGAATGGCTCGCGCTGATGCAGCACCACGGTGCGCCCACGCGCTTGTTGGACTTCACCTGGTCGCCCTATGTCGCCGCTCATTTCGCGTTGGAACGCGCAACGGCCAACGCCGTGGTTTGGGCGATGAATCTGCCACTCTTGTGGGACATCCACAGCCGGCACCGCATCGACGGGGTCGACGTGACCCGCGCCCAACCGCGCGACCGCAAGTGGTTCGAGCGTTACTATCTTCCGAACAAGCACCGATTTCTGTGGCAGGGTGACCCCTTCCGCATGCCGCAGCGCGTGATCGCGCAATCGGGGACGTTCCTGGTCTCCAGTCACCTCGGTTTCGACATCGAGGACATCGTCGAGAGCTACCCAGGGAAGGGCACGCTGCTGGTCAAGCTCGAGCTCGACACGCAGAAGATGCGACGGCAGGCGATGGCGGCGCTCTACACGATGAACATCACCCAGGCGACTCTCTTCCCCGGGCTCGACGGCCTCGCGCGGTCGATGGCCTACGAGTTCGAGTACAGCTGGCAGGTGGACCTCTCGACCAACCGAGAGCTCGATGCACTCGCCAAGCCGCAAATCCCCGGCGCGCTGATCCAGAAGCTGAAATCGCGTGGCGACGCCAAGTGAGCGGGCGCGATCGGTGATCGACCGCGATCATGCTCCTACTGCGTCCGCTGTCTGCTCACCCGACCGCCGGCCAGCGAGCCGACGCACAGTTCCTCGCGGCCGAGATGAACCGCGCGCCCGTTCGAACGCGCCCCCGAGCGTGTCAGTCGCACAGCGTGAACGTCAGGCCGTTGGAGAGGTTGGTCTGTTTCGGTGCCGCCGGATCGCGGAACCAGCCCTGGGCATAGAACACTTGACCCGCGACGAACGGTGACCCGAGCGCCGCGGGATTCGCTCGCATCCACGCGTTGAAGTCCAGGCGAAGTTCGCCGTTGCACTGTCCGGCGACGCCGCCGGAATCGAGGACGCCGGTGCGCGTGACCGGACTCGCGATGCACTTGAAGCTCGGGCTCCCCGGCGCCCACGGCGTCGCGAACGGATAGAACCCGTAGAACAGTGTGCCGTATCTCTGCCCGGGGACGCTGCGAACGACAATGTCGAAGCCGCTCGCGGCGAGAGAACTCGGAGCGCCCTCGCCTGCGATCGTCGGGACGCAACCGTGCACAGTCGTGCCGGCGGTGCAGTAGGTCGAAATGAAGCCCTCGTCGATCGCGCCGTCGCAGTTGTTGTCAAGGCCGTCGCAGATCTCGGGCGCGTAGGGGTAGACACTCGCGTTGGTATTGTCGCAATCGCCGTCGAGATACGCGTATCCGAATCCGCAGGGAAGTGAGCCGCTGAGTGCCGATCCGGTTCCGAACCCATCGCTATCGAAATCCAGGTAGCATTCGTAGGTCGTTGAGTACCTGGCCAACCAAGCGTCGGAGCCGCCGACTGTCGAGCCGAACAGATCTGCCCCTGTGAAGCCCACAACGAGCAGACCGCCGACCTCGTCTGCTATCGCTCCGAGTGCTTGGTCCTCCGCGTTCGTTCCGAGATTGAAGCTCCACATGAGGTCGCCACGCCTGTCGTAGCGCGAGATCCAAGCATCAAAGCTGTTGGCCGAGAACGGAACGCCGGCGTGACCAACAACGAACACTCCTCCGCTCGCGTCAGGCGCCGTGGCGGTGGCCGCCTCGTCGGCCGCCGTGCCCATTTGTCGGCGCCACGCTTCGACACCGTCCAAATTGAACTTCGCAACCCACGCGTCGTCGCCGCCAGAAGGCGTGGCGCCAAATGCGCCAGTTGTCACACCCGCGACAAACACGTCTCCGGCCGTTGACACGGATACACCGTATGCGGCGTCCCAAGCGTTGGTGCCGATCTGCCTCGACCAGAGCAGGCTCCCGGATTCGTCGCAGCGCGCAATCCAGATATCCGCGCTCCCTTGGTTTGGACCGAACAGCGAACCTGTCGTGGTACCGACGAAGACCGCGCCACCCAAACCGTCGCTCGCGATTCCGTGCGGATAGTCGTACAGGGCGGTGCCAAAGGTCTGGGTCCACACAACAGCCCCGCCTGAGTCGCAGAGTGAGAGCACTGCGTCGGTCGTGTTGTACTGGGTGTACCCGAGAGCGAGCACTGATCCGTTCGTGCCAGGAGCCAAGGCCGAAACGCCGTCGGCACTCGCGGTTCCGTACTGCTGAAGCCACAACCGCGAACCCGATTCGTCGTATCGAGCAATCCACGCGTCATAACCGCCGCTGCCGGTTCCGACTAGAACTCCGTCCGTTGTGCCGGCAACGAATGCCCCGCCCGCCGCGTCGGATGTTACCGCAAGCGCAAAGGTACCGGTGACGCCACCAGCGTCTTCATGTCGCGCCCACAACGCGTTTCCAAGTGCGTCGAATCGCCGCAGGAATCCCGCTTGCGATGAATTGGACGTCCCGCAAGACATCTGAGAGCGACCCGCCACGAAGCTCCCGCCAGTTCCATCGTGTGTGGTCGAGTACGCCCAGTCGTCAGCACAGAGGCCGAACTGGCGGCCCCAGACCGGAGTTTGGCTATATGCGGGTGCCTTCAGAGCAGACGCGCACGCAACACTATAGATCAGGAGTTTCGTCTTCATGTCGAGCAGCGAGTGAACGGAGCGCGTACCAATTCGACGCGCGCGGCGGGCATGATCGTCCTCGCTCGCAAGGCATGAGCGCGACGATCAATGAACGCAATTTAGGAAACTGATACGTGTCCAGGCATGAACTCTACGGTTTCTCGGCAGCCAGTGGCGAGTTGCGGGCATGGCGAGCTTTCACGGGACGGGATGCTACGGGTACGGGCGAGGTGCGAGGTCAGCGACGTGGCGGCGTGGTCGTGCCCTCGTTCAGCACCTTGAGGTAGCGGTCGTATCCGAAGACGCGTCCGCGCTGCTTGCCTGTGAGTTCGCGGACGATGCCCGCAGTCTCGAGGCTCTTCATCACGGCGGTGACGGTCGGCACGGTCAGGCCCGTGCGATCCTTCGCCGTGGTGATCGTCTGGATCGGGTGTTGTTGCAACGCGTAGTGCACGCGCAGCGCCGAGCCGGAGATGCGGCCGAGGGCCTGGATGCGCTCGCGGTCCTCCTTGAAGATCTGCGCCAGTTGCTGCGCGGTCGAGACAGCTCCTTCGGCCGTCTCCTTCACGCCGCGCATGAAGAACGAGATCCAGGCCTCCCAGTCACCGTCGGTGCGGACGCGTTGGAGCAGCTCGTAGTAGGTCTTGCGCTTCGTCTTGAAGTACAGGCTCAGGTAGAGCAGCGGCTCGCGGAGCACGCCCTCGGACACGAGGAGCAGCGTGATGAGCAGGCGCCCCAGACGACCGTTGCCGTCGAGGAACGGGTGGATCGTCACGAACTGGACGTGCGCGAGCGCGGCCTTGAGGAGGACCGGCGTGCGCTCGGGCTTGTCGTGCAGGAACTTCTCCAGCTCTGCCATGCACTCCAGCACCTTGTCCGGCGGCGGAGGAACGAACGTCGCCACGCCGGGTCGCGCGCCACCGATCCAGTTCTGTGAGGTGCGGAACTCGCCGGGCCGCTTCTCGCTGCCGCGACTCTGCGCGAGGAGTTCAGCGTGGACCTCGCGGAAGAGCCGGTTGGAGATCGGGAAGTTCCCGCGCACACGCTTCACGCCGTGCTCGAGCGCACGGACGTAGTTCGAGACCTCGCGCACGTCGTCGAACGGCACGCCCGGTGCCTCCTCGATCTCGAAGAGCAAGAGGTCGGAGAGCGACGACTGCGTGCCCTCGATCTGCGAGGAGAGCACGGCCTCCTTGCGGACGAACGCGTAGAGGAACAGGGCCGTGTCCGGCAGCAAGCTGGACACGCTGTCGAGGCGACCGAGCGCGAGCAGGGCCTGATCGATTTCCTCGCGGAGCGCCGCGTCGACGGCAAGGCTCGGGGTCGGCGGTAGCGGCTTCGGGACGAAGGCACGAACTCTCTCGCCGCCCACGGGCGGAGCGGACCGAACGGTGCCGCTGGGGCCCCGCTTCACGCTCGGGGATCCCTGTTCAAAGTTCCTTCGTTGGGCTGAACGTTGCTCAAGGTTGTGGCCTGAACCTTTACTACCAAGTTCGGCCCTCCAGGTCCATCTGCGACGCCGGCCTTCGGCCGGGACCACTGGCGGCGGCCCTCGCTCGGTAGTCCGAGCAACCACGGCCGAGCAGCGAGACGCCAACACCGACTCGCTCACCCGACGCGCAAGAGTCGGCAGGGCCATCGCTCGGATCGTGCGGTCGTCTGGTTGCTCGTCCGCGCGGTCACGCGCAGGCGGAACGCCGCACGACGCCGGTAACCAGCGAACTGGCGCTCGCGCGCGAGGAAGCCGACGGTTGCCATCGCTGGTGGAAGGGCGCCGTGTCTGGCCGCTAGTTGCACAGCGTGAACCTCAGCCCGTCTGAGAGGTTAGTCTGCTTCGCTGCACCCGGGTCTCGATACCAGCCTTGCGCGTAGAACACCTGGCCTGCAGAGAACGGCGAGCCGTGCCCTAACGGGTTCGCGGCGCGCCAAACGTTCCAGTCGAGCGCAAGCACGCCATCGCACGACCCTACGGTCCCGCCGGAATCGAGCACGCCTGTGCGCGAGATAGGGTAGAAGATGCAGAAGTAGCTTGAGCTACCAGGAGCCCAGATCTGCGCGGTAGGCGCGGAGCCGTAGAAGATCAGGCCGTACCGCTGGCCGGGAACCATGCTCACGTTGATCGTGAATCCGGACGCGGCGGAACTGCTCGGGACACCTTGTCCGCCAATTGAAGGCACGCACGCTTGAACGCTCGTGCCGGCCGTACAGTAATTCGACGTGAAGCTGTCGTCGGCGACACCGTTGCAGTCGTTGTCGAGGCCGTCGCAGATTTCCGGAGCGCCGGGATACACCACGGCGTTGCCGTCATCGCAGTCAGCTCCGAATGGAGAGAATCCTGGGGTGGATGGGACGAGGTGATAGAACGCTGGGCCACTACCGAAGCCATCTGAATCGGCGTCCAAGTAACGCTCAAAGTAACCAGTTC
Source organism: Planctomycetota bacterium (assembly GCA_020853575.1). Taxonomy (GTDB): domain Bacteria; phylum Planctomycetota; class UBA1135; order UBA1135; genus F1-120-MAGs118. The sequence goes on from JADYYP010000003.1 coordinate 32,403, forward strand.
TGGAAAACCAGGCGTCGTACTGTCCTACGTTGACGCCACCGAGGTTTCCGTATGTTCGTCCAGCGGCGAAGACGCCACCCGAACCGTCCGCTGTGGCCGTGTAAAGGAAATCGTGCAACGCCGAGCCACTTTGTCGAATCCATGTCTGGCCACCTACGCTGTCGTAGCGCGCAAGCAATGTGTCATCGAGGCCCGCATTCGGACCGGCAACGCTCCCTGTCGTCGATCCGCCGGCAATGACCCCGCCAATCCCGTCCGCAGCCACGGCGTAAAGTGTGGCCGGAAATGAACGGGTCCACAGTTGATTACCGGCAACATCGAACCGAGCGAGCACCCCTTGCGAGCCGACCCTGCCTCCGACAAAAACGCCGCCCGATCCGTCCGACGACGCGGACGGAATCTCGCTTGCCGCGATCTGCCGCATCCAGGACTGATTTCCTGCGGAATCAAAGCGGGCCACCCAGCCACCCCAGATAGGACCAGCAAGCCCAGGTCCTGCACCGCCGACGAAAACGCCTCCTGCTCCATCAAGAGCCATTGCATGAACAGCGTCATCCGCAGTTGCTCCCAGCTGTCTGATCCAGGTCTGGTCGCCGTCGTGATCGTAGTGGGCAAACCAGGCGTCCTTGCCGCCCGCGTTTTGCGCAGCCAGGCTGCCGGCGGTTTCGCCGCCAACAAACACACCTCCGAGTCCGTCGCTAGCGGCGGCGTAGATGAAATCGATGCCGGAAGTGCCAAGCTGCCGAACCCACGCCTGACTGCCCGCGCTGTCGTAGCGCGCGAGCCACGCATCGCTGTGCCCCTGATTCAGTGCACCAAGATTGCCTCTACTGCCGCCTCCGACGAACACACCTCCGCTGGTGTCCGGCGCTGCTGCGTAAAGCCAGTCGTTGGCGGTGGTTCCGAACTGACGAATCCAGACCTGCGTTCCGAACCTGTTGTAGCGCGAGATCCAAGCATCTGCCAATCCAACGTTGCCGCCACCCAAGGCACCAGACGTATGGCCACCGAAGTACACGCCGCTTGATCCATCTGGCGCTGAAGCGAGTGCTTCATCGTATTCGCCGGTGCCAATTTGGCGCGTCCATTCGGGAGACTGCGCGGTGGCGAGGCTACAGGGCATTGCCACGAGCTGGCAAAGCAGTGGAAGCGAAGCGAGGCGCGACATCGTCTGGACCCTCGATAGTTGGCTGGCTGCTAATTGCATAGCGTGAACCTCAATCCATCCGACAGGTTGGTCTGTTTCGCCGCGCCAGGATCCCTGAACCACGCCTGCGCGTAGAAGACATCTGCGGCGATGAACGGCGAACCGAGTGCGCTCGGGGTCGCAGTCATGAACGCATTGAAGTCGACGCGCAGTTCTCCGTCGCACGGACCGACGCTGCCGCCGGAGTTTTGCGCGCCGGTGCGCAGCACGGGGTAATAGATGCACAGGTAGCTCGGGCTCCCAAGCCCCCAGGGCTGCGGCGGCGCGATGGAAGCGAGACCGTAGAAGATCAAGCCCATGCGCTGCGTTGGAACCTCGTCGGCGACGATCTCGAAGCCGTTCGATGCGGCCGAGCTCGGCACCCCGATGCCCGCGATTTGCGGAACGCATCCTTGGACCGTTGTCCCTGCCGTGCAGTACGTGCTGAGGAACCCGTCGTCGACGACCTCATTGCAGTCGTTGTCCTGACCGTCGCAGAACTCCACCGCGCCGGGGTAGACGGTCGGATCGCTGTCGTTGCAGTCTCCGCTTTGCAGCAGGTGGCCGGTCGGCTGCGTGCAAGCCCAGACGCTTCCGCCGGTCGCACCGAACCCGTCGCCGTCCGCGTCGGGGTAGTAGGACGCGAACGAAAGGCCCTCATCGACAGCGACGTCGCAGTCGTCGTCGACACCGTTGCACGTCTCCGGCATCGCCGGATTCACGAACGCGTTGAGGTCATTGCAGTCTGTCGCGTATGTGGAGTAGCCAGCGCCGCATTCGAACTGTGTGGCGAACACCGGCAGGCCCGCGCCGAACCCGTCTCCATCTCCGTCGACGAAGCAGGAAGCCATCCAGCCGCGCACGAAGATGTCACTGCAGTTGTTCGTGTCGCCAGGAACGAGGTTTGTCGCGCGGCTCGCAAAGCTGATCACTGCCCCGTCTGTCGAGAGCGAAGGCCATTCGCTCTCCAGTGTGCCTTGCGTGCCTGCGGAGTCGACGCTCTGACGAGCGGCCTGGCCGAGCTGGACATCGCGCACAAACACGTCGACGCTGGCGTTCGTGTCGCCGCCCACGAGGTTGCTGGCGGCGCTGAGGAACGCGATCTTGTTTCCGTCGTCGGAAATCGAAGGACGGTCGCTCCACGAGTTTGCTTCGGTGCCTGCAGGTCCGACGCTCAGGCGAATCGTCTGGCCACTGACCAGGTCGCGCCGGAAGACGTCGGGGTGGCCGTTGGAATCTCCTGTGACGAGGTCGGACGCGTTGCTCACGAACGCGACGTAGCGACCGTCGAGGGAGATCGCGGGCCCTGCGCTCCACGAGTTGGCCTGTCCGCCGCCGGCCGTCGCGCTCACTCGGGTGGTCTGGATCGTCAGCCGGTCGCGCAGGAAGACATCGGTGCTGTCGTTGGTGTCACCGGCCACCAAGTTTGGGGCGTCGCTCGCGAACGCGACGAAGCGACCATCGGCAGAGACCACGGGATCGTAACTCTCCAGCGTCCCTTGGATGCCGGCGGTCGAGACGCTGACTCGCTCCGTGATCCCGGCGACGAGGTCTCGAACGAACACGTCCTTGCAGCCGTTGGAGTCGCCGGGGACGAGGTTGTTCGCGTCGCTCCGGTAGGCGACGAATCGACCGTCGGCGCTGATCGTGGGGTTCGTGCTGCTTGCGTTGCCGAAAGCGCCGACTGAGCTAATGCTCGCGCAGACGACTTGTCCCGTGGTCCGATCGCGCACGAAGACATCGAAGGCGTTCGGCGTGTCTCCCGGCGTCAGGTTCGTGGCGAAGCTGTAGAAGGCGAGGTATCGGCCGTCCGCTGACAGCGAGGGCGCGTGGCTGTTCGAACTCGCAGTTGCGCCGGAGGAGTTCACGCTCTCCAGGGTGGTTCGTCTTGTCGCCAGATCGTGGACGTAGACGCTGTGCCAGAAAGTGGTTCCGCCGAAAGCAAGGTTGCCTGCCTGGCTGTCGAACGCGATGAACCGCCCGTCCGACGAAATTGCTGGTCGTGCGCTTTGCGCCGAGGCCTCGAAGCCCACCGAGCTGACACTGACCCGCCGAGTGCTCTGGGCAACGGCAGGCAGACCGGCCGAGACCGTGGCTATCGCGATGATCCAGTGTCGCATCGGCATCCGTTCTCCCTTCCAGGACACTCCGACGGATCGGTCGGAGCGCGGTCATCCTGCCAGGGAAGCGGCGTGCTGAGCGCGCATGCCCCGGAAATCCGTTCCGCGTACGCGCGGACAATCGGTTGCTCCACCGCCGGCCAACCGTCAGGCCGGGACGCAGAACACATGAACTCCAGGTTGCGACTCTCGAACCGCTTCGCTGGCTCGCCCGCTGTTGTGTCTCGCCACGGCATGCCATGGCAAATGCGGACGCTGTTCTCGCGACATTACCGCAACTCGTGCCCGCGCAGAGAGACACGGATGCTGCCGCGGCGACGTAAGTCCATGCGCTGCGCGCGGTTATTGGAGCGGGCGACGGGGTTCGAACCCGCGACATTCAGCTTGGGAA
>JADYYP010000004.1 GCA_020853575.1 Planctomycetota bacterium
AAGCGCGCGCGGGCGCCGGCACTGAGAGTCCGGCGCCCGCGCGACTTCGTTCCATGACGTGAGCTTCGACGAAGGGGGGCCGGCAAGACGCTCGCACGTCCTGCCGGCCCCTGGGAGAGAGCCGCTCCGCGCTTCTTGGCAGTGGCAGCTCGCATTTGCCACCGCCACACGGTGTGGCCTCGCGAGAAGGCTACGACGCGAACGTGCGGGACGCAGCCGAGCAGCACGCACCGAGCGCGATTTTCTTGGCGGCCGTCTCGCCACCGGGAAGCCTTCTCCTACGCAACCGCGCCCCAGATCCTGCACGGACGACCGGAAGGGCCTTTGCGCTCCCCTCCCGATGCGCTGGCGAGCCCCTCGCGCTCAAGCTCTGGCATCCGCCGCGCGACCGCAACATGGTCGAGGTTGGACGCGGCCGCGATCTCGTGGATCGTCGCGGGTCCGATTCGACGCAGGGTCTCAAGGATCCGCCGGTGGTGGTCCGCGGCGAACTCGGACGCCCGGCGCCCGGCGACGTGGCTCGTCGAAGGGTCCGTCGCGCGAGCGCGCGCGAAGTCGAGTGTGCGCTGGTGCATCGTGATCAGTGCCGTGCCCCCGACCGTCGGCGGCGGGAATCAACTCCTCGCGGGGGCTCGAGACTCAGAAAGGGTGCAGCGCGTTTGTTTCAAGGGGCGTGCTCGAGAGGGCCTGTCGCGAGTTCTCCTCGCGCACCATGCCGCGCTGCCTGGATCAGAAGGGCGTGTCGTCCGTCTCGGCGTTGATCGAGGCCGTCTGCGTCGGCCACTTGCTCTCGTCAGGCTCCGAGGGCGCGGCGGTGGGCTCAGCGCGGTCCTTCTTCGACCCGACGAACTGCCACTCGTGGGCGATCATCGAGAGCTTCGAGCGTTTGGCGCCGCTGTCGCGGTCCTCCCACTGCTCGAGCTGCAGCTTGCCCACGACGAAGGCCTGGTCGCCCTTCTTGTGGAACTTGGCGAAGGCCTCGCCGCGCTTGTCGAAGATCGTCACGTCGACGAACAGCACCGACTCGCGATCCTGACCGTCGGCCCCCTTCCAGCGCTCGTTGACGGCGAGGCCGAACTTGCAGACGGCCTTGCCGCCCGCGGTGTAGCGCACCTCGCAGTTGCGCGTGAGGTTCCCGCCGAGCGTCAGGTGGTTGTAGTTCACGCGACCTCCGGAATCGCCGGCGAGCACCCGTACGGCACGGCCTGCAGCTCGCCGCTGGTCGCTCTCGCGGTGATGATCGCGACGCCGCACTCGCGAGCGATGGCGTCGAGCTCTCGCTGGTTCTTGGGATCGAGGCCCTCGAAGGCCTCCTGGGGAACGACGAGCAGGGCCTCCTCGCGCCCGAACGACTTGGCCGCGATCTCCACCGCGAGGCGCACGCCTTCACCGAAAGAGAGGTCGGACACGAGCGTCTCACCGCGCGCGGTGTCGTGCACCAAGCGTCCGTTGCGCACACGCAGACCAAGCCCTGCCTTGTTGACGATGTCCGTCACCACGGCCTCGCACTTGGTCGCGAGCTCACGCAGAGCGGTGGCTTCGAGGGACGCCTTGTCGCGCTTGGCGGTCAGCGCGTCGGCCTCGCGGCGTCGCTTGCGCTTCTCCGCGATCACGGCGTCTTCGGACTGCGCAGCCTGCGCGGCCGCGACGCGCTGCTCGGCGCGCTCGAGGTCGCCCGCGTCGACGCTCACCGCCGTCTCGCCGGCCGCGATCGAGTCGGACCAGCGCTTGAGGTTCGACTCGTGTGCCTCGGCCGCCTGGAGTTGGATCCGCAGTCCGGAGAGGGCCGTTCGCTCGTCGGCCAGCGTCGCCTGCAAGCGCTGGATCTCGTCCGTGACTCGATCCACGGTCGCCTGCGTCTCGGCGATCGCGGCGCGAGCTTGCTCGATCGTTGGCCCGGAGTAGGACGTGCGGGCGCGCTCGAGATCCCCGCGCGACTTCGCAGCTTGGTCCCCGAGTTTCCGCGCCTGCTCGCCCTTCGCTCGCAGCGAGTCGAGATCGCGAATCGCGGCGGCGACTTCCGCGGCGTGGTTCGCCTGCACCTCAGGCTCCGCACCGTCGACTCCACCGCTCGCGCTGAGGTGCGCGGCAATCTCGCCGTCGAGCCGTGTCACGCGCTCCTCCACCTCACGCGCGGCCGTCTGGATGTCGCGCCGCAACCCAGCAGCGATGTCCGGGACGGAGGTGGCGTCGAGCGTCTTGCGGCTCGCGAGCGTCTTGACGTTGTTCCCCAACGCGTCGCAGAAGACTCCGATGCCGCCGGCGACTTGAGCCAGGTCGCAGAGCAGCGCGATGCGCCGAGCATCGGCGCGTTCGGGATCGGACACACCCGGGTTCACGAGCTCGAGCGGGTTCAACCCCCGCAGCGTGCGCACCTCGAGTTCGCCGGTCCCCCGGTTCTTCCCCGAGGGACTGGCTGTCGCTTCCGCGCGCCGACGGCCCACGGTAAACAGCGCGCCGAGTCCGGAGATCCGACCTCGCACGTCCTCGTCGACCCCGTCTCGCACCTCGAGTTCGGGCGCCTCTCCGGTCGCCAGCGCGCCAATCGCGCGCAGCGCCGTGCTCTTGCCCGCTCCGTTTCGGCCGGAGAGCACGGTGACCCCGGGCGAGAGCGGAATGCTCAGTTGCTGGATCGCGCCCACGTTCTCGATCTCGATCGTCTTCATGTTGGTCCTGTCCATTGCGGTGTTGGTTGGAAGGGCCGCCCGGCCTCGCGTTCGCTCACACGATCAGGAGTTCCCAAGCCCCTCGAACGCGCTGCCGGGCGGTTTGCGTCAGCTCGCCCGCGGCTCCGGAGGGAGAACCTCGACGGGCTTGGTGGCTTGCGCGCGCACGTCTCCCGCCTTCTTGGCGAGCGCATCGGCGGCGGTGCGCGGCGTCTCTGCTTGCTCGGACCCACCCGCGCGTCGGCTGTCCATGGCCTGCGCCCAGGTCGCCTCCTTGTCGCGGATGGCGTGGTAGAGGCTGCGCATCTTGCCGATCTCGTCCGGCGTTGATGCGTCGATCGCGTGCCCGAGGTACTCCGAGAGTTGCGCGACCGACACGCCGATCGATTCGAAGGCGTCGACCATCTTCTTGATCGCCTCCGTGGGGTTCTTGCGGATCACGCCCTCGCGCGTCGAGTAGCACTGCGCGATCGCCTCATCGAGGATGTCCCCCGGGATCAACCGCAACAGGCACGTGCGCAGCGCCTTGGACGCGGCGGCGCGCTCCTTGTCGAGGATCTCCTCGTCCGTGGCCTCGATCACGAACACGTCGTAGCCGCGCGAGTTCTTGCGCTGGGCGATGATCCGGCGGCCCGGCTGCGGCTTGTTGCGCTCGATCGTCTTCGCGATCGTCACGTCCATCGGGAAGGTGACGTTGGACTCGAGGTCCATCGCGCTCACGCGCACGATGCGCTTCTCCGCGTCGTCGTAGATCACGGCGACGTCCGCGATGATGTTCCCCATCGCCCTCGCAGCGGCCTCGGCCAGTCGGATGCTCGGGCCCTCGACGCCGTCCCCGATGGGCTTGTTGTAGATCGCGGTCTCCGCGAAGGCCGGACGCTTGCAGTCGGCGAGCAGCTGGGAGCGCGTGACCATGAGGTCGCGCTTGCGCTGCATGGCCACGATGTAGCGGGCCTGCACCGACGCCTTCGCCTGCTCGGCCAAGGCGGTCGACGCTGTCTCCGCCGACTTCGCGAGCGAGCGCTCGCCGAAGCCGCTCCGCTGCGTCTGGCCGTCCTGAACTGCTGCCGCCCCGTTCTCGTCGTACATGGCTACTTCCTTCCGGCTGCGATGAAGCGCAGCACTCGCGTCGTCCCGCCGTTGGCGGTGCGCTGGGTCTTGAGTGAGTACTTGCCTGCACCGTTCGGGATCAGCCCGAACGTGTTGCTGCCGATGCGCTGCTCGAGCCACGCGGTGCGTCGACCGATCTGGTACTCGAGGTCCGCCAGCGCCTTGCGCAGCGGTTTCGCCTGGTCCTCCAGCTCGACGATCTCTGCGTGCAGCGCGCAGCTCGCGCTCGGCAGTGTGGCCGTCAGGCCGTTGTCGTCGGGGTGGAGCGAGCGGAGCGTGCGCGTGGCGGACACGGATCCGTCCGCGTCGGGCTCGATCCCGGCCGCGAGATTGCGCATGAACTGCGACTCGATGAGGTCGAGGTCCGCGAGCGTCTCCGGCGCGAGGTCGATGTCGACCGATCGGAAGCGGTTCCCGCCGACGATCGCGGCGAGCACGACGCGCGCGGCGCTCGGCACCGTCAACGCCTGGTGCAGGCACTGGATGCGGTAGCTGTCGGGGCATGCGCCGTCCGCATCCCAGAACACGTTGCGTCGCTCGCCCTGGTTCTTGGCCTCGACGATCACGAACCGGCCGTCACGGTCGACGGCGCACGCGTCGAGTGTCGAGACGCGCCAGGGCTTCTCCACCGAGCTGACCAGCGGCTGCAGCCTGCCGAAGTCGAGCACCCAGGCCTCGACCTTCGAGCGCCCGTCGCGCTCGATCTCCGCCTCGATCACCCAGGCGTCGTCGTTCGGGTCCAGCCAACGCAGCCCCAGGCGCTTGCACGCTTCTGAGACCACGATCGGCTCGAGGACGTTGCCGAAGTAGAGGTGGTCGTTCTGAGGGTCAGCGTCCTCCACCGGGTCGGTGGCACGCATCGCGTGGTAGAGCGCCAAGGCCGAGGTGTACGGATCGAGCCCGCACGCCGCAGCGGCCGACGAAGAGCCGAGCGTGGTGATGGGCTCGCGCTTGCGGCGCAGCCACTCGGCACGCGAGATCACCGGCGCGGTCACAGCGCGCCCCGCAGCTCGTCGAGCGATCCGGTGCGTGAGAGGGAGGCGTCGAGAGCCGCCGCCACCAGCCGCAGGTTGGCGTCGGTCATCGCGCGCGTCTTGCCGCGCAGCGCGTTGCGGATGGTCTCCGACGAGACTCCGCTGCGACGGTCGAGTTCACGCGGCGTCAGGCCGGCGAGGGACATGAGATCTCGCAGCCGGCGCCCGAACCGCGACGTCGATCGAGACGCGCAGGCCTTCACAGCGGATCTCCGCTGAGGCAGTCGACGAACGCTGTGCAGATTGCCCACGCGATGGCGAACGGCAGGAGGAGCAGCTTCATGCGCTTCGCTTCCTCTGGATGGAGAGCGCCTGGCCGATGCGGCGAATGAACGCCGGCAGCTCGCGGCGGGCCTCCAGCACTTCCTCGGAAGCCGCGCGCGGAGCGTCGCGCACAATGGCGAGTGTCTCCGCCGCTTCGCGCCGCCGGCGCCGAAGCTCGTCGGTCGGGAGCTGAACGAGCTCTTCGATCGCGGGGTACATCAGAGAGCCTCCGATCGGCGGTCGAACGTCAGTCCGAGCTTGCG
>JADYYP010000005.1 GCA_020853575.1 Planctomycetota bacterium
GAACCCGGCTTACAGGGCCTCTCGCGCTTTTTTTCTGCCCGCTTGGGCGTCGCTTGCGGCGGGGGCGAAACGGGCTTGGATCGACGTTCCCCCACAATCCCTTGGGGGGCCGAGCTCGCCCCTGTGCAAGCCCTTGACAGAATTCGCAAGTGCGGGGACACTCCTCCGCGTTCCGAAATCCGCAGGGCCAGCGCGGGCTTCCGTCCAGGATCCGCGCGCCCACGGCGCCCCAGCCCACCGGCCGATGCCGCGGGCTGAGCGCCAGGCGGCGACCCCGAGGGGCGGTGGTTCGGAGCCGCTCGAGCGCCCCTGACACCCATGGAATTCGTATTCGTCGTCCGCCGGTCGGAGCTCTTTCCGGAGTTCTACCCGCACGGCCTGGTCCCGTTCGGACCCGCAGGTCTCTCGGGTCCCGGGGGCCCCGCGAGCACCGGAAGCACCGGCACCTCGCTCGCGAGCTTCGAGCGCGTGATCGAGGAGCGCGGCTTCTTCGTCGAGCGCGAGCACGCCGAGCACGATCCGTCGCTGAAGCAGGTGATCCCGTACGCGGTCGTCGTGCGCGCGGGCGAAGTGCTGCTCTTGAAGCGCACGAAGAAGGGCGGCGACTCGCGCCTCTTCGACAAGCTCTCGCTCGGCGTCGGCGGCCACATCAATCCGGTCGATGCGTTGGTCGGCGAAACGCGCGTCAAGAATCCGCTGGTCGCCGGCACGCGGCGCGAGCTCGACGAAGAGCTCGACATCCGCGGCGCGTGGAGCGTGCGCTCGCTCGGACTTCTGAACGACGACTCCAACTCCGTCGGCGCCGTGCACGTAGGCCTGGTCCAGGTCGTGCACGTCCAAGGCGCCGTCGAGATCCGCGAAAAGCACGTGCTGCAAGGCGAATTCACGAGCCTCGCGGAACTGTCACGTCTCCTGCGCACCGGCGCGAACTACGAGACCTGGTCCGCCAAGCTCGTCGAGCACTTCGAACGCGCGCCGCACGAGCTCCTCGATCCTTCCAACACCCGCGCATCGGTCGCCCTGGCCTGAATGGACGCTCGCTGGAGCGCCTGAACCGGCGACCGAAGAAACCGAACCATGACCACCAAAACCACACGCAGTCGGGTGACCGACTCTCAACGCATCTACGACCTGCTGCTCGGTGCCCGCACCGCCGACATGGTCACGCTGCACTTCCGCGACGGCCGGGTCGTCCAAGGCGCCCTGATCTTCAATCAGTTCAAGGGCACCGGCCGCGTCATCAACATCGATCAGGAGCTCAGCATCGACTTCACGATCGACGACGTTCGCGATCTGAAGCTCGCCTGAGCCCACGCGCCCGCGCGCGAGCGCGGCGCCCCCGGACCCCGTCTGTGAAACGCAGGCGGGGTTCGTCGTTTTCAGAGCACCAAGCGGGTCGGGCGAGGTTCCGGGGACGCGCGCGGTGCGACGTGGTCCCCGCGCGACGCACGTGCTCGACGCAGTCCGGTTCGAGCCGCGAACGTCTCAGGGTTCGCGCGGCGGCATGTTGGGCTCGAGCTCGACGTGGACGCCGTCCGCGACGCGATTGATGTAGTTGAAGTACGCGATCACCTGGATCGCATCGTGGATCGCGGCGTCGGAGAGTCCGACGGCGCGCAACGGCGCGAGGTCGAGCTCGCCGATCGCGTGCGGCGCGAGCGTCAACCGCTCCGCGTACTCCGCGAGCGCGCGCCAACGCGCGTCGAGCGCCGCGGTGCGCCAGTCGACGACCAGCGCCGCGAGCAACGCGTCGCGCTGCTGCGTGTCGAGTGCGCCGATCTCGACACGGAGATCGGCCGCGTGCGCGTGAGTTCAGTAGTGGCAGCGATTCGCGCGGCTGGTCACGACCGCGAGGAACTCCCGGTCGGCGCGCGAGAGCTCGCTCGGACCGAACATGATCGCGCGGTAGAGCCCCATCGAGCTCTCGAGCACGTGCGGCGACGGGCTCATCGCGCGAACGATGCCGAACACCTTGCCGGCGCGGCGCACGGCGGCGGCGTAGAGCTCCGCGAGCTTTCCGCTCGCGTCCTCGGGCCGCACGAGACGTATCCAACTCATCGTGCGAGCCCGTGGAGACGACGCGTGCGAGCGCTCAACCGATCGACTTCTTGTTGAGGTAGAAGTCGATTTTCTCATACGCCGGGTTGGTGCGACGCTCCTTGACCTCGGCCTCGGTCTTCGGCGGCGGCACGATCACCTTCTCGCCCGGCTTCCAGTTCACCGGCGTCGCGCACGCGTGCTTGTCGGCGGTCTGCAGACCGTCGAGCAGGCGCACGACCTCGTCGATGTTGCGGCCGACGTTCATCGGGTAGTAGACGAGCGCGCGGATCATGTGCTTCGGGTCGATCACGAACACGGAACGCACGGTCGCGGTCGACGATGCACCCGGGTGCAGCATCCCGTACTTGGTCGCGACCTGCATGTCGATGTCGGCGATCATCGGGTAGTTGATCTCGACATCGAGGATCTGCTTCAGGTTCTCGCGCCACGCGAGATGGCTGTGGATCGAGTCGATCGACAGACCGATCAACTTCGTGTTGCGCTTCTCGAAGTCGGCCGAGCGGCGCGCGAACTCGCCGAGCTCGGTCGAGCACACCGGCGTGAAGTCCGCCGGGTGGCTGAAGAGGATCACCCACTTGTCGCCTTGCCATTCACTGAACTTGATCTGGCCTTGCGTGGTGATCGCGGTGAAGTCGGGCGCGAGCTCGTTGATGCGCGGAATGCCGCTGATGGTGGTCTCGGTCACGTGACATCTCCTCGGTTTCGGATCTTCAGGGTGGCTGCACACCGATTCTAGCGCTCGTCGCGCGCGAACCGCTCGAACGCGGTCAGGTGCGATTCGCAACACCGGTCGTTCGGATTCGGCTCCCCAAAACGGTCGGGAAAGCGGTAAGGCGGCACTCAGCGGACTGCGTTCACGACCCAGGCTTGCAGCGCCTGCGTGTGGCGGAGCTTGACGATTTGCAGGTCGGCGCAGAGCTCCGCGCGGGCAGTGTCGCCGACCGACAGGAAGTACTCCTGGAAGTGCCCGTACCAGCGCGCACGAGTCTCCTCGGCGTCGGCGCAGACGCGCAGCGGCAAACGGACGCTGAAAGGCCACGCCCACACCGCGAGCACGTTCGCGAGCACGACGCGCCGCCAGCTCTTGCGCTTCGGAGAGGCGCCGAGCTCGCGGAGCAGGCCCTGCACGCGCAGGACGACCTCGTCCTGTTCCTGCCGGAGCTTGGCGAGCATGTCGATCAACGCGCGATCGTGCGTGTAGCGCGGGATCGCGCCGTAGATCGAGCGCGCGCCGAACTCGGCGAGCAGCGCCGTGCCGAGCTCGGCGAGCAGCGCCGCGTGGGCTGTCGCTCGCTCAGCCACCGGCCCAGTTGGCCGAGAGGATCCGCTCGCCCGCGCGGCGTTGACGCGAATCGACCGGATGTTCGAGGAACGCGCGCACCGCGGGGATCGACGCGGCATCGCGCAACTGGAAGAGCGCGTCGAGCACCGCGCCGGTCAGCTTGAAGCTGTTGGGGTCGAGGTGCTTCTCGAGCATCTCGCGCGCGCCGGGCGTCGCGCGACCGTGCGCGCCGATCGATCGCGCGGCGGCGTCGCGGGCCTGGAGCGGCGCGCGTTCGTCGTCGAGCACGCGTTGGAAGACGTCGAGCGCCTTGGCGCCCTCGAGTTCGCCGAGGATGCCGAGCAGTCCGACCTGGAACTCGCCCTGCGGCGACTGGATCTGCATGCAGCGCTCGAACCACTCGCGCGCGTGCTCCCGGTCGGCGAGCGCGACCAGCCGAGCGGCCTTGATGCGCGTTTGCCAACTGAACGGCGTGTCGAGCACTTCCTTGCGCGCACGCTCGACGATCGCGTCGTCCGGGAGGAAGTTCGCGAGCGACTCCCAGGCGGCCGCGCGGACCGCCGCCGAGTCGTTGCCGTCACTGAGGTGCAGCAGCGTCGTCCGCGATTCGTCCCGCAGTGTCTTCGTCGAGTTCGGATAGCACTCCGCGCGCGCCACATCGTCGGGCAAGA
>JADYYP010000006.1 GCA_020853575.1 Planctomycetota bacterium
CGTAGAGCGCGATCTCGGGCATCGACGAGGCGAACCAGTTGCGGCCCATCGGGCCGTCAGAATCGAACTGCGAGCCCGAGTGCGCTTGGCGCGCGTTGAACGAGCGGCCGATGCGCCAGGGCACGTCGGCGGGGAACGCGAGGTCGACGTCGTTGGTGGACCAGGTGCCCGTGTCGAGCTGCACGCCGTTGACCGCGATCTCGCCGCGCCACGCGCTCTCGAATGGGTTGCCCGCGATCGCCATCCCATGCGTCGAGCCGGAGCGAGCAGAACCGTCTAGACTCACAGCACGCTGCTCGGGCCGCGGTTTGACGTCCTGCACGCTGCTCTTGCCTGCGAGGTAGGTCGTCAAGCTCGCCGAGTAGGTTTCCAGGATCTGCTCGGCGGTGACTAGCGCGGAAATCCCCGCGAAAACCAGGGCGAAGCGAGCCGAGCGGAGCGAAGGGAAGCGAACCAGCGAGAGCGAGAGACGCATGGGCCTACTCGGGAAGGGACGACTGCGAGAGCGCGGAAAGGAACGCCCTGCGCGCGGCCAGTCTGCCCGGGGGGATGCGCGCAGCGCGATCGAAGCTAGCGAGGTCGCGGACCTTGGGAAGGTGGCTCGGGGCGAGCGATTCTCCGTCGCGTTGACTTACGACGACGAGCCCACGACTCAGCACTTCGGCGTCAAGTTTCGCGTTCGATCGAATTCTGATTTCCCCTTGGGGGTCGATTTCTCGGTGTTTGCCGGAGTTTCTGCGATGTGCGAAGGGTGATCCCGCCACTCGCGTCGCGACGTCCGCGCGCAGTCCCGCCGCTGGGGACGTCGCAACCTCTCTTCGAGAATTCGATCGCACGGCGTTCGACACGCCGCGGCGTCCCATGAGTCGCGAGGCCCGTGGTAGAACGATCTCGCTCGCGGCGCTGTGCTCACCGTCCGACGGCCCGCGCTTCGAGCGATCGCTCCCGCTCGAAAACACTGGATTCTCCGAGGAATCTCGCATGTTCGCCTCGACCGCTCGTGCGTCGTTCGCGCGTCTGACCGGTTGCGCACTCCTCACGGCGACGCTGTTCGCGCCCGCGTGCTCCAACGCCGCGACGGCCGCGACGACGACCAACTTCGCCGTCTCGCCGTCCCCTACCTCCATCCCGAGGGCCACGACGACCGACAGCGCCGTGCTCGCGACGCGCGCCGGCCTCGACGCGGAATCTCTCGCAGCGTCGGGTGTCACGTCGAGCTCCGTCGCGTCGGTGATCGCGACGCTCGTGACCGCGGAGGGCGATCTGACGACGCCGCTCAGCCAGCTCGACGCGGCGCATACGTCAGCTCGTGCCGCAAGGAACGCAGCGGAGCGCAAGATCCAGAGCGGCTCGGCGACGCAGCAGGAGATCGCCGGGTTCGCGGCGCTCGAATCCGCGCTCGCCTCGGCGCAGACGGCGCGGGATGGAGCGCTCAACTCGCTCTTCACTTCGGCCACGGCCGGGCTCACCGCCGGGCAGCGCGCGGCCTTGAGCGCCATCCGATCGAACCGCTCGTGGAAGCTGCCGACGGAGTTCCTCGTCACCTCGCGCACCGAGGCCGAGTGGATCGCGCTTCGAGATGCTCTCTCGAACGAGCGCGCCGCCGCCAAGAACGGCGAGACGCCGAACGCGACCTGCCAGGCTTTGCTCGGAACGGAACGCGCGGTTGCGGCCGTCGCCTCCGCGAAGGCCTCGCTCGACACCAACCTCGCCTCTGTCACCTCTGCCTGGAACGCGGCGACGAACGCCTGATCGAACCGTGAGCGGCGCAGCGGCTCCGAGGGCTCGTTGTGCGCGCGGGCGCGCAGCCGAGGCGCTGTGCCCTGCGCTGTGCGCCGCGCTCGCTCTCTCCGTCCAGCTTCGTGCCCAAGACTCCGAGCGCCAACCCGTCGAGCAGTCGCCCGTCGCTCCGGCGTCCACAGCGCCCGCGGCAACGGATCAAGACGCGAAGCAAGAAGCGCGCTGGGTGCTGAGCGAGTCCGAGATCGACCTCGCCACCGTCGCCGAGATGTGTGTCTCTGGCCTGGGCGTGCACCTCGAATACGACCGCGCCAAGCTCGATGGCCGCATCTCCCTGGATCGGCCGGGCAACTTCACCCCGCGCGAGTTGTGGGACGTCTTCAACCGCGAGCTCGCCGCGCGTTCTCTTGCCTCGGTCCAGCCCCCGGGCCACGCCGGCTTCAAGATCGTGCCGCTCGCAGATGCAGCAAGCACGGCCCGCGTCGAGGCGCCGAACCTCTCGGGCGCGCTCGCCGGCTACGTCAAGCTCGTCGTCACGCTCGATCACCGCAAGGCCGAAGAGCTGGTCGAGGCGCTCAAGCTCGCGCTCTCGAAGGCGGGCGGCCAGCTCACCGTCGTGCGCGAAAGCAACGCGCTCGTGTTGTCCGACTACCGGCCGCACGTCGACCAGGCCCTGCGAGTCCTGAACCTGCTCGACCTGCCCACTCCCGCACCAGTGACCGCAGAAGTGCTCGTGCGCGAGATCGCGCCGCTCTCGATGGCGACGCTGCTCGAACGGGTGGTCAACACGCGCAAGGCGATCGGCGCGCCGCTCTCGGGAACCGCGATCGCCCTCCCAGAGTCGTCGAGCATGCTAATCGTTGCCCCGGCGCGAGAAGTCGGCTGGTGGCGCGCGACGATCGCCGAGTTCGACAGGCCGGAACCGATCACCACGCTGCACTACACGCCGCGGCGGTTCGGGCTCGCCGAAACAGCAAGGCTCGTCGAGGCGACCGTTCGGCGCGAAGGCCAGCCGCCGTCGCAGTGGAAGATGGTCGAGGACTCGCTGACCGGGACGCTGATCATCACCGCGACTCCGCGGATTCATGGAGAGGTGCAAGCGCTGATCTCGCGGCTCAACGACGTCGAAGAGGGACCGCGCAGACCGCTTCGAGCCTTCTCGATCCGCAACCGCCGCGTCAGCGACGTGCTCGCGCTCTTGGAAGGGCTACTCGACGCCGGCGTGCTCGAAGATCCGAACGCGCCTGTCGAGACGGCAAGACCCGCTGAAGCCGTGCAAGGAGCCACGGGCCCGATCACGAGGCAAGGAAACAGCCGGCCGCGCAAGGGAGCCGAGGTGACGCTCGCAGCCGACGAGGCCACGAACCGAATCCTGGCCTTCGGCGAGGCGCGCGTGCTCGACGAGCTCGGGCGGCTGATCGAAGAGGTCGACGTCCGCGAAGCCCAAGTCTTGGTCGAGGCGCTCGTGCTTTCCCTCAGCGAGTCCAAGACGCGCGAGCTGGGAGTCGAGCTTTCGAAGATCGGCTCGCGCGACGGGCGCTCGTGGAATCTCTCCAGCCTCTTCGGCCTGGGCGTGCCGGATCCGAGCGGCTCGTCGATCCCGGCGCAGGTAGCGGCCGGAGCCAGCGCGGTCGTGCTCGACCCCGGAGAATTCTCGGCCGTGGTGCGCGCGCTCGAAAGTCTGAATGAAGGTCGTTCGCTCACGATCCCGAAGGTGCTCGTCAACAACAACGTGCAGGCGACCCTCGACTCGACGCTGCAGACGCCCTACGCGTCGACGAACGCCTCGAACACCGTGGCCACGACGAGTTTCGGCGGGACCTTGGACGCGGGAACGCGGGTAACGGTCAAGCCTCAGGTCGCTGACGGAGATCAGATCGCGATCGAGTACACGGTGTCGCTGTCGAGCTTCGTCGGCGAGGCGTTGAGCGCCGAACTGCCACCACCGAGGCAAGAGAACCGGCTCACGAGCGCGGTGACGATCCCGGACGGGTTCACGGTCGTGGTCGGCGGGCTGGAGGTCGAGACCGAGGGCGAAGCGGAGTCGCGCGTGCCCTGGCTCGGATCGGTTCCGCTGGTCGGCGAGCTCTTCAAGGACCGCTCGAAGACGCGGACGAAGTCGCGCTTCTTCGTGTTCTTGCGCTGCAACGTGATCAGGGCTGCGAGGTTCGAGGACCTCAAGTACGAGTCGGCACGCGCGCTGGACGCCGCGGGGCTCGACGACGTCTGGCCGACCTTGGAGCCGAGGGTGATCCGATGAGGTCGAGCTGGATTGCGCTGGCGTTCGTCGCGGTAATGGCGTCGTGCACGTCGACTCCGACGGGCCCGTACGCGCCGATGACCGAAGTCGCACGCAGCACTTCGCGCGCGGAGAATCTGAACCGCGAGGGCGCGGACCTGATCGCGAGCGACCCGGCCAAGGCCGAAGAGCTGCTGCGCGAGGCGCTCACGGCAGATCTCTACCTCGGCCCCGCCCACAACAACCTGGGCGTCGTGTTCCTCAACGCCGGCAAGCTCTACGAAGCGGCGAACGAGTTCGAGTGGGCGCGCAAGCTCATGCCTGGGCATCCCGACCCGCGAGTGAACCTCGGCATCTGCCTCGACCGGGCAGGACGTGTGGAGGATGCGATCGAGAGCTTCGACGCGGCGCTGCAGGTGAGCCCAGGGTACTTGCCGGCGATCGAAGGCGCGGCGCTCGCGATGGTGCGCGCGAGCCGCGACGACGAGCGACTTGCTGGATGGCTCGATGAGATCGCGATGCGCGGCGACGGCCTGTGGAACCAGTGGGCGCGGCGTCAGCGTGCTTCGCGTCCGTAGACTCGACACAACCGTTGGTGATTGCAAATCCTCGACCGCTCAATCCTCATCGAAGATCTCCTGCTGGATTGCGAGATCGAAGAACTCCGGATCCCAACCGCGAAGTCGGTGACGACAATTGCGTGTGCGTGGCGTGTCCGGCGCCGTCCCCTTCGCGATCGCGACGAGTTCACGGTAACGGTCGATGCCGCCCATGTCCGCCTTGGGAAACGCACGAGCACCAGCGATCAGTCGGCGACGGAAGCGTGCGCGCTCTTGCACGGTCTCTTCGAGCGTCACGCAGTGTTGCCAGCGCTCGCTCAAGTCGTAAGTGTAGATGAGGCTGCGGTTCGTGGGATTGCCGAAGTAGGCGGTGAGCGGGCACGCATCCGCGACCAGCGCACCGGCTGACATCTCGTCTCCGTCAGGCTCGATCAGCGACTGGCCTTCGCCTGGGCAGGCGAAGCAGAAGCTGTGCCCGGAGCCCCATGGCCCGGCGTCCACGATTGCCTTGTGAAGGTCGGAGAACGTCGCGTCGACGGTGATCAGGAATGTGCGGAAGATCCGCGGCTTGATCGCCATCAGCTCGACACGAAAGCGAAGGTAGGCGGCCATGCGCGACTCGCTGGTTCGTCTCGGCGGAAGCGCGAGGACTCACCAGGACCATCAGTCATCCTCGCCATTCGTTGGTCCCGTGGCAACCAATGCGCCCGGACCGCGGCGGGAGCCACTGGTGGCCGGCCGGTCATGGACCGCTCGCCTACTTCGCGAAGTACGTCGTCCCGCGCTTCTTACCCTTGGTCTTGATGGCCTTCTGGTCGAACAGCTTCTGCACCGGGAGCTTCAGCTCCTTGGTCGCGATCCCCAGGCCCTTGCCGATCTGCTCCAGCCGCTCGCCCGCGTGCGACTTGATGTAGGCCAGCACGGTCGAGGCGAGGTCGAGCACGTCTTCGGAGCTGCGCTTGCCGCCGCGGCGCTTGCGCGCAGCCTTCGGCGCCGCCGAACTCGACGTCTCTGCGATCGGCGACGGCGTCCCCGACTTGCGCGGTCGGCCCGGGCCACGCTTCGCCGGAGCGACGCCGAGCTCCGCGCCGAGCGCGTCGTGCACGGCTTGCAGCGTGTTCACGCGCACGACGTTGGTGAGCTCGGTTACGAACGAGTCGACGCGCGAACGGATCTCGCGATCCAGCACTGTTGTCTTCATTGTGGGATTGGGCCACGGCGCCAGGTCGGGATCAAGCCCGGACGGTGCCGGTCGAGGCCGAGCTTGCGCGCACCCACAGTTCGCGCACCACCGCAGGCGAGCTCGCCGGCAGCCTGGTCCGGCGCCGGGATCACGAGTCGGTTCACACTTCGTCACCCATCGCCGCCCCGCTCATGTCCGCTGTTGTCCACTCATGTCCGCTCGCGAAACCTCACGGAATTCGCGCTGGAGCACAAAGCGACACCTCGTGAATGTCCGCTCCTGACCGCTGGTGTCCGCTATTGTCCGCTCGTGTCCCCCACTCGAATCGCGTGCCACGCGGGGGGACGCGGAACGGCGCCAGGGTGTGAGTGTTCAGCCGCTTCCCAAGCTGAATGTCGCGGGTTCGAACCCCGTCGCCCGCTCCATCAGCGCTTTGCCACATAGGCACTTACGCGCGCGCTCCTTCGACTCCGCACGGGGAGCGGACACGAGTTGCGGATATGTCGCCGGAATGCACGGCGGTGCGCTCGGGCGATGCAAACCGCTGGCGAAAAAGGGGTTGAGCAAGTCGCGTCCAGGCGAGCCCGCTGACCAGGGGTGATTGCACGAGTGAATGCGCGGGAGGCTGACACTCTACCCTCCTGCTCAGACCTGCCGGAGTCGAGCGCTGCGCGCCGAGCGGTTTGCCCACTGCGCGACTCACGCAGCTCCACCAACGTCCTCGTCCGTGGTCGGGCGCGAGAAGAGCTGGTTGATCAAGTCCGCGCAGATCTCGACGCGGAGGCACCCCTCGGTCCACAGGTACGAGCTGCCGTGCGCGAGCGTGTTCCGCAGCGCAGGAATGCTCGTGCAGAGTCGCTTGACCGCCGCTCGCGCGTCCGGCTTCGGTCGAATCGGCGGCGCCCCGCAAAGGCGCTGAAGCTCCTCCGGCCACTGTGCACGCGCGTCTGCATCGCGACGAACGGCATCGACGCGACGTTGGTACTCCCGCAGTCCTGAATCACACAGCAGCCCCATATCGACCGCGCACTTGAGCATCGACTTCAACGCCGGCCGCGCGCTCGGATCCACGTCGAATCGCTCGCGCAGGGCGAATTCCAGCGTGGCGATCGCGTGCAACTCGCCGACGTTCGCGAAGCGGTAGACGAACCACGAGTAGAGCATCAGGTTGCACGCCGTCAGGAACTGGATCCGGATGTCCTCGGGAACGCCGTCGTGCAGCACGAGCTTCGCGACGTCGGCCCGATGAACCGCCAGTGTCCTCGGCTCGACGATCGAATGGACGCCCGAGCGCGGGTCGGGCTGGAACACGGCATCGAGTGAGCGCAGGTCGTCGGAGTCGTCGATCATGTCGAGGCACCTCTCGCCTACGCGATCGTAGCCCTGCCGCCCCACGGCGCGGCGGGAACACCTGTGTGTTCGCACAGCGCGGATCGCGGCCCGGTCGCGCGCTTGCACCCGATGCGCCGTTGCGGTACTTGCTGCGGTGCCCGTCGACGGCGCAGCCAAGATGACCCAGCTCAGCCCGTCAGAATTCGTCGCGAAGTGGTCCGGAAGCACCCGCACTGAACGCGCAGCGTCCCAGGAGCACTTCATCGACATCTGCCGGATGCTCGGAGTCCAGACGCCGAACGAGGCAGACCCGACCGGCGAGCAATACGCGTTCGAGAAAGGCGCGACGAAAGCGGACGGCGGCGACGGCTTCGCGGATGTCTGGAAGCGCGACCACTTCGCATGGGAGTACAAGGGCAAGCGCAAGGACCTCGCCGCCGCGTATCAGCAGTTGCTGCAGTACCGCGAGGCTCTGGAGAACCCGCCGCTGCTGGTCGTGTGCGACCTCAACCGATTTGAAGTCCACACGAACTTCACCGGCACTCTGAAACAGGTCCACAAATTCTCCCTGACCGATCTCGCCAAGGACCCGCGTGCATATCTGCGCGTCCTACGTGCCGCGCTCACGGATCCCGCGGCGCTGCGCCCGGCCCACACGCGCGCAGAGCTGACGGAAGAGGCTGCCGCCCAGTTCGCGGCGATCGCCAAGCAATTGCGCGACCGCAAGCACGATTCGCAAGCTGTCGCGCACTTCCTGACCAAGCTCGTGTTCTGCATGTTCGCCGAAGACTCCGGACTCCTACCCACCGGCCTGCTGCGTCGGCTCGCGGACAGCACGCGACTGGAGCCGGCGACGTTCGCCGCGGGGCTCGCCGACCTCTTCGAGAAGATGTCGAAGAGCGGTGGCCTGTTCGGCGTCGACCGCATCCAGTGGTTCAACGGCGGACTCTTCGACGGCCCCGAGGTCTTGCAGCTCACGACCGACGAGATCGACACCGTCCGCAAGGTGTCCGAGTTGGACTGGTCCGAGATCGAGCCGGCGATCTTCGGAACGCTCTTCGAGCGCGGGCTGGACGAGAGCAAGCGCTCGCTGCTCGGCGCGCACTACACCGACCGCGCGTCGATCCTGCGTTTGGTCGAGCCGGTGCTGATCGCGCCGCTGCGGCGCGAGTTCGACCACGTGAGGGCTCAGGTCGAGGCAATCCTGCCGGCCAGCCGGAACGGCGCACCGAGCAAGGCCCAGACGAAGCAAGCATCCAAGCTCGTCCAAGCATTCTTGGATCGGATCGGCACTGTGACCGTTCTCGATCCGGCGTGCGGCTCGGGGAACTTCCTCTACATCGCGCTTCAGTGCCTGAAGGACTTCGAGCGCTCGGTGATCGACTGGGGTGCGGCGGCGCTCAGGACTTCCCGGCCGTTTCCGAACGTCGGCCCGCACCAACTGCACGGCATCGAGGTCAACGTGTACGCGGTGGAAGTCGCCCGTGTCACGATTTGGATCGGCGAGATTCAGTGGATGATCGCGAACGGATTCGCCTACCACAGAGACCCGATCCTCAAGGCGCTGGACAACATCCAGTGCCGCGACGCCGTCCTGGATCTCTCCGACCCGGCCCATCCGTGTGAACCACAGTGGCCGAAGGTCGATGCGATCGTTGGCAATCCGCCCTTCCTCGGCGGCAAACTCCTTCGCAGCGCGCTCGGTGACACCTACGTCGATGCGCTGTTCCGTGTGTACGCAGACCGCGTGCCCGCCGAAGCGGATCTGGTGACCTACTGGTTCGAGAAGGCGCGCGGCGCACTGGAGAAGGGACGAGCCAAGCGTGTCGGCTTGCTTGCGACGCAGGGCATTCGCGGAGGCGCGAACCGACTCGTGCTGGAACGGATCAAGAACACCGGGGACATCTTCCTAGCGTGGTCCGACGAGCCCTGGGTCCTCGACGGCGCGAACGTGCACGTGTCGTTCGTTGGGTTCGACCGTGGGGAGGAATCCGTGCGCGAGCTCGACGGCTTGCACGTCGCGGAGATCCACTCTGACCTGACCAGCGGCGCCGACCTGACGCGCGCGCGGCGCCTGAAAGAGAACCTCGGCATCGCGTTCATGGGTGACACGAAGGGCGGAGCATTCGACATCCCGGCGGAGTCAGCGAAGGCGATGCTCGATGCGCCCAACCCCCACGGCCGAAGCAACCGAGATGTCGTTCGTCCGTGGGTCAACGGCAAGGATCTCACGCAACGCCCCCGCGGAATGTGGATCATCGACTTCGGCGTCGACATGCCGGAAGTCGACGCCGCCATGTACTCGCTGCCGTTCGAGTACTTGAAAGCTCGCGTGCGGCCCATCCGACTGAAGTCCCGCTCCACGATCTCAAGCTGGTGGCTCCACGAGCGGCCGCGCGTCGACATGCGCAACGCGATGAAAGGGCTGTCCAGGTACATCGCGACGCCGAGAGTTGCGAAGCATCGAGTCTTCGCGTGGCTACCGGCGGCGACGCTTCCGGACTGCGCGCTCATCGCGTTCGCGCGCGACGACGACTACACGTTTGGCGTCCTACACTCCCGTGCGCACGAAATCTGGGCTTTGCACCAGGGCACGCAGTTGGAAACTCGCCCACGCTACACGCCGACGACTACGTTCGAGACGTTCCCCTTCCCAGAGCCAAGCGCGAAGCAACGCGAGGTGATTGCTGCGGCGGCAAAGCAACTTGATGCGCAACGGGAAACCGTGCTCAATGGCCGCGGATCGAAGGGCTCGAAGCCTCCATCGCTGACGCAGCTCTACAACGAGCGCCCGACCTGGCTCCTCAACGCCCACGTCAAGCTCGACCACGCCGTGCTCGACGCCTACGGCTGGCCGCACGACATCGACGACGAGTCGCTCCGCGCCAAGCTCCTCGACCTGAATCTCACGCGGGAGCATGTCGAGAGGTCGTACTCGGCCCAGCGAACATTAGACGATCCAGAATCCGAGGAGTGATTCGGGAGCGCCATCCTCAGCCGACCACGCCCTCACTCCCCCCGAGTGGCTTTCCTCGCCAATACCCTGTTTCGAAGTACTGGCGGAGCTCCTGGGGGTGCTGGCTAAGAGATCCAACAGTCTTGGTCGTGAATCCAAGTCGACTGCCGATTGCGAGACGGCAGACGTCCGCGGCCACACCCAACGTCAGAGCAACTGCTGTTTGCTTCGATTGCTCGGTCGTACGCTTCGAAAGTTGACGAATTCGCCCCGTATGCACCAGTGCGTTGCGACAGCTATTGACCTCGGCGACGCGCCGCGCGGCGGATTCAGACAGTACATCCGGCAGCAGGTCGAGTGTCCTGAACAGTGTTATCAATTTGTCGGTCGCTGATCCAAGGCCTTGCTGGATTCGCGCCCTGAGGACGGCTTTGTATTCACCACAGAAATCGCCGATGGCAGCCCCATCCACTGCGCTTGCAACGCTTTCCATCAAGCGCTGCCTACTTGCACTGTCGATATCCGGTCCACGAGTGGTAGACCAGGAATCTGCAACAATGTTCAGCGCTGTGTAGTGCAGTGCCCCCACGACTTGAAAGTCGCGACTGTCTGCCGCCGCGTTCAGTAGCAGCAAGGGCACGTGCAGGTTCCCCTGAACAAGGGCTTCCCGATTCGCCCACGCGGCGTTCGCGGCGCACAGCACCTCGATTCCAATGCACGCTTGCCCAAGCGGAGGACCGAGGCTTCCGGAATACCGGTCCCTTTCCGCATCCACAGTCACCCGACGGCCGGTGAGGAATGTGAGCAGCTCACATGCGTCCCATACGCCTCCGTCATTATCCGGTTCGTGCAGTAGTATGCTCTGCTGATCCGATCGCGCCACTCCCGAGATCGTGGCCGACGCCGTCCAGTGCCGCTTCCTGTCGATATCCTTGACCCGCATGTCGTAGTCGACCGACAGCTCGACGCGGAGCGTGCCGAGGTTGCAGGTGGCAAATTGGTCATTGGGACGCCTCCGGCCCAAGTACAGGTTCAGAAGGTCGATTCGATCGACGCCAGAGTTCATTGAGGGGCCCCAATACGTTGTCTCTGATAGGGAAAGGAACGAAATGATGCGAGCAGCGTTGCAAGCTTGTTCACACAGCCAACGACCGACCTCCGGCTGGCTGCGCGCCTCTGACTCGCCGAACTTCGAAGCTCGCGCATGGGCGCTACAGTTTTCCCAGGAGTCGCTGTTGATCCGAGCGAATCACGTCCGGGGAGGCGTCGGTCCAGCCGAAACTTTCGAAGAACCATTGGCAGATGCCTAGGGCTATCTGGCGAGATTCCGCTACCAGGACTTGGCTCTCCCCACTCCACGTCCTGGAGAGAGAGTCCTGTGTCGCTGCATGATAGTGTGACCATGCACGATTGAAGTCTGTAGTCAGGACGAATCCATCGATCCCTCGAATCTCAATCGATACGGACATTCGGCCCTGCACGATACCGGCTTGGCAGAGCCTCGAAGAGAACTCAAGTATCTCCGTGACGCGATGAATCACGTTGACGACATGAATGAAGCCCGGAACGCTCGTCCAATCGATACCGTCGATGTACCCGAGGTGCGCCCGCGTCAGCTCTCGGAGTTTCTCGATTAACCGATCGTCCGATGCTTCTTGAACGACGAAAAGGTGGATGAACTGCCCGCTTTGATACATTCTCCAGTACTCGGCGCGCGATTCCCCGTCGAACTTGCCGGCCACCCAAGTCTGGCCGAATTCGAACTGATCGCCATGCAAGTATGGGTAGTCCCAGCCACGAAGGCTCAGCTTGCATTTCCGAATCAGTGCTGCGCATTGCTCACGCGTTGTAATGAGATCAGCGTCGAATCGCTCTGGCCTCACGTTCACCCTCCAGTGAGGCTTGCTCTTGATGAGCGCATTGAGGTCCGACGACTTCATAACCCATCGAGCTCTCTTGTGAATCTATCAGCGTCACTCAGCACACCCGAGACACCGAGACGGTGCACAACTTGCAACATCCGCGTTGCGCGCTTCTCCGCGGCGAGTTCAAGGAGAGCGTGCATCTCCTCGGCATGCACTACCTTGGACGTCTTAGGCGGGTCTGAGAGCCGTACGTAGAAACACCCTTTGGTCATGTCGTGTCCGTCCGGTCCGTTCTTCTTGCAGACTACGGGAGTCTCAGCAAACTCACGTATTCCGATGACAAGGAACTGGCGCTCCTTTTCAATCCTGAGCACAGAGTCAATCTCGATCCGCGGGGATGCGAACGAGTTGAGATAGTCGGCGATGGTGTCCGGATCAAACGTTGCCATTAGATCACCCGAGATTCCGGAGGGCTCAAGTACGCAACCTCTTTCGGAAACGCCAATGATGATGATCCCCCCGTCTCGCTGGTTCGCCATTCCGAGGGCGGTCTTCGTGATCGCGTGGCGCAGCCCGTCCCAGGAGCACGCTTCCTTGAATTCGACTCCGGCAGACTCTCTGCAGACGTCGAGCGCCTGTCGTATGCGCAGGTCTAGGTTCGCGTGGCCAGGAAGATCCGATCGCGGGAACGCTCCCATGATCCGCTCAGACGATTCCGGGGCCCGACCCAACAGATCGAACGCCATCCACCCCAAGCGTCGCCGCCCGCCGGTAGTACGTGCTCTTGCCCATCCCGAGCGCCTTCGCAGCCAGGCGCTTGTCGCCGGTCGCCGCGAGGGCGCGCGACAGCACCTCGCGCTCGTACGCCTCTTGGCTCAGCGGCAGATGGTTCGCGAACCCGAGCGGCTTCTCCGGCGACCGCGAGCTGATCCCGGCCTGCACGAGGTGGCGGTAGATCGAGGACTTCGGCAGGCCGAGCAGCTTGCCGGCGCGTCGAGCGTCGCCGCCGGCTTCGTCCAGTGCGCGGAGCAGCACCTCGCGCTCGTAGGCCGCGATGCTGAGCGGCGGCTCGGCTGATCCGTTCCACTCCGCGGACGCGGTGTGCGTCGGCGCGACGGGAGCTCGGCGTTCGGCGCGACGGCGAGTGACGCGCTCGGTCGGATGGCCTGGCGACCGCGTATCCAACATGCCTTCGAGCGCCTCGGCCACGCTCCCCAGCACGGCGCGCCTCACGAGCAAGACCAGCTCGGCGGAAAGCTCGTCCGCGAGGTTCCGGAGTTGCGCGTCGACGGTGCGAGCCATGCGCCGATTCCGCGGGCGGCGAGCCCCGGTGTCAAGGCGCGGAGGAGTTCGCGGCGCACGGATCTGAGCCGCATGGCGAGCTACGTCGAGGTCGACTCGTCCGTCGCAATCTCGGGAACGAACGGATCCGGCTGCAGCGTGACGTGATGTGCTACGGAACCCGAGCTTGAGAAGCAGGATCAGCGGTCCCAAGGCCCGGACCGTCGGGGAGAGTCCATTGTGCTCGCATGCCGCGGGCCTGCTCCCCGCCCATTCCCCAAGGAGGGAGACGATGAGCAAGGGCAGCGGAAGCAGCGGTGGTGGCAAGGGCAACTCCGGCGGCGGATCTAAGGGCGGCGGCGGTGGCAAAGGCGGATCCGGTTCGAAGGGCGGAAGCCCCCCGAACGCGCCGAGCACGACGGGCAACCCCTCCGGCGGCGGACGCGGCAACAATCCGCCGTCGAAGTAGTTCGGAGAACCGCAGCGGCCTCCGGAGCAGAAGGTCGTGGGTTCGAATCCCGCCGGGCGTACCACACTTCTCGTGGGATCTTGGCGGTCCTTCGAGTTCGCATTGCTCGAGGCCGGCGCGTGCCATCAATGTGCCCGCTGGAG
>JADYYP010000007.1 GCA_020853575.1 Planctomycetota bacterium
CCAACGAACTGGGATATCTTCTGCATGGTGGACCGTCTTCCTTGCGGCTCTGTGCCGCTTCTGTTGACCACGGACGCAGCGTAATCCGCGTGTTCAGGAAGCTCGGTCCACCCATCCTGTTTGAGCCACTCCTGCGGAGAAGCTGCGCGCGGCGCGCCGGCGCCAACAGTCAGAATTTTCTGGCCAAGTCGAAGCGCTGTCGCCGTGCGATTCGCTGACAGCAGGGCCTTGGGTCGCGAGCGCTGGCTCGCGCCCGGAACTCGTGGAGCGATCGGGAGGTGAGCTCTCGGGAGCTTGGTTGCGCCGTCGCCCGAAGGCGCGGCCAGGCAGGCTCACGTGCGGTAGAATCGCCGGGAACCTCGCCTGCCGCGGGGACGTCGAAGGGCGCGGGTCACCAACCAGCGTGACTCGACCGTCTGCCTCACGCCCACCCTCGACGCTCCCCACCCTCGACGCTGTCCACACCATGACGCGATTCTCCGCCCGGGCGCCGCGCGCCCGCCGTTCCGCGCTCCCGCTCGTGTTCCTCGCTGCCGCGGGCTCCGCGGCGCGCGCGCAGCAGTTCCAACACCAAGCCGGTCTGCTCCCGGGTGCCGTGGTCTGGACCGAAGGCGTCGAGTGCGCCGACGTCGACGGCGACGGCGATCTCGACGTCTTCTTCGCCGACGGAGACGGCTTCAACGCGCCCAGCACCAAGCGTCAGAACGTGCTCTTGATCAACCAGTTCGTCCCGACCGGCGTGTTGACCTTCACCGACGAGAGCGTCGCGCGACTGGGCGTGCACACCTCGAATGCCAAGGCCGTCGTCACCTGCGACGTCAACGGCGATGGCTGGATCGACGCCTTGTTCTGCAATGCCTGGGACACCGACACGCCCTTCCTCTACATCAACCAGGGACCCGCGAACCCCGGCGTGTTCACGCTGGAGAGCGCGGCGCGCGGCTTGACCGCGGCGATGAGCTCGGGCGGCGCGCAGTTCGGCGACCTCGACGACGACGGCGATCCGGATCTGCTGATCAACGACGCCTACTTGGGCACCGCGGCGCGGCGCCCGAAGGTCTACTTCAACAACGGCGCGGGAGTGTTCAGCAACTCGACCTCGGCGATCAGCGCAGCTCCCACCAAGACCGCGCAGATGGACACGCAGCTGGTCGACGTCGACAACGACTGGGATCTCGACTTCGTCGGACTGTGCCGCGCGGCGAACGGCGGCACGAACCACTACCTGCTGCTCAACAATGGGGCGGGCACCTTCGGCAGCGCTCCGCTGACGATCCCGTCCAACTCCGCCTCGACCTACGAAGGCGAGGTCGGCGATCTCGACGGCGACAACGACATCGACCTGTTCCTGGTGAGCTCCTCGGGCTTCGCCGAAGGCGCGATCCGCAACAACCTCGTGCCCAACGGCGCGCTCTCCTTGACCGCCCAGGCAACGCTGGTCGACGGCAACGACGACAACGAGATCGCACTCCTCGATTACGACGTCGACGGCGACTACGACGTGATCGTGGGCTCGCTCTCGAACACGCGCGAGACGTTCTGGACCAACAACGGAGCGGGCGCGTTCACCAACGCCGGCGCGGGAGTGATCACCGCGCAGACCGATTCGACGCTCGATCTCGCGGTCGCCGATCTCGACAACGACGGCCGCTACGACCTGGTCACGGGCCAGGGTGAATCCGGCAACTTCACCAACAAGGTCTATCGCAACACGGGAGCGGTCGACACGCGCAAGCCGGTGGTCACGGCGCTCGACTCGCCGGCGTTCGTGCTGCCGGCAGGGCCGTTCAAGGTGCATGCGAAGATCCGCGATCAGGTGCTCGACGACGGAGTGAACTACGTCAAGGCCAGCGCGCGCTACGTGATCCGC
The DNA here is from genome assembly GCA_020853575.1 of Planctomycetota bacterium. GTDB lineage: Bacteria > Planctomycetota > UBA1135 > UBA1135 > F1-120-MAGs118. The sequence continues at coordinate 1,871 of JADYYP010000007.1, forward strand.
ACGACGAACGCCGTGCCGCAGGGCTCCTCGATCGACCTCGCGGGACTCTCCAATCCGTCGTTGTCGATTTCCGCCGGCGACGGCGTCGTCTGGCAGAACAACCTGGCCGCGCCGCAGACGATCACCTTCACCAACGCGCCCTACGACCACTCGCTGCCCACGCTCGCGCAGTCGCAGACCTTCGAGACCGCGCTGGTGCACCCGGGCATCTACAGCTACGTCGTGCAGCCGGCCGGTTTCGCGGGCACGATCACGGTCGCGGGCAGCGACACGGCGGTCGCGGGCACGCACTCGGGCGGCCAGCTGTATCGCTTCTCCATGCCCGACAACGTCGGCGGTGCCGGGCTGGTGCTGCACTACGAGCTGGTGTTCACCGATTGGGCCGGCAACACGCGCGTCACCGCGCCGCTTTCGATCTCGCTGCGAGACTGCAGCATCGCCACCTACTGCACGGCCAAGACCAACAGCCTGGGCTGTGTGCCCCAGATCACGACCAGCGGCACGCCGAACACGACGGCGAGCAGCGGCTTCACCATCACGGCCAGCAACGTGCTCAACCAGAAGAACGGCCTGTTCTTCTACGGCGTCAACGGCCAAACGGCGCAGCCCTTCGACGGCGGCACGCTGTGCGTCGTTGGGCCGCACATCCGCACCACACTGATCAACTCGGGCGGTTCAGTGCTGGGCAGCGATTGCAGCGGCGCCTTCGCGCTCGATTTCAACACCTACATGGCCGGCGTCACGCCGATCACGTTCAGCGTCGGGACCACGGTCGACGGCCAGTTCTGGAGTCGAGATCCCGCCGATCCGTTCGCGACCAACATCACCGGCGGCATCCACTTCGGCCTGTGCCAGTGAGCGGTGCGCGTCACGCGACTGGAGTCATCCAGCCGTGACGGTCGGGCTTCGCGCCGTGGACGATGTCCCCGAATTCGCGCTGCAGGCGCGCGGTGATCGGTCCGCGCTTGCCGGCGCCGATCGGCTTGCGATCGATCGAGCGCACGGGGGTGACCTCGGCCGCCGTCCCGGTGAGGAACACCTCGTCGGCGACGTACAACATCTCGCGCGGAATGTGCGTCTCGCGGATCTCGAGGCCAGCGTCGCGCGCGAGCTGCATGACGCAATTGCGCGTGACGCCCTGCAGCACCGACGAGCCGAGATCGGGCGTCCACAACACGCCGCGCGAAACCAGGAACACGTTGGCTCCACTGCCTTCGCTGACGAAACCGGCGGAGTCGAGCGCGATGCCGTCGGTGAAGCCGTTGGCCTTGGCTTCGAGGATCACCAGCTGTGAATTGAGGTAGTTGGCCGCGCTCTTGGCCAGCGCCGGCAGCGTGTCGGGAGCCAGCCGACGCCACGACGAGACGCACATGTCGATGCCGTGCTCGAGCGCCTCGACGCCGAAATGCGCGCCGTGCTCGATGACGATCACGGCGACGTCCACCGGGCACTTCGAAGGATCGACGCCGAGTTGCCCGTAGCCGCGGTAGGCCAGGGGTCGGATGTAGCTCGAGTCGTGGCCGTTGGCGCGCACCGTGTCGAGCACCGCGCGCGCGAGCTGCTGCTCGTCGTAGGTCAGCGGCAGATTGACGATGCGACACGAATCGATCATGCGACGCACGTGCGGAACCAACTGGAGCACCGCGGGGCCGCTGGGAGTCGGGTACGAGCGGATGCCTTCGAAGACACTGCTCGCGTAATGCAGCGCGTGCGTCGCCACGTGCACCTGCGCCTGCGACCACGGCACGAGCGCGCCGTTCCACCACACCACGCCGTCGCCAGTCAGCTTCATAGGGACCCCGAGCGCCGCAGGATAGACTCTTGCACCATGAACATCCAAGACGCTCCGCACGGCATCAACATCGTGGTCGAGACGCGTTCGGGCCGCGTCTACATCGGGCGCTTCGACAGCGCCAACGGGTTCACTGCGTTGCTCCACGACTGCGACGTGCGCGACTTCTCCAACGTCGAGGAGCGCGAGAAACACGTGCGCGAGACCGCGACCTACGGCATCGACGTGAAGGAGCGCGATGCGCAAGTCGACGTGCTCCAGGTCGCGAGCGTGCGATTGTTGCGAGACGTTCCGAAGCTCTGATGCCAGGCGCGGGCTGTCCACCACGATGCGAGTTCGCCGACGAGCACGGCCTCAGCCCGCGACTCCGGTGACGCCGGGTCGCTGGCGTGGAGCGCGTGGTTGTTCGCGGTCGAGTGCGGAGTCGCGCGCGGTGCCGAAACGAGCACCGGCGGTCACGCACGAGCGAGGTCCGCGATGAGCGCGGCACGCGCGTATTGGCTGCTCGTCGCGCTGACGGTCTGGACGCTCGGCGTGCGGCTCGTGGGACTCGACTTCGGCGTGCCCTGGTACAAGGAACCGGACACGTTCGTCGCCGATCACGTGCGCATGCTGCGCGAAGGCGAGGTCAAGCTCGACCGCGCGCTCTCGGCCTGCCAGTACCCGTCGTTGCTGGCACACCTGGCGGCACCGTTGTCGGATGCGACCGGCAGGCCGACGGGCGCGGAGCACACGCTGGAGGAGCACCTGCGCTCGGCCGCGCGGCCCTGGCTCGACGTGCGCCTGGTCGTCGCCTGGCTCTCGATCCTGATCGTCCCGGGGACCTTCGCCATCGCGCGGCGCTTCGTCTCCTCGGGCTGGTCGCTGTTCGCCGCGGCCAGCGTGTCGACCAGCTTGTTGCACGTGTGCTTCTCGCAGCAGGCGCGCGCTCACGGCCCCGTGATCGCCTTCTCGGCCTGCACCGTGGCCTGCGCCCTGTGGCTGCGCCGCGAGCCGAGTTGGCGCGCGTACCTCGCGACGACGGTGTTCGCATTCCTCGCGGTCGGCATGCTGCACAATGGCATCGCGGTGTTGCTGCCGATCGGCGTCGCGCAACTCCTGCGCGTCGACCGCAAGCGCTTCGATCCGCGCCTGTTGCTCGTCGCCGGCGCCGCCGCGCTCTCGTTCCGCGTCTTCTACTGGTACTACTTCGATGCCGCCGCGTCGCAGGCGATGGCCGGCGACGACGCGACTGGCAGTGTCCTGCGCGACTTGCCGTTCGACGGAACGGGCTTCGCGCGCCTCGCGCGGACGTTGGTGTTCTACGAGCCGGCACTCCTGGCGTTGCTCGTGCTCGCCGGCGCGGCGTGGATCGCACGCTGGCGGGCGCGGCGCGACGGAGGCGCGGCGCTGGAGCGCGGTGATTCGTTGGTCGTGCTCTCGTACGTCGTGCCCTATGTCGCGCTCTCCGGCGGTTTCAACCAGACCTACGAGCGCTTCCTGCTCCCGCTCTTGCCTTACTGCGCGACATTCGGTGCATGGGGACTGTCCGCGCTCGAGCAGCGCTTCGCGCGCGCTCGCGGCGCCGTTCTGGCGCTGGCCAGCGTGGCCCTCGCAGCGCCGGCCTTCGCGTCGACGAAGCTCGCCTGGTTGCGCGCCCGCCCCGACACCTTCGAGCAAGCCGCGAGCTGGTTGCGCGAGCACGTCGGCGATCCCGCGCAGCAAGCGGTGTTCGTGCTGCCGCCGGTGGACCTGCCGCTCGCGCGCAGCGCGGAGAGCCTCAAGCACCCGCCGGGCAAGGCGGCCTTCCACAGTCCGTGGGCTTGGTACCAGCGCACGCTGGACGACGACGCGAAGCCCGCTCCCGTATTCCGCCTGTACTGGCTCTACCCCAAGGCGGAGTTCCCGCCGGCGACGCTCGCCGACGACGCCCGCATGGATGCTTACCTGCGCTCGTTCGGTCCGGGCCTGTGGTTGGTCGAGCGCATCGACGCCACGCGCAGCGCGGACCGCCATCGAGTGGTCGAGCGCTTGGAGGCCATCGGCACGCGGTTGGCGCGCTTCGCACCCGATCCCGACGAGCGCTTCTGTGAGCACCCGCTGTGGGCGCAGGACATCGAGGTCGCGGATTGGCCCAACGTGTTCTTGCGCGTGCTGCATGCGCGCGCCGTCGGGCCGGTGGTCGAGATCTTCGAAGTGCGCTGAGCCACGCCGCGGCTGCAGCGCCGCCACCCCAGTGGCGTAGGTCCCAAGTGCGCATGGGCGCCCTACAGCCCTTGGGTAACCTGCGAGCATGGCCCGGTCTCGAAAACACTGCGGTGTGGTGCTCGCTTCGATGCTCCTGGGAACGGCGCTGGCGCTCGCCGCGTGCGGTGGAGGCGCGGATGAGGCGCAGCCCAGCACACCGGCGCCGGTGCAACTTCCAACGGCACTGACGATTCCAGATCCCATGGTGCGCGCCACCGACATGGAGCGCGTCGAGACCTGGACCGAGGCCATCGCGAACACCTTGTTCGACTACTCGGACAAGCTGCGACAGCGCGACTTCACGGCCGCGCAGGAGTGGCTGACGCCCGACTTCGCCGGCCAGGCCTGGGACGGACTTCCGGTCAGCGAGACGAAGTCCCTGCCGCTGGCGACCAACAAGCAGATCTTCGACGTCTCGAACAAGCGCATCGTCGACCGCGCGGGCTTCATGGCGAGCCTCGCCGCGCACATCGCGCCTTGGCGGCGCGTCGAGTTCGTGCTGTGGAAGCTCAAGGGCGCCGAGTTCGAAGCCCAGGCGCCCCTGTCCGGCAAGATCCGCTTCAAGATCACGTTCCTCGGCAGCGGCCCGGATGGAGGGCCGCGGGCACTGATCGCCTGGGCCAACGCGCGCGCCGAGCTCGTGGACAGCCAGTGGAAGCTCGCGCTGTTCGAGCTGACCTCGCTGGATCTGACCCAACGCTCCGACTACCTCTTCACCAACGTCAGCGTCTCCGCCGGAGTCGCGCACTCCGCTCCACGCTTCGGCGAGCCGGGAGCGTCGACCTGGGCTTGGAACGGCGCAGCCTGCGGAGATCTCGACGGCGACGGTGACTTCGACCTGTTCGTGCCCAATGCGCCGCGCAACCTGGTGTACGTCGCGCGCGCCGAGGGCGGCTTCGACGAGCGCGCGCTCGAGCTCGGACTGGCCCAGCCCGCGGGCGGAACCGGAGCGGTGTTCTTCGACTTCGACAACGACGGCGACCAAGATCTGGCCGTCGCGGACGTCGGCTGGCGTGAACCCAGCGGCGCGATCGGTGGCAATCGACTGCGCCTGTACGTCAACGACGGCAAGGCGCACTTCCGCGAGCGCGGATCCGAGCTCGGCTTCGACGCGCTGTGCCACGGCTACTCGATGACCACCTTCGACTACGACGGCGACGGTTGGCTCGACGTGTACGTCGCGAACTACGGGCGCATCGATGTCGCGCCCAACGACTCGTGGACCGACGCGCGCAACGGGACGCCCGACGTTTTGCTGCGCAATGTCGGCGGACAGCGCTTCGAGGACGTCACCGCCAAATGCGGACTGGGCGACGTGCGTTGGAGCTATGCCTGCGCGGCGGCCGACTACGACCTGGACGGCGATCAGGACCTGTACGTCGCCAACGACTACGGCACCAACTCGCTGTGGCGCAACGACGGCGGCACGTTCACCGACGTGGCGGCGGCGCTCGGCGTGGACGACCTCGGCAACGGGATGTCCGCGACCTGGGGAGACCTCGACAACGATGGCGTGCTCGACTTGTACGTCGCGAACATGTCGTCGACCGCTGGCAATCGCATCCTCGGACGCCTCGCGGGCGACGAGCAGCACCGCTCCGCGCTGCTCAAGATGGCCGCCGGCAACACGCTGTTCCGCGCGGGAGCGAGCGACGGCAAGCGCACGTTCGAGCGCGTCGCGAGCAAGCTCGGCGGCGTCGACGCGAACTGGGCCTGGAGCGCGGCGCTGTGCGATCTCGACCTCGATGGTCGGCTCGATGTCTTCTGCACGAACGGCTTCATCACCGGCGACTCGCCGGCGGACACGTGAAGCACCTACTGGCGCCACGTGGTGGCGTCGTCCCTCGATGCACGCGAGATCAAGGCCATCCAGAATTCGAGCTCGCCCAACGACGAGAACTACGTTCAGGCGCTCGATTCGCAGCTCTTCAAGCAGGGCATGTCGTTCAGCGGCAACGAGCGCGACAAGCTGTGGCTCAACCGCGGCACCGACGGCTTCTCCGACCTCTCGGACATGTCCGGAGCGGATTCTCCCAACGACGGTCGCGCCGTGATCGCGGCCGACTTCGACGACGATGGCGACGTCGACCTGTTCGTGCACGAGATCCAGCGCGAGCGCCACGGGCTGTACCGCAACGACGCGCAGACTCCGGGCCAGTCCACGACGCATTTCCTCAAGCTGCGGCTGCGCGCGACCAGCTCGCAGCACGAAGCCATCGGAGCCCAGGTGCTGGTGCGCGGCCCGCACGGAGTGACCAACCAGGTGCTCGCGCGCGGCGCGGGCTTCGCGTCGTGCCAAGCGCCCGAGCTGGTGTTCGGGCTCGCAGCCGCGGACTCGGCCGAAGTCGAGGTGATCTGGCCCGGTGCGAAGCGCGAGTCGTTCGGAACGCTCGCGGCCAATTCGCGCGCGCTGCTGGTCGAGGGCAGTGGCAAGCCGCAGCTCCTCGCGGCCGCGCCGCGACCCTTGCCGAATCCGCTGCCGCCGGGTTGGAAGCTCGACGTCGGCGACGCGCTGCCGAAACTCGGCCTGGCCGACGCGCAGGGCCGCGAGGTCGAGCTCGACGCGCGCGAGCTCGCCGGCGGCAAGCGCCTGTACCTCAACTTCTGGGCGAGCTGGTGCCCGCCGTGCGTCGCGGAGATCCCGACTCTGCAAGCGTTGGCGGATCAGGGTGAGGTGCGTGTGGTGGCGATCGGCCTCGATCTGCCGCGCGATCGCGTCAAGGCCCGCACGCTGATGCACGAACGCGGTGGTCGCTTCCCGACGTTCTATTTGCCCGAGCCGAGCGCGAAACCCGACTCGGGCCTGGCGGCGATCGCCGATCTCGAGCGCTTGCCGATTCCGGCCACCTTGATCGTGTCGCCCGACGGACGCATCGAGGAGATCGTGCGCGGAGCGATCACCGACACGAAGCGGCGCTGAAACGCGCCAGAGCTTCGGTCGCGCACGGCCCGAGTCGTCGGAACACGCGCCTCGAGTCGCGCAGCGCCACTCTCGCGGCAGCGGCCCCAGCCGCAGCGGACTGTCATGCGCTTGGGGTAGCGTGGCGCGGAGCGCAACCGTCGGAAGTCGCGCTCTAGGTTTCCTTGGGAAACAGGACGAGGTCCGCCCGACGTCGCGTCGAACGAACCTCGCTGTCGCGCAGGGCCGAGCGCGGCCGTAGCCGCGCGTGTCAGCTCACGGTCCACATCTCGCCGGAGTAGATCAGCTTCTCGAGCGAGCCCGGACCCTTGGCGGCCTGAGCCTTTTGGATCTGGCGCTGGACCTCGGCTTCGAAGGTCGACGCCGCGACGTCGCGGAAGATGCCGATCGGACGCGGCAAGGCCGGGTTGGAGTCCATTTGCGACATCACGAACGCCGGGCCCGGCGAGTGCACGTCGGAGCGCCAGGTGTGCGCTTCCGCCGCACTGCACACGACCGGCTCCCAGCCCTCGATCCGAATGCCCTTGTCGAGGTTCTTTCCGAACACCATCGGCTGCCCGGGACGCAGGTCGACGGTCTTGTCGTCGCGGATCGACTTCTCGGCCACGTGATCGAAAGCGCCGTCGTTGAAGATCACGCAGTTCTGGTAGATCTCGACGAAGGCCGCGCCCTTGTGGTGCGCCGCCGCGAGCAGCACCTGCTCCATGTGCTTTTGGTGGGTGTCGATCGTGCGCGCCACGAACGTCGCACCGCACCCCAGCGCGAAGCTCACCGGATCGAACGGCCGGTCGACCGAGCCCATCGGCGAGGTCTTGGTCTTGAGTCCCTGCGGCGAGGTCGGCGAGAACTGACCCTTGGTCAGACCGTAGATCTCGTTGTTGAACAGGAGGATCTTGACGTCGACGTTGCGCCGCAGGATGTGCGCGGTGTGGTTGCCGCCGATCGAGAGTCCGTCGCCGTCGCCGGTGACGATCCACACCGACAGGTCGGGGTTGGCGGTCTTCACGCCCGTCGCGATCGCGCAGGCGCGTCCGTGGATCGAGTGGAAGCCGTAGGTGTTCATGTAATACGGGAAGCGACTGGAGCAGCCGATGCCCGACACGAAACACAGCTTGTGGCGTGGCACACCGAGCGTCGCCATGACGCCCTGCACGCAATTGAGGATCGCGTAGTCCCCGCAGCCGGGGCACCAGCGCACCTCTTGATCCGACTTGAAGTCCTTCTTCGAGAGCGTTTGCGTTTCGGCCATGGGATTCACTTCTGGAGCAGGGACTCGATCTTGTCGACCAATTCGGACGTGCGGAACGGCTGTCCCTGGACCTTGGGATAGCTGATGAAATTGTGCTGCGGGTACTCGCTGCGCATCACGCGCCACAACTGGCCCAAGTTCATCTCGGGCACGAGCACCGCGCGGTAACGCGCGAAGATCGTCTCCAGGCCCTTGGGCAATGGCCACATGTGACGCAGGTGCAGCTGCGACACCTTGCGACCCTTCTTGCGCAACTCCTCGACGGCGCTGGTGATCGCGCCGCGCGTCGAGCCCCAACCGAGCACGAGCACGTCGCCGTTGGGATCGCCCTGCACCGGCGGAGTCGGGATCGAATCGCGGATGCCCATCACCTTCTGGAGGCGCATCTTGCACATGAACTCGTGGTTCTCGGGGTCGTAGCTGATGTGCCCGGTTTGGTGCGCCTTTTCGATACCACCGATGCGGTGCTCGAGCCCGGGCGTGCCCGGCTTGACCCACGGACGCGCGTTGAGTTGGTTGCGGCTGAAAGGCAGGAAGCCAGCTTCGGGGGGCTGCGTCAGGAACTGCGCCGGAAAGGGCTTGAGGTCGCGGAGCTCGGGCAAGCGCCACGGCTCGGCGCCATTGGCGATGTAGCCGTCGGTGAGCAGGATCACCGGCGTCATGTACTGCACGGCGATGCGGCAGGCTTCGACCGCGCACTCGAAGGCGTCGGAAGGTGTCGAGGCCGCCAGCACCGGGATCGGGGCCTCGCCGTTGCGACCGAAGATCGCCTGGAACAAGTCCGCTTGCTCGGTCTTGGTCGGCAAGCCCGTCGAAGGCCCACCGCGTTGCACGTTGACGATCACCAGCGGCAACTCGACCGACACCGCCAAGCCCATGCACTCGGTCTTGAGCGCCATGCCCGGACCCGAGGTGGTGGTGATGCCCAGGCACCCCGCGTAGGCCGACCCCAGCGCCGAGCAGATGGCCGCGATCTCGTCCTCGGCCTGGAAGGTGATCACGCCGAAGTTCTTGTAGGCCGCGAGCGCCTCGAGGATGCCCGACGCCGGAGTGATCGGGTACGAGCCGAGGAACGGCTGCAAGCCCGCGAGCTGCGCGCCGGCGACCAGCCCCATGGCGGTCGCGTCGTTGCCCATGATGTTGCGGTAGGTGCCCTTGGGCATCGACACGCACGGAGCGACCTCGTAGCGGCCCTGGAAGAACTCGTGGATGTCACCGGCGTTGTAGCCCGCGTGCATCGCCAGCTTGTTGGCCTCGGCCAGCTCGGGGCGCTTGGCGAACTTGTCCTCGAGCCACTTGATCGTCGTGTCCAGCGGCCGGTTGTAGAGCCAGTACATCAGGCCCAGCGTGTAGAAGTTCTTGCAGCGCTGGACTTCCTTCGAGGACAGCGTGGTGCCCTTGAGCGCCTCGGTCACGCGCTTGTTGATGTCGACCTCGATGACGCGGAAGCCCTTGAGCGACCCGTCCGTCAGCGGGTTGGTCGCGAGATTGGCCTTCTTCAGGTCGCCGTCGGTGAACTGTCCGGTGTTGACCACCAGGATGCCGCCCGGGCGCAGGTCCTTGATGTTGACCACCAAGGCCGCGGGGTTCATCGCGACCAACACATCGGGCTGGTCGCCGGGGGTGTGGATGTCCGACGAGCTGAAGCGCACCTGGAAGCCCGAGACTCCCGGACGCGTTCCGGCGGGAGCGCGGATCTCGGCCGGATAGTCGGGAAACGTCGCCAGGTCGTTGCCGATCACCGCGGAGGTGTGCGTGAACTGGTTGCCGGTGATCTGCATGCCGTCGCCGGAGTCGCCGGCGAAACGGATCACGACATTGTCGAACTGGTGCAGCGGAGCTTGGGTGCCCGGGGCGTGCGTTTGGCTCATGGAACTCCTGAGTCTTCGAAACACTCGAAACGAGTCCGCGCGCGGGAGCGACACTCCGCGGCGCGCGGCGCGCAGATTCTATCGGCGCCGGTCGCGGTGCAAGCGCGCCAATCCGCGCGGCTTCGCTTCCACGGCCGTGGGATCACGCTCGATGCTCGCCGACGTGCTCGCGAGCGTTGGACTCCGGTGCGTTCCAGGCGGCTCGGAACGGCAGTGCGGCGCGCGCTTCTCGCTACCATGGGCACGCGGTGCACCGCTGGCCCGTCGGCTCCGTGCTCCGCCCCACTCCATGAGCTCCTCGGAAGAACCTCGTTTCGCCAGCGCCCTGTCCGTCGACCCCATGGCCCAAAAGGCCGAGGAGCAGGTGGTCGGCCGCATCCTCGATGAGCTCGGCGGTCGCCGCGCGGACCTGTGCGCGGTGTTCGTGTCGCATCACTACGGGGGCGCGATCGAGGAGATCGGTGCGCGCTTGCGGCGCGCGACCGGCGCGCGCGTCGTCGTCGGGTGCACGGGCGAGAGCATCATCGGCGGCGACCGCGAGATCGAGCAGGAGCCGGCTCTGAGCGTGTGGTGCGCTGCGCTGCCAGGCACGGTGTTGCGGCCCTTCGAGGTGCAGGCGCAACTCGGCGCCGATGAGCAGATCGTGTTCAGCGGACTGCCGGACGTGCGCGAGCCGCGCGCGGCTTCGATGCTCTTGCTCGGCGATCCCTACTCGTTCCCGATGGACGCGTACCTCCAGCGTCTCAACGAGGCCTTTCCCGGCGTGCCCGCCGTCGGCGGCATGTCGAGCGGCGGCATGGGCCCGGGACAGAACCTGTTGATCACCGACCGCGGACTGCTGGCCAGCGGCGCGATCGGTGTGGTGCTCGAGGGCGGCATCGAGGTGCGCTCGGTGGTCAGCCAGGGATGTCGCCCGATCGGCAAGCCCTACGTCGTGACGCAGTGCAGCGAGCACATGCTCCACAAGCTCGGCGGCAAGGCCGCGCTCGAAGCGATGATGGAGACCGTGCAAGGCCTGGCCGCGGCGGACCAGAAGCTCTTCCTGCGGCAACCGTTCGTGGGCCTGGCGGTCGACGCCACCAAGAGCAAGTTCGAGCGCGGCGACTTCCTGGTGCGCAACGTGCTCGGCGTCTCACAGGAAGAGAAGGCGGTCGCGGTCAGCGACACGCTGCGGCGCGGCCAAACCGTGCAGTTCCTGGTGCGCGACGCGGCTTCGGCCAGCGAGGACCTGGCGCAGTTGATGGCCACGCAAGGCGGTGGCGCGCTGCAGTCGGTGCGCGAGACCTCTTCTGCGGGAGCGCTGCTGTTCTCGTGCAATGGCCGCGGCACGCGCATGTTCGACGAGGGTGATCACGACATCCGTTGCGTGCGCGTCGGGCTCGACAAGGCCGTGCCCGTGGCCGGCTTCTTCGCGCAAGGCGAGATCGGCCCGATCGGCGGCCGCAATTTCCTGCATGGCTACACGGCCAGCGTCGCGGTGTTCCGACCGCGCGCCTGACGGCTGGTGAGCACTCGAGGAGACGCGCTCTCGAGCTCTTGGATGGGCCGTCGCCCGCGAGGCGCCGGACGTCGAGACCGACTGGAATCCCGCGCCACGACACACGCCCCGCTCCCCACGACACACGCCCCGCTCCCCACGACACACGCCCCGGAACCCACATGGAAACGATCGCTCTCGCCGTCGCCGCCCTCGCCTGCGTCGTGGCGCTCATCGCGTGGGCCCGCGCAGGAGCCCAGAAAGCACGCATCGACGAGCTCGAGCGCGACATGCAGCGCCGCACCGAAAACGCCGGCGGCGACGTGCGCCGCGAGCTCGCCACGCTCCAGCAAATGCTCGCCGTGGTCGCTAGCGGCGGCCACCTGACTCGCGAGCAGGTGCTCGAAGGCCGTTTGTGGAGCGATGCCTCGACGCAACAGGCGCTGACGCTCGTCGCCGGCGGCGCGCGCGTGCTCGACGTGCGCACGCCGAGCGAGACCGCGGGCGGCGTCATTCCCGGCGCGCTCTTGATTCCGGTCGACCAACTCGAGGCGCGCCTGGCCGAAGTGCCGCGCGACGGCCAGGCCTTGCTGGTGTGCTGCGCCGGCGGAGCGCGTTCCGCCGCCGCGTGCGAGTTCCTCTCGAGCCAAGGCCTCTCGCAGCTCTTCAACCTCGAGGGCGGCATGAACTCCTGGTCCGGCCCCCGCGTCCGCCCCTGATCGCGGCGCTGCGCGAGGCAGCGCGCCGCGCGGGTATCCTGCGCGCATGATGCGACGGATCGTTCGCGCGTTGGCCTGGGGCGCGCTGGCGCTCGTGCTGGTCGGGGCGGCGCTGTTCACGTGGTGGCGCGGACTGGGGCGCGCCCAGCGCGAGGGCAGCGCGGTGCTCGCCGGGCTGGCGGCGCCAGTGAGCGTGCGCTTCGACGAGCGCGCCGTCCCCCACGTGAGCGCGAGCAGCTTGTTGGACGCCGCGGCGGCGCTCGGATGGCTGCACGCCAACGAGCGGTTCGGCCAGATGGAGATGCAGCGGCGCTATGTCGACGGGCGCTTGGCCGAAGTGCTGGGCTCGAGGTTCGTCGCGCTCGACCGCGGAATGCGCGAGTTGCGCTTGGCGCGCACGGCATGCGCGATGTTGCCGGCGCTCTCCGAACGCAGCCGCGCGGTGCTCGAGGCCTACGCGCGCGGCGTCAATGCCTGGATCGCGGCGCGCGGTGGCGATTTGCCGCCGGAGCTCGTCGCGCTGCGCGTCGAGCCGACCGAATGGACGCCCGCCGACAGCCTGGCCGTGCAGATGCTGATGGCGCTGCGCTTGTGCTACAGCGAGTCGCGCGAACGGCTGCGCACACGTTGGCTCGTGGCCCTCGGTCCCGAACGCGCACGGCAACTGGTGGGCGTACCCGACCTGCCGATCGAACCGGAGCTGGCCCGGCTCGCCGTGGAGTGGAACGCGCGCCGCGCCGCGCGCGACGCGACCGCGGAAAGGCCGCAGAACGGCAGCAACAACTGGGCAGTCGACGCTTCGCGCAGCGCCACGGGCCACGCCTTGATCGCCAACGACCCGCACCTCGAGCTCGCGCTGCCCTCGATCTGGTACCAGGTGCTCGTGCGCTCACCCGAGTACGAGGCCAGCGGCTTCTCCATCCCAGGCTTGCCGTTGGTGGTGATCGGGCAAGGCGCACGCGTCGCCTGGGGCTTCACCAATGCCGAGCTCGACGTGTGCGACGTGTTCATCGAGCGCGTCAGCGACGATGGCGCGAGCGTCGAGCGCGACGGCGCGTGGGTTCCGCTCCGCAGCGAGCGCGAGACGATCCTCGTCGAGGACGGCGAGCCGGTCGAGCTGGAGCTCTACTCCAGCGACATCGGGCCGTTCTACGCGCGCGGCGAACGTGAAGCCGACTACGCCTTCAGTGTCGCGTGGACCGGCTACAGCGCTTTCGATCCGCTCGAGCCGTTCCTCGCGCTCGCGGGCGCGCGCAGCGTCGACGACGTGCCTGCGATCGCCGCGCGCTCGACCGCCCCACCGCAGAACCTGGTGTGCGGCGATGCCAGCGGCTCGATCCTCTACACCGTCCTCGGGCGCTCCGTGCAACGCGGTTTCGGAGACGGTCGCATGCCGACACCTGCCTGGAGGAGCGCGCTCCACTGGCGCGGACTCGCGCCGCACTCGCACACACCGCTCGCACTGCGGCCCGACGCTGCGCTGCTGGTCACCGCGAACGAGGACACGCGTCCCGACGGTTTCCCGCACGCCTACACGGTCGACGCCGCGGCGCCGGAGCGCGCTCAACGCATCCGCGAGCGTCTGGCGGAGCGCCGTGACTGGACGCCCGAGGCGTTGGCCGAGCTGCAGGTCGATGCAACCTCGCTGTACGCGCTGGAGATCGTGCGTGCCACTCCAGTGCCCGCGATCGATCGGCCCACGCCGAGCGACACGCAACGACTCGCCAAGCGCGCGTTCGATGCCCTGCGCGCATGGGACGGTGAGATGCGCGAGCGCGGTGCGTCGGCGTTGTACGCGCTGTACGAGCGCCAGCTCTCCGCGCGGCTTTTCGAGGACGAGCTCCGGGGCGTCGGCATGCTCACGCACCCCGAGCACAAGCGCGCGCTGCGCGAGGCCCTCAGCGGCGCGCTCGACGGCGCGTGGTTCGACGACGTGCGCACTCCCGAGCGCGAGGACTCGACCACGATCGCCACTGAGGCGCTGGCCGCGGCCTGGCGCGACGGCGCCGCTCGCTGGGGCGACGATGTCGAGCGCTGGAGCTACTCCGAGATGCACGCGTGGCACCCCAAGCACCGGCTCGGCGACGTTCCGGTGCTCGGGACGTTCTTCAACCGCGCGGCGCGCGGACTACCGGGCAGCGACACGAGCCCGTGCGTGTTCAGCGGTCCGCTGCGCGACGGCGTGATCGAAGTCGGCCACGGCGCGAGCCTGCGCATCGCCGCGGATTGCGCGGATCCGGATCGCTCGCTCGCGATCCTCCCCGGCGGGCAAGCGGGCCAGCCGTTCGACGAGCACTACTCCGACCAGCTCGAGCCCTATTTCCGCGGAGAATTGCGGGCCATGCGCTGGAGCGAGGCCGCGATCGAGGCCGCCACGCGGCAGCGTCTGGAGCTCCTGCCGGCCGCACGCTGACGCGCTCGCGAGCCGCTGTCGAAGTCGAGGAGAGGCGCCGTTCTCCACGGTCGCCTCTCCCCTTCACTCATCCATCACCGCGCGCACGTCTGCTCACGCGCGAGCGGCGATTCTCGAGCACCTGGGAGGTGGCGCTCACGGTCCGAGCACGAACTCGAGCGCGCTCGACAAGTTGGTGGTCTTCGGCGCCGGCGGGTCACGGTGCCAACCCTGGGCGTAGATGTGCTGACCGATCGAAAACGGCGCCCCCAGGGCTCCGGGGTTCGCGGCGCGGAACGTATTCCAGTCGAGCGCCAACGCGCCGTTGCATTGGCCGACGGTGCCGCCCGAGCTCTGCGCGGGCGTGCGCTGCGTCGGCAGCTTGACACACAAGAAGCTCGAGGAGCCACTGGCCCAGGAGAGCGGCGTGAAGCCGGCGTTGTTGACGCCGTAGAAGATCAAGCCGAGCTTCGCGCCTTCGACGTTGCTCACTTGGATCGTGAAGCCGCTCGATTGCGTTGCGCTCGGCGTGCCGGAGCCGCTCATCGTCGGGTGGCAACCGTTGGTCGTCGAACTCGGCGTGCAGTAGGGCGTGACGACCACCAGCTCGCACTCGTCGGGGACGTCGTTGCCATTGACGTCCTGACTCGTGCCACTGGCGATGTCGAACACGTCGGGCTGCGCGTTGAGATTGCAGTCGTCCATGTCGGCGATGAGCCGCAGGTACACGCCCGGATAGCCACCCAGGCTCTGCACGCACTGCGTCGCGCCGCTCTGGTCGAGGAACAGCCCCGGGCCGTTGTCGAGCCCGTCACCCGCCGCCGCCGCGGCGTTGCCGTAGTAGCACTCGTCGCCGCTGCCGCAGGTGTTCGAGCTCGGCGACTGACCGGCGAGGATGAAGCCCCCGACTTGGCCGAGCGCGCTGCCGGTTTGATTGGGCATCTCGAGCGCGACCCCGAAGCGGTCGAGCGTCGCGCTGCCGTCGTACGCGCCATTGGCGTCGGCCAGCATCTCGAACTCGAAGCCCCCGGTGAGGTCGATGGTCATCAACACGCACGACAGCGCGCCTTGCGTCTGCGAGCCGGGCAAGTTGATCAGCGTGAAGTCCGCGACCGGCGCGCCGCTGGGCAGGCCCGTGCACTCGTCGTAGTCCTCGAACAGGCGCAGGCGAACGCGCGCACCCGGCCCGCCAAGGCTCGGGTCCAGCTCGCGTGTGCAGTAGCCGAACTCGAATTCGGTGACGCGGTAGCGATCGAAGGCGCCGACCGCCGGCGCGGGCGAGCTGGTGCTCGGCACGCGACCGTCGTCGATCCATTGCCACGTGCTCAGCGCCTGCGCGAAGGTGATGTTCTGCCCGGGAGCCGGAAGGCAACTGTTGGAGTAGATCACGCCCGGCGTCGCGAGCAGCGCCAGTGCGCTCGGGTCGGGTGCAGCCGTCCAGAGCCCGGTGGCCAGGTGCAACGTACCCGCGTTGCGCACGTCGGAGCACTGCGGCCCCGGCGCTTGGTTGGACGGTTGTCCCTGCGCGGCCGCGTGGGCGGCGAGGGCGAGAGTTGCGAGGATGGTGAGTGTCTTCATGGTTGTTGGGCCCGATCGCATCCGGCTGGCGCACACGACGCCCGCATTCGACTCGTCCTCGAGTCCGCGAGCGCCTCGATGCTGACCTGCCGCGTGGGGACGCGCCGCCGTCGTCGAGCGCACGCTGTAGCGCGCTCGCGCGGACGGCCGACGATCGAAATTGCATTGCGCCCAGCCCTTGCGCGCGCCCAGCAGGCCTCGAACATCCGCGCCCAGGCGTTACGCGGCCTCGGACAGGGACAGCACGCGCCCGCGACAAGTTCCTGACGTTGCGGCGAGCGCGCACTTGACGCGCGGCGGCGTGCGATGAGATCTAGGGGCATGCACCGAGAGCTGACCGATTCCGAGATCGAGCGTGAGCTCGAGTTCGCGCGCCACGCGGCGCGCAGCGCGGGCGAGCGCGTCCTCGCCCTGCAGAAGAGCGGGCGCTGGCAGGGCGACACCCTGGCGGACATCGGCGACCAGGCAGCCGATGGATTGCTCCAAGGCCTGATCCGCGGCCGCTATCCCGACGACGGCATCCTCAGCGAGGAAACGGCGGATTCACCGACGCGGCTCGCCAAGCAGCGCTGTTGGATCGTCGACCCGCTCGACGGCACGCGCGAGTTCAGCGAGTTGCGCGAGGACTGGGCAGTGCACGTCGCGCTCGTGATCGAGGGACGCTGCGCGCTCGCGGCCGTCGCGCTGCCGGCGCTCGGCAGCGTGATGTGGGGAGTCGCGCTCCCTGGACGCGCGCGCGCCGGCATCGACGGTGCGCACACTCTGGCACACGGCACGTCGCCGGCTCCCGCGGCGCCGCGTGTGGTCGTCTCGCGCAGCCACACTCCCGATTGGGTGGGCCGCTTCGGGCTCCAGATCGGCGCCGCCGCCCCGATCCCCTGCGGCAGCGCTGGCTTCAAGGTGGCGAAACTCCTGCTCGGACAGGCCGACGTCTACGTGCACAAGAAGGGACTGAAGGAATGGGACACGTGCGCTCCCGAGACCGTGGCGCGCGCGCTGGGCTGGAACGTGTGCAAGCTGCGCGGCGAGGAGCACCGCTACAACCAAGCCGACCCCAAGAACCACGAGCTCGTCGTGTGTCGCCCGGCCCTCCGGGAAGGCGTGCTCGCCGCACTGCGCGCTGCGGGCGCGTTGGAGGCGTGAGCTCGGCTCGCGAGGGCTAGATTCAGTCCATGCACAGCTTGCGCTCGCTCCTGATCCAGCTCGCGTTCACGCTGCCCTACGTGCTGCTGTACGCCTGCGGAGTGATCTTCGCCGTGCTGCGGCTCGCGCCGGGAAGTCGCGCGCGTCGGCTGGTCATCACGGGGTGCAGCGTGTTGTTGGCGCGCCAAGTCCTGGGCGTGATCTTGGTCCCGCTGCTCTGGACCTCGGACGGCGAAGTGGGGCAGATCGATTCCACGATGCAGATCTACGGGCTCTTCAGCGCGCTGATCACGGCGCTCGGTGGCGCACTGATCCTCGCGGCGGTCTTCGTCGAGCGCCACCAGAGTCGGGTGGCCTGAAGCACCGAAAGGCACGCCAGGCGGCTCGAGCGCATGAGCACCAGTCAACTCCTAGAGCAAGTCGTGATCGCGCTCCCCGGGGCACTGTGCTTCGCGGTCGGTCTCGTGCTGGCGCTCGCCGGGCTGCGGCGCTGCCCGCGCGCCAAATGGCTGGCCGTGACGGGCTGTGCAACCGTGCTCGCGAGCCATGCCCTGACCGGACTGGTGTTGCCGATGCTCTTCCGCGGCAGCACCTCGGGCCTGCTGGAGGGCGAGAGTTCCACCTTGGTCGCGGCCATGCTCAATCTGCTCGACGTCGCGGGGCTGGGCTTGGTGCTCGCGGCCGCGTTTGCCGATCGATCGCGCGCGGACGGCGCGGAATGATCACGTCGACTTGAAGCGCGCGATCGTGCTCGGCTTGCGTGGGTTGGGCACGATCTTCCATTCGGCGGGGTCCATGTAGCCCGCGGTGATGGCCGCGATCGCCGACCAGATCGTCACGTAGTGGCAGGGCAGGATCTCGTCGCCACTGTGCATGATGCTGGTGGAGATCGTCGAGGTGTTGGCGGGCGCAACCGGCTCGGGATTCTTGCGCTTCCAGGCCTCGTACTTCTCGGCGTCGTCGCCGGCCTTCTTCCGCGCCGTCGTGCGCGCGTCGTAGAACTTGTTCATCGCCGCGTCGTGCTGCTGCGCTTCGAGCGTGCGCGCGTTGCCCGTCGTCGACATGAAGTTCGGCGCGGCCACGTTGGCCGACTGCAAGTCGACCGCCATGCCGTACTGCATGCGCTGCAGTCGCTCGTTGTTGTTTTCCGCGCGGACGGCCTGGTACGTCGCGGGGATCACGGCGTCGAGCGTGTTGAGCGACTTCGTCAGGTTGTCGTGGACGCCCATGTACTCGTCGGGCAGGCCCAACATGTGGCCGAACTCGTGCTGCATCACGACGTAGCGGAAGGGCAGCACGCGCGCCGCGCCCGTGGGAGTCCCGACGATCACCAGGGCGCCGCCCTTGCCGAGCTTCGGATTGTCCTTGGTGCGCGCCTTGAGCGAGGTCACGTCGGCTTTCGCCACCGGATCGGTCTCGGCCACGGCGAGCGCGATCGGCGTGTTGTCCAGGGTCTTGAGCTTGGCGTTCAGGAAGGCCACCACGGCCTCGGCGCGCTTCGACTCGAGATGGCGATGGACCACGGAATCCGACTTGCCGCGGAAGCCGACGACGAACAGCCGCAACGCGGCCAGGTCCGGCCCGAGCTGCGGGCGTGCGAGCGTGGTCCACTTGGCGAGCGCCAGCGACGCCTGAGTGTCGAGCTCGGTCTTGTTGGGTTCGAACGGCACGAAGTCGCCGCCGCCCGTGGGCGAGGTCTGCCGCAGGAAGTTGCGGATGATGCCTTCCTTGTAGTTGAAGGCCTGGCCGGCGTTCTTGGACGTGTCGACCTCGCAGGCGAACTGATTCACGCCGCACAAGTGCGGCGTGACGCCGTGGTCGATGCCACCGCTGGACTTGAACTGGCGCAGCTTGGTGACGCGCACGATGTACGCCGCGCGCGCGCTGTCCACCTCGTTGAAGTGCACGAACACGTCGGCGAACACGTCGAGCCAGCCGGGCTTGGCGCTGGTCAGCGTGTAGAGCTCGCTCCAGCCCTTCTCGATCAACGGCTTGGCCGCCTCGCGGAACTTGATCTGGTCCATCGGCGTCCAGATCTGGTGCTCGGGATTGCCGCGGTCGCGAAACCAGTCGTAGGCGAAGTTGACCGTGACGTCCAAGCGATGCTTGCGCACGTCGAGCTTGGCATCGAACTTCCCGATGCCAGTCTTCGGCACGAAGTTCTGGAGCGCGAGCTCACCGCGGTCGCTCGCCGCCAGCATGTGCTGCTTGAGGCGCGCGTCGACCTTGGTGAAAAACTCCTTCAACTGCGCGTCGGTGAGACTCGTCATCGGGCGGCCTTTCGGTGTGGACGCGGAGCGTCGAGGTCGCGGGCGGCGCAAGCCTAGCCGCGCTCCGCGGAGCGACGAGCCTAGCGGACACGCGCGGATCGTGCGGCTCGTCTGGCGAACTTCGCGCCTCGGCTCACAGCGACCACGTCGTGCGCAGCGTCGCTACCCAGGCGTCCTCGGCTCCCATCCCGCCCGGATCGTCGATGAACTGCAGGTCGGGCTTGAGGCGCAGCCAGGGCGCGAGCACGAACGACGCGAACAGCTCGAGCACGGTCTCGCGCTCGGCGCGAAAGCCGGCCGCGTCGCTGAACTCCACGCTGGTAAGGGCCACGCCGCACAGGTCGAGCCCCAGCCCCAGGGCGCAACCGCGCCAGGTCACGCCGAAACCCAGATGGCGCGAGAGCTCGCTCGTGTCCTCGTCGGCCGTCGCGAACTGCGCGAAACACCCGAGTTGGCGGTCCGCATCCGGCGCGCCGAGCAGCGTCTGGTCCGCGACCACGTACAAGCCCTGCGTGCCTTGTTCGTCGCCTCCGTCGAAGCGCTGGAACCGGGCGCTGTGGTGCCAGGCTCCGACTCCGATTCGTCCGGGCCGAGCGCCGCCCTCGGCGCGCCACGCGCAGGCGAGCTCGGCGATCGCGAACACGTCGTCGGGTGCGCCGAAGAGCGTCGAGGAGCCGCGCGAGCCGGTGCTGTATCCGCTCTCGCCCGCGCCGTCGAACACGCCGGCACTGAGGCGCCAGTCGCTGAGCATCTCCCACACGAGCTGTCCGCCGAAACTCGGATCGGGGTAGGTCGGAAATCCCACCAAGGTCGGGCTGTACCCCAGCGACGAGTTCAAGAACGGCGCGCCGTGCTCGGTGTAGGCGAAGTCCGAGTTGACGTCGATCTTCCCCAGCTTCGCCCACAGCCCGGCGTCGACGAACTCCTGGTACCACCACAGCTTCGAGATCTGCGCGCGCGTGTCCGCGTCGATGTTCGAGTAGCCCTGCGCGTCGCCGACGGCGCGCACGCCGTCATCGCCATCTTGGTATTGCGCGAGCACGAGCAACTCGCCGCCTTCGATGCCCCACAGCCGTTGCGCGTCGAGCACGCACTGCGCGTCGACCAGTGAACGCCACAGGGTGCGGCTGGTGTCGAGCCCTCCGGCGAGCACCCGCGACGCCTCGCTCGAGATCAGCACCTCGAAGTCGACGCCCGCGCTGCCCCAATCCGTGCGCGCACCGGCGAGATCGCCGAGCAGGTGCTCGCGCTCGAGCAGCGGGAGCGCGGGCGTCGAAGCGGGGTGGCTCGGCTCGTGTCCGGGATCGTGCTTGCGGTCGACCTCGCCGCTTTGCGCGGGAAATCCCTGGAAAGCCAGCGCGGGCAGCGCAATTCCGCAAACGCCGATGACAGAGCGAGAGAGCGCCGCGGCGACGCGGCGTACTTGGGGGAAGAGCATGCGCTGGGCATTGTGGCGCGCGGACCACGATGCGCAATGCGCGAGGAACCGCGCGCCGACCAGGGCCGCGCTCGACTCCGCGGGCGGTGTCAGCTCGACGCGTGCGTCGTGCGCTCTTGCGCCAGCCGATCGGCGTCGAGGACGAGCTCGAGCGCGCGGCGCAAGCTCTTGGCCACCTTGGGCTCGACGCGCGCCGCCAGCGCCTCGACCAGCTCACGCGACATCGCCAGCGTGCGCTCGCGACCCTTGCGGAAGCGCGCCCACACCTCGTCGGGCGATGGATGCGTGCGCAGTTCGCTGGCGAGGTTCTGCAGGTTGTGCAGCTTGTCGGCGGCCTTGACCGTGGCGGCCTGCGGCGACATGTGCGGCACGTGCGCGATCTGGGCGCCTTTGCGCTCCTCCCAGGACTTGCTCTTGTCCTCGGTCAGCTCCGCCACGAGGCGCGCCACGTGGTGGCCGAACTCGGACTCGATGTGCTGGAGCGTCCAACCCGGACCGTCCTCGACGACGTCGTGCAGCAAGCCGGCGATGATCACGTCCTCCTCTTGGCCAAAGCGCGCGAGCATCAAGGCCACGTGCAGCGGATGGACCACGTAGGGAACGGGCGTCGCGCTCTTGCGCCACTGCCCCTCGTGCGCGGCGATCGACACCGCGAGCGCGCGCTCGATTCCCGGCGAGAACATGCGGCTAGATCTGCACGCCCAGGGGCTTGAGAGCAAGGGCACCGATCAACATCGAGGCCAGCGCCACGGTGATCAAGATGCCGCCCTCGCCGTCGGGCAACCAGCCTTGGTCGCGGCTCGGATAGGCGATGGCGACGACGCGGAACGGCGAATCGGACGCGAAGCTCGGCTCCGCGGGCCACAGCAGCGGCCAGCGGTTGGTGTCGCTCACGTTCAGCCAATCGCGGTTCGACACGCGGCGCGGCTGCATCGAGCGCGCGGCCTGCGCGCCGGCGACGACGCGCTTGGTCTCGCGCACGCCGTCGAGCTCCAGCGCGATCTCGTACTCGCCCGGGGCGATCGCCACGAACTCCTGGAAGGCGCGCGACTCCGAGGGCACGCGCACGAGCGGCGAAACGGCCTTCAGGCCCTCGGGCAAGCTCACCTCGAGCCCGCCCACGTCGGCGCCGGCGGAGAGCTCGATGTCGAGCAGGGTCCCGCGCCCCGACATCACGCGCGTCTCGGCCGCCGTCACCGGCAGCGGGTCGTAGGCGTAGCGCACCACGAACTGCGCCGTCAGGAGCATGAACGGAATGGCCAGCGGCAGGATCGGGCCGAAGTTCAGCCCCAAGTAGACGAAGTTCCGCGCGAGCACCTTGGCCACCGCCGACCCGACCACCACGAGATCGTCTTGGTACAGACGGATCTCGATCATGTGCGCCTTGATCTTGTCCTTGGCGTTCTTGATGCCGCGCTGCCACGAGATCTTCTTGAAGACCAGCAGCGCCAGCACCCCGAAGATGCCGCTCCACACGATCAGGGCCGCGGCGTTGCCCATCCACTCGAAGGGCATCAGGGCGACGTCGAAGAACGACGTCATCGCGCTGTTGAGGGCATTCACTGGGGACGGCTCGGGCTGGGGTCGGTTTTGGCGTGGGCGTTGGAGGTGTCGCAGCGTCGCTCGCGGCCGGGCCGCGCCGCGGAAACTCCGCCGCTGCGACTCGGAAGGCGGGAGGAGATCACGGCCTCGAAGTCCGGCGCCCAGCGGGCGACGGCACATCCAACGACTCGAGAGCGCGTAGCCTCATCGCTTCACGAGCTCTCAGGAGATGTACCCCAGGCCCTTGAGCTTCTCGGTGATGTCGGCGTCGCTGTTCGCGCCTTCGAAGAGCGCCAGCTCCTTCTCGATGATGTGCACGATGAACTCCTCGTGCGAGGCATAGCCGGCCTTCTCCGCGATCTGCTTGCAGCGCGCGATCAGGGCGGGGTCGAGCTTGATCTTGTTGGCGTTTCCGAACATGGCTGGTCCTAGGGGTTCGAGTGGCTGAGTGGAGATGGGTCAGTGCTTCTCGAGCACGGCACGTCCGTTCATGCCGCTGCTCGGGGGGATTCCGTATTGTCCAAGGACCTCGACCGTGAGGTCCTCGAGTCGGTGATCGCCGGCGGACACCTTGCGGTTCGACATCAAGGTGCCCTTGACGACCTCGGGAGCCATCAAGTGGCTGCCGTTGAACGTGCCGCCGCGGTTGTTGTCGGCGAGCTGATAGTGCGGGATGCGGCCCATCGAGGCCTCGTCCGAATTGTCGTAGTCGGTGTTGTAGCCCACCAGGATGTCGGGCGCTTCGGAGACGCGCTCGCCGCTGAACACCGCCGTGGCCAGGTCGGCGCGCAAGACGACCTGCTTGTCGCCGTTCTGCGCGTCGCGCCAGGCCTCGAGCTTGAGCTTCAGCTCGTCGAGCAAGGCCGGCGCCGCGGCCGGGTCGACGATGCCCGACTCGTCGGCCGCGGTCTGCGGATCGTCCTGCTCGCGCCCTTTCAGGTTGAGGTACAGACCGTTGAAACCGACGCCGTAGGCGCGCGTTTTCGACCAATCGACATGGCCCGCGGTCGTGGTGATGAACACGTCCTCGCGACCGGGCGAGCCCTCGGGCAGCTCCTTGCGTGCCTCGGGCTTCAGCACGAGGTAGCCGTTCTCGAGCAACCACGTGTTGAGGCTGACGCGCCGGCGATAGGGAGCGAAACCGTGGTCGCTCATCACGATCAAGGTCGCGTCCTCACCGACCTTCTCGCGCAGGCGGCCGAGCACGGGGTCCATCTCCATGTACAGGTCGTAGATCACGTCCTTCCAGGTCGAACCCGCGCGGTGCGACCACCACGAGGAGTCCTCGGCGGCGAGTTGCGGATCGTGGTGCGGGTGCCGCTCGTCGGAGTGACGCCACATCATGTGACCGCACAGGTCGACGCCCGAGAAGTAGAAGAACAGCAGCCCCCCCTCGCGCTTTTGCATGTAGCGCTCGAGGGCGAAGTCGAGCATGCGCTCGCCCTCGTCCTGGACCAGCTCGGCCTGCTGCATGAACTCGCGCACCGTGACCACCGAAGCCTTGAGCGCGTTGACGTCCTCGGGCATGCCCTGGGTGTAGAAGGGACCGATGCCCTTGCGCGGATCGGCGACCAGCGCGCTGGCGTCGGCGGGTTCGGACACGGGCGCGATCGGCGCCGAGGGATCGATGTTGACCGGCGATGCGTAGAGCTCGAAATCACCCTGGCCTTGCGCGTCGGGAATCGAGCGCAGATAGAAGCGCACGATGCCGCCGATGTCCTGCATGCCCATCGGCAGCAGGCTGAACGTCACCGGCACGAACTCGCTCCACTCGCCGGGCTCGAGCACCAGCACGCGACCAGCGACGTCGAGCGCGACGGCGCGCGCCACGGGATCGATCCACGCGCGCAGCGCGACGTCGGTCGCCGGATCGCCCTGCTTGAAGATGTTCGCCGGACCCTTGAGGATCGTCTCGATCACGTTGCTGTAGCACTGCACGACCTCGACCCGCGCATCGCCGACGGCGGCGATCAAGCTCGGATTGGTGGTGTAGATCGTGCACTTGCCGTAGGCCGAGTCGATCGCCGGGGTCATCATCCCGCTGAACGACCAACCCTGCGCCGGCTCGACCGGGAAGTTGGCCGGCATGCGCCAAATGTCCGCGGGCACGCCGTGCTTGGCGAGCGTGGTCCAGAAGGCCTCGCCCGAACGATTCGAGCGCGAGTCGCCGCCGTGCGGCAGCTTCCAGTCGCCGAAGAGCTCGTAGGCTCCGGCGTGCTCGCTCACGGTCGTCGACGGAATCGCCACGCGCGTCGCGAGGTCGCGGTGCAGGAAGTCGTAGATGCCGTGACCGCCGGGGTCGCGGCCGGTGATGAAGTTCGACCAGGCCACTGGAGACTGCGGCGGCGTCGACGTGCCCAACGCGTGGATGCCGTGCTCGCGCGCCAAACGCGCGAAATGCGTCATGCGCTCGGGGAACTTGTCGATGGTCTCCTGCAACAGCTCGGGATCGAGCCCGTCGATGCCCAACACGACCACGCGCGGATACTCGGTCGCCTGGGCGACGAACACGGGCTCGGCGTTCGCCGGACGCGGCACCCGGCGCGGCACGCCGACCAAGATCCCCGCGAACAGCGTGGCGAGCGCGATGTACGGCACGGCTTCGCGCGACTGCGTTGCGACGCGGCTCACGGCTTCAGCGCTCCCTTCGCAGGCGTGCGCGCGGGCGCAGCCGTGGGCTTGCGCTCGCCGAAGAACGACTGGCCCTGCATGTAGGCCGGAGCGGCCACGCCGAAGACGTCGAGCACCGTCGGAGCCATGTCCATCAAGCGCGGCTTGTCCGTGTTGATCTTGCGGTTCGACCAGAACACTCCGGGCACCAGCCGCGGATCGACGCAGTGGTCGCCCGACCAGCTCTTGGTGTTGTCGGTGAACACGGCTTTGGTCACCGCGCCGGTGGCGCAATCCCACGAGTGGCGATAGCCGCGCTCGTAGCCGATCAGCAGCTCGGGCGCCATGTCCGCGTACGGCCCGCCGTGCACCTCGTGCGTGACGAAGGCTTCCTTGATCACGCGCTGACCGTCGAGCGGGTCGACCAGCGCCTCGAGCTTGTGCTTCAGCTCGCGGCACAGTTGATCCATCTCCGGCCCCTTCTCGACGATGCCGTGCGCCTCGCGCCCCTTGCGGTTGATGAACACGCCGGTCAGCCCGAGGGTGAAGGCCTTGGTGCGCGACCAATCGACCTTGGCGAACCAATCGGGCGAGGTCTCGCTGCCT
The DNA here is from genome assembly GCA_020853575.1 of Planctomycetota bacterium. GTDB lineage: Bacteria > Planctomycetota > UBA1135 > UBA1135 > F1-120-MAGs118. Next base: position 27,704 of record JADYYP010000007.1, read on the forward strand.
TCCTTGAGGAACAGGTAGCCCTGTTCCTTCAACCACGTGTTGAGGTTGACGCCGCGGCGGAAATTGCAGAAGCCGTGGTCGCTGATGACCATCAAGCAGGTCTGCGGATCGTCGCCCAGCTTCTCGAGCAACTCGCCGACGAGCTTGTCCATCTCCGCGTAGGTCTCGGGGATCACGTCCTTGTACTTCGCCAGCTCTGCGGCCGAGCGCCCGCGGTTCGCCGGGTGCGACGGGTCGAGGTAGCGATAGAACATGTGGCTGATGCGGTCGCTGGTGTCGAAGACCACCGTGACGAAGCCCTTCTTCGTCTTGTCGAGCACGTTCCACAGCTGCTGCTTGCGCTCCTCGCAGATCAACCACGACTGCTTGAGGAAGGCCTCTTCGTCGATCACGCGCTCGTTGAGCGCCCAGGTGTCCTCGGCCAGGCCCAGCGTGGCGTACGGCCCGTTCATCTTGGCCAAGTAGATCGAGTACACGAACGGGTGGCTGATCGGCATCACCGGCTCGTCGGGATTGATGTTGATCGGCGTGACGTACAGCTCGAAATGCTCGTCCCAGGTCTGGATGTAGAGCCGCGCGATGCCGGTCATGCCCTCGAACGGAACCACCAGCCAGGGCGTGTACTCGCGCAGGCCGACTTCGACGGTCTCGGAGCCGACCGTGATCTTGGCGCGCTTGGTGGCGTCGTCGAGCTCGACCTTGAACGGGCTCTTCATCGGACCGTCCTTGCCCGCCGGTCCGGTGAGCTTGGACTCGATCACGTTGCCATTGCGGCGGATCTGGTACTGCTGGCCACCGATGTGTGCGTCGCCCGAGCGCGGCCGGGTCGAGTAGAACGAGAACGAGCCTTGGGTTCCCAGTAGGTCGGGCACGCACATGCCGCTGAGCAACGTGCCGTTCTTGAAGGGCTGCGGAGGGAAGGTGATCGGCACACGGATGATCGACGACCACACGCGCGCATCCCCGAGCAACTTCCAGAACGGTTGGCTCTTCTGCAGCGAGCGGAAAAAGGGCTTGGAGCCCGTGGGGATCTTGGCGAACCCCAAATTGAGCGAGCTGGGCAGCGTGCCGATCTCGGTGCTCGAGAGCATCGGCATGTAGTTGCACGGATCGCGCGTCAGGAAGTCGTAGATGTTGTGGCGCGAAGCGTCGACGCCCGTGGCGTAGGTCGACCAGGCCACCGGCGAGATCGAAGGACAGGCGGTCTCGAGCGGAAAGAAGCAGCCGCTCTCGGAGAGCTTCTTCAAGACCGGCATGCGCCCCTCGCGCATGTACTGCTGCGCCAGTCCCGGATCCATGCCGTCGAAGCCGATCACGACCACGCGCTTGAACTTCTGAGGTCCGTGCTTGCCAGGAGTGAAGAGCCGCACGACCGCTTTGAGCGGCCACAGCAGCACGATTCCAATGGCGAGCAGGAAGGTGCCGGCGAGCACCATCACCGAGCCGGCGGCGGCGATGCCGGCACCAGGTCCGATGTAGGCCAGCGGCAGCGCGACCGGCTCGGCCTGGACGGCTCCGGCGAGGGTCACGGCGCACAGCAGCGCGGCGCCGAGGCGGCACCAGTGCACGTCGATGGAGAAAACTTTTCGCGTCACTTCGTGAATGCTCGTTGACGGCGCATCACCCACGCCGCGCAGGCCTGGTTGAAGCACGATCGGGATGGTCCTTCATCGTCCAGCGCCGGGGAGGGCTGGAGCACCCGAGCCCGTGCTCCCGCGCCGGACTTCCCCTGGCACCGAACCAAGCCTCCGATTCTACCCGGCGCGCGACGACCGCCGCCAGTCGAGCGGGCTCGCGCGGAGCGCGCGGCGTGGCCGGCGCACGCGTCGTGTAGGTAGGCTGTGAACCTGCAGGATTTTGGGCGGTCTTCGACAGCCGATCGCTCCCGACGCGCACCAGGACCGTGGCCCCCGACCCCGCTGACAACGAAGAGCTCCGTTTCGTGCGCGCGGTTCTCGCTGGCGAGCCCCGCGCGACAGAAGCGTTCGTGGAGCGCATGCGCTGCATCCCTCGATTCCTGAACCACCGCAACCTCCAACTCGGTCGTCCCCTGGCGTCCGAGGACGTCGCCGATCTCTCGCAGGAGGTCTTCGCGCTCCTGTGGAGCAAATTGGGTGAGTTCCGCTGCGAGGCGCGCCTGGAGACCTGGGCCTACCGGTTCTGCGAGCGCAAGATCCTCGAACGCTTGCGCGGCTCGCGCGCCGCGCACGAGCTCGACGAGCACCAGACCGACGGTTCGCTCGCGCAGCCCGGAGAGCGCCTCGACCGCGGCATCGTGCTCGCCGCACTGGAGGCGCTGCCCCGCGACGAGCTCTCGGTGGTGATCGCGAAGCACTTCGAGGAGCTGTCGTTCGAGTCGATCGGAGCGCGACAAGGAGCCTCCGTGAGCACGGTCAAGGCCCGCTACTACCGCGCGATCGAACGCATGCGCACGCGGCTCGGCCCGGCGTTCAGGGGAGTGTTCGGTGGTTGAGCGCGATCCGACGGAGTTCGACCCGCTGGAGCTCGAGTTGTTCGAGTTGCTCGAGGGAGGACGCACCGCGGACGATCCCGAGGTCCGGCGCCGTCTCGACGCCCAGCCCGAGCTGGCGCGCGTCTACCGCGAGGTGATGGCTGTCCGGAGCGAGCTCGCGCGTCTGGGGCGCGACGCCCGCGACGACATTGCCGCCGCCAGCCGCGCGGAGCCGGACGAGGACGAGAAACGCATCCTCGCGGGGTTTCGCGCCCAAATGCGCACTGCTCGACCACGTCGCAAGCGCGGTTGGGTGCTGTTCGCGATCGCAGCGTCGTTGGCCCTGGCCCTCGCGGTGTGGAGCCTGCGCGCACCGCGGCCCGCCGAGGGTGATGGCTACCTCGAAGGCGAACGCGCTATCTTCGTGCTCGAGCCGAGGAGCGCGTTCGGCACGTTGCAGTGGAATCGCATCGACCGAGCGACGAGCTTCGACCTGTACCTGTGGACGTCGCACGCGGCGTATTCCGCGGGCCAAGCGGCGCGCTGGAGCGAACGGGGCTTGAGCGCGACGAGCTGGAGCCTGCCCGGCGAGCGCGTGCGAGAGGTTGGATCCGAGCTGCTCTGGGAGCTGAGGCAATTCGACGCCTCGGGCGCGGAGTTGGCGCGCGGCTCGTTTGTGCAGCGACGCTGATCGGCGCCGCGGCCTGCGACGCGCGGCCCGCGCCGCGACCGAGCACGGACGAAGCGACCGCGGTGGCCGAGCGCGCGCTTCCACCGCCCGTGCCGACGCCCGCGTTCGACCTCGATCATCCGCTGGAGCTCACGCTGCGGACGCTCGGCGACGGCGCGAGCTCGGACGCCGAGCGAGCGGCCGCGGTCCAGCGCGCCGCCGAGCTGTTGCGCCACGCCGCGCGCGAGGCGCAGCTCGCCGACGTTCCGCCGTTCGTCCGCGCGCTCGAGTCCCTGCGCATGCTCTCGTCGACGGCCGACCCCGCGCTCGACGGCCTCGACGTGCGCGAGCTGATCGCTGCCGTGCTCGTGGAAGCCCAGGCTTCGCCCGCCGACCACCCACTGCGCGCCTACATCTCGGCGACCGCACTGCTGTATCGCACCAGCCGACCCGAGCTCGAGGCCAGCGCGCTCGAGTTGCTCGAGCACTGCGAGGGCTCGCCGCGCGCCCACCGCGCGTTCGGTTTCGCGCGCGCATCCGAAGTCGCGCGTGGAGCGGGTGAGTTCGAGCGCGCAGCGCGGTGGTTGGCGCGCGCGCGCGCCGAGCTCGACGCGCTGGACGTCGCCGGGGACGATCGCGAGCTGCGCGGGACGCGCGCCTTCGTGGAGCTGCACCTGGCCGCGTTGCACACCGCCTTGGGACAAGCCGACGAGGCCATCGTCGCCTGCGAGCTCGCCCAGCGCTGGCTCGACAGCGCGAAGCCCTGGCCCGAGGCGCGGGCGCAGCCCGAGTTGTTTCGCTTCGCGCGCACGGGCGACTTGCTGTTGCTCAATCGCCTGGGAACGTTGCTCGCGACCAGCCGCTTCGACGCGCTCTCGCGCGCGATCGCTGACCACGGACAGGTTGCCGCTGAGTACCAAGCGCAAGTCGACGTTTACGAGGCCCACGCGCTGCACGCACGCGGTGAGCTCGCGCGCGCCGCGGAACTGCTCGAGCGCGCGTTGCAGCAGCCGCTGTTGGCCGCGCAGCCCACGGCCCTGGCCCAGCTCGAGCTGGCGCTCGTGCGTTGGGACGCCGGCGCGCGCGACGAGGCCCGCGCGACACTCGCAGCGGCTCGCGCGCACCTCGAGCGCAATCCCAAGGTCGTGCTGCCGGCGATTCGCATGCGAGCGCTCGAGGTCGCGTTCGCGCGCGACGGAGCGACGACGCCGCAGGCGCAGCTCGAGGGACTGGCTGCCGCGCGCGGCGCGTGGGACGACTTGCTGCGCGCCTGGGATCAGACGCCGCTCGATGGCTCTGGAGTCGGGTTCCTGGGCTTTCCCCAGCGACGCTTGATGCTGGGGCAGTTGATCGAGCTGGAGTTGGCCGTCGACCCTGGTCCCGCCGGACTGCGCGCGGCATTCGAGCACCTGCTCGAAGCCCAGCGCCGCGGCACGTCGAGTCGGCGCATGAACGCGCCGCGAGTGACGCTCGACGACGTGCGGCGCGAACTCCTCGGTCCCGGTCGAGGCCTGATCGTCTATCTGCCGTCGTGGCGCGGCTCGCACGCGTTCGCCGTCGACTCCGAGCTCGTCGTGCACGTCGCCTTGCCGCCGCACGAGGACCTTGGCGACGAGCTCAACGATGCGCTCGCGGAGTTGCGCGAGGGCCGCGCGACGCAGCGCCTCGACGCGCTCTCCCCGCGGCTCCTGCCCGCGCCGCTGGCTGACCGCGTGCGGCGCTGGGAGTCGCTGGCCTTCGTCGGCGCGGACTTGCTGCGCCAACTGCCGATCGAGGCCTTGCTGCTCGACGGAACGACGCGCCTGGGGCTCGCGAAGGGCGTGTACTGGCTGCCTTCGATTCCAGCCGCGGTCGCGCTCGCGCGGCGCCCGAGCTCGACAGGGCGGGCGGGCCTGCGCTGGATTGGAGCGCCGCACGTCGATCCACGAATCGCACGTCGCCAACAGCTCGGCGTCGTCGCGCTCGACGACGACGCACGCGTTCGCATCCAACGTGCGTTCACCTCGGCGGAGTTCTTCGAGTCCAGCGAAGCGACGGTTGATCGCCTCCATGGCGCGCCGCGTGTGCTGGCGCTCTACGCGCACGGCGTGTGCGACGCGACGCGGCCGCACCCCAACGGCATCGCGCTCGCTCCGCGGGATGCGCGCGACGACGGCGTGCTGGACTTCGAGGATGTGACCGCGCAACTGGCGGGAGAGTGCGCTCCGGACCTCGTGCTGCTGCTGGCGTGCGGCGCGGCCAAGACGATCCACAAGGTCGGCGACGACGGTTCCGACCAGCTCGGTGCCGCGTTCCTCGAAGGCGGTGTGCGCTGTGTCGCCGCATCGGCCGAGCCGTTGCACCAAGGTGCGACCGCGCAGCTCGCTGCGGCGTTCCTCGAGCAGCTGGCCCGTGGATCGACGCCAGCGCTGGCCATGCGCGATGCGCGCCGCGAGCTGGCTCGCGACGCGCGCTTCGCTCATCCGAAGTTCTGGTCGACGCTCCAACTGTCCGGACTCGCCGACCGCTGAGCACACGCGACCTCGAGCGCGCGCGGCAAGGTCAAGGGCCCGGCGGCACGCGGCGCGGCGGAGGCGGCGGCAGGGGCTCGGGCTCGATGGGATCGGGAGTGCCGATGTCGGGCTCGGGATCGGTGTCGTTGCTCAGGCGCGAGTGGGCGAAGCGATAGACCAGCTCCGGTCCCGTGGTCTTGAACGCGCCGCCGGTCTGCTCGAGCGCGCGGACCAGGACCAAGTACCTCGCGGTTTGTCCGTAGGACGAAGCGTGCGAGCGGTAGTCGTCGGCGTACTCGGCCGCCGCGGCCAAGGGTTGCGCCGCGGGAGTCATCACATCGGTCGCGGAGGTCGTTTCGAGCGCCGAGACCGGCCACAGCCCGCCGCCCACGAAGCGCAGCGTGTCCCCCGCCTCCGACGGCACGTAGTTGTCGTTCAGGACTTGGTAGAGCGAAATCTGCAGGTGCGTGGCACCGGCAGCGATCGAGCTCGCCAACAGCTCGAAGCGGAAATTCTGGCCCCAGCCGTTGGGAGCCGCGGGGAACGAGTCGTAGAGCGACTCGACTTTCGAGATCCACGGCGCCTTGGAAATCTCGTCGACCAGCGGGTTGTGCTTCACGTGCAGGTCGTCGGTCGCGTCGCACACGAAGAGCACGTCGAGGTCTCCGTCGTCGTCGACGTCGACCGCGGCCGAACGGCCACTCTGCTCGGTCATCGTTGCACCGGCGTCGATCTCGAAGACCTCGGCCGCGCTGTACCACGGATCGGCGATGTTGAAGGTGTTCTGCGCGCCCGCGAGCGGCCCGCCGAAGTCGAACAGAGACACGATCACCGGTCCAAACTGGTTGAGCAGGAACAAGCTCCCGGTCCCGATGCCCAGGAGATCCGCGGCGATCGCGTCGGAGGTCATCAGGCCACCCAGGGACAACACCGGTTCGGCGTAGCCGACACCGCGCACGTGGAGCCGCGTCGTGTCCTGGAACACGCCGGGCGCGGTCGCGTCGAGCTGCCGCGTGATGATCGCCAATCGTCCGGCGCCGGCGCTCGAGCAATGCCAAGGCGCCACGCAGCGAATGTCGCTGACGTCCGTGATCGCCAGCCCGCCGTTCGGCGCGGAGGAGCGAACGAAAACGCCGCCAGCGCCCCACGCGATCAAGTCCTCGCGCTCCGCCGCGCCGAACGGCGCGAGCTCGAGCTCGGACAGCCCGCTCGCGAAGCTCTCGCTCGCGACGTACACCAAGCCGCCGGCCGAGGAGCGTTCGAACCACAGCGCCTGCGTTCCACACAGCACGAAGATGTCGAGCTGCGTGTCGCCGTCGTAGTTGCCCACCGCCAGCTTCTCGGCGGCTTGGAGCTCGCTGCGCGTGGCCGATGCGATCGGGACGAAGCGATCGACGCCCGCGCTGCTCTCCTCCAAGTACTCGAAGCGCGCCTCGACCAAGTCGACGCCCGAGCTGGTCTGCACCAAGCACATCGCGGTGTCCCTGCCGCCCGCGGGCGCGACGACCGCGTCGAGCACCGGCGCTCCATCGCCGAAGGGGTCCAGCTCGATCACCTGCCCGAGCGTGTCGACCGCGGAGACGCAGTGGAACGCGCTGCCGAACTGCACGAGCGCATCCACGCGCAGATCGGGCGTCAGGTTGCCCGTCTGGCACCTGCCGGCGGCCTCGATGGCAGTGTAGTTCGCTGCAACCCGCGAGATCCTCCCGGGCAAGTAAGGGGCTTGGGCTTGCGCCGCAGCGACGGCGGTCAGGCCGAGCGCAGCCAGCGCGGCGCGAGCAGCACGAGCTTGATCCATTCGCGATGTGACCATTTGCATTCCAAGGTGGTGGACAAGGGCAGGAGAGCGAGCTCAGGGTCACGTCGGCACGATGGCCGAGTGATTCCGCGGAAAGCAACCGCGGTGCGAGTCCGTGGGTCGTGATGCCGCGCCGGCGAGCTTCGGCCGGAAGATCCACATTTCACGCCGTCGCAATGGACAATGAAACCGTCCGGCGCGTGCTCGGGATTCAGTGGCCCTGTTTCCGCGTTCACGCACCGGACGGCGGACGATGCTGTTGGTGAGCCCGAGGCAGGTCGATCGAACGCTGGCAGCACTCGGACGACTGCAACGTGATCCGGGCTCTGAGCCGCGCGAGCTCGATGCTGCAGGTCAGAGGAACGGACGCCCCGCGCGAGCCCCCCGCCGGCGCGACGCGGTCGCGGCGAAACCCACCGTTGCCTGCGGTTGGAGCACGACGCGCGCAGCGGGCTCTTCGAGCACTCGAGATGCGCTACTCCGATGCGGTCGGGACGTCCGTCGATGTCGCTGTTGGCGTCGAGCACGACTCGAGGCGCGCGGCCAATCGCAGCTTGGTCGAGCGACGGCGGCGCGAGCGCGAGCACTGCGGTGAGTTGCATGGAGGGCCACCAGCGACGCAACGCCAAAGGAGACACGTTGGAGCGACGCGCTTCGTTCGTGCGCCCAGCGGTCGAGTGGTTGTCGAATTCTCGCAGCAACGAGGACATCACGGTCTCGACGCGAGCCACGCTTCGGGCGACGGCGCATCCACTGGCCGAGAGCGCGCACCCAGGCCTCCTCAGGAGCTCTCGGCGGCGGAAGCCGGAGCGCGCCGACAACAAGACGAGCACGGGGCCCGCGGAGGACCCCGTGCTCGTCGATGCGCGGCGCGTCAGGCGCTAGGCCTGGCGCGCGCGGGCGAGTGCCGCTCGTTCAGGGGACCATGGTCCACTCGATGCCGTTCGACAGATTGGTGGTCTTGACCGCCGGCGGATCGCGGAACCAGCACTGCGCGTCGACCACTGCACCGGCGGAGAACGGTGCGCCCAGCGCGCCCGGGTTGCCCGCGATGAAGGCCAGGAAGTCCTGCGAGATCGTGCCGTCGCAGCCGCCCGGCGTGCCGCCCGAGTTCTGCGACGTCATGCGCTGGGTCGGCGTCTTGACGCACAGGAAGCTCGTGCTGCCCGTGCCCCAGGACACGTTGTTCTGACCGGCGATGCCGTAGAAGATCAGACCGAGCTTCTGGCCCTCGACGTTGTTGCAGGTCAGCGTGAAGCCCGAGGCCGCGGCCGCGCTCGGCGTGCCCGAAGCAGCCATCGCGGGCGTGCAATTGTTCGTGGTCGACGACGACGTGCAGTACGCCGTCGGCGGCGGAGTCAGCGAGTCGACCTCGTACACGTCGAGCTCGTCCACGGTGTTTTGGTGCAGCGCGAGCATGCGCGTCACGCCGCCGGCGACGAACATGTCACACCCGCCGGCGATGTTCGTGCCCGACACGCCGTAGACCGTCCCGACGAACGTGCGACCGGTGACCAATCCGGTCAGGTCGGTCTCGTTGAACTCCACGCCATCCGTGGTGGTCGCGCCACCACCGGGGATGTTCTGGTCGAACTGCCAGAGCGTGTTGTTCAGCGCGTCGTAGGCCAGCCCGTAGCTCGACTTGCCGTTCGCGTTGTGGTTCAAGAACACCGCCGGCGGGACGAGCGTGAACTCCTGGAGGTTGTTGTTGAAGTTCTTCGTGAAGAAGCGGCCCGTGTTCGGATTGAACGCGAGCGCGCGGATCGTGCCCGGACCACCGGAGATGGTGTAGCTGGTGGTGAACGTCAAGGTGCCGTTCGGACCACCGGCGGGGTTGAACGTGTACTCGGCGAGCACGTTGCCTTCCATGCCGCCGTACAGCTTGAAGGCCGCTTCATCGGCTGCGAGGTCGCGCGCACCCCAGACCGTCGCGCTGAACACGGTCTGCGGGAACGACTGGATGTACGCTCCGGTCGTCGGGTCGAATTGGTGGATGGCGAATGCGCCGGTCGTGCCCGCGCCGCCTGACACCCAGTAGTAGCCCCAGGCCCTGGCGCAGCCCAGTTGGCGATTCCAGATGGTGCCCGGCGTCGGCGGCGCGGTCACCGTGTTCATCACGTCGATCGGACCCTGCAACAGAGTCCCGAGCGCCATCTGCGGATTGGTGAGCGGCACCGGCGTGGCGCTGTTGCCACCCTGCGGGCCGAGCGGCGCGCTGTCTTCACTCTGCGCGCCTGCGAACGAGGCCAAGATCAAACACGACGCTGCGATCATCACGGGTTTCATCGTCGTTCACTCTCCTGCACAACGGTGTCGCGCGACCGGCACGCCCGACCTGATTCGAGAGTCGCCGCCGCGCTTGGGCATGATGCCAAGTGGCTGGCGCTCGTGGGGCCCCGGAGCGTAAACTGTGGGGTTGGCTTGCGTTGCCGGCAGCGGAGCGGGTACTGCGAGCCGCTCCGCGCTTGCGCGCCCCCCCCGCGCCATGCGAGCCTGGTCCGCGGGTGTCCTGGAGGGTCTCCGGGACAGGCACTGGGATGGTCGGGCCGCCATCCGACGACTCCAAACTTGGAGCTCCGAGGATGGTGACGAGCAACGAGCTCGCGACCCATGGACATGGGTCCGAGAATTCCCTGGCCGGCTGCCTTTCGCGGCTGTTTTGGATGGCCGGCGGCAACGTTGGATTGCTGCTGTTGGCGATCCTGATCGCGCAACAGCCCACATGGTCGCTCAGCGTCCGCGATGCGCTCTTCTGGGCGATCGCACTCGCGGTCTTGCTGGTGCGCTACGTCGAGGTCACGCGCTTGGGAGGACTCGACGTCGACGGCAAGCCGGTCACGCACCGCGGGCTCTCACGCTACCTGGCGGGGCACCTCGCAGCGTCGAGCGCGCTGTGGTGCTTGGGTCAGTCGCTGCACGTGTGAGCCACTTGCGCCGCGGCGCCTCCGCGGTGCAGCGCTGATGGAGCGAATCCATGCGCGCGGAGGCCTCGGGCCACGTACGCAGCCGGCGGACGCGATCTCTGCGCAAGCGCGCATCGCGCGCGTCGCGTGGCCGTGCGACGAGTTGGAGTGAGAGGCTCGCGGCGTCTGGGACCTCGAGCCAGCGGTCGTCCTCGCACAGGAGTTACTCATGCAACGAGCAACGACAATGACGGTCGCGGGTTGGCTGCTCCTCGCCGGAGCCTCGGCGCCCGCGCAGACGACCGTTCGCGCCAGCGTCGCGAGCTCGGGCGCGCAAGCTGGCGCCAGCAGCGGCGAGCGGCCGCCGATGCTCTCCGCGGACGGGAGTCGGATGGTCTTCTGCACCAGCGCGAGCAACCTCGTCGCGGGCGACTCGAACGGTGTCGACGACGTTTTCATCCGCGACCTGGTCGCGCGCACGACGCGGCGCGTCAGCGTCGACAGCGCGGGCGCCGAGGGCAACGGCTGGAGCAGCGCGCCGGCGATCTCGCGCGGCGGTCGCTTCGTCAGCTTCGCGAGCTACGCGACGAACCTCGTGCCAGGGGACACCAACGGCAAGTCGGACGTGTTCCTGCGCGACACGCTCGCCGGCACGACGGAGCGCCTCAGCATCTCGAGCTCCGGAGCACAGGCCAATGCGGCCTCGCTCCCCTCGTGGGGCTCGGTGGTCGCGATCTCCGACGACGGACGCTTCGCGGCCTTCGAGAGCAACGCCAGCAACTTGGTCGCGAACGACGTCAACAACGTGCAGGACGTCTTCGTGCGCGATCGCCTCGCCGGCACCACCGAGCGCGCGTCCAGCGCCAGCGACGGCTCGCCAGCCAACGGGACGAGCTACGTCCCGACGCTCTCCGCCGACGGTCGCTTCGTCGCGTATTCGTCGGAAGCGTCGAACCTCGTCGCGGGCGACACCAATGGCGAGATCGACGTGTTCGTGCGCGACCGTTGGCTCGGCACGACCGCGCGCGTCAATCTCACTCCCACGGGGCTCCAGAGCACCGGCTGGGGCGACTATCCGGCGATCAGCGCGTCGGGAGAGTTCGTCGCGTTCCTCAGCCCCGCCTCCGACCTGCTACCCGGCAACACGAACCCGAGCGGCGATCTGTTCCTGCGCGCGCTCGCCTCGGGCCTCACCGAGCGCGTGAACGTCGACTCCAGCGGCTCACCGGCAACGCTGGGCGTCGCTGACTTCGCGCTGTCCTCCGACGCGCGCTTCGTCGCCTTCAGCAGCGAAGCGCCCGACCTCGTCGCCGGAGACACCAATGCGCGCAGCGACGTGTTCTTGCGCGACCGCGCGAGCGGCACGACCTCGCGCGTGAGCGTGAGCTCCACCGGTGCGCAGGCCGACGGCGAGAGCTACTCGGCGACCGTGAACCAAGACGGCTCGGTGATCGGCTTCGTCAGCGACGCACCGGGGCTGGTGATCGGCGACACCAACGCTCAGTTCGATGTGTTCGCGCGCATCCGGGTCGGTTGCGCGCCGATCGGACGCTACTGCAGCGCGAAAGCGAACTCGCTGGGCTGCGAGCCGCGGATCACGGCGCAGGGCCTGCCGAGCGCGTCGTCGAGCAGCGGCTTCGTGATCGGCGCCGAGCGCGCGCTCGCGGGCCAGTTCGGCGTGCTGTTCTTCGGCGTCGGCGGTCCCAACGATCGTCCATTCCAAGGCGGCACGCTGTGCGTGCTGGCTCCGCTGCGGCGCACGCAACCGCAGCTGGCCGCGGGCGGCGGAGCACCGCCCTGCGCCGGCACGTACGCGCTCGATTGGAATGCCTGGCTAGCGACTAACCCTGGAGCCCCTCTCTCCGCGGGTACCCAGATCTGGTGCCAGTACTGGATGCGCGACGGAGCGGCCGCCGCCTGCACGACGGATGCGTTGACCTTCGTGCTGTGCGACTAGCTGCGCGGCCCGCGGCAGCAGCGGGCCCAGGTGCCCGCGTGGACTTGGGCGCGGGTGGCAAGTACGGTGAGGAACATGGTCGACGATGCGCAAGCCAAGAGTGCGGAGTCGCGGCTCGAGAGCTACTTCGCGAACTACGACCGCGCGCAAATCGCTCTGGGAAAAGCGCTGCGCGCGAAGCTGCGAGCGCGGCTGCCCGGTCTGTCCGAGATCGTCTACTGGTACGAGAGGCAGCGCTCGCTGGTGATCGCGTACTCGCCCACCGAGAACGGCTACGAAGCGCTGTGCTCGCTGGCGCTGTACCCGAGCGCGGTGAAGCTGTTCTTCGCGCACGGCCCGCTGCTGTCGAAGGCGGATCCGCACAAGCTGTTGCAGGGCAGTGGCAAGTTGGTCCGCTATGTCGAGCTCGCTGGCGTCGCGGATTTCGAGCGCGCGGAGATCGAGACGCTGATGGCGGCCGCACTGAAGCTCTCCAAGCTGCGGCTCGACTCCAGCGCGAAAGGCTCGCTGATCATCAAGGCCGAGGAGCAAAAGCAACGTGCGCGCCGGGCGCGAGCGACCACTCGCCCAGCACCCGCAAAGCGCAAGGCCAAGCCCCGGCGCTGAGCGAGCTCGCCGATGGGGTTCATGTCGCTCGAGCGCCGCACCGCGCGCGCTCCTGCGCACGCGCTGCGGTCCACACCGGATCAGCGCATGCCCCTGTAGACATGCGACGCGCCCCGTCACTTCGACGGGACGCGTCGCTCGGGCCCGCGGCACTCGCTAGAAGTGGTTCCAGAGGTACTGGTTGGTGACCTCGTGGTGGAACTGCACCTCTGCGGACTTGACCATCGTGCCGAGGGCCTTGGGGCAGCGCTCGGCGCTGGCGAGCTTGAGCTCGGCGAACTTCGTGGCGACGCTCTCGCCGAACAGGTCGGTGGTCCACTTGCTCTGCTTGAAGAGCCGGATCGAGTCTTGGATGTTGTCCGGCAGGAAACGCGTGCGCGAGCGCTTCGCGTCGTCCTTGGGATCGCTCGTCGGACCTTCGAAGCCCGTGCGGAACAGCGCGTACAGCGCTTGGTAGATGTTGGTGTCGGGCCCGACCGAGCGCACCTCGATGCGCGCGCTCTTCTCGTTCCCCAGTGGGATACGGATCATCGAGCCGCGGTCGATGGCCGAGACCTTGATCTGATTGGGAGCCTCGTAGTGCGGGTCGAGCCGCCGATACGCGTTGACGCTCGGATTGAGCACCAGACAGATGTCCGAGCCGCTGTTCAGGATGCGGTCGATGAAGTCCCAGGCCAGCTTCGAGACACCGTCTTGGCCCTTCGCGTCGTAGAACAAGTTCGTCTTGCCCTTGCCGACCGAGATGTTGGTGTGCGCGCCGGAGCCGTTGATGCCCACCACCGGCTTGGGCAGGAACGACGCCGTCATGTCCATGCGCGCCGCGATCTGCCGGCACAGGAGCTTGTAGAGCTGGTACTGATCGGCGGCGATCACGGCCTCCGAGTACGAGAAGTTCATCTCGAACTGTGAGGGCGCGACCTCGGGATGGTCCTTCTCGTTGCCGAAGCCCATCGCGCGCTGCGCTTCCGCGGCGGCGTCGATGAACTGGCGCAGCGGATCGCTGGGGAGCGAGTGGTAGTACCCGCCGGTCGAAACGTATTCGAACTTGCCCGTCTCGTGGAAGTGGCGCTCGGCGTCGCGGCCCTTGAACAGGAAGCCCTCGATTTCGTTGGCCGCGTAGCACACCAGGCCCTTCTTCTCGAACAGGTCGGCCAAGTACTGCTTGAGGCGCCCGCGCATGTCGCCCTCGTAGCGCGAGCCGTCGCGGGCCAGGACCTCGCCGAACACCAGCACCTTGCCGGGCCCGAAGACGTCCGCCGGCAGCCAGTAGAACGCCGGCCAATCGATGGCCAGGCGCAAGTCGCTCTCGGCCTGCTGCGAGAACCCGCGGATCGAGGAACCGTCGAAGGTCAGGTTGTCGTGGCTCTTGAGCAGGAACTTCTTGTCGTAGTCGAGCATGTGCAGCCGACCCTCGAGGTCGGTGAAGCACACGGTGACCGCCTTGATGCGCTTCTCGCCCTCGAGGTACTTGACGCGCTCGGCCTTGATCTTCTCGGGGTCGACACGGCCCAGGCGCTGCTCCTTGGCCTTGAGGTTCATCACCTCCAGCTGGTCGTAGGGAATCTCCAGGAAGTCACGCAGGACGGGTGTCGTGTCCATGTCGAAGGCGCGGGTCGGTTCTTGAGGCCAAGGGAGCGGCCGCCTCGGATGGCGTCCGTAGAGCTAAAAGCTCGGCCGCTAAGGCTATCCGACATGAGTTTTAGGTCAAAACATCAGTCAGATATTCTTCGATACCGGTTGCTTGGAGCAACGCACCAGCCCGCTCGAGGTGGCCGTCTGGGCCGCGCGCGAGCGCGTCAGCGCGACTTGACCAGCTCGATCTCGCTGAAGCCGACGGGGTCCTGGTCGCGCTTGCGGTCCAGGCACTCGAGCACCCGCACCTCGATCTCCTTCACCGCCAGCGTCGCTCCGAAGGCGACCTCGGTCTTGTCGAGCACGTCGTCGCGCATGCTGACGGCGAAGTGCTCCTTCTGGTTGATCACGATGTCGAGCTTGGAGGCGCGCGCGTCCGCGGCATGCACGGTGCGCGGCAACGCGTGGCTCAAGAGCAGTCCATCGGCGCGCGCCGGACGCTCGAGCACCAGGCGCACCCAAGGCCGCTCGTCGTCCTTCGAGCAGCGCCAGCGCGTGGCGTGATTCTGGTCCGCGCACCTCGCCGCGGCCTCCCCGTCGCTGGCTTGGGTCGACGACTCGGCGCGCAGCTTCGCGCCGAACAGCAGGTTGCGTCCGAGGTCGGCGGCGTATTCGAGCCGCCGCGCGTCGAACGCGCCGTCGATGAAAACCTCGAGGTCGGGCGACTCGAAGGTGCGCAGCGCCGCGGGTGTGGCGGACTTGTCGAGCACCTGCGGGCGCGCGTACACCCGCGCGCGCACCAGCCAGCGGCCGCGACGGCCGAACTCGTGGCGCAGCGCGAAGCGTTGCAGCTCGAAGCGCTTGGCCGGGGCCCCGGTGACGCTGCCCAGCAGCGTCGGCTCGCCCGCATCCGCGGCGAAGCGCCCGAAGAACTCGATGCGCTCGATGTCCAACACGGCGTTCTCGGTGGGCGCGAGCTCCTTGGCCACGGACTCACTCAGGCCCGAGACCCACATCGTCAGCGGCGTATCGCCCGCCGCGCGCAGCGCGACCGGCACATCGCCCTGCGTGGTCTCGTACAGGCCGGCCTTGCTGGGCTCGCCGGAGCTGGGCCGCGTGGCGCGCTTCAGGAACAGCAGCGCCAGGCACGTGTCCAGGTACTCGTGCTCGGCGTAGTTGCCGGGATTCCACGAGCCGTCGTCGCGCTGCGCCTTGACCAAGTAGTCCGCGCCATCCCAATACCAGTCGGCCTTGCCGATGCGCTCGGTCTCGTACAGCGCTCCGACGCGCTCGAGGCCGTAGACCCAGAAGTAGTGATGGCCCGGCCCCGCGCCCGGGTTGTGCGACCAAGCCATGTTGCGCGCGATCCAACGCATGCCGAGCGCCTGCGCCTCGGCCAGCTTGGTGCGCAGCGCCTGGGGCAAGCGATCGCCACCGTGCGTGGCCGCGATGGAGAGCACCGAAAGCCCCGCGGTCGTCGTCGAGCCCGTCGCTCCGCCATCGATGCGATAGCTGAAGCCCGCCGCGGAGACCTTCTTGCCGTCGTCGCCGTTGACCATCTCGGGCTTGGCCAGGCAGCGCAGCGTTCCGCTGGCCATCTTGACCCACAGCGTGTCGGGCACTTCGAACCCGTGCTTGTGCGCCGCGCGCAACGCGAGCGCCGCGTAGAGCGTGTTCGACATGTCCATTGGCGGGCGATCTCCGCCGGGATACACCGGGTAGTCCCACAGACCCGAGGTGGTCTGGACGTCGACGAGCTGGGCGAGCGTCTCCTGCATGCGTTCGCGGACCTCGGGCCCGCCGTGCGCGTCGAGCGCGAGCAACAGGCACGCCATGGCATAGGTCGTGTCCATCGGTCGCTGCTCGGTGAACCTGAGCGCCATGCGCACCGCCGGATGGTCGGCGCGCACGCCGCACTTCAGCAGCGTGTAGGCAGCGAACGCCGCGTGGCCGCCGCCCCAGTGCTCCCAACAGCCCCACGAGCCGTCGATCAGTTGTCGATCGAGCAGGAAACGCACCCCGCGGTCGATGGACTCGTTGATCGCCGTTTGCGGGATGCGCGTCGCCGGCCGGATCTGGAAGGAGTAGGCGCCGTCCAACTGGGTGACCTTCACGAGCAGGTGGTTCGCGCCCGGCACGAGCTTCAACGTCAACGCGTCGTCCTGCACCGCGAGAGCGCGCGCGACGTGGCGCTCGACCAACACTTGGCCGTTGAGCCAGAGCTTGACGCCATCGTCACTGCCCAGCGAGGCGGCGACCTCGAGCGCGCTCTCGGCATCGATGCGCCGGTACAGGTAGCACGCGGCGTTGGCGAGATTCCCCTTGCGGCTCGCGGGAGGCGGACACAGCGTGTTGAGGTCGAGCGCGCCGACGTCGAGCGCGGCGCGGCCGAGATCGCCGGACAACCTGCGCCAAGCGACACGCTCCTTGTCGAAGCCCTCGAACGTCGCCGCCAGATCCGGCCCGGCGCCGCCGACCTCGAGCGCGCGCAGCACCTTCTCCGGCGCGAGCACGGCCGCGGTGCTGCCCTTGCCGAAGTCCGCTTCGAGGCGCCCGAGCACGTGCCAGGGTCCGTAGCTTTGCGCGCGCGCCGCGCCCAGCGTGGAGCAGACCGCCACGAGCGCCGAAACGAGGGTTCGCATCGACGCCGAGAGTAGCGTGGCTCCTCCGTTATTTCCCGGCGCGCGGCGCGGCCTGCGCAGCGAAATCGGGCTCCCACGGCGCTAGTTTGCTGCGATGCAACTGCGGCTCTTGCTCCCTGCGTGTGTGACGGCTCTCGGTGTCATTGGCTTGCTCGGACTCCAGGAGCGCCCCGGCCGCATGTTGGACGCGAAGCTCCACCATCTCGGCAACGACGCGACGCCGGATTGGAAGGAAGCGGCGCGCGAACCCGAGGGCACGCGGCTCGACGTGCGCTTCACCTCGCGCGCGAACACCGGCGAGTGGCTGATCTTCGTGCGCCAACGCAGCGTCGACAACACTTGGCGCCTCAAGGCCAACGGGGTCGAGATCGCACTGCTGCGCTCGGGTGCCGAGCTCGTCGAGCGGGCCTACGCCGTGCCCAAGGGCGCCTTCAAGGAGGGCGAGAACGTGTTGTCGTTCGAACCCGACGTGCCGACGGACGATGTGGTGCTGGGCGAGGTGCGCTTGGTCGAACAGTCGCTGCGCGAGCTGTACCACCTGCAACCGCTGCGTTTTCGCGTCACGGACGACCATGGAGCGCCGCTGCCCGCGCGCATCACGCTCATCGCCGCCGATGGCAGCAGACCGCCGATCTACTACGCCGAGAGCGCGACGACCGCTGCGCGCGAGGGCGTGCTCTACACGGCCAACGGCGAGGCCGCGTGCGAGGTCCCGGCCGGCACCTACACCACGTTTGCGACGCGCGGACCCGAGTGGAGCCTCTCGCAGGTGGCGCTGACGACCGCGGCGGGCGCCACGCCGCTCGCCGAGCACGTGCTGCGGCGCGAGCTCGACACGCGCGGCTTCGTGGCGGCCGACACGCACATCCACACGCTGCAGTTCAGCGGTCACGGCGACGCGAGCGCGCTCGAGCGGCAGGTCACGCTGGCGGGCGAGGGCGTCGAGCTCGCGATCGCCACCGACCACAACCACAACACCGACTACGGTCCGTTCCAGCGCGAGGCCGGCGTCACGCCCTTCTACACGGCCGTGTGTGGCAACGAGGTCACCACCGAAATCGGCCACTTCAACGCCTTCCCGCTCGATCCTCGCGAGCCCGTTCCGCCGTACAAGTCGCTCGACATCGTCACCATCGTCGCCGGCATCCGCGCCCGCGGCGCACGCGTCGTGATCCTCAACCACCCGCGCTGGCCCAACCACGACGACAGCCCGTTCGGCCACCACCACCTGGATCACCTGCTCGGCCGCTTCGATCCGCCGCTCGAGCTGCCGGTCGACGCCACGGAGATGATCAACGCCACCACCGAGGAGCAGGAGCCGCTGCTCCTGTTCCGCGACTGGTTCAGCCTGCTCAACCGCGGTGTGCGCATCTTCGCGGTGGGTTCGTCGGATTCGCACACCGTGGGCGAGCCGGTCGGCCAGGGACGCACATACGTGACCAGCGCCAGCGACGATCCGGCCGCGATCGACGTCGCCGCCGCGTGCGACGCGCTGAAGAACGGACGCACCTCGATCAGCATGGGTTGCTTCGTC
The DNA here is from genome assembly GCA_020853575.1 of Planctomycetota bacterium. Classification (GTDB taxonomy): domain Bacteria; phylum Planctomycetota; class UBA1135; order UBA1135; genus F1-120-MAGs118. The sequence continues at coordinate 46,330 of JADYYP010000007.1, forward strand.
ACCGTGGCCGTCGATGGCCGCTCGGCGATGGGCTCGAGCTTCGAGCGCTCGAGCGACTCGGCGCCGTTCGAGTTCGACGTGCGCGTCCAAGCGCCCTCGTGGGTGCGCGCGCGGCGCGCGACGGTGTTCGTGAACGGGCTCGCGGAGCTCGTGCTCGACGTGCGCGCGAACGAGGACGGTGCGACCGACGACATGCAGCACGTTTCGCTCCCGCTGGCGAGCAAGAACGACGCCTGGATCGTGGTGGTCGTCCAGGGTGACGGGATCTCGACTCCGGCGTGGCCGCAGGTCAATCCGTACACCTTGGCCGCGACCAATCCGATGTTCGTCGACCGCGACGGCGGCGGCTACTCGAGCCCCGCGGCGATGGCCGCGGCGTTTGCCCCCAAGGCGACGGACGATTCCATGCGCGCGCGCTTGGCCACGCTCGATGCGACCCACGCGCTGCACTTCATCGCCGCCTGGGCCGCCGAGCTGCGCTCCAACGGAATCGCCGACCCCGAGCTGCGCCGGCGCTGCGCGGAGGTCGCGGGAGCGCACGCCTCGCACGAAGCCGTCGCCGAGCTGTTGCGACGCTTGTAGGGCTCGCGGCGTTCAGCGCAGCGCGCGCCACAGCTCGAGCGCCGTCAGGGCGAGCGCCGCGAGCGTCGGGAGCACCAACGAAGACGAGAGCACGCCCGCGCTCGTCGCCTGGACGCGCCCGCGTGGATCGAAGCGCGCGAACGTCGGCAGATCCTCGAAGGCGCGCGCGAGGGACGAGCGACGCGGATCGAACAGCACGGGAACGCCGCTCTCGAGCCGCGGCAGGTCTTCAGACCGCGCGGTGAGCTCGAGCGTGCGCTTGGCGCCGCCCTCGACCTCGAACAGGACCGTCGCCGTCGCGTGCGAGCGGCGCTTGCGCTTCCTGCGCGAGCCGGGCTCGATGGCCACCACCTGCCCCGTGGCCGCGCGGCCGTGCTCCAACAGGCGCGACGTGCGCCGCGCACCGAGCTCGGCGGCAGCCAGCGCCACCAACGCACCCAGCGGAAACACCAGCAGGATGTACGCATCCCGTCCGCGTGGACGGCTGCGCAGGCCGGCGATGCGCGAGCACTGCGGATCGGCGGAGACGAACTCGATCGCGCACGGCGCTCCCACCGCGAGCGTGGTCGACGGAGTGAACGAGGCCCCGCTCAAGGTCGCGCCGGCATGCTCGAACTCGTAGCCGACACGCAGGATGTCGCGCCGTCCACTGCGGCGCGTCGCACCTCGCCGTTCGGTGACGCCACTGGGCTCGACGGACGTGACCACGCCGCTCGCGTGGCCCAGCTCGCCGTGGAAGGCCCAGGCGCCGACGGCCTCACTGTCGACCAGGATCGGGCGCGTCGCGAACGCGACAGCGATCAGCACGCAAGCCAATTGGAAGCCCGGAGAGAGCAGGCGCAGTGCGACGCGCGTGGCGAAGGGAACCTCGCGCGGCGCCGGAGCGATACTGGGGCCTTCCAAGTTCGGTGCGTTCATCTTGGGCGGTGCGTTCCGCGAGCGCGGAGCTTCGCGCGAGCGCTCCCGGAATTCACGCGCTCGGCCGGTGCTGGCGGATCAACGCGCCGCCGCGGGCGAGAGCGCGCAGCGGAATCCGGTGTGGAACAGGCCCGTGTCGGGGCTCGACTTCATGCGCGCGCTCGGCCGGTAGCCGATGCAGTAGTTGTCGCTGCACAGGAACGAACCGCCGCGTGTCACGCGCTTGGGCGCGCTCGGCTCCTGGGGATCGAAGCTCGAACTAGGCCCTCTCGGGTCGCGCTCACCGGCGGCCGCGTTCGCGTAGGTGTCGGGGCGGTACCAGTCCGCGGTCCACTCCCAGACGTTGCCCGACATGTCGTAGAGGCCGTAGCCGTTGGGCGGAAACGACTTCACCGGCGCCGTTCCGAAGAAGCCGTCGGCAACCGTGTTGGTCTCGGGAAACGTGCCCTGCCAGATGTTGGCCAGGTGCTGCTCGCCGGGGTGCTTCTCCGCGCCCCACACGTAGCGCTGCGAGCGCAAGCCACCGCGCGCCGCGTACTCCCACTCGGCCTCCGTCGGCAAGCGCTTGCCAGCCCAGGTCGCGTAGGCGACGGCATCGTCCCACGAGACCTGCACGACGGGGTGCGAGTCCTCGGCGGGCGTGAGCTCGTGCACGCCGTCGGGCTTGCGCCACGAGGCCCCCGGCATCCACTTCCACCACCAACCGTTGGCTTGCGTTTGATCGAGGACCAACGCGCCTGGCACGAGCAACTCGGCGGGCGGCGCTGGCGTGCCCGGCGGCGACTGCGCCAAGAGCTCCTCGACCTGCGGCGCTCGCTCGGCGGTCGTGACGTACTTGGTCGCGCTGGTGAACGCGCGAAACTGTGCGTTGGTGACCTCGGTGGCATCGATGAAGAACCCCGAGAGCTCGACCTCGTGCACCGGACGCTCGTCCGCCTGTCCGTCGGTCGAGCCCATCGCGAAGCGTCCGCCCGCGATCCACACCATGCCCGGGGGTGTCGAGTGCGGCGGAGCGACGGCGCTCGAGGTCGACGCTCGATCGCGACAACCGACGAGCGCCGCCGCGCAACACGTGATGGCTAGGAGCTGCTTCATCGCTGCTGGAGACTAACGCTGGACGCGCAACAGGGCCATGCAGCGCGCGGGCGCGTCCAGCGGCTGCGATACAGCTCCGAGAGTCGCACTACAGTCCGCTCAGGTTCGTCAACGTCTGGCGCAGCACGTTGATCACCGTCAAGTCGTTGGCGCTTGGCGTGCAGGCCGCGAACGGCGGCTGCGCGAGCAGGTTGCAGAGCTCGTCGGGGTCGTTGCCGAGGTGATAGGCCTCCTCGTTGTAGAACAGGCCCGAGCTGTCGAGCTTGCGGATGACCTTGTACGTGCCGTTGGTCACGGCGCGCAGGTGCGTGGCGAGGCCGGCGGGCATCGCGGTCGGGCTCGGCGTGTAGGGCCCGTTGGGAATGTAGATCTGCGTCAGCAGGTAGCGGCGCAGCGCGGTCGCGCTCGGGTTCTGGATCAGGTTCTTGAAGTTGAAGCTGTCCAGCGGACCGGCGGGGCATTGCGACGACGGGCAGGAGAGGTTCCAGTCCGCGCCGGTGATCGAGCCGATCGTCTTCCACAGGTCGACCGCTTGCACCAGTTGCGAGCACGACGCGCCCGGAGTCGTCACCAAGGGACCGCTGACGATCATCGGAACGCGCGTGCCGTACTCGTACACCGAGCGCTTGCCGTGGGTCACCAGCGGCGCCGGCAGCACCAGACCGTGCGCACCGTTGTCGCCGAACACGACCACCATCGTGTTGGAGAGGATCGCGGGTGAGATGCCGCCGAGCAGGCGACCGATCTCGGTGTCCACGGCCTCGATCATCCAGCGATAGGCCGGCTCGAACTGCGCATGGCCCTGGCCGACGATGTCGCCGGGAGCCAAGCCCGCCGCGCTGATCGCGGCCTTGGTCGCGGCGGACACCGCGGTGGCCGGAGGCACCTGGTGCGGAGCGTGCGGCGGACTGAAGTTGACGCACGAGAAGAACGGCGTGGTGCGCGCGTTGATCCAATCGACGGCGGCCGAGCGCACCAGGCTCGCGTCCCAGGTGCTCTCGTCGAACGGCCCGCTGGGGCTCCCGATCATGCCCACGCTGACCGTGTTGGCGTCGGCCTTGACCAACTGCCAATAGTGGTGCTGACCGGGATTGGTCATGTGCCCATAGAACAGGTCGAAGCCGTTGCGGATCGGGTGCTGATAGTCGGTGTGCTCGGCGAGGTGCCATTTGCCGAACAAGCCGCTCGCGTACTGCACACCGCTCGAGCCGAAGCCCTGGTCGAGCATCTCGGGCAAGAACACCTCGGCGTCCGGCAGCGTGTACTGCGGCGCCGGGTTGTTCTCGACGATGTACCCCATGCCGGTGCGAAACGCGTAGCGGCCGGTCATGATCTCGGCGCGCGTCGGGCTGCACATCGGGTTGGAGTAGGCCTTGGTGAACAGGATCCCGCCCTGGCGCAGCGCGTCCAGGTTGGGCGTCGGCGGATAGCTCGCCGATTGGCCGTAGAAGTTGAGGTGCTCGGTGCCGAGGTCGTCGAGCACGATCAAGATCACGTTGGGGTTGGCGGAGGAGAACTGGGCGTTCGCCTCCGACGCGAGCAGCGCGAGCGCTGCCGCGGTGATGGACATTCGAACCGACATGTGTGTGGACCTCACGGTCACGTGATCGCTCGTCGCTCCCAGCGATCGCTGGAGCCAGGCGGCGCGGGACATCCGCTTCCGGCTGCACGCGCACGGGCCGCGGGCCACCGTGGGCACGACGCGCGCGAGCGAGCCCTCGCGCGAACCGTGCTCGAGCAGCGTCGCAGCGCTGCGAGTGCGAGCCGTCCGACCTGGTCGTGCGCCGGTGAACGTCGCGACTCCCGCCGGGAGTCGCCCGAAGCTCGATCAATCCCCAACTCGACGCGCGTCGCTTTGCACAGATCGGGTGCCAGGGATTACCACTTCACAACGTCGCCTGAGCAGCGCGTCGGATACGGTTCCGCGCTCGGACAAAGCACCGCAACGCTCCCAGTGAGCCCGACCCCCAACTCGCCATGAGCCTCCAACGTCGCGACCTGCTCCAATATTCCGCGCTCGCCGCAGCACTGTTCGCTAGCCAATCGCTGGGTTGCGCAGCACTGCAGGGCAAGGCCTCGAAGCCGCTGCGCATCTTGATCCTCGGCGGCACGGGTTTCCTCGGGCCGAAGACGGTCGAAGTCGCTCTCGCGCGCGGCCACCACGTCACCGTGTTCAACCGCGGTCGCACCGAGAAGCGCATCCCCTTCGGCTTCGAGGGCGTCGAGCACCTCTACGGCAATCGCGACCCGCTGCTTCCGGCGGACGACGCGCGCGGGCCGGACGGCGCGCTGCTGCAGCCCGATGCTTCGCCCAAGGGGCTCGAGCAACTCGCCGGCAAGTCCTGGGACGTGGTGATCGACAACTCGGGCTACTACCCGCGCCACGTCAAGTCCTCGGCGGAGCTGCTCGCGCCGCACTGCAAGCAGTACATCTACATCTCGAGCATCTCGGCCTACGCCGACAACAGCGCCGTCGACGCCAACGAGGACGCGCGCTTGGCCGAGCTGGCCGACCCGACGGTCGAAACCATGGGCGCGGGCTACGCGAACTACGGCGGGCTGAAGGTGCTGTGCGAGCGCGCCGCGCAAGCGGCCTTCGCTGGGCGCTGCGCCGTCGTGCGTCCCGGCTACATCGTCGGCCCCGGCGATCCCACCGATCGTTTCAGCTACTGGCCAGTGCGTTTCGCGCGCGGCGGCGACGCCGTCGCGCCCGGCGATCCCAACGATCCGCTGCAATGGATCGACGTGCGCGATCTGGCCGAGTTCCTGGTGACGCTGGCGGAGCATGGCACGGCCGGCGTGTTCAACGCCTGCGGCCCGGCGCAGCCCGGACGCTTCGGCGACGTGATCAAGGCCTGTGCAGCGCGCGCCAAGAGCCCCTGCACGGTGACCTGGATCCCGGCCGAATTCCTGGCCAAGGAAGGGCTCGGCGGTGAGGACGGGGCATTCCCGATCTGGAATGCGCCGGTCGGCGCCTACGCCGGCTTCCACACCTGGAGCAACGATCGCGCGGAGCAGGCCGGGCTGCGCTTCCGCTCCCTCGACGACACCCTCGACGGCATCCTCGAGTGGTGGCCGACCGAGATCGAGCGCCGCCGCCGCGTGACCGCGCAGATGCTCGAGGACGCGAAGAAGCGCAACCAACCGGCGCCACAGACGCAGGACCCCGAGGCTTGGCGCGCTGGGCCGTCGGCCGCGCAAGAGGCCGAGATCCTGGCCAAGTGGAAGGCCGCCGAGGCCAAGTGAGGCGGGCGCGAGCGACGCTTCGGGCAGCGTTCGCGCCATGCCGGCCGCATCGCGTCGAGCAGTTTCGCGTGACAGCGCGCGACGCGGTGGTCACCGTTCGCGCGCCGCGCTAGCCTCGCCCTCCCCGGGCCGGCCAGATGCGCAAGCTGCTGCTGTTTTCCGCCCTCCTCGCCGCGCTCGTCGCACTGCTCGTGTTCGTCGCGCGCGCACCAGCGCCAGACGCGAGCGCAGGTCCCGAAGCAGCCGTGCGGCCCGAGCCCGACACAGCGCGCGCATCGACCTCGAGCGCGCCCGACGCGACGCCGCCAGCGCCGGATGGCCGCGTCGATGCACGCGCGACCGCGGACGCGCCCGCGAGCACGCCCCCCGTCGCTGCACAACCCTTCGTCGTGCGCGGTCGCACGTTGGACAGCCAGCGTTTCGCGCTCGCTGGCGCGACGGTGGAGTTGCTCCTCGAGGGCGCGCCAGTGTTCCGGACCGCGAGCGCGCTCGACGGCTCGTTCACGTTCGAGCTCGACGATGCAGCGACACTCGCGGGCCACGCAATGCTGTGGGCGCATCACGGACGCGAGCTCGCCGGAGTTCGCGAGGTCTGGCTGCCCAGCGCGGCGCGCGCGAAGAGCCTCGCGGGCTTCGTGCCACCCAACGACGCGCGCGAGCTCGACGTCGGCGGGGTCGCGCTGCTCGCGGCGAGCCCGCTCGAGGTCTCGGTCACGGCCTCTGGTACTCCGCTCGCGGGCGCGCTCGTCGCACTCGAGCTCGCGAGCGCGACGCAGCCCTTCGCGCAGCGCACGACGGACTCCGGCGGCATGGCCCGATTCGAAGCGCTGCCCATCGGCGCCTTGCGCTTGAGCGCGGTCGCGGGAGATCGGCGCGGTGGCGCGCAGGCCTTCATTCCCGACGACGTCGTGGCGCGCATCGAAGTCGGCGAGCCTCGCGAGCTCGAGCTCGTGGTGCTCGACGCGACCACGCGCGCGCCGATCCCGGCCGCGCGAGTGCAGCTGGACGAGCGTGTGTGGCTCTCCGGGACCTCCGATCCAGAGCTGCGCAGCATCTCGACCGGCGGCAACGTGCTCGCGCTCCGCAAGCTGGCCCTCGCGCTGACGGATGCCGAAGGAAGAGCACGGGTGAGGGTGGCGCCGGACTCCACGTTCGACCTGAGCGTGAGAGCGCGCGGCTACGACCCGTATCCATCGAAGCTCACGCGCGGCCCGAAGCTCGATCTGAGCGCGGCCAATGTCGAAGTGCCGCTGACGCCGCAGGCGACGCGCACGCTGCGCTGGCCGATCGTCGCCGCCGAGGTGCCCCTTCCAGCGGACGGCACCGAGCTCGCGCTGCGGCCCGCCCCGGGATTCCGCCTCGACGACGAGCTCACTCCGTGGCCGACGCGCGGTCGCGTCGAGGGGAGCTTCGCGATCGTCGAGGGCAACCCGCGCTTCGTGCGGTACATCGCAGCGACGCCCGACGGCGCGCTCGCGCAGCTCGTGGTCGCGTCCGAGGGCGAGCTCGGGCCCGAGATCCGGTTCCGCCGCGCGCGCCAGATCGAGGTGTCGGTGCGCGATGCCGCCGGACGCCCAGTGCACGGCGCGTTCGCGGTTGCGCGCAACCAAGGCAACAACCCGTTGTGCGGCTGGGTGTCGACCGATGCCGAGGGCCGCGCGGTGTTGACCGGTCTCTACGGGGAGCTGTGCGACGTGTATGTCGCGCCGCCCGGCGCGCGCGCGGCCGGTTCCGTGTGCGGCACGGTCGATCTCGCCAAGGGAGACGGGCGCGTCGAGGCGCTGCTTCCGAGCTCGGGCACGCTGCGGCTGCGCACCTGGATCGACGGGGCGGCGGTGCTCCCACCGAAGTACGCCGTGAGCTCGAACGCCGGCGCCACCGTCGTCGAGGAGTTGCCCGCGAGCGGCGAGTTGCGCGTGCGAGTCGACGCCGGCCCGAATCCGCTCGAGACCCCGCTGCACCTGCGCGCGCTCGGGTTTTTGCCGACGACGGTGATGGTCAGCGTGCCGAGCGATGCCCGCGAGCCGAGCTACGACGTCCAACTCGAGCGTGGTGCCAGGCTCGTCGTGCGGGTCACGGGGCCCGAGGCCAAGCGCGCGCTCAGCGTGGAGCGCTTCGATCTCGACGCGGGTGTGTGGAAGTCGGTGGGTCCGATGCAGCGCACGCTGGAACGCCCCAACGGCTCGCGGGGCACGTTCGTGTTCGATGGCCTGGCCGCGGGTCGCTACCGCGCGCTCGACGGCGTTGCCAAGCAAGCCTCGGACGAGGTCGAGCTCGGCAACGGCGTGTTCGAGGCACAGGTCGAGCTCGCCATCGCTCCGCTGGGCAAGCTGAGTGGTCGCGTGCTTGCGCCGGCCGGCACCGACTTCGCGCTGGTGCGGCTGTTGTCCGCCGAGGTTGCGCTCGAGCCGCCTCAGAAGCTCGCCCCGCAACCCGGCGAGGTCCCGCTCGGAGCTCGCGTGCAGTCGGACGGCGCGTTCGAGCTCGAGTTGCCGACCAATCTCGAGCTCACGCTGCGCGCCTGGCATCCGTGGCTCTCGCCCGCCGTCGGCGCCGACCCGCTGACCGTGCGCGCGCCGCGCAGCGGCATCGTGCTGCGGCTCGAGAGCGCGGACCTGGTGCGCGTTCCGCTGGCGAGCGCCGCGGGCCCGCTACCGTCGTCGCTGCGAGTCGCGGCGTTCCGCGGCGAGCTCTCGAACGCGCCCGACCAGTGGCTCCACGCACACGTGCAAGACGACGTCGCGAGCTTCACCGGTCTCGCGCCCGGACTGTGGACGCTGTGGCTCGATCCGGGAGCTCCGCTCGCCCCACTGACGCTCTCCGGAGTCGAAGTTCTGGCGGGCGAGACGCTCGCGCCGCGCGCCGTGTTCTCGCGCGGCCTCGAGTTGCGCGTGCGCGTGCTCACCGCCGAAGGTGAAGCGACGCCGCGCGTGTACATCGACGCCGCGTGCACCTCGGGCCCGAGCTACCGCCGCAGCACGAACTCCAACGGCGAGGCCGAGGTCGTGCTCGCGGGCTTCGATGCCGGGACCTTCGAGCTCTCGATGGGCTCGGTGATGGACATGAAGGCGCTGCGCCGATCGAGCGTGACGCTGAGCGGCCCGGGCGCGACCGCGATCGAGTTCGACCCGCGTTGAGCGCAGGCGCGGCGAGCGCGCTTCAATCCAGATCGAGCTGCAACCCTTCGCTGAGGTTCTGCTTCGCTCCGGCGGCGCTCGGATCGCGGAACCAGGTCTGGAACCACGCGCTCGAGCCAGAGGTGAGCGCCGCGCTCGCTCCGGTCCAGTCGATCGACGTCGACATGCTGCCGGAACCGGTCGACGCGATCCCCATGCGCACGTAGGGCGCTTGAATGCACAGATAGCCGCCACCGAACGCAGCCGGCGGTCGTTGGCCGAAGCCGAACAGCACGATCGCGTTCTTGTTGGCCGGCAAGCTCGTCGTCTGCAGCTCGAGCACCCCTTGACCCACGGTCGTCGAGCCCGACGCCGACATGCGCGCGATCTCGTTGGTCGAGTTGAGCGTGCCGATGCAGAACGGCCGGCCGAGCGTGAACCCGAGATCGAGATCGTAGACGTCGCAGAACGGTGCCGGGTAACCCGACAGCGGCAGCATCATGAGGCGCGTGTCGACGGCCAGCGGAGACGTGTTGGTCCACTGCAGCCACTGGCGTGTCTCGAGTGGCGCGAAGGCATAGGGCTGGCTGGCGCTCAAGAACTCGCTCGTCGAGCCGCTGCATCCGCGGAGCAAGTGCATGGCGCGCGTGGCGGAGGCCGACGTGGAGCGAACGCGCAGCGTGGAGTTGGCGGGGACCGCGATCCTGTAGTTGTCGAAATCGCCGACGCTGTTGGTCGTGAGCCCGGATTGCGAAGCGGCGAGCGGCGCCGCGCTCGCGCAGTCGTCGTTGGGCTCGAACGCGTCGCTACCGCACGGGTCGAGCTCGAACGCGACTTGCAGCGAGTATTCCGCGCAGAGGGCCGAGTGATCGAAGGCGTTGGCCTGCGGCTCGAAGCTGACGATGTAGCTGCGCGGGCTCGAGCTCGCGTTGAACAGGTACATCCCGCCGAAGCTGCCGAAGACTCCGGACACGGCGCTGGCGCTGCTCGGGAGACCGCATCCCGCACCCGCGCTCCACGCGCGCAACAGCCCGTGGAGCGGCGTGTTCAGCGCGTCGATCCGCAGCGTCGCGAGCTCACCGGCACCCAAGGTCAGCGCGAAGTTGTCGGGGTCGCCCACGCTCACGTTGAGCCCGGTGAAGCTGCCGGCCGTCAGCGGAGCGGCGCCCGCACACGTGTCGTTGGGTTCGAACGCATCCGCGGGCAGGCCCGCACACGGATCGGGCGCGATCGTCAGGCTGATCCCGTAGGGCGCGCAGCTCACACCGAACGTCTGCAGCGAGAGGATGAAGCGCTGCGCTGCATTCTGGGGCGCGACCCAGGCCACGCTCGCGTCGGCGTTCGCGCCGCCGATGCAGCTACTGCCGATCAGGTTGTCCGCATCGTCGCAGGGATTGGCGCTCCCGTCGTCGCGGTACAGCGTGATCACTCCGCCGAAGAGCTCGTCGGGCACGCTGAAGTGGAGCAGTGCGTCGAAGCGCTGGCCGGCGGGCACCTCGAATGCGAAGACGTCCACGTCCTGCGGCGCGCTCGTCAGCCCATCGAGCGAGCCGCTGGCGATCAGCGCTGCCTGCGCGCAATTCTCGTTGGGTTCGAAGGCGTCGGGCGTGCACTGCGGCGCCGCCGAGAGCGCGCTCGCCAATCCGATGCCGACGAACGCTGTGGTGATGGGTTGGATGTACATGGAAGTCCTGCCGTGGTGTTGGTGTGCGAAGTCGAGGTCGAGCCTCGGCGCCGGCCACGCTGCCGCATGGCTCGCCGAACGCAGCACGCCGCCGCGATTCCTTCGAATCCGGGCGCGTGAGGCTCGAGCGATGATGGGCGCCGCCGCCGGTTCGGGTTGCGGGATTCCGGGTTTCGCCGCCGGATTCAGCCCTGGCGCGCCTCCAGGTTTCGCTCACCGGCGCCGCAACAGCACCAACTGCCGCAGCTCGCCGCTGGGCTGGCTCTCCAGGTCGACCGTCAACGTGTCGCAGCCGTTCGCCTGGACCTCGAGCTTCGCCGCGCCGGGGTCCTCGAGGGTGATCTGCGCGTCCTCCGTCGTGAACTGGGCCCAGCCGCTTCCGCGGCGCGCCACGACCTCGAAGGCGCCGTCGCTGGGCGTGATCGATCCGTCCGAGAACGCGCGTCCGCGAGCATCCAGCAACCGCACCGTCACCGCTGAAGCCGGCGGTTCGGCGGACGCCGGCGGTCGCAGGTGCTCGTCGATCGCGGTCCACGAGCTCGCGTCGTTGGCCACGGTGAAGACGTACAGCGACAACCGCCGCATCGTCGGGAGCACGACCACGATGTCTTGAACGCCCTCGAGCGGCGCCGTCAGATCGAACTCGACCACGAGCGGGTCGAGCAGCCCGACCGGAGTGACGAGCACGCGCACGATGCTCGCCGGCAGACCGGCGATCCTCTGCGGCTCACCATGGAGCTGCATCCCACTGGTGTGGGTTCCCGGTGCCAGCTCGACCTGGAGCGCTTGACCGTCGAGCGTTTCGAACGTCGCGCGAGCGCTCGAATCCAGCGGCGCGCCGCGCGCATCGACGAGTCGCAAGCGGAGCTCCCGGGTCGCCAACAGCGGAACTTCGACTCGCTGCTCGCCCGCGGCGTACTCGCGCTGTCCCGCACTCCAGCGCGAGTATCCGGGCGCGCTGACCACGAGTTCGATCGCGCCCGGGCGAAGTCCACCGATGCCGAAGCGGCCGTCGGCGGACTCGAACGAGCTCGTGCGTCCAGTCCACGTCTTGCCGCCTTCGTCCTGGAGCATCGGCGTGACGTCGAAGGCACGGATCGGCGCGCGCGTTTGGGCGTCGAACACCCGCCCGACGATGCTCACGCCAGAGTCCGCACCGAGACGCAGCTCGATTTCGGTGCTCCCCGAGCGCGCTGTGAGCTTCCCGGTGCGCTCCGGCTCGCGGGAGTCGCGCGCGGTGAGCTCGAACGCGCCGTCGTAGAGATCGTCGAAGCGAAAGTGCCCGAGCGCGTCGCAGGTCGACTCGTGCAAGCTGAACGACCATTCCCACGTCGTGGGCTCGCCGAATCTCGCCTGCAGGTGAAGCTCGCGGTCGCCACGAATCGTGACCGCGGCGTGCGGGACCGCGCGACCGCGTTCGTCGACCACGCGACCGGCGAGCGCGCGCGCCGGCTCGAGCCGTATGAGCAGCGGATCCCTGTTGGGTGCGAATTCGACGTGCTCGTCGACCCACAGCGCATCGCCCGCGTGATGCACGCGCACGATCGAGTCGGGCTCGCGCTCCAATCCGCGGGCGACGAAGCGACCCTCGGCGTCCGTCTTCACCTTGCGCGCCTTTCCGCGGGTGAATCCGAGCCAAACGTCAGCGCCCTCGGCCGGTGAGCCGTCGGGCCGCACCACGACTCCGGACACCTCGACTCCGCGTTCGAGCGTGATGCGATTGTCCGCGGTGCGCGGATCGAGCTGCGCGTAGACGCCCAGCGCCTCCGCATGCTCGACCCATGCAGTGCGCTGTAGTTCGTCGTCCGCCAGGCCTTCGACGCGGAACGCGCCATCCGCTCCGGTCAGCGCCTGCGCCGCGCCCCAGCGCACGGATTGGACGCCGGTGACGTCCGTCGGTCGGTAGTCGACGCTACCGCTCGCGCCCCACAGCTCGAGATTGACGCCGGAAAGCGGGACACCGCGATCGTCGACGACGTGCCCGGAGATCGGCGCGCACGGGGCGAGCACGACCTCGAGACCGTCGATCGAGCCTCGACCCGCCGCGGAGCCCTTGAGACCGCCCTTGCAGCACATCGATGCGGTGCGGGCGGCGACGAAGAAGTCGGAGCCGACGTGCGCGACCGTGAAATGACCCGCGGAGTCGGTCGACACGCTCCGATCGGGCGACTCCCGCGACGGATACGACTTCGTGGACCACACGTCGACCGTGGCGTTCGCGACCGCGCCTCCAGCGCCGTCGACGACGCGTCCCGAGAGCGTCGCACCGGACTCGATGCGCAGAGATGTCTCGAGCTGGGCACCGATGACACAGCGCAGGTCGACGAAGCGAGTCACGGCGGGCGTCGACTCGGTCGCGTCCACGTGCAGCCCTCGGACGCGCGCCGTGCTCTCGAACTCGAAACGAGCATCTCCATGCTCGTCCGTGCGCACCGGCTGCTCGTCGCGATCGGAACTCACCGTCACCGCGGCCCCGACCAGCGCGCTCTCGTCGCTCGCCCGGCGAAGGTGGATGATCAGGGTCGCGAGCTGCGGGCTCGGCGCCGCGGAAATCGTGATCGTCGGCGCCGTCTCGTGAGGTTGATCCTCGGGCGCGCGAGCGGTGCGCTCCCCTTGATCCGTAACGCTCGCGAGCTCGGCCGCGGCCGACACATCGTCCAAGCTCGCGGTCGCGGATTCCTGCAGCGATGCAGCTCCTCGTGGCCACCAATACAGGAGCGCTGCAAAGACCAGCGCCAAGCCCACCAGCACCAGTGCGACACTCGCTCGGGCGAGACGGAACCGTCCGCGCGACTCATGCGCTGTTCGAGACTGCTTGTCACCCTCCGGCAAGCGAGCGTTCATTCTCCGGCCTCTCCGTTCTTCGTCGGTGCACCGCTCCCGGCCTCGACCCGTGACCCGCGAGCGCTTTCCATTGTCGCAGTTCTAGCAGCCCCAGCATGCGCCACGGGCCTCCTCGGTCGCGCTACTTCGAGTGAGCGTCGAACCACGCGAACACGTCGGGCAGCGCTTCGACGACGACCATCAAGTGCTCGCAGCTCGGATAGACCGAGAGCTTGGTGGCCTTCGAGCCCGCAGCGGCGAGCGAGGCGTGCAAGGACTCGGCGCCCTTTCGGCCAAAGTCGCGCTCGCCGGCTCCGACGAAGATCGGCGTCTCGCGCAGTGCGCTGGCGTCCGCGATCCGACTGCCGCCGCCGAGCGCGGCGAAGGCGCGGTAGTCACGTGGCGCCTTGGCGATCAGTGCCTGGCCGGCGCCCGCGCCCATCGAATGGCCGACGAGGAACACGCGCGCGCGGTCCAGCGGAAAACGCTCGGCGAGCGCGGCGATCACGGCCGCGACTGGTGCCCCACCCAGCGTGACGCGCGGAGCAACCAGCATCCAGCCACGCGCGCGGCACAGCTTCACCGCGAGCCCGTCCCCGTAGGCATCGAAGAACATGTTCTCGCTGCCGCCCGCGCCGTGCAGCGCGACGACCAGCGGTACGGGCTTGTCCGCGGCGAGCGCGTCGGGCACGAAGAGGCGCACGCGCGCCGCGCCCCGGCCATTGGGAACCGACAGCCAGAACTCGCCGCCGTGCTCGCGCGTGAACCAGCGCTCGCCCTTGGCCGCGGCGGCGACGACTCGCTCGGTCTCGCTCAACAGCCGCGCGGCCGGATAGTCGGTCTCTTCCGTCGCGCCCTTCGCGAGCCGTTCGAGCAACGCGAGCGTGTCGCTGGCCGTCGCGCGCTCGAGCGCTGGAGCGTTCTCGGGCAACGCGGCGAGCTCGGCCTTCAGCTCCGCGAGGCGCGCGTCGCGTTTGTTGACGATCGAAAAGTGCACGGAACGCGGCGCGAAGAGCGAGTTTTCCTGGCCCACCACGAACGCAGCCTGATGGTCACCCGTCGGCCACGGTGTCACGTCGCAGTCCCATTCGAGCGCGCGTCCGTCGAAGCTTCTGTCCACCGACAACTGACCCGCGAGTGCCTCGTCGAGCACCAGGATCACCTGTGTGGTCGGCAGCTCGCCGTACTCTCGCCCCAACCGGAGAACCAGGTGGTCGGTGTCGTCGTCGAGCAGGCGCGAGGAGAGCGTGACCCTCAGACCATCCGGCCAGCGCTCGCCGAGCTCCGTGCCGCGTCCCTCGAGCACCGCCCGCGCCGTGTCGACCGCCTCGGCAGTCGCTGGAACATCGAAGCGGAAGAAGCTCGCCACAGCCTCCTCGATGTGCGGCAGCGCTTCGACTCGCAGCTCGTTGTCCGGATGCGCGATCCACGTCCGCTCGAGCTCGCGCAGGCGCCACGCGAGCTCGTAGCGCGGATTCGACTCCTGCGCCACCCGCAACGCGAGCGCGGCCCAGATGGGTGCCAGCATCCTTGAACCTCCGCGGAACAACCTACCCAACGGTGCGCATTACTTCTGCTGCGCATCGAACCACGCGAACACGTCGGGCAGCGCAACGGTGACGCACAGCCAGTGTTCGACGTGTCGGTAGAGCTTGAAGGTCGCATTGGTGGCGTTGGCGGCGCTGAACGCCTTGTGCAGCGCCTCGACACTCTCGCGCGCGAAATCGCGATCACCGGCGGCGAGGAACAGCGGGCGTTTTGTGAGCTCGCTGGCGCGCTCCGGCGCGAGTGCGGATCCGATCGTCGCGACGGCGCGGAAGTGATTGGGCGCTTGTGCGAGCGCCGCGAGCGCGGATCCGCCTCCGCGCGAGTGGCCCAGGAGCATCACGCGCTTCATGTCGATCGGATAGACGTCCGCGAGCGCCTTCACGATGCCCTCGAGCTTCGCCGCGTCCTCGTCGCCGTCGCAATGCGGCGCCGCAAGCACCCAACCTCGCTTGCGCGCGAGCTCGACGCTCTGTCCGCAGCCGTAGCCGTCGAACCACGTGTCTTCGTCGAACGAACGACCGTGCAGCGCGAGCACGAGCGGCGCGGGCTTGTCCTTCGCGAGCCCGCTCGGCACGAGCACGCGCGTCCGCACGCCCGCCGCGCCGACCGGCAACGCTAGCCAGAACTCGCCGTCGCGCTGCGGCCCGTACCAACGCTCGCCCTTCGCCGCCGCGGCGACGACTTGCTCCGCTTCGGCAAGCAAGCGTGCGCCCGGGTAGTCGTGCTCCTCGGTCGAGGCGCTCGCCAGCGAGTTCAGCAAAGCGCTCAGCATCGCCGCCGTTCCGACCTCGAGCTTCGGTCCCTTCTCACTCGCTGCGTCGATCGCTGACTTCAGCGCCGCGAGCCGTTCGTCGCGACGCTCGACGATCGAGAGCGAAACCACCCGCTCGAAGTTCCGGAAATCGAAGTCTCCCAGCTCGCACGTGGCACGCAAATCACACGGACGGTCGCACTCGAACGACAGCTCCCAGAGTCCGACGCGGTCGATGGGAAAGTTGTCCGTGCTGAGCGTCACGCCATTCGAAAGCGCGAGCCGGGTCCACCAAACGTACATCGCACGCTTCTGCTCGAGGCTCGTCCACTCCAACTCCAGAGTGAGGTCGCGGAGATCCAGGAGCCGCGGCCGGAGGTGAAAGGCCATTCCATCGACCGACGCGGCGCGCCCGCGCTCGGCGATCGCCGCGGCCGAGCTGAGCTCACTGCACGCGCCGGGCAAGTCGTCCTCGAAGAAACGCCCGGCGCCTGCTTGGACGTGCTCGACTGCGCCCGAGCCCGCCCATCGCTCGGCGTGCCGCATGAGCTGAGCCTCGCAGTCTCGGATTCTCGCAAGGAGCTCCGAGCGGAGCTGCGGGTCCTGAGCCGGCGCGGGTAGCGCGAGCGACCCGATCGAGAGCGCCACGGTGAGCTTCACGGCCTCAGCATCTCCACCATCTTCGCCACGCTCTGGTACCCGACCGCGCGGCGCAGCTCCTTGCCATCACTCGAGAGCAGCACGATCGTCGGGTATGCGCCGACCGAGTACTGCTTGACGAGCGCGCGCTGCTCGTCGCCGTCGAGCTTGACCGCGATCACGTCCTTGGCGGCGTCGACGACGGGCTTGGAGGTGTAGACGAGCTGGTTCATCGTCGCGCACGGGCCGCACCAGGTGGTCTCGAAGTCCACCAGCACGCGCTTGCCGTCCTGCTTGGCCTGCGCGAGCGCGGCGGCGAGGTCCTTGCCGAACGCCAGCGGTTTCTCGGCGCGCGGCACGTTGCGGTCGGGCGCGAGCGTGTCGGCCTTGGCTTCTTCCTCGGCCTGCGTGAAGCCCGGATCGAAACGCTCGAGCGCGAGGCTGCGGCCGTGTGGATCGATCGCCACCGAACGATAGGCCTGGCCGTCGAGCCACGCGTGCTGCTCGAGCGAGCGCGAGTTCGCGCCGAAGAGCTTCGGACGTTCGCGCGCGATCAACCACGCGTCGCGTTGATCGAAGATGCCGTCCATCTCCATCTCGGTGATCAACACGAACGCGGGTTTGCCATCGATGACGCACTCACCTTCGTGCCAACCGCGGCGCGACCAACGCAACGCGGGCGCAGCGTCGGGTTCGGCGGGATCCTCGACGAACCACAGATCGAGCGGATAAGGCCGCGAGATCGCGTTCTCGGTCTTCTCGGCCGAAACCGTGATGTCGAGCGTCGCGGTGAAGCTCGACCAGAACTTGCCGCGCGTCTCGCTGGGCTTCGTCGTGAGCCGCTCCGACTCCTCGAAGCGCGCATTGCGATTGGCGTCGATCCACAGCACGTCGATGTGCGCCGCACCCGCGCTCTTCTCGAGCTTGACCGCGATCGAGGTCAGCCCCGCCGGACCGAGCTCGAAGCCGCCGACGAGCGCGGAGCCCTCCAGCTTCAGCTCCACCTTCGCACCCTTGGGGCTCCAGCGCAGCGACTCGCCCGCCGCCGGCGCTTTCGGCGCGAGCGCGACTTCGACCCGACCCTCTGCCAGCAAGCTACACGCGAGCACGCACCACATCGACGACCTCCAAGACTGCACCAGACGATGGCACGGGCCGAGTATGGCATTCCACACGCCCCACAGCGCCTGTCGCCTCGATGGCGCGCTCGATTAGGATCACGGGATGTCCGGGCACGCCCAGGCTGGAATCCGCGGCGAGATGTCGCGCTTGTACGACGTCTTCGTCGATTGGAACGGACGGCTGGCGCGCGAGCTGCCGGGGCTCGAAGCGGAGCTGCGCGCGGTTGGAGCCCGGCGCGTGCTCGATGCTGGGTGC
>JADYYP010000008.1 GCA_020853575.1 Planctomycetota bacterium
CAACCTCGATCGCTCCCAAGCGATCGGGGCCAGCCGCCTGAAGAAGGCGACCGGCCCCGCACAATTCAAACCTGTCAGCGTGATCCGTCAGGAGTGCTTGACAGGTCCACCCATATCAGGGCCCGAGCTCGAACGCCAGTCCGTTCGAGAGCTGACTGCCCTTGGGCGCCAGCGGATCGCGCACCCAGGTCTGCGCGAAGGCGATCTGCCCGGCGTTCCAGGGCGTCAGGGCGATGAAGCTGTTCGCGTCGATGCTGATCGAGCCATCGCAGGCGCCGGGCGTTCCGCCGCTGAATTGCAGGGACATGCGCACGATCGGCGGCGTGACGCACAGCGAACTCGAGCTGCCGACGGCCCAGGGTTGCACGAGCGGATACGAGACGCTGAGGAAGCTCAAGGCGGAGCGCTGACCGTCGAGCTCGCGCGAGGTCAGCACGAAGCCCGCGTTGCTCGATGCGCTGGGCTCACCGCTCGCCGTCAGGCGCGCGACGCAGCCGTTCACCGAAGTTCCGGCAGCGCAGTACGACTCGAAGCGCGCACCCTTGCGGCGGTGCGCGAGGCGCAACAGTGGCGCTTGCCGCTCGGCCACCACGGCTTCGGCGCGACCGTCGTCGTCGAGGTCGATCAGCGCCATCGGCCCGTGGTCGACGGCCATGGCGTACAAGCTCGGCTCCAGGAAGCCCGCGGCCGAACCGCGCCGCACTCCGAACATGCGCTGCTGGCCGAGCACGATCTCGAACACGCAATCGCTGCGGCCATCGCCGTCGACGTCCTCGAGGTGCGCAGCCTCGTACGGCGCCAGTGGAGTGAGCGGATTCTCGAGCCCCGGTCCGCTGGACGATCCGTAGCGCGCGATCAGCGCGCCCTCGGCCGTCGTCAGCAGCGCGTCCGCGAAAGCGTCGGAGTCGAGCGCTCCCACGTCGAGCGCGAGCCAATTGCGGCCGGTGTAGTAGGACAGCGGCGCTTGCGGTCCGTTCCACGCGCCAGCAAACCAGTGCAGCCCTTGGTCCGCGGTCGCGACCAGCGCATCGTCGAGGCCGTCGCCATTGAGGTCGCCGCAGGCCATCGCCACGACGTTCGCGGGGAGCGTGAGCTGCCCCGCGAGCACGGGCCCCGGCGCGCCGCCGCGCAGCCAGGCGATGCTCATCTGGCCATCGGCGGACGCCAGGGCGTCGTCGAAGCCGTCGCCGTCGAAGTCGGCTCGGGACAAGTGCGTGAACGCCGCGCCGCTGGCCACGGTCTGCGCGGGAGCGAGCGCGCCGCCGGGCAAACCGCGCAGCCACGCCACGCTCGAGGTGCCGGGCAGCGCACCTAACGCATCGAGCTGACCGTCGCCATCGAAGTCGCCCGCGACGAGCGCTGCGGCGCGCGACGCGAGCGCGCTGGTGGTGCCGGCGCTCAGACCGCCGTTCCCGTCGCCGCGCAGGACTTCCACGAGCTCCGTTGCGCCTTGAGAGCGAGCTGCAAGCACGTCGCGCTGGCCGTCGCCATCGAAGTCCGCGCTCGCGAGCGCGCTCGCCACGCCGCCGATGGCGAATGGCTGCGGCAGCGCCAGTGGATCGATCGGCGAGCCGTACAACACGCCCATGGTCGACACGCCCAACAGCGCCAGGTCCTCGTAGCCATCGCCGTCGATGTCGGCCGCGCGCAGTCCGCCGCGCGTATCGAGGACATCGAGCCTGCGCGGCGTTCCGAACGAACCGGCGCCCAGGCCTTCGAGCAACCAGGTCGCGCCGAAGACGTCTCCGACGGCGGCGTCGAGCTTGCCATCGCCGTCGAAATCGCCAACGGCGAGGTGCTCGAGCTCGGCCCCGATCGAATTGGAGGAAGCGAGCGAGAACGCGCCGCCGCCCTGCCCCAGGAACACGCGCAGTCCGCCGGCGCCTTGATTGGCGGTCGCGACCGCGATGTCGAGCCGACCATCGAGATCGATGTC
Source organism: Planctomycetota bacterium (assembly GCA_020853575.1). Lineage (GTDB taxonomy): Bacteria > Planctomycetota > UBA1135 > UBA1135 > F1-120-MAGs118. The sequence goes on from JADYYP010000008.1 coordinate 1,937, forward strand.
GCGCAAGACGAACGGATAGGCGTTGATCGCGGTCGCGAGAGCGTTGGAGAAATTCCCCAGCCCGTCGCCGAACAGGATCCCGATGCGCGTGGTTTGTCCTATGCCGTGCCCCACCGCGTCGAGGTCACCGTCGCCGTCGACGTCGCCGAGCTCGAGTTGGCCGGGGTAGCCCGGCAGGGATGTCACGCTCAACGGCCCGAACGCGCCGCCACCGATGTTCGAGCGCACGCCCAGCTCGCGCGTGGTCTGGTCGACGGCGACCAGATCGAGCGCGCCATCTCCATCGACATCGCCCAACGCCAGGTCCGCAGCAGCGGGGGCCGAGCCAGACGACATCCAATACACGCCACTGAAGGCGAAAACACCCATGCCGTCGCCGAGGTACACCCGCGCAGCTCCTCCCGCGACGGCGCGCGTGACCACGTCGAGGTTCCCGTCGCCGTCGATGTCGCCAGCGCAAAGCCGCGAAGGGCTCTCCAGACCCGAGTTGGTCAGCGCCGGCAGATGCCCTCCGGTCGGTTGCGCGAGCGCAAGTCGCACGCCGCCGACGACTCCATTGAAGAACACGTCGAGCCGGCCATCGCCGTTCACGTCGGCGAGCTCGAGCAAGTCGGGCATGGCGCCGGAGAAGGGGTTCGCGAGAGCATTCGCGAAGCGCTCCGCGCACCAGCCGACATCCGACTGGGGCGTCGCGCGGCCGAGCGCCACGAGCTCCACGCCGACGACGAAGATGGGCGCAAGGGACGTGCTGGGCTTCATGGACTCGGCCGTTCGACGGGAGACTCGGTGCGCGACGGGAACGCGCACGGGAGATCAGCGAGTTTAGTGGAGTCTGGGGAAGCGTGCGCCGCGCGGTCTTCGATCGGCGCGCAGGAGCGCGGCAGCGAGAGCGTCGAGGGTACGCCGAACGGTGCGGGTGGAATGCGGCGACGCCGACACGAGGACCCTCGCCTGCGGGGAAAAGCCGCTGTCGGGGCCGCGCGGCGAGCCGGGGACGAAGGGCGGGCGGAGGTCACGGCTTCGGCCGAAGGGAGCGACGGCGGCTGTCCTTTGGCGGTCCGCGCGGTGTGGCCCGGTACGGCGGCGGCGCTCCGTGGCTCGAGCCGGTCGGGCCGGATTCGCGATTCCTGATCGGGCGCCGCGAGAGCGCCCGGGGCACATGGCGCGCCCGGAGACGGGCCCGAACTCGCGCGGAATTCGTGAACCGAAGCGCGGCGAATCTCCGTGGGAAGAGCGTCCGCCCGCGCGCGGCCGAGCTGGCTCGCGCGTTCCGTTGCTCTCAGGAGATTCGCTGCCATGGCCATGCGCGGTTCGTTTCTCGTTTCGCTCAGCGTCGTTTCGTCGGGTAACTCCCAGCCGTTTCACGAGCTTTGGCCCGAGGTGTTCGGGCCGACCTACCACCTGGGCGACTTCGACTCCGACGGGCTCGTCGATGCCTACGTCGTCGATCCGCTCGGCACCGATCGGCTGTTCCGCAACGCGGGCGAAGGGCGCTTCGAAGACGTGACCGAGCGCCACGGGCTCAACGGCGCGCGCGGTTCGACCTCGGCGTTGTGGCTCGACTTCGACGGCGACGGAGCCCTCGATCTGTACGTGTCGCGCGCCGACGGCGCCGGACGGCTGTTCCAGAACACTGGCGCCGGCGCATTCGTCGACGTCAGCGAGGCCAGCGGCATCGACGTCGACGGCGGTCAGCTGTTCGCGCGCACGCTGGACGTCGACGGCGCGGGCGGCATCGACCTGCAGCTGGTGACCGAGTACGGCGACGCGCTGTTCGTGAATCGCGGTGCGGGACGCTTCGAGCGCGTCGAACTGCCCGATTCGAGCGAGATGCTCGCGCGCAACGCGGGATTCGGAGCCCCTGGAGCAGAGTTGCTCGGAGCCGATGCGACGCCGGAGCAGCGGGCCGAGTTCGTGCGCGCGGCGCGCGCGGCGTGGGTGGCGCGACGCCGCGCCGCAGCCGCCGGAGCGAGCGGCTCGGGCGCGTTGCCCTTCTCGATGAGTGCCCCGAGCTCGTCCGCTGCCCAGCCCTCGACCAACTCCAACTCGGTGTCGTTCTTGGCGGCCTGCGTGGGGACGATCATCGACCAGCAGAGTGGCCTGTGCCTCCAGGCGAGCTCCACGCCCGCGCTCGGACAGCTCTATCCGCTGAGCGCGAACCTGTTCGTCTCCACCTCGGGCAGCGTGGGGATCGGCACCACGACTCCGGTTTCGAAGTTCAATGTCGTCGACACGGGGCAGCAGCCGGTCAACGTCTCGAGCTCGAACACCGGCGGCACGTGGTCGAACCTGACCAACACCAGCGCGGGCGGCGACACCTGGAACGTGATCTCGACTGGAGCGAGCAGCAGTGAGGGTTCGGGCAAGCTGCTCTTGCGCGATGCCGACACGAGCACGGTGGCGATGACGCTGCAGCCCGACGGCCGGGTTGGTATCGGAACCTCGGCGCCCGAAAACCAGTTCCACGTGCTCAAGGGCAGCGCCGGCGCGACCACGGCGCACGTGAACGCGGTGGGGGTGTTCGAGAACAGCACCAGCGCCTACGTCAGCGTGTTGACGCCGGACGGCACGGAACGCGGCGTGATCTTCAGCGGACCGACGCTGGCCAACGGCGGTGGGCTGTTCCACAACTCGGCTTTCGTGCCGAACGGCTTCGAGTTGCGCACCGGCAACAACACGACGCGCTTGACGGTCACGAACGCGGGCGACGTCGGCATCGGGACCCAGACTCCGGTATCGAGGTTCAATGTCGTCGACACGGCGCAGCAGCCGGTCAACGTCTCGAGCTCGAACACTGGAGGCACGTGGTCGAACCTGGTCAACACCAGTGTGGGCGGCGACACCTGGAACGTGATCTCGACCGGCGCGACCAGCAGCGAAGGCGCGGGCAAGCTGCTCCTGCGTGATGCGGACACGAGCACGGTGGCGATGACCCTGCAGCCCGACGGCAACGTTGGGATCGGCACCTCGGCACCCCCGGCGCGTCTAGCGGTCCTGGGCACGGCGCACATCGACGTCGGCGACGCCAACACGGGCACCACGAACAACACGCTCAAGTTCGGCTCGGCCGGCACCGGCGAGGCGATCGGCTCCAAGCGCACTGGGTCGGGCGGCCTCAATGGCCTCGACTTCTTCACCGGGGGCGTCAATCGCGTGCACATGGACAACAACGGAGACGTCGGGATCGGCACCACGTCGCCGGCCACGAAGCTGCACGTGCTCGACACCGACTCGCTGGCTCTCAAGATCGAGAGCTCGAACACCGGCGGGACCTGGTCGCGCTTCACGAACACGAGCTCCGGCGGCGACACCTGGGCACTGGTTTCGGCCGGCTCGGGCAACTCCGAAGGCACAGGGAAACTGCTCTTCCGCGACGACGACACCTCGACGGTCGCGATGACGCTGACGCCCAGTGGCTCTCTGGGAGTGGGGACGAGCTTCCCGTCGTCGCGGCTGCACGTGTCCGACTCGGCTCAACAGCCCGTCACCATCGCCAGCTCCAACACCGGCGGCACCTGGTCGAACTTCACCAACTCGAGCGCTGGCGGGGATACCTGGAACCTGATCTCCACGGGTTCGGCGAACAGCGAAGGCGCGGGCAAGTTGCTCCTGCGCGACGGCGACACGAGCACGATCGCGATGGCGCTGACGCCCAGTGGGTTCGTCGGACTGGGCACGACCAACCCGGTCGAGCGCCTGGACGTCAACGGCGCCACGCGCACGCAGTGCGTCAAGATCACGGGCGGCTGCGACTTGGCCGAGCCGTTCGAGAGCGCCGAGCGTCACATCGAGGCGGGCCTGGTGGTTTCGATCGACCCCGAGCACGAAGGTCAGGTGCGCGTCGCGAGCGCGGCCTACGACACGACCGTCGTCGGAGTCGTCAGCGGCGCCGGTGGCGTGCACACCGGCATGACGATGTCGCAGGAAGGCCTGCTCGACATGGGGGCGCCGATCGCGCTCGTCGGCCGCGTCTACGTGTGGTGCGACGCCAGCCACGGCGAGATCCGCCCCGGCGACCTGCTGACCTCGAGCTCGACCGCCGGCCACGCGATGAAGGCGGCGGACCGCGCGCGCGCGACTGGCGCGATCCTCGGCAAGGCGCTCACCACGCTGAGCGAGGGGCGCGGACTGGTCCTGATGGTCGTCACCCTGCAGTGAGCACGAGGAGCACGATCGTCATGGACTCGAGATTCGATTCGCTGCGCTTCGCGAGAGTGATCGCGATCGCCATGGCCGGGTTGGCGCTCGGCACGTCCGGCGCAGCTCAGGACCTGTTGCCGGCCCACGTGTCCGACCTGCGCGGCATCGCGCTCGAGCTCGATGCCTGGCGCGAGCTGCACGGGTCGCAGTGGCGCGTGTGGCTCGATGAGCAAACGGGCTACGCGCGTTTCCTCTACGGAGGTGGGGCGCAGCCCACGTTCGTTCCTCGCGAGGACGCGCAGTTCGCAGCGCTGGCGCGCGACATGCTCGAGGCGACGCGTGCACTGCACGGCGTCGATCCATCGCAGCTCGTCGACGACGGCGTGATCCTGTTGCCGCTCGGCACCGTCGGCTCGAGCGACAAGTTCAGTGTGCACTTCCACCAGGAGCTCCACGGCGTCGCGGTGCAGGGTGGCTACGTCAACGTGCTCTTCGACCGGCGCGGCACGCTGCTATCGATCGACAGCATGGCGTTGCCGGTGCTGGGCGAGCTCACGACCGAGCCCGTGGTCGGTGCCTCTTTGGCGCGCGAGATCGCGGCGGCGGAGTTCCCCAAGGACGGCGCGCTGGCAGCCACGGCCACCAGCGAGCCGGAGCTCGTGGTCGCGCAATCACTCGAGTTCGGCGCGCGGCGTGCGCGGCTCGCGTGGCGCGTCCGCGCCGACGCCGCCGTGCAGGGGCAGATCGCCGCGAGCTTCACCTACACGGTGGATGCGCTCGACGGGACGATCCGCGAGCGGCAGAACGAGATCCACGAGTTCGACGTGTCGGGCAAGGTCATCACGCGCGCGACACCGGGGCTCTTGCCGGCTGGGCCGAACAACCTGGAAGTCCTGCTCGACGTGCCGCGCGTCCGCGTGAACGTGACTCCGTTCTTGTTCGTCGAGACCGACCAGAATGGCGACTTCACGATTCCCGGCGTCGTTGCGCCGCTGTGGGTCCAGGTCGTCTACGAGGGATCCCACTGCAACACGATCAACCACGCGAACAACGAGTTCATCCTCAACGCGAATCTGCTGCTGAACTCGGGCAACATCCTCACCATGAACACCGGGATGAACGACGTGTTCACGGCCGAGGCCAACGCGTTCCTGTGGGTCAACAAGCTGCGCGACTGGGTGCGCGGCAACAACTCCTCCGACTTCACCGCCGATCCGCCGGTGTTCGCCAATGTCGGCCTCGCGTTCTTGAGCTGCAATGCCTACGCCTTCGCCGGCACGATCAACTTCTTTCAGGCGGGGAACTGCAACGGAGGCGCTACCGCGCCCAACACCTCCTACTCGACCATCGTCGCCCACGAGTTCGGTCACGTGCTCAACGACCGCTACCTCAGCCACAACGGCGCCGACGGCTTCGGTGAAGGCAACGCCGACGTGTTCGCGATGTACCTGACCGACCAGCCGATCATCGGAGAGGACTTCTACTCCGGCGTCGGGGACATCCGGACAGGACTGAACACGCGACAGTTCTGGGGCGACACCAACAACTGCACGTACGGTTCGACCCCCGGCGAAGTGCACGCCTGCGGAGAGGTCCTGATGGGCGCGTTGTGGAAGGTGCGTCAGCGCCTGAAGGACGATCTGGGCGCCGGAGGCGGCTCGGCGACCGCCAACGCGCTCTTCAGCGCCTGGATGCTCGGCTACGACGAGACGCAGATCAAATCGATGATCGAGCTGCATTGGCTGGCCCTCGACGACGACGACGCCAACCTCTCCAACGGCACGCCGCACTTCATCGAGATCGACTGCGGCTTCCGCGCCCAGGGCTTCCCCGGGGTTGGCTACCAGTTGAGCACCGTCTACGTCGACGCCGCCAACTCGAGCGGGCCCTTCATGGGCTCGAGCAACGACCCGTTCGTCAAGGTCGTGGACTCCACCTGCGCGGCCGGTGGCGCGCCCGCGCACGTCACGTCGGGCGGCGTGATCAGCATCGCGGCCGGGACCTACACCGTCGGTGGCGCGTACGAGATCGGCGGAGCCGCGATGACGCTGCGCGCGACCGGCGGAACGGCGGTGTTGCGGTGAGCGCCCGCGAACCAATGGGGACGCGAGCTCTCGGAGTGTCGGATGGGGCGTCGCCCGGAGGCCGCCGGACGCCGAGATCGTGATTTCCTCACTGTCCACGCGCGCCCATGCAGCGTCACTCGCATGTTCGCTGGGCGTCGACTCGAGCAAGCCTGCGAGCTCGATGCGCTGTGCGGCGCTGACGGTCTCTCCCCCCCGGCTTTCTGCGGAAGAGTGCGAGCGAAGGACTTTCCGGGTGCTCCCGGCAAAGCGCCGCGCGGGCCATCGCGCGGAAGCGCCGGCCCGTGAGCGTGTGCGCACTCGTCCGCGTGTCGCGCCCAGTGGACCCAGCGCCGGTCGACTTGCGGCTATCCTTGAGCCTCGCATGGAGAGGTCTCTCGAGGACGACGCGCTCGCCATTCGCGATGTCGACGACGCAGCCAGTTGGGACCGCGCCATCGAGGCCGCGCAGCCGGCGCGCATGCTGGCGTTGATCGACGCCAACCTCGACCACTCGTTGCGCGCGCACGCGACCGCCGAGGACATCTGGCAGGAGACCCTGCTCTTGGCCTGGCGCCGGCGAGCGGGGTTTCGATGGCAGGGGCTCGCGCCATTCCGCCGTTGGTTGCTCGAGATCGCGCTGCACTGCACCGCTGACGCGCGCTCCCATTGGCGCACGCTGAAACGCGGCGATGGACGGGTGCAACCGATCGAATTCGAGCGCGAAGGGCTCCAGCACAGCGCGGAGCCTCCGATCTTCGGCTCGACCACACCCAGTCGCGTGGCGCAGCTCCGGGAGCAAGCGAGCGTGATGCGGATGGCGCTGGAGGCACTCGACGACGACGTGCGCGAGATCGTGAAGCTGCGGGTGTTCGGCGAGTTGAGTTGCGACGAGGTCGCCGCGCGACTGGGACTGGGCGTCTCGGCCGTCAAGCACCGAGCACGGCGCGGCACGCTCGAGTACGAGCGGCGGCTGCGCACGCTGCTCGGCTCGGGCGATGGCGGACGCGGGCCGCGTGCCTGACCCTGTGCCAGGCGAGCGCGCCCCATGACCCTCGACGACACGCGCCGCGCAGCGATGGAAGTGCTCGACGACGACGCCTTCCTCGACGAGCTCTTCGACGATGTGCTCGAGCACGCTCACCACGGGACCTCGCTCGATGTTTCCGCGTGGAACGAGGCGCGACCTCACCTTCGCTCGCAGATCGAGGATCTGTTGCGCGCGGTGCGCGCTTCGGTTCGCACGCCCGTGGCCCAGCCGGCGCGCATCGGGAGCTACGAGATCGTGCGCGAGCTGGGGCACGGCGCGATGGGCACGGTGTACCTGGCGCGCCAGGCCTCGCTCGGAGGACGCGAGATCGCGCTCAAGGTCCTGCCACAGTCGGTGACGCTCTCTGCCCGCGCTCGCGAGCGTTTCCTGCTCGAAGCGCGCTCGTTGGCTCGGGTCAAGCACGCGCACGTGGTCACGGTGCACGACGTCATCGACGAGCCGCACGTCCTCGCCTACGCGATGGAGTGGATCGACGGGCCGACCTTCGCGCGGCTGATCGATGCCGCTGCGCCGGAGAGCGGGCAGCCGTTCGTCGACGGCGAAGCGACGCGAGAGCGAGTGCGAAACGCCCTGGGCTACGAATTCGGGAGCTCGACCTGGTTGCGCTTGGTGTGCGGTGTGGGCGTGGCGGTGGGGCGTGCGCTGGGTGCGATGCACGCAGTCGGATTGGTCCACCGCGACGTGAAGCCCTCGAACATCCTGCTGCGCAGGGACGGAACCGCGCTGCTCGCCGACTTCGGACTGGTGCGCGACGCGGACTCCTCGATGCACACGCTCAGCGGCGACGTCGTCGGCACGGTGGGCTACGCGGCACCCGAGCTCTTGCGCGGCGAGCACGGCGAGCTGGGGCCCGCGACCGACGTCTTCGGACTCGCGGCGACGCTCTATCACGCGCTGTGCTTCGAGCTGCCCTTTGGCCGCGCCAGCGCGGTGGATGCGCTGCGCCGCATGGAGGCCGGTGAGTTCGTCGCGCCAAGGCGGCGCAATCGGACCTTGCCGCGCGACCTAGAGACGATCCTGGTCAAGGCACTCGATCCCGACGCGCGACGGCGCTACGCCACGGCAGACGAGCTCGCCGACGACCTGCAGCGCCTGCTCGAGCTGCAACCGATCCGCGCACGGCGCGCCGGCCCGCTCGAACGTGCATGGAAGCGCGTGCGGCGCGACAAGGGCGTCTTCCGCGCCGCGACTGCCGGAGCGGCGTTGGGGTTGTCGATCGCAGGCTTCGTCGGTTGGCGCGTGTGGGACCAGTCGCAGCGCGCGGGCCGCATCGCTGAGCTGGTCCAACGCGCGCGCGTCGCGTTCATGTCGAACGGGGCGTCGAACCTCGCCTTCTTCGCCATCGCCAATCCCGGCGACAATCGACGGGCGGACGGCCTGGTCGGCTTGGTGCTGCACGTCGATGCTGCTGCGGCCCGCGCCGCGCTGGAGTTCTACGACGACGCGCTCGCGCTCGGCGCGCGCGACCCCGACGTCGTCGGCGAGGCCGAGCTCTTGCGGTTGACGTGCGCGCTGTGGGAGCTCGGCGACGACGCGCAGACACTGCGCACAGCTCGCCTCCCGCAGCATCGTTTCAGCCCCGATTTCGAACGCGAGCTGCCGCATGCCGCAGCGCTGATCCGCAACTGGGGGCGAGCAGTCCAGGACGACACGCTCGACCTCGATCTGTCGGCCGATTTCAGCGACGCCGAGCGCCGCGTCGTCGGTCTGTTCGCGTTCATCACCAACAACACCGGTCCGTGCATCGAGGCCTGGGGCCAGCTCGATCCCTTGGCGCGCAAAGACCCACTCTTGCAGGGCATGCTCGGGGAGCTCTACCGCCACCGCGGGCAACCCGCGCTCGCCTATCCGCTGCTCCTGCGCGCATTCGAGGAGTGCCCGGAAGCCCCACGCTTGGGTACCGCGGCGTGCAGCGCGGCGCTTGAATGCGGCGACGGCTCGAATGCGGCGAGGTTGTTGGCGCGCATCGATCCATCGAAACTGACGGCCGACGACAGCTCGCTGCTCCGTCTGCGCGCCGACGTGGCTTGGATCCAGGGGGAGCTGGACGTCGCCCAGCGCTTGTACACCGAGGCCTTCGAGCTCGAGGGCAACCCGGTCGCGCTGCAGCGTCTGGGGCGCATCGCGGAGACACGCGGGGACTTCGAGCGCGCATGGAAGTGCTACGCGACACTGACGTCCGGATACGAGCGTTGGGCCGAACCGCGCAGCGATCTCGCGCGGACGGCGAACCTGTGGTGGGGCGCGCTCGATGTGACGCAGCGTCGCGAGCGGATCGAGCGCGAGATCGAGGTCCAGGGCTTCGCCGGTCGCTGGTTCGTGCGCGGGGACGAACGCGCGAAGCGTCTGGAACTGCCCGACGCGTTTCGCCCGTTCCACGCGGGGGATGCGCTTTACTGCGCGCTCGTGACGCGCTGCCTTCGACCGCCGTTGAAGCTCGAGCCGGCGGGAGCGGCGCTCCCGTGGGTCGCACCGCGGTCGGAGAGTGCGGCGCACGAGGCCGCGCGGCCCGACGAGCTCGAGCGTCTTGCCGCGCTCACCGGCGTGTTTCATCCCGCTGGCGGCTGGTGGTGCGAGCTGCCGCGCGGCGCACGCGCCTTGCTCGCTCGCGGCGCGTTCGCGTGGGACAACGCCCTCGCGAGCTCTCCCGTGCGAGACGAACGCAGCGTGCAGTGCCTCTCCTACGTGCTCGGTCGCGTGGCGCGCGTCGCGGCCCACGCGTTCGCCGGTCGATGAGCAAACGCCGGCGCACGAGTCGCTGAATCCGGAGTCACCGAGGGCGCGTCGGAGCGACTGGATCGCTGGCTCGAGCGGCACCGACACCGCCGCGCACTTCCACGGTTTCGCGACACCGGGCGCGAATGCCGGGGTGAAGCTCAATTTGCCGCTGGGATTCCACAAGAACGGCACCGTGGTCTACCCCGCCGCGGACGAGCCGAGCTACCTCGCGGGCTTGGCCTACATCAACGTCCACACCGCGGCGTTCCCAGGCGGGGAGATCCGCGGACAGTTCACGCTCGGTGCGAGCAATCCGATGAGCTACTGCACGGCGAAGACCAACAGTCAGGGCTGCGCGCCGGCGATCGGTTCGAGCGGTTTGCCCACGCTGACCGCGCCAGACGACTTCCACGTCACGTGCACGCAGGTGATCAGCAACAAGGCCGGACTGATGTACTGGGGCTTCAATCCCAAGTCGGCGCCGTTCGCTGGCGGCACGCAGTGCGTCAATTCTCCGGTGATCCGCACGCCCGTGCAGAACTCGGGTGGCAATGCTCCGCCGGACGACTGCTCGGGCGTCTACGGCTTCCACTTCAGCGACGCGTACATGGCGTCGAAGGCGCTGCTCGCCGGCAACACGGTCTTCTGCGAGTACTGGTACCGCGATCCGGTCGACGCGGCGACCGTCGGGCTCTCGAACGGACTGCAGGCCGAGATCCTGCCCTGACTCAGCACGCCTCCGCGTGACCGGGATCGAAGCGCGCGCCGCACCTCGAGTGGATCGAGGTGCGGCGCGCGCGTTTTGAACAACGCGCCTGTGCGAACTGCACGACTCGGGCGCGCCTTGCAGGTCTGCACCACGTCAGTTGCATGGGTGCGCGCGCACCGGGCGCGAAGCTGTCGAAATGCTCATTCAGCGCGCGAGGTGGACACTTTGTCAGTGGGCTGCCCCTGCGTAGGCGCTCGTCGAAAGTGCCGAAACGCGCCGAGAATGCGCGGAACTTCGCGGAATCGCGCGAGCGTCCGAGGGACTCCCGCGGCACGGCAGGTCGTGCCGCTTGAACAGGAGCCACCATGAAATCACTCAACCCCACGGCCTCTCTCGGCCTCGTGCTCGCGCTCGCGGCATGCGGAGGAGACGCTTCGAATTCGAGCGGAGACGACGCGCCCGAGGTGCTGGCGTCGATGACGCCGACGCGCACGCGCGTGCTGGCCGTCAACGACCTCGGCATGCACTGCATGGATCGCGAATACTCGGTGTTCTCGATCCTCCCGCCCTTCAACGTGGTCCACGCGCAAGTGGTCAAGCCCGGGCCGGTCAACGGCAAGCCGATCCACCTCGATCCGAGTCTGGTCGACGTGCGCTATTCCGCGATGCAGGACCCGACGGGCTCGGTCAACTCGACCAGCATCGGCAAGACCGATTTCTGGCAGCACGCGCAGGCGCTGTTCGGCGCGGTGCTCGCGCCCGGCCAGGGCCTGCTCGGTTTCTACATGCCCGCCGACGCTCCCAATCCGGGACCGCAGCCGATGACCTGGGACGCCGCGCACAACTGGTTCTCGGCCGACGGCATTCCGATCACGCCGACGGACGACGGTGGCGGCACCAACACCTATCCACTGCTGCGCATCTCCGCCTACGACCGCGCGACCGGAGTGCGACTGGCCGCGACCGACGTCGTGGTTCCCGTGGCGCAAGAGACCGACTGTTCCAACTGCCACGCGACGGGCGCGCTCGCGGCCAGTGATCCCAACGTGACCTGGTCGAGCGAGAGCGACCTCGAGATCCAAACCAAGCGCAACATCCTGCTGTTGCACGACCACACCGAAGGCACGCAGTTGATGGCGGCGCAACCGGTGCTGTGCGCGGGTTGCCACTACTCGCCGGCGCTCGATCTCGCGGGCTCCGGTCCCGTCGGCAACCAAGTTGGGCACGCGACGATGTCGTTCGCGATGCACAATCACCATGGGAAGCTGCTCGACGGTTCCGGAGCTCCGGTGTTCCCGCCCAACGGCAACGCTCAGCAGACGTGCTACCAGTGTCACCCCGGCGCGATCACGCAGTGCGCGCGCGGAGCGATGGTCAACGGTGGCATGGAGTGCCTCGATTGCCACGGCGACATGCTGGCGGTCGGCGGAGAGCACCCGCTGCTGGCGGGCGGCAGCATCGACGGCCAGAACGACTTCGCCCCGCGCCGTCCGTGGAAGGACCTGCCGCGCTGCCAGTCGTGCCACACCGGCGACGCGGTCAATCACCTCTCCGGTCCGAACTACGTGATGGCCGCCGACGGCATCCGCTTGAAGCAGGCCTACCGTGTCAACGACCCGTCGGCCTCGCCCATCTCGCGACCGGCCTCGCGCTTCGCCGAGAACGCCAACTCGCTCTATCGCTTCAGCGCCGGCCACGGCAACGTCTCGTGCGAGATGTGCCACGGGAGCACGCACGCGGAATGGCCGGTTCAACCGCTCAACGCGAACGACAACATCGCCGCGCGCGAGCTCCAAGGTCACACCGGAGCGCTGATGGAATGCAAGGCCTGCCACACGGGCGCGCCGCCGTCGGTCTCGCTCAACGGGCCCCACGGCATGCACCCGGTCGCGGACATGCGCTTCATCGACGACGGCCACGAAGACCTGTACGAGCAAAACGAGTCGGCCTGCAAGGCGTGCCACGGCGCCAACTTGCTCGGCTCGGCCCTGGGCAAGACCTCGCGTGATCGCACCTTCCATGTCGAAGGGCACACGTACTTCTTCCCCAAGGGCACGCAGATCCGCTGCGACACCTGCCACGAGCTCCCGGATTAGTCGGAGCTGCGGCGTGAACGCGGCGCGCGCGGGGCGAGCCTCGCGCGCGCCTTTGTTTTTTCGAATCAGTGGATCGGAATCAGCAGCTCGGCTCCGCGCGCGGCGCAGCGCTCGCGCATCGGGCACTGCACGGATTCCGAGCTCGGCGCTTCGAGCCCCATCGAGCCGTAGCGATCGGAGCAGTCGGGGAACAACGTGGCCACGACCAGACCGCGATCGCGCAGCAGGCGCGCCGCGGCGAGGTTGGCTCCAGCGCTCATTCCGACGCAGTGTCCGTGGCGCTCGCGGATCTCGTGCGCGACGGCGCGCGCCTGCTCGGACGGGATCGCCAGCGCTTCGCTGACCTTCGCCATGTCGACGATCGGCGGGATGAATCCGTCACCGATGCCTTGGATGGTGTGATCGCCGGCTGGCTTGCCGCACATCACGTTGGACTCCGCGGGCTCGACCGCCACCAACTGCAAGCGCGGGAAGACCTCGCGCAGCGCCGCGCCGACGCCCATCAACGTGCCACCGGTTCCGACGCCGGCGACGAAGGCGTCGAGCTGGCGAACGCCGAACGCGCGCAACTGCACGAGCAGTTCGTGGCCGGTGGTCTCCTGGTGGCAGTGCACGTTGTCGGGGTTGCCGAACTGATCGGGCACGTAGTAGCCCGGACGGCCCTTGAACGTGTCGCGCGTCGCGATCGGTCCCTCGAAGCCCTGCTCGCGCGGAGTCGAGCGCACCTCGGCGCCGAACGCACGGATGTAGTTGCGGCGCTCCTCGCTCATGTGCTCGGGCATGTAGATGATCACGCGATGACCGAGCTCGCGCCCGACCATGGCCATCGCGATGCCGGTGTTGCCGCTGGTGGCTTCGACGATCACGTCGTCGGGCTTCAGCTCCCCGCGGCGCTGCGCGGCCAACAGGATGTAGCGCGCGATGCGGTCCTTGACGCTGCCGCCGGGGTTCGAGCACTCGAGCTTGACGAAGATGCTCTCGAGCTGGACCAGCGGGGTCGATCCGATCTTGTCGAGGGTAGGCATGCTGCCATTGCACCCGTGATCCGTCATGGCCGCGCTGCGCCGACGTTCGTAGGCGGCCAGCACCGCGCACGGCGCGAGCCCGCGGCGCTCCGTCAGCGCAACTTCGCGCGCGCTTGCTCGGCGCGGGCGCGTGCGGCGCAGCCCTCGAGGTGGTCGTTGACCAGCCCCATGGCCTGCATGAACGCGTACATCGTGGTCGGGCCGACGAACGTCCAGCCGCGTCCCTTGAGATCCTTCGAGAGCGCTTTGGACGTCGCGGTCTGCGAGAGCGTCTTCAAGGTCGGCCAGTCGAAGCGCTGCGGGCGCTCGCTCGCGGCGGGCTCGAAGCCCCACACGTGCGCAGCCAGCGATCCGCGCTCGCGCACCAACTCGCACGCGCGGCGCGCGTTGTTGATCGTCGATTCGATCTTGCCGCGATGGCGCACGATGCCGGCGTCGCCCAACAGCCGCTCGACGTCCCGAGGCGTGAAGCGCGCCAGCTCCTCGAAGTCGAAGCTCGCGAAGGCGCGCCGGAAGTTGTCGCGCTTGCGCAGGATCGTCAACCAACTCAGTCCCGACTGGAAACCCTCGAGGC
>JADYYP010000009.1 GCA_020853575.1 Planctomycetota bacterium
TCAAGTCGCAAGCCTGCGGCTTCCGCAACCGCGAGCGCTTCAAGAACGCGATCTACTTCCACTGCGGAGGGCTCGACCTCTACCCCGCGCATGGCTCAACTACCCACACAACTTCCTGAAGCCCCAAAAAAAAGCGCAGCGTCGCGGAGTTGCGGACCGCGCTAGTCCGCGCACGACGCGCTCGCGTCGGGGCCCTCGCCGTTGCACTCGGCGCAGATCTCGGCCATGGTCCAAGCGCGCCGCGGTCATCGCTTGAGCGCCTCTCGCAGGCCCCGGCTGGGCCGCGGGGGGTAGCGGTGGAGGGACTTGAACCCCCGACACGTGGCTTATGAAGCCACTGCTCTAACCACTGAGCTACACCGCCCCAAGAACTTGGGGGCGAGGACTCTAGCCACGCTGCGAGGGGGGGTCAAGCCGACCGCGCCCAGACGAGTTCGGCGGGTTTTTTCGAAGTTGTCGGGCGGCGCGCCGCGCGAACGACGTTCCTTCCCCTGACGCAGTGGGAGCAATCCCGCTGAGACCGTCGGCGGAAGCTCGCAATAGCCTCCGCCGATGTCGCCCGAAGGGGGCAGCCGTGGAGAGAGCCGGGGCGCGACTTCCGTTCAATCGGATCGCGCCCCGCCTGTTTGGCGCCCAGCGTGTTTGGCACCGCACACCGGGCGGGTGCCGCGCACGGGGGTCGGAGCGCTGGGTTCGGAGCGCGCGAGGCCGATCGCAGCGGCGCGGACTACGCACCCACGGGTTGGAGCAAGCCACCGATCGAGTGGTAGCGCATGATTCGCTCCACCACTGCCTCGCGCGCCTCGTCGTAGATGCGACAGGCGCCGATGGGGCGCGAGTAAAGGTGGAGCGTGACCGCGCTGCGCCCGGCGCTCGGCTCGATGCGGTGCCATCCGGCCTCGTCGGTGATGAACGCCACGCGACCTGGACCGAATTCGCGCACCGCGCCTTCCCGTAGCCGACCACCCGCCGGGTCGGGGATGAACATCGATTCGCGCACGGCCCCGTCGAGCACCGCCATCCAGCAGCGCTGGCCCGCGTGATCGTGGATCGGGCTGCGCTGCCCTTGGCTCCAGCACAAGACGATCAACTCGTAGAGGTCGCTGCGCCGCACCAGGTTTCGCGAGTACGAACTGGCGTCGAACAGCGCGAAGCGCCGCCAGTCCTCGCTGCGCGCCGCGGCGTAGCTCTCGAGCAGGCGAGTGACCCGCGCGGCAGCCTTGACGTCCGCGAGGGCGGTATCGAGATCGGCGAGCAGGAAGTCGAGCGCGGTGGGCTGGGCATTCATCTTTGAGCTGCGACGGCAGAGCCAGATCGAAGTGCGGCGCACGCCTCGCGAAGCGCCTCGGCGGCGCCAGCGACGTGAGACGCGTCGGTGTACAGGCCAGTGGTGAAACGCAAGGTCGAACGCGCGCGTTCCGTGTCGATCCCCATCGCGGACAGGACATGCGAGGCCTCCCCGCTCGCAGCCGCGGCTCCAGTCCCCACGCTGACGCCTCGCGCGGCGAGCTCGGCCTGCAGCGCGCTCGCTCGGAACCCGGGAAAGGCCATGCTCAAGGTGTTCGGGAGACGAGGCTCACAGCCGTTCTCGATGGCGTCGGGAACCACCGCGCGGAGCGCATCGCGCAGCTCGTCACGCAAACGCGGTGAGCGCAGACCGTCGAACTCCCCCTGGGTCAGCAGTTCGAACGCGCGCCCCAGTCCAACGGCCCCGCTGGTGTTCTCGGTGCCGTTGCGCCGACCGCACTGCTGACCACAACCATGGATCAACGGGGCGAGCTCGATGCCGCTGCGCACGTACAGCACACCACACCCCTTGGGCGAGTAGAGCTTGTGGCCGGAGAGGCTCAACAAGTCGCATCCCAACCGCGCGACGTCGAGCGGGAGTTTGCCGAGCGCTGCCACTGCGTCGCAGTGCAAGCGCACCCCGGCCGCACGGCACAGCGCGCCGATCTCGCGCCAAGGCTGGATCACACCGGTCTCGTTGTTGGCCAGCATGATCGAGACCAGGAACGTATTCGGACGCAGAGCGCGCTCGAGATCCGCTGGGCGAACAGCACCGGCCTCGGTCACCGGCAGAACAGTGAGCGCGTGCCCCCTCCGCTCGAGCTCGCGAGCGGCGTTCAGCACCGACTTGTGCTCGATGGCACTGACGATCAAGTGACCCGAGCTCGCGCTGGGCGCCGATCCGAACAGTGCCCAGTTGTTGCTCTCGGTGCCGCCCGAAGTCCAGACGAGCTCAGCGCTGCTGCATCCCAATCCGCGGGCAACATGCTCGCTCGCCGCATCGATGGCACGCCGCGCCCGCAGCCCCTCGATGTGGCTCGCCGAGGGATTCCCGTAGGTCGCCGAGAAACTCTCCAGCGCCGCACGCGCGACCAGCTCGTGGACGGGCGTCGAACCTGCGGAGTCCAGATAGATCGAGGTCGAGCTCAAGGCCGCATTGTGCCGCCGCGCGCCGTTCGCGCCCAGGGGAGTGCCTGCGCGCGCGGTCGCGCCTCGGCTGCCGGGAGCCCGCCGGCTGGGTTCACCCCGAACTCGAGAAGCGCCCGCGGGCCCGTTGCGCTCGACGCTCGAGTCACGGGGCGGCGGTGGTCGATCGATCCCCCATGGCGCGCCAACGCAGGAGCCTGTGGAACGAAAGCTCGGTCGAAGGACTGATCGCCGCGCGCTCCGCCCACGAACTCGACGCGGAGCTGCTGCGCATGACGTCGAGCCTCCACGGGGTCGGCGCCGTCGCCATTTGGAGGCGCGTCGCGGTCGGTCGGAATGCCGCGGCGTGGATTCCGGTGCTGACGCGCGGCCAAGCGGAGCTCCTGCCGGCGGCCGGCCTGGTGCGCTCGGCGCTCGAGGGCGCGCTCGACGAACGCCTGCCCGGTGGCGCCGTCGTGGTCACGCCGCTGGTCGGTGAGCGCTTCGCGGCCGTGGTGTTCGCGAGCGATCCGGGAGAAGCCGCCTGCGACGCGACCTCGGGATGGCTCGGCTTGCATGCGGCGCTCGCGAGCGCCCAGGGACACGACCAACGCTCGAGCAATCCCTTCGGGCCGCCGATGCCAGGCCTGCCGCGCGCCAGCGACGATGGCGCCAGCGACGGCAGCCCGGACGAGCGCGTCTGACAGGATTATCATCCCGGGCGGCGCTTCACGGTTGTCGTTGCCAGCAGAGCACTTCCGTCGCTTGCCGGACTCGATGTCGAGAGCGTGCGATGGCGAAACTCGGGCTCGCTGGCCAGCGCGAGTTGCGGCCCTTCGGAGGGTGGCCTACTCTTCCAACGTGCGAGCGGTTCGCCGCTTGCGCATGTGAGATTCCATCGGGAGGTGCTCGCACTTTTGCGAGCGGTGTGGGCACCCGGGAAGCTTGATGGAGTCTCCTCTCTCCCTCGGGCCAGTGATCGGCAAGGTCACTGGCCCCCTTTGTTTCCCGCCGCCTCGGCCTTGTTGCCCGCCGGCCCGGCCTTGTTCCCCGCCGGCTCGCACACCGAGCGTCCCGGCCGGGCCCGGGTGGCTTCGGACGACGGGTCGAGGCTCGCCGCGGATGCAGCGCGGTCCGGCGCAGGCCGCGACCACGACTGGGCACGCTCCGCGGCAATAGACGAGACGCCAACGAGGTCCACTCCGTGTTCCGCGGACCGCGCTGGCGTCGGGTTGAGACCCTCTGGCTCGACGGACCCGAAGCGCTGTGCGAGCAGACGAACTTCGTGTCCTTGGACCGCGGTCTCGAGGCTTCGAACCAACTCTCCCTGGTTGCCCCCTTGGTGCTCTCGCGAGGAGCAATCCGGGACCAATCGCACGGACCAAGTTCTCTTTTTTTCGTCGATCGCGCGACAACCGCGCGCTCCCACCGATTGGCGGGGCTTCCTGGACGACGAATGGACTCGGGCCAAGCCGCGCCTGCCCCCGGTCGAGCTGAGTTCCCCTAGGGGTTCACGACCCAGGTGTGGAGCGCGCCATCCGACTCCGCCAGCAGCACGCGCGCATTCGGCGCGTCGAAGCTCCAGGCCGTGCTCAGGATGCCGTCCCGCAGCACGAAACTGGGCGCCGACGAGTACCCCTGGATCTGCACTTGGTCGGGGAGTCCATCCGCGGTGCCGACCTCGATCGAAAGTGCCGCTGAAGCACTCAGACCGGCCGAGGCCAGGTCGATCGCGACGCTCGCCAAGTTGGCCGTGTCGAGCACCTGGACGTGGTTGAGTCCGGAATCGACGCTCCAGCGGAAGGGGGTGAAGCTGCCGCTGACGTCCTGATGGATGTCGAAGTGGAAGTAGCGCGCATCGCGATCGGCCAAGGTCTCGGCCGCGTCGGGCAGCGACAGCTTGAAGGTGCGCAGCCAGTCGCACACCGCGCGTTCCGAGACCGCGTCCCACGAGTGGCCAGGGTAGTTGATCACCGACAGCACGTGACGCGTCGGGCTCGCCCCCCGCGCCAGCAGATGGGCCCGGAACAGCTCGTTCTGCGTGATCAGGTACGGCACATCGCCGGTGGTCCGCGTCGAGTGCGTGCCGAGGTGGATCAGGTTGCGACCGAGATCGGTGTCGAGGTCGACCGCCAAGCTCAGGGGATCGAAGCTGAACACCGACGAGCGCTGCATCGGGAAGGGCTGAGCGGACCCGCCGAAGCCGAAGAAAGAGTCGTACAGAGCGACGATCGCGGGCTCGAGCTGAGGGTAGGTGTCCTCGTGAGAGAGGATTCCCGACTCGTTGAAAACCGCAGCGAACATCGTCTCGCGCGGGTCGAGATGGCGCGCGGCGAAGTTCATCGCCGCTCCGCCACCCATCGAGAAGCCCACGGCGTAGACGCGCGTCGGGTCGACCGCGAAGTTGCTCCTCGCCCAAGCCAGCGCCGCCTCGGTGTGCTGCTGGCTGCGCAGATTGGAAAAGTGCCGCTGCCCCCCACCGAACGGTGCGAGGCAGTACCAGCCGCGCCGACGCGCCTCCTGGAAGAAGCTGGTGTGAGCCAGGGCGTCGTAGTGGCCGACGCCGTACTTGTGGAACACCACGAGCAGCGGCCGCGGGCCCGCCGCGGCGGTCTCTTGGAACAGGAACGCTTCGCTGGCGGCCGCGACGGGGATCGTGACTTCGTACAGCGTGGGGAGCGGGTCGACCGAGCCGCCCGCGCCCAGCAACGCCTGGGATCCGCTGCCCGGTCCCCCGGATAGCGTCCGAACCTGGAGGCCGCCGATGGTCCCGCTCGCCGTCAAGCGGCCGGCGCTGGACTCGAGTTCCTCGGCGCGCACGTTGCCGCGACCCGACTCTTCGAGCGAGCGCGCGTACGGCGTCGAGTCGCGCGCTCCCTGCCTGCCTGCCAGGGCGACCTGGGGCGCGGGGCTGCGCGCGGGCACCGTGGGCGCCGGCTGCTGCGCGGGAACGAGCATCGAGAATGCGAGGGTCAGGAGCACCAGTGTTCCTTGCGCGGCCGCCCCACCTGCCACACGGGAGCGCGCACGCGTCGACGAAGCTTACAACGTGGGACAGCTCGGCGACGTGACAGCTCGTTGATTCCGATTTCCTACGGAATCGTCAGCAACTCGGCAGCTAGCCCAAAACGCAGGCCCCGTCCGGAGACACTGGCATCGGCGCACCCCAAGCGCTCGAGCACCGCCGCCAGACAGGCCAATCCGGCAGGAAGAATCTGCGCGCGCTCTCGCTCGATCCCGAACTCGAGCCGTTCCCGCGCCGATCGCCGGCGCAGGAGCTCCGCCCACGACCGGGCGCTCGACGCTCGCACGCGCCGCCCCTCGGCGAGCGCTGGATCGAAGCGCTCGAAAGCTCCCTCGAGCGCCGCCAGGTTGGCGCCGGTGCCCCCGAGCGCAACCACGCGCGCCGCTGGCCGAGGCTCGAACACGGCGCATTCGCGCTCGAGAGTCGCATTCAACGCGCTCCAGCGCTCGTCGCTCCAGGCGGCCTCTCCGCAGTCGAGCCCGAAGCGCTCGCTGGTCACCACCGCGCCGATCGGCACCGAGCAACGCGAGCGACCGTTGTCGGCGGCCACCTCTGTGCTGCCCCCGCCGACGTCGACGACTGCGAGCCGTTCGTCGGGGCGCCCGCCGCTGACCGCCTGCCAGCCCAGGCGAGCCTCGTCCTGCTCCGCCAACACCTCGATCTCGATGCCGCATTCGCGCCGCGCGCGCTCGATGAATTCGGCTGCGTTCGTCGCACGGCGCAAGGCTGCGGTGCCCACCGCGCGCACTGTCACTTCGGACAATTCCAGCGCCTGCAAGCGAGCGGCGAATTCGTGCAAAACCACGAGTCCGCGCTCGATGGACGCTGGCAGCAGCGAAGCGCTGGTTGCCAAGCCCGCACCCAAGCGCGGCGTGCGGCAGTGATCCTCGACGACCTCGACGCCGCCACCCGCGGCGCGGCGCGCGACGAGCATCAAGAACGTGTTGGTGCCCAGGTCGATGGCGACGACCGTTGCGCTCACTCCGCTCCTCCTGCTTTCTGGCCGGGCAACTCGTCGATCTGACCGTGGCATTCGCCGAGGAGCGAGAACACCTGAACGCGCTCCGCGTCGCGATCGATGACGGCCACGCGCGCGCGCGCCTCGAGCGCCTCGACCTCGACGACGACGTCGCCGGGCTCGCGCACCTGGCCGTGGTCCTCGCCACATTCCGCGAGCACGCGCACGAGCCGTCCAGCGGCGTCCACCAACAGCAGGGCGCTGTCGATGCCGCCTGTCGCAAGCAGGCAGCGACCTCCCGGAAGCGGGGCGACCGCGACCGGCTCGAAGCGCACTCCCGGCCGAGTCGCGATGCGGAATGCAAAATGGAACTCGCCCTCGCGGAAGACCTGCACCTGACCGGCGGCGCGCTCGCACACGAACACGTGCTCGTCGAGCGCTGCGATGCGCACGACCCCGTTGAAGCGCGCGAGCGGATTGCCCTGTGGGCGCAGGGAGTCGACGAACGTGCCGTCTTCCCTGACGAGTTGCAACGCATGCCGCCGCCACCCGCCCAGGCCGACCCACAGGTTGCGGCGGTCATCGCGTTCGCTGACGGCGACGTCGACGGCGCCGCGGAACAGACCGCGCGCGTCGTCGCGCTCCAGCGTCGCACCGGGCAACACTCGCGTCTCGCGGCCGAACAGGCTGAAGGCGCGCAGGGCGTTGCTCGCGCCGTCGGCGATCCAGACTTGGTGGTCGGAGTCGACCTCGATTCCACCCAGCTCGCAGGCCTCGCCATGGGGACCGCGGAACGAGAAGCCCGCGCCCAGCGCGCGTCCGTCGAGATCGTATGGACGGACGTGCGCGGTCTGCTCGTGGCGCGCGACGTACAAGACACCCGAGCGCAACGAGAGCGAGCCGTGGTTCACGCCACACCTCGCCGCAACTCGATCGAGACCAGCTCCGTCGGCGCGCCGATGCGCAATGGCAATCCGATCGAGCCCAGCCCGCGGCTCACGATCAGGCGCGTCGCGCCCAAGTGAACGCGCAGGCCAGGGTGCGCGGGTCCGGCGCGGCGCGCGAGCGGGAGATCGAGTTGCGTTCCGTGGGTGTGCCCCGAAAGCACTGCCAAGCAGCGCGGCCCCGCGAAGAGCAGCGCTCCCGCGGGATGATGGCACAGCACGACCTCGAAGTCCGAGGGCACGACCGAGGCTCGCGCCCGGCGGACATCGATGACCCTCGCCTCCTCCAGATCTTCGACGCCGACCAACGCCAGGGCGCCGCCCTCGACCTCGAAGCGTCGCGCGTCATCGCGCAGGAACTGCACTCCGCGCGCACCCCAGTCGCGCACGATCTCGTCCTCGCGCCGGTCGCGATAGTCGTGATTGCCGAAGATCGCGTACACGCCCATGGGCGCTCGCAAGCGCGCGATGTCCTCCGCGATTCCACGCGCTTCGTCGACGTGGTGCGTGATCATGTCCCCCGTGATCACCACCAGGTCGGGCTCCAAGCGCTCGACCATCTCGACCGCGCGCGCGAGATCCCCCCGCCGCATGAACGGGCCGGCGTGCAGATCGGACAGTTGCACGATGAGCAGGCCTTCGAGCCCCGCCGGCAACTCGGCGTGGGTGATCAGCTCGCGGCGCACGCGCAGGCCGGGCGGGGAGAGATGCGCTTTTCGGTACCACGCGCGACCGCCGCACATCAACGCCAGGCGCTCCACGACTCGCACGGTCGCGCGCCGGACGAGCGAGTGCCGGCGCTGGGCTTGTCGGGGAGCTTGCGGCGAGTCGTGCATCGTCGGAGGCCGCGTCGACGCGGCGCGAGGACGCGGACTATAGCCCTGTGCTCGTGAGGCTTGCAGTGCCGCCGGCGGCGAGCAGCCGCTGGCCGAAGGCGTTGAGCACGCGAGCTCGGCCCGAGCGCACCTCGACGAGCAAGGCGTCTCGTTCCAACGCCAGCAGCGCGCTGCCCTCGAGCACCTCCACCGTTCCGAACGGCGTGGTGACCAGGGTTGGGCCGTCGATCTCGATCGAGCCCGCGTGCAACAGCAAGCGCTCGAGCTCGCGGTCCTCGGCGCAGATCATCGAGGATCCTGCGATGCGCACCGCGCCGCGGTCCTTGCGCTCGAGCTTCGCGCTGGCGTCCGCGGGAGTGACGATCCACTCCCCTCGACGCACGACTTGCGGACGGTCCTCGGCGTCCAGCGTGCGCACGCCGAGGCTGTAGCTTCCTTCCAGCGCGTACACGCGCGCTCCACCGCCGAGCGGGAACGCTCGCGAGAGCATGAAGATCAACAGGCCCGGGACGAACACCGTGCGCAGCAACATGCTGCGCGGCCCGAACAGCGCTCCACGAGCTTGGCGCAAGCGCTCGGATCGGCGCAACTCGCGCTCGCGGCGTTCGCGCTCGAGGCGACGCTCACGCGCGATCCGCGCCGCGAGTTCGACGTCCTGGCGGAACTCGATCGCGCACTCGGGACAGCCGAGAGTGTGCTGGCGCAGGCTGCGCAGCTGCGCCTCGCCGAGTCCGCCCGCCACGAATGCGCCCAGCGCGGCGCGCGCACGCCGGCATTCCGCCGGCGCGGCGCTCGAGTCGGTACCGGGATGCTCGTCGATCGCCATGGAGAAACCCGCCTTGGGATCGACGCTCGCGGCCCGGAGCTTGAGGCCCCGCCTAGAGCGTGCGCCCGCGGACACCGTGCGTCTCTCCCGCGGCGCGGCCGCAAAGCACCGACCGGGAGCTCAGCCGGCCAGGCGCTGCGCGGCGTGTTCCAGCCGGGCGAGCACGGCGCGCGGCCCGAGCAGCGCGATCACGTCGAACAGATCCGCGCCGTGCACGACTCCGCACAACGCCAAGCGCAGCGGTTGGAAGAACGCGGGGAGCTTGATGCCCTGCTCCTGCGCCCATCCCTTCGCCGCACCGCGCAACGCCGCCGCGTCCACCCCGTTCGCGATGCGTGGCTCGAGCCACGCGCGGTACGCGCGCAACGTCTGCACCGCACCGGGGTGCTTGCGCACGGCCTCGAGCGCCTCGGCCTCCCAGGCGACCGCCTCGTCGGGCTGGAACAAGTAGGCCACGCGGCTCGGCAGCTCGCCATAGATCGAGATGCGCGGCTGCTCGGTCTTGACGACCTCGACGAACCACGCCCAGCGCGCAGCGAGATCGGCGGGCGTCGCCAGCTTGGCCGCGACCACGAACGGCGCACAGTGCTCGGCCAGTTGCTGCGGTGTTTCCTTGCGCAGGTACTCGCCGGCCATCCACTTGAATTTGTCGATGTCGAACACCGCGCCGGCCTTCTGCACGTCCGCGATGTCGAAGTTCGCGACCAACTGGTCGATCGAGAAAATCGCGGTCCTGTCGTCCAGCGCCCACCCCTGCAGGCACAAGAAGTTGAGCACCGCCGCCGGCGGATAGCCGTTGTCGCGGTAGTCCTGGAGCGCGGTGTCACCGGTGCGCTTGGAGAGCTTCTTTCCGTCCGTGCCGAGCATCAACGGCAAGTGGCCGAACTCCGGCGGGGTCTTCGCGAGCGCGCGGTACAGCAGCACTTGCTTGGGCGTGTTGACCAAGTGTTCCTCGCCCCGGAACACGTGCGTGATGCGCATGTCGACGTCGTCGCACACGACGCAAAAGTTGTAGGTCGGGCTGCCGTCGGAGCGCACCATGACCCAGTCGTCGACTTCCTCGTGGGCAAAGCGCACGTCGCCGCGGATGTGGTCGACGCACACGGTCTCGCCGGGAGGCACGCGGAAACGGACGACGGCGCTCTCGCCCGCCGCCACTCGCGCCGCGGCGTCCGCGCTGGAGAGCGCGGCGCAGTGTCGGTCGTAGACCTGACGCTCCTTGCGCGCGCCCTGCTGCTCGCGGACTTGCTCCAGGCGCTCCTCGGAGCAAAAGCAGTAGTAGGCGTGGCCGCTCGCCACCAATTGGCGCGCGACCGCGCGGTACTGCGGGTACTTCTCGGATTGACGGTATGGGCCGCAGGGACCGCCGACGTCCGGACCCTCGTCCCAGTCGATTCCCAGCCAGCGCAGGCCGTCGAGGATGGCCACCTCGAACTCCTTGGTCGAACGCTCCGGATCGGTGTCCTCGATGCGCAGCAGGAACTGCCCGCCGTGACGGCGCGCATAGGCCCAATTGAACAGCGCGGTGCGCGCACCACCGATGTGCAGCTTACCAGTCGGACTCGGAGCGAAACGAACGCGGACGGGTGTGGTCACGGTGGAGCCTTTTCGGGGAACGGCGCGGGGCGAAGAGAATAGGGACAGCGCCGCGCTCCGACAAACGCTCGGCCCGAGGCCCTTCGCTTTGGCGCCGTGCGCGCTAGATTCGCCCCATGCAAGCGATCACGAAGGCCTCTCAATACAAGCCCGACCGCAGTGTCGTCGAACGCGTGCCGAAGGTCCTGCTCCACGAGCACCTCGACGGCGGCGTGCGACCCTCGACGGTGCTCGATCTCGCGCGCCGCGTGGGCTACCAGGAGCTGCCCTGCGAGACCGAGTCCGAGCTCGCGGATTGGTTCCACGCGGGCGCGGCGCGCGGCTCCTTGCCGCTGTACCTGGAGGGATTCCGCCACACGATCGCGGTGATGCAGTCGCACGAAGCGCTCGAGCGCATCGCCTACGAGTACTGCGAGGACATGGCGCGCGACAACGTCGTGTACTCCGAGGTGCGCTTCGCGCCGCACTTCCACACTTCCGAGGGCCTGGGCTTGGACGGCGTGATGCGCGCGGTGCTGTCCGGCCTCGAGCACGGCAAGCAGGACTTCAAGGTCAGCGCGGGCTTGATCGTCTGCGGCATGCGCAATCAGTCGCCCGACCTGTCGTTCAAGCTGGCCGAGTTGGCCGTCGCCTACCGCGACCAGGGTTGCGTCGGATTCGACCTCGCGGGCGAAGAGGCCGGACATCCGGCCAAGGAACACCTGCGCGCCTTCGAGCACGTCAAGCGCGCGAATTTCTCGATCACGATCCACGCCGGCGAGAGCTTCGGCCCCGAGAGCATCTGGCAGGCGCTGCAATACTGTGGGGCGCACCGCATCGGACACGGGACGCGCCTGATCGAGGACATCGTGATCTACGAGGGCAAGGTGATCAAAGTCGGCGCGCTCGCACAGTACGTGCTGGACCACCGCATCCCGATCGAGGTCTGCCTGTCGAGCAACGTGCACACGGGCGCGACCCCTTCGATGGCCGAGCATCCCTTCCGCTTCTACATGGACCGCGGCTTCCGCGTGACGTTGAACACCGACAATCGTCTGATGAGCCGCACGACGATGACCGACGAGTACACGATCGCCGTCGAGCAGTTCGGGTGCACGCTCTCCGACCTCGAAAAGATCACCATCAACGGCATGAAGAGCGCGTTCTCGCACTACGACGAGCGTGTGCGCTGCATCTTCGAACGCGTCAAGCCGGGCTACGCCAAGCTGCGCGAGGAATTGGGATTGACGATCTGAAAGGAGCTGCGCCGTGCTCGACCGCACCACCGAAGAAGCCCGCAACGCAGTCGACATCGCGCGTCAATTCGCCACCGCCCACGGCACGGGGATCGTCGACGACGCGCACCTGCTGATCGGCTGCTGCCGCACCCGCGACTCGCTGGCCGCGCGCGTGCTGCTCGGTTGCGGTCACGATCCCAGCGAGGTCTGTGCGCGAGCCGAAGCGCGCGCGGCGGCCTTGCCGAAGTCGCCGGCGAGCACCGGGCAGTTGCCGCTGACCCCTTCGGCCAAGCGCATGCTCGAGCTCGCGCTCGAGGAATGCACCGCTCTCGGACACGCACGCTGCGGCACGCACCATCTGTTGCTCGGGCTGCTGCGCTCGGAGAGTCCACTGGGGGAGAACTTGCGGCGCAGTGGACTCGAGCGCGCGGAGGCACGGCGTGTGGCGGACGTGGTGCAGCGCTCCGCTGGGGACTCGGCGGCCGCGCCGGAGCACACCGAGCGACGCGAGAGCCCGGCCGCGAGCGCTCGCCCGGCCTGGCCCGCGCCGCGCGGAATCGCGGGACGAGTCGAGTCGTTGGCGCACGCCAGCGCCTGCTTGCGAGGGAACCCCGCGGGCGAAGCGTGCGAGCGTGAGCTGCTGGTCTACCTGCCCCCGCACTACGACGGCACGCGGCGCTTTCCGGTGGCCTTCCTGTTGGCGAGCTTCACCAGCCACGCGCGCGATTTCCTCGAGACTCACCCATGGCGCCGCGGAGTGATCGCGGAACTGGATCGCCAGATCGTGAACGGCACGTGCGAGCCCCTGATCGTCGCCCTGCCCGACGCTTGGACGCGCTTCGGCGGCAGCCAGTACGTCGACTCTGGCTATTTGGGTCCGTTCGCGCGCTACGTGGGCGAGGAACTGGTCGCCCTCGTCGACCGCGAGTTCGCCACGCTCGCCGGACGGCGCGCGGTCGTGGGCAAATCCTCGGGTGGTTTCGGCGCGCTGCACTTGGCGCTGCGCTATCCAGGCGTGTTCCCGGTCGTGGCCTCGATCAGCGGCGATTGCGACTTCGAAGCGTGCTTCGGTGGCGAGTTGTACGCCTGCCTTCGCGGCCTCGTGCCCTTCGGAGGCGACCCGGCGCGTTTCCTGGCGGATTTCGAGGCGCGACCGGAGCTCGAGGGCGACCGACACGCGGTGCTCAACGTGCTCGCGATGTCCGCGTGCTACTCACCCAATCCGAGTTCGCCGCTGGGATTCGACTTGCCGATGGACGCGCGCACGGGCGCGCGGATCGAGAGCGTCTGGCGCCGCTGGCTGGCCTTCGATCCGCTCTACGCTTGCGAGCGCCACGTCGAAACCCTGCGCAAGCTCGAGCTCCTGCACCTGGAATGCGGTCTGCGCGACGAGTACCACTTGCAGTGGGGCCTGCGGAAGCTCGCGGACAAGCTGCGCGCGCTCGGCGTGGCGTTCGACCACGAAGAGCACCAGGGCTCGCACCGCGGCATCTCCCAGCGCTACCAACTCGTGCTGCCCAAGCTCGCGCGCGTGCTCGCCGCGCGGCGAGGCTAGCGCCGCCGCGCCTTCGCCGGCGCGGCGTGCGAGGCCTCGACCACCGTCTTGATGCCGCCGCGCACGTAGAACTCGCCCTCGACGGTCATGCGGCGCGGGCGCGTCGCGGCCACCAGATCGTCGAGGATCTGGTTGGTGACGGCTTCGTGGAAATGCCCCGTGTCGCGAAAGGACCACAGGTAGAGCTTGAGGCTCTTGAGCTCGACGCATGTGCGCTCGGGCACGTAGCGGATGCGCAACGTGGCAAAGTCCGGCTGGCCGGTCTTGGGGCACAGACAGGTGAATTCCGGGCACTCGAAGCGGATCTCGTAATCGCGCTCCGGGCAGGGGTTGGGGAAGGTATCCAGGGCTCGGTGAGGACGCGTCGACATGGCTCGAGCGCACTCTAGCGCCGCGCGCCCCGATGCGTGCCAGCCTCCTGCCCGCGTGCTCAAATTGGTAGCTTGGCCGCGCTCGAGTGAGGGATCGTCCCTCCGCCGCACGCGCCCCCGGTCCGCACCCCCACACCCCGCCGCACCGCTCCATGGCATCTCCGTCGCGCCCGCGAGGCCTCGTACTCCTCGCGCTGTTCCTCTCTGGTCTCGCCGGCCTGATGCACGAGGTGGTGTGGGCCAAGCTGCTCGCCAACCTGACCGGGAGCACGGCCAAGTCGCACGCCGTCGTGCTCAGCGTGTTCATGGGTGGCCTGGCGATCGGAGCGATCCTCTTCGGCCGGCGCTCGGACAAGCGCGAGCGACCGCTCAAGGTCTACGTGTGGCTCGAGCTCTCCATCGCGGCCTACTGCCTGGTGCTGCCGCTGCTGACCAAGGGCGCCGGCGCGATCTACGAGGGCTTGGCCGCGGCGACCTTCGAGCAAGCTGGGCTCAAGCTGACCCTGCGCCTGATCCTGTCGCTGGCGGTGGTGCTCTTGCCCGCGGTGCTGATGGGCGGAACGCTGCCGGTGCTCGCGCGCTACCTGATCGAGGAGGTGGCGCAGACGCGCAAGGCCGTCGCCAGTCTGTACGCGCTCAACAACATCGGCGCGGTGCTCGGATCGGGCGCGGCGGGCTTCTATCTGTTGCCCGAGCTGGGGATCTGGTCCGCGCTGGTCGTGGCCTCGACCATGAACGTGATCGCAGCCGGCCTGGTGTGGCTGGCCGATCGACGCGCGCAGTACACGCCGCGAGCGCTGGAGTCGACGCCCTCGCTGGCGTCCCACGCGAGCTACAGCGCGAGCCAGTTCAAGGTGACGCTGTTCGCGCTGGCGCTCTCGGGCTTCGCCGCCATGGGCTACGAGGTCGTCTTCCTGCGCGTGATCGCACTGGGCTTCGGCTCGTCGAACAACTCGTTCACCGTGATGTTGATGTGCTTCATCACCGGCATCGGCATCGGCAGTTGGCTGGTCTCGGTGATCGACATCAAGCGACCCCTGTGGTGGCTCGCGG
Source organism: Planctomycetota bacterium (assembly GCA_020853575.1). Lineage (GTDB taxonomy): Bacteria > Planctomycetota > UBA1135 > UBA1135 > F1-120-MAGs118. The sequence goes on from JADYYP010000009.1 coordinate 14,794, forward strand.
CGTCGCAGGCGGCGGTGATGGTCTCGCTGGTCGCGATCACACCGCTGATGGAGCAGCTCCCCTACCAGATCAGCTCACTGCGCACGGCACTCCTGGAGTGGCCCAGCGATCCCGCGGCGTTCTCCGCAGCGACCACTCCCACGGGAGCCATCGAGCACGGCTACGCCTTGTTCCTCGCCGGCCAAGCGGGCTACTGCTTCCTGATGCTGTTGCTGCCGACGATGTGCATCGGCTTCGGCTTCCCGCTGGTCTCGCAGATCCAAGCGCGCAGCGCGCAGTCGATCGGCAGCACGATCGGGAACACCTATGCCTGGAACACGGTCGGCAACGTGCTGGGCGTGGTCGTCACCAGCCTGGCGCTGATGCCGCTCTTCGGCATGGAAGGCTCGTTCCACGCCAATCTGGCGTTGAACGGGCTCGCGGCGTTGCTCCTGATCATCGCCGCCAGCGAAGCCTCGATCCCCGCGCGCGGCACGTTGCTCGCCGGCACAGTGGGCGCGCTGGCGTTGTACCTGAGCAGCGGCTTGGAGTGGTCCAAGGTGATCCGCCAGAGCGAGGGGCACCTGCGCCTGCGCAAGCCGGCGCCGCCGGATGCCGACGCGCTCTTGCTCTCGCGCCATCCCGCGAGCAGCTACGCGGCCTGGAAGCGCAAGCACTTGCGCGATCCCGACACCAAGGCCGACGGCTGGGACGAGTTCTTCCTCAAGGAAGACGCCGACACCAACGTCATGGGTGTGCGCCGCGAGCGACTGGCCGCGATCTACATCAACAGCAAGGGCGACGCCTCGACCGGCCCGCTCGACATGATCACCTTCCTGCTCTCGGGGCACATCCCGATGTTCTTCCTGGAGCAGCCCAAGAACGTGATGGTCGTCGGGCACGGCTCGGGCGTGACCACTGGCGCGATCTCGCTCTATCCGCAGGTCGAGCGCATCGACGTGGTCGAGATCTCCAAGGCGGTATTCGACGCGGACTATCTGTTCGCCAACTCGAACCACCACGTGCTGTCGAATCCCAAGACCCACATGTACCTCGACGACGCGCGCACGTTCCTGCGCACCGTGCCGCGCAAGTACGACTTGATCGTCTCGCAGCCGTCGAACCCGTGGATCGCCGGCATCGGCAGCTTGTTCACGGTCGACTTCTTCGAGGACTGCCGCGATCGTCTGACCGACGACGGAATCATGATGGTGTGGTTCCATCACTACGAGCAGTCGAACGAGACGATCCAGTTGATCACGCGCACGATCAACGAGGTCTTCCCCAACGTCGAGTGCTTCCTGACCGTCGAGTCGGACGTCATCGGCCTGGCCTCGATGAAGCCCTTGAAGGTCGACTTCGCGGCCATGGAGCAGCGCTTCGAGCTGCACGAGGTGCGCAGCGACCTGGCGCGCGTCGGCGTCTACAACCTGACCAGCCTGCTCGCCTACCACGGCGTGTCGCCCGCGCATTTCCGCGCGCTCGTCGGCGAAGGGCCGCTCAACACCGACGACCACCAATTGCTCGAGTACAAGGGTGCCTACAACATGTTCGTCGGGCGTGACGCGAACTTGCTCGACGCCGACGCCGGATTCGACACGCTCCCCGACGGCAAAACCGATTCGCTCCTCGACCGCTACATCGGTTGGCGTGCGGCGCAGAACGAGCCGATGCACACCGACGAGATGCACATCGCGACCGCGACGGTCGAGAACATCTTGACCCGCGAGCACCGCCTGGCGAAGACGCTGCACCGGCGCCTGGACGAGACCACCGACCAGTCACAACCCTCGAACGTGGCGCGCGGCAAGCGCGTGGCACCCGCGGAAATGCAGTTCTCCGAGGCCTTCAACTGGGCGCAGTACATCGCGGCCACCGCCGGTCCGGAGACGGCCTTGCCCTATTTCCAGCGCGCCGTGGAGTGCGAGCCGAAGAACAGCGGAGCGTCCCTGTCCCTGGCCGGTGGGCTGCAAGCGCTGGGGCGCACCGAGGAGGCCGTGGCCGTGCTGCAGCGCGTGATCGACAACAAGACCACGCGCACCGATCCGCAGCTCACGCTGGCGCGCATGGCGATCCGTGGACAGCGCATCGAGGACGCCAAGCAGATCCTGAAGCGCCTGATCGAGTACGAGGAAAACGGCGTCGCGCTGATGCTGATGGGCGAGCTCGCGGGCGGCTACGACAACGATTACGTCGCGGCCAAGGACTACTTCCTGCGAGCGATCGTGCGCGATCCCAAGTTGAGCATGTGGCAGGCGAGCATGAACTACACGCAGATCCTCAAGCGTGAGGCTTCCGAGCGTTACGCGAAGGCCCCGGGCGATCCCGCGGCCATCGAGGAGACGCGCGCACTGCTCAGCGAGGCACGCTCGGAGATCAACTACGCGCTGTACCACAATCCCAACGTGGGTGACTTGCAGCAGCAGTTGGCGCAGATCCAAGCGATGCTGGGCTCGCTGCCGCAGCCGGGCGCGATCGGCGTCACGCCTCCCCCCGCGCAGACGCCCCCGACGCAGACTGCGCCGCAAACCCAACAGCCGACGGCTCCGGGGACGGACCCGGCTCCGGGGCCCGAGTCTCCCTCGAAGAACGGGTGACGCGCTCGCGCGCGAGGAGCGCTATGGCGCGCCGACGCCGGTCAGACGCTCGATCACCAGCCCCTCGATGGTCGTCTCGAGTGTCCAAGCGAGCGAGTCGGGCCCGAGCTCGAGCTCCGCGAGGGCATCGGCGGGGTCGACTTCGAGCCCGCGCTCCGTGCGCGCGACCGCGAGCACCCTCGCCGCGCGCGCATCGAGAGCGGTCAGCGTGAGGCGCCACGCACGCCGCGCGTCACCCGCGTCGAGCGGCGTTTCGCCCAGGCCCTCGAAGATCCACAGCCGCCCGCTGGCGCGTGGCCGCGGCTGCACCGGCGGCGGAGCGAGCCGATCGAGGAACTCGGCCTGCCCCATCAGGCTCCAGCCTTCGGCCGACCAGGCCTGGCGCACGCGCGCGGTCGCCAGCCACTCGACCGAGCTCGCCAAGTCGAACACCGCCTCCGGCGCATCACCCAAGTACGCCCAGCGGCCGGTGCAGCGCCCCGCCTCGCGCGCGCCCGAATCCGCCGAGCTCCACGCGACCACCGGCGGCTTGGAGGTATCGACGTCGGAGCCCGCGCGCACGATCAACGCACTCGAGCTCCACGGGTCGAGGTCGAGCTCCGGTGAACGGCCGTCGCGATACCAAGTGCGCGGCCCGCTCTCGGGCGTCGGCTCGGGCAACGCGCTGGTGGTCCACAATCCGCCGCGGGCGCGCAGCAGATCCAGGCGACCCGTGCGCCGCAGTTCGTCGAACCGGCCTCGCGCGCGGGCTCGGATGAACTCGGGCTCGGAGTAGAGCTCGACGCCCGCCGGCAGCGCCGGTTCGACGCCCTCGAGCGCGGCCAACCCGAGCAGCGTGCGAGGCGCATCGATGACGACCACGTGCCGCCCGGTGGCGGAGGCCGAGATGTGCCGCCAGATCTCGTCGGTCGCGTTTCCGACCTCGCGGTAGGCCAGACCGTTGGCGTGCGAGAGCACGGCGTAGCCCAGCGCGATCAAGCTCGGGAATACCACACGGCGGTTCCCCGACAGCGCCACTGAACCCAGCCCGAATCCAGCGCTCAGCACCGCGACCGAGCCGACCAGCGTGGCCGCGTGTTGCAGCGCGCGCGGATCGACCGAGGCACGGTGAGCGAAGATCTCGGCCGCGATCAACGCACAGGCCCAGACGGCGACGATGCGGCCCCACAAGCGCGGGGCCGAGCGCGACGCGACCAAGATCGGCTGCAACGCGACCAGCGCGACACAGCCGGCGAGCGCGAAGCCCCACGCTCCCGCGGTGTCCGCGTGCACCGGAACGAACAGCGCTCCCAATCGCTCCAGCGCGAGCGCCAGCGCGCGCAACGCTTCGGCGACAGTGCTCGGCGGAATCCACTGAGCGCACAGCTCCGGTGTTGCCCAACGACCCGCGGCCAAGCTGCGAGCGAGAGTGTCGATCGAGATCGTGGCCGCGCTGGCCGCGGCTACGGCCAAGGCGGAGCGCACCCGCGTCCACGGCTTGCGCTGCCGGCGCGCGGAGATGAATTCCAGGCCCGCGAGCCACGCGCACAAGCCCAACGCGATGTCGCTCGAAAAGCCAGCGAGCAAGGCGCACGCTCCCGCGAGCACCAACATCCGCGGCTCGCGCTCCTGGCGCCCCCGCAGATAGGCCCAAGCGCTCAATGCCGCGAATGCGACCGACAGCAAGCCTGGTCGCGCGCTCAAGGACACGAGGCTCGCGGTCGAGAGCGGATGCAACGCGAACAGCAAGGCCGTGGACCAACCCGCGGCGCGCGCGAGTTCGCCACCGCTCCAAGGCAGCAGCGCGCGACGCGCGGCCCGACCGACGCCCCAGGCCGCGAGCAGCAGCAGCGCGACGCTCTCCAGGCGCCACAGCCACGCAGGCTCGAGCACGCTCGCCAAGCGCAGATCCAAGGCGGCCAGCGCGTGTCCTCCGGCGAGCCGCGCGTCGAACAGGCTGGCAGCGCTGCGCGCGAGCGCGACGGCCGCGCGCTCCTCCCCGGAGGGCGCTGTCTCGAACAGCGGGAACCAGGCCCAGCTCGCGAGCAGGACGAAGACGATTCCGACGAGGGCACGTCGCACTGCGATGGGCATGGCGCGCGGGATTGTAGGCAGCGGGACGGCGAGCTCCATGCCTGAACGCCGCGGCGAGCTGCGTGCTTTCCCGATGCGCGATCGCGTTCTGCGTCGTTGGTGCTCGACGATCCCCCCGCGGTGGCGCACAATCGACCCGTGCAGTCTCGCTCTTCGCGCCTGCTCAGCGGCCCCTTTTGGTTCGCGTTGCCGGTCTTCGCGTGGCTCACGTGGCGCCTCGATTTCCTCGTCGACGACGCGTTCATCTCCTACCGCTATGGTCGGCACCTGGCCCAGGGCTGGGGCCTGGTGTGGAACCCCGGCGAGTCTCCACCGGTCGAGGGCTTCTCCAACTTCCTGTGGACGATGCTGTGCGCGGCGCTGGAGCGCGCCTCCCTGGACCCCCAGGTGTGGACGCGCGCCGTTGGAATCACCTGTGGCGCGCTGATCGTCGCCGCCGTCGGACGTTTGGTGCTCGAGCGGGCGCCGCGCCAAGTAGGTTCCGCGCGCCTGGCAGCTCTGCTCGCCGCCGCACTGCCGCCGCTGGCGATGTGGTCGAGCGGCGGACTCGAGACCGCCGCCTTCTCCCTGGCGGTGTTCGCGACCTTCGAGCGCTTGTGCATCCAGCGCGAGCGACCGCACATCGCCGGCGCCGCGCTGGCGGCCGTGTTCGCGGTGTTGTTGCGCGCGGATGGCTTCGTGTGGGTCGGCATGGTCCTCGTCGCCCTGGTGAGCGGAGCGCCCTCGGAACAACGCCGAGTCATGCTGCGCGCGGCCGCTTGGGTCGGCGCGGCGACGGCCGTTGCCACGCTCGGCTACTTGGCGTTCCGTTGGAATTACTTCGATGCCCTCGAACCCAACACGGCACGCATCAAGGTCGCCTTCGGAGCGCAGTACCTGCTGCGCGGCGCGCAGTACGTCGCGAGCCTGCTGTTGTGCATCGTCGCGATACCGGTGGTGCTCGTGGGAGGACTAGCACGCCTCTCGCGCGACAAGAGCGGGCTCGCGAGACCGAGCGCCATGTTCCTCGCGAGCGCGTTCGCGTACTTGGTCGTGCTCGGCGGCGACTGGATGATGATGTACCGCATGGCCGTTCCGACGATGCCGTTCGTGGCCGTGCTCGCCGGTGCCTGGTTCGCGACCATGAAAACGAACCTGACGCGTGTCCCAGTGGGCGCCACTTGCGCGGTGCTCGCGCTCCTGCCCGCGTTCGACGTGCACCCCGTTCCCCAGGCGCTGCGCGAGCGCGCCCACTTCCGCTGGAGCCAGGAATTCCGCAGCGAATACGCGATGTGGGAGAAGGGCGTGGTCGACATCCGCGAGTGGATCGAGATCGGCCGTGCCCTCGAGCTCCACACGCTGCCTGGCGAGTCGATGGTCATCGGCAACATCGGCGCCTTCGGCTACTTCGCCAGCGAGCTCGTGGTCTACGACACGCAGGGCCTGACCAACCGCGAACCCCTGCTGCCGCTCGACCCGAAGAAGCGCGAGATGCCAGGCCACGATCGCAAGGTCGAGATCGCTAGCTTCGAGAAGTACGCGCCGACCTACCTGACCGCGCGCATCGTCGATGCGCTCGACCCCTGGCAGATCCTCCCCAAGGACTGGCAGGACCGAGGACCTGATGGCGCAGTGCTCGGACCGAACGAGAAGGGGCGCGCGAAGTACGAGTTCGAATTGCGCCCGCTCCAGCCCGAGCAGGGATTCAGGCCTCAGACCGCGCTGCTCTTGATCCGCTTCCGGCGTTGAGCGCTCGCGCGCGCCGCGGTAGAACGCGCGCCATGAGCCAGTTGATCGAGTCCTTCCGGCCGCTGCTCGATGCGGCGCGCGGTGTCGACCCCTCCCAGCCGAGCGCCGCGGTGCGCGAGCTGTCCAAGCGCTTCGACCCCGCGGGGCCGGCCGCTGCCAAGCTCAACGCACGCCTGCGCGAATTGCTCGACGCGGGCGAAATCGCCAACCGCGGCGCGCTGCCCGTCAAGTACGGCCGCGTGTGCAAGGCGACGCCCGAGAGTGCGGAATTCTCGATCGACGTCGTGCACATGAACGGCGCAGGGCCGGAGCACCGCCACCCCAAAGGTGAGCTCAACTACTGCGTGGCCCTCGACGGCCAACCGACCTTCATGGGCCAGCCGGCGGGCTGGGTGGTCGAGCCCCCCGGCTCGCAACACGTTCCCAGCGTGGCCGGCGGCACGATGTTGATCGTGTACCTGTTGCCCGAGGGCCGCATCGAGTTCCTGTGAGCGCCGGCGCGCCGCCGCGACATCCACTCGCTATACTTTTGGCCCTCGAAACTGCGCTCACCCGCCACGCAGGGCAAGGAATACGCTGTGCAATCGAACGCGCTCGACATCCGCAAGGGCTACCTCGTCGACTACCAAGGTCGCATGTGCACCGTCATCGACTGGAGCATCATGCGCAACGACCGTCGCCAGTACGTCTTCGTGACGCTCAAGGACCTGCTCACCGGTCGCGTCACGGAGCTCAAGGAGCACGGCGATACCAAGTTCGAGGTGCTCGACAAGGACAACATCGAGCTCTCTCACTCCTACCAGGAGGGCCCGGAAGAGGTCTTCTACGACACCGAGGGCAACGAGTTCCGCTGCTCGGTCGAGGCCGCCAAGGACGCGCTGCTGTGGGGCTCGGACAAGTACATGGGCTTCTTGGTCAACGGCAAGCTCGTGACCGTCAGCCCGCCGTCGAGCGTGATCTGCAAGGTCAAGGACTGCGCGCCGCCGATGAAGGGCTCGAACAACTCCTGGAAGGACGCGGTGCTCGAAAACGGCATCAAGATCAAGGTCTCGAACCTGGTCAACGTCGGCGAGAAGGTGCGCGTCGATCCCGTGACGCTCGAGTTCCGCGAACGCGTCACCGGTTGAGCAGGACGCGAGCGCGTCACCGGTCTTGAGCGCGACGCGAGCGCGTCATCCAGAGCGCACGACGCGAACGCGTCAATGCGACACGCGGAACACGCGGATGTCGCGACCCGAATAGTCCTCTCCACGGCCGAGGAACTCGGCGACGAGCTCGTTGCGCTCCGCGAAACGCCGGTATGCCTCGCGTGCCTCGGCGTACGCGGGGTCGGCCTGGATCAAGCGCTCACTCATCAGGGTCACGACGAAGTAGTCGGCCTGGGCCTCGAGCGATACCGTTTGGTCCTCCGGTGCCGTGATGCAGCGCGCGTGGATCACCTGGTAGCGCTCCCCCAGCGCCGGCGAGCGCTCCTCGCACACGATGCGCGCACCGGCGGGCACGTGCTGCTCGATCCAGGCAGCCGCGGCTTGGCGCGAGTCGATCTTGCTCTTGCCCGTGACACGCTGCTCGGTCGCGAGCAACGAGCGCGCGCCGCAAGCGACGATCGCCGCTGCCGCCAACGCGCTGCCCCAGCGCGCGCCGGTCCGCGGACCGACGAGCCGAGCTCCGACCTGCGCCAGCGCTTGCACGCACGCGCCGCTCACGATCGCCAGCGCTGGCAACGCCGGCAGCAGGTGGCGCAGGAAATACACCTTGTAGAAGCCCAAGAAGAGCAAGTTGGCCGCAGCCGCGGTCAGCACCAGCAGTGGCACCCGCCAATCGCGCCGAACGGCCCACACAGTGCCCAAGAGCGCCGCGACGGAGAGCTCGAAAGGCCATCCAGCGCGCCAAATGCGCTCGAGGTACGCGCCCCAGCTGCCAGCCGAAGAGCTGGTGTGCAGCGGCCAGTTCTGATCCTGGTAGACCGCATTGAGGAAGCGCAGCGACTCGACGAAACGCTCGTGGTCGATCACGGCGTAGGGCGTGGTGGAGATGAACGCGAGCACGGTGACGGCCCCGGCCACCAAAAGGCGCACGTGACGCCAGTCCGTGCCGCGCCTCCCGAACAGGTGCGCGAGAACGATCGGCAACACGGCGGGATACGAGTTGTACTTGCAGCCCACGGCGAATCCAGCGCACACGCCGGCCAGCAGATAGTCACTCCAGCGCCGGCCGTCGAGATAGATGCGCAACGCGCACAAGATCGTCAGCGCCGTCCACAGGCTCGCCGGCGTGTTCACCGTGACCAGGTAGGACATCCCGACGAACTCGGGCGAAGTCGAGAGCAGCGCCGCTGCGCCCAGACCGGCCCACGCTCCGAAGGCGCGCCGCGCGGCGAGCGCCACGGCGAGCACGCTGCCGAGCGCGGTGGCGAACACGAACAGCCGGCCGACGACGAAATGGTCGGGCGAGGGCTCGCTCGGGAGGAATCCGGCGTCACCGCCGAAGCCCACGCAGTGCAGCGCGCGAAACGTCGCCCCAATCGAGTACGAGGTCCAACCGGGGTACAGAAAGCGCTCGGGCCGCAGTTGGCCCTTGGCGGCTTGGAGCGCGGGCACGATCACCTCGGGCTCGTCCGCGTAGCCGTCGAGCCCGTAGGCGTACCACGCGCCGCGCGCGCGCGTCGCAGCCAATGCGAGCACCACCAGCAGCGCAATCCACCATCCGCGCTTTCCCAGCGGGAAATCCGCCTCGGCTTGGGGTCGTTCGACGCGCTCCATCTCAGCGGCGGAGTATAGACGGCGCGCACCAGCTCCGAATCCGTCCGGCGTTCGCGGATTCGCGCGCGAGCTCACCCGCAGGTGTCGAGATCGAGCACGGCGTCGTCCTCGGTCGGCGTCGACACGAGCTTGGCGCGCGCAGCCACCATCCGTGGCGGTCCACCGCGCTTGAGCGCGGCCAAGAATGTCGGAATCAGGTCCTCGCGCTCCGCCTCGTGCAGCGCCTCGAGCACGAGTTTCTTGTTCTCCGGGTCTTTCCAGCGCACGAGCGCCTTCTGCAGCCGTCGCTCGCGACCTCCGCGAGGGACGTAGAGCGTTTGCCGCGTGATCGGGTCCATGCCCGTCGTGTATTGCACGCACGCTCGCGTCATCGGCAGCGGAATGAACTCCTGCACCTGCTCCGGCGAGTAATTGCGCTCGAGCAAGCGCTCGAACAGAACGACCGCGTCGCGCATCGTCGTGCCCGGATGCCCGACGATGAAGTAGTTGACCAGGTGCTGGTCCTTGCCGAGGTCCGCGCAGGTCTCCCTGTAGTCGCGCTCGTAGGCCTCGTAGACCTCGAACGAGGGCTTGTTCATCGCTGCGAGCACATCCGGTGACGCGTGCTCGGGCGCGAGCTTCATACGCCCACTGGTGTGCTGTTCGACCAACTGACGGTGCAGCGGCAAGAGCTGGCCCGCGCTCGCACTTTTCTGGCTGCGCAGCAGGTCGTAGCGAATTCCCGAGCTCACGAAGGTGTGCTTGACACCGCGCTGCTTGGCGACCAGCGAGAGCAACCGGCGATAGCCTTCGCTCGCCGTGTCGATGCGCAGCGCGGGGCACACGTCCGGTGAAAGGCAATCGCGATCGAGGCAGCCCTTGCCCGCCTCGAGCAACTTGCAACCCATGCCCCACATGTTCGCCGTCGGTCCACCGACATCGGTGATCGTGCCGCGGAAGTCGTGCAACGCAGCCAGCGCCGCGGCCTCGCGCAGGATCGACTCCACCGAACGCGACTGGATCGAACGCCCCTGGTGGAACGTGATCGAGCAGAACGTGCAATCGGCGAGGCATCCACGGTGCGTGTTGATCGACCAGCGCACGGGCTCGAGCGCGGGAACGCCGCCCGCGGCGTCGTGGTCTGGATGCCATGCGCGCTGGTAGGGCAGGTCGTAGTACTCGTCGACTTCGCTCTGCGACGCGGGCGCGCGCGGCGGGTGTTGCAGCACGTAGCGCCGACCGTGCTGTTGCGCGAGCACCTTGCCGTCGGGCCGGTTTTCCTCGCGCACGGCATTGAACAGCTCGATCTGCGCCTCGGCGCGCGCCTGCAAGTCCTCGAACGACGGCACCACGCGCGCGTCGCGCGGCAAGTCGCCCTCGGCCACGATCTCGCAGGTGTTGGCGAGCCCGCGCAAGTCGCGCCCGGCGGCGATGCGTTCGCAAATCTCGACCGCAGTGCGCTCGCCCATTCCCCAAACGAGCAAATCCGCTTTGGCGTCGACGAGCATCGAGCGCCGCAGCTTCTCCTCCCAGTAGTCGAAATAGGCCAAGCGCCGTGGCCCCGCCTCGAGTCCGCCGATCACGACAGGCACACCCGGGAAGTGGTGCCGCGCCAGCGCGGTGTAGGCGATCGTGGCGCGGTTGGGGCGCCCGGGTTTCCCACCAGGCCGGTACACGTCCTTGTGCCGCAGTTTCTTCGAGGCCGTGTAGTTGGTGACCATCGAGTCGATCGTCCCCGCGCTCACGCCCACCCACAAAAGCGGCTTGGGCAAGCGCCTCCAGCCCGCGCCGCCGGGCTCGAGCTCGGGCACATCCAGGATTCCGACGCGATATCCGCGCTTCTCCAGCAGCCGTCCGATCGCCGGCACGCCGAACGACGGGTGGTCGACGTATGCGTCACCGGTGACGAGAACGACATCGAGCGCGTCCCAGCCGCGCGCGCGCATCTGCGATTCGGTGCGGGGAAGGAAGGCCGACGCGGGAGCGCTGTGTCGCTGCGGTTTCATGGGTCTCAGGGGACCGTGGCGAGCCGCCGCTCGGTCCGCGAGTGCTGGCAGTGTATCAACCTCGCGGCGCCCAACTCGCGCTTCGGCGGTATCTTGAACGGCGGCAGGCCGCGCCGCGTCGTCTCAGCGGCGCTCGATTCGCTCAACCCATCGTGGAGTCACGGATGCGCTCTCTTGCTCTCGTCGCCCTATCGTTCGCTGCAGTCGCCAGCGCACCGCTCGCGCGTGCTCAGTCCATCCAGGCCACGCTGTTCCAGTCGGGATTCGCTTCGCCGGTCTACGCCTGCTCGCCCCCGGGCGACACGCAGCGCTTGTTCGTGGTCGAACAGGGCGGACGCATCCGCATCGTGAAGAACGGCGCGACGCTGGCGACGCCGTTCATCAACCTGGGCGTGGGCGGGCTGGCCAAGATCGTCTCGGGCGGCGAGCAAGGGCTCTTGGGCTTGGCGTTCCATCCGAACTACGCGACCAACGGGTTCTTCTACGTCAACTACACGGCGGCGGGCACGGGCGCGACGGTGATCGAGCGCTACACGGTGAGCTCCAACCCCGATGTCGCGAATACGGCGAGCGGTTTGCCGTTCCTCACCATTGGACAACCGCAGAGCAATCACAACGGCGGCTGCATCCAATTCGGACCTGACGGGAAGCTCTACATCGGCATGGGCGACGGCGGCGGCGGGAACGACACCGGCACCGGACACCACGCGACACTCGGCAACGGCCAGTCGCCGCAGACGCTCCTCGGCAAGATGCTGCGCATCGACGTCGACCTGCCGGCGCCCTACATCCCTGCGGACAATCCCTACTTCGGATCCACGACGACGCTGCAGGAGATCTGGCACTTCGGGGTGCGCAATCCCTGGCGTTGGTCGTTCGATCGCCTCACCGGCGAGATGTACATCGGTGACGTCGGCCAGGGCGCGTGGGAGGAAGTCAGCGTGCAGCCCGCAGGGGTCGGCAACCTCAACTTCGGCTGGCGTTGCATGGAAGGCAATCACTGCACGGGACTGACCGGATGCACCTGCAACGCGGCCAATCTGACCAATGCCATCGCCGAGTACGGTCACGGCCAGGGCTGCGCGATCGCGGGCGGCTTCGTGTACCGCGGCTCCAACGTGTGCGGTCTGCAGGGCACGTACTTCTACGGCGACTACTGCTCGTCGAACCTGTGGTCGCTGCGCTATTCCAACGGCACGGTGCAGCAGTTCACCAATCGCACCGCGGAGCTCGAGCCCGCGGGTGCACCGTCGATCGACCTGATCGGCGGCTGGGGCGAGGACGGCGCGGGCGAGCTCTACATCCTCGACATCGGTGACGGCGAGATCTACCGCATCGACCCCGCCGGCGGTCTGGTCGACTGCAATTCGAACGGCATCGCCGATGCTTGTGACATCGTTTCCGGCAGCGAGGCCGACTGCAACGCCAATTGGGTTCCCGACTCCTGCGAGATCGCGAGTGGTGCTGCGCAAGACTGCAATTCGAATTCGATTCCCGATGGATGCGACCTGGCATCGGGCACTTCGCTGGACGTCAACTCCAACCAGCAGCCCGACGAGTGTGAATGCCCCGGCGGTACTCCGCCGACGACCTACTGCGCGGGCAAGCTGAATTCGCAGTTCTGCATCCCGACGATCGCTGTCAGCGGATATCCGAGCGCGACGTCCAGCGCGCCTTGCACGATCACGGCCACAAACATCATCAACAACAAGAGCGGAATCTTGTTCTACGGCTACGCTTCGATGGCGCTCCCCTACCAGGGCGGCACGTTGTGCGTCCAGGGACCTTGGCGACGCACGACGCCTCAGAATTCAGGTGGAACGGTGGGAACCGTGGACTGCTCGGGCGCGTACTCGTTCGACATCAACGCCTGGATTCGCGCGGGCAACGACTCGTTGCTGGCGCAGCCGGGGCGCTTTTTCTGCGCGCAGTACTGGAGCCGCGATCCCCAGGATCCGTCGGGCTCGAGCCTGACGAATGCGCTGCAAGCGCGTGTTTGTCAGTGAGGCGCGCGACCCCCGGGTCGCGCCGCAGGACCGATGAAAAAGGGCGCGGAACCCTCGCGAGTTCCGCGCCCGTCCCGTCTCGGCTCTTCCCACTCGAGAGCAGGACACCGTCGCTGATGGGTCAGGGATCGAAGGTGACCGAAAGCCCATTGCTGAAGTTGGCCGTCGTTCCGCAGGGTCCACTGGGGTCGCGGTACCACGCCTGGAAGTGCGCGGTCACCCCAACGACGAGCAACGGCTGAGCGGCAGCCAAGCCCGGTCCCCAAGCCGCGAATCCGCTCGCATCGGCTTGCACCACGCCCAAGCGCAATAGGGGGCCACCGACACAGCGCAGCCCATCGTAGAAGCGCTGGCCGTTGCCGTTGTTGACCTGTTGGAACCCGGCGAACGCAATCGCTGCGGCGCCGGACGGCAACTGATGCACGTGCAACTCGAGATCGTCGTTGCCGATGCCGCTGGATCCCTCACCCTCCAAGAGCGCACCAACACCAGTCGAGTTGGCGCATCCCTCGCCCGAATTCGCGGCGTTGTTGCAGGGGCAACCGACGATCGAAGCCGAAGTGCAGAAGGCACCGCCCACTTCGTTGTGTTGATGGAAGTCCACCGCAACGCCCACCGGAGCGTCCATGTCGACGGGTGCAACCGTGTCGTCATAAGCCACGAGACTCTCTCCGCTGCCGATCACCCCATCGGTGTCGAAGTCCTCGGCGAAGTGCAGCAGGTTGGGCGATCCCAGATCCCCCACGAAGATCCCGCCCTCATCGGTCGCAGCCAAATCGACGCAGTCCACCACCGAGGAGAAGGCCCAGAACGGTCCGGACTCGGTTGAGTCCACGACGCCGTTGCCGTCCGTGTCGTGCCCGCGCCAGACCTCGCCGTTTGCCCGGTCGAGCAAGTACCAGTTTTCGGCGTCGTCCTGATCGAGCGCAACCCACTCCGCGTTCGTTGGACCGGCGGGAACGAAGAACGCCGTGAGCTCTCCGGGTTGGTCGATCACGCCGCTGTTGTCCAGATCCTCGAGGCGGTAGATGCCGCGCCCGGACGGGGTCTGATCCCCCGCATCGAGGACATACACCGCGCCGTCGACGCCTTCGCGGATTCCTATCGGCAACGCGCCACTGACGATCGACTCGGGCAGCGTGCAGTACACGCGCGCCTCGCCGAAGTCGTTCGCGTCCAGGTCGAGGTTCTGATCGACCAGTCGCAGGATCGTGTCGGACTCGCCTGAGTTCGTGTTCTTGACCGAGACCCAGAGCACTCCCAACGCGGCACGGTTGGTGACGCCGGTGACGTAGGGCAACTCGGTTCCAGCGAAGTTGCCGCCCGACCGACCATCGAAGTAGATCCAGTGCTCTCCAGCCTCGTTGGCCGTGCCGTTTTCGTCGTAGTCGTTGAGCGCGAGCACGATGCGCTCCCCGACGTCGCCGACGAAGACCGTGTCATCGGGCGATACCGTGATGGCGCGCGGATCACTCAACGCCACGTTCGCGACGAGCGGTGAGGCGACCTGATCGGCGTACAGCACGACCGTCTCGCCGCCCTGGTTGTAGTTCCCGTTTTGGTCGTGATCCGAGCAGCGAAACACACAATCGAGCACGGGATCGGAGTAGAAGCTGATCTCGATTCCGGCGGGCGCACCGCCACCACCTCCTCCTCCGCTACCGCCGCCCGCGTAAGCGATCGCGCTCGCTCCGACGAGCACCGCGCCCATCGCCCCAACCTGAGAACTCCGCACCGACATGCCAACTCCTTCTGAACTCGAAGCATGAAGCAGACGCGCTCGCGGGAAGAGCTCGCCGCGCGTCGCAGGGAGTCGCCGCTCGCAGCCACGGAGTTCCATGCAGCGCCACAACGGCCGCCGGAATCCCGCACCCCGGGTGGTGAGTGCCCCGAGGACGCTGCGTGACCGACGCCAGCGCGGCCGTGCGCGCTCCGCGGCGCATCAACCCGCGGCCGTGTTTGCCGCTGAGGCTCGTCCGACGACCTGGCGGCGGTTCGCGCGCTGCTCCGAGTGTCCCTCGCGGGCGCAGATGGCGCACAACTCCTCGTCGTGCAGGCGCTCCGCGAGCACCGAGCGCAGCATGCGCTTCGCACGGTTGAGCCGTGATCGCACCGTGCCCACCGGGACGCGCAAGCGACGCGCGATCTCGTCGTACTCCAGGCCCTCGATCTCGCGCAGTCGGAACGTCGCGCGAAACGCGGCCGGCAACCCGCGAATCGCCAGCGCCAGCTCGCGTGCGAGCTCGCGCTGCTCTGATTCCTCAAATGCCCCAGCGCCCTCGCTCGAAGCCGCGTCGCGCGCCGCCAGATCCTCGTGGCGCCGACGGCGAGCGAGAGAGCGCGCGTGGTGCAGCGAGCGATGCACCGTCGTGCGCACCAGCCAACCGCGCAGATCGCGTGGCTCTTCGCGCTCGTGCCACAGGCACATCAGTGCGTCCTGCACGGCATCCCAGGCAAGGTCCTCGCTGCCCAAGATGCTGCGCGCGACGCGCAACAAGCGCGGGACGTGGAGTTCGGCGCGCTCGACCTGGGAGTCGCGAGCCGGATGAAAGCGCGCATGGGGCGCGCTGAGTACGGTAGACATGAGCTGAGCGCTTCGAAGTGCCGCAGCGAGTGCGAGGCTTCGAGAGCCTCGCGTGCCAGAGCGGCGCCGCGGTCGGAGTCTCCGACCAGGCGCGACGGACGGCCCAAATGAGCACGGTGCGAGCGCGCCGTGCGGCCGAATTCCGCGGACTCAGCCGAGCGGAGGCGAATGGTGTGGGGCCAGCGCGAACAAGGGCTCGCTCGGCACGCGTGGCGCCGCTCTGCGCAGGCGCGGCACGCCGACCGCCGGCGGGAGCACGGCCGGCGTCGGTTCGACCCACTCGAACGCGAGCACCGCGGTCTGCGTGGCGATCGCGCAATGGTGATGGGACTCGTCCGAGCGCTGCTCGACTGCGTCCCAGTGCGGCCCCGCGCCGTCGGCTACATGTCCGGGATCGTCCACGTGCGGCGCGTCGACGTGCTCGATCGCACCGTGCTCACAGACCGTGTGGCTCGACTGCGACAGGTGCAGCCCCTGCGCAATCCAACCGACGATGTAGAGCACGCACAGCGCCACCCACGACGCGCCACGGGACGAAGCGCTCACGCGCGTTCGCCGACCGGAGCGGGGGAAATGGCGGACTCGATTCGACATCGTTCGCCGCAGAGCAGACCCGACGACGCGACGCGCGTCAACCCCGTGTCCGTGAGCGTCTGGTCAAGCTCGGGCTCCTGGACACGACGTCGCATGCGCTGGAGCGCGGCACGGCCGAGAGGCGCTCTTCGCCGCGCGCGCCGCGCTCACTGGCCGGTCCACTGGCGGATCCAGCCGAGCACTTGCTCGTGCCAGAAAATCGAATTCTGCGGCTTGAGCACCCAGTGGTTCTCGTCGGGGAAATACACGAACTTGGACGGGATGCCCTTGCGCTGCAGCGCATTGAAGGCGCCCATGCCGTGGGTTTCGACCACGCGGAAGTCCTGGCCGCCGTGAACCACGAGCATCGGTGTCTTCCACTGACCGACGAACAGCGCTGGGTTGTGCTTGTCGAATTCCTCGCGGTGCTCCCAAGGCGTGCCGCCGTGCTCCCACTCGGGAAACCACAGCTCCTCGGTGTCGAAATACCCCATGCGCGTGTCGAACACGCCATCGTGGTTGACCAAGCACTTGAAGCGCTCGGGAGCATTGCCGGCGATCCAGTTGATCATGTAGCCGCCATAGCTCGCACCTAGCGCAGCCACCCGCGAGCCGTCGAGGAATGGGTACTTCTCCACGGCGGCGTCGAGGCCCTTGAGCAAGTCCTCGAGCGGCGCCCCGCCCCAGTCGCGCTGGATCGCGTCGGTGAACTTCTGTCCGTAGCCCGTCGACCCATGGAAGTCGATGAACACCACGCCGAAGCCGGCGCCCGCATAAGCCTGCGGATTCCAGCGGTAGTGGAAGTGATCGCCGAAGCTGCCCTGCGGGCCGCCGTGGATCAGGAACGCCACCGGGTACTTCACACCAGGCTGGAAATCGGCAGGCTTCATGGCGAAGCCCCAGACCGTGTCACCGTGCGCGCCACTGAAAGTGAATTGCTCGTAGTCGCCCATGCGGGCGACGGCGAGCTTGCTTTCGTTGAGCTTGGTCAGCGCGCGCAGATCGCTGCCATCGGCATTGATCGACACCAATTCGACGGGTGACTTGAGCGTGTCCCGCGAGAGCAGCAAGCGCGCGCCGAGCAGTTTCACTCCGGCGTTGGTGCCCTTCTCGAGCAACAGCTTGACCGCGCCCGAATCGACGTCGATCGAGAAGATCGAAACGTGCCCGAGGTTCGCGGCGCTGGTGAAGATCGTCTTGCCGTCCCTCGACCAAGTGAGCTCGGACGCCGAGCGATCCCACTCGGACGCCAGCTTGCGTTTCTCGCCGCTCGCCACGTTCATCAGCACGATCTGCTGGCGGTCGGCCTCGTATCCCGCACGCGCCATCGACAAGTACCCGAGTGTCGCGCCGTCGGGAGAGAACGCGGGTCCGAGATCGTAGCCGGGTGCATCCGAGGTCACGTTGCGCGGTGCACTCGAGCCGTCGGCGGGCACCAGGAACACGTCCGTGTTCGTGCTCCAGGCTTCCTCGCGCCCCACGTCGCGCGTGGTGAATGCGACCCACGCGCCATCGGGCGAAATCGAGGTCTCCTCGAAACCGCCGAAGGGCTTGGTCGGCGCGTCGCAGTCCATGCCTTGCATCAGGTCGATCGGCTCGCTGGAGCCGAGCTCCCAAGTGAACACGTGACTGCGCTTGTGGTCTTCCCAACTGTCCCAGTGGCGGAAGAGCGCGGTCTCGTAGATTCGCGCGCTGTGCTTCTTCTTCGCCTCCTGGGCGTCCTTGTCCGCGCTCGCTTGCAGGCCCTTGAGCTCGGGCCAAACTTCGAAGCTGAGCAGCAGGCGCTTGCCGCCCGGGAACACATCGAAGTTCTCGGGCGAGATCGGGAACTTGGTCAGTTGCTCGGGCTCACCACCGTCGACGCGCATCTTCCACACTTGCAGCGATCCGCCGCGGGACGAAAGGAACACCAACGTGCGAGCGTCGAGCCAGCGCGCATTGACGTCGGCCGCTGGATGCGAGGTCAACTGGCGCAGACCAGTTCCGTCGGGACGCACCAGCCACAGGTCGCTCCTGCGCTTGTTTCCCTCGAGATCGGTGACGCTCACACCGAACGAGACCCACTGCTCGTCGGGAGAGACCTGCGGATCGCTGATGCGATCCATGGCGAGCATGTCGTGGATCGAGAACGGGTGCGAGTCCTGGGCGGACGCGAGGCTCGCGAGCGCGAGCACGGCAGCGGCGATCTTCAAGCGGTTCCTCCGTGGGCGGGCCGCACATCTTAGGGAGACCCGCGCGCGGAACAACGCATGCGAGGCGACTGCGCCAAGCCAACACGAGACGTATGCTGCGCTCACCCCACGGCACCACGGACGATTCAGCGCCGTCCCTAGGACCAACCGTGCCCCACGCTCCCACGCGCGTCGACAATCCGCCCAACCCCTGGCAATCGCAACACGTCGAATGGCTCGAGCCACCGCCGGAAGTGGCGCTCGAGGTGTTCGAGGAACAGGCGCGATCGATCCTCTCGACGAACGACAGCCCAGACCTGCCGTTCCGACTCAGCCTCAACCCCTACCGCGGTTGCCAACACGCCTGCGCCTACTGCTACGCCAGGCCCACGCACCAGTACATCGGGCTCGGTGCCGGCACAGACTTCGACACGAAGATCGTGGTCAAGCGCAACGCAGCCGAAGTGCTGCGTCGCGAGCTCGCCCAGCGTCGTTGGAACCGGGGCCGCGAGCCGATCGCGTTCTCCGGGGTCACCGACTGCTACCAGCCTTTGGAGGCCAGCTTCGCGCTGACGCGAGCTTGCCTCGAGGTCTGCGACGAGTTCCGCCACCCCGTTGGAGTGGTCACGAAGAGCGCGTTGGTGCGGCGAGACTCGCAGCTCTTGGCACGAATGGCGCGGCGCGGCGGCGCCCACGTCGCACTCTCGATTCCGTTTGCCGACGAGCACGACGCGCGGGCGCTCGAGCCCTGGGCCAGCTCACCCGCGACGCGCTTCGAGACGCTCGCGCGCTTGGCCGATGCCGGAGTCCCGGTCGGAGTCGCGATCGCACCCCTGATTCCGGGCCTCAACGACTCTGCGCTGCCCGAGATCCTCGAGCGCGCACGCGACGCTGGCGCGACGCAGGCCTTCACGGTCTTGCTGCGCTTGCCGCTCGAGGTGCGCGACGTCTTCGAGCAGCGCTTGCGAGCGCACTTTCCGCACCGCGCGGACAGGATCCTCAACGCCGTTCGAGAGATGCGCGGAGGCTCGCTGTGCTCTTCGGCCTTCGGTGAGCGCATGAGCGGCACGGGACCACGCTTCCAAGCACTCGCCAGGCTGTTCGAGCTGCAGTGTCGCCGGCTCGGGCTGGTGTGCGGCTCGGGCCAGGACGCGAGGCTCCGCGAGTTCCGCGCAGCGAATGTGCGCGAGCGTCAGGGCCGGCTCTTCGACGGCGCGTGAGCACCGGACGGCGTCTTCGAGCCGCGCCACGGGCACTAGACAGCGCTCGAGCAGCTTGCGACCTACCAATAGGTGCTGCGGCTGTCGACGAGCAAAACGCTCGGCCCCGACAGCGCCGCGCTCGGTGTCGTCGAAGCGCTACGCGGTGTCGCTCCGCGCGCGCAACGCGCGACCGAAGTCGTCGGACGCTCCCGCGCGCGCGTCGTGAACCGACGTTCCGATCAGCGCTCGACCCACACCGTGCCCCACGCCCGATTGTGGAAGCCAAGGCGCAGCGTCGGCGCGTCCAGGTGAGCCGGCGGAGCGATCTGGCCGAGTCCTTCCTCGTGCGCCAATGGCATCGTGAATCTCGCTCTCGGAGCGGGCGCCGCAGGCGAGTTGCACGGAGTGGCCACGTTCCGTAGCAGCTACGGGACTTTCGGGCTCGACATCGACGACCGAGTGCCCGATTCTCGATGCCCTTCGGCCGAGTCATGCCGACCCGTCCGCTCCCACCTGCACGCTCCACCGCTGACGCTCCATGCATCCGCGCCTCTCGACCGCAGTGTTCGTCGTCTCCTGCGTGGCCCCGGCCCTCGCACAGGATTGGCCCAACCAGGGAGGCAATCCTCAGCGCAACGGCCGCTCACCGGCCGTCGGCCCCGCGAGCGCGACTTCGGCTTGGACCTCGGCGCCGACCTCGATCATCAGCTGGGCTCCGTTCATCGAAGGCCAACGCGTGGTCACGGTGCGCGAGTCGGGCTTCCCGCAATCGGGTGGCGCGGCCAACGACACGCTTCGCTGCTACGACCTCGCGAGCGGAGCGCAGGTGTGGAGCACGTCGCTGGCGTTCGGCGGCAACACCTCGCAGCAGTGGATCGCATGGATCGCCGGTGTGAAGGGCGGAAAGGTCTTCGCCTCGCGCTCGCAGAACGGATCGCCGCAGCCGATCACGGCGCTGGACCTGGCGAGCGGCAACGTGCTGTGGAGCTCGACCGCGACCACGACAGCGTTCGCCTACGACGGCGCGGTCTTCGCGCCCGACGGCGACGTGATCGTCGGCGACTTCACCAGCGTGACGCGCATCAACGCGCACGATGGCTCGACCGCGTGGTCCGTGGCGCGCACTTGTCCCGTCAGTGGCAACTGCGGCGTGGCGCTGAGCTCGAGCGGCGTGTTCCTCGACGAAGCGGTACCGGGCGGCCAAGTGCTCTCGAAGCTCGATCCGAACAGCGGAGCGCTGCTGTACCAGAGCACGCTGATGGCCGGCTTCACCGACCAGAACTCGCCCTTCTGCTCGCCCTCGGGTTCACTCGTTTTCTTCTCGCGCACGCAGAACAACAGCGCGGTGGACTTCCTGTTCTGCTTCGCGGACACGGGCACGGCTCTGGTCGAGCTGTGGCGCCAGCCGGTGCGCTGGACGACCTCGCACGAGCACGGCATGGCGAGCGATGACGGCGTGTACACGTTCCTTCCGAACGACGAGTTCGTGAAGCTCGATGCGCTGACCGGCACGGTGGCCGCGAGCGCCGGCGTGCTGGCGCCGCTGGGCAGCCCGAATCTCAGCCCGAAGACCGCGGTCGACGCGCTCGGCCGCGTGTACGTGTCGAATGGTTGGGCGAGCACGCCCGCGAGCAGCGGACGGCTGTGGGCTTTCACGGCCGACCTCAGCAGCACGCTGTTCACGCTCACGCTCAATCGTCCCAACCAAGGCGGCCCAGCGCTGGCGAGCGACGGCACGTTGGTGGTGTGCGATCTGAGCGCCGTGCGCGCCTATCGCTCGGCTTTCGCGCCGTATTGCACGGCCGGCACGACGACCAACGGCTGCACGGCCAACATCAGCGCGAGCGGTGTCCCCGACGCCAATGCTGGCTCGGGCTTCGTGCTGCACGTGAGTGATGTCGAAGGCGCCAAGACCGGACTCTTGTTCTACGGACTGAGCGGTCCGCTCGCGCAAGCCTGGGGTACCTCGTCGAGCTATCTGTGCGTCAAGCCGCCGACGCAACGCACCCTGGCGCAGTCGACCGGCGGCAACGCGGGCGCGTGCGACGGCACGCTGACGCTCGACTGGAATCAGTTCATCACGACGCCGAGCGTGCTGGGCTGGCCCTTCGCCGGCGGCGAAGTCGTCTCCGCCCAAGCCTGGTTCCGCGACCCGCCGAGCCCCAAGACCACCATGCTCTCCGACGCGCTGACGTTTACCGTGCAGCCGTAGAGCGTTCGCGCGAGCGCGGGTGAATTTTCGTCCAGTCCAAGGCGGCGCGCCGCACTTCGAGGGCGTTCGCGAGGAGGCATCGCTCGCGCGCCCCAGCAAACCCCGGAACGGAGGAAATCGCCATGCAGGCTCGCTCGCTTTGCTCTCTCGTCGCCGTGACGGCCTTGGCCGGCTCGGCATGGTCCCAGGTCAACTTCGACGGCACCAAGCAAGGCTTCGTGTGGACCGGCGACTGCTCCAGCGGCGTCGTCTTCACCAACACGAGCGGGGTCGACCTGTGCGACCTGTGGCTCGAGATCAACGACGACGGCGCGAACAACGCGCCCGAGATCGAGGTCGTCACCGTCCAGAAGGGCGGGGGCGGCGCGGACTGGGACGCCGACGACAACGAGGACGGTGACGACGACGACGCCAACGAGAACGACGACACCGACTCGTCGCCCAACGGCAACGCCAAGGGGTGGCACCGCACGCAAGCCGTGACGAACGGCGACTGCATCGCGCCCGGCGCGAACTTCACCGTGACGCTGTGCGCCGCGGGCGGAGCTTCGCTCGTCGGTCGCAACGTCTATCTCTGGGGCACTTCGCACGGCAACGCGGGCGCGGTCGGAGGCGACGGCGGCGTCAAGATCGCCGATCCGCCCAAGCGCCTCGCGAGCGTCACGCCGTCGTCGAGCTCGCACCTCGCGCACGCGAACTTGCCCGGCGCTCCCGTGTTCACGCTGCGACTGGTCAACGACGACCTCGGACTGCCGATGAACCGCGTCTGGATCGTTCCCGAAGATCCCGACTTCGATGTGCTCAACGTGCAAGCGGACGCGCCCTGGAGCTGGGACGCGGTGCGACACGAGCTGTCGTTCTCACCGCCGCTCGCGCCCGCTGACTCCGCGCAGGTGTGGCTGACGCTCGATCACATGAGCTCGGCGGGACCGACGACCGACGTGCGCTTCACGCGCGCCGGCGATCCGCCGCAGCCCTACTGCACGCCGAAGCTCTCGAGCGCCGGCTGCCCGCCCTTGATCGCGTCCTTCGGCAACCCGAGCGCCACGAGCACCGGCCCGTTCGTCGTGCTGTGCCAGCAAGTCGTCAATCAGAAGGTCGGCCTGCTCTTCTACGGGACGAGCTCGCACTCTGCTCCGTTCCAGGGCGGCACGCTGTGCGTCGGCGCGCCCGTCAGACGCACGCAGCTCCAGAGCTCCGGCGGCTCCCCCATCGGCAACGATTGCTCCGGGCTCTACCAGTACGACTTCCAAGCGCGCATCCAGGGCGGCTTCGATCCGCAGCTCGTTCCCGGCGCGTCGATCTACTCGCAGTGGTGGTTCCGCGATCCGCAGTCGCCCTCCACGACGGGTCTCTCGAACGGCCTGCACTTCGTGATCGATTCGTGAGCGACGCCCGTCGCTCGTCTCGCGCGAGCTGCGCCTTGGCGCGCGGCTCGCGTTTTCGTGGCTGAGATCGCGCACGGGCTCCGCGACCGCTCCGTTGAGCCCGCTCGCGCGCGTCGCTACCTTCTCGCGCGCATGGCTCGCCGCAAGCCCGCTCGCAGCTCACCACAGTACGCGGTGTTCGTGTCGTCGACCTTCCTCGACAACATCGAGCGCCGCGAGCTCGTCATCGACGCGATCCAACGCGCCGGCATGCGCCCCGTCGGCATGGAGTGGTTCACGTCCGCGAGTCGACCGACCGCGGAGATGTGTTGCGAGCAAGTCCAGGCCTGCGACGTGCTCGTCGGGATCATCGCCTACCGCTACGGCTGGGAACCGCCCGGCGGCGGCGGGAAGTCGATCACGGAGCTCGAGTACGACGCGGCGCGCGAGCGCTTGATGTTCCTCGTCGACGAGCGCGCGGTACGTGTCGATCACACGCGCGACATCGACGAGGGCGACGACCGCTGGGACAAGCAGAAGAAGCTCGACGCCTTCAAGAGGAAGATCCGCAGAGACGTCGAGCGCACCGCGGCGCCGTTCACTGACAAGGACCTCGGAGTCCAGGTGCTGCAAGCGCTCAACGACTGGCGCACCGACTTCGAAGCGCGCGGCGGCGAGCCGCGGACGAGCGCGAGCGACTCCGCGTCGACGGTCGCCTCACTCGCCGAGCTGCGCGACTACATCCAACGCCTCGCGCGCCTCAACGACTCGGTCAGCGTCGTCGGCTTCGGCCAGCGCGTGCGCGGCAAATTGAAGCTCGAGGACTTGCACGTCGATCTCACGGCGGTCGCCGACCTCAAGCTCGGCGGCGATTCCGATTTCGCCGACGCGCAAGACGCGGTCGAGCGCATGGCGCGCCACGGCTCGCACTGCGATTTGAAGCTGAGCGAGGCCTTCTCTTTCGCGTCCGAGCGCGAACGCAGCGGCCTCGCGCTGCTCGGCGATCCGGGCTCCGGCAAGACGACGCACATGAAGCGCATCGTGTTGCAGCTCGCCGAGCGCGACGGCGCCAAGTCGCTTGGCCTCCCCGCCGATGTCGTGCCGGTGCTCGTGCTGCTGCGCCACCTCGCCGACGCCGGCGGTGACATGGGCGAGCTCGTGCGCCAATCGATCGAGCAGCCCGAGCTCGGCTTCGAGCCCGGCACGGCGCAGCGCCTGCTCGCGCGCGACAACGTGCTCTACCTGCTCGACGGGCTCGACGAGGTGAAGAGCGGCGCCGAGCGCGACGGCGTCTCGCGCTGGATCGAGCGCACGCTCAAGCGCCACTCGGGCCGGCGCTGCGTGCTCACGTGTCGCTACGCGGGCTACAAGCGCGGCGCGCGGCTCGACGCACAGTTCCTCGAGCTGCACTTGCGACCGCTGTCGCCCGAACAGACGACCGAGTTCATCGCGCAGTGGTTCGAGACCGTCGAGCGCTGCGAGAACGCCGACGCGTCGAAGGCGGCGCGCGAGGCGCAGCGCCACACCGCGGCGCTGACCAAGCGCCTGAACGAGCCCGAGTTCCGCTCCGCGCGCGTCGCCGAGCTCAAGCGCAACCCGCTGCTCCTCTCGTCGATCTGCCTCGTGCACCGCGACAAGGGCGAGCTGCCCAAGCACCGCGCGAAGCTCTACGACGAGTGCATCGCGATCCTGCTCGAGCGCTGGCGCGACGGCGAGCGCGGTCGGGTTTCGATCGAAGCCGACCGGGCGCGCGCGTTCCTGTGCCCGATGGCGTTCTTCCTCCACCGCGAGCGCGGCCGCACGCGCGCGACGGCGAAGCAGCTCGAGCCCATCGTCGCGGCCGCGATGCAGGGCGTCGCCGGCGCGCCGAGCGCGAGCGCGCTGCTCGAGTCGGTGCGCGACGAGTGCGGACTGCTGACGGGCTGGAGCGGCGACGTCTTCGGCTTCATGCACCTCGGATTCCAGGAGTACCTCGCCGCGCACGACATCCTGAAGCGCGGCTACGGCGACCCCGCGCCCCTGCGCGAGCTCGCCAAGCACTTCGGCGAGGACTGGTGGCAAGAGGTCACGTTGCTGCTGCTCGCGATCGGCCCGCGCGCGGCGTTTGAGACGCTGATGAAGGCCGTGCTCGCGCGGCCCGACGTGCTGAAGCGCGAAGAGCTGCTGCGCCTGTGCCTGACGGAGGCCGGCGAGCGCTCGGCGAAGCCGTTCGAGGCCGTGCTGAAGTCGAGGAAGTCGGCCCCGGCGCTGCGCGAACTCGTGTGGCGGCTCCTGAACGAGGTCGATCCGGCGACGGCGAAGCGCTATGCGCCGCCGGAATGGCAACAGCGAATCGAGATCGGCGCCGCGGCGGCGGCGCGCGGCGCGCCAACGGTCGAGGTGATCCGCAAGCGCTTCGTCGACCTCGAGTTCGCGAAGCTGCGCTTGGCGCTGATCCCGGCGGGCAAGTTCACGATGGGCTCGCCGGAGAGCGAGCGCGGTCGGCAAGACACGGAGGGTCCGCAGCACGAGGTCACGCTGACGCGCGACTTCCATCTCAGCGTCACGACGGTGACGAACGCGCAGTACGAGCTCTACCTGCACGACGCGAAGGGCGCGAAGGAGCCCGCCTTGTGGAGCAACCGCAAGTACAACCAGCCGCAGCAGCCCGTCGTCGGCGTGTCGTGGGGCGACGCTCGCGCGTACTGCGAGTGGGCGACGAGGAAGCTCGCCGCGACCGGCGATCGCCGCGTCGTGCGCCTGCCGACCGAGGCCGAGTGGGAGTACGCCTGTCGCGCGGAAACGACCTCGCGCTTCTGGTCCGGCGACGGCGACCCGGACCTCGAGCGCGTCGGTTGGTTCGGAGAAGGACCTTCGGGCGCTGCGCATCCGGTCGGTGAGAAGCCCGCGAACTCGTTTGGCTTGTTCGACATGCACGGGAACGTCTGGGAGTGGTGTTCCGACTGGTTCGGGACGTACGCGGCCGACCGGCAAGTTGATCCCGCCGGGCCCAAGACCGGCTCCGCCCGCGTGCTCCGCGGCGGCAGCTTCTGGTTCATCGCCGTCAGGTGTCGTTCCGCCGCGCGCTTCAGGCTCGACCCCGGGTACCGCCTCGACTTCTTCGGGTTCCGTGTCGCCCTGTGCGCGCCCCCGAGCTCTCGAGCGTCGACCTTTGACCTTTGAGGATGTGCTCTAGAGCGGCAAGCGCGGTCATCTGACCGCTCGATCGGCAACCCGTTGCCGCTGTCGTCGCGCATCGGCGCGTTCGGCTGCCGCACCCTTGCCGACCTCGGCCGATTCGTTGCCGCACACGGCAGCGCTTCGGTCGCTCGCGCGACCGCAAGCGACCGTTTTCGGCCGCACTCGGGCGCTCCGATGCCGATTCCTGCCGCACTTGCCGCGTGCGGCCGGATGTCAGCCGCGTCCGGTCACCGCCGTCCCGCTGCGACACTCCCTCGAGTCCGCTCCGGATTCCCCGTTGCGTCCGCCGCGCCGCTACCTTTTCGCGATGGCGAACGAGAACGAACCCATGGACCTCAGCCTGCGCGAAGCCGCCGCCCTGCTCGGCCGCAACCCCCGCACGCTGCGCGCGCAGCTCGCGCGGGGCGAGATCGCCGGACGCAAGTCGGGCAAGCACTGGCTCGTGCCGCGCCACTCGCTGCCGCTGACCGAGGCGCAACGGCGCACGCTGCAAGTGCGGGCCGACGAGCTGCGCGCGGCGGTCGACGAAGCGCTCCCCTCGCGCACCGCGACCGACCGCGGCCCGCGGCGCCGCAGCGTCGCCGACCTCGACTGCTTCCGCGCGGCACAGCGCGTGTTGCGCGACATGCGCGCCCAGGCGCCCGGCGACGCGAGCGCGACGAGCGACCTCGCCCGCGCGCGCGAGCAAGTCGAAGCCGGCCTGCTCCACCTGAGCGAGGCTTCCCACCTCTACCACCCGCGCCTCAAGCTGCGCGCGACGCGCCACGCGCACTCTGCCTTCGCGCGCGCCGTGGGTCTCCTGTTCCTCGAGGTCGACGCCGCGCCCGCACCGCCGCGGCTCGCATGGATCGTCGCGCTCGAGAGCGAAGTCCTGCCGGCCGTCGGCGGCCTGATGCGCTGGTCCGAGCGCAGCTCGCGCAGGCCGCGATGATCGAACGCCGCGCGCCGCTCTACGTCCGTTCGCACGATCTCGCGCGTTGGGAACTCGAGCGCGCGGCTCAGCGCGACGGCGAGCTCGCGCGGCACGTCAAGTCCGAGGCTCTCGAGCTCGTGCGGGCGATCACGCTCGCGCTGACGTTTCCGCGCTCGCGCTCGCGACACATCGAGGAAGCCGACGAGCACGTCGCGACGCTGCGCGCTTGGACGCGGCTCGAGCTGGAGCTTGGTGAGCTCGCACCGCGGCAAGCGCGTTTCGTGCACGCCGAGCTCGACCTGCTGGGGCGCATGCTCGGCGGTTGGCGACGCGAGTGGTCGAAACGCACAGGGGCCGAGGCCCCACCGGCTCCGCCCGCGTGCTCCGCGGCGGCAGCTACTGGAACGACGCCGACAGGTGTCGTTCCGCCGCGCGCAACAGGAACGACCCCGGGAACCGCAACGACAACATCGGGTTCCGTGTCGCCCTGTGCGCGCCCCCGAACCCGAGGTGACGGCGATGAGCGCGACGCGCTCGGATACCCGCCGCGCGCCCCGAGCAGGCCTCGCCCCGGCGGTGGAGCGCGTAGTTCCACCGAAGCGCGCTCCGCCGTTCCGCCGCTCGGTGACGGTCCGGCGGAGCCTCCGTCCGCTCCGACGTGAGGCCCTTCGACGAGCTGTGCTCGGCCGAGCACCTCGAGCGCTCCGCACGACTGGCAGCGCGAGGCAAGCTGCGGCGGCGCGACGTCGCGTGGTTTTGGTTCCGCCGCGAGGCCGAACTCGAGCGAATGCGCGTCGAGCTGCTCGAACAGCGTTGGAGGCCGGCGCCGTGGGACTTGCTCTTCATCCACGACCCCAAGCCGCGCGTCATCGCGCGCGCTCCGTTTCGCGACCGCGTCGTGCACACGGCGCTCGCGAACCTGATCGAGCCGCGTTTCGAGCGCTCGTACCTGCCCGAGGACTTCGCCTGCCGCAGGCACATGGGCACCCACCGCGCGCGCGTGCGCTTGCTCGAGCTCGTACGCCGTCATCGCCTCGCCGTGCACCTCGACGTGCGCAGCTACTTCCCGAGCATCGACGTCGACCTGCTGCGCGGCTTGCTCGAGCGACGCATCGATGATGAGCGCTTCCTCGCGGTCGTCTCGCGCGTGCTCGAGGCGGGGCGCGGACTGAACGACTCCTCGCGCGTGCGACGACACGCGCGCATCGCACCCGACTGGCCGCCGCCGGGACGCGGGTTGCCGATCGGCGCGCTGACGAGCCAGCTCTTCGCGGCGCACGTGTACCTGCTCGAGTTCGACCACTTCGTGAAGCGCGAGCTGAAGGTGCCGGGGTACGTGCGCTACGTCGACGACATCTTCTGCTTCGGCGAACGGCGGGCGGAGCTGCGAGCGTGGCGCGCGGCGATCGGGCAGTGGCTCGAGGCGCGGCGCGGGCTGCGGCTCAAGCGGCCGGACGCGCGCGTACTGTCCTGTGGCGGGCACATCGACGCGCTCGGCGTTCGCATCACCCGCGACGGCATCGAGCCGCTGCGGCGGAGCTTCACGCGGCTGCGAGCGCAGCTCGCGCGCGATGCGCGCGATCCGCGGGTCGACACGCGCGCGATCGAGGCGGCGTTGCGCTCGCGGATCGGCAATCTGCTGTTCCTGTGAGCACCGGAGAGCGCTGCGAGCTTGCCGCTGTCGGCCGATTCGTTGCCGCGCGACTCGCGCGGATGACCGCAAGCGGCACGGGAGTCGCGGTGCGGCAGCCGAGATGAGTCGAACGGCAAGAAACGGTCGCTTGCGGTCGTCGCGCGTGCCGAGCCGTTGCCGAGGTCGGCAACGGGATGACCGGCTGCGGCAAGGTCGCGGCAGGCTGGGCTGCGATCTCAGTTTGCGTGCGGCAACGGCTTGCCGGACGAACGGTCAGACGACCGCGCTTGCCGCTCTAGAGCACATCCTCAAAGGTCAAAGGTCGACGTTCGAAGAGCTCGGGGGCGCGCACAGGGCGACACGGAACCCGATGTCGTCGCCGCGGAACCCGGGGTCGAGCCTGAGGCGCGCGGCGGAACGACACCCGCCGGCGTCGTCCCAGCCGCCGCCGCCGCGGAGCACGCGGGCGGAGCCGGTCTCCGGCCCGGTCGGATTCGTCTGCTCGTCCGGCGTGTATGGCCCGAACCTATCGCTGC
The DNA here is from genome assembly GCA_020853575.1 of Planctomycetota bacterium. Lineage (GTDB taxonomy): Bacteria > Planctomycetota > UBA1135 > UBA1135 > F1-120-MAGs118. The sequence continues at coordinate 44,295 of JADYYP010000009.1, forward strand.
ACCACTCCAAGACGTTGCCGTGCATGTCATGCAGTTTCCACGGGTTCGGCGCGTGCTTGCTCGCGACAGGTTTGCGGCCCCTCCCGTCGCTCCCGCTCCAAACGCCAACTCGATCGAGGTCCTTGTCGGAGTCGCCCGACCAGAAGCGCGTCCTCGTCCCCGCGCGGCACGCGTACTCCCACTGCGCCTCCGTCGGCAGGCGCGCGTGCTCGTGCAGCCACGCACAGAAAAGCCACGCATCCCACCACGACACGTTCGCTGCCGGCTGGTCGCGCTCCTGCTTCGACGGCTTGCGCGAGCGCTCGAAGCGCGCGTACTGCGCTTCGGTGACCGGCGTCACGCCGAGTTTGAAGCTCGCGAGGGTCACGCGATGCTGCGGCCCCTCCGAGCCCTCGCGCCCGTCCTCGTCGTCCGGCGAGCCCATCAAGAACGGCCCACCGCTCTCGTCGGTCGACGGAATGCGCGCGAACTCCATCCCGAGCGCGCTCGGCACCGGCCGACCGATGTGCTTGAAGAACTCGACGCGCTCGAACGGGACCTTCGCCGTCGTGAGCGCGTAGTGCACGTGCGCGGCGTGCATCACGTCGCTCGACGCATCGACGAGCGACAGCAACCAACCGCGGACGACGTCGGGAGAAGCGGCCTCCGTCCAACGACGCGCAAGGACGAGCAAGTCGTCGCCGTCCCACAAGGCGAAGTCTCGAAGCAATGGCAGAGCTTCGGGCGGCGGAAGCGTCTGCGAGAAGAGCAGCGCGCGCAGGCCGATCTGCTTGTGGGCGTCGAACACGAGCCGGATGAGCGCGGCTTGGTCCTGCGGCGACTCGATCAGCTCGCAAACGAACGTGAACGTCTCCGCCCAACGCACGGTGACGGACTCGTCGTCGGTCGATGCGACTTCGGGTTGCTTGCGGCGCTTGCGTTGCCATTCCTCTTCCTCTTCGAGCAAGCGCTTCAAGAACGCCGTGATCCGCTCCGTCGGCCAGCTCCCGATCTCGTTCGCGGCCAGGAACTCGCGGAACGAGCGGTGCAGGTAGCGCACGCTCTCGCCGTCGAAATCCTGCGCCGCCAAGATCCCGGAGTTCTTGCCGAGGTCGTCGAAGAAGAGTGGTGGCGATCCGAACGCGGTCGCCATCATGCGGAAGATCGGCTCGCCGCTGACTTGGTCGCTCGAGTGCTTCTCGAGGCCCCAGCCGAACGCGTTCAGCTCGTCGCGCGTCCACTCGTTCTTCCCGGTGCGCTGCAGCAGGAAGCTCAGCGTCGGGAGGATCAGTCGCGCCGTCCCCACGTCGCGCACGGGCGTCGGGTTCACGCCGAAGCCGCGCTGCAGCAAGAGCTCGACAGCGCGCTTGTAGAGATCGCAACGGCGCGCGGGAGCGCTGACCGCCGGGTTCTCGGAGAGCTTGGCGATCAAGGTCAGCATCAGCGGGTTCTTCGCGAGCCCCTGCAGCGAGGCGCTGCGCTGCGTCTGCGCGAGCACGCGCTCGGCGTGCTCGGGGATCCAGCGGCGCAGGAGCTCGAGTTGCGCGTCGGCGCTCAGCGGTTGCAGCGCGAAGTGTAGGTAGCTCTCGCCCAGCGACTGGAATCCCGGCCGGCGCGAGGTGACGACGCAGCGGCCGGGCGGCGGCGCGGCGAGCATCTCGCGCACGCGCGTGTGGGCGGCGCCGCCGGACACCTCGTCGAGTCCGTCGAAGAACCACCAGATCGCGTCGGGCGACTGCGCGAGCTCGCGCAGCTTCTTCGCCAGGCCCTGCGCGTTGGCCGCGCCGCGCTTGTCGCGCAGCTGCGACTCGACGAAGTCGAACGGGTCGCCCTGCGCGGCTGCGATTCGCGTCAGCGGGATGAACACGGCGATCGGCGCCGAAGGCTCGCGCGGGTCGGCGTTCTCGAAGCAGATGTGGCGCGAGATGGTCGACTTGCCGGCGCCGGGATCGCCGAAGAGCACGAAGCGGCCCGTCGACGGCTGCTGCTCGCCCACAGGCAGCGAAAGCAGCTCGCGCAGCGTCCGCGGGAACCGCGCCTCCTGACGCAGCCCGTGCTCGAGCTTCTTCGACGACTCCGAGTCGCGCGCAATCTGCAACTCCACGCACACCGCGTCGATCGTCTTGGCCTGGATGCCGGGGAAGAACGGCACGAGATCGCCGTGCGCGCGCAGCAGGTAGGCGCGGTAGAGCGCGAGGACGTCGGTCGGCGCGTCCTTGGGCTCGAAGATCGACGCGAGATCGCGCTCGAGCTCGGCGGCGCTCGTCCACGGCTTCTTCGAGAGCGGCGCGACGTCGAGCACGCTGCGCTCGCGCTGCTCCTCGAGCACGACGACCTCGAGCCCGAGCCCGTAGCAGTAGCCGGCGATGACCGATGCGGCGGCGTTCTCGACGCCGTCGCGCGCTTCGTTCGTGTTGGGGATCACCCACACGACGCGGCCGACGCCCTTGAGCACCTCGTGCAGATCGAGCAGCGACCAGCGGTCGGGCTCGGGCCGGCGCCACGCATCGTTCTCCTTCGCGCCCAGTCGCTCGAACACGCGCTCGAACACCTTGGCGAGCGCCTTGCCGACCTTGTTGCGCGGATAGAGCAGGAGCGTCGTCGCACCCTTGACCGGCTTCGGCGGCGGCTTGAGGCCTTCGCGTCCCTCGATGCACGCGTGGAGCTTCTCGATGTCGTCGAGCGTGTCGACGGTGAAGCCCTTGAAGGGCGGTTCCGATCTGACCCACTCCGCCACGGGCGAATCAGCGCACGCCAGGATCGTCCGCTTGTCGCGCGCGACGGCGAAACCCGCTTCGAAGCCGACGTTGGCGTTGGCTTTGTCAACGTAGACGATCGCGCACTCGGCCGGAGCCAATTGATCGACGACCAAGTCGCGCAGGATCTCGCCCTGCTGCGTGTCGAGGTTCGGCACGAACACCGACCAGCCCTTCGGCCACTCGCTCCGCAACACGTCGAGCGTGAAGCGGATCGATGCGATCGTGCTGTCCCAAACGATGAAGGCGCGACGGAGCTTCGATTGCGATGCGTCGTTCGTCATGGCGAGCGGCGAGAGGATAGCGAGGGCGCGCCGACGCCGCGTCGGGCGCCGGCCGTGATCCCCTGGAAGCGTCGCGCCGGCGAGCTCGTCAAACTCGTCCGCAGCGTCTCGATTCCCTCACGCCTTGCGGCGCCAGACCACGCCTTTCGGCGTGTCCTCGAGGACGATGCCCTTGGCGAGCAGCTCGTCGCGGATGCGGTCGGATTCCTTGAAGTCCTTGGCCTTGCGCGCGGCTTGGCGCGCGGCGATCAGCGCCTCGATCGCCGCCGGGAGCAGTTCCTCGTCGACCTGGATCACGCCGAGCACCTCGTTCGCGCGCCGCACGAATTCCAGCGCATCCAGCGCGGCCGCGGAGCCCAAGCGCCCCTCCAGTGCGGCGGCGCGCAGCGCCATCAGGCCGGGGAGCGCGCGCGACACGTTGAGGTCGTCGTTCATCCCATCCTCAAAGGTCTTGCGCGCCGCTTGGACCAGCTCGAGCCCGGCCTGCGGCTGGCCCGCGCCTTCCTGGCCCTTGGCGACGCGCCGCAAGCGCACCACGAGGTCGTCGAGGTTCTCGAGTGAGCTCGCGGCGTCCTTCATCGACTCCCAGGTGAAGTTGAGCGGCGCGCGGTAGTGGCCGCGGATCAGCGCGAAACGCAGCTGGCGCGCGTTGAAGCCCTTCGCCGCCACATCGTCGAGCGTGTAGGTGTTGCCCAGGCTCTTCGACATCTTGCCGCCGTCGACCTGGAGGAACTTGGAGTGCATCCAGTAGGTCGCGAAGGGCTTGCCGCTGAAGCTCTCCGACTGCGCGATCTCGCATTCGTGGTGCGGGAAGATGTTGTCCTCGCCGCCGGTGTGGATGTCGAGCCGCTCGCCCAGGTGCTTGCGACTCATCGCCGAGCACTCGATGTGCCACCCCGGAAACCCGTCGGGCCCGAAACGCGTGGCCCACTTCATCAGGTGCGCCGGGTCCGACTTCCACAGCGCGAAGTCCTCCGGGTTGCGCTTGTCCTCGCGCACCGCGATGCGCGCGCCAGCCTCGAGCTCCTCGACGCGATTGCCCGACAGCCGGCCGTAGCGCGGGAAGCTCTTGACGTCGAAGTACACGTTGCCACCCACGGCGTAGGCGTGGCCCTTGGCGAGCAAACCCTCGATGATCTCGAGCATCTCCGGGATGTGCTCGCTGGCCTTGGGGTAGGCCTTGGCCTGGCGCACGCCGAGCGCCGCGAGATCGGCGAAGAACTGCTCGGTCACCTTGCGCGAGATCTGCCAGGGATCGAGCTTCTCGCGACGCGCCTGCTTTTCGAGCTTGTCCTCGCCTTCGTCGGCGTCGTCGGTCAGGTGTCCGACGTCGGTGATGTTCATCACCTGCTCCACGCGCAGACCCAGGTACTCGAGCCAGCGGCGCAGCGTGTCGGCGAACAGGAACGCGCGGTAGTTGCCGACGTGTGGCCGGTTGTAGACCGTCGGTCCGCAGTTGTACATGCGGACCACACCGGGCTCGAGGGGCACGAACGGTTCGACGCTGCGCGTCATGCTATTGAAGACGGAGAAGCTCATCGCGCGACAGAGTGTAGCGAGGACGTGCAGCGAGATCTGCGCGGCACGGACGTGCTATCCTCCCGCCTTTTCCCGCCGTGAGCGAACTCTTCGTCACCCCCGACGGCCTGGAGGCCACGCTCGACCACGCCATCGGCTCGGGCGCGGTCGGGCGCGTCGTGCACGGCGCGCTGACGCGCGAATGGAACTCCTGGCCGGCCGGCACCGAGATCGCCGTCAAGCGCTTGCACTCGCAGTTGAGACGCGACGCCGCTGCACGGCATTCGCTGGCCAACGAGATCGAGGTCGGGCGCGCGGCGCAACATCGCTCCTTGGTGCGCCATCTGGCGGCGGGCGAGGATCAGGGCGGTCCGTACTTGGTGATGGAGTTCGTCGGGGGCCGCACGCTGCGCGAGACCCTGGCGCTGTCGCGCTCGCTGCCCGAGCCGTTGGTGCGCGCCGTCGCCCATGGAGTCGCAGGCGCGTTGGCCGCGCTCCACGAGGCCGGCTTCGTGCACGCCGACGTCAAGCCCGACAACATCCGGCTCGACACTCACGGGCGCGCGGTCCTGATGGACCTGGGATTCGCGCGCCGCGTCTCGACCGAGGGCTCGCTCGCGGAGCGCGCCTTCCGCTCGCTGACCGGCAGCAGTGCGGCGGGCGACGGCGGCGCGAATTCCTCCCAGGAGCTCGGCGTCAACCCCGGAAGCCTGGCCTACCTGTCGCCGGAGCGCGCTCGCGGATCCCCGTGCACTCCGGCGAGCGACGTGTTCTCGCTGGGCGTCGTGCTGTACGAGGCCGCCACCGGCGTGCACCCCTTCGCGAGCGATGCGCTCGACTCCGGTCCGCCGCTCGACGCCACCGGATTCTCCAGCGGCAAGCTGCTGCGGCGCTCGATCGACGATCCGGGCGCCGACCGCTTGTTGGCCGCGATCGCCACCGCGCGTTTCGTGCCCCCTTCGCGCCTGGTTCCGCAAGTCTCGCCGTTCCTCGATGCCATGCTGGTCGACCTGTTGCGGCGGGATCCGCTCGAGCGCCCCGTCGCCTCCGCGGTCGACCTGCGCTTCGCCGACGGCGAGCGCAGCGCGTGGTGGCGCGAGCAACTCGACTTCGGCAGCCAAGCCCGGCGCGGTGCATTGGGCGAGCAGGATTCGCTGCACCTGACGCCGCTGGTGGGACGAGAGCGCGAGCTCTCCGAGTTGCTCGCGCTGTTCCGTGACGCGTTCGCCACGCCACCGCGCGCGAGTGTCGTGTGGCTCAGCGGCCCCTCGGGCTCCGGCAAGTCGCGCCTGATGAGCGATGCCGCGGCGCTCGCGCGCAAGTCGCTGCAGCCGCCGCCGCTGTACCTGTACGGTCGCTGTCCGGCCTTCGAGGAGCAACGGCCGTGCATGCCGATCCTGCGCCTGCTCGAGCGCTATCTGCGCCTGCCGCCCGGCGCGGAGCTCGGCCATTCACAGCGCGAGCAGCTCACCAAGCTCGTCCCGCCCAGCGTCGCGCACGCGCTGGCCCAGGCGTTGACGCCCAAGTTCAACGGCACCACCGAGGTCGCGGTTCCGGTGGCGCTCGCCGAGTGGCTCGTGTCGCTGGCGCGCTCGGCCCCGCTGATCGTGTTCCTCGACGACGTCAACTTCGCCGACGAAGGCTCGCTCGACGTGCTGCGCGGCGTCGCGGAGCGCTTGGGCGAGACGCAGCTCGCTCTGGTGCTCGGATTCCGCGATCACGACGAGGTCGAGAATCCGGAACAGTGTGCGCGCTTGCGCGCCGATCTCGAGCAGCGTGGACGCTGGCGCGAGTTGCCACTGGTCCCGTTCGACGAAGACGCGGTGCAGGCGCTGGTCGAGCAGCTGTTCCACCACACCACGCCGCGCCGACGCATCGGACAGGTGTTGTTCGCGCGCAGCCGCGGCAACGTCGGGCTCCTGGCCGAGATCCTGCGTGGGCTGATCGACCGCGGCGAAGCGCGGCCGTTCGGGCCGCTCGAGAGCAAGTGGACGCTCGAGATCGCGCCCGAGCGACTACCGCTCCCGGACTCGCTGCACACCATGATCCAGGAGCGCCTCCAGAAGGTCTCGAGCTCCGATCGCGAGTGGCTCAAGCGCATGGCGGTCGCGGGGGGTCGCATCGAGCTGGAGTTCCTCGCTCGCGCCTTCCACGCGCCGCAAGGCGAGATCGACGAGACCCTGACACGCTTGGTGAGCACGGGGTGGCTGTCGCCGATCGGCGACCGCTACCGCTTCGCACGCCCCGCGCTGCGCGAGGCCGTGTACCGCTCGATCGATGCGCGCGAGAAGCGCGACATGCACTCGCGCGTCGCGGATGCCTTCGGACCGACGGATCCCGATGGCGCTCAGGAGCCGCGCGAACGACGCTTGCCGATCGGCGACGCCTTCCAGCGTGCCTTCCACCTGCGCGCGGCGGATCGCCACCTCGACTTGCTGCGCGTTCTGCGGCCGCTGGTCAAGGCGCTGCTGCGTCGCGGACAGCCGCAGCGCGTGTACGTGCTCGCGCGTTGGGGTGTCGATGCGCTCGCAGCCCTCGCCGCCAACCGCAGCCGCAATCGCTGGCGCATCGAGTTCCTCGAGGCCGCGGCCGACGCTGCCGACCGACTGGGGTATCGCGAGGAGCAGCGCCAGTGGCTCGACCGCTTGTCGGACCTGGAGTTCGACCCCGAGCGCGACCCGGACGCACTGTCACGCGTCTACGTGCTGCACGGTCGGCACGCCGCGAGCACGGGCCAATACGGCCTCGCACGCGGCATGTTCCGCAACGCGGTCGAGCTCGCCCTCAAGGCCGGCGACGACGAGCTCGCCAGCGAGGCGCTGCGCCGTCTGGGTGCGGTCCAAGCGCACGTAGGCGAGCTCGAGGACGCTCGCGAGCTCTTGAGCCGAGCGCGCGACCACGCGGCGCACGATCCGCAGCGCGCGGTGGCCCTGATCCAGCTCGGCATCATCGATTTGCTCGAGAACCATCTGGAGCACGCGCTCGAGAACGTCGACCGCGCGCTGCGACTGCAGCGCCGCACGCGACGTTGGAATCTGCCCGGGATTTCCGCGGCGGCGCACATGCTGCGCGGCCGCATCTACCGCGTGTGCGGGCGGCCGGGGCGAGCCTTGGGTTCGATGAAGCGCGCGGTGACGCTGGCACACCTGGCCGGTGAGCGCCGCCTGGAGATGGAGGCGACGGCGCGCCTGGGCGGGCTGTTGCTCGACATCAATCGTCCGGCCGAGGCCGAGGCGCGCTTGCGCGAGGCTCTGCTGATCGCGGGCGAGATCGAGGACCGCCGCGGTCAAACCTTGGCGCTCTTGTGGCTCGGAACGCTGCTCTGGGAGCAGGCCGATCCCGACGCGGCCAGCGTGCTCGATCGCGCCATGCGCTTGGCGAACGAGATGGGCCTCGAGCGCGCCGAATCGCTGGCCTTGGCGATCCGCGCGCGCATCGCTCGCGCTGAAGGCGACCTGGAGACGGCCCTGGCCCTCTCCGGACGCGCCGAGGAGATCCTCTCGCGCCAGGGCGCCGAGCTGCCCGACCGCATCGTCGTCGTCGGGACGCGCGCGCTGGTGCTCTCGACCGCGGGCCAGAGCGAAGACGCCGAAGCGCTGTTGAAGGTGCTGCGCAGCAAGATGAAGAGCGACAACGAGCGCATCGACAACGAGCCATTGCGCAAGGCGCACCGCACGGCGACCTCCAAGTTGTTGGATGCCGTGCTTTCGCCCGATGGTGTGATCTACCCGCGAGTCGAGCTCGACATCGACCCCGATTGAGCGCCCTGCTCCGAGCGGCGCTCCTTCGCGCGCAGCAAGTGCAGCAAGCCGCAGATGACCCACAAGCCGGATGTGCTCAAGTGCACGAGCACCCAGAGCTCGCGCCACTGCGGATCGGACGAGACTTGCACGGCGTAGCCCGAGACGGCTGCCGGCGCGAACGACGACAACAGCCCCCACCCGCTGCGGCGCCGCTGCCCCGTGCCCAGGCGAAGCTGGGGCAACGCGTGCGCGGCCCAGGTCACTCCGACGGCGAACACCAGCAGTGGCGCGCACAGGACGTGCGCGTGTTGCACCGCGGGCTGCAACGGGTGGTTGACGAGCGCGTACGGATCGTCGTTGGTGGCGAGATACGCGCACCAGGCGTAGGCCAGGCCGGTCGAGGCCACCAGCGCGTTGGACATGTGCAGCAACCAGGCTTGGGAGCGACTCACTTCCGCACCTCGCCCTTGGGGTTGAGCGCGCCGTGGACGGCGAGCACGCGGCGCACGGCCGAAGTCGTCGCGCGCGCGCTCAAGCTCGCTCCGGCGATGGGTCGAATGGCGCGCTTCAAATTGAGCTCGTCATCCAGCTGCTTGCCCAGGAACTGCGCGTACCACTGCGCCTTGGGCACGTACTCGAGAGGCTCGCCGAACGAGAGCAGCTCGATGCGCTTGACCTTGGCCTCGGCGTCGACGACCACGAGCAGCGCCTCCTTCAGCGTGCGCACCTTGTGCACGTCCACGTAGGCCACGCCAACCAGCTGGCCATCCTTGCGGGCGACGTACGGACGCGCGATGGCCAGGTCGAGCGCCTCGCCGAGCAACTCACCGGCGCGCTTCTTCTGCGCATCGGTCAGGTACACGGTCTGCTTCTCGATCTGGCAGCCGGGCAGCGCGAGCTCGAGCGCCTCCTCGACGGTCAGGTAGATCTTCTCCGCCGGTGCCGCGAGCGAGCTCGGCGAGACGGGCTGGGGCGGCAGCGCCGGAGTCACGCACAGGAGCGCGCTAGAAAGTGAAACCGAGCGCCAAATCGAGTTGGTCCGCAGCATCGTGGGCTCCGTTGTCGAAGTCGTTGAAATCGAGCTTGAAGACGATGTGGTCGTTCGGCCGGTAGGCGATGCCGAAGCTCACGACCTCGACGTCGTTCTGCGGATCCGACGCGAATCCGCCCGGCACGCTCGCTTGCGTGTCGTAGCGCTCCAGACGCACGAATGGCTCCAGCGAACGCCTGGCGTCGGAGTCGAACGCCGAGAGCACGTCGAACGACGCCTCGAAATAGCCGCCACGCATGCGTTCCCCGATCGAGTCGGGACCGACCAAGCCGAGAGCGTTGTTGAGCGCCGCGACCCCGTGAAGCTCGGACTGCGCGTAGAGGCACTTGAGCGTGAGCGCGCGCCACGCGAAGTGCGCGTGCGCCTCGGCGATCGCGGTCGAAACGTCAGTCGAGAACTGCTCCTGCCCGCTGTCGCCGAAGTACGCCGAGCCGCCGAGCGTCAGGCTCTCGCCGGCTAGCCAGTCGATGCGCGCCACGGCGGCCAAGTCCTCGGCGAGCGCCTCGCTACCGTTCTGCCGTCCGCCGCGCACTCCACCAGCCGAGAAGCCCGCGGCGTCCATGCCGTTGACGACGTAGGCGCGCCAGTCCAGGGAGCCCGTTTGGCCCCAGGCTCCCAACCCGAGCTCGCGCCACGTGGCGGGCAGAATCACGCGCTCGACCCACGGCCGATTGGCGCTGGGAAACGTGGTCGGCTCGTGGCGCTCGTTGACCAGCCCCATCGGGATCAGCACCAACCCGCTGCGCACGCTGAGCGAGTCGCACACGCGCCCATCGAGATACGCGAACTCGACCGCGACCTCCCCGTCCGCACCGTCGGCCGCCACGCCGTGCTCGAACTCGATCTCCGAGTTGAAGACCCAGTCCGGATCGAATTTGTAGCCCACGTAGAGCACGCTGCGCAGCGCGTCGGCCTCGTCGCGACCACCGCCCTGGCGCTCTTTGAACAACGCCTCGCCGTAGCCGCCGATCGACACGCCGCCGCTCGATCCGTAGACCTTCGACGACGCCGGTCCGAGCCCCGACGTGCTCGCCCCCAAGGGCGCGATCAAGTCGCCGAGAGTCTCTCGCTCGAGCTCGTCGGCCACTGCGTCGAGACGCCGCCTGAGCTCGAGGTTGTCGCGTTCGACCTGCTGCAGTCGCTGCTCGAGCTCTGGCCCCACTTGCGCGCGGGCCAGCGCACTGGTCGCACACCACAGAACCGCCCATCCGACACGCTTGCCTTGCATCGCTCGTCGATCTTCCTCGTCATGGGAGCAACGCGCCGACCGCACCAAGCGGTGGCACATCAGCGTCGCTCCGTGTTCGTCGCTCGCGGGCCGTCGAACGAGAGCTGCACGCGCTCGGAGAGCACTCGCACGCGGTCGCGCAGCTCGGGCTCGGCGTGTGCGCTCAGCCGCTCGCCGTCACATACCAGCAGCACCAGCTCGACATCCGCTCGTGCGCGTGCCCACGACCACGCCGACTGTGGGCCCATCACGAAGGCCGCCGTCGAGAACGCGTCGGCCGCGGTCGCGCCGGCGCACCAAACGGACACCGAGCCGAAGTCCGCCGCCGGTCGGCCGTCCCGTGGATCGATCAAGTGGCCCAGCACCGTACCCTCGACGTCGCGCCGGCTCTCGCTGTTGCCCGAGGTCGCGATCGAACCGGACTCGATGCTCCACGCGAGTACGGCGCTGGCACGCTGCCGCGGATCCGCAATCGACCATTCGACGCGCTCGCCGAGCACCGCCACTTGACCGCCGAGATCGAGCCGCGCGATGGCCGAGCCCGCGCGCAAACTGGCCAACGCGGCGTCGAGCCCGACGCCCTTGCCGAAACCACCCTCTTCCAGCACCACGCGTTCGCCGCGCACCCAGCGACCGTCGGGCTGCTCGATGCACCCGCGATCGAAGCCCACGCTCGCGAGCGCCTGCGCGACCCCGGCGCCGTCCAGCAGGCGTCCGGAGCCGCGCAGGTCCCACGCGCGCACGAGCGCGCCCACGGTCGGATCGAAGGCCCCCTGGCTGGCGTTCCAAAGCTCGCGGCACGCGCGCAGATCCGCGGCCAACTCCGGCGAAACCTCGACGGGCACTCCGGCCGGAGCCGCGTTGAAGCGCGCCAAGTCACTGTCGCCGCGCCACGTCGAGAGCCGCTGCTCCACGGACTCGAGAGCGCGCACCGCGACCTCGCTCGCCGCCAGCGCGAGGCGTCGTTCGGACGCCTCGACCGAGAGCTCGAAATGCGTCCCCATGGCCGCGACTCGGCGCTCGACCCGCGCGGGAAGCGAGGGCGCCGAGGATTGGGCCAGGGACAGCAGGAGCATCGGGTGCATACGCCGCGGCTGAGACTCAGTCTCAATGCCGCAGGCAGATTAGCGCCGCAAATCGCGCTGTCGAGTACGAACGGGGGCTTAGTTCGCGGGCTTCCCGGGCGAACGGCTCGCGCCCTTGGCCTCGAGCGACCACCCCAAGCGATGGAGTGCGGCGCCACGCGCGTGGCCGCGCGCGATGGCACGCGCCAGCAGCTTGCGCTGCGATGTCCGCGGCTCGTACCCGTGGAGAAAACGCAGCGCGTCGCGGACTGTGACGTCGTACTCGCCGCGCTCCACGCGGCGCGCGACATAGCGCCACATGCGGCGCAGATTCGACTGCCGTTCGAGGTCGCTGAGTCGCTCGCGCCACACCGAGCGATCGAGGTCGATCAACCAGGCGCTCAGCTCGCCGCGCTCGAGCGCCGCTTCATCGAGCAGCACGTTCTTCGGGTGCAGGTCGGCATGCAGGAATCCAACTTCGTGCACGCGCGCGACGAATCGCCCCAACTGGCTCAGCAGCGTTCGCCTGTGACGAGGCGGAACGGACCGAGCCTTCCAGCGCGCGAGCAACTCTCCGCCGTCGACGGAGCCGACGATGCGCTCGGTGATCAGGTCGAGCCCCCACCCTCCCCCGGGAATGCGACGCGCTCGAGCTGCGAGCACCGCGGGAGTAGCGATTCCGCGCTGGAGCAAGGTCTCCGACATCGCCAACTCGCGGAACGGCCGCTCCGCGTCGAGAAAGCGCTCTCGGGTCAACCAACGCAACAGCCCTCCGTGGGTGAAGCGCCTGACGACGTAGTCGCGGCCCGCGAGCGAGAGCAATCGCATCGGGCGGCGGCCGCTGAGCGCGACCGCACGCGTTCGACCATCGCTCTCGAGGTCGAAGCCGAATTCCGCGAGCTCGCGCGCCAGGCTCGAGCGCACGACCAGCACGCCGACACTCGACTCGGTGACCGAGAAGTGCGCCGGGAGCGAACCGAGGATGGCGAGGGAGGACACGCCCGGAGTGTAGCGACTCGGAACTGGAGCTCGCCGCGGCGGATGGCACCATGGGCCGCGTGGAATCCGCCCCCGCCAAAGTCCTGATCGTGCGCCTCGGCGCGATCGGTGACGTGGTCAACGCGACGCTGGTGGCCAGCGCGCTGCGCCGCGCGTGGCCCGAGACCGAGATCGGCTGGGCAGTACACGAGCTGGCCAGTCCGCTGGTGCTCGGACATCCCTCGATCGACCGCGTGCACGTGTGGCGCAAGGGCACCGGCCTCACGGGGTTCCGCGCCGTCCTCGCAGACGTGCGCTCACAGCGCTACGACCTCGCCATCGACCTCCAGCGCATCGCGAAGAGCGCCGTGTTGGCGCGCCTCAGCGGTGCTCGCCGAGTCTTGGGTTTCGACCGGATGCGCACCAAGGAAGCCAGTTGGCTCCTCACGCGCGAGCGCGTCGCACCGCGCACCCATCGGGGATCGATGGTCGAGCAGTACCTCGAATTCGTGCAGCACTTGGGGCTCGACAGCTCGATCCCGACATTCGAGCTTCCGCTCGACGCGACGGCCGTGGCACGCGCGGAAGAACGCATGCGCGAGCTCGGCCCGCTGGCCGTGCTGATGCACCTGGGTGCGACCAAGCCCGCCAATCGCTGGGCCCCCGAGCGCTTTGCGGAAGTCGCGCGTCGCTTGCTCGACCGCGGATACCGCGTGGCGCTGACCGGCGGGCCGGGCGATGCCGAACTCGCGCTCCGCGCGGTCGCGATCGAGCCCAGGCTCACGAATTGGTGCGGCGCGACCTCGCTGCTCGAGTTGGCGGAGCTCCAGCGTCGCTCCGCGCTGGTGCTCTCGTGCGACTCCGGACCGATGCATCTGGCAGCCGCGGCGGGTGCGCTGGTGGTCGCGCTGTTTGGCCCCGCGGACGAACGACGCACAGGCCCGTTCGGCGCGCGCCACACGGTGGTTCGAACTCGTCCCCCGTGCGCCCCGTGCAACCTGCGTCACTGCAACCAGACGCGACACGCGTGCATGGAGGACCTGACGACCGACGCGGTTTCGGCCGCGGTATTCGCGGCACTCGATCGTCGAGCCGGGTCCTAGGACGCAGCCCCATTCCGGAGATCCGGGTGAGCGCGAGTCGTGCTCGCGGCTGCGGGCTGCCCCGACCTAGAGTCCAGCGCCGAAATCAGAGGCTGAATCGGAAGCTGCCGGTTCCCTTCGCGAGGGCGGCGGCTGAGCTGCGCTCGGCGCGGGCGGAGTGGCGCGCTGCGGGGCCCGTGCGGGTTCGGGCTCGAACACGCCGTGACCGAAGGAATCGTCCGCCGCGGCCGCGCGCGGCGGCGCGACCTGCGCGCGATCCTGGCTTCGGCGCTCTTCGACCCTGCGCGGTTCCGGAGGGGGCGCGGAGTGCTCGCGATGCGCGGGGGCCGGGCGGAACTCCTCGCGCGGGCGTTCGTGTCGCGGCGGACGCTCGTCTCGCCGCTCGCGGCGCGGCTGAGAATCGGATGCCGCGAGCGGGGCGCGCTCGGAAACCGGGAGCGACTCGCGTCGACGCTCCGAGCGCTGCGGCGCGTCGCTGTAGCGCTCCGTGCGTGCGTGCATGTCGCGCGCGGGGGCGGGACGCGGCGTTTCGCGACGTTCCGAATGGGTGTGGCTCGGTCGCGCGTGACGCTCGGAGTCTCCAGATCGATCTCCGCGGCGCGGGTGTCGTTCTCCGCGCTCGAAACGGTCTCCACCGCCTTCGTCAGCGAAGCGCGGCTCGTAGCCGTCGCTGGCGCGCTCGAGCACTTCGAGGTACGCCGTCGGGATGTGCTCGGCGAGGTAGAGCGTCTTGCGATCGTAGAAGTTGATGCTCTCCTCCCACGCGTCGAGGGCATAGACACGCAGGATCGCGTATTCGCGCGCGGCGCGGCGACCGGCCTCGCGCGCGTCTTCCGCGCTGAGCGCCAGATGCAGGAAGCGCCGCCGACCGCCGCGCAGTCCGAACTGCTGGGCGCGTTGCAGGTCGCGGGCGTCGATCCCCACGTAGAGGAACTCGGGCGGCTGCGCGGGATCGCCGGGCTCGACTTCGATCGAATGTCCGTAGAGGGCGCGGATCTTGGTCCCGCGAATCTCGTAGCGCGGGCGATCGCCGGACGAGACGGCCGCTTCGACGTCGGCGATCTCGATCGGCTCACCGATGCGGTCGGCCAACGCGCGCGCGACGTCCTCGAGTTCGCCGAAGCCGTGGGAGTCGAGCTCGAGGTCGAACTTCTCCGGTTGGTGGCGGAGCATGTAAGCGAGCGAGCGGGTGATGCGTTCGATCAAGGCGGGATGCGTCATGCTCAAGGAAAGGAAATGCGGAACTACGCTCGGCGCCGTGAGCTCGGCGCGATCGAGCCCAAGTCCAGAGCGGCCGCGATTCTAGCAGCGCGCAGCCGAGCTTCCACCTTCCGCGCTCAGGCGCTTCGACTGCGCCACGCGAGGTACACGCGCGCTGCGCAGCCGAACGTGAGCGCGACCCAGGCCACGCGCCGAAATGGGGCTCTGGCGTGGGCGTCGGATTCGACGCTCGAGCGCTCGAAGGCCGCCAATCCGGCGACCAGTGCAACCCCGTCGGCGATCCAGTCGATGGGCAAGCCGCGCTGGGCCAACCAGGGTCCTCTCGCGAGCTCGGCCGAGCCCGCGCCCAGGGCGACGCTTCCCAGGCTCGTCGTGTAGACCGCCACGAGCAGGAAACCGCCCCACCCTCGGGTCCAGCGCGCGGCGAGCCATGTCGCCAGCACGGCGAGCGACGGGAGGGCGCAATCCAGCGCCATGTCTGTCCAGTCACCCGCCCAGCGCGAATCCAGATGTCCCCGCAGGAAGCGGACACCCGGAATGGCCGAGCTCAGCGCGGGCAAGTCGCCGTCGAGGTGCACCCCGAGGATCGAAGCCAGCACTCCCACGGACCAACCCACGCACAGCCAAGGGCGCTGCGCACCCAGCGCCACGTGTCGAACGGGAGCGACGACGGCCAACCAGCCCACGCTCGACAGGAGCGCGCCAAGTCCCCAGACCCCCGACCGCAGGCCGAGGTAGTTGCCCAGACAGCCCAGGATCAACGCGGACGGCCAGGCGACTTCGAAGCGCTGGCGCAGCGGGGTCAGCACGACCTCATCTGTGTCCTCATCGCTCGGCGGGTTTTCGGTCACTCCGAACAGCTTGGCAGTTCGCAGGCGTCAGGTCACCTGCGTGCCTCGAACTGCCGCAGACGGCCATTTGCGGGTTCGGGCCGCCAGCTCGCCGAAGTGCAGCAGTGCGCCGTCGACCCGATCACGACGCAGATCAAGCCCGCACGCGCTCAGCATCCGAGAGCAGATCACTGTCTCGACGTCCGGCTCCCGCATGGCACCGGCGCATCCAACGCTCTGAGAGCTCATCTCTCACTTGTTCGCGAGCCCGCAGCGCGAGCGAGCACCCGCAACCGCACGCTACGCTGAGCTGTCCGCGAAGCGCATGGAGCCGGCGCTCCCGGCCGACCCCAACTCCCCCCGTGGTCCGCGCCGGCGCCGGCGCGCCTCAGTCCGACTTTGGCGTGGGCTCGCCCGCCGGACGTCGCAAGCCGGCCACGCGTCTCTGCGCGACGACTCTCGCGCGATGCTGCTGGAGCGGACCGATTTGCCGCAGCGCTTAAAAGGGGCGCGCCCGCAGCCCCCGCCGCAGGCGCGCGAATTGGCGGGTCCCACACCACCAACTCTGTTCGAGATCACTAGGTCGAGATTGCAGCGGGCTACAGGGGGTGGAGCGCAATCTTCCAGTGCGCAGTCACCGGCCCGCCCGGGGAGAGCACCGCGGCGAGCACCGCGGCGAACCCCGCAGGAAACAGCTCAGCCGCTGGAGGCGCGCCGAGCGGAGGACCGCGGGAATCCGCGATCGGACACCCCCATTGCGGTCCGGTCGGCGGCTCCCGCGGCCGTGTGCTCTCCGCGGCCCGGCCTGGCGAGCTGGGTTCCGTCGTCCCGCAAGACGACGAACCCCTGTGCTTCGAGGCCGTCGAGGTAGGCCGCCATTCCGTGGACGTCGACCACGACCTGCTCGCCCGTCTCCTCGTCGGTCCAGCCCAGGACGACCGAGCGCACGCTGCGACCGCGCACACTCTCGCTCGCCGATTGATTGTCTCGCTTCGCCACCATTGACTCCCTCGTCGACCCCATCACCGTCACTCGTTCAAGCTCGCAGCGCGTCACTCGACGCGCTGCTCCGGTCGCACTCTCGCTCACATTCCGATCGCACGCAGCGTGCCTGCGTGACCGCCGACACCAGTTCAACCGTGCTGCATGCTCTCCGTCGCGCCAGGTCTTCGGTCCTTTCAGCGAAAATCGAATCTCCGAGAGCTTTGACCGACCGGTTGGCGCCACTACGGCGCACTTCATCCGGCGTAAGCGCGCGAGCGGTGAACTTCCTGTGAACTTGGTTGAAAGTGCGCGCGCCGTCGGGCTCGAGCGCCCCGTTCGCCGGCGGAAGCTGTGCGTTCTTCGCTCGCGTGCGGATTCAGCACGCATCTCGGCGCGCAACCGCACGTCGGTCAGCGGCCGGCCCCAGCCCCGGGCGGCCTCAGCTCGAGCGCCCCCACGCCATCGGAGTTCAGTACCGAGACATCTGCGGATCGACGTCCGTCGCCCAGCGATCGATCCCGCCCGCGAGGTTGAGCAGGTACTCGAAACCCAATCGCTCGAGAGCGCTCGCGGCGTGGGAACTGCGCACCCCGTGATGGCAGATGCAGACGATTCGAGCGCTCCGATCCAGTTCGCCGTGACGCCGGCCGAGTTCGCCCAGCGGGATGTTGATCGAGCCAGCCAGCTGGCACACGGAGCACTCCGCCGGCTCGCGAACGTCGAGCAAGACGAAGGGCTCACCAACCGCGATCCTGCGGGCGAGCTCGCGGGGTGCGATGCGCTCGATCGCCATCAGCGCAGGAGCAGGGGCGCGACGTCCAGCTCGGCCGGGACCTTCACACCCAGCTGCGCCAGAACGGTGGGAGCGATGTGCAGCAGATCGACGCCCTCGGGGGGCAGATCGCACTTCTTGTTGCTGAAGAAAATGCCGCGCACCAGCTCGGTGTCGACGGACACGTGATCTCCGGACCAGTTCTTGTCGTTGTCGACGACCACCGGACCGAGCTTGCCCCCGGGCGCGGACAGGCCGCCGCTGGTGGTCGTCCAGGACACGCGATAGTTGCTGTCGAAGCCCACCGAGATGTCGGCCTCGAGGTGCTGATGAGGCCCGTGGTGGATCTGCGACACGATGTCCGCCGAGCGGCCGAACTTCTCACCGGTCTTGGCGTCCTGCGCCGCCAGGAAGCGCTGGACGATCTCCTGGATCAGCGCGTCCTTCTCCTCGGGCTTTACGATACCCACCTTGGACTCGCCGCCGACGGTGTTGATGTAGATCGTGCCCAGCCCGAGCGCATAAGCCTTGGTCTTGGACCAATCGACGTAGCCGCTGAGTAGCGCATACATCCCGGCGCCCTCTTTCACGGCCAAGAAGCCCTCCTGCGCCAACCAGTTGTTCAGGTGCACCTGGCGGCGGAACGACTGGAATCCGTGGTCCGCGCACAGCAGCAGGGTGTCGCCGGGCTTCACGTACTCGCTGACCACACGCCCGACGATCTGGTCGATCTTGCGGTACATGGCCGGGATGGCCTCGGCGAGCGTGATCTCCTGGCCGTAGAACGTGGTCTTCGTCGCGGCCTTGGCTGCGTCGTGCAGTGGATGCTGCGGGTCGTAGTACTGATACAGCATGTGCTGGACGCGATCGGCCTCGCTGAAGATGCCGACGAACAACTTCCAGTCGTCGCGCGAAAGCCCGTCGAAGACCAACTTCTCGCGCCACTGCGTGGTGAACTCGATGTCTTGGAGGAACGTGACCGCATCGATCACGTCATCTTTGAATGGGTGCGTGAGGCACGCCCATCCGACGGTCTCGAAAGTCCCGCACGAGGTCGCCAGCTCTTTGGAGAAATCGGCGGGCTGCGAAATCGGTTGCCAGAAGGGCGGGTTCGCCGGGTCGATCTCGATCGTGTTGAGGTACAGCTCGAAATGCGGCGAGTCGAGCGAGACCAGCTTGGCACGCGTCACCGCGTGCACCTTGAGCAACGGGTTGAGCTCGAACGTGACGCGATACCAATCGGACCACGCGCCCTCCTTGATGTCCTGGGACTGACCACCGATCGTCACCTTGGCCAGGCCCTGCTGCTTCTCGATGCGCATCGGAACCGTCACCGGCTGGGCGAGCGCGTCCTTGAGCGCGTTGCGCCGCTCGTCGAGCTCGAGACTCTTCTTGAACGGCATCGAGGGCTCGTCCACCAAGCGCTTTTCGATCCCGGCCAGTTCCTCGCGCAACTGAGGCACGAGCCAGAAATTGTCCGGCCCGTAGACCTCGCTCTCGATCACGCCGTCCCGCTCGTCCACGCGCAGCTTGTAGCCACCGGAGCCGGTGTCGGCGCCGCTCTCGGAGAGCTTGCGCGCGAAGAACAGCTCATCGGTGGTGTAGATGAAGTAGTTGGTGTAGGTGCCGCGAGCGTCGGGCACGCCCAGTCCACACATCACCTTGGCGCCGGAGACCGGTTCGCGATTCCACACCTGCTGTCCGTCGATCACGCGCGACGGGACGCCCGCGTGCGCAGCCACCTCCCAGAAGGGAGCCGCTTGCAACGGGTTGGTGACCACCGGGATGGTCGCAGGCAGGTAGCCACGCATCGTCGCGCCGCCCCACGCGCCGACGCCACCGAGGACCAGTGCGAGCAGCACGGTGGGGCCCTTCTTGAGGCGCAGCAAGAGCCCGAAGACCAGCACGAACAGGATGAAGCCACCGCCGCCGAGCACCAGCGCGAAGACTGCGGGGCTCCAGGTCGGAATCGGCGTGTGCTCGAAATCCTCGACCGGCGTGGCCACGCCGTCCTCGGCGAAGCCCTTGATCGGGCTGGGCGTGCCGTCCGTGTAGGTGCGCGTCACGAACCCAGGAATGGCGGTCTTGGCCGGGTTCTGGCCCGAATTCAGCGACGCCCAGGCCACCGGTGATTCGGCGGGGTTGGTGGTGCCGAGGGTTGCGAAAGTCCCCTGCTCGCGCAGCTTGGCGAGGTTGGGAAGCTGGCCCTGGTCCATCATCTCGGCCACCGTGCGCCCGTCGGCGCCGTCAAATCCGAGGACGATCACGCGGCCGGACTGTGCGCGCGCGCTCCCCCAAAAGAACAGGCCCAGGAGCGCGAAGCACAGGAGGAACGGGCGGCGGAGGAGACGCGCTGTGGAGCGGAGAAAGTTCATCGAGGGGCGGTGGTTGGGCTTGCCGTCGAACGGGCCGGAGCTAGCATGTCGGCGCTCCTGCGCGGCAGGCAGAACCGACTGTAACTATTTGATTCGTCTAGCTTTGGAATCGTCGTCCGATGCAACGCAAGGTCGGCCAGGGTAGACGGCGCGAGCGGCGCCTGTCAACGCGCAGTGGAAGGCTCGGCGTGGTGCTCGCCAGCGTCATCGGCCTGGGGCTGGCCGCGGTTGTGCTCGCGCTGTGGCAGCTCTCCGAAGTGGGCCGACCGCCAACTCCGAGCGAGGCCGTCGCGCCCGTTCACGAGCCGCAAGGCAGCGCGCTCGAGGCCGCGCTCGAGAACCCCAACGCGCGCCAGGCGACGGAGGCTTCGCAGCTCTCGCCAGCCCCGCCTCCGAGCTATCCATCGCGCCTCAAGGACCCGGCTCGCTATCTCGGAACCGCGCGGGTCGAGTTGTACCTCGACTGCGCCGCGGGTCTGCCACCTCCCAAGCAGTGGACGCTGTCGCTGGAGCCCTCGAAGGTGCTGTTGGGCAGTGCGCACGCGAAATCGCGGCGGGTCGAGGTCACCGACGGCAGCGCGGCCTTGGTGCTCACCGACGTGGCCCTCGGCGCTTACGAGATGCGCGTGCTCGCGGACGGCCTGGAGAGCTCGCGTGAGCAAGTCGAGCTGCACGCCCCCGAGGAAAACGACGTCGTCGTGCGCATCGCGCTCTATCCGCAGGGAGCGCTCGAGGGACGCATCGAGGACGTGTCCGGCCAGGCGCTCGACGACATCGAGGTCGTGCTCGAGTCCCGCGCGGACCGCGCGCGGCGGACGACGCGCTCGACGCTCGACGGCAGCTATCGCTTCGGTCCCATTCCCGACGGCGAATACCGTGTCTTCGTCGGCGCAGCGGAGGCGCCGCTGGCGAGTTTCGACGACGTCAGCTTCAGCGCGCCGAGTCTGCACATGCCGAAGTTGGTGGTGCCACGCATGGGCGAATTGCGCTTGCTGGCGCTCGACGCGACAGCAACACCGATCGAGGGCGTGACGATCGAGGGACTTGGTCTGCCAAGCGGCCCGATCAAGCTGGTCACCGGCGCGGACGGACGAGCGCGCGCACCCCACTGCGCCGCCGGAGAGCTCCAGCTGTTCGCGAGCACGGTCAGCGGATCACGCGGCGCTTTGCGCGTGCGCTTCGCGCCCGGCGAGACGGAGGAGTTGACGATTTCTGTCGGGCCCTGAGCTTCGTAAACTGCCGCGCTTTCCCTCACCCACGCGCGAACCCAGGAGCACGGAGTGCCTGCACAACCTATCGTCGACCTCAAGAGCCTGGACCTCTCGCGCGTGGTGGTCGACTCCGCCGGGGTTCGCAAGCACTGCATGCAGCGCAATCGCTTCGCGCTGCTCGATGGGGTGTTGGCGATCGATCCCAAAGGCGAGTGGATCGTCGGCTACAAGGACCTGGCGCGCGAGGACTGGTGGGCCGCCGACCACATCCCGGGTCGACCGATCTTCCCTGGCGTGCTGCAGCTCGAGGGCGCGGCGCAGCTCGCCACCTATCACTTCATGACCACGGTGCCGAACGTCTCCGACAAGTTCGTGGGCTTCGGCGGCGTCGACAAGACGCGCTTTCGTGCGGTCGTGACGCCCCCTTCGCGCTTGGTGCTCGTGGCCAAGTCCGTGCGAGTCCGTCCTTCGATGTTCACCTATCTCGCGCAGGGCTTCGTCGACGACAAGCTGGTGATGGAGACCGAGATCCTGGGAGTGATCGTGTAGTCAGCTCTCGGCCGGGCCCGGCCCGTAGGATGTGGCACATGAAGTCGACCGTCGCCCTCGTGGCGCTGTGCGCGGCGCTCGCGGGCTGCCCGGCGTCGGAGCCGCCCAAGCCTGACCACGTGCTCCTGATCGTGGTCGACACGCTGCGCGCCGACCACCTCGGCGTCATGGGCTACACGCGCCCGACCTCGCCCAACATCGACGCGCTAGCGCGCGGCGGCGTGCTGTTCCGGCGCGCCTTCTCCCAGGCCTCGTTCACCAGCCCTTCGATGGTCTCGCTGATGACGGGGCGCTACATCGCCAAGGAGCGCCTGGACATCCCCGGGGACTTGTCGACCCTTGCGGAGAGCTTCATGCGCGCCGGATTCGCCACCGCGGGCTTCTCGTCCAATGCGCTGGTCAGCCCCCAGAACGGCTTCGGGCGCGGGTTCGAGCGCTTCGAGACGCTGCCCGTGTACGGCTCGAACGACGCCATCGCGCAGTGGATGGCGAGCGTCGCGGACAAGCGCAGCTTCACCTACGTGCACATCAACGAGCCCCACGATCCCTACCTCGCACCCGAAGGACGACGCGAATGGCGCACGGCCAAGGACTTCCTGCCCGGTGACCGCGCCAGCTACTTGCCGCGCATCGCACGCGAGCTCGGGCTCACCGAGGTCGAGCGCGGGATCGACGCCATCAAGGAAGAGATCGGCGGCTACGACGACGACGTGCGCTACGCCGACGGTCGCGTGGCGGAGCTGCTCGAGTTGTTCGAAGCGAGCGGCCTGCGCGCACGTGGTGTGATCGCGGTGACGGCCGACCACGGTGAAGGGCTGTGGGAAAAGGTGGCCCTGATGAACGGACAGCGCGGTGCCGCGCGGCGCCGCGGCGACCCCCCCAACCTGCTCAACACCTTGATGCCCACCCACGGCAACCAAGTGCACCGCGAGTTGGTCCACGTCCCACTGCTGCTCGATGGCCTGGGCGTACCCGACGGACGAATCGTCGACTCGGTGGTCGAGAACGTCGACCTGTTCCCCACTCTGCTCGAGCTGGCGGACATCGCCGGGCCGGGCGGCTTGCACGGGACGAGCTTGTTGCGCCACTTCGACGGCTCCAGCCCCGCCAAGGACGTGGCGTTCTCCTTCACGCGCTTCAACACCAGCGTGATCGACGCCGACGGCTGGCAGCTGATCTCTCCGACGCCGGAAGGCGAGTGTGCCGAGGACATCCAGCTCGAGCTGTTCGACTTGAACTCCGATCCGAATGCGCGCACCAATCTGGCCGGCGAGCACCTTGAGCGCGTCGCGAAGATGCGCGGCGTCGCCGAGCAGCGCATGCGCATCGCGATCCACGCCGCGGGCGGATTCTCGAGCGAAGACGAAGCCGCGATCGCCGCGCTCGGTTACGCGGAGTGGTTGCGCCAAGAGAATCCGTTGCTCGCGGAGGTCGCGCAGCTCGAGACGGCGGTGCTGCTCGCGCACCTGACCAACTTCGCCACGCCCTGCACGGACCGACTCTCGGTCGCGCGCGAGCTCGCGCGGCGAACGCTCGACGATGGCGTGCGCGCCGAGTTGCGCAAGTGGCTCGCGTCGGAGACTTCGCGCACCGTGCGCGAGGCTCTGGAACCGCTCACCAAGTGAGCATGCCGATCACGGAATGGTGAACTCGAGCGCGTTGGACAGTCCGGTCGTGAAGGGGTCCTGGGGATCGCGGTACCAGTATTGGCAGTACACGCTCTGCCCCACGACCAACAGCGGATCGCTGCCCGACTGGATGCGCGCGTTCATGTCGTAGCCGAACACGCCCGAGCACGGCGAGCTGCCGCCGGAACTCTGTGTCGCCGTTCGACGCACCGGTGACTTCACGCACAGGGTGCCGCCCTGATACGAGCCTGCGTTGGGCTGGAACCCGTAGAACAGGATTCCGTTCTTCTGCGCCAGCACCTGCGAGCAAGTGATCAGGAACGGCTGGCCCGGAGTCGTCGCCGGCCATCCGTTGGCGCCGATCGCTGGAACGCAGAACTGCGAGTTCATCTTCGCCGTGCAATACGTGGCGACGTGCGCGGGCGGCGGCAATTGGTAATCCCAGATGCCGCGCCCGTAGGTGCCGTAGCGGATGCGGTCGGTGCCGACGGCCTCGACCGACCAGTAGAGCGTCAACGGCGCCTGGGTCGACATGATGCTGAGCCACGTGCCACCCGCGCGGTCGTAGCGATAGGCCCCCGCCTCGCAGGCCGCGTACAGATCGAACGTGCCGTCGCGCGCGTAGACGAGGTCGTATACCAGCGTCGCCGGCAGGCCGGTGGTCAACGCGCTCCAGGTCTGTCCGCCATCGGTCGTGCGCTTGACGCCGCTCGCGCTGTAGCCCGAGCCGCCGATCACCGCCTCGAGGGCATTGCTCGGGTGCACGGCGATCGCGTTGCCGTAGAAATAGTGCTCATTGGGACCGGTCGAGGCCGACGGCGTCCAGCTGAGCGCGTGATCCGTGGACACGTACAGCTTGCCCGCATCGTCGGCCGCGTAGACGCGCTGCGGATCGCTCGGGGCGAAGCTGAGCGCGGTCAGGTAGTTGGCCGTCCCGGCGGAGAAGTCCTGCGCCGAGTGCACGCTCGAAGCCCACGAATTCGTCGCCACGCGGTCGAAGCGATAGAGCCGCTCCGCGCACAGGAAATAGCTCGTCGCGTTCAGTGGATCGGCGACCACCGGTGGCAGCCACAGGTGCTGCGATCCCGCCGGAAAATCGACGTAGGCGACGAGACTGGGGTTGGCCTGCCCTTGCTGCACCAGAGTGAACCCGGGGTAGTTCGAGTACACCCAGGAGTGCGTGCCGTCGGCCGAGGTCAAGTGCCCGTAGTCGCCACTGATCAGCTGATCGAACGCCGTCGACGGTCCGGCGCCCGCCGGAGCTTGGTACACCCCGCGCTGGTAGCCCTGATCCTGCGAGCCCGCGAGGATCAGATTGGGATTCGAGCTCGAAGTCAGGGTCGAGTAGTACTGGCTCACGCCCAAACCATCGAGCGACCAGTTGAGTGGACTCGCGCCGCTCGCGTGGCTGCGCCACAACCCACCGTCCATGCAGAAGAAGAAGACCTCGCCGTTGCTGCTGTGCGTGTCGGGCCAGGCGTAGAGTCCCATGGTGTCCGCGTGCAGCATGTGCAGCGGGTTGGAGTAGTAGGCGCCCCAGGAATTGAGCTTGCCGAAGAGCGCGCCGCCGTTGCTCGAGCGAAAGACCTCGACGCCACCGTAGAGCACGACTTGCGGATCGATCGTCGAGGCGCACAGCTCGCCCCAGAAGTCCGTCGGCGTGTGCACGAGCGAAGCGCTCGCACCGCCGTCGTCGGAGCGGTACAGCTTCCATCCATTGTTGTTGAGCGCGACGTACAACGTTGGACTGCCGGCCTCGGAACCGGTGATCACGCCGTCGCTCGCGTTGGCGTCGATCGTCGCCAACGGAACGAAACTGCTCCCTCCGTCGCTCGAGCGCCGCACTTGGCCGCGGTGCACGATGAACACGTTGTTCGCCGCCCCCGGTCCGCTGCGCGGCACCCAAGCGTCGGACAACCCCGACGTCGGCATCTGAAAGCGCTTGACGAAGGAGCGGCCATAGTCGGTCGAGGCGAACAGCGCGGGTGCGTTGACCGTCAGGTTGGTCTGGGCCCAGACGACGATCGTGTGCGCCGCGTCGGCGAATTGGCGCAGCTCCTTGATCGCCGTGACCGAGCTCAAGCCGCTGGGCGTCTCCCAAGATTGCCCGTTGTCGCGCGTCACGCGCAGCCCGATCGAGCTGTTGGAGATCGCGAGCACGTCCGGATCACCGGGGAACTCGCCGGGGATCGCGACCACTTCGTGCACGCCGCCGTACAGACTGTCACCCAGCGGCGTCCAGTTGGTGCCGCCGTAGTCGCAGCGCCACAGACCTCCGAGCGCGGCTCCGGCGTAGACCTGCGTCCCGTCCGGTGAAAGCGTCGCGCACATCATGCGCCCCGCTTGGTTCTTGCTGCCGATTTCGCTCCACGTGCCCAGTTGGAGGAACTGCACACCACCTGCCGCGAGCGCGTTGCGCCGGGCCATCTCGGCCAGCCCATTGGCGCGTTCGATCGCGCGCCACTCGACATCGGGAGCGGTGCGGTGCAACTCCTCGAAGTAGCGCTTGCGCTTGGTCTTGTTCTCGCGCTCGACACCTTCTCCCAGGCGATGCTCGGTCGGAGGTGGCAGCGAACGTGCCGCCACTTCTGCCGAGAGCAGCAGCGCTCCGTCGTCCGCAGGACGTGAGCATGAGCAAGCCAGAACCAAGCCGACGACAGCGGTCGCGCGCAGGAATTTCATCGCAAGTCCGAACCTACGCGGCCGAGCGCGAAGCCGCAATCGAGCGGCCGCCCAGCCCGGCGGTGAGCGCGAGCAGCACCACCGGCACGAGCTCACCCCAGATGCGCAACTCGGTCCACACGCCGACGACGAACATGCCCGCGGCAAACGGCACCACGACCCACACCAGCGCGCGGATCCAGCGCTCCTCGATGCGCCGATACACGAACGGCAAGGCCATCCACGTGCCGCCGAAGGCGAGCGCGAACCAGCGCCACATCGCGGGATCGAGGAGCGCTTCTCCGTTCTCGACCCAGGCAGGCTGGAACACTCCGCCTGGTTGCCTGCGGTAGAGCGCCTGCAGCCACCACTTGACCGCGAACCACAGTGCTGCCTGGGCGGCGAGGTGCGCGGCGAGCCGTCCGCGCGACTCCTCGCGCCAACTCGTGAAGAGGTACGCGAACGACAGGAAGCAGGTCGTCTCGCGATTGAAGGAGCCCACGGCGAAAAGCGCGTAGAACACGACCCATTCGCGGTGCTTGAGCAGCCACAGGCCGTAGGTGAACAGCGCGACCGCGGCCATGTCCCAGGCGTACCAGAAGGGGTACTCGCGCGAGAGCACGAAGTGGCACGGCAGCAGCGCGAACAGGCCGAACGAGCAGGCGTCGACGGCCCAACGCGGGCCGAAGCTCTCGCGGGCCAGCCGCCGCAGGGCCGCGAATGCGAGCACGATGAAGGCCGTGTCGAGCACGCGGAAGAGCGACAGCGGCGTGGCGGCAGTGAAAACGTTCTCGTGCAAGAAGCGCACGAGCTTCGGTACCAACACGCGATACGCGAAGGGCTCGGCCGCACCGCGAGGGTCGATCCCGGCGACGTTCTCCAGCGCGCCTGGCAGGTAGATCGAGTTGAACTCGATGCGCGCCCAAGAGAGCACCGCGGCGCACGCTACGGCGAGCACCCAGCGCAGCAGGTCCCCACCCCGGGCCTGGGCGAAGGTGTTCGAGCGCCGCACAGCTCACTCGTCGAGGAACGCGCCGAATCCCGGCGGCGGCCGCGGCGGAGCGAGATCGAGCTGGCCCTCCTCACCGAGGATCGCGAGCACGTCGAGCTCGATGCACGTGCAGGGCACGCCGAGCAGCTCGCTCACCGACGGCCGAGTCATGCCGCCCTCGCCGCTGATCGCTTCCTTGACGTAGGTCCCGTGCTGCGCGCGAACCACGAGCTCGACGAGTCGCTCGCCCGCGGGCTGCGCGGCGCTGATCTCGATCCAACGCTCTCGGTCCAGCTGCGCGCGCCGATGCGCCACGCGCTCTGGAGTCTGTTGCACGATCGAGTGTCGCACACCCACCAACGAGGCCAAGCGTCCGGCTTCGACGTCGGAACCGGTTTGAACCAGCGCGCGGTATTCCTTGGCGTGCTTCTCTTCCTTGATCACCGGGACCCGCGTCTTCTCGGTCCAATGCAGATTGAGCACCTCCAGCCGGCCCTCGTTGCGCCGATTGATCTCGGCCTCGCACGCCGCGAGATCGACGTCGAAGCACTTGGGTGCGATCAGCTCGACCACGAACGGTCGACCGTGGCCGAGCATGCGCACGTTGACGTCCTCGCGGCCGGCGCCGTGGAACTTGTTCCTGCGCGTCTTGAAGGCGGCCCCGAGCACCCAACCGATCAGCTCCTGCACGGAGTCGCGGGTCAACTTGCCGAAGCCCTCGCAGCGCGCGCAACCGCGCCGGCGGCGCGGATGGCCCTTGCAGTCGGGGCAGAAGAACACGGTTTGCGGCAGGTCGCGCGAGAGCTTGCGGTAGCGGCCCTCGACGAAGACCTTGGTGCGGGGCGCGTCGGCGCGCGGAGAAGCGTGTTGGCTCATGGCTCACCTCGGACGGGACCCGCGGTCGCGGGCTCCGGAACGAATCGCACGTTCGAAGGGCGCAGAGCGTAGCGTTCGAGCGCTGACGTGCAATCGGCGCGGTTGCCCGCGTCGCCGGGGCGATGTACGGTTCGAGGTCGGGCCCGCGTCCGTGCGCCTCCGTCCCCGTCCATGACTAGCCCCCGCACGCCGAAGGTGGTCTGCACGCTGCCGACCTACAACGAAGCGGAGAACGTGCTGCCCCTGGCGCGCGCGCTGCTCGCCTTGGGAGAGAACTTCCAGGTGCTGGTGATCGACGACAACTCGCCGGACGGCACGTGGAAGCTCGTGGCCGAGGCAGCCGAGCGCGAACCGCGCTTGCATCTTTTGCACCGCACCACGGACAAAGGGCGCGGCGCGGCCGGGCGCGCGGGCTTCGTGCGGGCGCTGGAGATGGGCGCCGACGTGGTGGTCGAGATGGACGCGGACTTCTCGCACCAGCCACACTTCGTGCCGCGCATGATCGAGCGCTTGGAGCGCTCGGGCCCCGGGATCGGTCCCCAGGTCGGCCTCGTGCTGGGCTCGCGCGCTGTGCATGGCGGCAGCGACGCCGAGCGCGGTCCGCTGCGGCGCCTGATCACCTTCTTCGCCAATCTCTACATCCGCATCGTGCTCGGTGTGCCGGTGCGCGACTGCAACTCGGGCTTCCGCTGCTGGCGGCGCTCGACGCTCGAGGCCATCCGCGTGTCCGAGAGCTTCTCGAAGGGTCCGGCGATCGTGCAGGAGCTCCTGTTCAAGACTGCGCGCGCGAAAATCGGCATCGCCGAGGTCGGGATCGAGTTCATCGAGCGCCAGCGCGGCCAGTCGACGCTGACCTTGCGCATCTTGATCCGCGGCTACACCACCGTGCTGCAATTGCGTTGGATGGCGCTGCGCGGGAAGCTCTAGCGCGATGAGCGCACTGCGACGACCCGCGATCCAACTCGCGTTCGCGCTCACGCTGTACGCGCTGCTGCGCGCGCTGGTGCTCGCCAGCAACTTCGACGAGGTCGCGATGCCGCAGTTCGAGCTGTTCCCGATGGGAACGATCCCGCTGATGCTCGGCGTCGACGGCGGCCTGCCGGTCGCGCGGGTGTACGACAACGCCGCCGGGCAGATCCTGACCGGGCTGCTCGCGGTCCCGAGCTACGCGTTGTTCGGGCCCAGCTACCTCGCGCTCAAGCTCGTGCCCGTCGCGCTCGGGGCCGTTGCGCTCGTCGCCGTGTGGGCCCTCCTGCGCGAGCTGCTCGACGAGCGCGCCGCGTTCGCGGGAGCACTGCTGTTCGCGTTGGCACCGACCACCGTCACCAAGTACTCGATGATGGCCTCGGGCAACCACTTCGAGACGCTGTGCTTCACGGCGCTGGCGCTGTGGAGCTCCGCGCGCATGCAACGCTTGGGTGTGTCACCGGTGCGTTTGCTCGCGAGCTCGTTCGCAGCCGGTTTCGCGGTGTTCGTGTTCCTCGGCGCACTGACTCCGGTCGCCTTGCTCGGTCTAGTGCACCTGGGACTGCGCGGTTGGCGCGCGACGTTGCGCGATCTGGCGTGGCTGGTCCCCGGCTTCGCGATCGGATTGGCGCCTCTGATCGCGCTCAACTGGATGACGGGTGGTCGAGGGCTGGCATTCCTCGACCAGAAGTTCGACGGCGCGAACACGGAATTCGACGCCGTGCGCGTGGTCCAACGTCTGCGCGAGTTCTTCGTCGAGCATCTCCCGGCCGCGTCGCAGTTCCACGATTTCGCCGAGGTTCCCGGACGTTTCGCGCAGCTCCTGTTCCTGGCGGTGTTCGCCGCGGCCTACCTGTCGACGCTGCCACTCGCTGGTCGCGGTCTGCTCGCGCTGGTGCGCGGCGCGTTCGGACGCGGAGCTCCGGATGGCGAGCGCGCCGCCGTCGATCAGGGCTTCGCCTTCGCATTTTGCGCCTATCTGCCGCTGACCGCCGCCGCGTACGCGATGAGCAACCTGAAGATCGAGCCCAAGCCGCCGCCGATGGACGCGGAGGGCTACCGCTACTTCAACACGCACTTCCTGTTCGCCATCGTGGTGATCGCCTGGGCCACGGGCCGTTGGCGCCAGCGCAAGCCCATCGCGGCAGCGGGACTGTGGGCCGCGGCGCTGATCACCGGAGCGTTCAACCTGGCGCTCGTCGACTGGAGCTTCGAGCGCGCGAACCTCGGCTCCTACTACGACGGATTCAACGTCAAGCAGACCGCCAACCAGTTGCTCTCTCCGCGCAATGGCTATGCGCAGGAGCAGGTGCTGCGAATCGTGGAGGCCTATCCGGCGCCCTACCGCAGTTGGTTGTATCTCGGCCTGGGACGCGTGCGAGCCGGCCAAGCGCTGGTGAAGAGCCGCGGCGGCGAGCTCGAGCTCTGGTCGGTGCTCGAGCAGGTTCCCGACGAGCACCGCGCGGACGTCGCGCGCGGCTTCGGGGTGTTCTTTCGCCACTTGGGGCGCATGCAGGGCAAGCTCGATCCGCGCTACGTGGCCCTGGTGACGGACAAGCTGGCGTCGGGAGCGCCACACGCCGCTGCTGCCATCGAGGGCCTGGCCATGGACTGGGAGGTGCATTTGGCCCGTGACCTCGAGCGCGATCTGCGCGAGCAGTCCGAGCTCGCCGAAGCGCTGCCGCGCCAGTTCCGGCCGCACCTCGCGCGCGGATTCGGGGCGGTCTGCGGGCGCACCTTGCAGCGCGGGATCCCGTACGAGGTGCGGCTCGTCCGCGGAGCGGCCGAGAGTGTGCCGAGCGAGCTCCGCGCCGCCTTCTACGAGGGCCTCGGCGCGGGATCGGTCGAGGGACTGCGGGCCCCCGCGCTCGAAGGCCCGCTGGCCGAGCACCTGCCCGAGGACGCCGACCTCGCTGCGCTCGAACGCGGTGCGCGGGCGCGGCGCAGCGCACTCGGCCCGTGACGCGCAGGCCAGCGACCTCGCCCAGTTGATTCCGATGCAACCGCGAAGCGCGGCTCGCCTGGCGCGCCGCGATCCGTAGAATCCGCGGCCTCCGATGCACCCGATCCTGTTCGAGATCCCCGGCCTGGGCTTTCCCGTGCGCTCCTTCGGCGTGATGTTGGCCCTGGGATTCCTGTTGGGGTCCCACATCCTCTCGCGGTTGGTGGCCAAGCACTCGAGCGATCCGGCGCGCGACGTCGAGCGCTACGGCGCGATACCGGTGTGGGTGTTGGTCGGCTTGGTCAGCGGCGCGCGCCTGATGTACGTCGTGGTCGAGGTCGCGCGCGGCTCGGACACCGGACACAGCTACCTCGCCAACCCGCTCAAGATCCTGGCGGTGTGGGAGGGCGGGCTGGTGATGTACGGCGGCTATTTCGGCGCGCTCGTCGGAGGGATGTGGTGCGCTCGTCGACATGGACTGCGCGTGTACCACGCCGCCGATTTGGGTGCGGTCGCGGGCTTCTTCGGCCAGGCCGTCGGACGCGTGGGCTGCCTGTTGGTCGGCGACGACTACGGCTCGATCGTGCCCAAGGCCTGGGAGCACCTGCCCTTTCCGCTGACGGTGCGCGTCCCCAATCCGCTGCCCGAGCACAGCCTGTTCGGCGCCGAGAACGCGGGCCAGCTCCTGTGGGCCACGCAGCCCATGATGTCGATCAAGGCGCTGATCGTGGCCAGCCTGGGTCTGTGGTTGCTCAAGCGCCGCCGCTACGAGGGTCAGGTCGCGCTGACCTGCCTGCTGACTTACTCCGTGCTGCGCTTCACGGTCGAGCTGTTCCGCGGCGATGCCGTGCGCGGTGTGTGGTTCCAAGGCCGGATCTCGACTTCGCAGATGATCGCGCTGGTCTCGGGCTCTCTGGCGCTGGCGCTGCTCGCGAGGAACTGGCGCCGGCGCGACGAAATCCCCGCGACCTAGGCCGCGCCAGCATGCAACGGAGTTTCGTCCACGCCGGCGTCGACGAGGCCGGACTTGGGCCGATCCTCGGGCCGCTCACCTTGGGGTACAGCGTCTTTCGCGCGCCGTGCGACGCGAGCGAACTGTGGCGCGCGCTCGCGCCCGCCGTCACGGACGATCCGCTGCGCGACGCGAGCGCGTTCGTGGTCGCGGACTCCAAGCTGGTGTTCAAGCGCACCCCGCGCTGCGCCAAGCGCCTGGAGGCGACCGCGCTCGGATTCCTGGCGCTGCGCGACCCCGCACGCCGCCCGCACACCACGGTCGCCCGCTATCTGTGGGAGACACCGGCGGAGATCGCGCTCGACGCTCCGACCATCGCGCGCCATCCGTGGTACCGCGACGGCTCGACGCCGCTGCCGCGCCACTGGTCGCCGGAGACGCTCGAGTTGCGCGTCGAGTCGCTGCACCGTGCGTTGCGCAAGGCCGGAGTCGAGTTGCTCGACCTCGGTCTGCGCGCCGTGCCCGAGGCCGAGCTCAACCGCTCGTTCCAGGAGACGGACAACAAGTCGCGCACGCACTGGCACGCGTCGCGGCCGATCTTCCGGCGCATCTGGGAGCACCACGCCGAGCAAGGCGTCGAGTTGGTCGTCGATCGCCATGGCGGTCGCATGCACTACGGCTCGATCCTCGCTCGCGACTTCCAGGACGCCACGGTCGAGCTCGTCGACGAGAGCCCGGAGTGTTCGCGCTACGCGCTCAGCGAGCGCCGCGGCTCGCGCTCGATGCGCGTCACGTTCGCCGAGAAGGCCGAGAGACGCTCTTTCGCCGTCGCATTGGCTTCGTGTCTCGCCAAGTACGCGCGGGAGACCGCGATGGACGCGTTCAACGCCTACTTCGCGGAACGCCAACCGGGGCTGGTCCCAACCGCGGGCTACACGACCGACGGGCGGCGCTGGCTCGAGGACGCGCGCGAGCTCGTGCGGCGCGAGCGCATCGAGGCCACGACGCTGGTGCGCACGCGCTAGTTCGCGCGACTCCCCGGGGGCGCGGACACGCGCGCGCTCGTCTCGCTCGCGGCCCTGGACGCATGTCGTCTGCTGAGCGCTCGTCTTCGCGGGGCCGCGCGCCGTGAGCGCGGAGAGCGCGGACGCGACGCCGGAATCTGCTGGAGCAACGCAGCCCGCCCTGGCGATCCTCTCCCGGAGTCTGTCGACCTCTCCATTCTCCATGGGGGCTGGGAGATCCAAGCCCGCCAAGCGCCTCGACTCCGGTCCCCCGCCGTCCGGCGCTCTGCTCGACGCCCCGCGAGCGTCCGGCGCTTGCCAGGGCGTTGCACAGCGATCCGCGGGCGCTTCGCGCGGTCGTGCGTGGAGCACGCGCGGTCGACTCGAGCCGCGCTGCTCGCGAAGCTGAGTGCTCCACTTGCGCTTCCGAATCCGCTGCTGATCCTGCGGGCCGCCGTCCTCCCGCCTGACTCGCGCACGCGCGGCTGATAAGGTTGTCGGGCTCGTCCCGGTACCGACCCCCGCCACGCCCCCACGCCCTTGAAGACCGCCATCCTCGGCGCCGGCATCTCCGGCCTAGCCCTCGCCCGTTTCCTGATCGAAGGCGGCCTAGCCAAGGGCGACGTGAGCTTGTTCGAGGCCGCGCCCGCGATCGGCGGATTGTGCGCCTCGAAGACCGTCGACGGTTTCACTTACGACGTCACCGGTGGCCACATCCTCTACAGCAAGGATCTGGCGGCCATGAACTGGATCAAGGCCTGCGCCGGGGGCGAGCGGGCATTCGTCAAGCGCAACCGCAACACCAAGATCCGCTTCGCCGATCGCTGGGTGCACTACCCGTTCGAGAACGGACTGGGCGATCTACCTCAGCAAGCCAATTTCGACTGCCTCAAAGGCTACGTCACCGCCTGGCACCGCCGGCAAGTCGACGGTTCGGCGGCGCCCGCTGCGTTCGACGCTTGGGTGCGCTGGCGCTTCGGCGAGGGCATCGCGCGCCACTTCATGGACCCCTACAACGAGAAGGTCTGGAAACGGCCGCTCGCGCAGCTCTCCAGCGATTGGGTCGCCGGCCGCGTGCCGGACGCGCCGGTGGACGACGTGTTGCGTTCGTCGATCGGGATCCGCACCGAGGGCTACACCCATCAAGCCTCGTTCTTCTACCCCTCGCACGGTGGCTTCCAGGCAATCACCGACGGCATCGGAGCGAGCGTCCTGGAGCGCGTGCGACTTTCGACCCCGGTCCGGGACCTGGTGCGCGGCGCCAGCGGTTGGCGCGTCAACGGCGAGGAGTTCGACCGGGTCGTCAGCACGCTCGCGCTCACGGACTTGCCGGGGATCGTCAAGCACATGCCGCGCGCGCCGGCCGAGGCCATGGCGGCGCTCGAGTACAACTCGATCACCTGCCTGTTGGTTGCGCTCGACCGCGCCGAGCATCCCGATCTGTCGTGGATCTACCTGCCCCACGCGGAGCAAGGACCGACCAATCGGGTCACGTACATGTCGAATTACGCTCCCGGCCTGGCCCCCGTCGGCAAGAGCTCGCTCCTGTGCGAGGTCACGCACCCCGGTGGCCAGCCGTACCCAGGTGCGGAGCTCGAGCGCGAGGTCATCGAGGGCCTCGAGGCCGCCGGCGTGTTGCAGGCGCGCGAGGTGCTCTTCACCGATCGCACGAGCACGCGCCACGCCTACGTGGTCTTCGACCACGGCTATGGCGCGCGCCGTCGCACGGCGCTCGAGTGGCTCGAGACCGTCGAAATCACCCCGCTCGGCAGGTTTGGTCGCTTCGAGTACGACAACTCGGACCAATGCGTGATCAAGGCGCGCGAGCTCGCCGGCCGCTTGCTGGCTCAGGCGCGCGCGGGTTGAGCTCCAGTTCGTCGGCGCAGCTCGCGCGCGCCGCACGCGGGCGGCCGGCGGACCATGGTTCACGATTGCAATCTCGTAATCCGAGCCCGATCGCGCGCGCGGCGGCATATGGAACGAGTCGTCCTCGTCCCACTGGGGCAGTGACCGACTCGTTAGTGAACTTTCGGCGCGCCCCGGTCAAACTCGTGCTTTCGAGCGGGTTACAATTGGAGCGCACGAGTGTGGACCGCGGTTGCGAGGGGCTGCAGCTGGCCCTCGCGAGTCACGGGCCGGAGTTCGGATCGCTCTGATCCTGGTCGAATTGGTCTCGAAAGATCTTCCCTAGTCGAACCGCGAGGGGCGGTTCGCGGCCCGGGGAGGACCGTTGGCGCGTCCGAGCTCGCATCGGTCGCGGCGTCCAGCGGTGCTCGTGCCCCTCGCATGCCTCCCATGAATCGCAATCAACTCGAATCCATCTCGCGGACGACCACCGCTCTCGCGCTCGCCTTCCTCGGTTCCTGCGGAGGCGGCGGCGGTGGCGGATCTGGTGGCGGCGGCGTGCCCGATGCGCCCAAGAACCTGACGCTGAGCGCGTCGTTCGTGCGCTTCGCGCGCGGCGTCCAGATCGACCCCATCACGGCCAGCGTGAACGGCTCCGTCGACACCTGGACGGTCACCCCCGCCCTGCCCGCGGGACTCGCGCTCGACCCGCTCGACGGGACCATCTCGGGCACCGCGACGAGTCTCTCGGACGACGTGAGCTACACGCTGCGCGCCGCGAACTCCCAGGGGTTCGACGAGGCCACGTTGGAGCTTGGCGTGACTCCTCCGCCGAGGTTCGTGGTCGCCGGCAACAGCGCGGACGACACGCTCTCGACCTTCATCGTCGACGCCTCCAGCGGGTTGCTGACGCCGACGGGATACACCGTTTCCACGCACGGAGCGGACTTCGTGCGCGGCATTGCGCAGAACCGCGCCGGCAACGTGGTGTACGTGGCCAATCGCAGCTCGCGCGACATCTCGATCTTCGACATCGATCCCGAGAGCGGCCGGCTGGCGGAGCGCGGCACGATCGCGACGCTCGGAGGCAGCCCCAACGAGCTCGTGCTGCACCCCACCGCGAACGTGCTGTACGTCGTCGCGCGCACCGGTACTCACGTGGAGGCGCTGGCCATCGATGCGCTCGACGGCTCGCTCTCCTCGCTCGGAGGCGTCAGCTTGCCGAGCAACGGCTACGAGAGCTTGCTGATCGACCCGGCGGGATCCTTCCTGTGGGTTTCGAACACCAACTCGAACACGGTGCGCACGCTGACCCTCGACGGTATCACCTTCCTCCCGGCCGACACGGGCCTCGAGGTGGTGGCGTCGAACGACCCGACCTCGATGGTCCTGTCGCGCGATCGGCGGTTCGTCTATGCCTGCGCGCTGACCGGCAACCGCGTCGAGACCTTCAGCGTCGACGCGCTGACGGGTGCGCTGACCAAGATCCAGTCGCTCGGCACCGGCGCGCTGCCGGCGCGGCTCGCGCTGGCGCCGTCGGGTCGCTTCCTCTACGCAGCGATCTCGAGCGAAGACACGATCCGCACCTACAGTGTCGATCGAGTCAGCGGCTTGCTCGCTCAAGTTTCGACGACGCCGACCGGCGACCGCCCGGCGTCGATCGTCCTGGACCCCTCCGGTTCGTATCTGTACGCGACCGAGATCAATCCGCCGCTGGGAGCCTCCGACGTCAATTCGGGCGAGCTCGGTGTGTACTCCATCGATGGCGAGACCGGTGCGCTCCTGCGCCAGGCGACGATGCGCGCGCGGCTCGAGCCGCTGTACGTGGCGGTGATCACCGGCGACGCGCCTCTCGCGCTGCACACCAAGTTCGCCTACGTCGCCAACAGCGCCTCGAACAACCTGTCGGTGTTCTCCGTCGACAGCGTCGACGGAAGCCTGAGTGAAGTCGGTTCCGCGCTCCCGACCGGTGGCCAACCGCAGGCGATCGCGGCGCACCCCAATGGGCGCTGGGTGTACTCCGCCAACGCGGCCGACGACCAAGTCGCGGCCTTCCAGGTCGACGCCTTGGGAGGCACGCTGACGCCGATCGGAGCAGCGTTCGCCGTGGGCGACGAGCCCATCGCGATCGCCGTCGAGAGCTCGGGCCGCTTCCTGTACGTCGTCGATCGCGGCTCGGCCGACCTGCGCATGCTGGCGATCGACCCCCAGACGGGCGCGCTGTCGGACGTCGCGCAGGCCGCGACGCACGCGCCCGGCTCGGCTCTGGCGATCGATCCCTCGGGCCGCTTCGCGATGGTCGCTTGCCCCAGCTCGACCTCGATCGCGGTGTTCGACTCGTTGGTCGTGCCGGGAAGCCTGACCGAGGTTCCCCAGGCCGGCGTGCTCAGCGCGCAGCCGTTCTCGATCGCCATGCACCCCACGGGGAGGTTGCTGTTCAGCACCTTCCACTCCAACGGACGCGTGGTGCTGTACTTCATCGATCCCATGGGGCAACTGACGCAGGTCGCGAGCAAGCCCTCGGGCGCCACTCCGATGTCGGTGGCGGTCCACGGCAGCGGGCGCTTCGCGTTCGTCGCCAATCGCGACGCCGCGGGCAACGGAGACGTCACGATCTTCCGCGTCGACCCCTCGACCGGGATCCTCACGCGCGTCGACGAGGCCACCGCGGGCGTCCACCCGGTCGCGGCCGAGGTCGACCCGTCGGGCAACTTCTTGTACGTGGCCAACGAGACTTCCGGCGACGTGACACGCTTCATGATCAATCCGACCACTGGTCGGCTCTCGAGCGCCTTGTCGACGCCGGTCGGACTCGCGCCGAGCGCGTTGACCTTCATCTCCGAGCTCGAATAGACGCCCGGGCGAGCAGCTCGACCGGCGGGGCGTGCGGTTGGACCGCGCGCCCCGCCGCGTTCCAGCCCGCACCGGCCCGCGCGCGCGAAACATGCGGCGTCGGGCCTTATACTGCGCGTTCATGCCGGCTCCCGCGGACTCTCTCGTAGGCGCTTCGCCGCCGCGCGTTGCGCACGCTGCCTTGCGCTCGGATGTCGCGCGCATCGCCGCGCGAGTGCGCGATGGCACACGCCTCACGCCCGAGGACGCGCTGCTCCTCCACGAGCACGCGGACATCCTCGAGCTCGGCTTGCTGTCCGATCTCGTGCGTCGGCGCAAGCACCCCGAGCCGATCGTCACCTACATCGTCGATCGCAACCTCAACCCGACCAACGTCTGCATCACCGACTGCGGTTTCTGCGCGTTCTATCGGCGCCCCAAGGCCGACGGCGCCTACGTGCTCGAGCGCGGCGAAATCGTGCGCAAGATGCAAGAGCTCGCGGACCTGGGTGGACGCCAAGTGTTGATGCAAGGCGGCCACCACCCGTACCTGAAGTCCGACTGGTGGTGCGAGCTGTTCGCGGACCTGCGCGTGCGTTTTCCACAGATCAACTTGCACGCCCTCAGCGCGCCGGAGCTCGACCACCTCTCGAAGCTCGACAAGCGGCCCGTCGAGGAGGTGCTCCGCGACCTCATCGCAGCCGGCCTGGGCAGCCTGCCCGGCGCTGGCGCCGAGATCTTGGTCGAGCGCGTGCGCAAGATCATCGCTCCCAAGAAGACCACGACGGAGCGCTGGCTCGACGTGCACCGCAAGGCGCACGAAGCCGGTCTGCGTTCCTCGGCGACGATGATGTTCGGCCACGTCGAGAGCGTCGCCGAGTGCATCGAGCACATGACGCGCCTGCGCGATCTGCAGGACGAAACTGGCGGCTTCACCGCCTTCGCCTGCTGGTTGATGCAGCCCGATGGCGTGC
Organism: Planctomycetota bacterium; assembly: GCA_020853575.1. Classification (GTDB taxonomy): domain Bacteria; phylum Planctomycetota; class UBA1135; order UBA1135; genus F1-120-MAGs118. Next base: position 82,612 of record JADYYP010000009.1, read on the forward strand.
CGGAACAGCACCTCTATCCAGCGCGCCGCACACCCGCGGTGTATTTGCGGATGCAGGCGCTCTCGCGCATCTATCTCGACAACTTCGAGAACATCCAGACGAGCTACGTCACCGCCGGACTGAAGATGGCTCAGGTGACGCTGGGCTATGGCTGCAACGACTTCGGCGGGACGATGCTCGAGGAGAACGTGGTCAGCGCCGCCGGGTGCTTCCATCTCGCGCCGATCCAGAAGCTCGAGAACGTCATCCAGCGCGCCGGGTACACCCCCGTGCAGCGCAATTCGTGGTACGGAATCGTGGACCCGCGCCACCCGCGCTTGCTGCGTGGGCCGAGCTCGAAGGACGAAGCCGAATCTCATCGGGCGCCGCGCGCGGGGCCACCTCGATGAGTTGCTTCGCTGGCCGGAGCAACGACGAGCTGGTCGGGCTCGCGCGCGAGCACCAATTGGGTGCGATCGCGGAGAAGCTCCTCGCGCGTGAGCGTCTGTCGATCGAGGACGGCCTCGCGCTCTACCGCTCGCCGCACTTGCACGTCGTCGGAGCCCTCGCCAATCACGTGCGCGAACGCATGCACGGCGACCTGGCGTACTTCAACGTCAATCAGCACGTCAACTACACCAACCTGTGCAACAAGCTGTGCCGCTTCTGCGCGTTCCAGCGCCTGCCGGGACAGCCGGGCGCGTACCAGATGACGCCCGACGAGGCCGCGGACAAGGTGCGAGCGCAGTTGCACGAGCCCGTGACCGAGGTGCACATGGTCGCGGGTGTTTGGCCCAAGATCCCCTACGAGTACTACCTGGATCTGCTGCGCGCGGTGAAGGCCGCGCGACCGTCGATCCACATCAAGGCCTTCACGATGGTCGAGCTCGACCAGATCGCGAAGGTCGCCAAGAAGCCGCTGCAGGTCGTGCTCGAGGAGCTCAAGGCCGCGGGCTTGGGTTCGGTTCCCGGCGGGGGCGCCGAGATCTTCAGCGAACGCGTGCGCGCGCAGACGTACCACCTCAAGATCTCTGGCGACGAGTGGCTCGAGATCGCGCGCAAGGTCCACCGCGCGGGACTGCGCTCGAATTGCACGATGCTCCACGGGCACATCGAGACCGTGGAGGAGCGCGTCGAGCACCTCGATCGCCTGCGCCGCCTGCAGGACGAGACGCACGGTTTCCAGACCTACATCCCGCTCTCGTTCCATCCCGACAACAGCGAGATGGCGGACGTGCCGGGCCCGACGGCCGTCGACGAATTGCGCGAGATCGCGCTGGGACGTCTGATGCTCGACAACATCGCGCACGTCAAGGCCTACTGGATCTTGATGGACGTGGCCATCGCGCAACTGGCGCTCAGCTACGGTGCCGACGACGTCGACGGCACGGTCGTCGAGGAGCGCATCTACCACGACGCCGGAGCGACTACGCCTCAACAGGTCCAACGCGACCAGCTCGTGCAGTGGATCCTCGATGCCGGTCGGGTGCCGGTCGAGCGCGACACGCTCTATCAAGTCGTATGGAGCGCGGATCCCGTGCGTGCGCCCATCGGTCGCGCGGCGCCGGTCGCGGCAAGCTGAGCCACGCTGCGCGAGCGGCGGCGGCCGACTCGGTTTTTCGGCGATCACCCGCAACTCCCGACGGTCGGCATCGGTCATCCACTTCCACGAAGGAGGTCCTGGATGCAAGCCCGAGTGATCGCGATCCCGTTCCGTAGCGATGGCAGCAGCCTCGACGACACCGAGCTCGTCGAGCTGCTCGCCGCGCACGATGCCGTGACGCTGCGCGAGTACTTTTTCTTCACGCCCGAGGGCGTTCCCCACATGTGCTGCTTCGTGCAGTTCGAGCGCGAGCCCGAGCTCGGGCTGGAGCTCGGGAGCAAGCCCAAACACAAACCTGCGCACCGGGCCGCGAGCGTGGTCGTCGCCGCCAAGGACACGAGCCAGCACCTGCGACGCGGAACCGGTCACACCGGCGCGGGTACGCGCCGCCACCAGGTGCTGAACGCCGTTGATGGCCCTCCGCTCGCCGGGCGCCCGCGTTCCGAGGCCTCCTCCGCGCGCAGTTCGCCGCGGACGAGTCGCCCCACCCGCGAACAGATCCTCGATGAGCAGACTCTCGATGAGCAGACTCTCGATGAGCAGATCCTCAGCGAGCGGCCCCTCGACGAGCCGCCCCTCGACGAGCAGGGCGCAATCCTGGCGAGCTCGCTCAGAGCGTGGAGGGTCCGCACCGCTCGCGAGCGCGGAGTTCCCGCGTACCGCGTACTCTCGAACCGCACCTTGGACGGAATCGCGCGCCAGCGACCGGCGAACGCCGCAGCCTTGAGCAACATCGAGGGTGTCGGCCGCGCAACCAGCGCGCTCCACGGGGAGGCGATCCTCGAGCTCGTCCGCAGCGCAACTGACCGCAGCGCCACCGACTTCGGGGCCACTGTCCGCGCCGCGCAGGTCGAGAGTCCGTCGGTCGACGGCGCCCCCGAAAGTCGCAGTCCCCCGGCGCTCGAAGTCGCGGTGCCCGGCTAGAACCGACTCGAGCCATTTCGCGGCGCGATCAGGCGGCTCGAATTCGTTGCGCCCCGTCCGCCCCGCTGGGCCCGGGCCTCTGATCCAATCGGCCGGAGCACGTCAGGCCTTGGGCCCCAGGCGTTCCTGCAACTCGCAGTTCGCGCGAAAGATCTGCTGCAAGATCGAGGTCTTCCGCTCGCGTTGACGAGCGCCGTCGTCGAGCCCCGCGACCTCGCGGTAGTGCGAAGCCAGCCCGGTTTCGAGCTGCGGCAGGTCACGGACGGCGGCCAGCAACTCGCCGGCCTCTTCCAGACTCGCGTCGAGCCGCGCCAAGCGCCGCTCGAGTTGCCCGACCTCGAAGTCGGAACGACGTCGCAGCTCGGCCAACGAAGCCGCCCGCTCCTTGGCAAACAGATCCAGCAGATCGGCCGCTACCAGTCGAGACGGCGGGGCCTCCGCGCCTTTCTGCTCGGCGAACTCTGCGAGCCGCGCTTGCACCCGCAGCCGGAGCGTGTGCCAGCGTTCCGGATCGACGGGCCACGCGGCCGGCTTCACCTGATCCTCGACGAAGCCGCGCCGCGCGACCAGCGTCGCGCGCAGACGCGAGAGCTCGTCGTGGACGTCGGCACGGTGCTCTTCGAGCCTGGCTCGCAGTAGGTCGATGCGCTGATAGGTATCCAGCGCTGCAGCCAGCCGCGACTCCGCCTCGTACACGGCATCGGCGGACCGACCCGCGCTCTCGCCGAGCGCGCGGCGCACCAAGCGCGTCAGATCGTCGAGCTCGACCGTGACCACCGGGCGTCTTGCCGAGGCCTTGTCGGAATCGGTTGCGAGTTCGCTCGCCAGTGCCGCGCGCAGGTCCTCGTTCATGGCTCGCGCATTGTCACAATCGGTGTGGCGTTCGGCTAGCGCCGGTCGGAGCCCGCTCGCCAGGCCTCGTCTTGTTCGGAAGAGCAACGCCCTTCGGAGTCGAAGAAGCCCGCGCCCTCGATCCCCTCGAGACCTCGGGCCAGCATCGCGGTGCGCAGCACCAGCCAGTCCGGAAAGCCTGCTCCGGAAACGAAGTAGGGCAAGTGATTGGCAGTGCGCAGGCCGTTCGGCCCGGTGCCCGAGATCAGCGCGACGCACGAGCGACCCGAGCGCGAGCGCAGGACCGCGAGCACGGCCAGATCATCGCCCTCGACACGCCGAGTGCCGACGCGGGCCCATCCTCGATGAACCTCGATGGCCGAGTCCTCGACGGCTGTGCTCCACGCGCGATGGATGTCCGCGTTGCCGTAGAGCACCAAGCCATGCTCACGCGGGTCGTTCGCCTGCTCCGCGAGCCACTCGACGTCGCTCTGCACGCGCGGCGAAGCGTTCCCGCGGTAGCGGAACTGCTCGGCGTCGAAGCGCGCCTTGGCGGCTGCCCAGGCGTTTTCCTCCGCGCTGCCCCCGGTGGCGTAGACCAAGCGAAAGCGCTCGCGGAACGCCCCCTTGAAGCTCGGGAGCGCGACCACGGTCGAGCCCTCGGCCTCCACCACCGACCAGCCCGCACGCGCGTCGCGCTCGAACCTCCACACGCGCTCGTGCGTGTCCCGCGGCACCAAAGACTGCCCGTCGAGCTCGACCTTGCACTGCGCAAGACCGTCGAGCCACTCCAGTCGCGGCGAATCCGAGCTGTCATCGCGACGCACCGCGATCGAGATGCGCGCTGCATTTTCGGTGGTGATGCGCAGGGTCGCCGCTGCGGCGTCGAACTTCGCGGAGGCGCTGGCTGGCATCGAACGCCGCTGCACGCGCTCGATCGCTAGCCAGTCCTCGCGGTCGCGCAGCGCGAGATCCGGAGTCGTGAACGCCACGCTCGGAGCGGACTGGGGACGCACTTGGCGTTTCAGGAACTCCATCAGAGGCGGCCAGTCGACACATTCACTGCCCCACCAGTGGCCCGCACCGGGGCGCTCGTAGTACACGAAATTGGGGTGGAATTGGGCCAGCTCCTCGCGCATGCGACGCGCTTGCTCGACAGGCACGTTGTCGTCGGCATCTCCGTGCAAGACGTAGACACCTCGCGCCTCGAGATTGCGCAGCAGCGTGAGCGTGCGACTGGGCGCCGTCGCGCGCCGCAGCATGGCGTCGAGCGCATCGGCTGGCTGAGGAGTCTCCGTCGCGCCGTAGTGCCAGAAGTCGACCCACCCCGCGCTCGGCGCGATGGCCGCGAACAGATCCGAGCGCAGGACCCCGAGATTCCACGTCCCGTGTCCACCCATCGAGTGACCCGTCAGAAGTCGGCGCCGCGGGTCGAAGCGCACGAGCGACTCCGCATCGGCCAGCACCTCGAGCGCGTCGGCTCGCCCCCAGTCCTCCCAGTCGAACCCGTAGGGCCTCCGATTGGTCGGAGCCACGATGTGCGCCCAGGGTTTCGCGGCGTAGCTGGCAGCCTGTCCTGAAGCCTCGACGCTCGCGCCGTGCAGCGAGAGGATCAGCGCCGGCGGCGGGTCCGTCGGCTCCGCGCTGCTCGGGACGATCCCGTAGTACTGCACGCTGCCGTCGATCTCGCTGGTGAAGGTGCGCCGATGAGTCGTCCGCGCCGAGCGCACCGCAAGCGTCATCTCGACCGCGTGCAAGCGCTCCCCCGTTGCAGTGCGCAACTCCACCTGCAGTCGACCTTGGGTGCGAGCATCGACCGCGGCCTCGAAGGCGAAGCCGACCTTGCGCGTCTCCAAGGGCAGGAGCTCGAGCTCCGAAAGCGACTCGACCCAGGTACCCTGGTCCACACGAGCAGCGAGACGCAATCCGCTGGCACGTTCCTCCGTCGCATTGACCACGACGATCGCGGCCAGGTAGCGCGCTGGCGAGCTCGCGCGCTCCGGAGGCGTCGCCGGGGCCGACTCCACGGTGCCGAACAAGAGGTCGGGCAGCGTGACATCCGAGGTGTCGAGGTAACGCGGCGCGGGCGGGCTCGAGAACGCGAAGCGCGGCTGGCCGCGCCCGACGCGCGCGAGCAATCCGTTGGTTCCGTGACGCAGCGCGATCGGAGTCCGCAACACCCCCAGGGCGTAGAGATCCGCCATGCGCGGCTCGCCCGCGGCGTACACGAACGAGCAGCCCTGGGCCTCGAGCAGCACGACTTGGTCCCGCCCATGTTCCACCTCGAGCCAACACCAGCCGCCGCCGCGCACCTCGCCCACCAGACCGCCCTGAGGCCCCAACGAGGCCTCGCGCCACACGCGCTCCTCGCCGGTCGTCGAGCGCAGTGCTTCCCCCGTCCGCGGCTGCAGACCAGTTCCTCGGGCCAGGCGCTCGAGCACGGAGTCGCTGAGCAGCGCCGTTCTGCCGGACTGCCCCGTGGGGTCGATCACGAGCACGCGGCGCACCACCGGCGCCGCCTCGCGGCCCGAGGCAACCGTCGAGGCCGGGGAATCGTCGAGCTGAAGCGCAAGCAAGGCACACAGGAGCAGTTGCATGTCCACGTCACACTAGCGCCGCGGCGGCGGCAGCGAAGATCGTTTCTTGCCGCCCAAGGCCCGCGGTGCGCACAATCGCGCCATGGCCCGGTCGCGCGAAGCTCGATCATGGATCGCTCCGAAGGCGGCCGTGCGTTGGCTGGCGCTCGTGGTCGCGCTGGCGCTCGTCGCGCCGCTGTTGGGTGCCTGGTGGCTGCGGCGCGCGGGAGCGCTGGAGCTCGCCCGCGAGGTGGACGCACTGCACGCACTCGGTGTCACTTTCGAATTTCCCCGATCCCGCGCCACGTCCAGCGAGTCGCCGATCGACCCCGGAACGTGGTGGCCCACCGCAACGGCCGCGGAGCACGCCAGCCACCCGAGCGCGGGCCTGCCGGGCCCGTTCGGCGCGCTGTCCCGCGTGGCTTTGGTCGCCTCGGTCGCGCGTGGAAGCAACGACGAGATACCGTTGCCGGCGGGTGATCCGCTGTACGTGTCCGAGCCGTGCGTTGCGCTGTTCGACGACAGCCATCGCGACGTCAACGACTTCTGGCGCGTTGTCCGCGACGTGCTGCGCGAGCCGACCACACAAACGCAGTGGCAAGAGGCCGCCCGCTGTGCGTGGCGTGCCGTCGCACACGCTTCCGAGGAGAGGCTCTCCCGCGCCCACGCGAGCTGTGACGTTCGCGCGCCACTCGCGGCGGCGTGGTTCGAGCCCACCCCACCGCCACACCCGCGGTCCCTTCCACCGGCGCTGCTGGGCGCCGAGGCGGCGGCTGGGATCCTGCGCGCGGAAGCTCGCGCGCTGGCTCTCGGTGGCGCCGCGGCGGAATGCGTGCGAGCCATGGAGCGTGCGCTGTGCGCGGCTCGATTGGGCGAGGGGTTCGGGACGTTCGCCGCGCTGCGCTCGAGCGATGACGCGCTGGCGGACACACTCGAGGCACTGTGCGAGTGCGCATCGCTGCTCCCGCCGGACACCGACTGGTCGAGTTGGAGCCGTGCGCTGGATGCCCTCGACCCGGCCCAGCGCGCGCGAGTCGCCTGCGACGGGGAATTCGCGTTGACACGCATGATCTACGCGCGCCTCGCCGACGGAGGCGAGTGCGGCATCGCAAGCGTCGACCAGCGCGACGGTGTCTCCGTCCTGTGGACGGCGTGCATGCTCGACTCGGATCAAGCAGCGCTGCTCGCCTGCCTGCGCGCGCGTCGCGCTCAGTGCGACGTCGATCCGAGCGCGAACCTGGCCGCTGCCGTCGTCCTGCCGGAGCGCCCCACTTGGGCGCTCGTCGCCAACCCACGCTCATCCGAATGGGACTGGGCGCAGCACCCGTGGGCCGAATTGGAGGCTCGCCGGAGGATCGCGCGCGTCGTGCTGAGCGCGCGCCGTTCCGGCGCCGATGCCGCGCGACTCGCTTGCGAGCGCGAGCTCGATCCCTACACGGGATCGCCGCTTCGCTCACGCACGGACGCTCACTCCGTGTTCGTCGTCTGGTCCGTCGGGCCCGACAGGACGGACGACCGCGGGACGCGCATGGCGATGCCGGGGCTTGGCGCGGGCGATTTCGTGGCCAAGGTCGTGCTCCCGTGAGCCCTGGGCCTCGAGCCACCAGGCGCGCCGCGCGCGGGGCCACGCGATGGGAACAGTGGAGCGACGAGCGGCTGCTCGAGCTACGTCTGTGCGATCTGCACCTCGTGCTCGAACGTTCGCCGCTCGCGACCGCGCTGCGCGACCTGGAACGCGAGCTCGGCGAGCGTGGCCTGCAGCGCTTTCGACCGCACGCATGGCTCTCGAGCGAGTGGTTCTCTCCCGATGGCGTTCCCGGGATCGCGCTGCCTTTCTACCTCGCGCATCCAAGGCTGATGCGCCTGGAGCGTCGCATGATGGGCGCGGTCGAAGGCGGCAGCGCGGTCGCGCTGCGGCGCCTGCTGCGCCACGAAGCCGGACACGCTGTCGACAATGCCTATCGGCTGCACGCTCGCAGACGCTGGCGCGAGGTCTTCGGCCCGATCTCGACGCCCTACGAGCAGCACTATCGCCCCGAGCCCTACAGTCGCGCGTTCGTCCAACACCTGCCCCACTGGTACGCGCAAAGCCATCCCGCCGAGGACTTCGCCGAGACCTTCGCGGTCTGGCTGGGCTCTCCCGCGCTCTGGCGGCGGCGCTACCGCGGCTGGCCGGCGCTCGCCAAGCTCGAGTACGTCGACGAGCTGATGCAACGCATCGCGGCCAAGCGGCCGGAGGTGAACCTGCGCGAGCGCACCGAGTCCATCGACGGGCTGACGACGACGCTGCGCGAGCACTACGCCGACAAGCGCGCGCGCTACACGGCGCGTTTCCCGTTCACCTTCGACCGCGGACTGCGGCGCATCTTCTCGCGCGCCCTGCCCGGTGATCGCCGTCCCCGCGCGGCGGCGTTCTTGCGCAAGCTGCGCCCACAACTCGCATCGCGCATCTCGCTCGCCAGCGACTCACCCACCTACACCGTCGATCAAGTGCTGCACGACATGATCGCGCGCGCGGCCGAGCTCAAGCTCGTCGTTGACACGCCCCTCGCACCCGCGAGACTGGATGCGGCGTTGCTCGTGGCCGTGCACACCGTGCGGTTCCTCCACACCGGCTACCACCGCCTCGCACGATGAGAAAGCTGCGCGTGTTGGTGCTGATGCACCAAGACTTGATCCCGCCCGCGGATCGCTCGGCCCGCCAAGGTCCAGCGATCGTGCCCTGGCGCACCGAGCACGACATCATGAGCGCGCTCGAGTCCCTGGGACACGAAGTGCGTCCGATCGGCGTGCACGACGACTTGCAGGTGCTGCGCGCGGCGCTCGAAGAGTGGAACCCGCACGTCACCTTCAACGTGCTCGAGGAGTTCCACGGTGTCGCGCTCTACGGCCAGGCGGTGATCAGCTTCCTCGAGCTGATGCGCCGTGCCTACACCGGATGCAATCCGCGCGGATTGATGCTGGCCCACGACAAGCTGCTCACGAAGAAGATCCTGAGCTGGCACCGCATCCGCACTCCGCGCTGCGCGACCTTTCCGATCGCGGCCCAGCCGCGACGTCCGCGCCGGATCGGATACCCACTGTTGGTCAAATCCGCGGTGGAGGATGCCTCGCTCGGCATCTCCCAGGCGTCGATCGTGCACAGCGATGAGAAGCTGCTCGAGCGCGTGCACTACATGCACACGACGTTCGGGACCGACGTCCTCGCCGAGGAGTACATCGAGGGCCGCGAGCTCTACGTCGGCGTGCTGGGCAACAGCAAGCTCGAGGCGTTGCCGATTTGGGAGATGACCTTCAACGATTGGCCGGAGGACCAGCCGCGCATCGCCACCGAGCGTGTGAAGTGGAGCGCCGCGTATCAAAAGCGCCGCGGCATCCGCACGGGGCTGGCTCAGGACCTCGCGCCCGAGCTCACGCGCACGATTCAGCGCACCTGCAAGCAGGTCTACCGCGCATTGTCGCTGTCCGGCTATGCGCGTATCGATTTGCGGCTCGACGCCCAGGGTCGCGTGTGGGTGATCGAGGCCAATGCCAATCCCGACCTCGCACGCGACGAGGACTTCGCCGAGTCCGCGTTGCCCGCGGGACTCGCGTACCCCCAGTTGGTGCAGCGCATCGTCAATCTCGCGCTGGCCTGGCGGCCCGCGTGGAAGCAACTCGAATTGGCGCTCTGAGAGCTGCGCGGACGGCTGGCCCGACTACGGCAGCACCGTGAATTCCAGGGCGTCGGTCAGGCCGAGGTGGTTCGGCGGCGCGAAGCCGCCGTCGCGGCTGTAGTACTGCGCGAAGACGGTCGTGCCGGGGTACAGGCCTTGGCTGTGCA
>JADYYP010000010.1 GCA_020853575.1 Planctomycetota bacterium
AGTCGCAAGCCTGCGGCTTCCGCAACCGCGAGCGCTTCAAGAACGCGATCTACTTCCACTGCGGAGGGCTCGACCTCTACCCCGCGCATGGCTCAACTACCCACACAACTTCCTGAAGCCCCAATTTCTTTGCGTCGCGGTTGCAGCGAATGTTCGAGGGCGCCTGCCGCACTCGAGCGCGCTCGATTATGCATGCCAAGTGCGCTCCGCTGTGTGCCTAGATCGTCATGCCTGGAAGGCCCCGGGCTTCAGGCTTGAAACGACGCGCGCGCTCCGCGTGCGCGACGTCCGCGGCCAGGCGCAATCCACACCCTTGACATGCAAGCGAGGAGGCGCATCGGGCGCCTCCTCGCTCTTCATCGCGTCCTCGCGCAGCAGCGCGAGCGCGGGCCGAATCCGGTCGTGCCGACCGGCTCGGCTCAGATCACGGACACAACGTGAACTCGATGCCGTTCGTCAGGTTGGTGGTCTTCGCGGCGGCCGGATCGCGGAACCAGCCCTGGGCGTCGTAGACCTGACCCGCGGTCAGCGGTTGTCCGAGCGCGCCGGGATTGGCCGACATGAAGGCGAAGAAGTCGAGCGAGATCGAGCCGTTGCAACCGCCGATCGAGCCACCGGAGTTGCCCGACAAGCCGCGCTGGGTCGGCGACTTGACGCACAGGTAGCTCGTCGAGCCAGTGGCCCAGAGCAGGGCCGTGCGACCGGTGATGCCGTAGAAGATCAGGCCCAGCTTCTGGCCTTCGACGTTGCTCGCCGAGAGCACGAAGCTGCCCGGTCCCGCGCCGATCGAGGCCGCGACGGCGCTCGCGCCCATGGTCGCATTGCAGCCGCTGGTCGAGGTCGACGACGTGCAGTACGTCACCACCGAGCTGCCGCAGCCGCCGCCCTGGCCCGTGGTGATCTTGAGATCCCAGCGGTTCAGATTGCCGACGTCTCCACCGGCTTGGTCCGCGATCGTCAGCGTCCAGACGCCGTTGGGATCCTGCGGGCACTGCCAGAAGTCGGTCAGATTGCCGTCCGGCTGCAAATCGGGAGCGACGACGCCGTTGGTGAAGACGTAGGTCGCGATCGGGTTGAGCGAGCTCTGGTCGAACCACGTGCCATTGAACACGTCGTCGTTCGCGCCGCCCCAACGGTTCGAGAGCAGCACCGAAGTTCCCGCGGGCGTAGTCACCGACAGCACCAGGTCACCGTTCCAGGTGTGCGTGATCTCGGTGTAGACGTCGACGTCGTAGAGGTTGCCGATGCAGCCGCTCACGGTCTGCGTGTCGGAGACCACCGTGTTGTCGAGGATCGACACGTTCGTGAGCTTCGAGAACGTCAGCGTCGGATTGAACCCGGTCGGCGGAGCCGGCGGGGGATTGATCGTGCCATCGGTGACCTTGAGCGACCACGAATTGAGGTTGCCGATGTCCGCGCCGGCGTCGTCGGTGATCGACAGCGTCCACACGCCATTGGCGTTGGCGCCCGCGAGCCCGCGGAACACGCCGTTGATCGACTGCTCGGGCTTCAGGTCGGGAGCCGCGACGCCGTTGGTGTAGACATACGTCACGACGGGGTTGAGCGACTCGTCGTCGAACAGCGTTCCATTGAACACGTCGTCGTTGGCCCCGCCGTTGTCGGACGTGACGTCGCACACCAGCCCGTTCGGCGAGGTCAGTGTGATGTCCAGGTCGGCGGCATAGGTGTGCGTGATGGCCAAAGTCAGATCGACGTCCCAGATCGGTCCGACGACGCCGGCGACCGTCGCCGTGAACGTCGACACGGCAACGTCGGGAATCGCGCCCGTGGTTCCCGTGAAGGGCCCGAAGGTCGTGCCCGGCGAGCCATAGCAATTGGCCGGCGCGACGATGAACTGCGGCGCGCTGGTGCTCGAGGCGTTCGCGGCTTGCATGCCGTTCGATGCGCTCGGCAGGTCGCCGCCCAAGAGCGCGCTGATCGCGCGCACTTGGGCCTTGAGCTGGCTCGCCAGCGCAACGTTGCCGGCCGAGGTCGCGGTCTGCGCGCGGCGGTCGAGGCCGTTCATCTGTTGCGTGAGGACTTGCTTGGACTGGGCCGACGCAATCCCCGAGAGGGCGAGCGCGGCAACGAGGATCTTCGTGCTGATGGCGGTCATGGGATGGAAATGGCTCCTGAGACGGAAGCGGGCTGTGTGCGCCGGGACCTGACCTCCCCGCGCGGACGATGGTTGTGATTCTCACCGGTCGGCGCCGGGAGCGAAAGCCGGTGTGGTCGAAATGCCTCCGCGCCGGCGAGATCCAAGGCGCGATCGCGCGCTCGGGTGAAAGCGCCGCCCCGGTGCGAGGGGGTCTACTTGGACAACTCCGCGCTGCCCCACCAGGGCACGATGGTGCACGGTCCGAGCGCGGCCTTGACCGGCGCGAGCAGGGCCTCCGCCGCCGTCGCGTCGCGCGTGTCGAGCACGTACAGCCCTTGGCCGAGGCGCTCGCCGCCGAAGCGGCCCTCGACGGCGATGCGTCCGTCTTTGCGCAGCGCTGACAGCGCCTTGCTCGCCAGTGCGGCATCCTCCGCGAAGATCGCGACATAGGAGCTCATGCCCTGCGTCATCTCGATCGACGGATCGGCCTTGCGGCGCGCTTCGAACTCCATGTCGCGGCGGTGCACGCCGTGGAGGTCCTTGTCGGTGCTCCAGGGCACCACTTCGCATTCGAACACTCCGGCCGCGACCGACGGATCGCTCGCGGTCAGCTCGCGCGCGCGCTCGACGTCGCCCGTGGCGAACACGAACAGACCGCGCAGCTCGGGCGTCGGGGACGGCTTGCCGAACGGACCGGCGACGTACAGCTCGTGCTCGCTCGCGAGCCGACCGATGTTCGCCATGTGGCCGTTCATCAGCTCCTGCAACGCTTCACCCTGGTACTTCGCGCGCTCGGGTCCGCTCCGCAGGAACACGAAGGTGTGCGCGAAACGAGCCTTGGGCGCGGAAGGCGCGGCACAAGCACCGAGCGAGCAGACCAACGCCAGCAAGAAGCCCTTCGGCATGCGGGCGAAGGTTAGCGCGACTTGGAAGGATCGGCGAGCCGCGATGGTGCGCTGGATGTTGGACTTGTTCGAGGCGCGGCGTAAGGCTCGAGCAGCGCAATGAAGCCCACGCACGGATCCTCGGGCTCGTGGATCGCCGCCTGGATCGTCCTGGTGGTCTGCGCCACGTGGTTCGCCACGCGCGAGAGCGCCGAGAGCCCGACCGATGCCGCGGCACCGGTGGAGCGACTTGCTACGAGCGATTCGAGCACCGAGGTCGATGACTCGGCGCGCGACGCCGCGCCGCGCGCGGCGGTCACCGTGAGCGTGCCCGAGGAGGCGCAGCGGAATCGAGCTGGCGTGCCGGTCGTCGATGTCGCGCTCGCGGTGCGCTCGGCGATCGATGGACGCTTCCTCGATCCCGCGCGCATCGTGTGGACCTGTCCGACGGGAACGGTCGAGCCCGCGCGCGTCGCCCGCGCAGAGGGCATGTTCGAATTCGCCGCGAAGCTCAGCGCGCGCGAATGGCACTTGCACATCGACGCCGAGGGCTTCCACGCGCTCGACAGTCTCTACGACTTCGGCACGTCGCAGCTGGCGAGCGAGCAGCGCTTCGCCGAGCTGCTCCCGATCGGCGTGACGTTGCTCCGCGCGCGCTGCGTGGACGGGCGCTCGCTGAGCGAGGTCGCACAGGCGCTCGAATTGGATCTCGCGGGCCTCGCGTCGAGCGGCGTGTGGCTCGACAGCTCGGCCGATGGCCGCGACGCGAGTCGCGCGCCGCTGCCGATCGGCGCGTTCGGCGACAGTCCGCGTTTCGAGCCCGTCGCGACACTCGCGAACGTCGTCGACGGCGCCAACACCGTGGGAATCCTGCACCACGGCTCCGCGCCAGGCCTCTGGCTGTCGCTGCGCATCGGCCCGCGCGAGCATCCGTGGCGCTTCGTGGAGCGCACCAGCGCTGCTTTCGTGTTCGACGTCGAGCTCACGCTCGAGGACTTCCAGCTCAGCGCGCTGGAGTTTCGCGTCGTCGAGGCCGGACGCGAGGTTCCTCCCGCCGACACGTTCGCGAGACTCGAATCGCGCAACTCCCGCCTGCAGCGCCCGGAATTCAATCGCATCGAGCTCGCCGCCACCGGCGCTGGGACGGTGAAGTCCCTGTTCCCCGGCGACTACACGCTGATCGTCGGCGCGCCCGGCTGCACCGAGCTGCGCACCATGATTCGCGCACGGGCCGGCGGACGCATCGATCTCGGCGCGTTCGAGCTACAGCCCGCACGCGAGCTCGAGGTGCTCGTGCGCGACGTCCAGGGCCATGCGCTGCGCGCTCGGATCCACGTCGGTCCCTTCGAGCCCGACGCCGACGCCGAGCAGAGCTACTCGCCGCGGTTCGAGCCCACCGACGAGCGCGGGATCGCGCGGCTGCCGCCACCGAGCTCCGCGGTGGTGTTGCGCGCGACAGTCGTGGGCACCGTGGGTCTGGACGCACTCGCGGGCGTGCAGACGCGCCCCCGCTTGCTCGCGCCCGAGGATTTCGTGGGCCGTGTCGAGCTCGTCGTCGCCGAACCCGTTTTGGTCGACGTGCAGGGCCGCGCCGGACCGTTCGTCGTGGCCACGGATGAGGGCGTGCTCGTCGCAGCGTCGAACGACACGAGTTGGAGTGGCTATCTGCAGCCAGGGTCGTACCGCGCGCTGCGGCGTGATGCCACCGGTCGCGCGACGACGGCCGGCGCGTTCGAGGTGGTCGCCGGCGCGGCCCAGCGCATCACGCTGCCTTGAGCGGCGCTCACCAGCTCTCGACGCGGTAGATCTCGATCGGTGGCCCGAGCGCGCTCGCCGTCATCACCATCGGCCACATCGGCGGGAACGCGCCGAGAGGGTCTTGGAACTCGATCGCGAACTCCGCTCCGGGCCCCGAGGTGTTCGGTGCGATGCGCGCGAGCAAGGTCCCGTGCTGGCGCAGTTCCTCGTACACCCGCGCGTCGGCGCGGTGACCGCGGGCCGACTCCACGTGGTACAGGTACACGCCCGGCCCGAGCTTGCGCAGGAAGCCGAGCGTGTCGTCGGCGATCATGTCGTTCGACGGATAGCCGAGCGCTTTCGAGGCCGCCAAGAAGCGCATGCGCCATCGAGGCGGAGGCAAGGGCGCGATGTTCTTGCGCGCCTGATACTGCGCCCAGCGCGAGAAGAATCGCGCGCGCTTGCCACCTTCGAGGAACAGGCTGTCCGTCGTGCGCGCCAGCGGGAGCTCGAGCTTGCCGGACAGGAACAGCGCGTCGCGTTCGGGATCGAGCTCGCGCTCCACGAACTGCGCCGCGAGCTCCATCGTGTCGGGTCGCGCGCGCAGCAGCGCCAGCCGCGAGGTTCCGACCATCTGGACGGTGAGCACGACCGCGGCGGCGGTGCGCGCGATCGCTCGTACGTCCCGTCGGGCCGAGCTCGCCCAGCGCCACAGTCCCCACGCGACCGTCACGGCGACATAGGGCACGAGCGGCGTGACGAAGCGCTCGAACGTCTCGTCGAACGCGGCCAGCACCAAGGCGTAGGGAACGACATAGCTCGCGACGACGATGCTCGCGCCCCGCGCGCCCGTTCGAGTCTCGCGCGGCACGCGCCGCGCCCAGATCAACGCACCGGCCGCCGCGAGCAGGCCCACCACGAGCACCGGCTCGTAGTAGACCAGCGTCCGCGCCACCACGCGCGCGCCCTGGAACGTGAACTGGTCGAGCGCGATCGCGTGGCGGCCGAATTGGAGCTCGCCGCCACTGGCCTCGACGACTGTCGACTGCGCCTCGTCGGTGCCGGTGAAATAGAACGGGTAGAAGAGCCGCAGTCCGAGGGCGACCAGCACGACGGGAAGCGCGAGCCTGAGATGGTCGCGCGCGCTGCGCGGCCCTTCGCGAGTGAAGTGCGCGGCCAATCCCGCGAGCACGACGACCGCGCCATGGTGCAGCGAGCCGACGGCCAGCGCCGCGGCGCAGCCGGCGAGCGCGTAGGAGCTCCACCGCGGCCGCTCGCGCAAGCGCAGCGCGGCGACGACGCCCAGCAACGACATGGCGGACGCGGCGGCGTGGGGTCGCGCTTCCTGCGCGAACCACTGCGTGAGGAAGCTGAAGGCGACCAGAGCGGACGCGAACAAGGCCCAGGCGTCGGGGACGAAGCGCCTGGCGAGCAGAAAGGCGCAGGGCACGGCGAGCAGCGAGACGAGCGCGATCAAGCTGCGTGTCTCCACGTACACCGCCGAGCACGCCGCGAGGTGCTGCTCGAGCGTTTTCGGCTCGCCCTCGTCGCCCTGGGTCGCCGGGACCGCGCGCAGCAGGTACGGGAGCACGTACGGATAGGCGTTGACGTATCCCGACTCCTCGTCGGCGGTTTCGTGGCGCGCGAAGCGCAGGTGCTGGACGAGCTGCGCGTCCTGCTCGCGTTGGTGCGGGAGCAGGAAGTCGATGCCGCTCCACCGCAGGCCCGCGGTGAGCGCGATCAACACAGCCAGGACCAGACGGACGTGGGCGCGGCGCATCCAGCCCTCCATGGTACGCGCCGACCCGCGAGCGGCGACGCGTGAGCAGCACCAGTCGACGCGCGCCGCGTCGCGGAACCCGCCCGGAGCGGGTCGCTCAGCCGGAGCTCGATTTCAGTGGCAGCCGCCGTGTCCGTGGCAGCATCCGCCGGACATGGCCGATTGGGGCCGAGCGGCACCCTTGGGCACGCGGAAGCGATCGGCGAGCTCGTCCGCGAGCTGCAGCATGCGTTGGTGGACACCAGCGCCGAGGTCGTCCCGCTCGGCCTTCTCGAAGGCCGCCAACACCGCGGCCTTCTCGGCCTCGCCCAAGACGGACTCGGCCATGGGGAACAGCACGCCGTCCTCCTTGGCGATGTGGTCGCGCAGGAGCTCGACGTAGCCGGTCGCCGCGCGATGGAAGCGCCGCGCCGCGGCAGCGGGGTCCAGTCCTCCGTCCACGAGCGCGTCGCGCATCTCGCGGATCGCTCTCCGGCCGATCTCGTGCTCGTCGAGCATCACCGCCATCGGGCCCACGTGCCGTGGGAAGCCACGCTTCTCGAGCGCCACGAACAGCTGGTTCTCCTCCTTGCCGTGGTGGCAGCGGTCGGCGAAGGTCGCGAGCACCTCGAGCAGCTTGGCGGCCGCGTCGGCATCGATCTGCCCACGGACGTCGCACTCGTGCGCCAGCGCCTCCAAGCAGTCGAGCACTTGCTCGATCACGCGATGCTCGCCCATCAACACTTCGGTCGGCTTCATCTGGTGTCTCCCGGAGGCGCTCGACCTTCGAGCGACACTCGCGCGGGAGAGGATCGTCGCTCTTCGGCGCCCCGTCGTTGACCGCGGTCAAGTGCGAGTGCATGCGCGCGAGAAGAGCGCGTTCTACGCAGTTGGGCGAAGTCAGACCTACCGCGTGTGCCCCGACAATCCTTGCGCACTCCGCGGCAGCCGCCGCCGAGCTCGACCAGGTCCAGCCCGAGGAGCCCACGCGTCATGCGCGGCCAGTTCGTCACTCTCGACGGCAACGAAGCCGTCGCCCACGTCGCCCACAGATCCAGCGAAGTGATCGCGATCTACCCGATCACCCCCTCCTCGAGCATGGGCGAGCTCTCCGACGAATGGTCGGCGCACCATCGGCCCAACCTGTGGGGCCAAGTGCCCGAAGTGATCGAGATGCAGTCGGAGGCCGGAGCGGCCGGCGCGGTCCACGGCGCGCTGCAGGCGGGGTCACTGGCGACGACCTTCACGGCGTCGCAGGGCCTGCTGCTGATGATCCCCAACATGTACAAGATCGCCGGCGAGCTGACGAGCTTCTGCATGCACGTGGCGGCGCGCACGCTCGCGACCCACGCGCTGTCGATCTTCGGCGACCACTCCGACGTGATGGCCTGCCGCCAGACGGGCTTCGCGATGCTGTGCTCGAGCTCGGTCCAGGAAGCCCACGACTTCGCCTGCGTGGCCCACGCCGCGACGCTCGACGCGCGCGTGCCCTTCCTGCACTTCTTCGACGGCTTCCGCACCTCGCACGAGGTCGCCAAGATCGAGCTGGTTCCCGACGACGTGCTGCGCTCGATGTACAGCGAGCAGGCGATCGCCGCGCACCGCGCGCGCGGGCTCTCGCCCGACCACCCGCAGTTGCGCGGCTCCGCGCAGAACCCCGACACGTTCTTCCAAGCCCGCGAGGCCTGCAACAGCTACTACGACGCCTGTGTCGAGCACGTCCAGCGCGCCTTCGATCGCTTCGCGGAGCTCACCGGCCGGCGCTACCGGCTGTTCGACTACGTCGGTGACCCGCACGCCGAGCGCGTGCTGGTGATGATGGGCTCCGGCGCCGAGGCGGCGCACGAGACGGTCGAGCACCTGGTGCAACGTGGCGAGAAGGTCGGACTGGTCAAAGTGCGCCTTTTCAGGCCGTTTTCGCTGCAGTCGCTGGTGCGCGCGCTGCCGGTCAGCGTGCGCGCGATCGCCGTGCTCGACCGCACCAAGGAACCCGGATCGACCGGCGAGCCTCTGTACCTCGACGTGCTGGCCGCGCTGCGTGAGGAGCGCGAGGCCGGCAAGTTCGCGGCCGATCCGCGCATCGTCGGCGGGCGCTACGGACTGTCGTCGAAGGAGTTCACGCCCGCGATGGTCAAGGCGGTGCTCGACGAGCTCGTCTCCGCCAAGCCGCGCAACCACTTCACCATCGGCATCCACGACGACGTCACGCAGCGCTCGCTCGCCTGGGACGAGCACTTCGACCTGGAGCCCGCCGACGTGGTGCGCGCGCAATTCTGGGGACTGGGCGCGGACGGGACCGTCGGTGCCAACAAGAACTCGATCAAGATCATCGGCGAGGGCACGGAGCTGTTCGCCCAGGGCTACTTCGTGTACGACTCGAAGAAGTCGGGCTCGATCACGATCTCGCACCTGCGCTTCGGCCCGCGGCCGATTCGCTCGACGTATCTCGTCAGCAGCGCCAGCTTCGTCGCCTGCCACCAGTTCGGGTTCCTCGAGCGCTACGACGTGCTCGGTTCGGCGGCACCGGGATCGACGCTGCTGCTCAATTCGCCCTACGCGCCCGAGCGTCTGTGGGACGAGCTGCCGGTCGACGTCCAGGAGACGGTGCTGGAGAAGAAGATCCAGGTCTGGACCATCGACGCCGCCAAGGTCGCGCACGAGAGCGGCATGAAGAACCGCATCAACACCGTGATGCAGACCTGCTTCTTCGCGATTTCCGGCGTTCTGCCGCGGGAACAAGCGATCGCCAAGATCAAGGCCGCGATCCAGAAGACCTACGGCAAGAAGGGCCAGGAACTGGTCGAGCGCAACTTCGCGGCGGTCGATGCCGCGCTGGCGCACCTGCACCGGGTCGAGATCACGCGCACCCTGAGCTCCACGCGCCAGCGCATTCCCGCGGTGACCTCCGACGCCCCGGATTTCGTCCAACGCGTGACAGCGGCCATGATCGAGGGCCACGGCGACGCGCTCCCGGTGAGCGCCTTCCCGCCCGACGGCACTTGGCCGATGGGCACCAGTCGCTTCGAGAAGCGCAACATCGCCGCCGAGATCCCGGTGTGGGACACCAAGATCTGCATCCAGTGCAACAAGTGCGCGCTGTTCTGTCCGCACGCCGCGATCCGCGCCAAGGTCTACGAGCCGGCTGCGCTCGCCGGTGCGCCCGCGACGTTCAAGTGCGGCGAGGTCAAGGGCGGTGAGTTCGCGGGCTCGAAGTACACGATCCAGGTCGCACCCGAGGACTGCACCGGCTGCGGACTGTGCGTCGCGGTCTGCCCGGCCAAGGACAAGGCCAATCCGCGCCACAAGGCGATCGACATGGCTCCGCAGCCGCCGCTGCTCGCGGCCGAGCGCGAGAACTTCAGCTTCTTCCTGGGGCTTCCGGAGCCCGACCGCACCAAGGTCAAGCTCGACAACAAGGGCACCCAGCTGCTCGAGCCCTTGTTCGAGTTCTCCGGCGCCTGCTCGGGCTGCGGCGAGACGCCCTACATCAAGCTGCTGACCCAAGTGTTCGGCGACCGCATGTTGATCGCCAACGCGACCGGCTGCTCGTCGATCTACGGCGGCAACTTGCCGACGACGCCCTATTGCACCAACCGCGATGGCCGCGGTCCGGCCTGGGCCAACTCGCTCTTCGAGGACAACGCCGAGTTCGGCCTGGGCATGCGCTTGGGCGTCGATGCGCTCACGAACGAGGCCCGTGCGCTGGTCAAACGCTTGGCCGAGTCGGTCGGGAGCCAGCTCGCGGACGCGTTGCTCGCCTGCGAGGGTCGCAGCGACGCGGAACTCGCCGCGCAGCGTGCGCGCGTGGTGCTCCTGCGGCAAAAGCTGGTGGGCCTGCGCGGCCCCGAAGCGCTGCGGCTGGAGTGGATCGCCGACTACCTGGTGCGCAAGAGCGTGTGGCTGATCGGCGGCGACGGCTGGGCCTACGACATCGGATTCGGTGGCCTGGACCACGTCATCAGCCAGGGGCGCGACGTCAACATCCTGGTGCTCGACACCGAGGTCTACTCCAACACCGGGGGCCAGGCTTCCAAGTCGACGCCGCGCGGCGCGGCCGCGAAGTTCGCGGTCGCCGGCAAATCGCTGGGCAAGAAAGACCTGGCCTTGATGGCGATGAGCTACGGTCACGTCTACGTGGCGCGCATCGCCATGGGCGCCAAGGACGCGCAGACGGTCAAGGCGCTGATCGAGGCCGAGAGCTATCCCGGCCCGTCGTTGGTGATCGCCTACAGCCACTGCATCGCGCACGGCTACGACATGGCGTTCGGGGCCGAGCAGCAAAAGCTCGCCGTCTCGTCGGGCTCGTGGCCGCTCTATCGCTTCGATCCGCGGCGCACTCTCGCAGGCGAGCCGGCGTTGCAGCTCGATGGCGGCGAGCCGACCACGGCGCTCGGTCAGTACATGCGCAACGAAACGCGCTTCCGCATGGTCGAGCAAGACGATCCGGCGCGCTTCAAGGCCATGCTCGAGGAGACGCAGGCCGAGATCCGCCAACGCTGGAACACGCTGCAGCGCTTGGCCGCGAAGACCCCCGAACCCGCGGCACCGACGCAGAGCGCGGCGCTGAAGAGCTGAGGAGCACGACATGGACCTCTCGACGAACTATCTCGGACTGCGCCTGGCCCATCCGCTGGTCGCGGGCGCGTCCCCCTTGGTCGACGATCTGGTGCTGGCGCAGCGCGTCGCCGATGCCGGGGCGTCGGCCATCGTCATGCACTCGCTGTTCGAGGAGCAGATCCTCGGCGAGGCACTGGCGCGCGAGCACTTCCACGAGTCCCACGCCCATTCGCATTCCGAGGCCAGCACCTACCTGCCGCGTCCCGACCAGTTCCGGCTCGGGCCCGACGAGTACCTCGAGCAGATCCGCCGCATCCGCAGGCGCGTCTCCGTGCCGGTGATCGCCTCGCTCAACGGCACCACCGAGGGTTCCTGGCTGGCCTACGCCAAGTCGATGGAGCAAGCCGGCGCCGCGGCGATCGAGCTGAACCTGTACGAGCTCGTCACCGAGGTCGACGTTTCGTGCGAGGCCGTCGAGCGTCGCATGCTCGACGTCGTCGGAGCGGTGCGCGCCTCGGTCAAGATCCCGATCGCGGTCAAGCTCTCGCCGTTCTACACGGCGCTGCCCAGCTTCGCCTCGAAGTTGGTGCGCTCGGGCGCCGACGGTTTGGTGCTGTTCAATCGCTTTTACCAGGCCGACATCGATGTCGAGCACCTCGAGGTGGTGCGCTCGCTGCGCCTGTCCGAGCGCACGGAGTTGCTCCTGCGCTTGCGCTGGCTCGCGATCCTCTCCGGCCGCGTGCCGACGACCTTGGCGGTCTCCGGTGGCGTCCACGAGGCGCTCGACGCCGTCAAGGCCATCATGGCTGGAGCAAGCTGCGTGCAGCTCGTCTCCGTGCTGCTCAAGCACGGACCGGAGCGCTTGACGGTGATCCTGAAAGAGCTGCGCGAGTGGCTCGAGCAGCACGAGTACGACTCGGTCGAGCAGATGTGCGGCAGCATGAACCTGGAGCGTTGTCCCGACCCGCGCGCGTTCGAGCGCGCGAACTACGTGCACGTGCTGCAGAGCTGGCGTTTCGAATGACAACCCGAGCGCCCGCGCTGCGGCGTTGGGCGCAGTTCCACATCCGCTGCGGCGGCACATGCGTTGCGCCTGGGAGGCCAGAGCGCGGCGGATGGCCACGCGAACCTGGCTCGGGGTGCGAGAGAATCCGCGTTGCGCGAAATCTCAGCCACTTGGGCCGGTGTCGTTGCCCCGCTGCGGACTCGGAGTCCGACGCGATGAGAAAATCCCGACCCCTGTGCGCGACCTTCCTCGCCTCGTTGGCGCTGGTGGCCTGCCACCCCCACGAGGACGAGCAGGGCGATGACTTCGCGCTTTCGACCGGCGCCGCGCCGGTTGCACGCGTGGACGAGTTCGCCATCCACGTTCCACCGCCGCCGTTCAGCGAGGGCATCTTCCCCTGCTCGGACTGCCACAGCGAGGACGTGATGCCCGCCAACCCCAAGCGCCGCGAGCTCAAGATCGCGCACCAGGACATCGCGCTCAAGCACGACGCGGAGCACCGCTGGTGCCTCGACTGCCACGACGCCAACGACCGCGATTCCCTGCACTTGGCGAGCGGCGAGAAAGTGCCTTTCGAGGAGAGCTATCGCTTGTGCGGCCAGTGCCACGGGGACAAGTACCGCGATTGGCGCGCCGGCGTGCACGGTCGACGCACCGGGCATTGGGACGGCGAGAAGCAGTACCTCCTGTGCGTGCACTGCCACAACTCCCACGCCCCCGCCTTTGCTCCGCTCAAGCCCGAAGCGCCGCCCGAGCGGCCTGTGAGGACGCCGTGACCGACACCGCAGTCGACCGTCGAGATTTCCTGTGCACCGTTGCCGGCTGTGCCGCTGCCGCGGGGGTCGCGGGCTGCACCGAGCCGACCCACACGGACTTCTTCCGCAAGCACCTCGAGGAGCTCTCGCCCGAGCAAGTGAAGGGCATGATCGCCGATCTCGAGCGCGAGTACTCCGAGCGCTTCGGCAAGGACGTGACGGTCGGAACCCAGGAAGCGCGTGAGGGCGTGAGCTTCGCCTATGCGCTCGACCTCTCGCGCTGCATCGGCTGCCGCCGCTGCGTGCACGCCTGCGTCAAGGAGAACAACCAGAGCCGCAGCCCCGAGATCCAGTGGATCCGCGTGCTCGAGATGGAGAAGTCGAAGGGCATCGATCTACACCATGCCGATCCGTACTACGACGCGGAGACTGTGCCGCGCCCGGGCCACTTCTACATGCCGGTCGCGTGCCAGCACTGCCGCAACGCACCCTGCGTCAAGTCCTGTCCAGTCGGCGCGACGTGGCAAGAGCCCGACGGCATCGTGGTGATCGACTACGACTGGTGCATCGGCTGCCGCTGCTGCATGGCGTCCTGCCCCTACGGCGCGCGCCGCTTCAACTGGGCCGATCCGCAATTGCCCGCCGAGGACATGAACCCCAAGACGCACCTCTTGGGCAACCGCCCGCGCCCCAAGGGCGTGGTCGAGAAGTGCACCTTCTGCATCCACCGCGTGCGCGAGGGGCTGTACCCGGCGTGCGTCGAGGTCTGCCCCGTGGGCGCGCGCAAGTTCGGCAACTTGAACGACCCGCAGAGTGAGATCCGCTACGTGCTCGAGAACAAGCGCGTGTTCGTGCTCAAGAGCGAGCTCAACACCCGGCCGCGCTTCTACTACTTCTACGGAGTGTGAGAGGAGACGCGTCATGGGCACGCTTCAAATGTTTGCGCGCTTCGTCACCGGGAGCATCCGCATCGTCACGCGCGGCAACGCGCTGTACTTCGCCTGGGTGGCGGCATTGCTGGCGATGATCGCTGCTGGGGTTTGGGCCTACTTCAACCAATTCAGCACCGGGTTGATCACGACCAGCATGCGCGACCAGGTGTCGTGGGCCTTCTACATCGGCAACTTCACGTTCCTCGTCGGGGTCGCCGCGGCCGCCGTGCTGCTCGTGATCCCGGCCTACGTCTACCAGTGGAAGCCGATCAAGGAAGTCGTGATCCTGGGCGAGCTCTTGGCGATCTCCGCCATCTCGATGTGCGGCCTGTTCGTGTTCGTCGATGTCGGCAGCCCGCTCAACTTGATGCACCTCGTCCCCGGGATCGGGCGCCTGAACGTCCCGTCGTCCCTGCTCGCGTGGGACGTGATCGTGCTCAACAGCTACCTCCTGCTGAACTTCACGATCGTCACCTATCTGCTGTTCTCGCTGTACCGCGGCGGCGCACCCAACAAGAAGATCTTCACGCCGCTGGTGCTGTTCTCGATCCCGGCCGCCATCGGCATCCACACCGTGACCGCGTTCCTCTACAACGGCCTGGCCGCGCGGCCGTTCTGGAATTCGGCCATCCTCGCGCCGCGCTTCATCGCCTCCGCATTCTGTTCGGGACCGGCTGTGCTGCTGGTGCTGATGATGCTGCTGCGCAAGTTCACGCGCTTCGAGATCACCGATACCGCGATCTGGAAGATCGCCGAGCTGATGGCCTACGCGATGGGCGTGAACCTGTTCCTGCTGGCGGCCGAGGTCTTCAAGGAGTTCTACTCGGACACCGAGCACGTCATCCACATGGAGTACATGTTCACCGGCGTCGGCGGTCACTCCGCGATCGTGCCCTACATGTGGATCGCGGTCGTGTGTTCGATCCTGGCGTTCTTGATCTTCTTGGTTCCCAAGACACGCAAGAACCCCGTGACACTGGTGCTCGGCTGCGCGCTGATCTACGCCGGCGTCTACATCGAGAAGGGCATGGGCCTGGTGATCCCGGGCATGACGCCGGACGCGTTGGGCGAAATCTACGAGTACGTGCCGTCCAAGAGCGAGGTGATCATCTCGCTGGGCGTCTTCTCGGTCGGGTTCCTGCTCTTCACGCTGATGGTGAAAGTCGCGACTCCGATCATGCTCGGCGAGTTCCGCGACATCCGCGCGGATCGCACGAAGCAAGTCGCACACTGACACGGGCGAGCTGCGGATCACAGCGAGGTGTGCCACTCGAGCGGCACACCTCGCTTCTTGCGCTCGATGGTGTTGGGACTCGCCGCTTCGAGCTACGGCATGACCTCGAACGCCAGCGCGTCGCTCAATCCGATGCCCCCCAGCGCGCGATAGATGAACTGCGCGTACAGCGTGTCTCCGGCGCCGATGGAATAGGACGTGAGGTACGCGTTCGAAACCGCGAAGTCGAACTGGCTGTTGCAGCTCACGGGGGAACCGGCGCCCGACTGCAGCACCGGTGAGCGACGGAAGGGCGACTGCACGCAGCGCAGCCCGCCGTGGAATGGTGCTGCCGCGGGAGCCATGCTCCAAGCGACGATCCCGAGGCTCTGGCCACCGACGAAATTCCCGAGCAGGTGGAAGTCGTCCGGCCCCGACAGCGAGGCCGCGCCCGTGTGGTCGATTGCCACGAGACAGTTGCTGAGCGTCGCGGTGCAGTAACGAACCACGGACCCGTCACGCTCGGTCGCGTAGAGTCCTATCGAGGAATTCGTCGGCTTGACGATCACATCGAATGCGCGGTTGGACAGCGACAACGGAGTCGCGGCGACGTCCGCGCCGCCCGAGGACGGGTTCACACGCGCGATGCGCGCGAAATTGAGTTCCGTGTCGACGACGAAGTGATCGGGTGCGCCATTGAGATCGCCAGCGACGATGTCCGGGGCAAAACTGCGGAACGCGACGTAGCGCCCATCCGGAGACGCCAGCGGCGCGAAGGATGGCCCCGACGCCTGCAGTCCCGTCCAAGCCAGCGACACGCGTCGCGTTTGGTTCGCGGAGAGGTCGCGCACGAAGATGTCGCTCGCAGCGTTGGTGTCGCCGCCGACGAGATCACTGGACGTGCTCTCGAACACGACGCTGCGCCCGTCCGCGGAGATCGTCGCATTGCGCGAGGCGCCGTTGCCGGGAGCGCCGGAAAGGGACACGCTCACACAGCTGGTTGCGGCCGCGCTGCGATCGCGCACGAACACCTGGAGCCCGCTCGTTACGGTGTTGGCGACGAGGTTCGTGGCACTCGAATGGAACGCCACCCACTGGCCTTCCGCGCTGATCGAGGGCCCGCCACTGGCGCCTCCGTTCGCGGCGCCGCCGCTCGCCGACACGCTGATGTGCTCCAGCGCGCCGCTCGTCACGTCCTTCAGGAACACATCGGAGTGCGGGAAGCCCGCATCCCCCGCGACCCACGTTCCCACATAGCTCGAGAACACGACACAGCGACCATCGGCACTGAGGTCGGGATCGAACGAGTCGTCGTGACCGAATGCGCCGCTGGCATCGGTGCTCACCGGGTACTGCAGCCCCGTGGTGCGATCCCACACGTAGACGTCGTCGGCCCCGTTGACGTCATGGGTCACCATGTTGAAGGCCGAGGCGGTATAGGCCACGAAGCGACCGTCGCCGCTGACGCATGCTTCCGCTACATCGCCATTGGACGGGTCGCCATTGGGAGCCAGCGTCACGAGCGTGGTCGTGCCTCCAACACGATCGCGGAGGTAGATGTTGACGTCGCCGGGTTCGATGCTCGGAACAACCAAGTCGACGGCACGACTGTCGAACACGACATAGCGACCGTCCGGTGACACCGCCCGCGGATTGGAGATCGACGAGACACTCGCGGTGGGTTGGCCCGCCGAGCTGACGTCGAGACGCTCGGCCACCTGAGCGCTGGACACGACCGGAAGACTGACGAGGAAGGCCCCGGTCAACGAGCACCGGCGCCTCGAGAAGTGAACTTGCATTTTCAGAGTCCTTGAATCGTCCTGCCAACGAACCTGGCGCTGCGGCTCGACGATGTCGAAAGCCCCGCACTGCCAGAGGGCCACTGAACGCACAAGGTACCCGGCGCGACGTGATCGGTGACAAGTCACGTCCGACTTGGGCGCGTGCCCGGCGCGGAGGGCGCGGAGAATCCCGAGTCCGAGCGGTAGCGCAGCCAGGCCCACTGGGTAGCTCCGGGCTCGAGACAGAACCCCTCCCGCGGCCTCCATATCCCCGAACATGCTGCGCAACACCCTCCTCGCCCTCACCCTTCCCGTGCTCGTCAGCTGCTCCGTGCTGTCGCGCCCGCCGCTCGCGCCACTGGCCATCCTGCGCAGCCCCGACATCAAGCTGAGCGTGGAGCCCAGCCTCCGCACGCTCGAGCCCGCGCAACAAGCACCCTCGAGTGCTGTCGGTCGCGACGCCGACGTCAAGCTCGAGGTCAGCGTCTACGCGGTCGATCGCTCGGTGGTCGCGTCGGTCCCGCGCTGCGGCCGGAGCCTGGTGAACGCCGTGACCTGCACGTCCGAGGAGCTCGAGCACTGGTTCGGCGAGCTCCAGCGTCGCGGCGACGTGCATCTGTCGTCGATCGGTGACAGCACCGGCTTGACGCTCGGCGAGAGCCCGCGAGGCGTCGTGCGCATGCTCAGCCAGACGGCGTTCGTGCGTGGGTTCGAAGTGCTGCAACGCGCGGACGGCGGGATCGCCGATCCGCGGATCGACGTCGTGTCCGAGGGATTCCTGCTCGATGCCGCGCTGCGCGAGGACCAGGTCAACGATCGGCTCGATGTCGGGCTCGACATCGTGGTGTGTGAGCTCGACCGTCCGCTGGGCGAGCGGCATCTGCGCATCTTCGACCAAGCCGAATCGGTGCTGGTCCAGGCTCCGACCGGCGTCACGTGGACCGTGTCGCTGCGCGAGTCACTGGCACGCGGAGAAGCGCTGGTGATGACGACGCGCTCGGCCCAATCGGACTCCGACAAGCCCTGCGTGCTGACGATCGTCCGCCGGTGCGTCGAACGCTCCGACGAGGACCGCGAAGCCACGCAAGCAAACTGACGGATTCTCCGGACGCGCGAGCCCACAGCGGTCGGTGCCGATGTGGGCCCGCGAAGCGTGCTCGCCCTGGCAGCGCGTCAGTTCACGCCCTGCGTCGACGCATTGCGCTCCTTGCGACGGCGCTCGAGGATCGCCAGGTACTCGCCCGGATGGTGGTGGCGCAGCTCCTCGCGCGAGATCAGTCCGTCGAGCCACACGCGGCTCATCGGGAACACGCCCGGCCGCAAGTGCACGTGATACATGTGCCAGATGATGATCGCCAAGAACGCGAGTGTGGCCTCGAAGCCGTGCACGACGCGGCACACTTCGAACGTCCAACTCGGCGTCCAGTCGAGGAACCAGCCCGGACGCCAGAGGATCGCGCCGGTGACGATCATCACGAAGTTGCCCCAGACCACCGCGCCGTATTCGAGCTTCTCGACCAGGCCGTAACGTCCCATCAGCGGTCGGCGCTCGCACTTCAGCCACGGATAACGCGCGAAGAGCGGGGCAAACAGCTTGCGCTTCGAGAGCCAACTCATGATGCCGACGTCGAACAGCATCTCCTGAGCGAAGTCGAGCACGTCGCGCGGCCTGAACATCATCTGCATCAGCCAGCGCCGGGCCGGAGTGGAGACCAGCATCACCAGGATGTGCCACAGGGACAGGCCGATCAGTCCGATCGCGCCGACGCGGTGCAGTTGACTGCGCAACGCGAACCCACCCTCGAGGTCGATGATCGAACGCATGAAGCCCATGTCGTGCAAGAACACGGGAACACCGGTGACGACCAGGAGCATGAACGAGCTCACCAGGATTGCGTGCTGCAGGCGACCGTGACGCCCCATGCGCCGGAACTTCTCGCCCGGATCGACCAGTCGGTCCTCGTCGGGCCACTCGCGCGGATCGATGTGGTGCGTCTCGGGCGGTCCCCAGCGCATGCGCAGTCGCAGGCGCGCGAAGAGATCGAACAGGATGAACAGCACGAACGCGCCGATGACCACGATCACCAGGCCGGTGTAGATCGTCTTGACCCAATACGGCACCGGGTTGGACTCGGCGTCGATCTGCGAGTGCACCGGCACTTTCGCGAAAGCCGCGCCGGCTTGGCTGTGGCAACTGCCGCAAGTCTTGTCGAGGTTCGCCGCGTGGATCGTCGAACGCGGATCGCTCGAGGGGAAGATGTCGTGGAACCCGTGGCACGAGGCGCAGTTGGCCGCGCCCTCGGCGCCCAGCGAGCTGGCGATGCCGTGGTACGAGCTCCCCCATGTCGCCCGCACACCGGCCTTGAGCCCGTGGCGGCGCGCGAAGTCGTCGTCGCCGTGGCAACGCGCGCAAGTCTCGGCGACGACGGCTGTCGATACGCTCGACGCGGGGTTGGTCGGGTCCTTGATCGCGTGCTCGCGATGGCAGTCGTTGCATACCGGCACTTCGGCCGAACCCGAAACGAAGGCCTTGCCGTGCACACCCTCGAGGTAGTTCTCGAGGATTCCGAAGTGGCACGTGCCGCAGGTGTGCGGGATGTTGGAACGCGAGGTCGGCGCGTCCGGTGCATCGGGACGGCGAATGTCGTGGCCGCCGTGGCACGACGCGCAGGTGGCACTCACGATCAGGCCGTCCACCCGCAGCGCGCGTCCGTGCACACTCGACTCGTACTGCTGCACCTTCGCCCCGCCGGGCGCGGGATGCTCGGGCGACGGATCGACACGGTGGCACGCCTCGCAGGTGTCGGGAAGGTTGAGCGGATAAGTCCTCGAGGCTGAATCGCTGGCGCGTCGCGCATCGTGCGCGCCGTGGCAGTCGACACAACGCGCGGCCGAAGTTCCCGTGCCGGGATCGGCCGAGTGTGGGCTCTTGAGCCATGAATCCTGGGCCTTCGCGTGGCATTGCGCGCAGTCGACTCCCCGCACGGCATGCTCGGCGCACTTGCTAGCGGACTGGGCGGAGCGGGCGTGGCACTGCGTGCAGCTCTCCTTCATCGATTCGTGCACGCTGCCCGCGAGGTGCTGCTCCGCCTCGACGTGGCACTTGGTGCAGGCGGGTACCTCGCGCGCGGGCGCGCTGGCCCCGTCGGCCGCGACGCTCCAGTGGAACGAGTGGCATGTCGAGCAGTCGCGGGACTCGGGCAAGGAGCCCGCGTGCTGTCCCGAGTGACACAGCGAGCACTTGTTGACGCCGTCGGACTCGAACACCGTCGAGCGCAACGTCGCGGCATCGGTGTGATGTCCTTCGTGGCACACCAAGCAACTGATCTTCGGAGGCGCGTCGCCGGCTGCATGATGCAAGCTGGCCCGCGACTGTGTGTGGCATGCCTCGCACCTCTGTGATGCGTGGTCGGCGTTCATGGCCGACTGCGCCAAGAGCGGCGAAAGCACCTCGTGATCCCCGTGGCAATCGGCGCAACCGGCTGCGGCCCCGTCGCCCTTCTCGAGCGCGGCGTGGTGCGCGGAGCCCGCGAACGAGGCGAGCTCCTTCTCGTGACACGTCGAGCAGGCCTCGGTCGCCGCACGCTTGCGCGCGAGCGGGTCGAGCGTCTCGAACAGCGGCAAGTAATGCTGCACGCCGTGGCACGACGTGCAACGCGGGTAGGGTCGCGTATCGGCTGGCGAGGCGGCGCGGTGTGCGCTCTTGCCCACGGCTCGCGATTGATCGGCATGACAGGTCGAGCAGTTGACCTTGGGTACGTGCTCGACGTGATCCGACTCCTCGGCAGGATCCCAGGCCGCGAGCGCGGCGTGGCAATCCACGCAGGACAAGTCGACGTGCGAGCGACGCACGCTTTCGTCGACCTTCACTTCAGCGTGGCACAGCTGGCAGACCTTGTCTTCGACCTGCGGTGCCGCGTGAATCTGGAGTGTCGCCGTCGACGCTAGGACGGCGGTGAAGGCGAGCCAAAGGACTCCGTGGAGGAGCTTCATGGCGCGGTGCCCGAGTGTGGGCACATGGCTGGAGAAGGTAGAACTACTTGGATCCAAGCGACTGGACGGCTTCCTCCAGCAAGAGCTTGGCCAACTCGAAGTTGTGCACACCGCGCGTCCCGTCGGCGCGCACGGTGTCGAGGGCGGCGCGCGCCTTGGCGAGCACTTCGGCGTCTACACCACGACTTGCTGCTGCCGGTAGGGCCGCCTCGACGGACTTGACCAGCGCATCGATCTGGCCCTGCCATTGGGTGTGCAGCGCGTCGTAGCCCGCTTCGTGGCACAGCACGCACATCGACGGCTTGGGGCGTGCGATCGCCGGTGCCTCACCGTGACACTCATAGCACTCCATGGCTCCCATCGTGCCCGGCTTGGGCTCGGTGAGCGTGGCCAGCGTGCCGCGCAACATCGCGTCTTGAGCTTTGTGACAGCGCGAGCAGTCGGACACGTCGAAGGAAGCGCTCTCCTGGTGGTGGCACTTCGCGCACTCGTTGCGCGGGAACGCGGGCTTGCCGTGCTCCGTCACGCTGTGGCACGACTCGCACTTCGCACCCTGTCCCAAGTGCTTTTGGTGCGGGAAAACGCGCTCTGCGCGCGAAATCTCCGCCGACCGGCCGATGCCCGCGTGGCACGTATTGCAGCCCTGCTCGGGCTCCACCGGGAAACCCTCGGACGCTCGAGAAGTGGAGACCACTCCGAGACTCGCCCGCACCGTGTCGACACGCTCGGCGGCTACTCTCAGAGCATCGAGCGCGTACGTGACGTTGTGCACACCGCGCGAACCGTCGAGCTTGACCAGCAGGTAGTTGCGCTCCGCGTCGGCCAACAACTCCTGCGACGGATCCTTGGTGCGGCCTTCGAGTGCCTTGCGCAGCTCGTCGATCATCGGACCGAGCCGCTCGAGTTGCTCCCCGACGGCGCCCTGCCACTCGTCGACCATGCCGTCGAACTCGGGGCCGTGACAATGGATGCAATCCACGTTGCCGGCGGATGCGACGGTGCCGCCGATGGCGTGAGCACCGTGGTGGTCCGCGCCTTTCGCGGCGAGCGTCGCGCCGTGCCGAGCGAACTCGTCACTGCGTCCGGTGTGGCAGGCATTGCACACGACCCGCGTCAGGTACATGCGGCTGGGACTGGAGTCGACGCCGACCGCACCCTCACCCGCGTACAGCTTGCGCGCGGCGTCGTGCGTGTTCTCGTGACACGAACCACAGCCCTCGTTCCTCGCCGGCTCGATCGGAGCGAGAGGCAGGAGCCCGTGGTGGATCTCGTCGTGGCACTCGAAGCACTCGACCTTGTGCTCGGTGACGTGCGCCTCGTGGAGGAACGCGGTCTCGCCGAAGCGCTCGATGTGACCGACCTCTCCGTGGCACGAGTGACAGCGCTCCTTGCGTACCGTGCCCTTGCCCTCGATCACTGGATCGTGGCATTCGCGACAGTCGACGCCGCGGGCGACATAGTCGTGGTGCTGGAAGGCCTTGTCGCCGACTTGGATGTCCTCCGTCGGCGCGCCGTGGCACTTGGTGCACTCGCTGAGCTGTGGCACGACTTGACCTTCGGCGTCGGGCATGAAGTGACACATGAAGCACACCGAGGGCGTGACCGACACGTGCTCGCCCTGCACGATTTGCGAGTGACACGACGTGCAGCGCAGGCGTCGACCTCGCCGGCTCTCGAGCAAGTGCTGGCGATGGTCGAAGTCGACGCGCCCGAAGCTCACCGGTCCATCGAGCATGCGCACCGAGTGGCATCCCGTGCGCATGCAGCTCGCATCGCTGACCTCGGCCCACGGTTTCGTGCCCTGCGTGCGAGTGACGTACTTCGCGAGTTGCGACAGCGCCTTGAACTTGCCTTCGAGCGTTTCCACCGCGCCGGGCTCGTAGTGGCAGTCGATGCACGCGACGTTGGCGTGGCTCGAGTCCTGCCACGACTTGAAGTACGGCTCCATGATGTGGCAGGAGTTGCAGAACTCCGGCTGGGCCGTGTGGTGCACCGCGGTGTACATCACTGCAGAAAGCGCGGCGGTTCCGAACAGCCCCAGGATGAACAAGCGCCCGGCCCACTGGAGCACGAACTCCCAAGCGCGCTGTCCGAGCGAGCTAAGCATGACTGCCTCCGCTGCCCGCCTTGGCGGCCTTCTTCCAACGCCCACCCAGGTCGCGACCGTGCATCGCGAGGGCGATGGCGAAGGCGACGGCCACGGCGAAGAAGATGCCGGTGAAGATCTTGCGATCGCGGAAGACGCGGTGCTTCTTGTCGAGGTTCTCCATCGTGGTCTGCACCATCGCTTGACCTCGATTGAGCACGTCGTCGAGCGCCGCGGGCGAGAGCGTGTGGGTCATCGTGCGCGCACGCACCAAGAGCCCGCGGGCCTCCTCGAGGTAGCCGCGCTCCTCGCCGAGGAACAGACCGCGCAAGGCCGCCGATCCGATCGCCGCGTCCGCATCGCGGATCGTGGACACGAGCCGATCGACGTCGGCGTGTAGCCGTGCTGCGGCCGCTCGCGCAGGATCGCCCGCATCGAGGTGGCAGTTCCCGCAGTGACCGACGTCGTCGCCCTCGAACATCGCGGCGCTGGGTCGCTCGGTGCCATGGTTGTCGTGGCACGCGGTGCACTGGATGCCGGTCTTCGCGCCCCCCGAGATCGAGTGCGGGCTTTGATCGAAGAAATTCTGCACGACCGAATGGCAATTGCCGCACACGAGCTCGACGTCGCCGATGCGCGGCGGCTGTGCGCCGTGCGATCCGTGGCAGTCGGTACAGGCGGGTGCGGCCGGGTGCGCGTCGTCGAGCAGCGCGGTTCCGTGCACGGATCCGCGGAACTTGGCGACGATGTCGGCCGGAAGCCCGTACTTCCCCATCAACTCCGTGTCGCCGTGGCAGCGACCACAGGTCCCGACTTGGTTCCGCTCGTGGATCGGGGAACGCGGGTCGCGAACGGCGATCACGTCGTGTGCGCCGTGGCAAGAGACACAGGTTGCGACGTTCGGATCGTCGTCGAGCGCGAGCTTCGCACCGTGTCGGCTGGTGAAATACAGGGAGAGCTGGTCGGTCCGCAGCCCAAACGACCGCATGCGTTCCACGTCCGAGTGGCAACCGCCGCAGGATTCGACGGACTCGCGCGGCTGATCGAGCTTGCGCACACCAACGTGGGCCTTGGCG
Organism: Planctomycetota bacterium; assembly: GCA_020853575.1. Lineage (GTDB taxonomy): Bacteria > Planctomycetota > UBA1135 > UBA1135 > F1-120-MAGs118. The sequence goes on from JADYYP010000010.1 coordinate 23,878, forward strand.
ACCTCGATCTCCTCGGCAACGCCTCCATGGCAGGTGATGCAATCGACCTGACCGCGGGCATGGATACTCGAAAGCGACTGTTTGGCCTCGAGCCCATGGCACGTGATGCAGTTTCGCGCCCGACTCTCGGTTTGGGCGAGCGAGAGACCGCCGAGCAAAGCGATCGCCGAAAGCAGACGAATGGCGAGGTTCACAGCGCACCTCCACGGAGCGTGGCGAACGCCAGCGCTGCGAGCACGACGGCCGCCAGGAGGACTCGCAGTCCACGGCTGGGCGCCGTGGCTTGCGATCGATCGAGTCGGGGAACGAGCACCAGGAGCGCCACGCACACGCTCATCACCAACCAGGCGAGCGACGCGGGGAACATCGCGAGCAGCGCGAGCGGAGCGCGCAGATACCACGGCGCCGAGCTCTCCGCCGGAGGCGACTGCACGTCGACCGGAGCTCCGACTCCAGGAGGAAACTGACCCGCCAGCAGCACCAACGAGCCCAGGACCACGATGCCGATCGCCGCCCACTGGATCACGTGATAGGGAAAGAAGCGCCGACCTTCGCGACGCACGCGCGGCCCCGAGGTCGGGATCAAGCCCTCGACCTGCTCGAGTGCCATCAAGCGCCGAGAGCGGCTCGAAGGGCCGGAGAGCACGTGCAAGACGGGCTTGCCGCCGGCGGTGACTCGACGCACGGTCATGCCGCGCTTCTCGAGTGCGTGCACGGCTTCGGCGATCTGTTCGGGGCTGGCGCCGCGTTCGAGGACCACGATCACGCTGCACCTCCGTTGCTCCGGCGCATGTCGCGCACGATCAACGCCAAGTTGGCCATCAGGAGCATCCACACCATCCAAGGCACGAACATCGCGTGCGCGGTGTACGTCCGGCTCAGAGTCGTCGCGCTCACCTCGGGTCCGCCGCGGACGATGTCCGCCAGGCCGGCGCCGATCAGCGGCAAGCGCTCGAGTCCCTCGAGCAGCCCACGGACACGCCAGTACGAGCTGTTGTCCCAACCCAGGATCTCCCCGGTGAAGGTCGAGGCGATCACGAGCAGCAACACGAGCGCGCCGATGTACCAGATCCACGAGCGACCGTGGTGGTAGCGCGCACTGACGAACACTCGCACGAGGTGCAGGCCACACATCGCCACCAAGCCCGCCGCGGCCCAGTGGTGCAATCCGCGCACGAGCCAACCTTGGCTGACGTCGCGCATGATGAACTGCACGCTCTCGCTGACGGCGTCGGGAGAGGGTTGGTAATAGAGCGACAGCATGATCCCCGTGCACACTTGCACCAGGAACAGCGCCATGATCAGTGCCGCGAAACCGAAGTCCGCGCGAACGTGCTCGGGGATCGGCGCTCGTAGCGTCGCGCGCATCAGACCGAGCATTCCGTGGTCGTGCCCGTCCATCGCTCAACCCTCCCGGCGCAAGTAGAGATCGCTCGCGACTTTCTCGACCGCGTACGTCTCGAGCGGTATCGAAGGCGGGCCCTGCACGACGTTGCCGTAGACGTCGAACGCGCCACCGTGGCATGGACACACGAGCAGCTTGCGGTCTTCGCGCCACTCCAGCCGGCACACGCTCATGTGCGTGCAGATGGCATTGACGGCGAAATAGCGTCCAGCCTCGCCGCGGATCAGGAGCATCGTGCGGCCGAAGAGCGTCACGACCTTCGACGCTCGTTCCGCCATCTCGGTCTCGGTCGCGACCTTTACGAAGTCGTGGTCGCCGAGCATGCCCTTCGGCGGCAGCAGGAACCCGACCACGGGAACGGCGACCCCCATCGCGGTCAGCAGCCCAAGGCCGCTCGCCAATCCGGTCATCAGGCGCCGTCGCACACGCAACCTCTGATAGTCGTGTCGAGACAGGACTGGGACCACGTCGACGTCCGAGTGCGCCGCCAAGGCCTCTTCGAGTCGCGCCGGGTCTCCATCTCCCGTCAGCCCGATCACCGTCTGGTCTTCACCGCGCGAGATCTCGCCGCGCCAGCCCAACTGCTCCGCCTTGCGCAGCACGTCCGCAACGAGTGTGTCCGAAGCCAGTGGATCGAGTACGAGGATCATGATCGGTAATTCGCGCCTATCGAGATCTGGAGAGCGAGCCGCAACCGACGTTGAGGGACGAATGCCCCTCACCGGAGCGTCGCACCGGTTCACCACGAGTGTCCGCGGAACGTCAGGCGTTCGCGTTCGTGTCCACGAGAACGTCCCGAGCGCGCTCTGTGAAGCGGGTCACCAGCGCTGGCACCAGGGCGCGACGATTTGAACGCGCCGGGTGCAGGGGAACTCGCGGGGCACAACGCTCGCGAGCTCCCCTAGGATCCGACTAACCGTCGACGCCGCACTTGCCTTCGGCGCACTCCGGCGTCGGGCACTTGTCGGCGCAGCCGCACTTCTTCGCCAGCTCTTTCTTCTGCGCCTCGCTGCGTTCACGCTTGGGGTTGAGGTGCGCGTTCTTCTCGCGGTTCTTGTAGTAGCAGAACGGCTTGTAGCTCGGGCTTTCGGTGTTGTGGCAGCCCGCGCACAGCTTCTTGTCGGGCGTGGAGATGATCTCGCCCTCGCCTAGCACGACGGGCTTCTTGTCGCCACCCTCCGCGGCCGCGGCGGCCAGGCGCGCCTTCATGTGCGCTTCGCCCGGACCGTGGCACGATTCGCATTGCACGCCGAGCTTGATGTCGAAGCCCTTGGCAATCTGTTCCGCGGGAACTCCGAAGGCGGTCACGTGGCACTTCAGGCACTTGTCGTCCTTCTGCGCGTCGGCGATGCCCTTCTCGGCTGCGACCTTCTTCGCTTCGTCGGATGCGAGCACCTCGTAGGCCTTGGCATGCCCCATCTTCTGCCACACACCGTACTGGTCGCCGGTCTCGGCGGACGCGTGACAGTTCTTGCACTTCGCAGAGCCGATGTACTTGGGCGTCTTGGCCTGCGTGGCCATGCTCGTCGCCACGCCTTGCGGCGCGAATGCGATCAACGCCGTTCCAACGCACGCAAGTGTCGCGACGATCCACCAACGGGCCGAGCCGAGAATGCTACGCTTCATCTAATCCTCCGGTTCCTTGTGCGGGGAGCGCCGTCAACCCGCATGGGTCCGCACGGCGTGGTCCGCATGAGAAGAGTGTAGAGCTGGGACAGGGAGACTTCGCAAGAGCGGCGTCCGCGTGTGCGCGCTACTCCTGCGTGGATTCGAGAATGATGGGGGCTGCGTCGCCGGCCCGCTCACCGCGACGGCGCGTGTCGAGCGCTGCCAGCGCGCCTTCGAACACATGATCGTCGCGTTCATGGGCGAAGAGTGCTTCGATGCGGCGCAACTCGGGCTCGGGAACCGTGGCGATCAGCGCGCGCGCGCTGGCGGAGCGCACCTCGGCAGGGACGTTGGCTGCGACCGCGATGGCCTCGAGATTCGCGCGCGCGGCACCGTCCCTGGCCGCGCGCTCGCTGAGCCACTGAACGCTGGCACGGGGAAGCGATTCGCCGTGCTCGTCGCCGCAGGCATCGAACTCAGCGGCGGCGCGCACGAAGTACGCGGCGGCGTTGGGATGACGGACATCGTAGGCGGCGCGCAAGGCGGCCATGGCTTCGGCGCGCGAGCGTGGTTCACTCAGGGCGGCGTCCACGAGCACTGCGAGTTCCTCCGCGGATCCGGCGGCGAGGAATTCAGCGTAGAAGTCGCGCTCGCTGCGCGCGGTCGGCGCGCGCGGCCGCGGGCGTCCACCGAGCGCCAGGGCTTCTTGGGCGGCCTCGAACTCGGACTGCCTGGAACGGGACGGCACGACAGCGCGCTCGAGGCTCGCGGCCTCGGTCAGGTCGCGCGCCGTCGTACCCTGGATCGTCGCAGGCTCCGCTTGCGGCAGGACTTCCATCCGCCGCACCGTGACGACGACCGAGAGCGCTGCGAGCGCGGCCACGACCATCAGGAGAGTGGTCTCGGCGCGCGCGCGTCGCTCGAAGGCCGCCAGGGAGCGCGGTTCGCTCCAGAACAAGAGTCGGGTCAGGCTGGCGGTCATGTCAGGAACTCCCATGTGTGCCGCTCGGAGGCGGCACCAACACGGGCGCAAGGTACGTGCCGCTACTCCGGGAGTCCCTGGGTCGATTTTCGAAGGCCGCGCCGCCCGACGCGGTGCGAACGATTGCGCGAAGCGCGAACTTCCCACCGGTGGCCGTCGACTGCTGGCGAGCTTCATCGTGGTGTGCTGCGAAAAAAAGCGGCGGCCCGTGCTCGGCAGGAGCCGATGGTCGCACGGGCCGCCGCAGGACGCGCGGTTCCGATCAATAGGAGCGGTGCATCTTCTCGACGCCCCACTCTTCGCCTTCGCCGTGGCAGATGGCGCAGGACTCCAGGCCGGACGCCCCCGTCTGGACTTCGATGTGCGCCGCGGCTGCGTCGGAGTCGTGGCACGCACCGCAGGTCGCACGCCACTCGCCGACCGAGATCGTCTGTGAGCTCGGGTGATCGCGATCGAGCGGGTCGTACCAGTTGGTCGCGTCGCCGTGGCACATGCTGCAGTTGGCGGCTTCGCCCGGGAGCGCCGGGAAGACCACCTCGCCATAGGTCACCGAACCATAGTTGTTGGGGTAGGCCGTCGAGCCGAAGCCGACGACCGTGTAGCTCGAGGCATTGGTGAGGGCCTCGCCCATGTGGATCTTGTGCAGCATCGTGCGGAAGCCGATCGACACACCGCTGGTCGCGGGTGCGTTGGCTGCGACGAACTGCGGACGGTCCTCGGCGGTCGCCGCGCCGTGGCACAGGATGCAGGCGTCGAATCCGCGCCGGCCACCACCGTGGAACAGCATGTCCGAGTGGCAGTTGTAGCAGCTCGTCGCGTCGGGAATCGCCGAGTAGGGCTCGATCGAGGTCGCCGAGCCAACGAGGAAGTCGGCGGCGACCGTCTGTGAGGTGCCACGGTAGCTGTTGGACTCACCGTAGAGCGCCAGGGTCAGCGTGCGCGCGCCCCAGATCCCGACCCGGTAGGTCCCGTCGACGATCGGCTTGCCGCGCCACTCGCCCCAGGTCTCGTCGAGCTCGATACCGTCGTTGAAGGTCAGGGGATAGACCGCCGGCATCACGAAGTCGGTCGTGTAGGTGACCAGCACCGCGTTGGTGTTTCCGAACTCGGTGACCTCCGTGATCTCGCCAGTCGCCGCATTCAGCGTGTAGTCCGTGGTGACGGCCTTGCTGGTCAAGGTCACTTCGTCGACCGTGGCACCAGCTGTGTGCGCCACGCGCGTCCCCGGCGCATAGGTCGAAGAGCCGAGTGCCGCGAACCACAGGCGCGTGCCATCGACGTACTGGATGCGCAGATACTCCTCGAAGCCGACCACGCCGTCGTCGATCACGATGTAGTCGTCGCGCGCGAAGCCGGCAGCGCTGGCGACATCGATGTAGTTCTGCGGAGCCTCGGAATCCTCGGCGAGCGTCGTGCTCCCACCAGCGGTGGCGGTGCGCACCAAGACACTCGTCGCCGCCCCCGAGATGTTCCAGTGCGGGAGCTTCGCGGTCGTGAACACCTCACTCCCCGCTGCAGTGGAGTCACCGACGTACTCGAGAACCTGCACTTCGGGCAGATTGACCGTGTAGGGCTGAGCGCCGCTGAGCTTGGCCTGCGGAATCGAGGAGCTCACGAGCATGTTGACATTGCTCGTCGGGCCCGAGACGACGACGCTGTAGGTCGAAGAAACGGAGGGGCTCACCGCCGCGCCGCTGTCGTCGGTCAGCGTGAACGTCACGGCGATCTTCTCGCCGACATCGATCGTCCCGTCGGCATCGTTGGTGCCCGCTTCACTGACCGCGGAGATGTCGACGTTGAGCCCCGGGTTGAACGAACCGTCGTACAAGGGATGCGTGTGCGCGTCATCGACAGCCAGTGCGTTGCCGGACGGATCGTGGCACAACGCGCAGTTGGCGTTGTCCGCCTGCGCTCCCATGGTCTGGCCATTCGCGGTGTAGTCCTGGCCCCAGACGATGTCGTCGTGGCACGAGCCGCAGGCCTGGCGCGTCGGCTGAGTCTTGTACAGATCACCCTGCGAGGGGCCGGTCATCGGCCCGGCGCCGTCGGGATCTCCGTGGCACTTCGCGCAGGCGACCACGCCGAAGCGCATCGTGTCCTCGAGCGTCTTGTTGGTCGACGAAAGCGCGGTGTATCCCTGGTCGCGGGGCATCGCGATGCTGAGACTCGGCCACACGGGGAAGTGGATTTCCGAAAAGTCGATGATCGAGTTGCCGAAGCCGACCATCTGGTAGGGCTGCGCCGTGGCGGTGTAATTGCGCGTGCCGTCGTTGTTCGTGCTCACGCCGAGCACGGAAGGCAAGTGCGCCCCGTTGTGGAGCTTGTGGATCATCACGCGGAAGTCGATCGAGACTCCCGGAGTCCCATTGGCCACGTTGGCCACGTTCTTGTCTTCGGAGCCGGCGGTGTGGCACAGCACGCACAGCTTCACGTCGCGGCGCAGCTCTCCGTGAGCGCGCAGACTCTGGTGGCACTGGTTGCAGTTGTCCTGAGCAACGACATCGCGGGCTTCGACCGCGCCGGTGCCGATCACGAAGTCCTCGACGGCATTGTCGGACTCGCGGTAGGCCGAGCCTTCCACCGTGAAGTTCCAGCCGAAGTACAGGCCGACCGAGTACGTGCCGTCGAGCAGGTCCTCGCCGGTCAGCTCGCCGTCCTCCGCTCCGAACGACACCGTGTCGTTGTACGGGGCCGCGTACACCGCGGGAATCGCATCCGCGAAGGTGTAGCTGTACGACCCGTCGCCGTTGTCGACGGCGCGCGTGAGCACGTCGGTCTTCTCCGGAATGACGCGTTGGTAGTTGAACGTCGGGCCGCTGATCATGATGCGCCCGTAGTTGAGCTCGGACAGCTCCCACGGATCGCCGTTCGACTTGTCCAGCGTGAAGCGCACCGTCACGCGATCGCCGATCTCGAAGTTCCCGCCCGCTCCGCTGCCGCCTGAGAGCGCCAGGATCTCGAGCTCCATGCCCGGCGTGTCGTCGCCTTGCTCGACCTCCGTGCTGGTCGGATCCGTCGGCGCATCCGCGCCATCCGAACCATCCGAGCCATCGTCACCGGAGCAAGACCACAAGATCGCGGCACCGAGCAGCGCGCCGCCCAAGGACAACCAACGCGAACGCCCGACGAGCGCGCGCGACACGATGTGATTCGACATAGTTTGGGGACCTCCGAAACCAGGCAGTGGATGTTGAGTGCGAGGTCGGTCGCTCTAGGTCGAGCGACCCCGCGTTTGGCCAGATGGGTGGATGTGCGGACGCCGAACTTCGACGTCTGCGTATGCGAAACGTGGCCGCGCGCGAACGCGCGACGACTCACTGGTGACAGATGTTGCAGTTGTCGCCGTTGTCGATGTGCGGCAGTGGCTGACCCACTCCGTGGCACATGCGGCAGTTCATCCCCGAGCTGTGGTCGGGTGGCTTGGGAGTCGCCAGCGCATGACTCGGGGTACCCGTGTGACACACCGCGCAGCCCTCGTTCTCCACGGGGAAGTGGCAGCCAACGCAGTGCCGATCGAGCGGCGCGCCCCACGAGCCGGTGTGACTCAGTGGGCGGCTCTCACTGTGGCAGCGCACGCACGAATCGTCGCGGTGACACGTCGCACAGCTCGCGCGATCGAGCGCCGCTTCGATGCCGTGTGCACGTCGGCGCCAGTAGTCGGTGTGACTCTCCGGTGCCTGGGACAGATGGCATGTGGTGCAGTCGCTGTCCCGATGACACGTCGAGCAGCGGTCGACGGTGCGCTCGGACTGCGCACACACAGTGGCTCCGTGGCCGCGCAGCCACAGTCGATCGTGCGTGCGAGGAGCGAGATCCTCGCGGATCGCGCTGTGACACGTGGCGCACTCGCGCGCGACGGACTTTTGCTCGTGGCATTGGATGCACGCCGCCATGTTGGGGCGAGCCGCGTCGAGCACGTCGTCGTTCTCGTCCATTCCTACGTGGCAAGCCGCGCACTCCAGCTGCGTGTTCGAGTGCTTGGCGTGCGTGAAGAGCACTTCGTCGCCGAGCGCGATCGCGTTCGTGGTCTTCATGCGCCCCGCCTCGAACAGGCTCGCGATCTGCCGCTCGGGCGGCTTCTTCGAATCCAGGTCGGTGTGGCACAGATTGCACTGCGCGAGCGTGGGGACCACCGGCTCGCCGGAGGCATTGGGGGCGTGGCAATCCTCGCACGCCAAACCTTGGTCGACGACGTGCAAGCGATGGCCGAAGGCGAAGCGCTTCTCGCGCGCACCGAAGGCCTCGAACAGCACGCAGCCCGTTAGCGTCGTCAGCAGAATGCCGACCAGGATCGTCTTCGCGCTCGAGGCGCGCCGCCAGCTGATCAGAAGCGCCATGTCGCCCCCAGGGTCAAGACGTGGAAGTCGTCGTCCGAGTCGTCCTCGTAGTCGTAGGCACATTCGAAGGACCAGGCCTTCGAGAGCTCTTTCTTCAGCTTGAGGTACCAGAAGCGCACGTCGTCGCGTTCACTGTCGAGGAACAGGTCGTAGCGGTAGAGCGCGTAGCTCGTTCCAGCTGCCAGCTGGTAGCCGCTCTCGAGCTTGCGGCTGAGGTCCAGGCCCCACGACTCGACGTCGCGCCCGTCGCTCGACCACACGTCGCCGGTGACGGTCACGACCGTCCCGGGTGGCCAGGCATCGAGCAAGGCCAGCGCGATCCATCCGCGGTCGTAGTCGTGGTTGAAGGCGCCTTCGTCGCCCTCGTCGTCGAGCCGGCGCAGATCCATGCCGCCGTCGACGCGCCACGTCTCGCCCAGGCCCTTCGAGCCCTGCAAGCGGTACTGGTAGTAGGGGAAGTAGTTCTGCAGCGAGCTGGTGAACGGATCGAATTCGTTCGCGAAGTCGGTCTGCGTATCGATCAGGCGGTAGACGCTGGCCTGCAGCGTCAGGTCACGGGACGGGTCATTCCAACTCGCCCGAGCGCGCAGGTCCCGATCGACGTCCTCGATGCGCGTATACGTGGCATCGAAGCGCAGGCGCTCCCCGAAACGTTGCCAGTAGCTCACGCCGTACAAGTCGTCCTGGTGCGCGGCGAAACGGTCCTCGTCTTCGACGTGCATCCAGTCGAGGCGCACACGAGCGTCTTGCCACGGTCGCGCTTCGCCCCACGCTCCCGCGAGTTGGTCTCCGCTGGTCGACGACTCGTAGAGGCGCACCGGAACTCCACCGTACAGTCCGCCGGAGAGCTTGTAGCGCGTCGCGGCCCTCGAGCTGATGCGCGCTCCGTCGAAGTACGCGAACACCGGCGTCAGATAGTCGATCTGGCGCCCCAGGCGGGCGTCGGCGACGAGCGGCGGTCGCTCGACGTCGACGTAGGCCTCGTACAGCAGCCCGTGGAACGCATCGTCGTAGCCATCCGCGAGACTGGGGTAGACGAACTGCCCGTCGCGGTCGGCCTGTCCGTCGATATCCCACGAAACGCGGCCCATGACGTGGGCCGTGTACGCGTCCAGGCGCTCATCGCCGACGTCGAGCACCAATGTCTCGTAGAGATCCTGGTCTCGAGCGTCGCCGCCCGTGCGCGCGCGGTAGCGGCTCGACAGGCTGCCGCGGATCGCCGGGCCAGCACTGGCCGAGGTCGGCTCACTCGCGTTGCTGGTCTCTTTCGCCGCTGCGCTCTGCGCAGGAGCGCCCGAAGCGGGCGTCGCTCCGAGTTCGGTCGCCGCGGACTGCGGCGCGTCCGGTCCGGTGGGCACCGGTCCGGGAGTCGAGGTAGTGGTCGCACAACCGCCGAGACAGGCGAGTGCGAGGCTGGCACCGCCGAGTCGGCCCGTTTGTCGTCGTTCGTGATCGCGCATCGTGGGACGGAACGCATCGCGTGTTGGGCGTGCGAACCTGAGGTCGCGGACCCGACGCGTTCCGTCGACCGGAAGCGCAAACGCTACGCCACGTGCGGATTCACCCCGACTCGGCGAAGCGTTCTTCGAGCCCGAATTTCTGAATGCGATATCGAATGCGATCGCGGTTCATGCCGAGCAATCGAGCTGCTCGTGTCCGATTTCCGCGACAGCGATCGAGGGCCTGAATCAGGAGGTGTTTCTCGAGCTGTTCGAACGACAGGCCCTCGGGCGGAAGCGTGAAAGAATCCGCGCCGGACTGCGGAGGAGTTCGCGACGCATGCTGGTCGCGCAACTCGAGCGGCAGGTCGTCGAGGGCCAGCTCCCGTGCTTCCGCGAGCAGCATGGCGCGCTCGATCGCGTTGCGCAACTCGCGCACGTTGCCCGGCCAGGAGTAGCTCACCAAGCGCTCCTCGGCAGGCTTCGAGAGCCCCGTGATCTGCTTGCGGAACTCGGCGTTGTAGTGGCGCACGAAGCCCCGCGCCAACGGCAGGATGTCTTCGCGGCGCTCGCGCAGCGGCGGGATGTGGATTGGGATGACGTTGAGCCGGAAGTAGAGATCGCGGCGGAAACGCCCCGCTTCGACTTCCTGGGCGAGGTCCTTGTTGGTGGCGGCGATCACGCGCAGGTTGACGCGAATGTCGCGCGTCCCACCGACGCGCCGGAAGGACTTCTCCTCGAGAAAGCGCAGCAGCTTGCCCTGGATCGCAGCCGTCAGGTCGCCGATTTCGTCGAGGAACACCGTGCCGCTGTCGGCCAGCTCGAAGAGCCCCTTCTTCTGCGTGCGAGCATCGGTGAAGGCGCCCTTCTCGTGCCCGAAGAGCTCCGACTCCAGGAGCGTCTCGGTCAACGCCGTGCAGGTGATGTCGACGAAGGGCTTCTCGACCGCGCCACTCTCGTAGTGCAGCGCGTGGGCCACCAAGCCCTTGCCCACGCCGCTCTCGCCGAGCAGCAAGATCGTGCTGGCTTCGCTCTGGGCGACGCGCCGCACCATCTTGACCACCGCGGCCATCGCCGGGCTCTCGGCCACGATGTTCTGAACACCGAAGGAGCGCAGCCCTTCCTCGCGACGCCGTGCGACCTCTTCGCGCAGGCGACCCATCTCGAGCGCGCGCTGAACGGTCTGCAACACGTCCTCGACCTCGAACGGCTTCGAGAGGTAGTGGAACGCGCCCTCCTTCATGGCCTCAACCGCGCCATCGATGCTGGCGTGGGCCGTGATCATCACCACCGGCAGTCGCGGCGTCGCTTTGAGCAGGACGCGCAGGACCTCGAGGCCGGTCTTGTCGGGGAGGCGGTGGTCGAGCAAGACCACGTCGGGCGCCTCCCGGCCGGAGTGCTCGAGCGCCTCCGCCGCAGTCGAGGCTTCGTCGACCTGATAGCCAACTCGTTCCAAAGCCTGCCGCAGACTCCAGCGGACCATGCGCTCGTCGTCGACGACGAGGATTCGAGAAGTCATGACCGTCATGGCGCGCCGTGGTTGGGGAAGATTCCGCGGAGAGTCGCGCGACTCCCGCGCCGGAAGCCTCGCGGAGAGGTGTGGGCGCGCATCCAATCGCGGCTTCGCACAACCTATGCCCGGGTTCTGTCGCACCGCCGTACGCACCCCTGCCCATGCTAGGGGGTACTCTGGCCGAATACGATCGCGGGCATGGACGGCAAAGGCGAGAACGACGCCGAACGACTCGCCACGCCCCTTGGACTGCGAATTCCCGCGCGCGAGGAGCTGCGGGAGATGGATGCTTCGGTGCGCGCCTTCGCGGGAGCCGACACCGCTGACCACACGTTGTTTTCGATCGGCCTGCGCATCGGCAAGGGCCTGGCACAGGAGATCGGCAGCCAGGGCCCGATCGACGAGCGCGTCGCGCGCGGCTTGGCGCGAATCGCGGAGCTCGGATTCGGCCGGGTGGATCTGGACGTGCTCGACATCGACTCCCACAACGCGCGCGGCCTGGTCCAGGGACGTCTGCGGAACTCGCTCGAAGCGGAGATCGGCCAGTGCTCGCGCACGCGCCCGGCACACGCCGCCAGCGGCTTCAGCGTCGGGTTGCTCACCGGTTTGGTGAGCGTGCTGAGCGGCTTCGACGTGGTTTGCTCCCCCATCGGATGCGCGCGCTGCACGACCACGGAGGAATGCCGTTTCCAGCTGAGCGCGGCGCACGAGTTCACGCAGGTGAACGGTCCGCGCCACGCGCCCCCTGGCAGTGCGCGCTTCTTCCTGGGAGCCGTCGGCACGTCCTTGGCGGATACCGACGTGTCGCTCGACGACCTGCTCGAGAGCACCTCCGACGCGGTGATCTTGATCGACAACGACGACATCGTGCGCTACTGGAATCGTGGCGCCGAGCGCATGTTCCTGTTCCCGCCCTCCGAGGTCGTCGGCCGCAAGGTGGGCGCGATCGTGCCGCAGGACTTGCGCGAGAAAGACGAGCTCGGCGAGATTCGACGCAAGCTGGACCGCGGTGAGCTGGTGGTCAACTACATCACGCGCCGGGTGCGGCGCGACGGGGTGGAACTGTGGTGCAGCTTGACGCGCTCACCGCTCCACGACGACCGAGGGCTGGTCGTGGGCTCGACGGCGATCCTCCGCGACATCACCGAACAGCGACGCACCGAAGCCGAGCTCGCGCGCGCGCGCACGCTGGCCACGGTCGGCGAGATGTCCGCCAAGATCGCCCACGAGATCAAGAACCCGCTCGCGGGGATCTACGCGGCGGTGCAGGTGCTCGCGCGCGAGTTGCCGCGCAATGACCCCAAGCGTGAGATCTTCGACGAGATCGGCGAGGAGGTTCGCCGGCTCGACCAGACCGTGATCGACATGCTGCGCTTCGCTCGACCGGTACCGCCGAAGCCGCGACCGACGTCGTTGCGCGTCGTCGTGCGCGACGTGGTCGAACCGCTGCGTCGGGCATTCCCGCGCATCGAGTTGCGACTGGACATCGACGACGACCTGATCCTGCACATCGATGAGCGCTTGATGAGCCAAGTGTTCGAGAACCTCGTCCTCAATGCGCTTCAGGCCGTCGAGGAGCGCGGGCAGCTGGTCGTGGTGTGCGCGATGGTGGAACGCGAACGCGTCACCTTCGAGATCCGCGACGATGGACCGGGGGTGCCGCAGCTCTCGCGCAAGGAGATCTTCGAGCCCTTCGTTACCACCAAGACTCGCGGCACGGGGTTGGGCCTGAGCATCGCGCGCAAGAACGTCGAGGCCCACGGCGGCACGCTGGAGCTCGACGAGGCGCCCGAGGGTGGCGCGTGCTTCCGGGTGCGCATCCCACTCCCGCCGCGGGAGCCGGGTGCGAGCTGACGCCAGTTCGCGCGCGCTCAGCGCGGCGAGAGTTTCGTCCGAGGATCGTGCTGGGGCCAGGCCAGGTCGAGGCACAGCCGCTGCGAGGGCTTGAATCCCGCTCGATGGAAGAACGCGATCAACTCGAGGTCGTTCCAGTCCACTTCCGTGCGCAGCAACTTGAGTCCCAAGCCGTTCAGGTTTGTCACCAGCTGCTCGAGCAGGGCGCGACCAACGCCTTGTTTCTGGAAGTCGGGGTGCACGCCGAACGACTCGAGCGCTGCATAGGGCTCCATCGTGCCGAACTCGCCGTACCAGGCGCGCGCCAACAGGTAGCCCACGAAAATCCCGTCGAGCTCCGCAGCCAGCGACACTTGGACCCCGGTCTCGCGCAAGTTGCGTTGCAGAACGCTCTCGAAGAACTTCGCGCGCTCGCGTCCCAGGATCTTCGCGTCCAACGCGATCACTCGCGTCAGGTCATCTGGGTGCAGCTTGCGCACCACCACTCGTTCGCCTCGTTCCAACGTCGTTTCCATGGTCGTGTTCCTCGTCAAGCGATCAACTGCCCACCGTCCACCCGCAGTACTTGTCCGGTGACTTGCCTCGAGAGAGCGCTGCACAAATACAGCGCGGTGTTCGCGACGTCAGCAGGCTCGCTGGCGCGCCCCAGGGCCGACTCGGCCAAAGCCGCGTCGAGCACCTCGCGTGGCAGTTTCTCGGTCATCGGCGTGCGCACCAGTCCGGGCGCGATCACGTTGACCCGTATCCCGAAACGGCCGGCCTCGCGTGCCGCGGTGCGCGCCAACCCGATCAAGCCAGCCTTGCTAGCCGCGTAATTGCCCTGGCCCACCTTGCCGCGCTCGCCGTTGATCGAGGAGATCAGCACCACGGCCCCGAAGCCGCGTTCGCGCATCGTGGGGATCGACTCGCGCAGCAGATAAAACGCGGAGTCGAGATTCGTGCGCAGCACTTCCGACCACGCCTGGTCGTCGAGCTTCCAGAGCACGCGGTCACGCGTGATCCCAGCGCTGTGCACGACGAGGTCGGGCAGCAGCTGCGAGGTGCGCAGCTCCGCGAACAGCGCACGCACGTCGTCGGCACGGCCGAGGTCGCACTCGAAGGCGCGTGCGCAAGCTGGCTGCGTACTCCCGACCCGGTCCACGCTGACGACTCGCGCCCCAGCGCCCGCGAAGCACTCGACGATCGCCGATCCGATGCCGCCACCACCGCCCGCGACCAGCGCCGTGCGCCCCGCCAGCGACACCAACTCGGCCGAATTCACTCCAGCGACTCCTGCAGGCTCACCCCCATGCGCGCGAGCTTGCGGGCGCGGTACGCACCCCACAATGCGGCGCCAATCGCGCCCGCCGACGCCGAGTGTGCGTGGGTGCGAAGCTCGAGCGGCTTCTTCGACTCTTTCGCGCCTTCGCGCATCGCAGCCACCAACCCGACATCGCCCGCCAGGCCACCGGTGACCATCACCACGCCGGACGAACCGAGCGAGGTCAACAGCTTGACGTAGCGGCCCGCCATCGACTGGTGAATGCCCTTGATGATGTCGGGGGCGGCGATGCCGCGCGACACCATGTTGATCACATCGGTCTCGGCCAGCACCGCGCAGATCGAGGAGCAGGCCTCGGGCTTGGTGGACTTCAGCGACAGCGGCCCGATCTCGTCGAGGGTGATGCCCAAGTAGCGGCAGATGTTCTCCAGGAACTGGCCGGATCCGGAGGCGCACTGACTGGTCATGCGCGAGCCCAGGACCTTGCCCCGCTCGTCGATCTGCACCGCACGCGTGTGCAGCGCGCCGATGTCGATCACCGAGCGCGACTCGCGGTCGAGGAACAGCGCGCCCCGCGCATGCGCGGTCATGCCGTAGAAGTGACCCGTGCGGAACGCGGCGCACTCGCCGTCGCCAGTTGTGGCAACGTAGGTCAAGTCGTCGCGCCGCAGCGCGTTGTCGGCGAGGATCGCCTCGAACAGCTCCTCGACCAGCTTGCGCGGATCGCGGCGACGCAAGCGCTCGAGCTTGCTGTCCACGAGCTCGGCAGGCCCGCGCTCGCGTTCACGCATCAACACGACCTTGGCCGTCGACGAGCCGACGTCGATGCCGACGACGTTCAACACTTCGGGAAGTTCGGTCATGGCGAGACTCCGTTCACGCCGGGACTTTCTGCGCCTGCATCTTGCGCGCCTCGCGGTGAGCGAAGAGCGCTGCTCCGAGTGCACCAGTGAAGATCGACTCGGTCGAGATGTTGAGCTTCATCTCGCCGTAGTTTTCGAAGATCAGCTTGCGCAAGGCTTCGACGGCCGCGGGATTGCGGGCGACCCCTCCGGTGAACGTGAATTCGGACTTCACCCCTCCGGAGCGCGCCAAGAGGCTCATCGCTCGCAGGATGATCGCGCGATGCAATCCCGCCAGGATGTCCTCGCGCTTCTCCCCCAGCGAGAGACGCTCGCGCAACTCGGCTCCGGCGAAAACGGTGCAGGTCGAGTTGATCTTGACATTGCGCTTGGACTTGCAGGCCATCGGTCCGAGCTCGTGCAGGCCCAGGTTCATCTCGTCGGCGATGTAGCCCAGGTAGCGCCCGCAACCCGCGGCGCAGCGATCGTTCATCTGGAACGAGGTGACGATGCCCTCGTCATCGACCTGGATCGCCTTGGTGTCCTGCCCGCCGATGTCCAGCACCGTGCGCGTGTCGGGGAACATCGCATGCGCGCCGAGCCCGTGGCACAGGATCTCGGAGCGGATCCACTCCTTGGGGAACGGCAGCGTCGCGCGTCCGTAGCCCGTGCCCACGCAACACGCCTGCTCGAGCTCGATGTCCGCGGCGCGCTCCACCGCCTCGCGCAACTCGCGCGTCGCGCCGCTGGCCTCGACCAGCGCGGCCCGCGCCAGCTTGGAGAACATCTCGTCGTCGCTGGTGGCGTTCTCGACTTCCAGGATCGCTTTGTCGAACAGACCGGCAACACGGTCGAAGCGTGCCCCGCGCTGCTCGGAGAAACCCTCGGCGATCGGCAGATAGCGGCTGCCCGCGAGATCGCGGAAGAAGTCGCTCTTGCGATTCGCGCCGGCCGAGAACAGCTCGCGCGTCTCGGCCGTCATCGCGCTGATGACATCGTCGATCAGCGGTACGACGATGCGCGCGTCCGCCTCCTCGCGCGCGTGCCGCCCCAAGGTCTCGCCCAGTCGCCGCAGCGACAGGCGATACTGTTGCTCGCGGAAGTGCCGGTCGAAGTCCTCCAGCCACAGCGTGCGGCGCGCCGCGTCCACGCCGGCGCGCTCGAGCTCGGCGTCGATCAAGCCGAAGCGCGCGCTGTTGAGCGCCTCGCCGAGCGCGACATCGCAGGCCACCTTGTAGTTGCTGCGGCTGTTGGTGATGCCGCGCCCCAGGATCTTGGACTCGTCGTCGAGCACGACGGCCTTGGTCGTGGTCGAGCCGAGATCGATGCCGACCGTGTACTTCATCGCGCGGCCTCCGCCGAGTGTGACGACGCCGCGTCGCGCTTCTGCGCGACCATCTGGAAGTAGGACTCGAGCCGGTTCTTGATGTTTGCGGCCGAGAAATAGCGTGGATCGACCAAGTCGCTCTCCAAGAAGCCCACGGGCTTGCCGGTGCGGCGCTCGACCTCGCCCAGCATCACCAGCTGTCCGGCGCTGAAGCTGTTGCAGCTCTTGACCGAGTGAACCAACAGGCCGTCGGCGGAGTACTCGCGCATGTAGTCGCACAGGACGTCGACGCGCGTCGGCAGATTGAGGTTGGTGTAGCAGCCCAGGCAATAGTCGGCCAACGACTCCAGCGGATGGTCGGGATCGTGGCGGAAGCCGTAGTCGTACGTCCCACCGACCTTGGTGTAGGTCGAGGCCACGACCACCGCGCCTTCGTCGGCGAACATCTTCCAGAACTCGCGGAAACTGGTCCAGTTCGGCGGACCCTCGACCACCACGCGGAACTTCTCCTTCTCCATCGGTCCTTCCGGCGTGACCGGTCCGAGTCCGAGCTCGACGCGCTCCTGCACTTCCTCGCGCAGCTCCTTGTAGTAGAGCACCGCGTCGTGCGTGCCGCGGAAGGCGCTGAAGATCGGGCCGATGTAGTACACGCCGCCGAAGTAGGCGTCGATCGGAGAGGGCTTGTTGCGCGCAGACTTCAACACCCACACCAAGTCGTCCTCGGCCTGCGCCGAGGCCCGCATTTGCTCGCGCAACTTGTCGATGTCGAACTTCTTCCCCGAGGCGCGCTCGAGCGAGGGGATCACCTTCTTCACCAACTGATCGACGATGTACTTGCGCATCGACGCGGTGACCTGCCCGTCCGCCTGATAGGGCACGTGCAGCATCACCGTCGGGCACTTGTACTCCTGACGCAGGAGCTCGAACCACTTCATGAAGGTGAAGCAGCCCGTGTAGGAGAGCAGCAGCAGGTCCGGGCTCGGCAGACGCTCGCCCGTTGGCCCGACGTTGCCCGACTTCATCATCCCCACGTCGCACTTGACGTACGTGCACACGTCCTCGGAGTGCCCGAGCTTCTCGGCCAGACCGATGTACTCGCGCGACTTGCCGCGCATGCCCGACTGAAGCGCATTGATCTCCGGCAGCACCGGCAGCAGATCGAAGTTGCGCACGAGCTCCGTCAGATTGCCGGGGACGAACGTGTAGACGCTCTTCTCGCCGGTCTCGCCGCTGCGCGCGAGCCGCGAGAAGTGCTCGGCGATCATTTGTTTCTGCCGCTCTTGGCTGCGGTCCTTCAGGGCCGTCGTGCTCATGCCGTCACCGCCTCGCTGAATAGCTTGATCGAGTCCGCGAACGTGCCCGCCTGCTCGCGGATCACCTGGAACTGGCCCGTGTTCTCGGCGTACTTGAACGCCGTCCACGGGATGCCGCGCTCTTCGATGGCGCGCACGGCCATCGGTTGGTCGAGCAATGCCGGATCGCAGAAGCTCGGCGCGCAGAAAAGCACGCCCTCGGCGCGCGAAGCCTCGACGCGGCGCACGAGCTCTTGACCCTTCTGGTCGCTGTCCTCGTAGCGTGTCGGACTGGGCAGCGAGTCGGTCAAGAACGAGTGCACCAGGTTGTCCAGAGGGTCGCCGGCGAGCTCGACGGGCTTGTCGAACCAACGTCCGACCTGGACGAAGTCGTCGTCGACGATGTAGCAGCCGGCACGTTCGAGCGTCTTGATCAAGCCCAACGGGGGCTGCTCGCAGAACGAGCCGGTCAACACCACGCGCGCTTGGTCCATTGGACGTCGCTCGTGGTCGACCTCCACCGCGGCTCGGTACTGGTCCAGCAGATGGTCGTGCTCTTCGACCGGCATCACCAAGCCGGCGCGCAAGAGCAGGTAGAGCTCCCAGGTCGGCACCTTCCAGGGCTCGCGCCGGCGCAAGTCGTAGAGCCCTTGGATGCGCGCGCGGTTGTGGTTGTAGGCGGCGATCGAGCGTCGCAGCGCCATGGGCTCGAGCTTGCGCGCGCCGCGCTGCTCGAGCTCGTGCGCGAGCTCTTCCAGCTCGCGTCGCATGAACGCACCGCCGACCTCGGGATCGAAGTCCTGGGGCACGTCGAAGTAGCGCGACAAGCGCTCGGGGAAGCGCAGCTTCCAGATGCCCGACAGATTGCGAATCACGTCGCAAATCGCCGGAAACACCATGCCGTCCAGGCAGTCCAGCGAGCCATTGAGCGCGAGCTCGATCGTGCTGCGTGGGATGTGGCAGATGTACGACTGATAGAAGGCGTCGCCCTTGATGATCTCGACGTCCTCTCCACCGCCCATGATGCCCACGGGCAGTCCACCCTGGGCGTGGATCAACTCGCGCGGCGCCCAGATCGGCATGAAGCCGATCGCGAGCCCCTTGTGCTCGGCTTTCCAGCGCCGCACCGATTCCAAGCGCAAGTCGCGGTAAACCTCTTCGGCCTTTTCGATCAGCGCGCGGATCTCGGCGGCACTCATGCGTTCCTCCACTTCGGCGCGCGCTTCTGCGTGAATGCCGTGAGCCCTTCGACGGCATCCGCGGTGCGCATCAACTCGGAAAGATAGATGTGTTCGAGCGCGTCGATCTCGCGCGCGAAACGGGCGCCGAACTCGTGGCGCGCGGCGCGCACGGCGAAACGCAAGCTCGCGGCGGACTTCGGGGCGAGGTGACGCCGCACGTACTCGATGGCGGCGGCGCGCGGATCGTCGACGACGGCGTCGACCAAGCCGCACTGCAGAGCTTCATCGGCGGCCATGCTGCGCCCGGTCGACAACAGGTCCAGGGCAACGGCGCGGCCGACGCGCTCGGGCAAGCTGATCGAGGCCACCGGCGCGAACACACCGAGCACGATCTCGGGTTGACCGAGCTTGGCATCGTGCGCCGCGAACACGCGTTGGCACAGGGACACGATCTCCAGTCCGCCGCCGAGGCACTGTCCGCGCACGGCCGCCATGCACACCACGTTCGCAGCGAGCAGTGCCTTGAGCATCGCGTGCAGGCTCGCCAGCATCGCGGCGCAGCGCTCGGGCATGTGCTCGTCGATGCTGGCGCCGAAGGAGAAGTGGGGCCCGTCGCCCTCGATCAGGATCGCCTTGAGATCACGTGCGTCCCGAGCGCGCTCGAAGATGCCCTGAAGTGCGGCGATCTTCGCGGAATCGATGATGTTGGCCTTGGGCGTGGCGAGGACGACGTGCCACAGCGCACCGTCCTCGAGCACCTCACACCGGACCACGTCCGTGGCTGCCGCGCCGTCGTGCATGGTCGCCACCTAGAGCGCCGTTTCCGCGCAGCCGCGGGCCTTGGCAATGACCTCGTCGATCAGCTCCTCGCCCCAGTGCGCGCCTTCGGCCAAGCGCCGCCGCAAGAGCAGGAAGTCGGCCTCGCGGCACTCCTTGCCGCCCTCGTGGAAAGCGCGGAAGCCCGCACGTCCCTCGTTCATCATGTTGAGCGCCAACCACGCGCGATTCGATTCCTTGTTGCGGTCCCAGTGCTCGAGCTTGTGCTTGCGCACGCTCTCGATGGTCTTCGAGAGGCACCCCGGCATGGTGTTGGCCAGCTTGAAGATCAAGCGCTCGACCTCGTCGTCGAGCCGCGCCAAGTCGATCTGCCCCTTGGCGAGCAGCGCCTTGCCATCGTTCTTCGCGGCACCTTCCTTGAACTCGCCGTGCACCACGCGCCCGAACTCGTCCAGCCAGCGATCGGTGACCACCAGCGGATTGGCGATGGTGTGGCCATCGACGACCAGGGCCGGCACGATCGAGGTCACGAGTCCGAGCCGCAGTGCCTTGTGTGCGCTCCAGGGCTCGCACAGCGTGCAGCTCTGCATGGCGGCTTCGATACCGACGAACAACGGCAGGAAGTCGGTGCTGCCACCGTCGGGAGCCGATCCGTGGCGCGGTCCGGCCTGCCCAAAGCTCGCCAGATCGCTGGCGATCGTGAAGTCGCAGGCCATGCCGATCTCCTGTCCGCCGGCGATGCGCATGCCGTTGACACGGCACAACACCGGCTTGTCGCACATCAGGATCGCGCTGACCATGTCGTTGAAGAGCCGCATGTATTGGCGGTACTCCTCGGGGTGGCCGGCGTAGTACTCCGCGTACTGCGCGGTGTTGCCGCCGGTGCAGAAGGCCCGCGTGCCCGCCCCGGTGAAAACCACCGCGACACAGCCGCGATCGCAGGACGCGCGCCGGAAGCCGAGGATCACGTCCTTGACCATCTCGGTCGTGTACGAGTTCAGCTGCTTGGGATTGTCGAGCGTGATGCGCACCGAGTGCAGCCCGGCCACCTCGCCCCCACCGGGCGCGCGCAGCGGCAGTTCTTCGTAGCGGACGCGGCCGCCATCGTTGGTACGCGAGTCGAGTTCGTGAGCGACGAATTCCATGGACTAGCTCTCCGGGACGAGGATCACGCGGCGGGCCACACGTCGGTCGTGGATCTCCGCGAAGGTCTGGTTGATCGAGGCCAGCGGGCGGCGCTCGACGAAGGGCGCGACGCGCACGTGGCCGGCGAGCACCAGGTCGAGCACGGCCGGGTAGAGCTCCGGCGCGCAGCCCCAGTTGCCCTGCAACGTCGCGTCCAACGCCATCAGATTCGACAACCGCAGCGTGACCTTGTGCGGCGTGTACCCGACGACCGAGAGCAGCCCTCCGTGGCCCAATAGGCCGAAGGCCGTCTCCTGACCCTGGACCGTGCCCGAGGTCTCGAAGATCCGCGTGCGCCAGGTCGGGCACTGTCGGGCGGCGGCGAAGGCCGCGAGTTCCTTCTTGAGCGCCTTGAAGTCGAGCTGGTCGGCGCGCAGTCCCAGGCTCACGCCGTGCTCGCCCATCAGCGCGAGCTTGTGGGCGTCGACGTCGATCGCGACCACGTGCGCGCCACGGGCCGCGGCGATCTGCGCGCCGAAGCCGCCGACTCCGCCGACACCCACGAAGACCGCGAGGTCCCCGCGGCTCAGCCCCGTGCGCTCGACCGCTTGATAGGGCGTGGAGACGGCGTCGGCGATGACCGAGAGCGCCGCCAGATCGAGCCCCAGAGGATTGACGCGCGCGTCGCCGAGGTCCGGGACCGGGCACAGCCCGCGCGAGGGCACGCGCAGGTGACTGGCGAAGCCTCCGTGCACGTCGTTGCCCGGGAAGATCTGCTTGGGACACACCGAGCCGCGCCCGGCGCGACACGCATCGCACTCGCCGCACGGAATCACCGCCGGA
The DNA here is from genome assembly GCA_020853575.1 of Planctomycetota bacterium. GTDB lineage: Bacteria > Planctomycetota > UBA1135 > UBA1135 > F1-120-MAGs118. The sequence goes on from JADYYP010000010.1 coordinate 45,664, forward strand.
ACGATCACGTTGCGCCCGAGCCAGACCTGCGCACCCTCGCCACAGGCCACCACTCGTCCAGAGACCTCGTGGCCCAGGGTCAGCGGGAGCGCATGGCGCGTGGGTACGCCGTCGTAGAGGAAGCCCAGGTCGGTGTGACAAACCCCGCACCCGGCGACCTGGACCAGCACCTCACCGCGGCCAGGGGTCTCCTCGCGCGGTTCCAGCACCATCGGCGCGTCCGTCGCGCGCACCGTCCAAGCACGAACTTCCATCGCGTCCTCCGTCGCCCACGGGCCTCGATCCGACCGACCGCGGGCTTTCCCGCGCACTCGGGCGATGGTCGAGGCACGGCCTACGACGCGACATGGGCCGAAGTGGGCAGCGTGCGCCGACGATGGTCCCGCACTCGCGTACGCAATGGCTCGGCGGCGACGCAGCCGCGCGCGCGCGTCACTCGCTCTCGCGGTCGGCGATCGCGATCAGCACGCGCGAATCGAGGATCGCGAGCTCTTTCCCGCGGCTGTCGACGATGCCCTGGTCCTGCCAGCGCCGCAGGAGTCGCGAGAGCGTCTCGGGCACGATCGCCAGGTGCGTCGCGAGGTCCTTCTTGGCCATCGGCAGTTGCACCACCAAGGCACCAGCTTCGTCGCGCGCCGGCAAGCGCAGCAGATAGCGGGCGAAGCGCGCCGGGGCGCTGGCGATCTGCAACTCCTCGATCCGCTCCACCATCGAGTGCAACCACATCGAGAGCGAGCTGACCATCGCCGCCGCCAGGCGCGGGTCCTCCCGGAACAGCTTGAGGAACACCGTGGCGCCGACCTCGACCAACTCGGTGTCGTCCTGCATCGCGCGCGCGTTCGCCGGGAAGCGCCCCATGGTCAAGAGCGCCGCCTCCGCGAAGCTCTTGCCGGCCGGCACGTGCTGCAACACCTGCTCGCGACCGTCGGCGGTCATGCGGAACAGGCGCACGGATCCGCTGCGCACTCCGTAGAACCCGCAGGCTGGATCGCCTTGGCTGAAGAGCAGCTCGTCGGCGCGCAAGCGCACCATCCGCGAGCCCTCGGCCACACGCTGCAGCAGGTCCGGCGGCAGCGCTCGGAAGTGCGGGAGATCGGCGAGTGCGTCGAGGAGTAGGCCTGCGGACATGGGCGCAGCGGAGCATCCGCAACCGACTCTGGAGAGTCCAGCCCACAGTTCTACTTGAGATTGAATCTCAACTATGGCGGCGCCCAGTTTCGCGCGCCCGCGCTACCATGCCGAGGTTCGCTCTCCAAATCCTCCGAGGCTCCCCATGCGCACTACCTGCCTTCTGCTCTGCGTTTTCGCCCCACTGGCCTCCGCCCAAGCGCCCTACTTCCCGCGGCCCGACCTGCTCGTCACCGATTCGACCAACGACCGCATCACCTACGTGGCCGACATCAACGGCGACGGCGACTACCTCGACCCCACCGACAGCGCGATCTACTACGACGACAACCTGGGCAACTACACGCTCTCCAACAACACCGGGATCGTGTGCGGGCGCGACGGCATCTCGTTCGTGTCCGACTCGAGCACGGACCAAGTGCTGCGCATGCAGGACCTGAACGGCGATGGCAGCGTGAGCGCGTTCAACGAGACCACGCTCTTCTTCGAGTCGCTCTCGAACGCCGCGGGCATCGAGATGATCTCGGCCGGAGGCATGGCACGCGATGGCAGCGTACTGTGGGTCGCGGTGACGCAGGTCGGCTCGACCGGCAAGGACTACGTGCTGCGCCTGGAGGATCTCAACTCCGACGGCGACGCGCAGGACGCGAACGAAGCGCGCGAGTACTTCGTGCGCTCGGACCTGTCCCAGGGCGGCGCGTCGAACGACTCGCTGCCCCAGGACGTGCACGTCGGGCTCGACGGCAACGTCTACTACCTCGAGGTGGGTGCCGGCGGGCTGTACACCAAGGGCATCTACAAGCTCGTCGACCTGGACAACAGCGGAACGATCGACCCGCTGACCGAGGTGTTCAGCTTCTTCCTGCCGCCAGCGCAGCCCGCGGCACCGTTCTACTGGGCGATCGACCAGGGTCCGGACGGAGCTTGGTACGTCGCCGACACCGGCAACGACTTCATCTGGCGCGCCTTCGATGCCAACAACAACGGAGTGATCGACGCGAACGAGTCGACGAAGTTCTGGACCGCGGGCACGGCGAGCCTGGTGTGGTCGGTGCGCATGGGTATCGACGGCTGGCTGTACGTCGCGGAGTCGCAGAACAACGAGCGCATCTTCGCCATGAAGGACCTGAACGGAAGCGGCTCGATCGACGCTCCGGGCGAGCAGGTCACGCTGTTCGACGAGTTGACGGCGCTCGGCGCGCCGATCGGGCAGTTGCGTGGATTCGTGCTCGAGGCGCGCATGCAAGAGCCGAGCGAGCGCTACTGCGCGGCGCAGGTCAATTCGCTCGGCTGCACGCCGCAGATCTCCAGCTTGGGCACGCCGAGCGCCACGTACGGCTCGGGGTTCTTCGTGCAAGCGGCGCTGATCCGCAGCAACAAGGCAGGGTTGATGTTCTACGGCACCGCGGGTCGCGACAACGCACCCTTCGGCGGCGGCACGATGTGCGTCGCCAGTCCGCGGATCCGCACTCCGCTGCAGGCCTCTGGCGGCACGCCGTTCGTCGACGACTGCACCGGCACGTTCAGCTTCGACTTCAACGCCTACGTCGCCACCAATCCCAATCCGGCGCTCGTGCTCGGAGTCACGGTCGACGCGCAGTACTGGTCGCGCGATCCGGGTGCCGGGCCGAGCAACACCAACCTCACGGACGCGCTGGAGTTCGTGTTGTTGCGCTGATCCCCGACGGACGCGACGGCCGCGCGCGCCCTGCGAGTCCTTCGCGGCTCGCAGGGCGTTTCAATTTGGGAGCGAGCCGTGCGCTCACCGCAGCAGCGTGCGCAACACGCTCGGGAGCTCGTCCGGCTCGACCTTGCCGCTGCCATCGAGGTCCCAGCGCTCGACGAACCCGTCCGGAAGGACCTCGACACCGTTGGCATCGACGATGCGCACGCGAGCCGCGAGCTCCGTGGCGTCGACGATGTCGTCGCGGTTGGCATCCAGCTCGCGGAACAAGTCGCCGCGACGCTTCATCTCGCGCGCGGTCAACGTCCCGCTCTTGTCGGCATCGAAGGCCGTCAGGAGTTGCTCGACCGTGATGCGCGGAGCGAGCTGCACGAACAACGGGCGCCGGGTGGGCCACTCACTGTCGAGCGCGAAGTAGCCCGCGCGCTCGGCGGCCGGCTGGGTCAGCGGACCGAGCTCCAGGAAGCCGCTGCCGTCGCGATCGAGGGCGCGCCGCTCGTCGTCCGCCAGCGTCAGCTCCTTGGCCTGGATGCGACCGTCCTTGTTGTCGTCGAGAGCCTCGAACAGCGCCAGAACCGCGCCGCGGAAGCGCAATTCGCGCCAAGTCCCCGGATGGCGTGAGAGCTCGTCGATCGAGAGCCCCCGGTCGCCATCCAAGTCGAGCGCGGCGAACAGTGCCCGCGAGAGCTCGCTGACGTTGAGCCGGCGGTCGGCGTCCAGGTCGAACTCGAGCGGCGCGAGTCCGTCGAACAGGCGCGCCAAGTCGCCGTCGCGATCGACGCGAGTCGAGAGGAAGTTCGACGGCGGCGGCGGCGTGACGCGCGTCGTGGCGCGGTCCTCCAGACCCGCACTGCCCGCGAGTTCCGCGAGCACGATGCGGCCGTCGCCGTCGAGATCGAACGACGAGCCAGCTCGAGTGAGCTCGTCCCCGTCGAGCACTCCGCTGTGGTCCGCGTCACAACGCTCGAAGTGCAAGCGCGCCGTCGCTCCGGGAATCTCGTCCGGTCGAGCGTGTGGTTTGAGCGTTCCCAGGATGTCGCCGGGCACGAGCAGCAAACGCTCGATCTCCGTCAGGCTCAGCCAACGTGAACCCACGTGGCTCGTGTCCTTGAGCGCGCGTCCGGCTTCGTCGAGCTGCTTGTCGAGCGGGAACTCCTCGAGCGCCACGACGTAGCACTCGCGCAATGCCGCCAGGGTCCCCAGCTGCACGGGCTCGGCGCTGATCGTGACATCAGAGGCGAACACACCTTCGCTGCCCGGAGCGAACATCAGGCTCTGCAGGAACGGCGCGTTGAAGTACGCGCCGCCGGCGAGCATCTCGGTCGACAGCCCCGAAGGCAACGTGGCGATCGGCCGCACGCGCTTGGGCTCGGTGACCTCGAAGATCGAGAGCCGCGAGGTCGCCTGCGCATTGCCGTTGTCGGCCTCGCCCAGCAGGTACACGAAGTCGCCCTCGCGCGTCTTCGACCCGCCTTGCGGCTCGGCGATGTCGACGTGGCTCGCGAGCACCATCCCGCGCCACGACACCTCGAAGCGCCGCGCCCGCGAGCGATCCTCGCGCTGCGGGTGGAGTTGCTCGAGCTGGCTCGGCTCGGTGGCATCGAACAAGTACAGCCCGTCGCGCTCGTCCAGCACGGCGAGCAACATGCGTGGCTTGGTGCGCTGATCGACGGGGCGCCCGTCCTCGGAGATCGGTCGCGAGTTCTGGAACAGGACCTCGACGTGCGTCGCCGCATCCACCGCCGTCTCGGCGTCGTGCAGGCGCGTCCCGCCGACCACCTTGGGCTCGGAGGGACGACGGATGTCGACCACCAGCACGCCGCCGGCACCGTCGGCGACGAAAGCATGGGGCCACTGCACGCGCACCGAGTTGGCGTCGAAGGTCGGCACCTGCGCGACCTGCTCGAGCCGCTCGCGCGCGCTCCACTCGAAGATGCGCAGGCCGCCGACGCCATCGGCGACGTACAGGTGCTTGCCGGCCAGCGCGAAACCCTTGGGTTGGATGGTCGCGATGAACTGCGTGCGCCGCGGCGTTCGCGGGTCGCGCACGTCGAGCACGTGGATGCCGCGGAAGCCCTCGGCCGCGAAAACGAAGCGGGCGCGCCCCTGCAGCGGATCGCAGTCCAGTTCCAGGTCGACGATGTCGGGCAACACGAATTTGGCGATCGGAACCGAAGCGGAGATCTGCGCTCGATCGATGGCCACGACCTCGAGCCCGCGGCGATCCGCGACGAAGGCCAGCTTTCGTCCGAGCCGGAAGTTGACCGAGCCCAGGCCCCAGGTCGTGGAGCTGCGGTGGCACTCGACGCAGGCGCGCGACGTCGGTCGCACCGTGTGCATTTGGTGATGGATCTGCGTCAGGCCCGAAAGTCCGCTGGCCGTCACCGGCAGGGCCTGGTCGATCAACACCTGTCCGCGCTCGTCACGCACCGTGCCCATCGTCGAGAACCCGGTCAAGTACGGCGCAAAACGCCCGGCCTCGTCGAGCCCCGCGTAGAAGCCCTTCCAGGTCGCGAAGACCTTCTCTTGGGTCGTGACGCGCCCCTTGGTCTTCAGGCCGGACAGGAGGTCGAGCTGCGTCAGCGACTCGTTGCGGTCGAAATGGAAGCCCATGAAGTTGGGGTTCCACGCCGAATGGCACAGGTGGCATTCGAGCGACTCGTGCTGCTTGGTCATGGCCTGCGCCGCGCGGTCGTTGTACTCCGGCCGATCGGGATCGAGCACGTGCACGAGTTGCGGCACGTCGTGCTGGGCTCCGTCGACCTTGCTGGTGAGCACCACGCGCTCCCCGATCCTCGACAAGTGCTCGAGGGGCGTCCCGCGACGCGTGCGCAACGTCGCCGCAGCACGGAACGAGCCGTGGCAGTCGACGCAGCCGATCTCCACCGCGTGCTCCATCGCACCGTACAAGCGCCCATCCCCCATCACGTCGTTCTGCGTGTGGCAATCGATGCAGTGCATGCCGCGCTCGTGGTGCACATCGGGCGGAACGAGGCTCGGATCGTCGAGGTAGAACTGGCGGTTGCGCAACACGTCGGTCGTGCCCGGGATCTCCGGACCGCCCGGCGCTCCGGGAGGGAGCTGCGAAAGTCCGCGGAAATTGAGTCCGATCGACGCGTCACCGTAGTGGCACGAAGTGCAGGTGTCGGTGCTCGGCGCGCGCGTCATGGCGTGCACCCTGGGGTGACCCGGCTCGCTGCGCTGCGCGCTCTTGTCCGCGCTCTCGGACAAACCATCGAGCGCGTAAGTGACATGGCATGCGGCACAGCCCTCGCCGCGGTAGTCGCCGTCGAATCCGACGCGCCCGTCGACGGCTCGCCCTTCCGACCACAGGTGACACTGCATGCACTCCTTGCGCGCCAAGTCCCCGTAGTGCGTCGAGAGTCGGTCGCGCGGACCGCTCTCGCGGAACGGCGGAATGGGAAAGAGCTCCTTGATGTCGCCGGCCGTCGCCGAGCCCGACGTCGCGCCGAAGATGCCGTAAGTCGAGCCCTTCTTGGCGAGCAGGCCGTTCTCGTAGAAGCCGTCGGAGAGGTGCCCTGCCGTCGTCGCGTGCAAACTCGTGTGCACGCGTCGGACCTGATCTTCGTGGCATGGGCCGCACACTTGCGCGGCCACGCGCAGGTCCATCGGGTTTTCGAAGCGCCGCCAGATCAAGTTGTCGTCGCGTGCGGCGACGCGCTCGTCGGAGTCCTCGGCGCGGGTGCTCGCCGGATGGGCCTCGAGCTTGTTCTTGGTGCTCGCGTTGCCGCCGTGGCAGTCCACGCACGACAGGTCGGCTTCGGGGTGCATGCTCTCGATCCCGGCGTGGCATTGCATGCAGCCGTTGGAGCTGGCGTCGGACGAGCTCGAATGCCCGGACGGCTGCGCGCCGCTCGACAGCAGCGACGCGGCCAAGCTCGCGAAGCCGGCGGCGAACACGGGCGCCCAGCGAACGAAGGACATCACGCGCCCGCGTCCTCAGGCGAGCAACCGCGGCAAGCGCTTGGCGCGCGACTTCGCGGCGCGCGCCCCGAGGAGCTCACACACCGTCGGACACACGTCGACGACCTGCACGTCGTCCTCGACGATCCGGCCGCGCGCGAAGTCGGGCCCCCAGCAGGTCGCGGTGACGTACTCGAGATCGTTCGAACCGTCGCCGTGGTCGAGCCCGCGGCGCGAGTTCAGGTCGGCGTCACGACCGAACTCGGGCACGACGACGAAGGCCGTCGAATCGCGCAGCTCGGCGTCGCCCTTGACCGCCTTCCACAACTCCCCGAGCGCGGCGTCGTTCTGGCGGATGACCTCGACGTAGCCGTTGTACGAACCGTGGGCGATGTCCGCCTGCTGGAGCACGACCGCGACCAGCTTGGGCTTGAACACCACGAGCAAGTTGCGCGCGACGCGCAGCGCCTTGGCGTCGGCCGCGTTGGCACCGCGGATGTCGGCCGTTCCACTGGTCAGCTCCTCGAGGATGTACTTCTCCACCTGAGCCGCGGACTCCGGTGAGTTGAGGCTCGCGGCAGCGCCGCGGGATTCGATCGCAGCGCGCAGCTTCGCGAGCAGCTCCTGCTCCTTGTTGGAGAGCGCCTTGGGCTTGCCCCAGGCATCGAGGATCGACTTGAACTCGGCGTTGAACAACCCGTCGCCGTCGACCGTGTTGGCCCCGAAGCGCGCACCGTAGTCGGGGTGCAGCCCGTAGCTGTAGTTGGTTTGCTGTGCGCCGCCGGAGGTCGAGATCCACACCTGGCTCGCGGGCAGCGCGAGGTCCCGGCGCAGGTACTCGAACAGGGTCGGATCCTCTCCGCGCGCGTTCTCGCGGATCCCACGCGCCTCCGAGACGCCCGTGAAGATCGAGAGCGCCGCCCCGAAATGCCCCAGGTTCGACGACTTCGCGCGCTTGTAGAGCACACCTTCCTTGGCCATGGCCTCGAGCGTCGGAACGTTGCCCGCGGCGCCGAAGGTCTCGCGCGTGCGCACCCCGCCCGCGAAGGCCACCAGCACGACGTGCTGCGTGCGCCGCGCTTGGAACGGCACGCGCAGCGTCGCGCGAGCGTCGCTCGCCAGCGCCAGGGAGCCCGCGGCCGTGCCGATCAAGAACTCGCGGCGGTCGAATGCGTTGGGCTGGTTCACGCTGGGGTCCTCGCGCGTCAATACGACTGATATTCGGGGTGCGTGACGATGGCGTAGAGCACGGTTTGCGGGCGGCACTCTGCGTCGCGGAAAGTCGACACGAAGCTCTCGAGCTCGCGCGCCGAGGGCTCGCGGCCGAGCAGGCTGCGGAAACGCTCGGCGATCCAGCCCGACGGCTCTGGAATCGCGTCGCGCTCCGGCAATGCGACCTGCCCCGAGTCGATCAACACGCGCGCGAACACCGAGCGCAAGGGCGCCGCATCGGACAGCCCGTCGAGCGCGCTGCGCAGCCGGCGCGCCTCCTCGTCGCTCGGGAGGCGCCCGAGCAAGTCGACGTACAGTGCCCGCACCCACAGTCGATTCGGCGCTTCACGCTTGGACGCGACGCGCGCGTCCCAGGCCGGGGCGAGCAGCCATTCCCGGACGATGCCGCGGAACTCGAAGGCGTCTCGCTGGAGGCGCCGCACCCAATCCGCCAACGCCTTGCGCTCGGGTTCCGCGCGCAAGATGCGACGGTACTCGCGCTCGATCAAGGTCTCGGCGAACGAGCGGTCGGCGACGGCGATCGACAGGATGTCGGACTGAGAGGATCCCGTGCGACCGAGGAACGTCCCCGCGCGGCCGTCGTAGATCGCTTTTCCGACCTCGAGCTCGCGCGGGTTCTTCTGGACCCGCAGCCCGTTGAGCTGCTCCATGACGACCGTGACGAAGGTGTCGGCACCGGGGTTGCGCTGGTCGAAGCTCGGGCTGAGCGCGATGCGATGGATCGCGTCGCGCACGTCGAGCTTGCCTTGCGCCAGGAGCTCTGGCAGCGCCTCGACGCGCGACGACTCCGGGCGGAAGTTGTCGATCAACAGGAAGTAGAAGAGCTGCTCTTCGAGCCAGTGTCGCCAGCACTCCGGCGAGCCCAGGGCTTGGTCCACGAACTCGTGACGGGCAACGCCGGTCCACCGGAGCCGCTCGGACTCGAAGGGCGGCCGACCGTATAGGTCGAGCGTCGCCGCGCGCAGCGACGCGGCATCGAGCGCGCGCGCCGGCTGAGCCTGCGTCACGTCGTCTTGCGCTCGTGCCATCCCCGGAAGCCCCACCAGTGCTGCGGTGAGATTCAGGACGAGGAGGAGCGCGCCGCTCCTGCAACCCGCTGCCATACGGCGATTCTAGCCCGCACGTGCGGGGACCACTACGAATTGCGCACTTGGATGAAACCGCAGCGCGTGGACCGGACACGCACCGTGCGTCATCCTGTCCGCACGGCTCGCGCACACCGGCCTCGCACGCCCACGCAGTCCTCTTGAGCTCAACCCACGACTGGTCTCCCGGCAGGGCCGTGCTGCAGGCCCTGCTCGCCGCTGGCGTGTACGTCGCGTTCGCGCGCTTGGCCGCGTCCCTGACCTTGCCCACGACGTTCGCGTCCGCTTTTTGGCCCGCGGCTGGTTGGGCGCTGTTCGCGGCCTGGAGGTTCGGACGCGCGGGACTGCTCGGAGTCGCGCTGGGAACGCTGATCACGTTGATCTGGCACGGCAGCGACGCCGACGGCTGGGACGGTGCGCTCAGATTGGGCCGACTGGGGCTGTGGATCTCGGTCGGAACAACCTTGCAGGCCTGGCTCGGCGCACATTGGACGCGTGCGACGCTGGTCTCGCGGCCGCCGCTGTCGCGACCGTCGGAGGTCCTGCGCTTCGTGGCCGCGATGGCCCTGACGTGCGCGACGAGCGCCACGATCGCGATCTCGGGCACGGCGCTCTCGCGCGGCGCAGGGCTGGGCAGCGCGTGGAACTCGTGGACCACCTGGTACCTGGGCGATTTGATGGGAGTGCTGACGCTCGCGCCAGCGCTGCTGCGGTTCGGTGCGCCGCAGCGGCCGCGGCTGGCGCGCCAGCTGCGCGTCGACCTGCTCGGCGCCGCAATGGTCGTGTCGCTGATGATCGGAGTGAGCGTGCTGTGGCCCGCGGAACTGGACACCGCGCTGCACATCGCGCAGGTGCTGTTCGTGCCCACCTTGCTGTGGGTCGCGCTGCGCGCCGGCCAAGCGGGAGTCGCGCTGATACTCCCCGTGGCCTCGCTGGTTGGATACGCGGCGCTCGCGCTGCGCATCGACGACGTGGCCCTGCACGCGACACGCGAACCGTTGCTGCTGCAACTGTTCCTGGGCGTGCTCGGCGTGGCCGGCTTGGTGCTCGCAGCCGCGCTCGAGGAACGTTCGGAGGCGCGCTCGGCGCTGGCCGCGGCCCGCGACGCGCTGGAGCTTCGTGTGGCGGAGCGCACGGCGGATCTCGAGAGCGCCAACCGCGCGCTGCAGGTCGAGATCCAAGATCGCATTCGAGCCGAGGAGGCACGACGCGCGAGCGAGGCGCGCCTGAGTGCCACCGTCGAGCATTTACCGTTCGACTTCTGGGTGTGGGACCGCGATGGCCGCTGCGTGATGCAGAACCGGGTCTCCGTCGCGCGTTGGGGCGCGGTGGTCGGCAAGCATGTCGACGAGTTGAACCTCGACCAGCGCGTCCGGGAGCGCTGGGGCGAGCACCACAGGAAGGCGCTCGCGGGCCAGGTGGTGGTCGACTCGAACGAGATCCAAGTCGAAGGTCGCCTGCGCAGCTACGAGAGCGTCGTCGCGCCTGTCTCCGACGGCGGCGCGATCAGTGGTGTGCTCGGATTCAACCTCGACGTGAGTGAGCGCCGAGAGCTGGAGACGCAGCTCTTGCACGCGCAGAAGATGGACAGCATCGGACGCTTGGCCGGTGGCGTCGCGCACGACTTCAACAACCTGCTGACCGCGATCATGGGCTACGCCGAGATCGCGCTGCGCAAGCTCGGCCCCGAACACGAGGAAACGACCGACCTGATGGAGATCCGGCGCGCCGCACAGCGCGCGGCCGAGCTCACGCGGCAGTTGTTGGTGTTCTCCCGGCCACACGCGGCGCGCCCGCGGGTGCTCGAGGTCGACTCACTGGTGCGTTCCGTGCAACGCTTGCTGAGGCGCGTGATCGGCGAGCACATCGAGCTCGAGGTGCAACTCGGGTCGAACGCCGCCACGGTCTTCGCGGACGCGAGCCAGCTCGAACAGGTGCTGGTCAATCTGGCGGTCAACGCGCGGGACGCCATGCCTGGCGGCGGCCGCCTGCGCATCGCGACGTCGACCGAAACGCGCGGCGCACCCGCCCATTCTCGGCATGTTCAGATCGAAGTCAGCGACACGGGCAGCGGGATTCCCGCGCAGCATCTCGAGCGCATCTTCGAGCCGTTCTTCACGACCAAGGAGGAAGGCGCGGGCACCGGATTGGGCCTGGCGACGGCCTATGCGATCGTTCACGGCGCTGGCGGCGACATTCGCGTGGAAAGCCGCGAGGGTCAGGGCACGACGTTCCGCGTGACACTGCCCGCGAGCGAAAGCACGGCGGAGCCCGCCGCGCCGCTGCCGCATGCCTACGAAGACCGCGGGCACGAGACCCTGCTGGTCGTCGAGGACGAGTCCCTGGTGCGACGCATCCTCGCCAGCGAGTTGCGCTCCCAGGGTTACACCGTGCTCGAGGCCGGCGACGGCGAGGAAGGCCTGCGCGCCGCGCGCGAGTTCCACGGCCGAATCGACGCGCTGCTCACCGACCTGGTGATGCCGCGCATGGGTGGAGCGGACTTGGCGCGCGTGCTTTCCGTCGAGCGTCCGAATCTGCGCGTGCTGTTCGCCTCGGGCTACGCTGCGGAGCTGCGGCGCCAGGAGCCCGGACCGGGATTCGAGACGGCCTTCCTCGGCAAGCCCTTCGAGCCCACGGACGTGACGCGCAGCCTGCGCGAGTTGCTCGACCGCCGCCCCCAGGCGCGCACACTGGAGTGAGAGCGCGTCCGCGAGCCCGCTCCGAGCAGCCGCCCGCGCCAGCCTCGCGGTCGTGCGCACCGGTGGGACGACGCTCCCGCGCCCGCGGCGCCCTGCTGGGTTGCGCGACAGCGCTCGACGGCTGCAGCCAGTCGACGCCCGACCACGCGCCCGGCGGCGTCGTGGGCCGTGCTCGCGCCCCGTGGAACACGAGCGCTCTACGCCACGATCAGCGCTGCTGAGTTGCCAAGCGCCGCTCCGTCTGGCTCCATGCCGCCATGGAGAGTCTTCAGCGCAAGGTCGGCGGGCTGTACGCAGCGCAGTTCCTCGGCTCGTTCAACGACTACGCCTGGAAGATGATCGTCACGCTGCTCCTGCAGCGTGGACTCGTCGGCCCCGACGCGGCGACCGAGGCCCAAGCGAGGGCCACGCTCGTGACGCTGTGGTTCCTGTTGCCGCTGACCCTCGGAGCGCTGCCCTCGATCTCGATCTGCGATCGCTTCAGCAAGCGCAGCGTCATCGTCGCCACGAAGTGGGCCGAATTCGCGCTGATGGCGGCGGCCACGCTCTCGTTGTGGTTCGAGCCGAGCGGCGGCTCGGTCGCACTGCTGCTCGTGGCTGCCATGGGCGTGCAGAGCGCGCTGTTCTCGCCCGCGAAGTACGGCATCCTCCCGCAGCTCGTGCCCCACGACGAGCTCTCGCGAGCCAACGGCTGGATCGAGCTCGCCACCTTCGTGGCAATCGTGGGAGGACTGGCCGTCGGTCCGCCGTTGCTCGAACTCTCGGGGACGAACACGTGGATCGCTGGAGCCGTGCTGTGCGCGCTCGGCGCCTTGGGACTCGTGGCTGCACTGCGCATCCCGCGGGTTCCGGCGGCCGCGGCGAATGCGAACGTGCGCGAGCTCACGCGCGACGCCGCCGGTGCGATCGCTTCCGATCGAGTTCTGCGCCTGGCGATCGTGGGCAACGCGCTGTTCATGGGAGTCGCCAGCCTGTTGATGCAGAACCTGCAAGTCTACGGGAAGGTCGATCTCGCGCTCGCGGAGCGCTGGGTCGGCGTTCCATTGGCAACACTCTCGATCGGGATCGGTGCGGGCTCGGTGCTCGCGGGTCGTTGGTCGGCGCGCAAGGTGGAGCTCGGACTGCTGCCGCTGGGCTCGCTGATGCTCGCCAGCTCGATCTTGCTGTTCGGGCTGTGGTTGCCGGGTTTCGGCGCGACGCTGGCGATGATGGCAGTGCTCGGCGTCGCCGGCGGCCTGCTGCTCGTTCCGCTCAACGCGCTGATCCAATGGCGCGCCCCAGCGCAGCGCCGCGGCGCGGTGATCTCACTGGCCAACTTCCTGGTGTACGCGGCCTCCCTCGCGGGCGGCTTGCTCGCGGGTTGGCTCGCGGGTCTCGGGTTCGGCCCGCGCGGAGTGTTCCTGGTCAGCGACGCCGTGGTGGTGCTCGGCGCAGGCTGGGCGCTGTGGCTCGTGCCGCAGGCGCTGGTGCGCTTCGTGTTGGTGCTGGCGACACACTCGTTCTACCGCCTGACCGTGCGCGGAGCCCAAAACGTCCCCGCGCAGGGTGGCTGCTTGCTCGTCCCCAACCACGTGTCGTTCGCCGACGGCCTGTTCGTGATCGCGAGCGTCGACCGGCCCGTGCGCTTCTTGGTCGACGCACCGTTCTTCGAGAAGCCGTTGGTCGGACGACTGCTGCGTTGGATCGACGCGATTCCGATCTCGTCCACCGGAGGTCCGCGCGTGATCCTGCGTGCACTGCGCGCGGCCGGCGACTACCTCGATCAAGGCCACGTGGTGTGCATCTTCGCCGAAGGCCAGATCACTCGCACCGGGATGTTGCTGCCGTTTCGTCGCGGGCTCGAACGCATCGTCAAGGGGCGCAGCGCTCCGATCGTCCCGCTGTATCTCGAAGGCGTGTGGGGCTCGGTGTTCAGCTTCGAAGGTGGGCGCTTCGTGTGGAAACGTCCCAAGCGTATCCCCTACCCGGTCAGCGTCTCGTTTGGCGCTCCCATCGCGTCGGGCACTCCGATCCACTGCGTCAGACGCGCGGTGCAGTTGCTCGGCCAAGAGGCCTGGCGCGCGCGCTTTGCGCGTGGGGAGCCGCTGCACCGCACGTTCGTGCGCCGCGCGCGAGCGAAGCCGCTGCGCCTGCTGTTCGCCGATGCAACTCGCCCCAAGGTCTCGCGAGTGCGCGCGCTCGCCGGGGCGATCGCGCTGGGTCGCGCGCTGAGAAAGCGCTGGGCGGATCAGACGCACGTCGGGATCTTGTTGCCGCCGTCGGTGGGCGGCGCGCTGGTCAATCTCGCGGCCTCTTTCGCCGGTCGCACGACGGTCAATCTCAACTACACCGCCGGGGCAGCGGGCATGAGCTCGGCAGCCGCGCAGGCACGGTTGCGAACCGTGGTGACGAGCAGGGCGTTCTTGGAGCGAGCCAAGCTCGAGCTCCCGCCGGGCGTCGAGCCGATTTGGATCGACGAGCTCAGCGCGCGCCTCGGTTTCGCCGCTCGCTGGAGCGCGCTCGCGGCCGCGTGGCTCGCTCCGACGCGTTGGATCGAACGCTCATGCGGAGCCGAACGTCCGATCGGGGCCGAGGACATCGTCACGGTGATCTTCTCCAGCGGTTCGACCGGTGAGCCCAAGGGCGTGATGCTGTCCCACTCCAACGTTGCCTCGAATTGCGCCGCGCTGGAGCAGATCTTCCACGTCGGTCCACGCGAGAAAGTGCTCGGAATCCTGCCCTTCTTCCACTCGTTCGGATTCACCGCCACGATCTGGTTCCCGGCGACGAGCGGCTTGGGCGCCGTGTTCCATCCCAGCCCGATCGACGCGCCCGCGATCGGAGCGCTCGTCGAGCGCCATTCGATCTCGTTCTTGTTGGCCACTCCGACGCTGCTCTCGATCTACGTTCGACGCATTGCGCCGGCGCAGTTCGGATCGCTGCGCTTGGTGCTCGCCGGTGCCGAGAAACTGCCCGAACGACTGGTGCACGCGTTCGAAGACCAGTTCGGCATCCGGCCGCTCGAAGGCTACGGAACGACCGAGTGCGCGCCGGTGGTCGCGGCGAGTCAACTCGACTTCCGCGCCGCGGGCTTCTATCAGCCTGGGTGGCGCCGCGGCTTCGTGGGGCAGCCGCTCCCTGGAATCGTGTGCCGCGTCGTCGATCCGGAGAGCTTCGAGGAGCTCCCGCCGAATGCGCCCGGCATGCTCCTGGTGCGGGGACCGAACGTGATGAAGGGCTACTTGGGACGGCCCGATCTGACCGAGAAGGCGCTGCGCGACGGCTGGTACGTGACCGGAGACATCGCGCTGCTCGACGAGGACGGGTTCCTGCGGATCACCGACCGCCTGTCGCGCTTCTCCAAGATCGGCGGCGAGATGGTGCCGCACGGTCGCGTCGAGGAAGAGCTGCACAAAGCAGCAAGCGTGCAGAACCAGGTGTTCGTCGTGACGGCCGTGCCCGACGAGAAGAAGGGCGAGCGGCTTGCGGTCGTCACGACGCTCGACGCACGCGAGATCCCCGCGTTGCTCGAGAGGCTCTCGCATTCCGGGCTGCCCAACCTGTTCCTGCCGCGCGCCGACGCATTCGTGCACGTCTCGGCCATCCCGGTCCTCGGAACCGGCAAGGTCGACCTGCGCGCGGTCAAGGAGCTCGCGCTGACGCACGTGTCGCGGTGAAGGATCGTTCGCTCCTCGCTCACTTGGACTTGGGCTTCGGTTGCGTGTGATGCGCACCACCGTGCCCGTGCCCGTGCCCATGCTCGTCGTCCTCGTCGTGCTCGTCGTCCGCGCCATCCGCGTCGCCCCAGGGCCCGCCCGCGCCGTGGGCAGAGCACGGCGGGCGTGCGGGCACTTGGATCGTCGCGCTGGCGAGCGCGGCGTTTCCGGCTCGATCCGCGGCTCGAACCTCGACCGTGTACACGCGTCCCCGGCCGAACAGCGAGCGCTCGGCGCGCACGGGCACGAGCGCAGAGAATGCGCCGGTTCGCGGGTCGAGCTCGAAGGCCGAGGTGACGTCAACGGGTGCGCTGAATCCGTCTCGACCCGCGACGTCTCCGCGCGTGCAGCCGTCCCCGAGCCCGAGCGCGTCGTCGGGTTCGCTCGAGCGCACTCGCACCGAAAGTGTGTCTTCGGCGATTGCGCAGTCATCTGAGAGCACGACCGTGATCCGCACCGGAACGAGTTGGTGGCGCGGCGGCCACAGCCGCGCCGTGTCGACCGAACAGGCGAGCCGCGGGGCGGAGTTGTCGGCTTGCACGGTCACCTCGACCGAGCTCGAGCTCGTTCCACCGCGACCATCGCTCACGCTCGCGATCACGCGGCTCGTTCCCAGCGGGAAGTGCCCGCCCGTGACCGCGGCATCGGCATCGTCGAGCGCGATGCGCGGATCCAGCACGTCCCAGTGGATCGCGAGTCCGCTCGGGTCGTCGGGATCACTGGCGGTGCAGGCGAGCTCGACCCGGGCACCGTCTGGTCCCGCGCAGTCGACCAGCACCGGCGCGTGGATTTGGACGTTCGGTCGGCGATTCACTTCGGCGATGACGAGCTCGCAGCTCGACGCAGCTCCATCCGTGTCACGGAAGCTGACGACGACGTGGCGCGCCGACCCGAGGTCGTCGTCCGCGCCGGGCGTCCACGAGAAGGTCGCGACGAGCGGCTGCATTCCGGCCGTGGGCGAGAGCACGGCACCCTGGGGCAGTCCTTCGACTTCGACCGTCAGCTGGTCGCCGTCCGGGTCCTCGCCGACGAACGTGGCGTGAATCGTCTCGCCTTCGGTGACGATGAACTCCCCTGGAGTGCTCTGCACGAAGCGCGCGGAGGCTTCGCTGGTGTCGAGCGAGCACGTCGGCGGCACGTTGGATGTCGGCGATGAGATCGTCAGCGAGTCGATCAACAAGCCGCTCGTGAGATGCGCGTCGCGCACGTCGAGCACGGCAAGCCCGAGAGTCAATGTGCCGCTGTTTTGGACGCTGTACTCGAATGTCTCCCAGGGAGTGGCCGCCTGGAAGAAGGGCCCGCTCTGCGCCATCATCCGCGGTGAGAACGTGTCCGCGAGCAGACGTACGCCCGCGGAGCCCAGCGAGATCAGCGCGAAATCGTCCGAGAGCGCGTCTTGGATGCCCTCGCTGGTCAGGAATCTCCAGCGGAACGAGAGGCGATCGCCCGCGCGCACGTCGAACGTGCGGCGCAAGGCTGATCCTTCGACCAACGGACTGGGCGCGATCGCCGTGATGGACGCGAGCGGTACCCCGAGGAAGCTCGCGACCGCGGCAGGAGCCAAGGCCGTGGCCCCCATGTTGGGCTGAGCGACGTCGAGCTCCAGGTTCGCATCGAGGAAGTCCGTGGCGATCAACGTGGCGCGCTTCCCGGAGAAGGCGGGCACGGCGCTGGAACTCGTGAACGAGCGAGCTTCGCCGAGCACCATCCAGTCCGCGCTCAATCCGAGCTCGAAATCCTCGACCAGGACGTCGTTGGCGTCGCACGGATCGCCGACTCCGTCGCCGTCGCGGTCGGACTGGTCGGCGTTGGGGAAGCGCGCGCAGGAATCGCATGCGTCACCGACCCCGTCAC
Organism: Planctomycetota bacterium; assembly: GCA_020853575.1. Classification (GTDB taxonomy): domain Bacteria; phylum Planctomycetota; class UBA1135; order UBA1135; genus F1-120-MAGs118. The sequence goes on from JADYYP010000010.1 coordinate 62,966, forward strand.
CGTCGGAATCGGACTGCAGGGGATCCGCGGTACAGGGACACGAGTCGAGGCCGTCGTCGATGCCATCTCCGTCGCGGTCGAGAACCGTCGCCTCGAGGCGCAGGTTGTCGAGGTGGAAGGCATGCGTCGACGGACCAACGCCTTCGACGAGCACGAGTTGGAACGGCGTGGCGCTCTCCAACCCGACGAACATCCATCCGCTGCCCGGCGCCGCGATGCCGCGTGGGGCTTCGAGCAGCGCGCCGCCGCATGAGCTGAACAGCGAGACCTGCAGGTCGTCGCTCACGGCCAGGCTGCGCACCTCGAATCCCACGCGAGTCATGGGCTGTGCGAAGCGCAGCTCGAGCGCGGTCCACTTGCCACCGAGCGCCGGCGCGATGTCGTTGCGCAAGACTCGCGGGCGCGCCGGTCCGAACGGTCGCGCAAGCGTATCGTTGAGAGTGCCAGCGCCCGCGCGGTTGCCGAGCCGCAGCGTGAGGCCACGTACCTCGTACTGGAGGGCGACGGGAGCGACAGCATCCTCGAAGTCGAACAGCGTTGAGGCGGGGCCGAAGCGCGACGGCGCGTCGAGCAACGTGACCTGCGCCTGTGCTTCGCTCGCGAGCCCAAGCACGACCGCGAGCGCGGCCCGCAGCACGGACGGACCGGGCCTCGGTCGAGCGCTGCGCGTTCTTCGAGTGAGAGCACGCCCCACTGGCCACGCTTCGAGCCAGAGACCGAGAGGCGACGGCGGAGCGCAGGATCGCGCTGCGAGGACGGCATCGTGCAATGTCGGGAGCGAAGCCGCGGCCCGCAACCGCGGCCGGTCGACGCCAGCAGGACTCTGGGGACTTGCCCCACGGCGGGCTGCGCTCGAATCACCGACTTGCATCGACGTTTCCTCCTGCGCCACGCTCGCGCCGAGTTCCCGCTCCTCCCCCCACTGGACGCGACCTCCGAGGCCGGCGTCGATGCGCCGCATCCTTCGGTTGCGTGAGTCACCAAACTGAAATCCGAGGCTCCCGCCCGGCGTCCGCGCACCACGGAGCGACTGGAAAACACCCGCGCGCCGCACCGGCGACCACCGGCACGGCGCGCTTGGATGGAGAGCAGGGCAACCGTCAGTTGAGGAACGGGTCGACCTGCTTGCGCAAGGCCGGTGTGCGCAGCTTGCCCAGCGCACGCACCTGGATCTGTCGCACGCGCTCGAGGCTGACCCCGAGCTCACCAGCGACCTCGGCCAGGGTGTGCTCGCGCTCCTGTCCGAGACCGAAGCGACGCTCGATCACCAGGCGCTCTCGTTCGGAGAGCCCGGACAGCGCGTCCCCGATGCTCGACTCGAGGGTGACGTCCTCGAGCGCGGTGCTGTACGGCCCTTCGTCGCCCTCGACTTGCAGCAAGTCCTTCAACCTGCCGCCCTCGCCGTCGTCGTCGAAGGCCGCGTCGAGCGAGCGCGCGGAACGCACCGCGTTCATCGCGTTCTCGACCAGGTGCTCGTTCATCTCGGCCACCTCGGCGATCTCAGCGGCCGCCGCGTTGTGGTCGCCGAGCTCCTGCTTGGCGTCGTTGACGTGCTTGAGCGCCTTCTGGAGGTAGACCGGCACGCGAACGGTGTTGGAGAAGTTGTAGAGGTAGCTGCGGAAGGCCTGGTTGAGCCAGTGGACCGCGTAGGTGCGGAACAGGAGCCCGCGCCGCCAATCGAAGCCGTCCACCGCGCGGAACAGTGCTGCGGAGGCCTCTTGGATCATGTCGGCTTGGCTCGCGGAGGTGTGCGAGTAGCGCTCGACGTTGATCAGCACCAGGTACAGGTTGCGCTCGACGACCTCGGTGCGCAGCGCGTGCCATTCGAACCAGCGCCGGCAGACGCGCGCCGGAAGGGTGCAGCCCTGTGAAACGGCGCCTTGGACGCCAAAGCTGGCGTGCCCTACCGCGGACGGGAGCCGCTCCTTCGCGATGCCCGTCTCGTCGAGCGCCTTGTCCAGGCGAATGCGCGCGAACTCCACCCGGCGGGCCAGACGCTGCTCGGCGGCGCGGTCCATGGGAATGATGGAATCGACGTCGGCGCGGAACTGCTGCTTCAGCGGAACCCGCTGGCCGACGGAACTCTCCGGGCGAGGCCGGCGCCACGACAAGGGGTCACTGATCTCGAGGGCCATGCCCTCGCGGTCCAACTCGGCCGACAACTCGAACGCCGCGCGAGCGAAGCGCTCGGGATCGACGGCGAGCGCGTCGAGCCGCTCGTCGAGAGCTTGATGAGTGATCATCTTGACCATCGCTACCCAACCTTTCCTGCCAGGGAGGCACCGAGGGGGATGCCCGAACCTTTGAGAGCCGACCAGAGCCCTCCGAGGTTCGTGACAAGCGCATGTAACTTGGAGTTGCGTCGCGCGCGGCGTCACACTCCCAGGTACGTCCACCGATCACCGAGATCGTTCCCCGCCGCCCGACTGCGTACGCGAGCAGGCCCCAATCGTTGGGCCTACCGCGGACTTCGCCGGGCGACGAAACGCCCAAAGCACGATTTGGGCCGCCCGACTGAGACGTCGGCGGCACATCCATCGGTCGGACATAACACGATTTATTGAAAACAGTTATGCCTTACGAGGAGCGCGCGCCTGTGGCTCCGAAAATCGTCCAGACTCGTCCTTGAGAGCCGTTTTCCTGCCGCACAGGCGGCCAAGCTGCCGATTTGGCGCCGCGCCGCGAGGGCCTGCGCCACGCCAAGACAGGCGGTCCCCATTCAGCGCTCCGCGGGGCCGCCTTTCCGAAGGCCGTCAACTCACGCTTCGATCGCTGTCTTGACGCAGTGCCCAGGTTGGCCGCGGCGCCCCCCTGACGCTCCGGCGGCCGTGGCAGGACAAGTGGGTTGGTGCTGGTCCGCGAGCTCGAGGCCTCGGCGGACGGCGAGAGGTCTCCGAGCGATGCATGCGGTCGAAACCTGTCGCGGGCAACGCGCCAAGCCCACGGAGCCCACACGCGTGCTCGGGGCCGACGAGGGTCAGCTCGACGCAGCGGCTCGTGCGACCATTCTTCGAGCACGCGGCGGGCGAACTCGGGGCATCGTCCATCGAGGTCGACTGGGGAGCTCCGCCGAACTCGCCAGCGCGCGGTGCAGCCGCGGCGCCGACCTCGAGAGGCCGGCCTCGACCACAGGGCCGAAACGCAAACGGTCGTCGACGAGGCCCGCAGCCGCATCGATCGACCGTCGCGCGGTCCGTCGCCGGTGGAGTCCGTCGACAACCTCTGGTTGGAGCCGCCGAGAGAGCGTGAGGAGCTCACGCGCTCGACGAACGCTCAGGCCTTGGCCGTCGCCGGCTTGGCCACCTCGCCGGTGATCACCGTGCCGTTCTTGTAGGTCCGTTGAGTTTCGCTCGGGATGTACGCCTGGAGATGCGCGAGATCACCCACCTCCTTGATCAAGTTGCGCGCGATGACCATGCGCTGGACCTGATTGGTGCCTTCGTAGATCTGGAGGATCTTGGCGTCGCGGAAGCACTTGGCGATCGGATAGTCCTCCATGAATCCATAGCCGCCGAAGATCTGCACCGCGTCGGTCGCGACCTCCATGGCCGTGTCGGTGGCGAAGCACTTCGACATCGCCGCCATCTTGGTGGTGTCCTTGCGACCGGCGTCGACGGCCGCCGCGGTTGCGTACACCAGCCAGCGCGCGGCCTCGGTCTTCATCGCCATGTCGGCGAGCATCTTCTGCACCATCTGGAAGCTCGAGATCGGTGCGTCGAACTGGCGGCGTCGGTTGGCGTAGACCAGCGCGAGATCGAGCGCGCCTTGGGCCGCGCCGACAGCCTGCGCGGCGACGCCCGGACGTGCGCAATCGAGCGTCTGCATCGCGTGCGTGAAGCCCATGCCCGGCCGGCCGCCGATCAAGTTGAACTTGGGCACGCGCACGTTGTCGAAGTGCGTCTCCACCACGGGCACGGTGCGAATGCCCATCTTGTTCTCGATCTTGTTGATCGAGAACCCAGGTGTGCCCTTCTCGACCACGATCGCGCTGATACGCCGCGACTTCGAGTTCGGGTCGGTGACGCAGAACACCGAGTAGATCTCGGCCACGCCACCGTTGGTGGTCCACTTCTTCTCGCCGCGGATCACGTAGTGATCTCCATCCTCCTCGGCGGTGACAGCGAGCCCGCCCGCGTCCGAACCCGCGTACTTCTCGCTCAAGCAGAACGCCACGAACTTCTCGCCGCGCGCGATCTGCGGCAGCCACTTGCGCTTTTGCTCTTCGGTGCCCCCGAGGATGATCGGAAACGACCCGAGCGCGTTGACCGCGAACGCCACGCCGAAGCCGGAGTCCGCGCGCGCCAGCTCCTCGGTCACCATGGCCAGCGCGAGCACGCCGGCTCCGTGTCCGCCGTATTCCTTGGGGATGAAGGTCTTGAACAGACCGGCCTCGGCCACGGCGCGCGCCGCCTCGTGGTTGTACTCCTGGAGCTTGTCGTACTTGGCGGCACTCGGGCGAACGTACTTCTCGGCGATCTCGCGCGCTTGGGCTGCGAGCTCGCGGGCTTGTTCGCTGAAGACGATGTTCTCGCGCATGGCTACTCCCGTCGGGACTGGCGAAGAAAAAGGGCGGGCAGTATAGCCGCTGGGCGACGGGCGACGGGCGACGAGCGACGCTAATCTCCGTCGCCATGCTGGACGAACTCGAGCGCTGGGTGCGCGCAGCCGAGGCGGAAGAGGAAGGTGCCCTGGCCCGTCTCGCCGAGGAATTGACCCACTGCCCCGCAACGCGCCTCGCGGACTGCGCCCAACACCGTAGTGCTCACGTACGCTCAGCGCTCGCTCGCGCACTGACGGCACGCGCTCATGAGGAACTCGCTCCGCTCGCGCTGACCCTCGCGCGCGACCGCGAAGGCGCGGTGCGTCTCGAGCTGGCCAAGGCGCTGGCAGCGGCGCCGACGTGGGGCAGCGACGAGCTCTACCGAGTGCTCCTCGACGACGCGGAGTGGACCGTGCGCGACGCTTTGGCCAGTGCCGCGTGCGAGCGCGAGTCCCTGCGTGACGACGTGTTGATCGCGCTGGTCGAGGACCAAGACGACGACGTTCGCAGCAAGCTCGCCGCGCGCCTCGCGCAGCTCGAGCCGACACGCGCGTTGCCCGGCCTGATCGAGAACATCGCTGGCACCAGCGACAGCCTGCGGCGCGCGTGCGCCATCGCGCTCGAGCACCTGATCAAGAGCTCCGACGGATTGCCCTCGATCGCACTGCTCCCCGCGCGCGACCTCGTGCAACGCGCGGCGTCGAATCTGCGCCAGGCCGGCCGGCGGCGCTTCGCGCGGGTGATCGCCGAGCTCGAGCGTCGCGCCCAGAACTTGGCCGGAGCCGAGTTGCCCGACCAACGCGGCGTCGACCTCACGCGCGAGGCCCGAGCCGGACGATTGGAGCGCGCCTTCGAGGTCGAGAGCTCACTCGAGGCGGTGCTGGCCGTCCTCGAGCGGCCGACGCGGCGCGCGGCGGTGCTGCTCGGAGATTCCGGTGTCGGCAAGACCGCGGTCGTGCACGAGCTCGTGCAGCGCTTGCTCGCCGATCCGCGCGGAGCGTGGCTGGTGGTGCGCATGGCACCCTCCGATTTCCTCATCGGCACCACCTACTTGGGGGAATGGCAAAGCGCGCTGCAGAAACTGATCGAGTTCCTCTCGACCTCGCGGCGCACCTTGCTCGTGGTCCCCGCGGTCCATCAGCTCTCGCGCGTCGGCTCGACGTCCAAGTCCGACGACAGCGTGGCCTCGATGCTCGCGCCGCACATCGAGAGCGGCGCCCTGGCGGTGCTCGGCGAGTCCACGCCGGAGGAATTCGCCGCGGGTTTGGGTCGCGGCGCGAGCGCGCGCAGCGCATGGACCCAGATCGACGTGCCGCCCGCGACGCCCGAGCGCACCCTGCGCATCCTGCGCGCGATCTGCGCCGAGCGTCGTGTCGCGGCGAGCGATGCGCTGCTCGAGCGCCTGCTCGACTATGCCGAGATGCTCCTGCCGAACGCCGCCCAGCCAGGCCGCGCCGCGGGTCTGCTGCGGCGTGTGCTCGAGAGCTCTCGCCGAACGGAGCTGGGCGTGGGCGACGTGCTCGCGGAGCTCTCGCGCACCAGCGGCGTTCCGACCGACCTGGTGGACGACGAGGTCGCCCTCGACCTCGAGCGCCTGCGGCAACAGCTCGGCGCGCGCATCATGGGCCAACCCGAGTCGATCGAGGCCGTGCTCGACGTCGTCGCGCTGATCAAGGCCGGCCTGACCGACCCTCAGAAACCGCTCTCGACGCTGTTCTTCGTCGGACCGACGGGTGTCGGCAAGACCGAGCTCGCGCGCGCCCTCGCCGAGCGCGTCTTCGGCGATCCGGCGCGCCTGCTGCGCCTCGACATGAGCGAGTACGCCAGCCACGACTCCTACGAACGCCTTATCGGCGCGCGCGGCGGTCCGGGCACCTTGACGCAAGCCGTGCGCGAGCGGCCCTTCGGCGTGATCCTGTTCGACGAGATCGAGAAGGCCAACGTCAACGTGTTCGATCTGCTGCTGCAGGTGCTCGACGCCGGACGCTTGACCGACGGCACGGGGCGCACGGCCGACTTCCGGCGCTCGATCCTGATCATGACCTCGAACGTGGGCTCCGCGGTGCCCAGCGAAGGTCCGCTGGGGTTCGGGGAGGTCGCGCCGCGCGCGCCCGACGAGGGCGAGGTGCTGCGCGCGATGCGCGCCTACTTCCGCCCGGAGTTCCTCAACCGCATCGACCGCGTCGTGGTCTTCCGACCGCTGGCCCTGGAGACTGCTGAGCGCATCGCCCAACGCGAGCTCGCTGCGGTGCTCAAGCGCGGCGGCATCGAGCGCCGCGGCCTGACACTCGACGTCGATCCCGAGGTCACGGCGCTGCTCCTGCGGCGCGGCTACAACCAGGCGTTCGGCGCACGCCCGCTGAAGCGCACGGTCGAGCGCCTCGTGCTCCAGCCGGTGGCGCGCGCGATCGCGAGCGGGGCAGCGAGCGCGGGTTCGGTCCTGCGCGTGTCGGTGCGAGGTGATGAGATCGACGTGCGCATCCTCGAGGCCGAGACGGGCCGCGAGGAGCAGCGCGACCCCACTCCGAGCGCGGACAGCGTGCGTGTGCGGCAGCGCGCCGCGCGAGTCGTCGCGCGCGCCGATCGAGTCGAAGCGACCGCGCAGTCGATGCGTGTACACAAGAGCGAGCTCGTCGCCGCGAGCAACTCCGCTGGATTCTGGGATCGACGCCACGATGCACTGCGCACGCTCGACGCATTGCACCGTGTCGAAGCCCTGCTCGGCCGCGTCGACGGGTTCGCGCTGCGCGCACGCGCATGCGCCGAGCAGGCCATGCGTGCCAAGCACGCTCGCATGCTCGCGGAATTGGACGAGCGGGCCGCCGGGCTCGAGCTCGAGGCGGAGCTGCTCGAGCGCCTGCTCGGTGCGCGCGAGCCGCACGAGCTGGCGGACGCTTGGGTCGTGCTCACGGAGGTGAAGTCGCAGAGCGAGGAGCTCGCCGGGGTCGACAAGTTGACCCGCATGTACCTGGAATGGGCCAAACGACTGGCGTTCGAGGCACACGTCGTCAGCGACCGTTGCGGAGGTGATCCGCACGAGCGCAGTGTCGTGCTCGAGCTGCTCGGCGCCGGCGCGCACGCTCTGCTGCACGGCGAGAGCGGGCTGCACGTGGTGCAAAGCGAGGCCCCGCGCTCGCGTGCGCGACCGGCGCCCCACGGGGTGCGCGCCGTCGTGCGCGTCCAGGTCCTGCGCGCGGTCGAGGCCCTCGACGAGCGCTACGCCGTCGACGTGCGAGCGTTGAGCAACGCGCGCGGGCGCTGGCTCGCGCGCCCGAGCTCGCTGGTGGTCGCGCGCGATCCCAGCACGACGACCAGTGTCACGCTGTGGAGCGAACGCGAACCCGCGCGCGCGCGCGAAGACGCCGTGTCGTTGTTGGCCGCGACGCTGGCAGCGCGCGCGGCGCGCAAGCACGAACACGAAGCGATCGTGAGACGCTACGAGCTGTCGCCGGTTCCGCGCGTGCGCGGCCAAGGCCGGCAAGCGAAGCTGGCGCGCGTCCTCGCCGGGGACATCGATCTGTTCCTAGTCGCTGCCGACGCGCGTTGAACGGCGACGTTTCTCGGCCACGATCAGCATGCGGGCTGCGCGCGCGTCGAAGATTCCTCCGTCGAAGCCGCCGTGGACCGAGCGCACGTCGAGCCCGAGGTCCGCCAGTCTCGGCGTCATTTCCCCCAGCTCGTACAGCCGCACGTCCTCTCGCCAGCGCCGCGCTTCGCCGCCGACGACGAGCTCCACGTCCTTGACCACGCGCCGCCCGCCCTCGAGCAGCGAGCGCCGCTCGCGCAGCAGGAAATCGTCGCCCTCGCGCACGCTCTCGTCGCGCAGATTGGCGCGCACATGGCTCGGGTTCATCAGGTCGAGCACGACCAGCGCACCGCCGCGCACGACGCGCGCGACCTCGCTCAGCACGCGCCCGTCGCCGAGCTCTCCGAAGTACCCGAAGGACGAGAACAGGTTGACCAGCCCGTCGAAGCACTGATCGCGGAACGGCAGCTCGCGCGCGTCACCACGCACCAGTCGCCCCGCGAGCCAGCGCTCGAACTCGGGCAGCGCGCGCGCCTGCAGCAGGAGCTCGTCGGAGAGATCGAGGCCGACCACGTCGAGCCCGCTCTCGGCCAAGAGCAGCGTGTGGCGCCCGAATCCGCAGCACAAGTCGAGCACGCGACCACGCAGGCCCTGCGCAGCGAGCCAGCGCGCTTCGGGGCGGGCGGCATCGAGATCGCGGTGCGGGTACACGCGCCGGTAGTCGGCGCGAAATGCGTCTTCGAACCAATTCAACTGGGTCCTCCGGGGCGCGGCGCGCCGTCGAGCGCGCCATCGTAGGCTCGCGCGAGCGTCCCGTCCCGGGCGTGCCGCGCACAGACCTTTTCTCTCGAGGCCGCGGCGCGCATGCTGGTCGCACCCCATGAACCAACCGCAGCCACTGCTCGATCGACGCGCCAAGGAGCAGCGCGAGGACCGCGAACTCGCGCCGTGGGCGCTGAAGTCCGCTCACTCGAAGGGCCGCAAGTACGCCGAGGAGGAGGACGACCTGCGCACCTGCTGGGAACGCGATCGAGACCGCGTGATCCACTGCACCGGCTTCCGCCGCCTGATGTACAAGACCCAAGTGTTCGTCAACTGGGAGGGCGACCACTTCAGGACGCGCCTGACGCACTCGCTCGAGGTCGCGCAGGTCGCGCGCTCGATCGGACGCGCGCTGCGCCTGAACGAGCCGTTCTGTGAAGGACTCGCGCTGGCCCACGACATCGGACACCCACCGTTCGGCCACCGCGGCGAGTGGGCGCTCGACGAATTGATGAAGCAGCACGGTGGTTTCCGCCACAACTTCCAGGTGCTGCGCGTGGTCGACCAACTCGAGCGCCGCAGCCCGGACTACCCGGGGCTCAACCTGTCGCGCGAGGTACGCGAGTCGCTGCTCAAGCACGAGAAGGACGAGGACTGGCCGGACGAGTTTCGGCCCAGACCGACGCGCGCCTACCTGGAGGCGCAGGTCGTCGACCTCGCCGACTCGACGGCCTACGACATGCACGATGTCGAGGACGGGCTGGCCGCGGGCATCTTCAGCGAGCAGCAGATCGTCGCCGAATCCGCGCTGTGGCGCGGCGCGCGCGAGCAGGTCGAGCTGCGCCATCCGGGGTTCCTCGACACCAGCGCCGACCAAAAGCTGCGCATCAAGCGCGTGGCCAACGAGATGCTCAAGATCTGCATCAACGACTTGATCTCGGCCAGTGCGGAGCGCATCGCGGCCGCGAAGCTCGAGTGCGCCGAGGACGCGCGTGCGCAGCGCTCGCTGCTGGTCGGCCACTCCAAGGAGCTGAAGAAAGAGACCGCCGAGCTCGAGCGCTTCCTCGATCGCTACTTCTACAAGCACGCGCACCTGCAAGAGCTGACCAAGCTCGCCGCGAGCCGCCTGCAGGCGCTCTTCCGCGCCTACGTCGAGCGCCCGCAGGAAATGGCGCCTTGGTACCGCCAGTGGTCCGATCGCGTCGGTCTGGAGCGCGCCGTGTGCGACTACATCGCTGGCATGACCGACCGCTTCGCCGAACAGGAGTTCGCGCGACTCAACGGTCGCTAGCGAACGCCCGAGCCGGGGCTGGAGTGCCGCGCTCGGCGCGGCGCGGCGGGGCCCGGTTCAGCGGTCAGGCCTTGCGCGCGACGAAGTAGCGACAGGGAAACTCGGTGTGGTCTTCGATCCACTGCAGTCCCGCGCTCGCGAACCAGGGGCCGAAATCGGTGCGTTGCCAGAGCTCCACGAAGGGCTCGAACATCCACCGCGCCAGAGCCGTGAAGTAGGCCCCGCGCCACCCGTGGGCTCGCGTCGAGCGCAGCCAAGCTCCGCGCTGGAGTTGGTCGGGCGCTGGCTCACACAGGACGAGCCGCCCTCCGGGCTTCAAGCTACGCGAGCACTCGAAGAGCGCCGACCGCGCGGCCTTGGGCGGCAGCTCGTGGAACAAGAAGCAAGCAGCGATCGCATCGAAGCGCTCGGAAGGGAACGGCAGGTCTTCCGCGGCGCCGTGAACGAACTTCACCGCTGGCCGAGCGCGCGCGCCGAGCTGCAGCAAGTACGGGCAGGCGTCGAGCGCCCACACGTCCCGCGCACCCGAATCGACGAAGCTCTGCGCGAGCTTCCCGTCTCCACAGCCGAGGTCGAGCACGCACTCCGCTTGCCCTGCGCGCGACACGATGGCTTTCCGCGCCTCGACCGTCGCACCCAGCATCGTGCGGTCGAACTGGCGCGCGTAGCCGTTGGCCACGCGACGCGAGTAGAAACCGTTGGGCAGTCGATGGAATTCCTGGAGCACGTAGCGCGGAATGCGCTCGGCGCCGGGCAACTGTGCGGGCAGGTGCACGGCTCGTCGACGGCCGAAGATCGCGGCCAAGAAGCGCGCGGCGTTCCAGGGCAGTCGCAGATCGAGCTCGTCTGGCCAAGCCGGGGGCAGGTCTGGCGCGTCGCGCCCGAGGGGCAGCGGGTCGGACGAGCGGATTTCGCTGGAGCAGGTCATCGCGCGCGGCGCTTCGGCGCGCAAGTCAAGCGCCTCGCCGCGCGCACGTCCAGCGCTTCGCGCTCGCGCCCACGCGCCCGCGGCGCGCGTCACGCACAGCGCTCAGGGGAAGATCGAGAACTCGACGGCGTTGGTCAGATTGGTCGTGCCCGCGGCGGCCGGATCGCGGATCCAGTACTGCGCGAAAACGCGCGCGCCCGGCGTCAGCGCTGGATCGAGGCCCGAGCGGATGCGGGCGTTGAAGTCGTAGCTCATCGCGCCACTGCAGTCCTGCGGCCCGTTGCCGCCAGAATGCAGCAGTTCGCCGCGTCGGATCGGGCCCGCGACGAACAAGAAGCCGCCGTTGAGGAACACCTTGCGCGCGCCCAGGCCGTAGATCACCAGGCCGTCGCGTTGACCGACGACTTCGGTCGCGCGGATCTCGAACGGCTGCTGCGTTGTCACGCTCGCCTGGCCCTGAGCCGTCACGCTCGCCACACAGCCGTTGCTCGCGATCTGCGACCAGCCGTAGCTGACGGCATCGGCGTCGGCGATCGGCAAGTCGAGCCAACTCTCGCCGCCCAGATCGTGGCGCACGCTGAGCGCGAAACTCGAAACCGTCGGCGCGTAGCGCAACAGCGTCCCGACCGGAGGCTCGTGCACGTGCAAGTTCTCCAGGCGTACCCGGATGCGATGGCCGGCCGGAAACACGTAGGCCGCGGAGCCCAGGCGAATCTCCAACGCGAGCTCGGCACTAGCCGGAAGCTGGTCGTGCGAGAAATACGAGCCGCTGGTGACGTAGCGCTCCGCGCCGCTGGCGTCGACGTCCCACAGCGACGCCGCGATCTGCCAGCGCGTGGTTGTCGGCGTCAACGTCAGGTGCACGCTCGGATCACCCGTGATGCGCAGCGGCGCGACGAGTTGGGCCGAATCCCAGTCGAGCTTGCGGCGCTCGATCTCGGCCTCGATGCCGGGCAAGCGGAAATCCGCCGCGATCACGTCGTTGATCGAGTAGCCGCCGGTGACGTCCTGCGTCAGCACGTCCTCCGATTCGGGGCCGTTGGGATCGAAGGGCCACAGGTGCGCGCCCTCGCGCAAGTGCATGCGGTACGCGCGCGTCGCCGGCGGCGGCCAGGCGTCGCATGTGCGGCGCTCCCATGTCGAATCGACGTCGAGGTAGGTCGCCACGTCGGCGGGAGTGACGGCGTACAGGATCCGATCGCCCAGCTCGATGCCGTTGTCGACTTGCTTGAGGAAGTGGTCGAACCACTGGCGGCGCCACGCGGTGCGCAGATCGCGCTCGGCGACGTTGGGCGGAGTGCTGTGACCGCCGGCGCCGAGGTAGATCTTGCGCGGGACTCCAGTGGGCAACGCGTCGAGCGCGTCGATCAAGGGCGCCACGGGGAACCAGAAGTCGTCCCAGGCGCTCATGGCCATCACCGGCGTGGTCATCGTCGGCACCAGGGGCCGCGGATTGCGCGTGTTGTCCCCGACGATCGCGGCCCAGCTCGGGTAGTCCTCCTCGAGCAACGCGTGAAGCGCGTTGGCGATCAGCCCCGGATCGAAGCGCACGTCGTTCTCGCTGATCAGTGCCGCCGCGACGTTGGTGTGCACGCCGAGCGACTGCGGAGCGAAGGTCGCGAGGAAGTCGGGCGTCAGGTTCTCGACCACGATCACGTCGATCTCGGGATAGGTTCCCGCGATCCACGGATTGGGCTCGATCGGACGTCCTCCCCAGGCCGCCGCGCCAAACGACAGGATGGCTCCCTGCGAGGTACCACCGAGTCCCAGGCGCTGCGGATCGACCAAGCCCGGATAGCTGCTCTGGGCCCACTGCACGACCTCGACCAGGTCGAGGCGCTCGCGCAGACCCCACAGGCTGTGATTGCCGCTGGACGTCGCATGTCCGCGCACGTCGAACGTGACCGTGAAGTAGCCGGCGTCGGCGAACTCGCGCCCCAGGTGCGCGACCGCGGCCTTCGAGCCGAACAGGCCGTGCACGAACACGATCGCCGGCCAGCCGCAGCTCGGAGCCTCGCCGCGCGGCCAGCGCGCGACCGCGGTGGTGGTCTCACCATCGGAGAACGTGACCTCCTGGTCGAAGGCCTCGAAGTAGGTGAAGCCCGTGGACGGGGTCGGCGGGTCCGTGCACTGCAGGGCACAGGCCAGGGTCAAGGCGGCGAGGGGGAGCATCGGCTCGGTGCGGATCTAGGGCGCAGGTCGAGTGTACGTCAAGCTGCGCATTCGAGGCAGGCTCAAGGTCCAGCCAATTCCGCTGGGCTCCCATTTGGCGTTGTGCACGCACCCCGGTGGCGCGGCGTTCGGCGGAGCCCACAAAGCCCTGGAACTCGCGCTACGCAGAATGTCCCATGGGCGGCATGCAAACGCACAGCTCCGCCCAAGTTCCGCCCCTGACTGCGCTGCACCGCCTCGGACAGTCGATCTGGCTCGACTTCATCCGGCGCAATCTGCTCGAGGGCGACGGCTTCGCGAAAATGGTGGCCCGCGACCACCTGATGGGCGTGACCTCCAATCCGGCGATCTTCGAAAAGGCGATCGCCGCGGGCGACGAGTACAAGAGCGAGTTGCAGTCGATGGCCCAGCTGTGCGCCAGCGAACCCAAGGCGGCCTACGAGAAGCTCGCGATCTCCGACATCCAGCGCGCGTGCGACTTGATGGCTCCAACCTATGCCTCGAGCGCGCGACGCGACGGCTATGTCAGCCTCGAGGTCAGCCCCAAGCTCGCGCACGACACCGCGGGCACGCTCGAGGAAGCGCGCCGCCTGTGGAGCAGCGTGCGCCGAGCGAATCTGATGATCAAGGTGCCGGCGACGCCGGCCGGGGTTCCGGCGGTTCGCGCGCTGATCTCGGAGGGCGTCAACGTCAACGTGACGCTGCTCTTCGCTGTCGAGGCCTACCGCCAAGTGGCCGAGGCCTACACCGCGGGGCTCGAGACCTTCGCTGCCGCTGGAGGAGATCCGTCCAAGGTGGCGAGCGTCGCGAGCTTCTTCGTCAGTCGCGTTGACAGCGCGATCGACCCGCTGCTCGATGCCAAGGCCAAGGACCCCGCGCTGGCCGCGAACGCCGCCAAGTTGCGCGGCAAGATCGCGATCGCCAACGCCAAGCTCGCTTACCAGGCCTACGGAACGTTGTGTGGCTCGCCGCGCTGGCGCGCGCTGGCCGGGAAAGGCGCACGACCGCAGCGCCTCCTGTGGGCCTCGACCGGCACCAAGGACCCCAAGTACCGTGACGTGCTGTACGTCGAGGAACTGATCGGACCGGACACGGTCAACACCGTGCCGCCGCAGACGCTCGACGCCTTCCGCGAGCACGGCGTCGCGCGCGCGAGCCTGGGCGAGAACACGGCACTGTGGCTGGGCTACCTGAGTGAGCTCGAGTCCCTGGGCATCTCGCTCGACCGCGTTTGCGACACGTTGCTCGACGAAGGCGTCAAGCTGTTCGACGTCGCGTTCGACAAGTTGCTCGCAGCCGTAGCCGCCCACGGGCGGACACGCTGAACGCCTTCCCCACCCGCTCGAGACGGAGAGACCCGCGATGAAACTGGCGATGATCGGACTGGGCCGCATGGGCGGCAACATGGCGCGGCGACTGCTGCGCGGAGGCCACCAAGTGGTCGCCTACAACCGCAGCCCGGAGCCGACCAACGAGCTCGCCAAGGAGGGCGCGATCCCGGCCTACACTCTGGCGGAAGTGGTCGCCAAGCTCGCGGCGCCGCGCGTGTGCTGGGTGATGGTGCCCGCGGGCGACGCCACCGAAGCCACGATCGAGGAGTTGGGCAAGCTGCTCTCGCCGGGCGATCTGATCGTCGACGGCGGCAACTCGTACTTCAAGGACGACGTGCGCCGCGCCGAGAAGCTCGCGCACAAAGGCATCCTGTACGCGGACGTCGGAACGAGCGGCGGAGTGTGGGGCATCGAGCGCGGGTACTGCCTGATGGCCGGTGGCACGCGCGCGGCGATCGAGCTGTTGGCGCCGGCGTTGCGCACGCTGGCGCCGGGCATGGGCGAGGTCGCGCCCAGCCCCGGCCGCGTGGGGCGCACGAGCACCGCCGAGCAGGGCTACCTGCACTGCGGTCCGGTGGGCGCGGGTCACTTCGTGAAGATGATCCACAACGGCATCGAGTACGGCTTGATGCAGGCCTACGCCGAGGGCCTGGACATCATGAAGGGCGCGGCGAGCGACAAATTGCCGGCCAATCAGCGCTACGAGCTGGACCTGGCCGACATCTGCGAGCTGTGGCGCCGCGGCAGCGTTGTCGGCTCGTGGCTGCTCGACTTGACCGCGATGGCGCTGGCCGAGAACCCCAAGCTCGACAAGTACACCGGCGTCGTCGCCGACAGCGGCGAAGGGCGCTGGACGGTGTTCGCGGCCGTCGAGGAGGCCGTGCCCGCGGACGTGCTCACGGCGGCGCTGTACACGCGCTTCCGTTCGCGCCAAGAGCACACCTTCGCCGAGAAAGTGCTGTCCGCGATGCGCGAGAAGTTCGGCGGGCACACCGAGCCGGGCAAGAAGGCATGACCGGCGCCGAAATCTCCGCGGTGCACCCCGGCGCGCACGCGCATCCGCTCGACAACGCCGTGCCGATCTCCGGCCGACAGGCACCGCCGTGCACGGTCGTGATCTTCGGCGCGGCGGGCGACTTGACGCAGCGCAAGCTGGTGCCCGCGCTCTACAACCTGGCCCACCAACGTTTGGTGGCTGCGTCCGGTTTCGCGGTGCTGGGCTTCGCGCGACGCGAGTACACCGACGCGCAGTTCCGCGAGTACCTGGGGGCGGAATTGAAGGGCCACGTGGGTTCGAACTTCGAGCCCGGCATCTGGAACTGGCTTTCCGGGCGCACGCACTACGTCTCCGGCAATTTCGACGACACCGCGGCCTACGAGCGCTTGGCGCGCGCCCTGGCCGACGCCGAACGCGAGCACGGAACCAAGGGCAACGTGCTGTTCTACCTCGCCACCGCGCCCGAGTTCTTCGCGGTCGTGGCGCGCCGGCTGCGCGAGTGCGGCTTGCTCGACGAGAGCGACGGCCGCTGGAGACGCGTGGTCGTCGAGAAGCCCTTCGGTCGCGACTTGAACAGCGCGCGCGAGCTCAACGCGGCTCTGGGCAAGGTGCTCAGCGAGTCGCAGACCTATCGCATCGACCATTACCTGGGCAAGGAAACCGTCCAGAACCTGATGGTCTTCCGCTTCGCCAACGGGATCTTCGAGCCCACCTGGAACCGGCGCTACATCGACCACGTCCAGATCACCGTGGCCGAGACGCTGGGCGTCGAGAAACGCGGCGGCTACTACGACAAGGCCGGCGCGCTGCGCGACATGGTGCCCAACCACATCTTCCAGCTGATTTCGCTGGTCGCGATGGAGCCGCCGATCTCGTTCCAGGCCGACGCGGTGCGCGACGAGCAGGCGAAGGTGCTGCGCGCGTTGCAGCCGTTCTCGCCCGAGGACGTGCTGACCAAGACCGTGCGCGGCCAGTATGGAGCGGGACAGATCGGCACCAAGCTGCTGGCCGACTACCGCGCGGAGCCCAACGTCGAGCCCGAATCGAGCACCGAGACCTTCGTGGCGATGAAGCTCGCGATCGACAATTGGCGCTGGTCCGACGTGCCTTTCTATCTGCGCGTCGGAAAGGCGCTGTCGCGGCGCGTGACCGAGATCTCGATCCACTTCCGGCGCCCGCCGATGATGCTGTTCCGCGACACCGAGGTGCACAAGCTCTCGCGCAACGTGCTCGTGATCCGCATCCAGCCCGACGAGGGCATCGCCCTGAAGTTCGGCGCGAAGGTTCCGGGCGCGACGCTGCGCTTGGGCTCGGTCGACATGGACTTCAGCTATGCCGACCACTTCGGCGCCAATCCCGCGACGGGCTACGAGCGCCTGCTGTACGACGGCATGCTCGGCGATCAGACCTTGTTCCAGCGCGCCGACATGGTCGAGGCGAGCTGGGCCGTGGTCAATCCGGTGCTCGACGTGTGGGCCGCGCTTCCGCCGCGCAATTTCCCCAACTACCACGCGGGAACCGGCGGTCCGCGCGACGCGGACTTGTTGCTCGAGCGCGACGGTCGCGCCTGGCGCGACAACCTGAAGTGAGGACCGGTGAGCGGCGTCGCTGGCCGCGCGCCCCTCGCGTACATTTCAGCGCTCCATGGCTCCGCAGCGCAAACGCATCGTCCACGTCGCCGACGCCGCGGCTCTCGCCGAGCGTGCGTGCGACGAGCTCCTCGAGCTCGCACGCCGCTCGATCGCCGACCAGGGGACATTCCGCATCGCGCTCGCGGGTGGGTCGACGCCCAAGTTGCTCTACGCGCGTTTGGCCGACCAAGCGCAGCGCACCGAGTTCGCGCGCTGGCAGGTGTTCTTCGGCGACGAGCGCAACGTCGCGCCGGACCACGCGGACTCGAATTTCCGCATGGCCAGCGAGAGCTGGCTGGCCCGCGGCCAGGTTCCGGCGCAGAACATCCACCGCATCGAGGGCGAGCTCGACTCCTTCCAGGCGGCGGCGCGCTACGAGCAACAGCTGGTCGCGGCCTTCGGCTCGCGCAGTGTCCCGCGCTTCGATGTCGCGCTGCTGGGCATGGGCGCCGACGGACACACGGCCTCGCTGTTCCCCAACAGCTCAGCGCTCGAGGAATCGCGCGCCTTCGTCACCTCGACCTGGGTCGAGAAGCTCGGCTGCAATCGCATCACGCTGACGCTGCGCACGCTCAACGCGGCGCGCGCCGTGTACTTCTTGGTCGCGGGCGCGGACAAGGCCGCCACGTTGCGCGCCGTGCTCCACGACGCGGGCGAAGCACAGGCCCTTCCCGTCCGCATGATCCAGCCCTGGGATGGCGCCGTGACTTGGTTCGTGGACCGCGCCGCAGCGACTCAGCTCGGCGCCGACTGAACGCGCGGACGGCGAACTTGCGCATGCGAGCGCTCGACGCCGGGCGGCGGCCGAGCACCGAGCCAGCGCCACGGCGCGCCCCGAGCCGCGCGGGTCGGCGTGCTCAGCTTGCCAGGAGCATCGCGACGCGCAGCACGAGCAACGCCCCGACGAGCGCGGCTCCGACGAGCAACGCACGCGACGCCGTTGCGCGAGACTCAGCGGGCGAAGCGTGTTCCGCCGGTGCGTTGTGGCGCGCACCGAGGCCGCCGAACACCGGCTCCACCAGGTGGTCGTGCTCGCGAGGTTTCCAATCGTCCACGGATCCAAGCCTACCAGCGCGGCGCGGAACGGGCGGGCTCGCCGCCTATACTCGCGGGTCTCGATGGAGCGTTTCGGACACGATTTCCGCGACCCGCGGCTGCTGGAGCTGGCGCTGACACACGCCTCGACGCACGCCAGCGCCGACAACGAGCGGCTCGAATTCCTCGGGGACGCGGCGCTCACGTTGATCGTCTCCGAGGAGCTGTTCGCCCGGCCGAGCCAGCTCACCGAAGGGGCCATGACCGAGCTGCGCTCCACGGTCGTGTCGCGACGGACATTGGCCCGCGCCGCGCGCGAGCTCGGGCTGGACGCCGACGCGCGCACCGGCGCCGGGATGCGCGGTCGCACGCCGCCGATCAGCGTCTTGGCCAACCTGTACGAAGCCGTGCTGGGCGCGATCTACCTCGACGGCGGCTACGGGTCCGCACGCGCATTCGCGTTGCGCACGCTCGCCACGCCGCTGGCTGGAACCGAGCGCGGAGTCGAGGATTCGAACCCCAAGCAGCGCTTGCAGCACTGGGCGCAGGCACAGCGCAGTCAACTCCCGCGCTACGAGCTCGTCGGCACGCGGGGCAGCGCGCACGCGCGGGCCTTCCTGGTGCGCGCGCGCATCGGCACCGCGGCGTTTCCATCGGCCTGGGGCCGCACGCGCAAGGAAGCGGAACGCTGGGCCGCGCACGAGGCGCTGCTCGAGATCGAATCCGCGGGCAATGCCAGCAGCGTTCCCTGACGCACACGCCGCGCCGCTCGCGCGAAGCTCGAGCGAGACGTCCCGTTGCGATCCGTATACTCCCGGCGCGATGGTCGAACGAGGCGGGGCAGCGCTCGAGATGGCTCTGCCGGAGCCGGTCGACGACGCGGAACACGTCGAGCGCAAGCTGCGCACGCAACCGCTCGTTTCGGTCGGAGGCTTGTGGGGTTCCGCGCAGGCGCTGTTGCTGGCGAGCCTGGCGCGGCGCTCCAAGGGCACCTGGGTGGTGATCACTTCCAGCGACGCCGAAGCGTCGGCGCTGGTCGAGGACCTCAAGATCTGCGGCGTGAGCTCGCTCGAGTTCCCCGCGCGCGAGAGCGGCAAGGCGCGCTTCGACGGCGGAGATGCGGACAGCGTGCGCCGCCGGCTGGCCGTGGCGCAGGCGCTCAACGGTCCTGCCGCGGGCCGACCGCGGTTGCTCGTCGCCGCGCTACTCGCGCTCTTGCAACCCTTGCCCAAGCCCGAGGAACTGGCGCAGTCCGCCCTGGAATTGCAGGTCGGTCAGAAGACCACGCCCGAGCATCTGCTCAAGCGCCTGGTCGACGCGGGCTACGAGCGCCAACCGCTGGTCGAGAAGGCCGGCGAGGTCTCGCTGCGCGGCGACATCTTCGACCTCTATCCGTTCGCCAGCGAGCTGCCGCTGCGGGTCGAGTTCCTCGACGACGCCATCGAGAGCTTGCGCAGCTTCGATCCGTTGGAGCAGAAGAGCGTCGACAAGCTGGAGCGCGTCGAAGTGTGCCTGGCGCGCGATGTCGGCGGAGTCGAGGACTCGAGCGGCATCTCGCCGGCGCTGCTCTTGCCTCACGACTGCGTGTTCGTGGAGCTCGAGCCGCTGCGCATCGAGGACCGCGGACACGGACTCTCGATCCAGTCGGCATCGCACCAGAAGGAGCTCGGGCTCCTGCGCCAAGCCCTGCAAGCTCGACGTCGCCTGCAGCTCCAGAGCTTGCCGGCCAAGGACCTCAATCTCGACACGCGCTCCGTGCAGGCGCTGTGCGGAGGCATCCGCCAAGCTCCGGAGCTTCTGCGCGAGGCCACGCAAGACGGCACGCGCGTGGTGGTCCTGTGTCGCAACGAGGCCGAACGCCACCGCTTCGAAGGCGTGCTCGCCGAGGCCGGCGGAGTCGAGCAGGTCGAGGCGCGCGTCGGCCTCGTCGCCAAGGGCTTCCGCTGGCCGGCGCTGCGCCTGGTGGTCGTCGATCATCACGAGCTCGTCGGCATCGCAGGCGCGCGCCGAGTCGCGCCCGCGCGCCAGATCCACCGCACGCGCGCTCTGCAGTCGTTCTTCGACCTCAAGCCCGGCGACTACGTGGTCCACGCCGTGCACGGGCTGGCGCTCTACAAGGGCCTGTCGCGCATGGCGCGCGGCGGCGGCGAAGAGGAGCACCTGCACCTGATCTTCGCCGACGAGGTCAGCCTGTACGTGCCCGCGACGCGCATCGATCTGGTGCAGCGCTACATCGGCAGCGGCGGTGCCGCTCCGGCGCTCGACAAGATCGGCGGTCAGTCGTTCCGCCGGCGCCGCGAGAAGGTCGAGCGAGCGCTGTTCGACCTCGCCGCCGACTTGCTCGAGGTGCAAGCCAAGCGCGAGCTCAAGAAGCGCGCCGCGTGGTGTCCCGAGGAAACGCTGGTCAAGGACATGGTCGGCTCGTTCCCCTACGTCGACACCGCCGACCAGGCCCAAGCGGACCGCGAGATCTCCGAGGACTTGAGCGGCGAACGGCCGATGGACCGCTTGCTGTGCGGCGATGTCGGGTTCGGCAAGACCGAGATCGCGATGCGCGCAGCGTTCCGTGTCGCCGCGGCCGGTGGACAAGTGGCCGTGCTCGTGCCGACCACCGTGCTCGCGCACCAGCACTACCTCTCGTTCCGGGAACGCTTGGCGGATTTCCCGCTCGAAATCGCGGTGCTTTCGCGCACGGTCACCGGCAAGGACGAGAAGCACGCCTTGGCGCGGCTCGCGGCCGGTGAGGTGGACGTCATCGTCGGCACGCACCGGTTGCTCTCGAAGGACGTGAGCTTCAAGAACCTGGGCTTGATCGTGATCGACGAAGAGCAGCGCTTCGGCGTCACGCACAAGGAGCACTTCAAGTCGTTGCGCGCGATGGTCGACGTGCTCGCGCTGTCGGCCACTCCGATCCCGCGCACGTTGCACATGTCGCTCGCCGGCGTGCGCGACATCTCGGCGCTCTCGATACCGCCGCCGGGCCGCCAGGAGATCGAGACCAAGCTCGTCGATCGCAACGACGAGGCCTTCGTGCGCGATGCGCTGCTGCGCGAGAAGAACCGCGACGGGCAAGTGTTCTTCCTGCACAACCGCGTCGAGACCATCGCACTCGTGGCGCACAAGCTGCGCGAGCTCGCGCCGGAGTGCAGTTTCGCCGTGGGTCACGGCCAGATGCCGGCCAAGGAACTCGAGCGCATCATGGACAGCTTCTCGCGCGGCGAGGTCGACGTGCTGGTCGCGACCACGATCGTCGAGAACGGGCTCGACATCCCCGCCGCGGGCACGATCTTGATCGACGAGGCCGACCACTACGGCCTGTCGGAACTGCACCAGTTGCGCGGCCGCGTCGGGCGTGGCCAGCACAAGGCCCACTGCTTCCTGCTGGTCGATCCGCTCAAGCCGATGAAGCAGATCGCGCGCGATCGCCTCAAGGCACTCGAGGAAATGCACCACTTGGGAGCGGGCTTCGCGATCTCGATGAAGGACCTCGAGCTGCGCGGCGCGGGCAACATCCTGGGGCCGCAACAGTCGGGGCACATCGCCGCCATCGGCTACGACTTGTACTGCCGTCTGCTCAAGCAGACCGTCGAGCGCGTGCGCCACGGCCTGGGACCCGACCGCGCGACGACCGAGGCGGAACTCTCGGCCGGCGTCGAGCTCGAGCTGGGCCTGCGCGCGTTCCTGCCGGAGACCTGGATCCCGGCGCAGGAAACGCGCCTCGAGGTGCTGCGGCAACTCGAGACGATCCACTCCGAGGAATCCGCGCTCGAGATCGAGAGCATGCTGCGCGACCGCTTCGGCCGCGTTCCGCCCGAGGCCAGCGCGCTGCTCAAGAGTTTCCGCTTGCGCGCCCGCGCACTCGGCTTGGGCCTGACTCGGATCTCCTACCGCAGCGACGTCTACCTGCTCGAGTTCAAGGACCGCGTCGCGCTCGAGCACGCGCTCGCCGGCCGCAAGGTCGACCTGCGACCGATCCGCACCGGCCTGGCGCACCTGGTGATCCCGAGTTCGCGGCGCGCACCCGATTCCGCTCTGGCCTGGCTCGAAGAGCTGCTGCGCGGCGGCGCGCCGCTCCCGCGCGCCTGAGTGCTCGCGAAGGACTGAGGGTCCGAGCTCTCGACATGTTGGATGGGCCGTCGCAGCCCAGGGCGCCGAATAGACCGCCGCGTGGGCAGGCCGGATCTGGTTCTCGCGCAGCGCACCCTTGCGGCGCGCGCGGTGCACCTCGACAATCCGCGCCCCTTCGCGGACCGCCGATGCTCTCGCTCTTCCTCGCGCTCGCACTCCAAGACCCGCCCGTCGGACCGCCGGTACCGCCGGCGCCGAGCGAGCGCTCCAAGGAGCAGCTGCTCAACGGCGTGTACCTGATCGTGAACGAAGAGGTCGTGACCCAGCTCGAATTCTCGCGCGAGGCCGCGCGACGCGGCTGGCTGGTCACCAACGAGGAGGCGCGCCGGCGCATCTTCGCCGAGAACCACAAGGACTTCGTGCAGCGCATGCTGATGAACCAGGCCGGGCGCGACGCGGGCTTCCCCGAGGAGCGCGTCAAAGCCCTGGTCGAGCAGGACGTGCGCGGCTTGGTCGAGGATCAGGGCGGGGCCATCGGCCTGGGCTCGGCGCTCAAGCAGGACGACCGCGACATCGAGGAGTTCCGCGCCGATCGCCGCGACTACTACTACTCCAACCTGTGGCTGTGGTCGATCGACGGGCGCAACCCCGGGGTGACCGGGCGGCAGCATGTCGACCGCTACGTGAGCCCCAGCCAGCTCCACTACCTCTACCGCCGCCAACCCGCCGACCGCATCTTCCCGGCGACGGTGCAGTTCCAGGAGCTGGCGGTTTCGGCGCGCGCTGCCGGCTCGGCCCAGAAGGCACTCGACCAGATCCGCGAGTTGCAGCGCCAAGCGCTCGAGGGCTCCGATTTCGGCGCGTTGGCCGCCGAGCACCACGACAGCGTGGCCATGCGCAACCGCAAGGGGCTGACCGACC
Source organism: Planctomycetota bacterium (assembly GCA_020853575.1). Lineage (GTDB taxonomy): Bacteria > Planctomycetota > UBA1135 > UBA1135 > F1-120-MAGs118. Next base: position 86,168 of record JADYYP010000010.1, read on the forward strand.
CGATCGAGATCGCCGACGCCCACGAGTTGCTGCCCGACCTCGGTGAGTTCATCGAGAGCGCCGAGCCGGGCGCGATCAGCGACCCGCAGGCGATCCGTATCAACGACGAAATCGCGGGCTGGCGTGTACTGCGACTGGTGAAACGCGTGCGGCGCGATTCCCCGGCCTTCCAAGAGGAGTCGGTCCAGCGCCACCTGCGCGAGCTCAAGCTGGGAGAGATCTCGACTTGGCGGCGCGACCGCGCGCTCAACGAGCTGTACCGGGCAGCCTACATCTGGCCCAGCGAAGCCAGCGGCCGCGAAGCCTCGAGCTCCGCATCCTCGGCCGCGCCCGCCGCTCGCTGAAAGCGCCGGGCGAGCGGTCGTCGGAGCGCGCTGCCCTGGATATAGTGTGAACCCCTCGAAACGCGGCGCGTTGGAGTCCCACCTGGACGGGTGTCCGTCCGCCCCATCCACGCCCGCGCGGGTCGCATCGTCTCGCTCAGCCCTTCGCAAAGGCGGAGCACGGCGCGCCGATCCCCTGGAGAACGTCGATGACCCAGCAGCAGAACGACTATTCGAACATCCACATCGAGTCCTCGATGCCCAAGCCCTGGGAGCGCGAGGCCACGTTCAACGACGTCCTGTACGACTGGATGGGTCGTGCGCCCTGGCTGGCGATCTCCGCCGCGGCCCACGTCGTGATCGTGCTGATCATGATGGCGATCCCCTGGGAGCAGATGGGCACCAAGCAGGAGAAGAAGATCGAGGCCAGCCTCGACCAGGCTCCCGAAGAGGTCTTCGAGGATCCGCCGCCGGAGGAACCGGAGGAGATCGAGGAAGAGGAGCCCACCGAGGAGCCGGTCCTCAAGGACGCGGAAGTCTCCGACCACAACGAGGACGACACCAACCAGGACTTCGAGTCGGTCCAGGGCGACCCGGACTTCACCTCGGACTCGCCCTTCGACTCCAAGGCCTTCAACGACGCGATCGGCATCGGCGGCGGCGCCGGCGGCAAGTTCGGTGGTCGCTTCGGCGGCCGGAAGAACCTCAAGGCGCGCGGCGGCTCGGGCACCGAGCAGGCGCTCAAGGACGGCCTCGAGTGGCTGCGCTGGCACCAGTCGGAAGACGGCTCCTGGGACTCCGACGGCTTCATGACCAACTGCGGCCACATCGCCGCGGGCCAGACCTGCAAGGACCCCGGTGAAGCGCAGCACGACGTCGGCATGACCGGCTTGGCGCTGCTGGCCTTCCTGGGTGACGGCAACACCACGCGCGAGGGCCCCTACAAGGAGCAGGTCGCCAAGGGCATCAACTGGCTCAAGACCCAACAGGACCCCGACCTGGGCCTGATCGGCGAGCAAGTCGGCCACGCGTTCATCTACAACCACGCCATCGCCGCGCTGTCGGTGTGCGAGGCCTACTACTTCTCCAAGTCGCCGCTGATCAAGCGCACCGCGCAAGACGCGATCAAGTTCATCGGTCAGGCGCGCAATCCCTACGGCGCCTGGCGCTACAACTACCCGCCGACCGGCGAGTCCGACACCTCGGTCACCGGCTGGTGCGTGTTCGCGCTCAAGTCCGCCGAAGAGGCCGGCCTGACGATCGACCATGCGGCCTTCAAGGACGCCGAGTCGTTCATCATCGAGATGACCGACCCCGCCACCGGCCGCTGCGGATACGACAGTGTCGGCAGCCAGAGCTCGCGCATCACGCGCGTCAACGACCACTTCCCGCCGGAGAACGGTGAGGCCATGTCGGCCGTGGCGCTGCTGTGTCGCTTCTTCCTCGGCCAAGATCCCGAGAAGGAACCGATGATGGCCAAGCACGCCGATCTGCTGGCGAAGAAGCTCCCCAAGTGGGATCCGGACTCCAAGACGATCGACTTCTACTACTGGTACTACGGTTCCTACGCGATGTACCAGATGGGCGGCACCAAGTACTGGGACGTCTGGAACAAGGCGATGAAGACCGCGGTGGTCGAGTCGCAGCGCAAGGAAGGCGACGAGAAGGGCTCGTGGGATGCCACGGTCGATCCCTGGGGCTACGCCGGCGGCCGCGTCTACACGACGGCGCTGGGAGTACTGTGCCTCGAGGTCTACTTCCGCTACGCCAAGGTGCTCGGCGCACGCTGAAGCACGCCGCGAGCGAGTTTCCCTGGGGGCCCGTGGGCGAATCGCCCGCGGGCCTTCTGCATTCGAGGGCGCTAGGTTGTCGCGATGCGCCACGTTCTCGCCTTCGCGTTGTCGTGTGCGGGTCTCGGACTCGCCGCGTGCGTCTCGTCGCCCACCGCCGTCGATCCGAGCGCGCTCGAACGCGCCTGGTCACCGACGGAGCTGCAGCTGGCGGAGTCGATCCGCTGGCTGATCGCCCATCAGGCCGAGGATGGCTCGTGGCCCAACGAGGTCGCGCCGCACAACACCGTTGCGACCACCTCGCTCGCGGTGCTGGCGCTGACGCTCGACCGCGAGCCCTCGCGCCAGGAGAGCAACAAGGAGCCCGTGGTCGCGGGCGTCAAGTGGCTGCTGGGCCAGATGGACAAGCACGGTTTCGTGGGCCCGCGCGTCGGTTCGCAATACCACTACAACCAAGGGCTAGCGGCGTACGCCTTGAGCGAGGCCTACGGCAAATCGAAGTCGTTCCTCCTGCGGCCCTACGCGCAGCGCGCGATCCGCTACGTGCTCGCGGCGCGCAATCCCGACAAGGCCTGGCGCTACGACATGCCGCCGAACGGCGAGAACGACACCAGCGTGACCGGTTGGATGGTGCTCGCGCTCGACGCCGCGCGGCGCGCAGGTCTCGAGATCGATGAACAGGCCCTCGCCGGCGCGTTGACCTGGCTCGACGAAGTCACCGATCCCGCGACAGGTCGCTGTGGCTACGACCGACCGGGCTCGGGCTCGTCGCGCGTGGCGCGCGTCAACGATCAGTTTCCGCCGGAGAGCGGTGAGGCGTTGACCGCGGTCGCGGTCCTGTGCCGCGAGCTCTGCGCTGAGGGCCGCGGTCCGCTGCAGGCCAAGCAGCTCACGCTGCTGCGAGGTCGACCGCCGCTGTGGTCCGGCGACGGACTGGGCAACGATTTCTACTACTGGTACTTCGCCACGCGAGCGCTGGCTCGCGCGGGAGACCTACCCGCCTGGAGCGCGTGGAGCCGCGTGCTGGAGACCTCGCTGGCCGACGCGCAGGTGCGCGAGCGCGAGCAGGCCGGCAGTTTCGATCCCGTCGATCCTTGGGGGCACGCAGGCGGACGCGTGTACTCGACGGCGTTGCTCACCTTGTGCATGCACGAGTTGGCCGCGGCGCACTGAGCATCGAGCATGCGCGATGCGCGCGTGAACTCGAGCGCGCACGCCGCGTTGAGACGCGCACCCAAGCCGCCGCCGACGGAGCGTTCCCCGCAACCCAAGGAGAACGCCTCATGGCCCATCACAACTCGGATCGAATGGTCGCCAGCCTGCCGCTGCGACCGGACTTCCACGACGCGCTGGCGGAGTGGATGGAACGCGCGCCGTGGCTCGCGCTCTCGGCCGCGGCGCACGTGGTGCTCGCGCTGGTGTTGATGGCGATTCCCTGGGAGCAGTTGCGCTCGGAAAGCGAGCGCGTCTTCGTCGCCGAGGTGCTCGCGCCGGAGCCCGAGGTCTTCGACGATCCGCCTCTCGAGGAGCCGCCCGAGCTGCCCGAGGTGACGGAGCTCGTCGAGCCGCAACTGGTCGACGCCAACGACCCGACGGAGCCCACCGACGTCGCCGACGTGTCGGACGAGAGGCCACTGGGCGAGCTCGATGCGCACTCGGATGCGACGTTCGAGGCCCCGAGCTTCAATCCGGTGATCGGGGTCGGCGGCGGCGCGGGCAGCAAGTTCGGATCACGCTTCGGCGACGGCCGGGGCAAGCGCGGCGGTGGCGGCGTGGGCACCGAGCAGTCGTTGCGCGACGCACTCGCCTGGCTGCGCGCGCACCAAGCGCCCGATGGCTCGTGGGACGCCGACGGTTTCGCGGCGCAGTGCGGCCGCTTGGGAGCGACGCGCTGCGCCGATCCGGGAGAGGGCGCCCACGATGTCGGCGTCACGGCACTGGCGCTCTTGGCGTTCCTGGGCGACGGCCACACCACGCTGGGCGGCGTGCACCGCGACGTCGTCGCGCGCGGCGTGCGTTGGTTGCGCGAGCAGCAGGATCCCGACAGCGGATTGGTCGGCGCGGCCGTCGGCCACGCGTTTCTGTACGACCACGCGATCGCCACTCTCGCGTTGTGCGAGGCCTACTACTTCTCGCGCTCTCCGTCGCTCAAGCGGCCCGCGCAGGAAGCCGCAAACTACCTCTCGAGAGCCCGCAATCGCTACGGCGTGTGGCGCTACGACGTGCCTCCCAGCGGCCAGAACGACACCAGCGTCACGGGCTGGTGCCTGTTCGCCTTGCAGAGCGCGCGCGAATCGGGGCTCGCGGTCGACGACGAGGCCTTCGTGGCAACACGCAACTGGCTCGACGAGGTCACCGATCCCCGGACCGGACGCTGTGGATACGACTCGATCGGCGGCCTGAGCTCGCGCGTCCCGCGCGTCAACGACGTGTTCCCACCGGAAAAGGGCGAGGCCATGACCGCGGTCGCGCTCCTGTGCCGCTTCTTCCTGGGCGAGGATCCGGCCCACAGCTCTGCGATGCGCAAGCACGCCGAGTTGCTGCGCGCCAAGCCGCCGCGCTGGGATCCGAGCGATCGCTCGATCGACGTCTACTACTGGTACTACGGCACGTACGCGATGTACCAGATGGGCGGCTCGAAGGACTGGGAGCAATGGAACCGCGCGATGAAGTCGGCGGTGGTCGATTCGCAGCGCAAGGACGGCGACGAGCGAGGCTCGTGGGATGCCGCGCCCGATGCATGGGGGCACTCCGGCGGACGCGTGTACACGACGGCGATGATGTCGCTGTGCCTCGAGGTGTACTTCCGCTACTCGCGCGTGCTCGGCGCACGTTGAAGCGCGTGAAGCAGCACGGATGCGTTTTCCTAGCGTGGGCGCAGCGCCTCACCAGGCGCGGTCTCCGCCGCTGGACCGGCCCTCCCAGCGTGCTAGGATTCGGCTCCTGGGGGGGTGCGTTCCATGCGCGATCCGCGATCCGAGCCCGTTCAAGGTCCCGACCACGGCGCTCACACGCTCAAGGTGTGGAACGGCGTCGTGGTCGGCGTGTATGGCGACGACGTGTTCGTGGAGCTCGGTCCGCGGATGCAGGGCGTGATCAGCGTGCGACAGTTCGCGCTTCGCCCGCGCATCGGCGACACGCACGAGTACACCTTGCGCGGACGCGAGGACGGCCTGTGGGCCTTGGCCCTGCGCGAGAGCGCCAGCCTCTCGACCTGGGAAACGATGGAGAAGGGCAGCCTGGTGCACGCGCGCGCGATCCGCGCCGACCGCGACGGACTGGAGCTCAAGATCGGTCCATTGCACGCCTTCATGCCCAAGTCGCACACCGGCTTGCCGCGCGACCAGCGCCCCGACGTCCTGGTCGGCAAGACCATGACCTGCGAGGTGATCGAGGTCGACAGCGAGCGCCAGCGCGTGCTGGTCTCGCGCAAGCTCGTCGCCCAACGCGAGCGCGACGACGACCGCCAGCGCGATGTCGGCGCACTCTCCGTCGGCCAGGTCGTGCACGGCCGCGTGACACGTCTCGAGCCCTACGGAGCCTTCGTGAGCTTCGGTCGCGGGCTCGAGGGCATGATCCACGTCTCGAACCTGGCCTACGAGCGCGTCGAGCATCCCGGTGCGTTGCTCCAACTGGGCCAGACGGTGAGCGCCAAGGTGCTCGCACTGCGCAACGGCGGCAAGCGCATCGCGCTCGGCCTCAAGCAGATGGACGAGAGCCCTTGGCGCGAGCTCGAGCGGCGCCTGCCGCTGGGCCGCATCGTCGAGGGCACCGTGAAGCGCGTGCTGCCCTTCGGTGCGTTCGTCGGCGTCCTGCCCGGCATCGAGGGCCTGGTGCACAACACGCAAGCCGAGCTGCGCGGACACAAGGACTTGCGCGCGCAGCTGCAGCCCGGCGAGCGCATCTCCGTGCGCGTGCTGTCGATCGACGCGCCGCAGGAGCGCTTGGCCTTGTCGCTGCTGCACGTCGACGGGCGAGCGATCCTGGCCGACGAAGCGCCGTCGCACGCGACCTTCGAAGCTCTCCTGGGCGAAGCCGCGGCGCGCGGCACGGCGCTCAACAGCGGGTTGGGACGACTGCTGCGTGGTGCGCTCGATGACGCGCGCAAGACTCGGGCGGTCAGCGACCGCGCTCCCGACGCCTGACGCTCGCGCGCGCCGTGCGCTCCAGGGACCGGGCGAGATCTCGGGCCCGACGTCCAGCGCCTTGAGAGCGACGGCGCGGTCGACTGCTTGGGCTCGTATCCCGATTGCCTGACGAGCTCATCCCAACTCAACCGACGCGTCGACTGAAGAGCTCCAGGAACTCGCGCACGTTGGCGCGGTCGCGCGCGAACAAGGCGCCTGCGGTCTGCGAGCGCAAGCTGACCGTCGCCGAGGGGATGCCCTGCGGCCCATGCACGGAGATCGTGATCTGAGCTCGACCTCTGAGCCAGCCGCCGGAGCGCTCGCATTCGAGCGTGCCTGCGGCAGCGTCCTCGCGCACGATGCGCCAAGCCGGCAGGTCGGAGGCCAAGTTCTTGGCCTCGGCCCAGACCTCCTCCCAGCGCACGGCCACGCGCAGCGGCCTGTGCAGCGGATCAGCGGCGTCGTCGCGGGTCTCGAACACACCCATGCGAGCGTGCAACGAAACGCGTGGCGACTACTTCGCGGCGGCGAGCTTGTTGAGCGCCTTCTGGAGGCGGCTCTTCTTGCGCGCGGCGGCGTTCTTGTGGATCACGCCGACCTTGGCGGCCTTGTCGGCCTTGCTGACGGCTTCGCGCGCCAGCGCGACGCGCTTGTCGTGGGTGTCGGCGGAAACCGCGGCGCGGAGCGCGGACTTCACGGCGCTGCGGACAGCGCGGTTCTTGGTGCGGAGGCGGTTGTTCTGGCGAACGCGCTTGGCGGCTTGCTTGGAGTGCGTCATGACTTAGCGAAATCGTTCCATCTTGGCGGCTACGTCTCGGTAGCCGATGTCCACTTCGTACACACGAGCGTAGTTCGACCGCGCTTCGTCGGTCTGGCCCTCCGCCTCGGCGATTTGCCCGAGAGCATAGAGAACCTCCTTGGCCCGCTCGTCGATTTCTTGCACGCCCTCGAGGACGCGCAGATATTCACGCTTGGCGAGATCGGCGTAGCCCTTGCGCTGGAAGCACTGGGCCATGCCCATGCGCGCGTCGCGCTGCACGCGCGCGTCGGCCTGGGCCTTCTGGAACTCCGCCAGGGCCAGATCGAGGTCGTTCTTGCGCAGCAGGCGCTTGCCCAGCTGCAGGCGCAGCGAGGCGTCGCCAGGGTGGGTCTGGACGCGGTTCTTGAAGTCGATCACCTCGGCGTCGACCAGATCGAGCTCCAGCCGACCGGCGAGCTCCGCGTTGCCGTCCTTGTCCGCGCGCGCGATCTTCTTCTTGATCACCTTGGCGCGCAGGTCGCCGAGCTTGCACACCAGCTCGAAGCTGTCCCTGCGGTATTGCTGCGCGCGCTCGGCGAAATCGAGCGCCGACTCGTAGTCCTTGAGGCGCTCGTTGACGTCGGCGAGCTTGAGCAGGATCTCCGGGTCCTTGGGATTGTCCGCGTAGAGCCCCTCCAGGCGCTCGCGCTCGCTGGCCCAGTCCTCGTCGGTCAGCTGGCGGCGCTTGGTGCGTTCCAAGTCGAGCGCTTGGTCCTTGTCCTTGATCTGCTCACGGCTGTGCTGCACCGAATCGAAGCGTCCGGCCCGCAGCGCCCGCTCGGCCGACAGGTCCTTGCGCGCCTTGAGCGCCTCTTGGTCGCGCGGATCGGCCTGCAGCGCCCGCTCGTAGTATTCGAGCGCCTTGGCGTGGTCGCCCTCGCGGTACATCATCGCGCCGGCGCGCTTGAGTCCGTGCGGGTTCTTGGGCGCGATCTCGGCCAGGAACTCGTACACCACGCGCGCGGACTTGAAGTGACCCGCGCCTTCGAGCGCCAAGCCGAGCTCGAAGTTGGCGTCCTCGTCGAGCGGATTGCCCGAGAGGTACTGCTCGAGCGACTTGGCCGCCGCGGCGTGCTTGCCGGCCTTGGCGAGCGTCTTGGCCATGGCCAGCGGGCCGGCGCCGGCGAGCGCCTTGAACAGCTTGCCGCCGCCCTTGTTCTGCTCGTGGCGCCTCCGCAGGGCCTGGCGCAATCCGCCGCGCGCCTCGGCCAGATCGGGCTCGAGCTCGAGCAATTGCTGGTAGACCTCGATGGCGAAGTCCCAGTTGCGCCGCTTGAGCGCCTCGTCGGCCTTTTGGAGATGCTTGGAGTAATCGACCACGGTCTGACCTCGCTCGGACGCGCCTGGACGCGCCGCGCCCACCGTTCACGCCGGAAGGGCTCGATCCGCGCCGGAACGGGCCTGTCTAGACACCGCGTGGCGGGTGGTTGTGCGCCGAAACGAAGGCCGAGCAGAGTAGCGGCGTGCGCGAAAAGCGTCAACGCAGGCTATCCTCCGCGCCCACTCGTGTCCCAAGGACCGCACCCGATTCTGCGATGAGCGCGCCCCTCGATTTTCGCCTGACGCTGTACCCCGACCCGCTGCTGCGCAAGGTCTCCAGCCCGGTTGTGGCCTTCGACGCGGATCTGGTCGCGACCGTGCGGGCGATGTTCGAGCTGATGTACCGCTCTCGCGGAGTGGGCTTGGCGGCACCCCAGGCCGGCCTCGACCTGCGCATCCTGGTGGCCAACCCGGCGGGCGAGCCCGAGAAGTCCTACGAAGAGCTGGTCCTGATCAACGCCACGATCCTGGACCGCTCGGGCCCGGTGACGCTGTACGAAGAGGGCTGCCTGTCGTTCCCGCAGATCTACGCGGAGGTCAAGCGACCCGAGCGCTGCAAGGTCGCCTACCAGGACCTGTCGGGGCAGCGCATCGAGCGCGAATTCGAGGGCTTCGCCTCGCGCGTCGTGCAGCACGAGTACGACCACCTCGAGGGCGTGCTGCTCGTCGACCGCATGTCCCCCGCCGACAAGCTGCGCCACAAGCTCGCGTTGGCGGAACTGGTCGAGACCTACAAGCGCAACCGGGCCGGCGCACGGACGTGATCACCGGGCACGACCTGGACGAGCTCGGCCCGCCGCCGCCCGCGGGCTCGGTGGTGTCGATCGGCGTGTTCGACGGCGTGCATTTGGGCCACCAGGCGATCCTCGCCGCAAACGTCACCCGCGCGCGCGAGTGCGGCGCGGCCCCCACGGTGGTGACCTTCGCAGAGCACCCCAAGCGCGTCCTGCTGGGCCTGGCCCCGCGCACGTTGACCACGCTCGAGCACCGCCTCGAGCTCTTCCGGCGCGCCGGCATCGAGCGCGCGCTGGCGCTGCGTTTCGACGAGGAGTTGCGCAGCGTCTCGGCCGAGGAATTCGTCGAGCGCATCCTGGTCCGCGGGCTCGCCGCGCGCGCCTTCGTGCTCGGCTTCGACAGCAAGTTCGGCCGCGAACGCCGCGGGACGCCGGCCTTCCTGAGCGCCATGGGCTTCGACGTCACGGTGGTCGAGAAGGTCCAAGTCGGCCAGCGCGCGGTATCGAGCACGGCGATCCGCGAGGCGGTCGAGCTGGGCGATCTCGAGGGTGCCGCTTCGATGCTGGGCCGTTCCGTCAGCGTGCTGGGCGAGGTGGTGCACGGCGACGCGCTCGGGCGCCAATTGGGCTTCCCCACCGCCAATCTGGACCTCCACCACGAGCTGCACCCGCCGCCGGGCGTGTACTTCGGTTGGGCCGGGCTGTACGCGGCCGGCCGCGTCGAACACTGCTTCGGAGCCGTGGCCAACATCGGGTTCCGGCCGACCTTGCGCGGGCCGGGGGGCGAGCGACCGCGCGTCGAGATCCACCTGCTCGACTTCAAGGGAGACCTCTACGGCAGCCAGATCGAGATGGTGTTCTTGGGGCGCCTGCGCGGCGAGCAACGCTTCCCCGACCTCGATGCCTTGAAGGCGCAAATCGGACGCGATGTGGCCCAGGCGCGCGAACGGCTGGCGCAGGCGGCGCGCGGCTAGAGTTGCGCGCGGCGGGTCTCAGGCGTCGAGCGCGCCGGGCTTGGGCGTTGACCAATGCCAGCGGCTCCGCCAGAATCTTCGGCCCCTTGGACCCGAGGGGAGGGTCGTTCGACCCGCCGTGGGTAGGTAGCTCAGTCGGTAGAGCACCTGACTGAAAATCAGGGGGTCACCGGTTCAAGTCCGGTCCTACCCACCACCTCTCCCTTGTGCGGCCGCAGGCGCACGCCGCGGATCGAACCCGCACCGGACGAGCTCGAGCGTGAGCTCCAGCCACCCGCCGCAGCTGCGCTGGCGAGCGCCCCACGACCCGCAGGCCTCCGATGAACTCGTACCAACCGCTGGTGATCAAGAAGAGCGACCCCAGCCGGATCGAGATCCAGTGGGCCGACGGCCACACCACGCTCTACAGTGCGGGCGAATTGCGCGGCGTGTGCCCGTGCGCGGGCTGCGTCAACGAAGTCACCGGGGTGCGCATGCACGACCCGCGCTCGGTGCCGGACGACCTCTCGCACAGCGGGTTGCGCTTCGTCGGGAACTACGCGATCACGCTCGAGTTTTCCGACGGCCACCACACCGGCATCTTCCCGTTCCGTTTCCTGCGCGACCACGATCCGCGCGGCTAGCGAGCGAGCGCGCCGCGTCCATGGACTCCGCGTCGAACGGCCTGTACGTCTGCCCGGGCGTGATCCTGCCGGAGAGCGAGATCCACACCTCGGCGCTGCGCGCGGGCGGGCCTGGCGGCCAAAACGTGAACAAGGTTTCGAGCGGAGTGATGCTGCGCTTCGGCCTGCGTTCGAGCACCGCGCTCTCGCCGGCGCAGCGGGCCCGCGCCTGCGAGCGGCTTGCGTCGCGCCTGACCAAGGACGGCGAGCTCGTGCTGCGCGCGGTCGAGCACCGCGAGCACGGCCGCAACCTCGAGGCCGCGCGTGAGCGACTGGCGCGCTTGCTCGCCGAAGCGCTGCGCGTCTTGCCCCCGCGGCGCGCGACCAAGCCGACGCGGGGCTCCCAGCGCAGGCGCTTGGCGGACAAGCGCCACGCGGCCGAGCGCAAGGCCAGCCGTGGCCCGCGCGGCGGCGCCGGCGAGTGATTCCGCGGAGCTCAGCCGCGCGCATCCGGCGCGAGCGGCGCTGCCCTCACCCCGGCGCGGATTCCGCCACTGCGCGCTTCCCTCTCGGGCTGGAGATCGTCATCCTCAGCCGCCACCAGAAACGTCTCTTCCTCTGGTGTCTCCCTCTATGCACGGAGTGCACGGCAACATGAACAAGTACGCTCTCGCCGCCTTGGCGCTCGTGGCCAGCGGCACCTCGGCCGCAGCCGGAACCGATCCCTGGTCGAGCAAGCTCGACCGCGACTTCGCCACCTTGGCCGCCCGCGTGGCCCCCGAGTCGTCCGGCGTGACGGTCTCGGGCTTCCTGCGCTCGAGCTACACGTACTCCAAGGACACGCTGGCTTGGGACGACGCCAACAACAACGGCACGGTCGAAGCCGGCGAGCTCGACAGCTCGGACATCGGCGGCGTCTCGATCGACGACGCGCGGCTCAAGTTCGTGGGCACGATCGGCAACTTCGGCCTGACGGTGGCGATCGACGGCACGCGCCAGACGCACGACGACGTCAACAGCACGGGCTCGACGATCTACGACGACCACGGCGCCTACGGCCAAACCGGTTCCTTGACCGGTGGCGTGCAGATGCTCGACGCCTTCGCGAGCTGGAAGTTCAACGACCAGTTGCGCGTGCAGGCCGGCCGCTTCCGCACGCCGTTCCTCGCCAGCGCGCTGCGCGACGAGGACGAGATGCTGTTCATCAACCGCTCGCTGCTCGGCACGCACTGGGCGCAGCGCGACGAAGGCATCCAGCTCTCGGGCGAGATGCCGCTGGGCAACAACGCCAGCTGGGGCTACGCCCTCGCGGTCCAGAACGGTCAAGACGACGCGGGCAACGAGCAGGCCTACTCCGCACGCCTGCACTTCACGCCGATCGGTTCGCCCTCGCGCACCGAAGGCGCGGTCGGCGCCCCGAACAGCCCGAGCTTCACGGTCGGCGTCGCGTTCTTCGACGACGACAACGACAACGGCACGGACACCGGCGACCTGATCGCGGCCGCGGTCGACGCGACCTTCACGCTGGGCCAATTCGCGGTGGCAGCCGAAGCGGTCGACTACAACGGCCAGTTCGGGCTCGAAGTCCCCAACGGAGTCGGCACGTTCACCGAAGTCGTCAGCGACAGCCAACCCTTCAGCGCGACCTTCAGCTACCGCTTCGACGACGCGGCGCGCCCGGTGGCCGAGATCGCGGTGCGCTTCGAGGACCTCGACGACGACGAGAAGTCGACGATCCAAACTTGGGGCCTCAACTGGTTCGTGAAGGAGCACACCGCCAAGGTGCAGCTCAACTACTCGGTCGCCGACAGCGACGACGAGGCGCGCAACATGGACGTGGCCGCGATCGGCTTGACCATCAGCCTCTGATCGCGAAGCCCCTGACTCGACGACGCGGCTCCGCGAGAGTCGCCGCGAGTTCGAACTGCGAAGCCCCGCGCGCGCCGCGGGGCTTCGCTTTTTCTTGCTCAGCCGTCGATCGATTCGACGGAGCGCGCGAGCGGCGCACTATGCTCCGCGCCGAACACGATGCGTCCCGTACTGGCCTTGATCATCGCCGCGGCGAGCTGCTCGGCGCCCGCCACACGCACCGAGACAACCACCATGCCCCGCCGCCAGAATCGCCTCGCGCACGAGACCAGCCCGTACCTGCTGCAACACGCGAGCAACCCGGTCGATTGGTATCCCTGGGGACCGGAAGCGCTCGCGCGCGCGCGAGCCGAGGACAAGCCGATCTTCCTCTCGATCGGCTACTCGGCCTGTCACTGGTGCCACGTCATGGAGCACGAGAGCTTCGAGGACGAGGCCATCGCTGCGCTGATGAACGAGCACTTCGTCAACATCAAGGTCGACCGCGAGGAGCGCCCCGACCTGGACGACATCTACATGAAGGCGGTGCAGACGCTGACCGGCTCCGGCGGTTGGCCGATGAGCGTGTTCCTGACGCCCGAGCTCGAGCCGTTCTTCGGCGGCACGTACTTCCCGCCGACGCGGCGCTACGGACGCCCGAGCTTCCCGGAGATCGTCGAGGGCCTCGGCACTGCCTGGAAACGCGACCGCGCCGGACTGGCGCAACGCGGCAAGGCGCTGGCCGAGATGATCCGCAAGGAAGGGACGACGGCCACCGCGAGCGACTTGGACGCACGCCTGTTGAGCACGGCCTTCGACGCGCTGGCGCAGAACTTCGACGAGCGCTGGGGTGGCTTCGGCGGCGCGCCGAAGTTCCCGCACGCGACAGACCTGCGCATGGTGTTGCGCCACGCACGTCGCACCGGCGACTCGCGGGCGCTGCGCATGGCGACGCTGACGCTCGACAAGATGGCCGCGGGCGGCATGTACGACCAACTCGGCGGCGGATTCCATCGCTACTCGACCGACGAGAAGTGGTTGATCCCGCACTTCGAGAAGATGCTCTACGACAACGCCTTGCTCGTGCCGGCCTATCTCGAGGGCTACCTCGCCACGGGTGACGAGAACTACGCGCGCATCGCACGCGAATGCTGCGCTTGGGCTCTGCGCGAGATGAGCACGCCGGAAGGCGGCTTCGCCAGCTCGCAGGACGCCGATTCCGAGGGCGAGGAAGGCCGCTTTTTCGCGTGGACGCCGAACGAGCTCGCGCAAGTCTTGGGCGCCAAGCACGGGGCCTGGGCGGCCGAGTGGTACGGGGTCACGCACGAGGGCAACTTCGAGCACGGCAGGAGCGCCCTGTGGCGACCAGACAGTCCGCAGGACGTTGCGGCGCGGCTGCACGTGGGCGTGGTCGAGCTCGAGAGCGCGATGCGCGACGCGCGCGCCAAGTTGCTGGCCGTGCGCGAGCAGCGCGTCAGGCCGCACACCGACGACAAGGTGCTCGCGAGTTGGAACGGCATGCTGATCTCGGCGCTGGCGCAAGCGCATCAGGTGCTCGGCGACGCGCGCTTCCTCGAGGCGGCCCAGCGCGCGGCGCGCTACGTCTTGGTTGGAATGCGCGCAGCGGACGGCGGACTGCTGGCGACGGCGCGCGCCGGTCGCGCGAAGCTCAACGCCTATCTCGACGACTACGCGTTCACCATCCAGGGCCTGATCGACCTGTACGAGGCCGACTTCGATCCGCACTGGATCCGCGAGGCCTTGGCGCTCGAAGGCGTGGTCGAAGCGCGCTTCCGTGACGAGCTCAACGGTGGCTACTTCACGACGTCGCACGACCACGAGACACTGATCGCGCGCCTCAAGGCGCCGCACGACGGGGCGCTGCCCGCCGGTCAGAGCGTGCACGCGCTCAACCTGTTGCGGCTGGCCGAGCTCACCGGCCGTGGCCAGCTCGCGCAAAGCGTGGAGCGCACCATCCGCTCGGTCGGAGCGCTCGCCAACCGCTACCCAGCGGCCTTCAGTCAGCTGCTGGTCGCCGTCGACTTCCTGGCCGTCGGGCCACGCGAAATCGTGATCGCGGGCGAGCTCGCGGACTCGACCACGCGGGACTTCCTGCGCAGCGTGCGCTCGACCTTCTTGCCGCAGCGCGTCGTCGCGCTCGCCGATGCGCGCGCCGATCTCGAGCTGATGCCGTTGCTCGACGGCAAGTCCGCGCCGGCCGGACACGCGCGCGCATTCGTGTGCCGCAACTACGCGTGCCAGGAGCCCGCGCGCGACGCCCGAGAGCTGCTTGAGCAGCTCGAGGACTGAGCCACGCGAAGCAGCGGGGACGCAGTAGTTCAGTGCTCGGGTTCGGGAGCGTCGGCCGTTCCGCCAGGGCGCATCGGCTTGCCCATCACGGCGCGCGCGCCGAACTTGAGCCGCTCCTCGATCTCGCGGTCGAAGCGCGGATGCTTGGGACGCGCGGCGAAACCGCGGTGCTCGGAGCGGCACACGTAGCACACGACGACGTTCGGCGCGAAGTGGTACAGCAGCGCGTCGAGCAGTGCCGCAACGGCCAAGCTGGCGTAGTACGTGAACGGTGCCGCGAGCGCCGCCACGACCACGATCGCGATGCCCAACGCGCGCGGGAAGTCCTTCTGGGTGAAGAGCTCGGGATGGCCGCAGCCGAAGCAGCCGCGCAGGCCGCCCTCGCTCGAAGCGTGCTCGCCGTGGAGCGTGTGCTCGTCGCCGCAATGCGCGCAACGCACCGAGCGCGGCCACGGCGGAACGACCGGCGTGCTGGCTCCGCCGTCCGTGTCGCGCGGGCACACCAGGGCGACGCGCATGCTCACAGCGGAACTCCGTAGATGTCCTGCAGGAACACCGAAACCGCGGTGCCGATCAGCACCAGCACCGTCGAAGCGTACAGGATGCCCGTGGCCGAGCGCGTGTTCTTGTAGGCCAGCGACTGCGACGTCATCCACCCGAAGAGCAGCGGCAGCGCGATGCCGAGCGCGACGCGCGTTCCCACGTGGAACAGCGGCCACATGCCGAGCAGATCGATGTCGCGCTGCTTCATCGAATCGGCGAACACCGCGAAGGTCGCGACCAGCGCGACCAGCGAGAGCCCCATCCACAGCATCGTCAGGCGATTGAGCTTCACCAGCCAGGCGACTTCGAGCGTCGGCACGGTCAAGTACCAGTGCCCGAAGACCATCGCCAAGCCGACGCTGCCACCGACCAGGCCCGTCGCGAGCGCCGACAGGCTCGCCGTCGCCCAGGCGATGCCGCCCTGCACTCCGGCGGCCTCGCGCACTTCGATCGCGAGCGACGCGGCGCAGGCCAGCGCGGCCACGACCAGCGCGAGCTCGCGCGTGCGCGCGCGGACCGGAGCCGAGTACACGAAGAACAGCGCGGCGGAGAGACCCGCACCGAACCAGCGCGGGTCCGACCAGCCGGAGGCGTGCGCGCCCAGCGGTAGCGCGATGGCCACGAGCAGCGGAACCAGCGCGGTGACACCCATCAGGCGGAAGAAAAACGTCCCCAGCGGCGCGCGCGCGACGAACGCCAGCGTCACCAATACGCCAAAGGCGAGCTCGAGGCAGAACTGTGTTCCCAGGCGGCTCCAGGCCATTCGAGCGATTGTAGCGGCGCGCACACTCCGACTGCACGCGGCGCTACGATGCGCGTTTCATCTCGAAAGGAAACGTATGTCGGCACCTCGAGTTCTCGTCACCGGCGGAAGCCGCGGCATCGGCCGTGCGATTGCTCTGCGCTTCGCGCGTGAGGGCGCCAAGATCGTGATCGCGTCGCGCACCTCGTCCGAGTTGGACGCAGTGGTCCAGGAGATCGCCAAGGCCGGCGGCCAGGGCCTCGCTGCACAGCTCAACGTCGCCGAGGAAGAGTCCGTTTCCGCGGCCATGTGGCGCGCCTTCGAGTTCCTCGGGGATCGCCTGGACGTGTTGGTCAACAACGCGGGTGGCTTCTACGTGGCACCGCTGGCCGAGACCGACGCGGATCACTGGCGCTGGATGCACGGCGTCAACGTCGATGGGCCGTTCTACGTCACCAAGGAGTGCCTCGACGCGCTGCGTTCGAGCGAGCACGCGCACGTGTTCAACATCTCTTCGGTCGCGGGCAAGCGCGGCTTCGCGAACAACGTCGCCTACTGCGCCTCGAAGTACGCGCTGCGCGGCTTCAGCGACGCACTGCGCGAGGAGCTGCGTCCGACGGGCGTCCGCGTCTCGACGGTCTACCCCGGACAGACCGATACCTCGATCTTCGACAAGGTCCCGGGCAACTGGGAGCGCTCGAAGATGAACAAGCCCGAGGACGTGGCCGAGGTGATCTGGCGTGCATGGACGGCGCCCGCGGGCACCAACGTCGACGACCTCGACGTCCCGCCGCGCGCCTGAAGCACAGCGATTGCCGCCGCGTTCGAGCGGCCCCACCGCGCGCCTTTCAGTCGTTCTTGAGGCAGCGCACGAAGCTCAGGAACTCGTTGCGCGTCTTGGAGTCGTTCTGGAAGGCACCCAGGAGACACGAGGTCAGCGCGGACGAGCTCTGCTTCTGCACGCCGCGCATCATCATGCACAGGTGGCGCGCGTCCGCGACCACACCGACGCCCTTGGGCTTGAGCGCGTCTTGCAGCGCCTGCGCAATTTGCTGCGTCATGCGCTCTTGGACCTGGAGGCGCCGAGCGAACACGTCGACGATGCGCGGGATCTTCGAGAGCCCGATGATGCGACCGTCGGGGATGTAGCCCACGTGCACGCGGCCGTAGAACGGCAGCATGTGGTGCTCGCACAAGCTGTAGAACTCGATGTCCTTGACCAGCACCATCTCCGAGCAGTCCTCGGTGAACACGCCCTTGCCGATGACTTCCGCGACCGACAGCGCGGTTCCTCCGGTCAGCTCGCGCAGAGAACGCTCGACGCGCCCCGGCGTGTTCTTCAGCCCTTCGCGCTGCGGGTCCTCGCCGAGCTCGTCGAGGAGCTTCTGGACGAGCGCCGCGATCGAGCCTTCGCCGGACCGCGGTACTCCACCTTGTTCGCGCGACTTTCGTGCAGACAGATCTTGGTCAGCGTGCATCCGGGGATCGCTTTCAGGGCGGGCTCGAGTTCGCGCCAGAAGGCCTTGGCGACGTTTTCGGCGGTCGTGATCGTGCCCGCGAGGAACGGTACGTCGTGGTTGAGGTGGCGGTGGTCGACGCGCTCGATCAAGCGCTCGACGATCAAGCGACTCAGTCGATTGAGATCCATGACCATGCCCGTGCGGGCGTCGACCGGGCCGCTGACGGTGACCTCGACCGTGTAGTTGTGGCCGTGGTCGGTGAAGCAAGGTCCGTAGAGCGCGCGGTTCTCGGCCTCGCTCAGGTGCGAGCTGACCAAGCGATGCGCGGCCGCGAATTCCTGCACGTGGGTGATGTCGACGACTTCGGCGGCCATGGCGGTGGTGGACCGGATGCGGCACTGTACTCGACGGCCCGCGCGGCCGTCCAAGCGCGCGGGCTCGAGTCCCGCGGCGGTTGCGTCGAAAGTAAGGGCTCCATGGCGTCCTCGACCACCGTGCGCACCCTGACGATCGAAGAGGGCTGCATCGCCTGCAGCCTGTGCGCTCAACTCGTCCCCGAGGTGTTCCTGGTGGTCGACGGAGTGTCGTCACAGGTGCTCGATGGATGGCTGAGCTTCGTCGAAAGCGACCCTGGTGCGGACGAGCGCTTGCTCGGTGCGCGGGACTCATGCCCGGTCGACGTGATCCGCGTCGAGCTCGGCTGAGGCGGAATTCCGTTCCAGCCCGCGCTCCCCGCAGCTGCGGTGCGCCACGCCGAGCCATCCACGTTTCCAGCTTCTAGGAACAATTCCCCTCGCGACCGCAGATCGTTCCGGCTAGGGACGGGCAAGAGCCCCAACGGCTCGGAGGACACCATGAGCAAGAAGAGCTTCGCCCGTCGTGACGCCGAACGCCTGTTGCCCCTGCTGCGCTCCATCGGTCGCGAGATCCGTGAGCGCGGGACGGCCATCGACGAACTCGAGCGTCGTTTGAGCGACATGTCCGAGGACCGCGAAGGCCAGCGCCTCGAGATCATGCGGCTGGAGAGCGTGCTCTCCACGCAGCGCCGCGAACTGCGCCGCGTCGAGCGTGAGTTGGCCGAGCTGGGGTGCAACCTCGACGCCGACCACCCGCTGCGCATCCTGATCCCGGGGCGTGGTGAGACCTTCGCCTGGGAGGGCCCGCTCGACCAGACGCACTTCTACCGCGCCGCAAACGCCGGCTGACGCTCCGCGCGCAGCGGCGTTCAACGCCTCGGGCCGCCCTGACCATCGGCGGGGCGGCCCGAGGCGCTCGTATCTGCGGACCGTCGACGCGCGCGGCTCAGCGCCCGCCGCCGTCGCGCTTCTTCTTGCCGCCGCGTTCCTTGGGAGCCCCATCGGCGGGAGCCGCCGCGCCGCGTCCACCCGCCGGACGAGCGCCCGCCGCAGGTGCCGGCCGCGCTCCCGCCCCCTGTGCCGGAGCCGGCCGCGCCGCGGGGGCCGCGCCTCCCTCCGCGGGAGTGGCGGCGCCGGCCTTGCGACCCTTGCCGGCCTTCGCGGGCGCCGCGCCACCCGCGGGCTGCGCTCCGGTGGTTGCTGCGCCGCCGGCATTCGCGCCGGAGCTGGCAGCGCCGGCCTCGAGGTTCTTGATGCGCTTCTCCAGCTTCTCGCGCGCGGCCGCGGCGCTCGCTTCGTCCGCGCCGGTCGCCTTCAAGCGCTGCTCCAGCGCCTCACGCATGGCCTTGGCGCGCTCCTGCGGAGAGAGCTTGGCGTTCTGGGGTGCATCGAGCCCGTCCGCGGCGTCGTCGGACCCGGCCTTGGCAGCGGGCTCGGCGGGTGCAGCTCCACCGCCGGCGGCCTCGGTCTGCTTGGAGTTCTCGATGCGCTTCTCGAGCTTCTTGCGCGCGGCATCGGACTGTTCCGGAGTGGCCCCGGTCGCCTGCAGGCGTTGCTCGAGCTTCTTGCGCGCCTCGTCGTCGAGATGCGCCGCGGCTCCGGCGTCGGGAGCGGTTCCCGCGGCTTGCGGAGCCGGCGCAGCGGGTGCGGGCTTGTTCGAGGTAGGCGCGTCCGCGGCAGTCGCTGCCGGTGGCGCTCCACCCCCATTGACTCCGCGCGCATTGTCGATGCGCTGGCCGAGCTTCGCGCGCGCCTCGTCAGCTGCTTTCGGATCGGCGCCGGTGGCGTCGATGCGCGTCTCGAGCGCCTCGGTCGCCTGCTTGGCCTTGGCGTCGAGCGCCTTGCCCGCGTGGGGCGCGCTGCCCCCGGCGGCCAGCGCAGCGCCGCTCGCAGGCGGCGCCTCGACCTTGGCGTCCGCGGCGCGTTTCTCCGCGGCCTGGTTGGCGTTGTCGATGCGCCGCGACAGCTTCGCGCGCTCCGCCGCGGCCTCCTCGGGGGAGACCTCCGCGTTGCGCAAACGGCGGTTGAGATTCTCCTTCGCCACGTCCGCGGGAGTCGCTTCGCCACTGGGAGCGGCCGGCGCCTTGCGCTCGCGCTCGCGCGGCGCTTCCGCGGCGCCTCCATCGGAGGAGCGCAGCGCCTCGGCGATCTTGCGCTCGAGCTCCGCCTTGGGGTCAGCAACCGGTGTGGGCTGTGCGCCGCCGGTCGAGCCTGCAACCGGGGCGCTGGCCGGCTTGCCCGCCGGGGAGCCCGCTGGCGCGGCGGTCACTGGCGCAGCAGTCGCCGGCGCGTTCGGGGTGGGCGCCGCAACCGCGGGCTTGGCCGGTGCTGCCGCGACCAGACGCGCGGCCTCGTTGGTCACCTCGCTCGCAACCGGGCGTCCCAACCGCGCCAGCATGCCGGAATAGCCGACGAGGAACTCATCGGTGGTCAGCAGCTTGTCGCCGTCGAGATCGCCAGCCGTGCAGTCGCGCGGACCGAGGCCCGCGGCCGTGGCCTCCTTGAGATCGAGCTTGCCGCTCTTGTCCGCGTCGGCGGTCGTGAACAGCGCACGCGTCGAGGCCAAGCTCGCGGTGCTCGGCAACGGCTCGCTCTTCTTCTCGTAGGCCGGCTTCTCCGGCGCCTGGGCGACGCGCGGCCCGGCGGGTTGCGTCTGCTGCTCCCCCTTGTCGGCCTTGTCGCGCGGCCGGCGCTCCTGCGCCGCGGCCGGAAGTGCAGTCCCCAAGAACAATCCGAGGAAGACCAGGTGAACGTGCTTCATGCTCGATTGGATCTCCAGCGAGGCCGGGGGGAACAGCGAGGATAAGTGCGGACGCGCCAAACGACGCACGGGAGCCCGAGAAAGTTCGTTGAACTCGTGCATGCCCGCGCTGGTCGCGAAAGCTCTTCGCGAGCGCGTCCGTCGGCGCGGCTAAGATGCGCCGCGCGCCATGACCCACCCCGTCGAGGAAGCACCGCGCTCGAGCGCCGCCCGCGATTGGGTGCATCTGCTCGTGGGATCGGCCTTCGGACTCTCTCTGGGGCTGCTCCTGTGGCACCTGCGGGCACCGATCGAGGACGCGGATGTCCAGCGCTACCGCGAAGTGCGCGACTACGTCGAGACGCGCTACGTGCGCGAGATCGAGCGCGGAGCCTTGCTCGATTCGGCCTTGAGCGGGATGGTGCGCTCGCTCGACCCCTACTCGCGCTACTACGGCCCGGCGGAGGTGGCCGCGATCGAGCGCGAGACCTCCGGGCACTACCGCGGCATCGGCGTGGTGTTCGCGATGCCCTATGACCAGGCGCGCATCCTGTTCGCCTTGCCCGGCTCGCCGGCGGACAAGGCCGGGCTGCGCTGCGGCGACCAGATCGTGCGCGTGGCCGGACGCGAGGTCGCCGGCATGGGGCCGGGCGAGTTGCGCGCGCTGCTCGGAGCTCAGGATCGCGCGGACGTGCCGGTCGTGGTCCAGGGTCGCGACGGGCTCGAGCGCACGCTCGAGATCGGGCAGGAGGCCTTGATCGACCCCTCGGTGCGCCACGCGCGGATCCTCGAGCCGGAACTCGGGCTGGGCTACCTCGCGATCAGCTCCTTCAGCCAGGAAACCGCGGCCGAGTTCGACCGCGCGCTCGAGGGACTCTCGGCCAAGGGCATGCGCGCCTTGATCGTCGACGTGCGCGGCAATCTCGGCGGCGTGCTCCAGGCCGCCACGCGCATCGCCAATCGCTTCCTCGACGGCGGTCTGATCGTCTCCTACGAGGGGCGCGAGGAGAGCCGGCGCTACGAGGCCGATCCGGAGGAGGCAAAATGGCCCGGGCTGCCGCTGGTGGTGCTGGTCGACGGTGAATCCGCCAGCGCCAGCGAGGTCTTCGCCGCCGCCCTTCAAGAGCACCGCGCCGCGGTGGTCGTCGGTAGCCCGACCTACGGCAAGGGCATGGTGCAGCAGGTCAAGTCGTTCGGCGAGGGCGAGATGATCGTGAAGCTGATCAACGCCTACTACTACACGCCGTCCCACCGCAACATCGAGCGCACCGTCGACGGCGCCTGGAGTCACGGCTTGATGCCCGACGTGCGCGTGGACCTCGGCGATAGTGAGTTGCGCCGTGTGCGCGCGTTCTTGGCGAGCTTCAGCCCGCCCGATGCGGTCCTCGATGAGCTCGGCGCGTGGGAGGCGAGCGAGGGACGCGAGCTCTATCCGCGGCAACCGATCGACCCGCAGCTGGCCGCTGCGCTCCAGCTGTTCCGCGGCGTGCGCCCGGGAGCGGTGGCGCGGGATGCGAAGTGAACCGATGGGCGAGCTGGTGCTCGGTATCGAGTCGTCGTGCGACGAAACCGCCGCCGCCGTGGTGCGCGACGGTCGCGGGATCCTCGCTTCGGTCGTCGACAGCCAGATCGCGGAGCACGCGCCCTTCGGAGGAGTGGTGCCGGAGATCGCCGGGCGCTCGCACCTGCGCTCGATCCTGCCGGTGATCGACTCCGCACTCGCTCAGGCGCGATGTGGCCTCGACGACATCCGCGCCATCGCGGTCACCACCAAGCCCGGATTGATCGGCTCGCTGCTCGTCGGGCTCTCGGTCGCGCGCGCCCTGGCGTTCGCGCGCGGACTGCCGCTGATTCCCGTCGACCACATCGAGGCCCACGTCTACGCCGCGACCATGGAGTGCCCGCGCTCGCCCTACCCGTGCGCCGCGTTGGTGGTCTCCGGGGGGCACACGACGCTCTACAAGGCGCTCTCACCGCTCGCGATCGAGCGCATCTCGACCACGCTCGACGATGCCGCGGGCGAGGCCTTCGACAAGGTCGCGTTCCTGCTCGGGCTGCCCTACCCCGGCGGACCTTCGGTGAGCAAGCTCGCGCTCGAGGGCGACCCCAAGCGCATCGCCTTCCCGCGCTATCGGCCGCGGCCGGGCCCAGGCGAAACCGCGCCGCGTTTCCCGCCGTTCTCGTTCAGCGGACTGAAGACCGCGGTGCTCTACCACCTGCGCGGACAAGACGCTGCCGCGCCGACACCGCCGCCCGAAGCGATCGCGGATCGCGCGCACGTCGCGGCCTCGTTCCAGGAGGCGGTGGTCGACGCGCTCGTCGAGCCGACGATCCGCGCCGCGCGCGAGCTGGGGCTCGCGACCGTGCTCGTCGGCGGTGGAGTGGCGTGCAATCGGCGTCTGCGCGAGAAGCTGCAGCAGGCCGCGAGCGACGTCGGGATCAACTGCGTTTTCCCGAGCCCCGCCTACTGCACGGACAACGCCGCGATGATCGCGGGTCTGGGATACCAGCGTTGGAAGGCCGGGCTCGTCGCCGGTCTCGACGTCGACGCATCGAGCTCGTGCGGCTGATCGAGGCCGCCATCCGCGAGCGCACGTTTCGCTGAACGCCAGCTGGAGCTGCCGCTCGCGCCGTGGAACGCGCGCCGCGGCGCATCCGCCTCCGAACCGGAGGAAGTCGCGACCACGGCGCTCGCCAAGCGCATCACGGATCGCAAAGATCGCCATCCTCCCGGCGCCAAGTTCCCCCTCGAGGTGCATGCATGCTCCGACTCCTGTACGCCGTCGCCTGCCTCGCGCTCGCTCCTGCACTGCTCGCGCAGAGCTTCGTCAACGACACCACTCGCATCCCGATCGCGCCGCCCTTCAATGGCAACGACACCGAGCAGATCGACTTCGGGGACGTCGACGGAGACGGAGACCTCGACGTCGTGCTCGCCAACGGTGGCGACCTGGGCAACCAGCAGAACCGCGTCTGGATCAACGCCCTGGGGAGCTTCTCCGATGAAACCGCGGCGCGCTTCCCGGTGCTGCTCGACACCAGCCGCGATCTCGATTTCGCCGACATCGACGGCGACGGCGATCTCGACCTGCACTCGTCCGCCGAGTCGAACATCTCCAACCAGGGCTCGCACTGGTGGATCAACATGGGAGGAGCGCAGGGCGGCGCGCCCGGCTTCTATCAAGACCAGACCGCAGCGCGCTGGCTGGGCATCGGCGGACCGGGCTCGTCGGTCCCCGCGTCGCAGGTCCTCGCTGGCGGCGGCTTCATCGAGTGGGGCCGCGACGTCGACTTCGGCGACTTCGACAACGACGGCTGGCCGGACTTGTTCGAGAGCTCGGCGGGGATCGCCGGCAACGGACTGACACCGTCGCGCATCTTCCTCAACGACGGCAGCGGCGCGTTTCGCGAGTTCAATCCGAGCGGCTATGTGCCCGCCGGGAACTTCGGCAACGGTTCGCTCGGCATCTGGTGCCAAGGCACGCAGCAAGCCAACACGATCGACACCACCGGAACGTTTTGTGACGTGGCCGAGAACATCGTCGACTCCGACCTCGCGGATCAGAACGGTGACTTCGATCTCGACATCGTCATGTGCGGCGAAGGAGGCCCCAGCCGTCCACGCGCCTACCACGCGCGGCGCGACCCGAGCGGCGCGCTGCTCGCCTTCCGCGACATGACCGGCTTCGCGCTGGCCTCGTACACGCCGAGTTCCGGCAAGTACGAGCAGGAGCTCGGCGACCTCGACGACGACGGCGACCTCGATCTGTACGGCGTGAATTGGGGCAGCAACTTCGACGATCTGGCCTTGACCAACAACGGGCTCGGCGTGTTCTCGAGCGCAGCGACTCCGGCGGGCTCGTCGTTCGACGAGGAGGAAGCGGACTTCATCGACTACGACGCGGACGGCGATCTCGACGTGTACGTCGCCAACTTCTCGGGCACGGACCGGCTGCACGCGAACACGACCACCGGCGGGACCTTGAGCTTCGCGGACGTGTCGTCGCTGCTTCCGTCCAGCGTCAACGGGATCGGCCGTGACGCCGACTGCGCGGATGTCGACGGCGACGGAGATACCGACGTCTTCAGCGCCAGGTCGCAGGACGACAGCGCCTTCGTCCGCAACGTCACGCAGATTCCCGACACCCACGCGCCGCGCGTGCCCGCGCTCGAGCAAGCGCCGGATCAGGGCTCCACGCCGACGCCCACCGTGGTGCGCGCGCACGTGCTCGACAACCAGCCCGACTACATCACGGGCTTCGCCAGCGTGCAGCTCGAATGGTCGACCGGAGGCGCTTTCAGCTCCGCGCCCATGACCTGGTCGGGCGGTCAGGTGTTCCGCGGAGTGATCCCAGCGCTCGCCGGCGCCAGCGTGACGTACCGCGTTCGGGCCACCGACGCGCGCGGCAATGTCGGAGTGTCCGCGGCCCGCCAGTTCCACGCCTCCAACGCACCCAGCGCCTACTGCACGGCGGGCACGACCACCAACGCATGCAGCGCAGTGATCTCGAGCACTGGCGTGCCGAGCGTTGCGGCCAACTCGGGCTTCGTGCTGCGCGTCGACTCGGTCGAAGGCCAGCGCAGCGGGCTGGTGTTCTCCGGAGTCAGCGGACGGCTCGCGCTACCGTGGTGGTCGGGCTCGTCGAGCTACCTGTGCGTGCGCTTGCCCGTGCAACGAGCGCCCGCGGCAAACAGTGGCGGCTCGGCGGGTGCGTGCGACGGAGCGCTTGCGCTCGATTGGCGCGCCTACATGGCGAGCAACGCGGGCGCGCTCGGCAACCCGTTGGTCGTCGGCCAAATAGTCGATGCGCAGGCGTGGTTCCGCGATCCGCCGAGCCCGAAGGGCAGCTCGCTCTCGAACGCACTCGAGTTCGTCACGCTGCCCTGAGACCCCGGAGCGCGCGTCGGCACGCTCACGCGAGGTCGAACAGCAAGGCCTCGCTCGCCTCCAGCGCGCGGATCGTCGAGCGGCCCGCCTGCTCCGTGCTCGCACCGTCGCCAGCGTCGAGCCGTGTCCCGTCGAGCTCGAGCTGGCCGCGAGCGACCTGCAGCCACGCGCCACGCGTCGCAGCCAGTTCGTGCTCGACGCTCTCGCCCGCCGCGAGCCGGATGCGGTACACGGCGACGTCTTGGTGGATCAACGCGCTCCGTTCGCGGCCATCGGGCGAGATGACCAGCACCTTTGCCGCGTTCGCCTGCGCCGGGTCGGGCCTCCACGAGGTGTAGCTCGGATTCAGGCCGCGTTGAGCCGGCACGATCCAGATCTGCAGGAAGTGCAGCGCGGCGTCGCGCTTGGGGTTGAACTCGCTGTGCGTCACGCCCCGACCGGCGCTCATCAGCTGGATCTCCCCGGGAGCGAGCACGCGCCCGTTGCCCATGCTGTCCTCGTGCTCCAGGGCCCCGCCGAGGACATAGCTGAAGATCTCCATGTCGCGGTGCGGGTGCGTCGGAAAGCCCGCGCCCGGGGCGACGCGATCCTCGTTGATCACGCGCAGAGCGCGAAAGCCCATGAAGGCCTGATCGTGGTACTCGCCGAAGCTGAACGTGTGGCGGCTGTCGAGCCAACCGAGGTTGGCGCGACCGCGCTCCGAGGCGCGGCGGACGTTGATGCGCGGCATGCAGGGAATTCCTAGCAGCCCGTTGAAAAACCGCCGCTGATCCGCAACCCGCGCAGGATGGGTTAATAGCATGCGCAGCGAGGAGCGCAGGCGATGGCGATGAAGGGGCGATCGACGGAGAAGCAGGCGGACTTGTGGATCGCGACGTCGGAGTTGGCGCGTTCGCCGGGCCACCCGTTCTACGAGCGGCTGAACAAGATCCTCGCGGAGGCAGGCTTCGATCGGTTCGTGGAAGAGCGTTGCGCACGCTTCTACGCCGAGGGCAAGGGACGTCCGAGCATTCCGCCGGGCGTGTACATGCGCATGCTGTTCATCGGTTTCTTCGAAGGGATCGACAGCGA
>JADYYP010000011.1 GCA_020853575.1 Planctomycetota bacterium
AAGCTGTTCCATGCTTCGTTGCCGGCGCGCCTGAAAGACGAAACGACGCCTTGGCGTCGTTTCGTAGGAACCCCCCGAGCTCGCGCGGACGCGCGAGCGCTGGCTGAAGGTGGTACCGCGCTCAGCGTCTCACGGCACGACCGTCAGCTCGAGCGCGTCCGACAGGTTGGTGGTCTTCACAGCAGCGGGGTCGCGGTACCACGCCTGCGCATACACCTTCTGACCGGCCGAGAACGGGGCTCCGAGCGCGTTGGGATTGGCGCCGAGATACCCATTCCAGCTCTGGGTGACCGAGCCATTGCATTGGCCCGGAGTGCCGCCAGTGTTCTGCGAGTTCATGCGCTGCGTCGGCGCCTTCACGCACAGGAAGCTCGTGCTGCCGATGCCCCACTGTTGCGGCGTGAAGCCCGCGTTGTTGACGCCGTAGAAGATCAGGCTGTTCTTCTGTCCGTCGACGCCGGCCACGTTGAGCACGCACGCAGTGGCGAGCGTCGCGCTCGGCTGCGCCGCGGCGCTGATCGAGGGATTGCAGCCGTTGGAGCTCGTGCCAGAGGTGCAGTACGCGACCGGGCCCGAAACGCCGTCGAAGCACAACTCCCAGTTCGCCAGCACGCCGTCGTCGGCACCGACATACCAGTCGTAGATGCGCAACGTGTAGTTGCCCGACGCGATCGGCGCGCTCTCCAGCGGCGTGTTGTCGATGCCGGCGCTGCCGGTCGGCCACGCTCCGAAGTACTGGTAGTAGGTGCCCGGTGCGACGTTGCCGCCGGCGCAGCCGAAGGTCAGCGCCGGACCGCCGCACTGGCTCTGACCGACGTTGGCGTCGACGAACACGTAGTCACCCGAGAACGCATCCGCGCACCCGCCACCGAACACGCCATCGGTGTCCTGGAACAGATTGATCTTCGCGCCGCTCGGCGTTTCCAGCACGATCTGGTTGTCGCCCGACCAGGTGTGCGCCAGCCCGTTGAGCTTGACTGCGACGATGCGCGTGGAGCCGCCGGGCACGGTGACCGCCATGGTCGAAGCGAGCTCGCCCGTCGGGAGCGTCGTCGGCCAGGTGCCGTCGGTGCCGCCCGACGCCGGCCAAGCTCCGCCCGCGCCACCGGTGATGCAGTTGAAGTTGTTGCTCGGCGGCGGCGGCGGCGGAGTCGGCGAGCCGAAGCACAGCTCCCAGCTCGTCAGGCCGCCGGTGTCACCGCCCACCCAGTCGTAGGCCCACAAGGTCCAGTTGCCCGAAGCCACCGGAATCGACTCGAGCGGCGTGTTGTCGATGCCCAGCGTGCCCGCGGGCCAGTCGCCGAAGTTCTGGATGTAAGTGCCCGAAGCCAAGATGCCGCCCGTGGTCGCGATCTGGCCCGCTCCGACGCCGCAGGGCACGAACTGCAGCGGGTCGACGATGACGTAGTCGCCCAGGTAATCGCCGTCGTCGCCGAGCGTGCCGCCGGCCGAACCCGGACGGTGCGCGAGGTTGTATTTGAGGCCGCTGGGGGACTCGAGGAAGATCTGCGTGTCACCGATCCAAGTGTGCGACAGGCCGTTGAGCTTGACTGCGTTGATCACCGTCGCGCCGCTCGGAACGGTCACGGCCAGGGTGCTGGAGAAGGGGGATGTCGGCGGCGTGGTCGGCCACGTGCCGTCGCCGGTGCCGGAGGTGGGGATCGCACCGCCGGCTCCGCCGGTGATGCACTGTGCCTGCGCAGCCTGAGAGAGCAGCGCCGCGCTCGCGGCGAGACATGCGACTCCAATCGACAGCTTCATCGAAACGACTCCTGAGGGACTCTGGGGTGCGGTCCAGAGCAAGGACCGCGCGCGAGTCGGCCGCGCAGAACGTCCCGCGCACAGCGCTCGCTCCGCGCGAGGATAACCCGCTCGAGCGCCGAACGGCTCGTTCGCGCGGCGAGGAGTTGCTCGTGGTCCGGCGCGTCGCCCGGAGATCCGCGTTTCAGCGCTGCGCAGATGCGGTCTGCGCGTGCGCCTCGACCCCGACGAGCGCCGTGTAGCCGCCGCGCTCGAGCCAGTCGTAGACCGACTCCAGCGGCGTGGCGAGCCCCATGTGCGGCACGATCGTCGAGCGCGCCGCTCCATGGGTGTAGATCTTCGAGAAGATGCCGATCAAGGCGTGCGAGCGCGCGTCGAAGATGCCGCCGCCCGAGTTGCCGATGTAAGTCGGTGCGCTGACCATCCAGTAGTGGCTGCCGTCGACCGCGTGCGTCGTCGAGGCGATCTGACCCTGGGTCGGAATCGGGTCGTTGCCGAGCGGACAACCGACGGCGTAGACCGCGTCGAAGACGCGCATCGCCTCGAGCTCCGAACGCGAGGCCAAGCGGGCGCCGAAGGGCACTGGCTGGTCCAGGTCCATCTCGAGCAACGCGATGTCGAGCTCGACGTCGAAGGCCACCATGTGCGCGGTCTCGTCGTGCCAGGTTCCGTCGCGCCGGTACATGCGCACGGGCACAGGCTCGTGGACGCGCTCGAGTCCGCCGTAGATGTCGCGCACGACGTGCCACGAGGTCATCAGGTGCGTCACCCAGCCCTCGCCACTGACACGGTGGCGCGACTCGAGCAGCACTCCGCTGCCCACGGTGGCGTCGCCCGCGAGCTGCACCACCGGGCCCACCAGATCGGACCACAGCTGATCGGAGTTGGTCGTCTCGAGCAGTGGCTCGACGCGCTCCGAAAACTCGCGCCAGCGCGCGTCGTCCCGGGCATCGGTGCTCTCGGCCAGCGCGCGCAGCTCGGCCAACTCGTTCGAGCGCCGTTCGAGATCGAGCGCCATGCCGCTCAGGCGCTCGTCGATCACCTCGGGACCGTGCGCGCTCCAGCGGGACATCCAACCGTCGACCCGTTGCGCCTGCTCTGCGATCCGGCCGCGCTCTCGCTCGAGCGCGCTCTCGACCACCGCCAGCTTGCCCGCGAGCTCGCGCGTGCGCGCGTCGTCGTCGAGCGTCGCTCGCACTTCAGCCAACGCGCTTCCAAGCTCCCCGAGTCGATGCGACAGGCCGCGCACGGACTGCGGCGCGATCTGCGGCGCGCGCTCGAGCTCGGACACGCGTGACTCGAGACGGAGAACGTGGTCTGCGGCCGCCGCCGCGCCGAGCGTGACACCGGTCGCCAGCAAGATGCGATTCATGGAGGGCTCTGCGCCCGGACCGAACCGAGAGGGGAGAGGCTGCCGGTGCGGGCGCGCGGCCTCTATCGACCGTCCCAGGAGTGGGAAGCGAGCCCTTGTGCACACTTCCACAGCGAATCCACCGCAGGCACAAGTGTCTGCGATGAAAGAGATTGTGAACGTTCATCCAGGCTCATCCAGAGCCTCTCCACGAGCCCTCCAGAGGCTAGGGGCGGCGCGCGAAACGCAGCGGGACGCGCTCTGCCTCGTCCACCGCGCGGGTGAAGGCCAGGTACTCGGGGAACTGCTCCGGAGCGATCGCGCGCGGCGGCAAGGTCAGCTCGCGCACCAACGTGAAGCCCGCTGGGCTCGCGTCCTCGAGCGTCAGCCGATAGCGGCCGTCGCCGAACTCGAGTCGAGTCTCGGGCAATGCCTCGGCCAGGCTCAGCCCATCGGGCAACTCGACGCGCACGCGCGTGGAGAGGGCGATGGCGTTCTCGATGACGAAGGGCTGCTTGCGCTCGCCCGCGCCACCAGCCGCGCGACCCAGCTCGAGCCGCGGGAAGGGTAGCTTGCAACTGATCTCGCCGCCGGCCTCGTCGAGCAGGCTCTTGTGGCGGCCACGCGCGGTCCAAACCAACTCGTCCGTGTCCGACTGCAAGTTGCGCAGGTCGAAGTCCACGATGTCGAGCCCGGGCAAATTGCGCGCGACGCGCTGGGTCACGACGCGCCGCAGTTGCGTCGCCGGAACCTCGCGCAGTTGCTCCTTCTCCACGAAACCGAGATTGCCCGAGTAGGCCATCTCGAACTCGACCTGCGCCGACCGATCGGCGGCCAGGGCGAGCTTCAGCGACATGCGGTAACCGAGTCGCTCCGCGGGCGCGACGCTGGGCATCGCGATCCACTGGCGCGATTGGGTGCCGTAGGCTTCGGCATTGGGTGCGTAGCTCAGGAGCTTGCCGTAGGGCAGAGTCTTGAAGCCCATGTCGCACCACGCCACCGGGCCGTCGTTCGGCCGCACTTGAATCGCCATCGCGCGCGCCCAGCGGCCGGGGCCGGGGAAGCGCGGCGCAGGCTCGCCATCGGCGGCTGGATCGACCGCGCGCGACCAGAACACCTCGTGGTCGATGCCGGCGGCGTCCAGCAGCGCCGCGTAGAGCAACGTGCCGTTGCCTTCACGTGTGAGCAGAGCGGAGGTGGCCGACGCGCGCCCGTTCGGGGCGCGCTGATCGAGGTTGGCGGCGACGAAGGCGTGCAGCGCGCGCGCTTTAGCCTCCTCCGAGGCGATGCCGGCGACGACCCTCTCGGCCGCGGCGCGGATCGTCGGTGTCACGTGCGTCCGAGGCGTGATCTCGCGCGTCAGGATCTCCGCGCTGCTCGCCGTCGGCCAACTCTCGCCGAACTCGATCCACGGCAGATACCACTCGGTGGGAGGCGACGACGGCTCGGGCACGACGCGCGCCGAATCGCGCTGCTCGAACACGTGCACCACGCGCGCACCCTCGTCGAGCACGTCGTGACGCCCCGAGAAGTTGTGCACCGCGAGCTCGAGCCCCAGCGCTTTCGGCAGCGAGATCACATAGCGCGAGAGCGCGAAGGGCTTCTCGACCGACGCGAAGAACCACTTGGGGACGCGCGCGCGTCCGTCGAACGGAGCTCCGTCGAAGGCAATGGCGATGGCCTCGACGGAATCTCCGGGCTGCAGCGCGGGCATCACGTACTCGCCATCGACCAGCACGGGCTCGTACTCGCTGCCGTCGGCCTTGATGGTCGCGATGCGCTGCATCTCGCCGCGCGGAGCCTGCTTGCCGAGCGACTCGCAGCCGGCGAGGTCGAGGGCGACATCGCGTTCGACGGTCCATTGCTCGAGCGCGCCGTCCTCGAACACGTAGACCGTGGCGGAATCGATGGCTCGCACCACGTGGTCCGACCATTTCTTGGCGTCGAACGTGGCGAGTTCGGCCGCGATGTCGACCGGGAAGCGCTCGAACAACGCGCGCGCCGGATCGGAGAGGCCGAGAGCGCGTCGCCGCGAACGCAGGCTCGGATCGGAGGGCCGCCGCGCGCTGGCCTGGTCGAGCAACTGGCGCTCGAGCGCTGCGTCGCCGCGCATGCGCGCCACGTCCGCGCGTCGCAGGATCAGCTCGGTGTCGCGGGGCCGCTCGGCCGACAGGGTCGCGAGCGCGCCCTCGGCTTGGTCGAGCTTGCGTTGCTCGATCCACTCCTCGGCGAGCGTCAGGCGCGCGGCGTGGGAAGTGTCGAGCTTCGTGTTCAGCTCGAGCAGCTCGAGCGCCCTCCCTCCGAAGCCGAGCTCGGCGTGGAGCGCAGCCGCGCGCTGCAGCACGCGCGGATCGAGGTGCTGTTCGAGCGAGCGGTCGTACGCGGCCAAAGCGCGCTGGCGCTCGCCGACGCTCGACCACAGGTCCGCGAGTCGGTTGAGCGTGCGCGGCGAACGCGGAGCTCGCGCCACCGCTTCTCGGAGCTGCCGCTCGGTGGCGACTTGCATTTCGAGCCGCGGGTACACGCCGGCGAGCTCCAGTGCCGGTGTCACGGACCGTGTGTTGGACTTCGAGAGCGCGAGCAGCGCCTCGATCGCCTCTTCTTCCTTGTCCTCGGGGGCCAAGATGCGCGCCAGCGCGGTCTGCATGCGCACATGGCGCGGTTCGCTGGCGAGCACCGACTCGATCAGCTCGCGCGCGCGACCGCGGCGGTAGGTCTCCGGCAGATGGCTGTCGCGCCCGTACAGCTCGGCCGCGAGCGCGCGAATGCCGATGCTCTGCGGATCCGCCGCCAGCGAGCGCTCCAGCGACTCGAAACCGGCGGCGTAGCACGCGGAGCGGATCTGGATCCAGGCCAGGAATGCCGTCGCGTTCGGGCCGCGCTCGCGCAACGCCGTGAGATAGCTCAGCGACGTCGTGGGCGGCGTGGCGGGAAGCTGCGCGCGCACGGGCTCGCCGAGCGAGCTCTCGAGCGCCGCCGGGCGCACGCCGCTGACGGGCGCGCCTCCGGCGTCGAGCACGCGCAGCGCGAAGTCCATGTTCGAGTTGCAGGTCGTGCTGAGCAGCACGCGGTTGACTCCGGCGCGCCACACGACCGATTGGCGTTGCACGACCGGCCGCTCGTCGGTGACGAAGTCGTAGGTCGCGGGAGCGTCCTCGTTGAGCGCCACGCGCAGGACCGCGTCGGGGATCGGCGCACCGTCGCGCGTCGAGTAGATCGCCGTCATGTGCGGGCCACTCGCGTCGCGCAGGTCGAGCTCGAGCCACCCCGGACCACCCTTCGGGACCTCGAACACGAACGCGCACAGCGCCCAACCGCTGGAGCTCTCCAACGTGTCCTGGACGTCGAACGAACGGCTCGTCGCGGGACGTGTGAGCTCGCTCCAACGCAGCGGAAGGTGCTCGAAGCCCTGGTGCGCCTCGCCGAAGCGTGGTTCCGCGAACAGGGCCTGCCGCGCCGCGGCGTCGAACGGGTCGCGCAGCGGGCCGAGCACCCAACCCTGGCGCAGGAACTGCGGATACAACTCGCTCGGGCGCGCCGCCAGCAGCGCGTTGCCGGCCGGGTTCCACCACACGAATTCGGCCTGCAGCCGCGCGAGCTCCGAGGCCGCGATCGGCATCATCGTGTCGCCGCGCAGCTCCGCCAGGAGCGTCGTCGCGGCGCGCGGATCGTCGAGAGCGATCGAGTCGATCCAGGTCAGCGTCGCTTCGGCCAAGGCGTTGCCGGGATCGCGCGCGACCAGCCGCAGGCCCTCGGAAAACCGCGCGTCCGGATCGTCGCTCACCAGGTGCGGCGAGTCGATCAGCGTGCGCGCCCAAGTCTCGGGATCGATGCTCTGCGCGGCACCGAACGGCGCCAGGACGACCAGCAAGAAAACTGTGCGCTTCATCACTTGTTCCCCTTGCCCGAGGCTTCCTGCGGGGCGACGTCTTCGAGCACGATGCTGCGGCTCTCGGCCAGGCGGATCTCCGCCAGAGCGTTGCGGAAGTCGGCATAGCGCTCGCGCGGTATGCGGCGCTCGTGCAGCGTGAAGGTGCGCTCGACCTCGATGCCATCTGCGGTCGCGCGTGCGTCGAGGTGGTAGTCGATCAACCCCGGCGCCGAGACCTTGGCCTCCGGCGGCAGCATGAGCAGCTTCGAGCCCGGAGGCGTGCGGTACAGCACCTTGCTGCTGAGCTGGAACGGGCGATCGAGCACCAGCTCCCACTCGCGTTCCTCGACGGGCTCCGCGGCGACGTCGAGGATCGGGATCGGGTCGAACGCGACGCGCAGGTTCGCCCCGACCGCGTCGCGCGTCAGCAGATTCTCCGCGCGCCAACGTGCCTCGACGCGAGCCGCCTCGCCCAGGTCCTCGAGCTTGGAGGTGCGCGCCTCGAGCACGTCGATCTTGCCGAAAGCGTCGGCCACGTCGTCCGCGATGCGCTTGTCGAGGTCGCCTTGCTCGCCTCCGAAGCGCTGGCGATTGTCGACGCCGAACATGCCGTTGCTGGTGTCGACCATGCGCACCTCGCCGCGGCCGTCGCGCTCGAGCGCGACCTCGTAGCTGCGCACGTAGGCATTGTCCGCGGGCGCCGTGTAGGGAATCTGGTGCACCGAGCCCGAACCGTCGCGCACGTGCAGCACCTTCGCGCCTTGGTCGTCGGCGCGCAGGTACTCGATCGGATTGCGGTCGGCGGTGGCGTCGAGGTAGTAGCCCGGCCGGTCCGCGGTCGCGGGCAGGTACGCGATGCAGTGGTTGAAGTGGTTGACCATCGCCACCTCGAGCTTCTCGTCGGGACGGCGCCACTCGGCGTTGATCAGCACCGGGTGCGCCTCGACGCCGATCTCCGCGAGCATCTGGCGCAGCAGGATCGACTTGTCTTTGCAGTCGCCGAAGCGGCGCTCGAAGATCGTCGCGGCGCTGTAGGGCTCGTAGCCGTGTGTGCCGAAACTCCAGGCGTTGTAGCGGATCTCCTGGCCGACGAAGCGCGCGATGGCGCGCACCTTGTCGTGCTCGGTGGTCAATCCGCGCGTGAGCTCGGCGACCTTCTCCTTCATCGCCGGCGTGGTCACGAACTCCTTCTCGATCAAGTTCCACCACCATGCGGAGAACGCATCCCAACTGGCGTAGGTCGAGACGTCGACCAGCGGCTCGAACTCGCTGCGGTCGGGCATCGCGGCCTCCATCGGCGGGCGGCGCAAGTCGCTGGCCACCCAGCGACGCACGACCAGGCCATCGCGCTCCTCCAGCGAGCGCTCGAGCTTCGCGCCGTTGTGCTCGACCGCGTGCAGCGCGACGTCCTTGGGGGCCAACACCACCAGCTCCGCGCGATGCACCGGGGCCAGCGGATCGGGCCCGTTGATCTGGAACATGTGGCGCAGGCCGAAGTACTGGCCGAACACGTCGGGCTCTGTCTGGTCGATGCGGTACTCGACGTCGACCAGGTCGCCGACCTTGAGCGGCGGTAGATCGAAGCCGCGATAGAGGCTGCCACCCGAGCTCTGGTCGCCGCCGCGCGGCGCGGGTGCGCGCTCGAACGACCGATCGCCGTGCACGACGCGCACGTTGTAGACCTGCAGCGACGCATCGGATGGATAGCCGATCCAGTACGCATCGAGCGCCTTCACGCCGGCCAAGTTGTCGACTTGCAGCACGACGTGCTCGTACTGATGCTCGGTGCCGTCGGGCTCGACGCGCCAGACCGTCGTGCGATCGACGACTTGCAGCGGATCGTTGGCGTCGGCGCGCGCCGGCACGAGCCCGACTCGCGTCAGCGCATCCCAGCGATAGGGCTCTTCGAAGCGCTCCTCGCCTTGCTCGGCGAGCAACTTCTGCTGGCGGCGAGCCTTGTCGTAGCCCGGGTCGAGCCGCAGGACCTCGGCCAGCTCGCGCTCGGCGGTCGCGACGTCGCCGCGGCGTTCGGCGATGCGCGCCAACGCCAAGTGGACGCGCGTGTCCTCGGGGCACACCGCGAGCGCGCGTTCGAGCCACTGCTGAGCGTCGTCGAAGCGCTCGGCGTACTCGGCGATCGAGGCGGCCTCGAGCATCCGAGCGACGTCGAAGGGTTGGCGAGCGAGCCACAGGTTCGAGGCGGCGAAGCACGCGTCGACCGCGCCCGTGTCGCGCGCTGCCTCGACGCGGGCCGCGACGAGCTGGCGATCGTCACTGCCGCTGGTCAGCGCCGCGGTCAGCAGCTCCAGCGCCGCGGAACCAGCGCCACGGCGTCGCAGAGCATGCGCTCGCGCGGCGATGAGCTCGGGTTGCAGACGACCCTCGGCGGTGTCGAACTCCGCTTCTTGGAGCAACTGCGCCTCGAGCATGCGATCGAGATGCTGCAGGACATCCGCACGCAAGGCGATCGCGCGGCGGTGCTGCGGAGCGGCGGCCAACGCGCGCGCGGACATCTCATCGGCCTTGGGCAGCAACGGATTCTGGTACAGCCAGAAGTCGGTCAGATCGAGCAGCGCGCCCACGTGCGTGGGCTCGAGCGCGACGACTCGCTTGAGCGGTGCCAGGCGCTCGTTGTGGCGAATCTCGGCGCGGCTCTCGCCGGCCTCGGGCTCGTTGGTGCGGGCGAACAAGTACAGCGTGTCGACGTCGTCGGGCTGCAGGGCCAGCGCGCGCTCGGCGATCTTGCGCGCACTCTTGTCGGCGCTGTCGTCGGGATGGACGGCTTGGTGCCAGATCGCGAGCAGGCGCAGCGCGGTGGCATCGTCCGTGCGCTTGGCCAGGACCTCGCGCGCGAGCGCGAACGGTGTTTCGTTGCTCTCACGGCTGGGTGCGACGCTCTCGGCGGCGTGCGCGGAGTCCCACACGGCGTCGGAGAGCGCGCGACCGTCGAGCTCGACCATGCGCGCCGTCGCGAGCCAGCCACTGCGATCCTCGACGCCGCACTTGACGAGCAGCGTGTTCCAGCCCGGCTCGAGCGCCAACACGACGCGGTCCTGATCGCGACCGAACGGACGACCGAGCTTGCGGCCCAGCGCGAGTCGGCCGTTGTGCCACAGCTTGAACGCGCCGCTCGTTCCGAGCATCAGGCTGACGCTGCGCGGGCGCTCGAGCCGGACCGCGGTCGCGAGGTACGCCACGGCCTGCTCGTTGGGCCGCAGCATCTCGTCCAACACCACGATGCCGAGCGGCTGCTGCGGGCACGGATTGGCGCGCCAGGCGACGTCGCGCTCCTTGCCGCGCACGACGGCCGTGAAATCGATGCCGTTCTCGGGAGCGTACACCGTGTCGAACCCACCGCCGCGTTCGTTGGCGAACGGGCCGATCACGCGCCAATCGCGCACCACGCCCAGGGCCAGCATCGCCGAGCGGCCCTCCTCGAGGCGCCCGCAGCGGATCAGCGCGCGCGCGAGCAGAGCCTGGAGTGCGTCGTGGAGCTCCGGGGGCGTCGCCTGCGGCAACGGTTGCGCGTCCTCGAGCAACGCCAGCGCGGCCTTCCACGCGTAGCTGGCCTCGAGCAAATCCTCGATCTCGGCCGTGGCCACGATCGCGTCCGCGGCGAGCAGCTCGTCCGACCAGGACTGGGCGCGCACGCGCGCCAGGACCTCCTTCAGCATGGTGTCGAGCGCGAGCAGCGGCTGTCCGCGATCGGCCAGCGCGCGCCCGCGCAGCGCGATCCCCAGAGCCGCGGGCTCGACGCGCTCGACCACCGGCCGAGCCGCGGGAGCTTCGGACAAGCCTGCTCCGAGCGTGGCCGACTGCGGCGGAGCCGTCGCTCCTTCGGGCCCAGTCGCACCCTTGCAAGCGAACACGGCGACGAGCAGCGCGGGCCACGGATTGGTTCTTCGAGACATGTTGAAATACCCCCGAGCG
This sequence comes from Planctomycetota bacterium, assembly GCA_020853575.1. Taxonomy (GTDB): domain Bacteria; phylum Planctomycetota; class UBA1135; order UBA1135; genus F1-120-MAGs118. Next base: position 10,914 of record JADYYP010000011.1, read on the forward strand.
CATCAGCGTACCGCGACGCGCCGTCTCAGCCGCATGCGGTGGCCAAGAGAGTTCGGCGGAACGAGGAGGATTGCACGATGCACACCGTCGCCACCGACAAAGACCAACGCACTTGGGGCATGTTGGCGCATTTCTCGCCGCTCGCGGGCTTCGTCGTGCCCCTGGGAGGGCTCATCGCCGCGCTGGTGCTGTGGCAGATCAAGAAGGACCAAGCGCCGTTCGTCGCCGAGCAGGCGCGCGAGTCGCTCAACTTCCAGCTGACCGTGCTGATCGCGGTGCTGGCGTGCATCCCGCTGCTGTTCGTGGTGGTCGGCATGCTGCTGATCCCCGCGCTCGGCATCGCCCAGTTCGGGCTGGCGCTGATCGCGGGCCTGCGCGCCAACGAGGGCCAGCCGTATCGCTATCCCCTGACGCTGCGCATGGTGCGTTGAGGAACGTCGCCCGCGACAAATCGCACACGGCAGTGCGGACTTTATCTCTGCGCGCGCAGTGACGCATGTCGTGCTCGTCATTCTGCTTCTCGTGGCTTTCTTCAGCGGAGGCGCGAATCGACGAAGCTCCTGCATGTGGAGCCCCGCGTAACGCCACAGACACGGAATGCACATTGCGATTCGCTTTGCGGTCCATCGATTCGCTCTCGACGGTACGTTGAACTCGAATGAGGCGTGTCGCCCATCGTGACGACCGGCAGACGTCGCGGATCCGCGGGATCAGGAGGCAGTCAAATGTCGTCGATCAGAAGGCCCATCGTCTCTCTGTTGAGCGTGCTAGCGATCGTGTTTTGTGTCATTGCGTTCACTTCGACCGCAAAGGCACACGGCAACTACTACAACAACTGGAACACGTTGTATCCCAATTCGACAACTGACAACAATGTGATATCCGGCACGGGGCAGAACTGTGCTTTGTGCCACTTCACGGCGTCTGGCGGCGCCAACTGGAACGCCTACGGCTGGAAGATGCGCGAGTTGCTCAACGCGGGCCAGTCGGTGAATCAGGCCATCCAGAATTCGGCCTCTTTCAACTCGGATCTGGATCCGACGAATTCGTCGAACCTGGCCGAGATCAACGCGAGTTCGCAGCCGGGATGGACGAGCGGTCCCAACAACACTCGCTACAACACCTCCAGCACCGTTTCCGGTCAATTGCCGCTCGCTTCGATCCTCGGCAATCTCGACCCCTGCGGAAGTGCCATCAATTACTGCACGGCAGGCACGTCGACCAATGGCTGCTCGCCGTCGATATCGATGGTGGGGATCTCGCGGGCCAGCCTGTCTGGATCGTGCACCGTCATGATGAACAACGTCGAGGGCGCCAAGCAGGGACTGATTTTCTACGGACTCGGCCGCAACGCATCTCCATGGGGCACGAGCACGAGCGTCCTGTGCGTGAAGGCTCCGACGCAGCGCATGACCAACGCGAACTCCGGCGGTACCGCGGGCGCTTGCGATGGTCAGATCGCGGTGGATATTCACGCTTGGTGGGCCGCGAATCCCAACGCTCTCGGACAGCCTCTCGCGCCCGGTCTGGTGATCGACCTCCAAGGCTGGTTCCGCGACCCGCCGAGCCCCAAGACCACCAACTTGTCGAACGCGCTCGAAACGGTCCTGTGCCCGTGACGTGAACCGAGCGGGGCCGGCGATCCTTCGACCGCGGCCCCGCTCGCTTGTTGCGTGCATTCCGCTCGAGCGGCAACCAGGTCGTTCACCCGCGCTCGAAGCGCGGCGCGGTGCGCTTCAGCGCGCGCGGATGACGTCGAGGATCCGATCGCCGACCTCGAGCGCGTCGAGGACTTCGAAGCCCTCGCGCAGCTCACCGAAGATCGTGTAGCGGCCGTCGAGGTGCGGCGTTGCGCGGTGCGTGACGAAGATCTGGCTGCCGCCGGAGTCGACGTCTTCGTTGCGCGGCATGCCGAGCGAGCCGCGCACGTACTTGCGCGGGCCGATCTCGTGGCGCAGCGATCGATCTTGGCCCTTCCACGTGCCGCCGCCGTTGCCGTCGCCGCGGTAGTCGCCGCCTTGCACCACGAAATCACTGACCACGCGGTGCCACAGCGTGCCGTCGTAGTGGTCGCGCGCCGCGAGCTCGAGGAAACTGGCGACGTGCACCGGCGCTTCGTCGGGCAAGAGCTCGAAACGCAGCTTGCCCTTGGTCGTCAGAACGTCGACCAGCGGCGACGCAGCGTAGTCGGGGAGCTCGAGCGGCTCGAGCGCGCGTTCGGCGCCGAGCGCCAAGGCGAGCGCCTGCTGCGCGGCTTGCGCGTCGATCGCCGCCAGCTCTTCGCGCGCCACGCGCCGCACGAAGGCGCTGGGATCGAGCAGCCCCTTCATCAGCAAGCCCAGCGCCGCGTCTCCACCGATCTTTCCGGCACTGCGCAGCACGTTGAAACGAATCTCGCTGGATCCATCACCGCTCGACGAGTCGTAACAGCGCTCCAGTGCGGGCAAGTCGCCTTCGTCGGGCAGCTCCTGCAGTGCGAGCACCGCCGCGAGTCGCAGGCCGTTGTCGCCGAACCCCGTCACTTGCCGCAGCGCTTCGCGCACACGCGGAGTGGGGAACTTGCCGAGCATCTCGAGCGCCGTCTCGCCGACCGCGAGCTCGGGGTCCCTGATGCACTCGAGCAGGCGGGGAACCGCGCGCTCCTCGTCGAGCGCCGCGATGCCGCGCACGGCTCCGATGCGCTCTTCGCGCGACAGCTTGCGGTACGCAGTATCGAGCAGCTCGAGTGTCGAGTCGATCATGCTCGCGGCGCCGGGGCGCGGAGCCGCCAAGCGCAGCTCGGCCTCGACCATCGCTCCGCGCACCCAGCTCGAGGGCTCGCTCGGCGGCGCGCTCGAACCGATCGTGCCCGAGAGCGGCATGCCTGCCGCCGACAGGTGTCGCGCGTTGGCCTGATCGCGTGCTCCCGCGGCGGCGGCGGACTCCCACGCTGCGCGTCGCACGTGGGCGCTCGAGTGCTTGCTGGCGCGCGCGATGTAGAGCATCGACCCAGCGTCGTCGCACGCTCCCAGCCCGAGCACGGCCTCGGTCGCGATGCGCACGTCGCCGTCGGTGCTCGCGCGCCACAGGTGGCCCAGCATGCGCGGGTCCTTGGCCAGGAGCTTGAGACCGCGCACCGCGAACAGGCGCTGCTCCGCGTCCGGCGCCGAAGAGTAGCGCACGAAAGAGCTCGCGGCCTGCACGGCCTTGCGGCGCTCGAGGGCGAACAGCAGCGCGGTGACGGTGCTCGCGTCGTTTTCGAGCGCGAGCGCGTCGACCAAGCGTTGGTTGACCTTGGCCGCGTTGAGCGCGTTGCTCGGCCAGCGCGCGGCTCCGAGCGCGGCCTCGCGGCGCACGCAGGCCTGAGCATCGTCGAGAGCCTCGAGCAGGCGCTCGTGGAGCTCCGGGCGGTCGAGCTTGCTGGCGGCCTCGGTCGCGCGAGCGCGGACCAACGCGTCGCCGTCGCGTCGATGGAAATCGAGCGCGACGAACACCAAGGTGTCCGCTGCGCTCGGATCACCGCGCAGACCGAGCGCGAACGCCGCTGCTCCACGCACCTGCGCGTCGGCATCACCCAGCGCTTGCAGCAGCACCCGCGTGATCTCGGCACCGTGCTCTGGGAACCACAGACGACCCAGGGCCGTCACGGCGCGCGCCCGAACGATCGCGTCGGAGTCGCCAGCCAAGCGTTGCAGCTCGCCGTCACCGTCCGTGCGCGCGTCCTCCAGCGCCGCGATGCGCGCGCAACTCGGGCGCGCCGTGCTTTCGGCCTTCTCCACACTCGCGCAGGCCGCCGTGAGTCCGATCAACACCCAAGTGAATCGAGCCATGAGCGCATCGTAGCGCCCATGGCTCGAGGTTCGGACCCGTGGAGCGCGAGCTCCGAGGGCAGTCACGCGTGGGTCACGGCTCGATCGTGAATTGCAGACCGGCCGAGAACGAGTAGTTGGCCGGCGGCGAGAAGCCCGTGTCGCGCATCCACCACTGCACCCAGACCGTGGTGCCTTGGCTCAGGAACGGGTTGGCGCCGCTGGCGATGTACTCGTTGAAGTCGAGGATGTAGCCGCCGCTGCAATCGTGTGCCGGGGCCGGGTTGCCTCCGGCGTTTTGGTAGCCGAGGCGCGCCGCGGGGCCTTGCACGCAGTTGAAGCCGCCCTTGAACGGCGCAGCGTTGGGGCCGGTGGTGCTGACGCGCATCAGGCCGACCTTCTCGTTGATCACGTTGGAGCAGGTGATGTGGAAGCCCTCGCCCGCGCTCATGCTCGGGACGCCGCTGGAGCCGATCGTCGGCGTGCAGCCCAGGCTGTTGGTCTTCGCCGTGCAATAGGTCACCGGCGCGCTGGAGCCCCAGCGAGCCTGCGCCATGGTCACCGGCGCCGCCATGCCCGTGTTGCGCCAGGCCTCGAACAGGTCCGTGCCCTTGGTGGCGTGGACCGCGCTCATGCCGTTGTTGGCGAGCAGCAGGAACTGGATGTACTCCCAGCTCGTCGGCTGGTACATCAAGCGCACTTCCGCGCGCACCGCGCCGGCCGGCGGAACCAGCGCGACGTCGTCCCAGTGGTTGTAGAACCCACCGCTGGTCGGGGCGCCGTACTGAGTTGCCGGAACGGGCTGAGCATTGCGCTCGACCGCCTGGTCGTAGCTCATCTTGTAGGGCGGGATGCGGTTGTCGTGGGCGATCGTGTCGTTGATCACGAAGTGGAACGTCGTGTGGCTCGTGCCCGGCGCCTGCGCCGCGATCTGGCCCAGCGTCTTGGTGACGGCCCCGTTGACCTTGTCGTAGTTCGTCGGGAACGACGTGGGGTAGCCGAGCGAGATCAGCTTGGTCGCCCACTCCTGCGAGAGCGCCATCTCGCCTTCGTAGATCCGCGTGTACGGATCGTTCGCGTCGAGCAGCGTCTCGACCGTATACGGCGTGCCATTGACCGTGACGCTCAAGGGGCCGTATTCACCGTCCTCGCGGACCAGCGCGTTGCCCGCGTTGTACCACTTGACGTTCAGCCACATGCGCCGGCCTTCGGCGTAGCCCGAGATCAGCTTGTGGCCCGTCAGGTTCGTGACGCGCAGCGTGTTGCCGGTGACCGACAGCGCGGCCGAGTTCTCCAGGTTGTCGATCGCGCGCAACTTGCCCGCTTGGATGCCGGCGATCTGGTACGGCGTGAGGCCGTTGCCGCCGAACAGCCGGCTTTGCGCGTCGAGGTACAGGATCGCGTCCGGCGCCCAGTAGTTTCCGCCCGTCAGGTCGTGCAGCGGCAGGTCCGCGCGCTGCGGCGTCGAGAACAGGCTGCAGCCAAAGCCGTCGACCGGCGGCATGTGGCAGGTCTGGCAGGTGAAGTTGCGTTGGGCTCCGTCGACGTAGTCGCCACTGGGAGTGGAGAGCTTGGCTTGCGTGTAGGCGCGCGCCAGCGAGCCCTTGCGCAGATCGACCGGCAGCGTGTCGAAGTCGTCGACGCGCATGTTCTCGAAGGGCGAGGAGATGTGCTCGCTGAAGGTGCGCTCGACCACGCCGAACTTGTGCGGCGGGTTCTTCATGCCGGCCTTGGAGGTCAACGGCCCACCGAGCGTGCCGTCGAACTGTCCCGGCGCGAGCGGGGTGATCGCGCCGTTGTTGGGGGCCAGGTCGCCCGTCGCCGGGTTGGACACGTCGTGGCACGTGCCGCACAGGTTGGACGAGCGGTGGTACTGCGACTGCAACCAGGGGTGGAACTGCGCCGCGTTGTTGTAGGGACCCAGACGCTCGATGCCGCCCCACAGCACGGCTTCCGCGCTGCCGTGGTACGCGACCGGATTGGCTCCGCCACTGTTGGCTTTGAAGGGCGCGTAGTGCTCGCCCAGGTGCTCACTGTCGTCGGGGTTGGTGAGCTTGTGGCACACCTCGCACGACACGCCATCGAAGTCGTCGCCGGTCAGCGCCGAGCCGTCGGTGGGCACCGAGCGGCCGCCGTACCAACCGATCGGCGAGTGGCAGCGGATGCACAGGTCACCGGCGCCGTCGAAGTCCTGCTCGGCGACCGCCACGGCGGCCCAGAACACCGGATCGCGGCCCGCGTGCGCCATCATGCTGCCCGACCAGTTTTGGAAGGGCTCGGTCGCGGGGTCGTACTGGCCGTGGCACATCTCGCAGTTCGAGCTGGGATCGAAGGGCGAGACCTGCAGCTCCTGGGTGCCAGGCAGGCGAATTTCGTTGGGCGGCGTGACGGCCAGGCGCGCGCTGAGCAAGCTCGCGGAACCAACGGCCAAGACGGGGACGGCGACGCGAAGCGTCTTCGACGTCCGCCACATAGGGGCGCGACTCATGCGTGGAGACCTCATCAAGGTGCTGCGAGCTCCGTAATCCTACTGGGCGCTGGAAAACCGCGCGCGGAGGTCGACGTGCGTAGCGAGGCGGAAGTTCCTTCGCTTCGCTCCGTAGCGCGCGTGGAGCGCGCTGGAAACGACCGAGCCGTCGAGCTCGCGCGGGCGGCGCGGGTCGACGGCTCGGGAGGCGCGCGGCGATCGCTCAGGGAGCGACGACGAAGGTCCAAGCGTTGGTCATCACCGTGCCCTGCGGCGAGCTCGGCTTGCGGAACCAGCCTTGGACGAAGAGCTGTTGGCCGGGGGTGAACGGAGTACCCAACACGCCGGGGTGCGAGCTCATCCAGGCCCACAGGTCGAGGCTCATGGTTCCCTCGCAAGCGTTGACGCCGCCGCTGTGGAGCACGGCCGTTCGCTGGCGCGGCGCCGCGACGCACATCCAGCCCAGGCCGCTCGAGCCCCAGGGGATCAGCGCCGGGCCGAGCCCGTAGAAGAACGAGCACGCGCGCTGCGGGTCGAGCTCGCTGGCGAGCAGTTGGACGCCGCTCGTGGCGGAGGCGCTCGGACAGCCCAAGGCCAACATCGATGGCGTGCAATCGAAGGCGGCGTAGTTGAGGGCGCAGTAGGTAGCCCCGTTGGCCTCCTCGTCGACGAACGAGTCGCAGTCTTGGTCGAGGCCGTCGCAGACCTCGATGCGGCCGGGGTGTACCTGCGCGTTCGCGTCGTCGCAGTCGAGCGCGCTCACGGACCAGTTCGGCGGAGCGGGCAGGCACTGCTGGACCGGCGTCGAGCTCGGATCGCCGAAGCCGTCGCCGTCGAGGTCGACGAAGTGCGGCCCACACACGCTGCGCACGAAGATGTCCGTGGTCGCGTTGAGGTCGTTCGCGACCAAGGTCGTCGCGGCGCTGTCGAACGCGATCACGCGCCCGTCGCCGCTGAGCGCGACGCCACCCGTTTCGCCGTCGGTGTCCAGGCCGGCCGCATCGAAGTCGAGCCGCAGGGTCCCGCGCTGGTCGGCGACGCGCACGAAGGCGTTGTGCCATGAATTGGGATCGCCGGGCAGGATCGTGCTGTCGTCCGAGGAGAAGGCCACGGCGGCGCCGTCGTCGGAGATCGAGGCCGAGCGCACGCCCATGCCTTGGAACCCGAACGGCGGCGCGGGCAGGCTGCGCAGGTCCATGCGCAGCTCCTCGAAGGTCTGCGTGTCGAGGCGGTACAGGCGCGTGTTGCCGCTCTGCAGGCCGAAGCCGAACTCGGTGTACAGCAGATGGCGACCGCTGAACGACGCGGACAGCGGGGCCACGGCCGAGTCGCCGGTGCGCACGGAGCGCACGGCGCCGGTGGCCAACTCGAGCCGCTCGAAGTTGGACGCGGACGTCCCGTTCACCCGAAAGGTCATGTCACGGTAGAACGCGAAGCGACCGTCGCCCGAGAGGCAGCCGTCCGAATAGGCGTGCGAGTCGCTGGTCGGCGTGCCCTGGACTCCGTTGAGCGCCCAGGTTTGTCCGCTGAGGATGTCGCGGATCGCGAGCGACGGCGTGGCGAACGACACGCTGTTGTCGTAGATCACGCGCCGACCGTCGGCGCTGACGTCGAACCACCAGGGGGTCGCCGTGTAGCCCGGACCGGTGACCCAAAGCGTCGTACCGCTGGCGCGATCGCGTACATAGAGGTCGTCGTTGGGGCTGACGTCCGCGGGATCGAGTCCGTTGGCTACGAAGAACACGTAGCGTCCGTCGCCCGAGATGCGTGGCTCGCGCCCGAATGCCGCGCTGCCTTGTTGACCGTTCGTCTTGAGACTCACGCGCTCGGTGGTCCCGAGCACACGGTCGCGCACGAAGATGTCGGCGGCTGCGTTGGTGTCGTTGGCGACCAAGTTCGTCGCGCTGCTGCGGAAGGCCACGAAGCGCCCGTCCGCCGACAGGCGCGGGGATTCGCTGGGTCCGTCGGCCTCGACGCCGGCCGACGACACGCTGACGCGCTCGATCGCCTGGGCTCGAGCGAAGTCCGAGAGCCACACTGCCGCACACACTGCTGCCACTTTCGAAACGCCGCTCGTCCGTGCCATTCGAAGAGCTTTCCGGGGAGCTTGCCGCTCCGCCCAAAGGTCTGTCCCGCTGCCGTGCTCGACTGTAACTCCGCTCTTTGGACCCCGACAGCCGGACCGCGGACTCAGCTCGCGGGGCCCGGACTGGCCGGGGGGCGTCCGTCGACCTAGGCTGAGCGGTTCGCCGCGAGCCCAACGATGCCGATCAGCCCCATCCAAGACGTACTCGAAGACCTGAAGCGCGGTCGCATGGTGATCCTGGTGGACGACCCGGGACGCGAGAACGAAGGCGACTTGGCGTTGCTCGCCGAGCACGTCACGCCGGAGGCGATCAACTTCATGGCGCGCGAGGCGCGTGGCCTGGTGTGTATGCCGATGGCCGGCGAGCTGTGCGATCGGCTCGGGCTCGACATGCAAGTGCAGAAGAACATGAGCAAGATGGGCACGGGCTTCACCGTGTCGATCGAGGCCGCGCACGGCGTCACCACCGGCATCAGCGCCGCGGATCGCGCCCACACCATCCGCACGGCGGTCGCACCCGGCGCGAAACGCGAGGACCTGGTCAGCCCCGGCCACATCTTCCCGCTGCGGGCGCGCGAGGGCGGCGTGCTGGTGCGCGGCGGGCAAACCGAGGGCATGGTCGATCTCGCGCAGCTGTGCAACGCGCGGCCTGCGGGCGTGATCTGCGAGATCATGAACGACGACGGCACGATGGCGCGCATGCCGGAGCTGGAGCGCTTCGCGGCCAGGCACGGCCTGAAGATCTGCACGATCGCCGACTTGATCGCCTATCGCCGGCAGCACGAGCGCCTGATCGAGCCGGTGCAGATGGATCTGCCGATGCCGACGAAGTACGGCACGTTCAGCGCGCACATGTTCCGCTCCAAGGTCGACGGCAAGGAGCACATGGCGCTGACCATCGGCATGCCGGGACCCGGACTGGACGGCCCGCGAACGGCGGTCGACGCGCCGGTCACGGTGCGCGTGCACTCGGAGTGCCTGACCGGCGACGTGTTCCACTCGCTGCGCTGCGATTGCGGTCCGCAGCTCGACAAGGCGCTCGAGATCCTGGGTCGCGAGAAGCACGGCGTGCTGGTGTACATGCGCCAGGAAGGGCGCGGCATCGGGCTCGAGAACAAGCTCAAGGCCTACAAGCTCCAGGACCAGGGCCTGGACACCGTCGAGGCCAACGCCGCCCTGGGTTTCCCGGCCGATCTGCGCGAGTACGGGCTGGGAGCGCAGATCCTGCGCTATCTCGGCGTGCGCAGCATGCGGCTGCTCACCAACAACCCCAAGAAGATCGCGGGCCTGGGCGGCTACGGGCTCGAGCTCGTGGACCAGGTGCCGTTGTTCACCGCCCCCAATCCGGTCAACACGCGCTATCTGCGCACCAAGCGCGAGAAGCTCGGACACCTGCTCGAACCGCTGGAACCGCTCGACGGCCAGTGATGGACTGCACCCCCCAATCAAGGAGAGAGGAACGCCCGTGAAGAAGATCCTGATCGTCTTGGTCGTGCTCGCGGCCCTGTTCGTGGCGCTGGGCCTGATGCTGTCGAACGAGTATCGCGTCGCGCGCAAGGTCACGATCCAAGCCGACGTGGCGCGCGTGCACGAGCTGTGCAGCGATCTCAAGAACTGGCCGCAGTGGGCCCCGTGGGAAGCCAACGACAAGTCGATCCGCACCACGATCGGCGAGAAGTCCAGCGGCGTCGGCGCCTACCAGAGCTGGAAGGGCGACAACGACGCGGGCGAGCTGACCTTCACGCGCTGCGATCCCGCCAGCGGCGTCGCTTGGGACATGAACTTCATCAACGGCGACACCAAGATGCCGGCCAAGAGCCAGCTCAACTACACGCCGGGCGCGAGCGGCGTCGAGGTCGAGTGGGTCATCGAAGGCCGCATGGAGATGCCGGTGATCGGGCCGTTCTTCGCCAAGCTCTCCGACCGCTTGATCGGCGCGATGTTCGAGCAGGGCCTGAACAAGCTGAAGAGCGTGTGCGAAGCGGCCAAGTGAGCCGCGTGTGCAGGTGCCCGACGGCGAACGCGCCGTCGCGGGCCGTCAGGGAGCGATCTGCAGTGCCCCCGATTCGAACACGGCGAAGCGCGGCGGGTTGAGCCAGGCCAGCGCGCTGCCGGGCGCGACGCGTTTCTGCCAACTCAGCGCCGTCGCGCCACCGCCGCTCTCGACCACTTTGTAGGCGCGCACTTGCTCGCTGCCGTCCTTGCGCGCGACCAAGGCCACGACCAAATCGCCGCCGGCGACGAGATCGAGCACGTTGCACTCGGCGATTTCGTTGGAGGTGATGTCGTCGGCCAACAGCGTCACCGCGTCCGACGTGGTCGGGTCGACGCGCAGCACCGTCAGCTCTTGCTTCAGGCGCTCGAACCCGGTGCTGCGATCGATCGATTCGTAGGCGCCGGCCAGATACAGGTTCTTGCCGTCGGTGGTGCAGCGCTGGACATAGTTGAGGTGCATGTCGATCGAGACCCCGGCGTTGATCAACGAGCACTCGCCCTTGGCCGTCGAAACGCGCGCGATGCCGACCTTGGGGTACTTCGCGGAGACCACCAAGAGCTCGTCGGGCCGGTCCTTCACCGGCAGCACGAAACACAGATTGGGCCGGCCGATCTGGCGCAGGATCGGCGTGAGGTCGAGCGAGCGCGGCGGGCCTCCGAGCGACAGGTCGAAGACGTGCGCGCGGTTGCGCTCGATCGCGATCACGCGGCCGTCGACGTAGGCGAGCTCGCTCGGCGCGCTGCTCCACGGCGCGTCGTGCCACTCCCAATCGACGTCCTCGGGATTGACCACGGCGAGCGCGCGCTCGTAGGCGACGCAAGCACGCCCCGTCGGACGATCGACGGCGGAGATGCAGGCGCGTCCCGGGGCTTCGCGCCCGAGCAACTGCGTGCGCACCGCCGTCGCGCCGTCGAACTCCTGCACCTGCGCGTCTTGGAAGCTGAGGAAGCGCTGGCCGCCGATGGGCACGAGCTGCGCCGCCGAGGTGCGCTTGTGGTGGATGCGGCCGGCGCAGGAGCTCGCGAGGGACACCAACACGATGGCGCCGAGCGCCGACGGATTCAGTCTCGACATGGGGGCCAATGCTCGGGATGCGGTTCGTTCAGAGCGGGAGCGTCAACGCGACACGGAAGCCGATCGTCTCGTTGCCGGTGAAGTCGTCTTGCACGTTGGGGACGTAGCCCAACTCGCACTGCGCGGGCTTGCTCTCGTAGGAGCCGCCGCGCAGCGCCTTGTGCTGCCCATCGGACTCCAGGCACAGCTCGCGCACGTTGCCGGAGAGGTCGAGCACGCCGCACCACGAGCTGTCGAGCGGGAAGCTGCCACAGGGCGCGGTCTTGGCGAACGTTCCTTCCTTGGAGTTGCAGGCATCGGCCCGCCAGGCGTCGCCCCAGGGATATTTGCGCGCGTCACCCTCGCGGCGCGCGGCGGCGGCGAAGTCGTCGACGGTGGTGAGCTCGAGCCCGTTGCGCCGGCAGAAGTCGAGCGCGTTCTCGAACGACAGGTCGACCACCGGATGGCGCGCGCGGTCGTTCAGGCCCTCGAGGAAGCGCGGTGCTTCCAGCTTCGCGCCACCGCCGCGCTCGTACTCACCCCACGAGACCTCGCGCACGCCGACATAGCGCACGCCGCGGCCGTCGCTCGCGACCTGCACCAGGTCGATGCCCGTGGCGTCGTGGCGCAGGTGCTTGAACAGACCGCCGAGTCCGAGCTCGTCGTCGCGCTTGGAATACCCGGGCGGGGCACTGGCCGAGTCGCGAACGATGACGCGGCTCGCGCGCAGCTCCTCACCTTGTGCGTCGATGGCCACGATCTCGAGCGTTTGGCGCGCGCCGCTGTCGAGCGGCACCTGCACGACGAACTGGCGGCGCTCGTTGCCCACGAGCTCGGCCGTCTTGGCGGCGACCACCACCGAGCGCAGCGGGCGCGACGCGAGCCCGCGCACCTCGATGCTCTTCGCGCCGGACGCGACATGCGCGCCGTCCTGCGGCTCGAGCTGCTCCCACGCGAACGCCGTGGCCGGATCGGTGCTCTTGCGCGTCAGCGCACCTTCCAGGCAGTCGATCACTCCGTTGCCGTCGGCGTCTTCGTCGGGCTTGCCGCAGCCACAGGCACCGGGGACCTGCTTCTGCGGATCGAAGGGGCACTGGTCCTTGCAGTCCGGCGTGCCATCGCCGTCGGTGTCGACATCGGGCTTGCCGCAGCCGCACAACCCCGGATCGACCTTGTCGGGGTCCGTCGGGCAACCGTCGGTGTCGTCCGGCGTGCCATCGCCGTCGGCGTCGGGCCGCGGCGGAGCCACGGGCGTCTCGCGCACGTCGAGCTCGAAGGCGCCCGTGCGCAGCACCTCGTAGCGCTTGGTCTGTGTGTCGAAGACCGCCACCTCGAGCGGCGGGAGCTGCAGCGTGCCCGCGCCGCGCGGCGCGAGCGAGTAGCTGATCGCTCGGCGGTTCCAGTGCGCTTCGTCGGCGACCTTGAGCGGTGCGAGCGGAGTCCAGGCCTCCAGATCGCCGGGTTCGGGCGCCAGGAAGCGCTCGAAGTTGCCCTCGCCGGTGAAGTTCAACGTCAAGCTGGAGTTGCTGCCGACCTGCAGCTCGCGCGGCTGCAACCGCGCGCTCAACTCGAAATGCCCGATGGCGCCGCCGAAGCCCGGCGGCTTGCCGGCGGCCGGGAGCGCGGCAACTTGCAAGCGCAGCGTCTTGGCCGGAGCCTCGATGCCGAGCGTCGCGCTGCGCAGCTTGCAGTCCTTGAGCACCAGCTCGCCCACGCGCGTGGCGACGAAACGCCGGCGTGCGCTCCAGCGCAACAGCGTCGCGCCATCGGAAACGAACGAGCCGTTCTCCTCGAACGCGACGTGTCCGCGCTCCGCGACCTGGAGGTCGAGCGTGGCGCGCGCGCCGGCGAGCTCGGGTGCGTCGAGCTCGACCAACCCGAGCTCGCCCACGATCGAAGGCAACTCGAGTTGCCAGTCGGTCGCAACGCTCGCGCCGGCCGCGGGCAAGCCCAAGTCGAGATCGATCCAGAACGCCTGACCCTCGAACAGCTCGTTGGGCGCGCGCAACTCGAACGCGGCCCGCGCGGCCTCCGCTTGGCCCGTTCCAGGGCGCTCGCCGTCGCGCCGGCTCCACACGAACGTGCCGAATCCGAGGGCCAAGACGATCACCGCCGCGGCCACGGCCGCGACGCGCATCGACAGCTTCTTCTGGCCAGCCTCGAGTCGCTCCAGCGCTGCCAGCACCGCGGTCGTGTCCGGGCGCTTGTCGCGCTCGCGCGCGAGCATCTTCATCACCAGCTCGGACAACCACTGCGGCGCCTGCGTGTCCTTCAGCGGCGTGGGCGGGTTCTCGAGCTTGGCGGCGAGCAACTCCATCGCCGTCGTGCCTTGGAACGGCATGCGTCCCGAGCACATCTGGTAGATCATGATGCCCAGCGCGTACATGTCGGTGCGCGCGTCGACCGCTTGGTTGCGCATCTGCTCGGGCGCCATGTAGGACGGCGTGCCGATCGCGCCCTCGGTGTTCATCGTCATCGCGTTCTCGAGCAGACCCTCGTTCGAGAGCAGCTTGGCGATGCCGAAGTCGAGCACCTTGACGCGCTCGTTGGGCGTGCCGGCGTCGATCACGAAGACGTTGGCTGGCTTGAGGTCGCGGTGGATCGCGCCCTTCTTGTGCGCGTAGTCCAGGACGTCGAGGATCTGCTTGGTGATGCGGACGATGCGCTCGGGCGCCAGCGGCGCATCGCGGCGGATGATCGAGGTCAGCGTGTCGCCCTCGACGAACGCCATCGTGAAGTAGAAGTCACCGCTCTCGGTCACCCCGTCGTTGAAGATCTGCGGGATGCCCGGATGACTCAAGGCGCGCAACACGACGATCTCGTTGCGGAAGCGCGTGAGCAATTCCTCGGGCGCGTCGCGCGGCGTCTTCAGCAGCTTGAGCGCGAGCTTCTGGTTGCGCTGGAGCTTGTCCTCGACCAGCAGCACCTTGCCGAACCCGCCCTCGCCCAACAGGCGCACCACGCGATAGCGCCGGTCGATCCACTCGCCGGCAGCGCCGCCGCCGGCGGGTTGCGCGGGCACCTTGGGGTGCAGTGGAGCCGTCGGATCCTCGCCGACCGACGGGGCATTCGCCCGGGTCTCCGCCGTCTCCGTCGAGAGCGTCTCCGCGAATCGCGCCGACGCGAGGAACGCCTCGCCGCGACGACGACGCTCGCCGACGGGCCAATGGCCGATCTCGGCCAAGAGCTCGCGCAACATGCCGTCGAGCAGCGCGCTCAGCGCCGGCTCGCGGCTCAGGCGGCGCTCCAGGTACGCGTGAGGCGTGAGCGTGGGGTCCGTGTCGCGCTCGGCAGCGAACTGCAGCGCGATCTCGAGCTTGCGATGCGACTCGGTCGACCCCATGTGTTCCTCGGCTCTTCCGGCGGCGTGCACCATGGCGCGCAGCGGCGGTCGGGCGGGAGCCTATCTGTCGCCCGAATGCGTCACAAGCGAGGTCGAGCCCACGCCAGCCCTCGCCTGGGACGCCGGCGCCCGGTTTGGAGCCGCGCACGCGCGGGTGTGCAGTCGGCCGACATTCTGGCCGATGCAGTCGACGGCCTCGCCTGAGAGCGCCATCCATGGCCCACGAGCTCGTCCGCGCAACGCACTCCTCCGCTGCGGCTCCGCCCGCGCCGCGCACGCTGGTTCCGTGTCTCTTGCGGCCCTTCGAACGCCGCGATCTCGCCGAGGTGCCGCGCGGTTGGAGCGTCGGACCGCCCGACTTCGTCGCCATCGGCTGCGGACGCGCGGGCTCGACGTGGTGGTGGCGCTTGATCGAGTCCCATCCGCGCGTGGTGCCCAATCGACTGCACCAGAAGGAGCTGCACTACTTCGTGCACTTCGGTTGGGAGGGCCCGAACGAGGAGCAGCGCGCGACCTACAACCAGGCCTTCGCACGCCCGGAAGGGTCGCTCTGCGGCGACGGCTCGTTCAACTATCTCGCGCATCCCTTGGCGATCGCGCATCTCGCGCGCACCGCGCCGCGCGCCAAGCTGCTCGCCATCGTGCGCAATCCGGTCGAGCGCATGGTCTCGAACTACGACATGTTCCTGCGGCGGCGCCTGCGTTGGCTGGGCCTCGAGGGCGAGCGCGCCCACGTGACCGCGCGTGTGTCGCTGTGGGACGAGGCCGTCACCGCTTGTCGCCTGGCGGACGGTTTCCGTGCGGTGCTCGAGCACTGGCCGCGCGAGGACCTGCTCGTGCTGCAATACGAGCGCTGCAAGGACGATCCACGAGGCGAGCTCGCGCGCACCTACCGTTTCCTCGGACTCGACGAGCAGTTCCTGCCGGAGGATCTCGCGCGTCCGGTCAATCGTGAGCCGCACGAGTTGCCCGAGCCCGACGCGCGCGCGCGCCGCGATCTGGCGCAGCTGTTCCGCGCCGACGTCGATCAAGTGTGCGCGATGTTCCCCGAGGTCGAGCGCTCGCTGTGGCGCGACTTCGTCTGACCGGCGCCATCGCGTAACGTGTGGGCGTGGAGTTGCCCGACATCGATGCAGCGCTGCGTGAGCGCTTTGGGTTGAGCGCCTTCCGCGGTCCGCAGCGGGAAGTGATCGAGGCCTTCGTCGCCGGACGCGACGTGCTGTTGACGATGCCGACCGGCGCGGGCAAATCGTTGTGCTACCAGCTCCCAGCGGTCGTGCTGGGCGGCTTGACGTTGGTGGTCAGTCCGCTGATCGCGCTGATGCAGGACCAAGTCGACGCCTTGCGCCGCAAGGGAGTGCGCGCGGCGTTCGTCAACTCGTCGCTCGATGCGACGCAACGCCGCGAGCGTCTCGAGGCTGCCGCGCGTGGCAAGCTCGAGCTCCTGTACGTGACGCCCGAGCGCTTCCGCAGCGCCGATTTCGAGGAGTTCCTGCCCCGACTGCGCATCGTGCGCATGGCCGTCGACGAGGCCCACTGCGTCAGCCAGTGGGGCCACGATTTCCGGCCGGACTACTCGCGGCTCGGCGAGTACCGCGCGCGCATCGGGAGGCCGCCGACGATCGCCCTGACCGCGACCGCGACGCCCAAGGTCGCGGCCGACATCGTCGGCATGCTCGCGCTGCACGAGCCCTTGATCGTGCGCACCGGCATCGAGCGCCCGGAGTTGTTCCTGGGAGTGACGAAGGTCGAGCTGGCCGAGGAGAAGGTGCCGCTCCTGGCCGAGCGCGTGCGTTCGATCGACGGTCCGGGGATCGTGTATTCGACCTTGATCCGCGATCTCGAGGCGTTGCACGTCGAGTTGAAGCGCAGTGGCATCGACACGCTCGTGTACCACGGCAAGCTCTCGCCGCAGGAGCGTCGCAAGATGCAAGCGCGCTTCATGGCCTCCGAGCGCGACGTGGTGCTCGCCACCAACGCCTTCGGGATGGGCGTCGACAAGGAGGACATCCGTTTCGTGCTGCACGCGCAGATCCCGCGCACGCTGGAAGCCTGGACGCAGGAGGTCGGCCGCGCCGGACGCGATGGTCGGCCAGCGTGGTGCGAGCTGTGCTACTTCGAGGAGGACCTGGCGATCCAACAGGGCTTCGTCGAGTGGGCCAACCCCTCGCGCGAGTACTTGCTGCACGTCTACGAGACGCTGCGCGCCTGGGGCGAACGCGTGCAGGCCAAGGAGCTCGACGATCTGCGCGACGAGCTGTTGATCAAGAACCGCGCGGACAATCGCGTGTCGATCTGCCTCAAGTGGCTCGAGGTCCTGGGCGTGCTGGAAGGCTCGTTCGAGACGCACGATCTGCGATTAGTGCGCGAGCTCGATCCCGCGCAGTTGCCGGAGTCCGTGGGCAGCGTCGACAAGCGCCGCAGCGACCTCGAGGGCTTGCTGGCGATGGCGCGCTTCGCCGGCGGCGCCGAGGAATGCCGCAGAGCGACGATCGCGCGGCATTTCGGCCTGGCGGAACCCGACGGACCATGCGCGGCCTGCGATGTGTGCATCAAGGCCAGCACCTGGCGCAACGCTCACTTGGTCGAGCGTCCGACGACGCTCGCGGCGCCGCTGGCCAGCGAACCGCAGTGGCGCCGCGGCGATTGGGTGCGCGTCAATCACCGCCATCTGGGCCAGATCGTGAAGGTCGAAGGCGAGGGCCGGCGCGTGCGCCTGACGGTCGAGAGCACCTCTGATCTCCAGCGCCGCACCGTCGATCCGCGGCGCGACCACGTCGAGCGCGTCTAGCGCTCGTCCGCGGCTACGGACGCGACCGTACGCGAGAACTCGGGACATCCGGCTAGCATCCGGCCCCAGGTCGGAGGCCCAAGGCAGCGCTCGCGGTGAACCCGTCGAGGGCGTTCGAAGGAGAGATGCAAATGGCGAAGCCGAAATGTGTGTTGCTCGGACTCGCGTGCTTCGCGAGCTCCGCGTCGGCGCTGCGGGCGCAGGCCACACTGCGCCTGAGCGTCGCGTCCAACTCCGGCGACTCCAATGGCGGCAGTTGCCTCGATGGCGGTCCCGTGCTCTCGGGAAGCGGCGCGCTCGTGGCCTTCGACAGCCTCGCCAGCAACCTCGTTGCGCTCGCGGACAACAACCAAGCCTTCGACGTGTTCGTGCGCGACACGCTCAGCGGGACGACGGAGCGCGTCAGCGTGTCGAGCTCGGGTGTGCTCGGCGACGCAGACAGTTACCGACCTTCGATCTCGCTCGACGGTCGGTTCGTGGCCTTCGAGAGCTATGCCACGAATCTCGGCGGCACGCCGCTGCCCGGCGCCTCGGACGTCTACGTTCGCGATCGATTGCTGGGCGTGACCCACAAGCTGAGCTCGAGCGCATCCGGCGGGGCCGCGAACGGGATGAGCGGCAACGTCCGGCTCTCCGGCGACGGTCTGTACGCCGCGTTCGAGAGCGATGCGACGAATTTGGGGCCCACGGACCTGAACGGCGAGTTCGACATCTACGTGCACGAGCACGCCAGTGGCCTGCGCACGCTGGCCAGCCTGTCGAACGGCGGCGCACAGGCCAATCGCGGCTGCTACGACCCGGATATCTCCGAAGGCGGGCGCTTCGTCGTGTTCATCAGTCGCGCCAGCAACCTGGTGCTCAACGACACCAACGATCCACCCAACGCTCCCGACGACGGCGGAGACGTCTTCCTGCGCGACCGCGTGGCCCAGACCACGGTGCGCGTCAGCGTCTCGAGCAGCGGCCAACAGGCGACCGACGTCAGCGGTAGTCCCACGCTGTCCGCCGACGGGCGCTTCGTGGCGTTCGCGAGTCGGGCCTGGAACCTGGTCCCCGGCGACTCGAACGGCAAGAGCGACGTGTTCGTGCACGACGCCGTGCTCGGAACGACGCGTCGAGTGAGCGTGTCGTCGCTCGGAACGCAGGCCAACCAGCACTGCGATTGCGGCGACATCTCGGCCGACGGGCGCTTCGTGGCGTTCTACTCCTCGACGCGGACGCTCGTGCCCGGAGACCTGAACGCGGTCTCGGACATCTTCGTGTTCGACCAACTGAGCGGCCAGATCGCCCTGGTCAGCACGCCCGATGCGGGAGGCCAATCCAACGAGGCGAGTTACTGCCCAACGCTCTCCGCCGACGGGCGCTTCGTCGGATTCGCGAGCTACGCCGACAACTTGGTGGCCGGCGACGGCAACGGAGACGCCGACGCCTTCCTGCGCGACCGTGGCTTGGACTACGTCGGGACCTTCTGCACCGCGGGCACGACGACGAACGGCTGCACGGCCTCGATCCAAGGCAGTGGAACGCCGAGCGCCTCCGGCAGCTCGAGCTTCGTGATCCAGGCGAGCGCTCTGGAGGGGCAGCGCCAGGGGCTGCTGTTCTACGGACTGGACGACGGCGCGTTCACGCCGCTCCCGTGGGGCACGAGCTCCAGCTTCCTGTGCGTGAAGCCGCCCACCCAGCGCACGAGCGCCCAGAGCACGGGCGGGAGCGCGAACGCGTGCAACGGCTCATTCGCCGTCGACTGGAACGCCTTCGTCGCGTCGAACCCGGGCGCTCTCGGGGTTCCGTTCAGCGCGGGCCAGCACGTCTTCGTGCAGGCTTGGTTCCGCGATCCGCCCAGTCCCAAGACGACCCACCTCTCCGACGCGCTCGAGTTCGTCCTGCGGCCGTAGCCGCGTCGGTCCGTCGAGCGCGTCGGGACCGCGCGCGGCTACTTCCCGTCGCGCGGGCGGAACTGGCCGTGGCCCGCGGACTTGAGGTTGTCGGCCTGGCGCAGCGCTTTCTCGGCCTTCTTCGCATCGCCGTTGATCACGGCGGTTTCGACATCGAGGAACGCGCGCAACAAGTCCTGCATCTGCGTGCGGTAGGCGATCTCGGCCTTGTGCTTGGCCTTTTCGTCGGTCATGTCGCTGACCGCCTTGGGCAGCTCGCTCTTGGCGTCGATCACCGCGCGCTGCGCCTTCCACACGTCCGGCAGCGCCGCCGCGAGTCCGTCGTCCTTCTTGAGCGCTTCCTGCAAGGCCTTGACCGCGCCACCGATTTCCTCCATCGCGCCGCCGAGCTTCGAGCCGCCTTGCGACGTGGGCGCGCTGGGCGCCGCGCTGGGGCTCGAACGTGAGAACGAAACGAGGACCACGGCGACGGCGGCGCCACACAGCCAGAGGGACGACTTGTTCATGGTGCTGGGATTGGAGCGAGGACTCGGGGGGGAACGTGCAAGAGCGCCACGAAACCAACTTCGCGCCGGCGAGTCTCGCTCCGGACGCGGAATTCGACGTGCGCTCGATATCCTCGGGCACTCCCAGGAGGAGCGCGCCCGTGTTGCATCGTCGTACGTTGATCGCGTGGCCCGCGCTGGCGGCCTTGGCCTGGGCGTCCAGTGTTCGGACCGGACCGCAAGCGAGCTCGATGAAGGCCGTGCGCTTCCACGAGTTCGGCAAGGCCGAGGTGCTGCGGGTCGAGGACGTGCCCAAGCCCGTCGCCGGACACGGCGAAGTGCTGGTGCGCGTGCACGCGGCCGGAGTCAACCCGGTCGATTGGAAAGTGCGCGCGGGCCAGCTCAAGGCGCTCAACCCCACGCTGCCGCAGATCACGGGCTTCGACATCGCGGGCGTGGTCGAGAGCACGGGGCCCGAGGTCGAGCGCTTCGAGCTCGGCGACGAGGTCTACGCGTTCCTGGCGCTCGAGCGCGGCGGCGGCTACGCCGAGTACGCGCTGGTTCCCGCGACCGAGCTCGCGCTCAAGCCCAAGCGGCTCGACTTCACTCGATCAGCGGCGGTCCCGTTGGCGGCCTTGACGGCTTGGCAGGCGCTGTTCGACAACGCCGGACTGTCGCAAGGTCAAACGTTGCTGGTGCACGGCGCCGCGGGTGGCGTCGGGCATTTCGCGGTGCAGCTGGCCAAGGCCAAGGGCGCGCGTGTGATCGCGACGGCGTCCGAGCGCAACCACGCGTTCTTGAAACAGCTCGGCGCGGATCAAGTGATCGACTACACCACGCAGAGGTTCGAGGAGCTCGCACGCGACGTCGATGTGGTGCTCGATTCGATCGGCGGAGACACGCTCGAGCGCTCCTACGGCGTCGTCAAGCAGGGCGGTTTCGTGGTGTCGATCGTGGCGCGGCCCGACGCCGCCAAGTTGAGCGCGCGCGGCCTGCGCGGCGCGGTGATCCGCGTGAAACCCGACGCCAAGCAACTCGCGCAGATCGCGGCCTGGATCGACGCCGGCCGGCTTGCGCCCGACGTCAGTGCCGTTCTGCCGCTCGCGGAGGTCCGCAAGGCGCACGAGCTCAGTGAAGCGGGGCACACGCGCGGCAAGCTCGTGCTGCAGGTGCGACCGTGACGTCCGCCGACGCGCTCACGCGCTTCGGCGCCGCGCTGACGGGCGTGATGAACGCGCTCGACTGGGAGCAGCTGGGCAGCGTCTATTGCGAAGGCGACGCCGCGGAGTTCTTCGACGCAGAGCGTCGCCAGAGCTTGATCGACACCGGCCTGGAGCTCGCCGACGGCATCGCGGGCCAGCTCTACGGCCGCAGCACGGAGCGCAGCCTGTACGTCGGCGCCGCGGTGGCCGAGCTCGCGCCGATCTTGGCGGAGCGACTGGTCCTCGGGCGCGAAGTCACGTGGCTCAACCTACCCGGCGCAGAGCGAGACGAGCTCGCGCGCGCGCTGCGCGAGGTGTCGGCGCAACTGGGGATCGACCTGCCCGCGCCCAGCGTAGCGCCACTCGAGAGCGTCGTGCCCGCGAGCTGCGATCACGTGTGGTTGGTCAGCGTGCTGACCGATCCCGACACGTTCCCGGCCCTGCACGACGAGCTCTACGAGCGCCGCGGCACCGAGCATGCGACCGGCCGCGGCAACCTGGTCGACGAGCGCGCGCGCGCCACGGAACTCGCCCAGGCCGTGCTCGCGCGCGCGGCGCGGTCCTGCTTGCTGTCCACGACCGAGGAAGAGCTCGACTTCATGCGCCCGCTGCTGGCCCCGGCGCGCCGCCGCGTTCGACCACTGGCCGAAGGGCCGTTGACCGCGCTGGTCGGCGATCGAGTCCTGTGGCTGCGCCTCACGCAGCGCGACGCGCGCTGAGCACCGACCGCCGCGCGGCAGTGAACCTTGCGGTTTCCGCGTAGCTCGAGCGCGGCTCGCGACGTAGGTCCGGCAGCGCAACGGGAGGCCCCAAGGTCGAAAGGAGACCCATGAAGCTCACACTCGCATCGCTGCTCGTTCTGCGTGGCCTCGCCGGCGCCCAAGTCTGCTCGACCGAGCAGTTGTCGCTGGGCCCCAACGGGGAGTGGACCTACAGCGACTCAGGCGCGCCCGTGCTCTCCAGCGACGGGCGCTTCGTGGCCTTCCGCACGATCGCCACGGTGTTCGGCGCCAGCGCGAGCGCACCTCAGATAGTGTTCATCGACCGCGCGAGCGGTGCGCAGGAGCTGATCACCGTCGCACAGAACGGCCAGCCCAGCTCTGGCGCGAATCTGTGGGCCACGCCGCGGTCAATCTCGAACGACGGTCGCTTCGTGACGTTCGAGTCGACCGGGGCGGACTTGACTCCGAATGACACCAACGCGTCGATCGATGTGTTCGTGCGCGATCGACTCAGCGGGGCGACGACGTTGCTCGCGCGCATGGCGGACGGCAGCAATCCCGGAACCGCCGCAGGCGGCGAGATGACCTGGGACGGGCGTTGGATCGCAATCGAGACCTCGCGGGCGCTCGTCGCGAGCGACACCAACGCGAGCGTCGACGTCTATCTGCTCGAACGCTCGAGCGGCGCGCTCGTTCCCGTCAGCGTCGATCTCCAGGGACTCCCCGCGGGCGATGCGAGCAATTCGCTGCTGAGCGCGGATGGCCGCAAGGTCGTGTTCCGGTCGGCCAGCCCCAATCTGATTGCCGCGGACACCAACGGCATGCCCGACGTGTTCCTGCGCGATCTGGACCTGGCGACAACGCAGCGTGCCAGCGAGGCGCCGGACGACACGGAGCTCGACAGTTCGTCGCAACCGCGCGGTTTCTCGGCGAACGGTCGCTTCGTCGCGTTCGAGACGAGCGCGACCAACGCGTTCCCTGGGTATACGCGCGGCGTGTATCTCGCTGACCTCGAGCGCGATCTCGTGTACCCCATCGTTCTCGGGAACTTGCCCTTCCAGGTGCCGCTCGACATCGGTCCTGTCGCGCTCAGCGCCGATGGGCGCCAGTGCGCTTTCATTTCGCGCGACGCCCTGACGGCGGGTGATGGGAACTCGACCCGCGACGTGTTCGTGCGCGACATCGCCGCGGGGGTGACGAGGTTGGTGAGCGCCAAGCCGGACGGCACGGCCTCGGGCGCGAACGCCGAGCACGTCGCGCTCAGCGCCGACGGTCGCGCCATCGTGTTCTCCAGTCGCTCCGGCGCGCTGACCTCGCCGCCGATCGCGAACGGCGCGCTCGACGTGTTCGTGCGCGAGTGCTCGCTGGTCGCGCCGCAGGTCTTCTGCGCCCAGTCACCGACGGCGAATCACTGTTTCCCGACCATGGCTTGGAGTGGAATTCCGAGCGCGAGCTCGGGCGCGGCGTTCGACGTGCTGCTCACGCACGCTCGCAGCCACAAGCTGGGCCTGCTGTTCTACGGCACGAACGGAGCGACGCTCGGCGTGCTCGGTCACTCACTGGTGTGCGTGAGACCTCCGACGGTGCGCACCTCGCTCCACAGCACGGGCGGTACCCCGGGTGTCGACGACTGCTCCGGCGCACTCGCGTACGACTTCAACGCGCGCATCGCCAGCGGCGTGGATCCGGCGCTGGCCGTGGGCGCGGTCGTGCGCACGCAGTTCTGGCTGCGCGACTGGGGCGCGGCGAGCACCTACCTGAGCGAAGCCTTGGCGTTCTCCATCGAGCCCTGAACGCAACGGCTTCGGCTGCCTTCCGAAACGTCAGCGGCCGCGGTGCGATCCGCGGCCGCGTTCATTCGAGCGGCGTTCTAGTTGCCGCGCGCAACCGAAGTGAAGCCGCGCGCCGTGAGCCAGCTCGCGACGCGCTCGGGTTGATCGCCTTGGACGACCAGCGCGCCGGCCTCGACGCGCGCGCCGCTGCCCAGGGCCTTGGCCAGTTCCCTGGCCAGCGCTTCGAGCGGATGTCCCGCGAGGCCCGGGCCCTCGGCGATCGTCACCGCCTTTCCGCCGCGCCCCGCGCGCTCGCGGCGCACCGTCACGCGGCCCGCATAGACCTTGGCGACGGCTGGCGCGCCGGCCGGCGCGGGCTCCGGCGCCGGTGGTCCCGGCGGAAGCGGACCGAGCTTGGCCTTGAGCGCTGCGAAGGGGTTCTGGTGCGGGCGGGTCATGGCGCAATGGGTCGCGTGCGGCGCTACTTGCCGCCGCCCTTGGGCGTGGTGGCTTCGACCGGCGCGGTGGGCTTGGCGTTCTCGCCGGGCTCGGCCGGGGCCGTCGCGTCCTTGGCCTTGCGCTCGAGCTCGCGCGCGTCCTTCATCGGATTGCCCGAAGGCCGACGCTCGCGGTTCGAGCGCAGCTGGAAGCGCTTTTCGTCGAGCTCGGGCGGATAAACGTTGTTGCTCAGGTCGATGTCGGCGGTCTCGAGGTGCGGATCGAGCACCAAGCGCACGAGCTTCTTCTCCGACAGGATCAGCTTCGAGACGCTGTTCGCGCCCTTGCGCCAAACCTCGGCGGCGATGCGGTGTTCCTCGCGCGAGCCGTCGTCGAACTCGGCCTCGAGGATCACCGGCATCACCAATCCGCCGATGTCGCGCACGTCGACGACGTAGAAATTCAGACGACTCTGCAGCAGCGCTTTCTGGTCGTCCTTCAAGTCCTTGACCAGCTTCTCGTACTCCTCGAGGTCCTTCTGCGTGACGTCGAGGTCGTCGTAGGTGTTGTAGAAGTCCGCCAGCTCCGGAAAACGCTGCACGCGTGTGGCCAGTTCGGCATTGCGTTGCTCGGCGAGCGAGGTGGGCTTGGACTCGCGCTTCTCCTTGGCGAGCGGCTTCTCGACGTTCGGATCGCGCGTGTCGATCTTGTAGAGCCGCAACTTGTCCAGCGCGAGATCGCAGGCGTCGGTGGAGTAGAACCAGCCGTTCCAGAACCAATCGAGGTCGACGGCGCTCGCATCCTCGAGGGTGCGGAAGAAGTCGGCCGGCTGCGGACGCTTGAACTGCCAACGCCGCGCGTACTCGCGAAAGGCGAAGTCGAACAGCTCGCGGCCCATCACGGTCTCGCGCAGGATGTTGAGCGCCGTCGCGGGCTTCGCGTAGGCGTTGTTGCCGAACTGCACCAGCGAGTCCGAGTTGGTCATGATCGGCACTTGGTCGGTGCTCTTCATGTAGCTCGTGATGTTCGCGGGCTCGCCGCGTCCCGAGGGGTAGTCGTCCTCCCATTCCTGTTCCGCGAGGTACTGCAGGAAGGTGTTGAGGCCCTCGTCCATCCAGGTCCACTGGCGCTCGTCGGAGTTCACGATCATCGGGAAGTAGTTGTGTCCGACCTCGTGGATCACCACCGAGATCAGGCCGTACTTCGTGCCCTTGGAGTAGGTGCCGTCCTCCTCCGGCCGCGGGCCGTTGAAGCAGATCATCGGGTACTCCATGCCGCCGACCGGGCCGTTGACCGAGATCGCCACCGGGTAGGGGTAGGTGAAGGTGTGCTTGGAATACACGTCCAGCGTGTGCTGGATCGCCGCCGTGGAGTACTTGCTCCACAGGGGCTCGCCCTCCTTGGGGTAATACGACATCGCCCACACCGACTTGTCGTCGACGCGGTGCGACACCGCGTCCCAGATGAACTTGCGCGAGGACGCGAAGGCGAAGTCACGCACGTTGTCGGCGCGGTACACCCAGGTCTTCTTGCCCGTCGGAGTGTGCGACTCGTTGGCCTTGGCCTCCTCGGGAGTGACGATGAACAGCGGCTTGTCGGAGCTCTCGGCCTGCGTCAATCGCTCGCGCTGCGCGGCGCTGAGCACCTCGCTCGCGTTCTGCAGCACGCCGCTGGCCGCCACGACGTGATCGTCGGGCACGGTGATGCTCACCACGTAGTCTCCGAACTCGAGCGTGAACTCACCGGCCCCGAGATACTGCTTGTGCTGCCAGCCGTTGACGTCCGTGTAGGCCGCCATGCGCGGGAACCACTGCGCGATCTCGTAGATGCAGTTGCCGTCCTTCTCGAAGCGCTCGTAGCCGGTGCGACCGCCGACCTCCTTGTGGTTGTTGATGCGGTAGTTCCAGTCGACGGAGAACGTGGCGCGCTCGCCGGATGCGAGCGGCTTGGGCAGGTCGATGCGCATCATGGTGCCCTGAATCGTGTGGGCCAGATCGATGCCGCGCTCGCCGCGCACCGCGGTGATCTTGCAACTGCCGTCGAAGTCGCGCCGCGTGAGCGCGCGCCGCAGCGACTCGTAGGAAGCCGACTCGAGGTCGGGCGCGAGCG
Organism: Planctomycetota bacterium; assembly: GCA_020853575.1. Lineage (GTDB taxonomy): Bacteria > Planctomycetota > UBA1135 > UBA1135 > F1-120-MAGs118. The sequence continues at coordinate 37,061 of JADYYP010000011.1, forward strand.
AAGTCGTCACCGCGTGCGACTCGGGGCCGAAGATGTTCGGGTCGAGCTGCAGCCACAGGTACGAGAGCGTGTCCGGTGAGTGGTTCGAGTAGGTGATCGTCTCCGAGCCCGTGAGGTGTTGGCGCTCGTCGTCGAGCTCGACTTGGATCACGTAGTCGGCGCGCTGCTGCCAGTACTGGTGGCCCGGCGCTCCCGACGCGCTGCGATAGGCGTTGGGCGTCGGCAAGAGCTCTTCCAGCTGCCGGAACTTATCGCGCTGCTTGCCGTCGTCGGTTCCGAACACGACGCCGAACGAAAACAGCGCGGCGCATGTCAGTGCCAGCGCCAGACGGGGGCGGACGGTCATGGTGGGGGCTCCGTGCAACGGGAGTTCGCGGGGATGCGGTCGAGCGGGGGGGACCGGCGACCGGGCCAGGCTACGCGAGCATCGCCAGGCTGCGCGACCGTCGCGCGAGGTTCTCGCCCACGGCATACACTCGGCCGAACGCGCGCCACACCGGCGGCGCATGACGGGCGGCCCCGCGCGTCGCTTCAGCGCAGCTTGACGCGCAGGAAGCGCGGCCAATACAGGCTCGCGTCGCGCGCCACCTGCCAGAAGTCGAGCGAGTTGACCACGTAGCTGAGCGCGAGCTCGTCGTCGGTCGAGAACGTCGCGTGCGCCTTGGCGGCGTAAGTGAAGAGCTTGGAGTCGCGCGTCGCTTCGGGGCAGCGTGCGAGCTCGACTGGCGGCGACCACGGGCCGGAGGGGTCCGCCGCCCAGCGCCCGAGAACGCGCTCGGAAAGGCCATTCTCGCTGTACACGATCACGAACCGGCCGCGCGCCGGCTGGTGCAGGACCGCGGCCTCCGAACCCATGTGGTCGAACAGCCGCGAGGCGCGCCGGAAGTCGGGCTGCCACCCATCGCTGGCGAGAAAGCGCCACGCAGCGGGCTGGGTGGCGCTCTCCAGTGGTACGCGCGCGAGGATCAGGTGGCGCTCGCGGACCTCGGCGAGCACGTCCTCGGTGCCATAGGCATAGAAGAAGCCGTCGTGGACCAGGGTCGCGCAGCCGAACGAGCGCTCGCGCTCGGGAGTGAACTCGGAGTGGGGAAAGCGCGCCAGATCGAAACGCCAAGCGAGCGGGTCGTCGCCGCGGAAGTCGCTTGTGCTCGCCAGCCACAACCCGCACGAGCGGAACCCGAACACGCCTGGATCGTCGGTGCGTTCGATCTGGGGCAGGAACAGGAGCAGGCGCTCACCCGCGACGGCTCCGGCCTGCAGCCAAAACCAGCCATGGCCGTCGGGTGGTGTCAGAAGCGCGGTCGGCGAGCCGTCCGCCGCGGACTTGGCGACGGAGAACGCGAGCGCTGGGGGGCCTGGCGGCCCGCGCTGCAGCGCGACGGAGTTGTTGACGATGGTCGCATCCGTGCGGCGTCCGTCGCGGATCGAGCCCACCCAAGTGTCGCTGAACAGCCACAGCGTTCGGCCGTCCCCGAGCTCGACCGAGTGCGCTCCGTCGCCGCCGATCCACCCCTCGTCGCGCTGGAAGATCCGCTCGAGCTGCGGCCAGGGTTCACTGGAAAGCACTTCCAAGGGCTGGGGTTGGCAAGGCCCCGGCGGCGGCCCCTTGCAACTCACCCAAGCGCAGCTGAGCACCAGCGCTTCGATCCAAGAGCCGCGGGGAGCGCGCATGTGTCGGCGGAGTCGAGCAGGCCCGCCGCGGAGCGACAAGCCGGAGCACCGGGCAGCCCCGGGAATAGGACCGGCGAGGCGACGTCGATAGGCTCACCGTGACACCGGCCGCCGCGTACCCGCTCGCCATGCAAGCTGTCCCCAAGGAAGACCTCAACTTGGTCGCCGAGACCCTGGCCGGCAACCAGCTCTCGTTCCAACTGCTGGTCGAACGCTACCAGTCGCGCATGTTCGCCCTCGTGCGCCACTACACGCGCAACCCGGTCGAGATCGAGGACATCGTCCAGGACACGTTCCTCAAGGCCTTCACGCGCCTGCCGGGCTTCCAGCAGCAGTCGAGCTTCTACACCTGGCTGTGCCGGATCGCGATCAACACCTCGCTCGACTTCCAAAAGCGCTGTGGGCGCAGCCCGATCAAGGGCTCCGAGGACCCCGAATCGGGGTTGACGGCGGAGTCGATCCACGACGCCAGGCCGTCCTCGAGCCCGATGCCGGCCCCGGACGCGCGCCTGGAGCAGTCCGAGATCGCCAAGATCACCCACCGGGTGCTCCAGGAGCTGCCGGAGATCTTCCGCACGGTGCTGGTCCTGCGCGAGTTCGAAGACATGGCCTACCAGGACATCGCCGACGTGCTCGGCATCTCGATCGGCACCGTGGAGTCGCGGCTGTTCCGCGCCCGGGCCAAGTTCAAGGACAAGCTGCTCGCCCTGCACCCCGAGTTCGGCGACGGTTGGAGTTAGTGCGATGGAATTCACCTGCAATGAAGCTGTGCCGTTGATCGGCGCCTACCTCGATGGCGAGCTGTCCGAGCCGCGCGCGGCGCTGCTGCGCAAGCACCTGCTCGAATGCCACCTGTGCCGCAACGCCACCCAAGACGGCAAGTCGCTCAAGCGCTGGTTCGCCCCGGCCAAGGCGGTTGCCGAAGCGCCGCTCGTCTCCGCCGTGCCGAACGGGTTCGCCGCACGCGTGGCGCGGCGCGCCTTCGCCGGCGACACGGGCGACCGCAGCGCACCCTTCACGCTCCAGCCCAGGACTTCTGATGGGCGTGTTCTGGCGTTTATCGTGGCCGCAACCGCCGTGGCGGCTGCGATCGCCCTGGTTTTGGCCTTGGTCGCGCGAGGCACCGTGCAGCCGACCGGAACGCACCTCTCCGCCGACGACCGCACGCCGGTGTCGCTGACGCAGATCCAGTCCGAGCTCGAGAAGCTCAATCAGGGGTCCGCTCCGGCGCCGCTCGAGCAACGCTAGGGCTTGCGGCGAGCTCCGGCGCCCACGACGATCCGTCCCCCTTCGCCCGCGATGAACAATCTCCGACTCTGGATCGCGTTGCTCGCGCTGACCTGCTTCGCCGCCGGCGTTTCGGCCGGACTGATGCTCGCTCCAGACGAGCCCGGTCCGGCGCGCGGCTCCCAGCCCTTCGACGCCTACCGCGAAGCCTTCGTCGGGCGCTTCCGGCTCAGCGCCGAGCGCCAGCGTTGGTTCGACGAGACGCTGCGCAACTACGCCGCGGCGATCGAGGACTCGCGTGCCCGTGTGCTGGCGCGCAGCCGCCCCGAGCTCGAACGCGAACTGAGCGAAATCGGCGCTGTCTATCAGGGCTTCATCCGCGATCATGTCGTGCCCCCCGAGCAGCGCGCCGAGTTCGACGAGCTGTGCGGCGAGTGGCAAACGATTCAGTGAGGATTCATGGCCAGAACCTGCGGCATTCGCGTCGGACCGCGACGCTACGAGATGGTGGTGCTCGACGGCAGCGCCAAGAAGCACCGCATCGCTGCCTACAAGAGCGGCGAGTTTCCGCAGGGGGGTGAGGACCCGATGGCGGACGCGGTCCGCGAGCTCGAATCGACGATCAAGGAGCTCAAGGTGCCGGTCGACGCCGTGGGAGTCGCGATCGACAGCGGCCTGGCGGCCTTCCGCACGCTGAAGCTGCCCGCGCTCGACGAGTCCAAGATCAACGACATCATCAAGTTCGAGGTCGAGAGCCAGCTCCCGCAGTGGAACATCGACGACGTCGTCGTCGACTTCATGACGCTCGACAAGACCGAGCAAGAAACGCAGCTGCTGGTCACCGCGGTGCCCAAGTCCGCGCTGCAACGCGAGCTCGACCTGTGCTCGCGCGCCGGTGTCGAGCCGCTCGATGCTGAGCTCGAGGCCACGGCGATGGTCAACGCGGCGCTGGCCGCCGAGGTGTGCGCCGTCGACGAAGCCCAGGTGCTGGTGCACATCGGCGAGGCCTCGACGGCGGTCGTGGTGCTCGACGGCGGCAAGGTGCGTTCGATGCGCGCCATCCACATCGGAGCGCTGACCCACGATCCGGGTGCCGGTCCAGAGGCGCTCGCCGAAGGCGCAACCGAGGACGCGGAGCAGGCGCGCAAGCGTGCCGCGGCAGTCACCGCCAACAGCGACGAGGCGGCGCGGCGCCTCGAACAGGCCGTTTCGCGCATCCGCCGCGAGCTCGGACGCACGCTCTCCGCGGCGCGCACGGCCAACCCGATCAAGGCCGTCTATGTCTGCGGTTGGGAGCTGCCCAACTTGATCGGCTCGACCGTGCTCGACATCCCGGTGTACGAGCTTGACGCGTTCGTCGAGGACTCGGGCCAGCCCGTGCAAGGCGCGGCTCCGCTGGTGATCGCCTATGGCGTGGCCTTGCGCATGCTCGGCGGCGGCTCGCTGCGCCCCTCGCTGCGCCGAGAGGAGCTGCGCTACACAGGTACGTTCGAGCGCTTGGAGCTGCCGATCGCCGTGGCGGTGATGCTGCTCGTGATGTGGCTCTCGGTGTTCAACATCTTCGAGCATCGCCGCATCCAGAACGCCGACGGCAACCTGTTCCTGTGGCTGCAGAGCAACAAGAACTTCCTGATCAACGACCCCAAGGCCGGCAAGCGCGGGCACCTCGAGAAGCCTTGGAAGGAAATCCAGGAGCTGGTCGAGAAGACCGCCAAGCCCGATAGCAACCTGCCGTGGCCACGCCTGGATCAGTTCAAGCAGATCGAGCGCGAGCTGCAGGTCAAGATCGCCAAGCTCAACCAAGAGCTGGGCAACACCGGTGAAGTGGCTCAGCCGCAGTCGGCCCTGGAAGCGCTGACGCTGGTGTGCTGCAAGATGGACGACTTGAAGGACCAGCTCGGCCGGGTCTCGATCCGGCGCGTCAACGCCAACTACGTGCCCAAGACCGGCGGTCAGGATTTCGTCCAGGTGCAGCTCGACCTGTCGTTCTTCAACGCTGGCGGCGCGGTGGCCGCGACCGGTGCCTTCGAAGCGCTCAAATCGGGGCTCGAGTCGAGTCCTTGGGTCCGCGAAGTGGTTGCCAAGACGACCAAGGAGTTCCCCGACGGCGGGGGCATCTACACCGACGGGTTCGTGGTCGTTTGCGACCTGAGCAAGGTCGAGCGCGCGAAGGAGGGGTCATGAGCCTCAAGAACCTGATGGGCGCGATGAATCTGGCCCGCTGGATCATCGTGATGGGCGGGTTGGGCGCGGTCGCGCTCGGCGCCAACGGTTGGCGTCTCTACCACCAGCGCGTGGAACTCGAAGCGGCCCTGGAGCCCGACGGTCAGATCGAGCGCACCGTCCAGAAGATCCAGTTGCTCGGCAAGCAGTGCTCCAAGCTGCAGAGCGACGCCGACCGCGAGGGCCTGAGCGGTCAGAGCGAGCCGATCCTATATTTCCGCGGGCTGGCGTCGGACCCCAATGTGCGCTTCGGGCAGGTCGAGGTGAAGGAGCAGTCGCCGCAGGTCAACGTCAAGGGCACCGAGGACCTGCAGTACGTGCTTCAACCGCAGGTCGACAAGGGTCAGCCTCGCGATCGCATCGTCTACTACATGTACCTGTTGGAGTCGAAGTCGCGGCGCGTGCGCGTGACGAGCATCACCCTGACCCCGGAGCAAAAGGTCAAGGAGTGGGAGATCGCCAACGACATGTGGAAGTGGACGATCGAGCTCACCTCGCGCACCAAGGTCGAGAAGAAGTAGGTGCCGCGGCCCGGGTGAGCGGCCCACGCGCGGCGGGTTCGCGCTGATCACGGGCTTGTCATCTCCGCTGCGGGCGGTTGGTGCGACGATTTGAGCTGTCGGTGCGGATTTGCCGCGCCGTACCTTGTCGAAAACCGGCGCTCGAGGGATAGGTGAACAGTAGGCGCGCCCTACGCAACCGTCATGGCACCGTATTCGTCTTTGGTCCTCGCTTGCCTGTGGCTCGGATCGGGCGCAGGCGGGCAAACGCTGCAGACCGCGACGGCGGTTCCGACCGCCTCGCTCGCGCAGCACTACCGCAAGCTCGCGGATGAGTTCGAGGTTGCCCAGCAGGCCTTGGTGAAGGCGCGCGGCTTCTCTCGCAACGCGGGCGGCGATGTTTCCACGTTGCGGGCGGAGTACGTGCTGCGCATGCAGCCGCTGGCCCAACAGGGCTATCCGCAGGCGATCGGTTGGATCATCAGCCACTTCGAATCGAGCGCGAACGACCCGCGCGCCGTCGGAGAGGTCCTGGCGCCCTTGTATTCGCGCATCCTGCCGTCCGAGGCCGGAGCCGAGTGGATCTGGGACGACGAGATCGAGCTGGTGGACGCGCTCAAACGCGACGCGCATGCGCTCGAAGGCGCGACCGCGTCGGCTTACGCGAACGCGATCTTCGTCGCACTCGCTCCCGCCGAGATCGAGCGCCGCATCCGCGCCTTGACCGTCGAGGCCGAAGCGCTGGCACCGCTGGGCTGCGCCGATCTCGTGGCGCGCGATGCGTGCACCGAGGTGTGGCGCCGCGAGCTCGCATTGCAGCGCACTGGCCCGGTCGCCGAAGTTTGCGAGCGCGGACTATGGCGCACGCGCAACATCGTGATCGGCGAGGGCCTGCGCGGGCTGCGCGGGGTCGACGTCAACGAGAACGAGCTGCGGGTGGACGACTTCCGCGGCAAGGTGACCGTGCTCGCCTTCTTCTCGTTCGAGCGCAGCGGTGACCGCGCGCGCGTCGCACAGCTGCGGCGCCTCCAGGACCAATACGACCAGGCTCCGTTCACCGTGCTCGGAGTCAATCAGGACGTCAACGAGACCCTTTTCCGCAAGCTCTCCGAGGAGGCTGAGCTGCGCTTCCCGTGCGTCTTCGAGGGCGGCCGTCACGGCCGTGTGGCTTCTGCGCTGCATCTCGATGCACCGCCGAAGTGTCTCGTCCTCGATCGCGCGGGCAATTTGCGTTTCGTCGATCTCGACGCGGCGGCCTTGGAGGCTGCCGTGGCCGAGCTCGTGAAGGAACCGCTCGTCGAACAACCCAGTGAGCCCTTGAACGTTTCCACGCCCCGCCAACGCTGACCGGAAGGAGCAGCGCGCCATGGTCCTGCGCAGGACAGGCCTGGACGGATTACCGCTCGTCGTCGTACTCGCCGCATCCGCGTCGATGGTTGCTTGGGCAACTGTCGGCGCCCGGCGAGCCGTCGATGCGCGGATGCCGACCACCGCGACCGGCGGGGGAGCCAGCGATCTGCGCGTGGCGCTTCCGGCGGATGCGGAACGCACCGACGGCGCGGCCTGGGCGGCGCTGGCGAACGAGATGCTCGCTTCGCTGGGCTCGCGCTCGCCTGTCGCCACGGGTGGCGCGGGCTGGGACGAGTCCGAGGCTTTCGACCAGGCGCGAGCCCTCGACGAAACAGCGACCGCCGGTGCTGGAGAGCCCGAGCGCATCGCCTGCACGGACGCCCAGGGGCGGCCGTTGCTCCACGGCTGGGTGCTCGACGGCAAGCCGCACGATCGCTGGGTGGTGTGGAGCGCCGACGGTACACGCCTGTTCAGCGGGCGCTTCGATCTGGGCAGTCCGGAAGGCGCCTGGAGTTGGTGGGACGAATCCGGAGAGCTGCGCACCGAGGGCTACTTCGAGCACGGTCGAGCGCAGAGCCTGTGGCGGGAGTACTACGCCGGCGGTCGCGAGATGTCGGCGATCGAATATCGCGATGGCCTGCAGCATGGTGAGGTCAACGAGTGGTGGGAGGACGGCTCACCGCGCACGGACGGCGAGTACGCCGAGGGCGAGCGCGACGGTTGGTGGCAGACCTGGCACGACAATGGTCAACCGCGAGCACGCGGCCTGTATCGCTCAGGACTGCGCGAGGGTCTGTGGGACGAGTGGCACGACAACGGCGTGCTGATGCAGCAGGCCAACTACCGCCGCGGGCGCCCTGATGGGTTGTGGCGCGAGTGGTACCGCGACGGGAGCCTCAAGGCCGAAGGAGGGTTCGTCGACGGCAAGCGCGAGGGCATTTGGAACTTCCTGGAGTTCGACGGGTCGATCGACCCGCGCAGCGGCGAGTACCACGACGGCCGCAAGATCCGCTGACGCGCCGTTCGCTTACCCGGCCCAAGCGAGGGCCACCAACTCGCCCCAGAATCCGCGCATAGATCTGTACATCACCCGCTCTGGGGACGCGCGCGAGTGCGTCTCCAACGAGCGCGCGCCGACTCGAGTGTCGAGCTCGCGTCGGCGCGCAGTGTGCGCCGGCCGTTCGACTAGTCGTCCTCGAGTCCCAGGATGGTGATCCAGGGATCGTCGGGATCGATTTCGGCGCCCAGTTGGCGCAGACGCTTGGCCTCGTCCTTCTGGCCCTTGCGTCCCAGCGCGCGTCCCAGCTCGCCGTAGTAGGAGCCATTCAACGGGTCAAGCTCGATCGCCTTGCGCAGCATCTCGATTCCCTTGTCGACCTCACCGCCGTCCTCGAGCAGCAGCTTGCCGTAGCGGTAGTAGGTCTGTGGGTTCTTGGAGCCCATCTCGATCGCCGTTTGGAACAGACGTTTGGCCTTGATCGGGCGCGGTGGGTACATGCCCGAGGCGTTCCGAGCCGCCTCCTCGAAGCCGCGCGCGGATACCAGCTTCAGGTTCGACTTGATGTAGGCGTACCACTCGCCCTGCAGGGCCTCGACTTGCTCGGGCTTCTCGAGTCCGAGGTACTTCTGGAAGACGCGCCAGACTTCCTTGCCCTCGACTGTCTTCAAGTACTCCGAGCCAACCTGCGAGCCCTCGCGCTTGACGTCCTTGCCCGCCGGTAGGGCATTGACGAACTCGCGGAACTTCTTCGAGTAGGCCGGTGTCGACATCAAGAAGTGCACGAGCGACCAACCCCACGTGTAGTGGTCGTAGTCGCCGTCGGTCGAGACCAACTCCGAGAGCTTGCGCCAATTGCCCGAATCGATGTCCGACTGCACCTCACACAGGCGCCCCTCCAGGATCAGTCCCGTGCTGAGCTTCTTCTTGACCGGATCCCACTTGCTCGCGCCGTAGAACTCGGCCAGCGACTCGCCGGGGAAGTGCGGCATCGAGAAGTCGAGGTCGATCAGTTTCTGCAAGTAGTGATTGGTCTCGTGGAACATCACCTCCTGCGTGAACTCGGGGTCGAGTCGGTCGTGATAGAAGTTCAATTCCATCGGCTCGATGAACTTGAAGTAGCCGAGCACGCCCTGGCCCGCGCCGCCGATCTGGATCATCGCGTCGTAGTCGATGTGCAGGCACACGAGCAGCGGCCCGAGATCGCGCGGCAGGCTGATCTTCCAATCCTTGATGAACGTCTCGAAGTACGTCTCCATCAAGTCGCGGTAGTTGTCGAACACCTTGTCGGGGAGCGTGTACTCGAACGCGAAGTGTTTCGTCGTCTGCTTGGCGCGATTGCGCCATTCCTTGCGGGCTTCGAGCGCCTTGAACGCGTCCGTGCGCTCCTTGTTGCGCTTGGCGATCAACGCGTCGCGCTGTTTCACCGACATCCACTTGCCTTCGAAGCGCACGTTGCCCTTGGCGATCTGGGCCTTCTCCTCCTCGCTCGCGGGCGCGAGCAGCTCACCCGCGATCAAGCAGTCCTCGATCAGCTCCTGGGGCACGAAGACCTCGCCGTTCTTGAAGGTCAGCTTCAGGCCGCCTTCGGCCCGCGTCAGCTTCTTCCCGACGATCACACGGCCGTCTTTCAAGAGCAGGAAGTCGTTCCCCGCTTCTTGAGCCGCGGCGAACGGCACCAACAGGCCCAATGAAATGACGACGATGCGCAGCAGTGCTTGCACGGCTCTCTCTCCTCCGCCTCGGACCTAGACGTTCTCGAAATACGACTTCTCGAAGGCTGCCCAATCGGAGTCGCTCCAGCCGTGGAAGCATCGATCGAAGGTCGCGTCGAGCAGCTCTTGTTCCTTCTTCTTCCATTCCTGGTTCTTGTTCTTGAAGAAGGCCTCTTCCTCTTCCTCGGTCTTGGGCTTGGCGGCTTCGACCGGCTTCTTCGCGCTCTCGGCGGCCTCGATTTCGCTCACGACCGTGCGCAGGGTCTTCATGTAGTTGCGCAGCACGTCCTTCGACTTGGAGTTCTTCGCGCCTTCGCCGACCGTCAAGTGGCGCACGAGCGCACCCGACTGATAGTGACGTGAGGCCCACTGATCCCCGCCGCCACCGACGTAGTCGGAGTCGGTCAGCTTGAACAGCTCGCGCGGCTTGGTGCCGTTGCCGGCGCGGATCAACTCGCGCAACTCGTCGCGACCGTAGACGTCGGTGCGGAAGTCGAGCTTGCCCTTGTCCAAGCGCGACTTCTCGACGAGTTGCGTCAGGCCATTGCTCAGCCAACCGGGCATCGCCCACCACAGGTTGCTGTCGCGGTCCTGGAACCACAGCGAGAAGATCGTGCGATTGAGGTAGTCGACCTCGTAGCTCGTCACGAACCCGGCCTGGTCGTTGTGCATCACGATTTCGGGCATGCGATCGCCGAACACGAAGAACGAGCCACCGCCGAAGAACGAGCGCTCTTCGTCCTGGTTGGCGCAGATGCGGATCACCGGTTGGCGCACGTACTCGTTCGTGCCGACGAAGGGGAACGTCGACTCGCACCACTTGAACACCGCCTCGGCCTGCTCGCCGACGCGTTGAGCGAACTTGGCGTCGGAGTGGCTGAGGATCAGGAAGCGCCCGACCTGCAACACGTCCCAGCCCTCGGTGACGGTCGCCTTGGCCTTGCGGTGCGCGGTCTTCTCGCTCTCCACACGGCGCGTCTTGCGCTGCTCCGGGGTGAGCTTGTCCTCGTCGACGAAGTCCTCGATGCGTTCGCCGGTCGAAGCCGCGCCGGCCAGGCGACCGGACACGCTCAGCAGCTCGAAGCTCTTCTGCGTGTCCGTGACTTCCTTTTTCAGCTTGTCGTACGAGTCCTCGAGCACGTCGATTTGCACCGCGTAGTCGACCAGCGTCGTGTGGTGCACCCAGGTGATGATGCGCTTGGGGCCGGTGCGCGTGAGCTTCTCGATCTTGATCTCGTAGCAGGTGACCTTGTGGTCCTTCAGGTCGATCGGCTTCTCGTCGCTGACGTAGAAGCCGCCGTCGTTGTTCGTGCGCTTGAGGTAGTCGAGGTAGTCCTTGTAGGGATTCTCGATGACCAGGATGACGTTCTTGTCCTTGTCTTCCTTCTTCTCCACCTCGGCGCGCTTGCGCGCGGCCTGGGTCGGGAAGGCGAGCACGACCAACTCGGGCTTGTGCTCGTAGGTCCAACCGCCACCGGACTCCGTGTAGAAGTACGAGCGATTGCAGAGCCACTTGGCCGTTTGCCACTTCTCGGTGGACTGCATCGGGATCTGCGTCCATTCCTTGGGCGCCTTGATCCGGTAGCCGAAGTCCTGGTTCTCGTAGGGCTTCGATCCCTGGGCGCGAACGTCCAGCGCGAGCGTCGCGATCGCGCACGCGCACATCAACCACAGCAGCAGGCGAGTCATCGCACGGGTCTCCTGGCAAGAGAGGAGGCAGACGGACACAGTCGACTTGGAACGGGAGCGCGTCGGTGGGGGACGGCCACGCTTGGTCCGCGACCCGGGGATGTCCGCGAACCAGCGAAAATTGTAGCGCCGGGAGACGGCGCCAATGATGCGACATCCGGGGATCGGCGGCTGCACCGACGACTCCGGATCGGCATCCTTCCGCAACCGTGCGCGGCGCGTTCGATTCGGCGCGCCTTGCAGCGCGCTCGAGGTTGCGCACAATCACTCCAGATGCCGCTCGAGCACCGCGACGCCACGACTTTCCTCGCTCGATCGCGGGCCGGAGACCCGCGTGCGGCCGACGAGCTCTTCCGCTTGGTCTACGCCGAGTTGCGTGCCCTGGCCGGGAACTACATGCGCGGCGTGAACCCTGCCCAAACATTGCAGCCGACCGCGCTCGTGCACGAGGCCTTCCTGCGCATGGTCTCCGCGGAGCAGGCCGAAGGCTGGGAGAGCCGCGCTCACTTCTTGGGGGTCGCGGCCAAGGCGATGCGCAGTGTGCTGGTCGACCACGCGCGGGCCAAGCATGCCCAGAAGCGCGGCGGCGCGCAGAACCGCGTCGCGCTCGACGGCCTGATCGAGGAGCTCGAGCACACCGGCTCCGATCTGGTCTCACTCGACGACGCGCTCTCGGCGCTGGCCGAGGTCGACGACGAGCTCGCACGCGTGGTCGAGCTGCGCTTCTTCGGCGGCCTGACGATCGAGGAAACCGCCAAGGTCATGGGCATCTCGACAGCGACGGTGGAGCGGGCCTGGCGCACCGCGCGACTGTGGTTGCGCGACCGCCTGGGTGGCGCCTGAGCTGCCGGGCAACGGAGTGCGCTACTTCGCCAGCGGCGTCACCAGCTTGCGGATGGGGCGCAGGCCGATCTGCGGGGCCGAGATCTCCGGGCTCAGCGTGACGCGCTTGGCACAGCGCAATTCTGCGGCGGCGTTGCTGAAGCCTCCGCCGCGGATCGGACGGTTGATCACGTAGCCCGTCGTGCGGCGACCGTCCCCAGGCTGCGGAGGCGTCGAGTAGTCGCCGAAGGCGTCGTCGCACCATTCGCAGACATTGCCGAGCACGTCGTACAGGCCAAAAGCGTTGGCGCGGAACGAGCCGACCGGCGCGTGGAACGCGAAGCCATCGTCGAATTCGGGCCAATCGCTGATCTCGAGCCAGTCCTGGCCGCGTGCGGCGGCCGAGGCATCGGCCAAGTTGACCGCGCCGCGCAGCGCATCGCGCTCGGCCCCGCACCACCACGCGCTGCGCGTGCCGGCGCGGGCGGCGTACTCCCACTGTGCTTCGGTGGGGTAGTCCAGCGCCGCCCGATCGAGCCACTGTCGGCCCGCGATCCAGCTCACGCCCTCGACCGGATGCGAGGGTCCGCTGGGCACGCCGTCGGGGACGCCGCGCTCCTGCGAGAGGATCGACGGGTTGCTGCCCGTGATGCGCTCGAATTGAGCCTGGGTGAGCTCGAACTTCGAGACGAAGAAGGCATCGAGCGTCACGCGGTGCACCGGCCCCTCCTCCGGCGCGTGTCCGGGCTCTTCGGGCGGCGAGCCCATCTCGAACGTGCCTCCGGGCAACAACACCAGCACCAGCGAGCTCTCGTCGCCGACAGCGAAGCCTCCGCGGGGATCGCGCGCCGGTCGCGAGCCGCTCTGCGGGTGCCAGAACTCCCACAGTCCGGTGTTCTCGTTGGGCCCGAGGGGCAACAGCCCGAGCTGCGGGGTCAGTTCCACACCGGCGTACCGTGGCGAACGCGCGACGCCCTCGCGTGCGGCGGCCCACAGCGCCACGGCCTCGGGCGCTGTCAGCGTCAGCTCCTCGACATGCTCCGCGAACTCGCTGCGCCGGCGCATTTCGGCCACGCTGCCGATCGCGGGGTGCTGCGCTCCGAGCCTCTCGATTCCTTCGAGCAAGCGCGACAACACCTCGTGCTCCCAGGCGTCCGCGGTGGAGTCGAAGCTCCATGCGCCGTCGAGCTCGCGACCGGAGGCGCGCAGTTCCGCGAGCCGCGTGACATGCAACGGCTTGCGCGCCAGCAGCGCTTCGGCCTGGCGCAGCCACATGCGCATCTTCGTGGCCGCGGGCGGAACTGCAGGCCAGATGCGATCGGCGTCCTCGGCCAGCGCCTGCACCAGGTGCACATCCGACAGTCGCGTGACTTCCTCGGCGCGGTGGCGCGCGAGCAACCACAGGCGACTCGAGACAGTCAACCCGGCGAGCAGCGCGGCGAGCCCGAGAGTCGAAGCCACGACCAGCGCCCGGTGACGCCGCACGAACTTCGAGGCGCGGTACACCAGGCTGTCGTTCTGAGCGATCACCGGCCAGCCGGCCAGATGGCGCTCGATGTCCTCGGCGAGCTGCTCGGCCGACAGGTAGCGCCGCTCGGGCTCCTTGCGCAGCGTCTTCATCACGATCGTGTCGAGGTCGCCTTCCAGCCGACGGCGCAAGCGCTTGACGCTGCCTTCGCTGGCGCGCGCGAGCGCTTCGGGAGTCGGGCTCGGTCCGTGGCGAGCGTGTGTGTCGGGCTCGACCTCGACCTCGACCTCGACCGCGGCGCTCGGGCGCGAGGGTTCGACCTCGCTGATCCTGCGACCGATCTCCGAGATCGACGTGGTCGTGATCGGGTGCGGCAGGCGACCGGTCAGGAGCTGGTAGAGCACGACGCCCAGCGAGTACACGTCACTGGCGGTGGTCACAGGCGCGCCGCGCACTTGCTCGGGGCTGGCGTAGGCCGGCGTCAGCGCGCGCGAGCTCGACTGCGTCACGTGCGAGTCCTCCACGTCGCTGAGCATCTTCGCCAGGCCGAAGTCGAGCAGCTTGGGCTCGCCCGCTGCGTTGACGAAGATGTTGCCCGGCTTGAGGTCGCGGTGGACGACGAGGCGCTGGTGAGCGTGGTGCACTGCACCGCAGACCTTCACGAACAGGCGCAAGCGGTCGCTGACCGAGAGTCCGCGCTCGTTGCAGGCCACGTCGATCGGTCGGCCCTCGACGTACTCCATCACGATGTACGGCAGGCCATTCTCGGCGATGCCGCCGTCGACCAGGCGGGCGACGTTGGGGTGCTCGAGCTGTGCGAGCAGGCGGCGCTCGCGCTTGAAGCGCGCGATGGTCTCTGGGTTGTCCATGCCGCGGCGGATGAACTTCAGCGCCACGCGCTGCTCGAACTGTCCGTCGGCGCGGTGCGCGAGATACACGGTCCCCATGCCGCCGCTGCCGATGGCGCGCTCGACTCGCCAGGCTCCGACCTGCGCCCCGATCAGGTGTTCCTCGCGCGGCTGCAACTCGCGAGCGGCCTCGAGCAGCGCACGCGGCGGCTCCAGGTACTTCCCGAGCGTCTGTTCGCGCTCGAGTAGCCGCAGCACCTCGTCGGCGGTCGCGGGCTCGCTGGTGCAGCGCGAGCGCACGAACTCGGCGCGCTCGTTCTCAGGCTGTTCGAGCGCCAGCTCGAGCACTGCGCGCACCTTGCGCCATCGTTCTCCGTTCGAGGTCATCGTCGAAAAAGTCGCCGTCGGCTCGTCGCCTCGCAGTCTAGCCGGTGCGCAGCTGGGCTCGAGCGACTCGGCGCCGCGCGCGCGTGGCGTTCAGCGCTTGGACGCTTCGCGCCACAGGTCGGGCTCGCAATCGACGAGTTCTCCCGATTCGACCAGGCGGTTGGCGAGCTCGATGGCCTCCAAGCCTGGCGCGGTGTCGATGCGCACCATGTTCACGCCTTCCACCAGTGCCGCGGACACGCTCAGGCCGCGCGCCGCGAGCCAAGTGTCGACCTGCGCTCGCGTCCACGTGCTGGGGAAGGTCGCGATCACACCGCCCTTGGGAGCCAGCATCGGCGAGCGCGGCGACTGCGTCTCGTGCAGCACCGCCGAGAAGCGTGGCGCGTCCAGTGACGCATTGCGAGCGAACGAGTCGGTGCCGAGGCCCGCCGCGACGCGCCACAAACGCACGCCCTTCTGCGGCTGGCCGAGCTCTTCCGCGGCCGCGTCGGAACGGAGCAGTGCGTCGCGTCCGGCGCTGTCGGGCTGGAACTCGACGACGACGTCGTCGGAGATCCACAGCGTGCGTTCGCGACCTCCGCTGAGCAGCACGATGCTGCGCGAGAGCGCGGTTTCGCTGGCGAGCTCAGTGGGGTTCTTCATCGGGCGGCCCTGGGAGTTGGGAGCTTCTACCGGAGCGCTGCGGCCGAGCGTCGCGGAGTCGGACTCTTGTTCGCTGGTGTTGGCGGTGCAGGCGCCAGCGGCGAGCACGGCCAGGACGAGGAGCGTGGTTTTCATCGGAATTCGGCGTGGTTGCGGGTTGTGTGGAGCGGGGAGACGAGGTGCGTCAGGAGCCGAAGAGCTCCAACCGCCAGGACTTGAAGGTGCCCACGTCCTGCGGCGCGAGATCGCGCACGCTGAGCGTCCAGACACCGTCGGCGGGCTCGCCCAACAGGCGCGCGCAACCGAATACGAATGCGTCGTAGGGCACGGAGCCTTGGGGCTGGGCGTGGACCTCGGCGAGCACGCTGGTGGTGCCGCTGGGCGAGGTCAGCACGATCTCGAGGTCGCCACTGAACGAGTGGTTGTCGGCGTCGAAGGTGATCTGCACGTACTCGAGTTCCGTGATGTTCGAGTTCGCGACCGTGATCACGTCGCTCACTCCGACCAGATCGGCGTCGGGGATCGGCAGGTTCGGCTGGCGCAGCGGCGTGAGCACGCGCTTCTGCGGTCCGACGTTGACCCAGGCCTGCGCGAGCGCCACCGCCGCTTCGGCGTCGACCACTCCGAAGCCGTACTTGTGGTTGATCGGCAACCCGACGCCGTTGACGCCCCAGTCGGGATCGAGGGCATCGTTGATGCGCGCCGACGCGGCCAGGATCCAGCGCACGTCTCGCTGGGTCAGCGCCGGGTTGGCCTCCAGCATCAAGGCGACGACACCTGCGGCGAGCGGAGTCGCCGAGGAAGTGCCGTTGAACGTGTTGGTGTAGTTCGTGTCCGCGTAGTCGTTGGGATTGGTGCCGTCGTTGATGCCGATCGGTCCGGTGCGGTCGACCGTCGTGATGGCATGGTTCGCGCGGCCCATCGAGGGCGCGACCACGAGCACATTGGCGCCGTTCTCCGAGTAGAACGCCTTGACGCCGTCGTCGCCGACCGCGCCGATGGCGATCACGCCGTGGAAGTTCGCTTGACCGTCGAGGTTCGAGTTGTCGGTCGCGCCTTGAGCGCTCAGCGCACCATTGCCGGCGGCCCACAGGTAGACCGTGCCCAGTCCGCCGCGACCGTTGACGATCCCGGACTCGACCGCGTTGCGCCAGGAATTCGCCGAGGGCTGCGGGATGCCGAAGCCGTCCGGCGCGCCCCAGGAGTTGCTCGAGATGTGGTTGGCGGCCGCATCGCGCGTCATGGCATTGACCGTGTTGGAGTCGGTGAGCTCCTCGAGCAGGTTGTAGCCCACGAGTCGCGCATCGAACGCGACGCCCATGCCGCCGACAGCGTTGCCGTCGTCGGACGCGGCGACTCCCGCGCAGGCCGTGCCGTGCGAGCCCGTGCTCGGGTTCGTCGAGTTGTCGAGGTAGTTGTGCGACTTGCCGGGCACCACGTTGCCGCTCAAGTCCTCGTGCCCCAGCTCCAGGCCATCGTCGACGACGGCGATGCGCACACCATCTCCGGTGATGCCGGCGTTCCACACCGCGAGTGCGTTCACGTCCTCGCCCGGGGTTCCTCCGGCCTGGCCGAGGTTGAGCAAGTGCCACTGGTCGCCGAGCAACGGATCGGGGCCGAGCGTCAAGCTCACTTCCGCCGACAGTGCGCTCTCGGCCTTCGAGTTCTTGGCGCTGACCGCGACGAACACGGGCACGCCGGCCGGCACGCCGGAGAGCGCCGCGCCCGGGGTCGTCACCGTGGCAATCAAGTTCGCGGCGTCACGCACGACGTCCGGCTGGTCCGAGCCGTAGACGCGGTACTCGACCGCTCCGGCCGACGCGCTCCAATCGAGCACGACGTCGCCGCCGCGCACGCCCGCGACCAAGTTGAGCGGGGCCTTGGGGCCGGCGGCAGCTCCACTGCCTCCGCTTCCGCCTCCGCCTCCGCCGCACGAGGCAGCCAACAGCAGTCCACCGAGCCACAGGGAATTGCGCGTGTTCATGAGACCTCTCGTGCGTTGCCGCGTCCGTCGGCGCATGCCCACGGCGCGCCGTCGCTCCCAACACGCAATCGGCGGCCAACACGCATCACGGAATCGCACGAAACCCGCGCGGATTCGCGAGCCCTCGCCGGGGTCACCCAGGCCGCGCTAGGATCCTCGTAGGAGTCGCAATTGAGCCGAGAAACCCCGTCGCAGACCCACGCAGCGCCCGACCCGCAGCAAATCGAGCAACTCTGGAAGGCAACGCTCGCCGACCGTGCGCACGCACTCGGCGGCAGCGCGCTCGCGCCGGATGCGACCTACAAGTCGACGCTCGACGATGGGGGGCTGCCGTCCACCGTGCGCGACGCGACGCTCTCCGGCGTGGGCACGCTCGGCGGCTCGCTCTCGGGCCGCGCGACCCTGGGAGCTGCCGCCGCTTCCCCGGCGGGCGCTCGCGCCACCCTGGGCGAGTTCGAGTTGCTCGAGGAAATCGGCCGCGGCGGCATGGGGGTCGTGTTCCGCGCGCGCCAGCGCTCGCTGGCCCGCGATATCGCGATCAAGTTGATCCGACCCGAAGCCCAGGCCGAGAGCGCGCGCGGCCAGTTCGTGGCGGAGGCCCTGGTCAACGGTCTGCTCGACCACCCCAACATCGTTCCGGTGCACGAGCTCGGCGCGAACGCGCAGGGCGAGACCTTCCTGGCGATGAAGCTGGTGGGCGGGACGAGCTGGAAGCACCTGCTGCATCCGACGAACGACGCACAGCGCCGCCTCGCGGCCGAGTACGACCTCGAACGTCATCTCGGCGTGCTGCAATCGGTGGCCAACGCGGTCGCGTACGCGCACTCCAAGGGCATCGTGCACCGCGATCTGAAGCCCGAGAACGTGATGGTCGGCGCCTTCGGCGAAGTGCTCGTCATGGATTGGGGCATCGCCGTCGACGTGCGCGAACGACCTGGAGCCGACGCGCGCGCGCGCCACAAGTCGTCGATCCACACACCCGCCGGGACCCCTTGCTACATGCCGCCCGAGCTCGCCGAGGGGCGCGGCGCGGACATCGGACCGTGGACCGACACGTACCTGCTGGGTGCGATCTTGCACGAGCTCGTCACCGGGCATCCACCGCACCGCGGGGACACGTTGCTGGCCGTGCTGCTCGCCGCGGCGGCCTCGACGCCGCCGAGTTTTCCTGCGGGAACGCCTGCTGCGCTCGCCGCGATCTGCACCAAGGCGCTCTCGCGGCGCCGCGAGGAGCGCTACGCCAACGTGGCCGAGTTCCAAGCCGCCCTGCGCGACTTCTTGCGGCACCGCGACTCGCAGAAGGTCTCGGCCGCCGCTTCGCAAGCGCTGCAGCGCGCCCGTGAGAGCGTCGCGGGCAACGAAACGGCGCGAGTGCGGCGCTACGCAGAATTCTCCGAGGCCATCGCCGGTTTCCGGCAAGCGCTGGTGCTGTGGAGTGAGAACCAGGAGGCCCGCGACGGGGAGCGGTCCGCGCGACTCGCGTTCGCCGTCGTGGCGCTCGAGTCCGGAGACGTCGTGCTCGCGCAAGCGCAGCTCGAGCACTTGGAGGCAACGGATCGCGACGCGCTAAGTGTGCGCGAGCGCATTGCCGCGGTCGAGACCGCTCGGGCCAAGGCGCGCTCGATGGCGCGAACGATGCGGCGCGCGTTGGTGGGCGGAACGGTCGTGGTCGTGGCTGGACTCGTCGCGGGTCTGGTGGTGCTGACGCGCGCTCAGCTGCACAACGCCGGCGCGATCGCGAAGATCGAATCCGAGCGCAAGGACATCGCGGCCCAAGTCGCGCGCCAGAGCCTCGAGCGACGCGTGCGCGCGGCCCTGCACGGCGAGCCGGAGATCGAGGCGCGGCTCGTCGCCGAGGGCACTCTCGCCAACGGAGCCGCGCTGTCCGCGAAGTTGGTCGAGGATCTCGGGCTCGAGCCCGACGTCGAGCGCCTGTTGGCGTGGTCGCC
Source organism: Planctomycetota bacterium (assembly GCA_020853575.1). GTDB lineage: Bacteria > Planctomycetota > UBA1135 > UBA1135 > F1-120-MAGs118. Next base: position 56,533 of record JADYYP010000011.1, read on the forward strand.
CGAGTCCGCGCGCGCGCTCGGCGTCACCGCGAACGGCCGCAAGGCCTGCGTGGCCTCGGCCGGCGGAGCCACGCGGCGCTACGAGCTCGATGCGGCCGGCGCCGCGACGTGCGGCGCGTTCAGTGCCGACGGTCGGGTGGTCGCGGTCGCGAACGACTCGGGTACCGCGGAGCTCTGGAAGCTCGAGGAGTTCGAGGCGGCCTACGTGAACTCGATCGCGCTGGGCGGAGCCGCCGAGTGTCTCGCGCTCGATCCGCGCGCGGCGACGCTGGCGAGCTCGATGGGCGCGGAGGTCAAGCTGTGGAGCGTCGCCAACGCCGTGCAACAGGGGGGCACGATCGTCGCACCGCGTCCGGTGGTGCGCTTGCAGCTCGACGACGACGTCTTGTGGATCGTGGCGCGCGATGGGGCGGCTACGGACGTTTGGCGCTGCGATGCACGCACGGGCAACGTCGAGCGCCGCACGACGATCGCGCCGCCTTTGTGAGCAGCTTCTCGCTCAAAGCGTGGGCGTCGGATTGCCGCAGGCCAGCACGATTGCGATCGCGCCGGCGGCACCGATCACCGCCAGCCCGAACAACAGGATCGTGTAGATCCCGCCGCTCTTGCGCGCCGCGACCCAGCCGAAGAACACCAAGCCAGCGAGCACGGCGATCCCGACCCAGGCCAGCGCGCCCCCGAACTTCAGCGCGGCGTGCAACACGAGCTGTGGCAGTGGCTCGAGCGCGATCCCTTGCTCGGCGTACGGACGCAGGTACATCGGACTGACCAGGGTCAGGAGCACCCAGGCCGCGATGCACGTCACGCCTGCGGCTGCCGCCGCGAGATGCGCCGGCCACGGGGTGCGGGTGAGTTCCTCGTGCGCATGGGCGAAGTCGGAGTGTTGCTCGTTCATCTCGGTCGCAGCGCTTCCATGTGTCGTGAGTGGTGCGAAGCCGCGCGCTCGACATTGGACCAATTCGCGAGCGGAGCGTCAGCCGCGTGCCTCACTTCGTGCCGCGCAATTGCTCGTAGACGTTGGCCGCGAGCGCGGCATCGACGGCCTGCAGGCGCTGCATCGTCGCATCGAAGCTTCCGCGATCGCGCTGCAGCGCGTAGGTGAACGCGAGATTGGCGAGCGCCTTGGCGTGCCGCGGGTCGAGTGCCAGCGCGCGCTCGCACGCCGCCCGCGCTTCGTCGAAACGCGTGAGGTTGAGATACGCCATCCCGAGCCCGCTCCAACCATCGGTGTTCGTGTCGTCGAGCTCGAGCGACTTTCGGTAGGCCTCGACGGCTTGCTCGCGCTCGAGGAGCTGCAAGTGCGCTTCGCCTGCGTTGTACCAGGCATGCGAATAGTCGGAGCGCGCGCGCAACGCGGCGTCGAAGCACTCGAGCGCCTGCCGCAGATCGCGCTCGCGGCGGGTTGTGTCGTAGGTGTTGCGCTCGGCCCTGCGCAGGTGCTGGTTGCCGAGGTTGTTCCAGGCGAGCCAGTTCGAGTCGGTGACGTCGATGGCGTGTTGGTAGAGCGTGTCACTGGAGCGCCACACACCCACTTGCCGCCACGTGAGCGTCGCGCACGCGCCCAACGAGGCGAGTGCACCCGCGGCGAGCACGGCTCGCCCGCCGGCGCGCTGCTCGAGCAACTCGTGAGTGCCCCACGCGAGCATCACGAACAGTCCGATGGATGGCACGTACGTGTAGCGGTCCGCGAGCGCCTGAGAGCCGACTTGAACGAGCCCGATCACTGGCACGAGCGTGCCGAGGTACCAGAGCCACCCGAGTGCGAGGTACGGCCGACGCCGAGCTTGCCAGATCACCAGCACGGTCGCCGCGACGAGCACGCTGGCTGCCACGACCGCGGCGGAGAGCTCGACGCTCGCGCCGATCGTCGCGGGGTGCGGGTAGAAGCACGCGAGCCCGGTGGGCCAGAGCGTCTTTTGCACGTACACGACGTACGATACCAGCGCGTTCGCCACGCGCTCTCCCAGCGGATAAGCGTCGAAGGTGCCGGTCGCTCCGCTTCCCGACTGCGCGACCATGGTCGCGACACTCGAAAGCACGCTGAGCGCGAGTAGGGGCAGCTTGTCCAACAGGGCGGCGCGCCGCGCTGCGCGCTGCTCGGAGCCCAGCGACCAACGGCGCAAGGGCCAGAGATCGAGCAACACCAGTAGCGCCGGAAGCGTCACCAACATCGGCTTCGAGAGCAGTCCGGCCGCGAAGGCCGCCGCGACCCAGACGTAGTTCGCGAGCGTTGGGGCCCGCACGTAGCGCACATAGGCGCCGAGCGTGAGCAATAGGAACAGCGTGCTGAGCACGTCCTTGCGCTCCGCGATCCACGCGACGGACTCGACGTGCAGCGGGTGCACCGCGAAGGCCGCTGCGACGAACGCGCTGCGCCAGGTCGCGCTGGTCATCGCCCGCAGCACGAGGAACAACAGCGCGGCATTGGCCGCATGCAGCACCACGCTCACCCAATGATGCGCGCTCGCCTCGACATCGAAGATCTGGACGTCGAGCATGTGCGACAGCCACGTGAACGGATGCCAGTTGGCCGAGTGCTGCGTCGTGAAGGCCCAGCCGAGCCCTTCCAGCGACAGGCCCTCGGTGACGTACGGATTGTCGTACACGTAGGCGCCGTCGTCGAAGTCGACGAAGCCGTTCTCGCCAACCAGCGCGTACACCGCGAGAGTCAGCGCCACCAGCGCCGCTGCGATCCACCTCGCCGAACCGTGACCCGCGTCCTTCGTCATCTCGCGGCGGACTGTACTCGACGCGCTTCCGCGCCGGCCAATCGGTTCATGTGCGCAGCACCGTCGCCGACGCAGCTCAAGGCGTGAACGTGAACTGCAACGCGTTGCTCAGCGACGTGTGCCGCGAGGTATGGGCGTCGCGCCAAATCGCCTGCATGTGCAGGGTCTGGCCAGTGACGAAAGGCTGCCCGAGCGCGGTGCTGCGCGAGCTCGCGAATGCGCCCCAGTCGAGCTCCAGCGACCCATCGCATTCTCCCGGCGTTCCGCTGCCGGCGCGCAGCACCGTGCGCTGCAACGGCGCTTGCAAGCACAACGCGCCGATGCTCGTGCCCCAGGGCTTCGCGGTCGATGCCGAGAGCGCGTAGAACAACATCCCGAGCCGGCGTCCATCTCCGCCGTGGGCCAGCACGCGGAACGAGCCGGCGTTCGAGGCGCTCGCGCAGCCGATCACCGTCAAGCTCGCGCGGCACTCGCTCGTCGACGCCGCGGGCTCGCATGCGACCGAAATCGCGTTGGGCGAGACCGAGACGTACGCCGCACCCTCGCTGCCGCTGGCCCATTGGTCGTGCGCGCCGATCAAGCGCTGTCCCGGCGATTGCGCCACCGCGCAGCCGTAGAACCACGCGATCACGGGCTGCGGCCCTGGTTGGAGCAACTCGCGTTGTCCCCATTGGCCAGGTCCGCCGAAATCGCGCTCGAAGACATAGGCCTGGCCCAGGACACCCGCTCCGCGCGCTCCGATCAACAGCTCGTCACCGAGCAGCGACAGCGAGCCACCGAAGGCAGCGGTGAATCCGCCGTCGGAGGCGAGCAGTTTGCGCCTCAGCAGCCAATGACCCAGCGCGTCGCGCTCGAACACGTAGCTCGAGCCCGCGTTGTACCCGAGATCCGCGTCCTGGGGAGAGCCGACGACTGCAACGCCTGGCCCGATCGCCACCGACGAACCGAAGCGGTCGTCCGCGGCTCCATCCGGCGCGAGCAACCGCGCGACCTCGCCCCACTGGTCCGGCCCACCCGCGTCACGCTGGTACACATACGCTGCTCCGGTCGCGATGCCGTTGGCTCCGATGTCGCGCGTCGCGCCGACGATCGCGAGGTCGTCGCGCAGCGCAACCGAGGCTCCGAAGTAGCGCAGACCTCCAGGTTGCGAGGGAACGAGCACCTTGACTTGCGTCCACGACGACGTCGACAGCCTGCGGAACAAGTAGGCGCGTCCCGCGACTCCATCGGTGTAGTACGCGCCGACGAGCAGCGTGTCGTGCGACAGCGCCAGCGCCGAGCCGAACAAGCCGACCATGGCCGTGTCGGATGCAAACAGCACTTGGGATTCGCCCCAGTTCCCAGGTCCCCCATGGTCGCGCTCGAACACGTGGACCGTGCCTCCGAAGAGCGCGAGCGTCGGCGCACCGACGAAGGCCGTGTCGCCACCGAGGGCCACCGAGCTCCCGAAGCGCCCCGAGGCCGGCGGAGCCGTCGGCGAGAGGCTCTTCACTTCGCTCCAGCCCGCCTGCAGCTCGAACAGGTGGGCCGCGCCGAACTCCGGCGCGACGATGGACTCGGCCGGAGCCCCGATCAAAGCGCGCGGGCCATCGATCGCCACGCTCGCTCCGAAAGAGATCCCACTGGGCGTCGCCAGCCGCGTCGTCGGCCAGGCGCACTGTGCGGGCGCCTCGCGCATGAGCGCGAGCGCGACACCGACGAGCGCGAACATCCCGAGGCCGAGGTGGTGATTTGAGTTCATGGTGAGCTCCCGCGGGCGCTTGTTCCGGGTCCTACGCACGGCGCGCGGACGGCTCGTCAGTGCTCGCATTCCTTGTGTCGCACGCACTCACTTGGCGCGCCAGCGGCCGGGCTCGGCACCGCGGCGGGAGGATGTGCGCAGCCGCCGCCCAGAGCAGCTGCTTCGACTGCGCAGCATGTGACTCGATTGCCAGGCCCGATCACGCGTGCCATCGTGAGCAGGTGCAGCTCCGCGAGATTCTCACCCGTTGTTCCGCGCTGGTTGCGCAAGCCCATCCCGCGCGCACCAGTCACCGCGAGAAATGGTGGTCGGCCCTGGGCGGCTTCCTCGGCATCCTCGCGACCTTCGGGAGCGGCCTGTGGTGGTTCGGCCCCCAACCCGGCCTGGCGATGGTGGCCTCGCTGGGAGCCTCGTCGGTGTTGCTGTTCGCGGCGCCCCACAGCCCGCTTTCACAGCCGTGGAACGTGATCGGCGGGCACCTCGTGTCCGCGGTGGTGGGTGTGACCGTCGCCAAGCTCCTCGGAGAGGCATCGGTGCTGGTTGCCGCGGCGCTCGCGGCTGGGCTCGCCATCGCGGCGATGTTCTATTTCCGCTGCTTGCACCCTCCGGGCGGCGCAACGGCACTCGTCGCCGTACTCGGCGGCGCGCAGATCCACGAGCTCGGTTTTCGCTACGTCCTCGCCCCTGTGGCGGTGAACGCCGTCGTGATCCTCGCGCTGGCCCTGCTGTTTGGTTCGCTGTCGCGCGTGCGCCGCTATCCGGCGGGGGCCGCGGCGGCGGCGCCAGTGCTCGCGAAGCCGGCGCGCGCGGCGATCGACCACGACGACCTGGTGTTCGCGCTGGAGAAGCTCGACACCGTGATCGACGTCGACACCGACGACTTGCTGACGATCTATCAGCTCGCGACCGGACACCATGCGGACACCGAAACAGCTTCACGGCTCGCGCGCAAGCCGCCGCGCGCGAGCTGAGGCGCCAGCGACGCGGAGAACGGCCTCCGACCGTCTCCCCTGCGCGGAACGACGTGCATCGACCGTGGAGATGGTCGGAGAGTCGGCCGGAGGCAATCCAATCGTGTTCGTGCGTGCCCATGGAGTTTCACTTCTCCAGCGGTTTCGGGTGGGAAAGCCAGCGCGGTTCCCACGCACGCGAAGGTCCCCGAGCTCGGCCGGCTCGAAGCGCTCGTCTCCCTACGCCGCGAGCGGTCCAGGTGGGCGGCCCGGCACTGCGGGGGTCGAAAAGAAGGGGGCCAAAAGAAGGGGGCCGGTGACCCACCGAAGTGAATCACCGGCCCTGGGAGAGAGCCCCGTCGCGCTTCCCGGGCAATGAGCGGCTCGCATTCGCTCAAAGCCCACACGACGGGGTTCAGGAAGCAGGTTAGCCCGCCAGCCTGCTTTGCACCAGGCTCCAATGCGCGGTGCAGCGCTCGTTTTTCGTGGGACTCGGGCGGGGCGCAGGACCCGAGGCCGGGTCTGCGTAGGAGGCCGGTGCGACTGGCTGGCCAACCAGGAGCCGCGCCGTGCGCGGGCGCGGGACGCTGCCGCTGGTGATCGCGCTCGACAACAGTGGTCCGGGGCGCAGCCAACAGGTGCGGGCGTGGCTGCACGCGAACGCAGTGGTCGCGCTCTTCAACGTGCCGCACGTGCCGCAGCACAATGCGGGCGCAACCCTCATCAACAACGGTCGCGGAAGCCGCAGCTGCATGTTGCGCGATCGGAATCTGGGTGAGTGCCGCGGTCTCGTCGGACCGGGCCTGTCTCCAGCGCCCTTGGGCTGCCCCTGGAGCGTTGGCTTCGAAGCAATGGCGAAGCTCTCACCAACTGTGGTCGCATCGGACGCAAAGGCTTGGCGCGCGAAGGCCTGCGTACGTTTCGTCGGGCGAGCGAGGCGAACCTCCTTCACGATCCGCAGGGCGTCGAGCCGATGCCGCGAGCATGACCATCGCCGACATCCGCACTCGACGCTGCCCGTTCGAAGACTGCCCCGCCGTTCTCGAGCAGCGACGACAGCGTGTCGTGCGTCACGCTTCGTTCAAGACTCGACGCGGTCTCCGGCAGCGAATGCTCTGCAAGCACTGCGCGCGCTCATTCGTGGCGACGCACGCCACGCCCTATCATCGAATGAAGCGCTCGCGAACGGAGTTCGATGCCGTGATCGCTTTGTCCACTGAAGGCGTGCCTCAGGCTTCCATCGCTCGCGCGCGGCTCCTCTCGCAGAGCACGGTCTCGCGTTGGATCGCGAAGGCGGCTCTCCACGCGCGGGCATTCGAGGACAAGTACCTGGTGGTCGACGATCCGACCGAACTCCAAGTGGACGAGCTCAAGAGCTACGGCGCGGCGCGTGAGCAACGCACCTGGATCTTCAACGCCGTCGAAGTCTGGTCGCGTCTGTGGGTCAACACGCGCGTGGGCACGAGAACCCTGCGCAACACGCTCGTTTTTGCACGCACGCTGCGGGCGCGCCTTCGGCGCATCGACGCGCCCGTCCTCGTCACCTCGGACGAGTTCAAGTACTATCTTCCCTGCCTGCAACGGACGTTCGGTCCCTCGTGCGTCTACGTGCAGGTCAAGAACCGCTACGCGCGCGGCCGCATCACGCACACATCCGCGCGCCAGCTGATCGGCGAAGAATGGAAGCTCGAACAAGCTCTCGAACGCTCCGAGGACTCCAAGCGCCCGAACACGGCGTACATCGAGCGCTTGAATCTGCACCTGCGACGCACTTGCGCGTATCTCAATCGCCGCACGCCCTCGCCGATGCGCAAAGCCCAGCGACTGGCCGAAGTGCTCGACCTCAATCGGCTCAACTACAACTTCGTGCGCCGACACTCGTCCCTACGCTTTGGCCGCAAACTCCGCACGCCGGCGATGCAAGCCGGCCTCACCAAGCGCCCGCTCACGCTGCGCGAGATCTTCCTCTGGCAGCGCCCACCTTCGAAGTACCCGCCGCCCGGCAACTGGTCCCCAACGCCGCCGCCGCTTCCTTGGCCCTGACCACGCGCCGCCGCGGCGAACCACAGTTACTGCAAGATGCACCCCCCAAGCACACCAAGTACGTCTGGGCGCAGAACCCCGAGAACATGCCGCGGGAGCGGCGCGTGAGTTTCGAACTCCTGCGCGACTGCGCGCTCAAGGTCGGACGCGCATGGGCGATCAAGGACGCC
>JADYYP010000012.1 GCA_020853575.1 Planctomycetota bacterium
CCGCGCGTCGACGATTTCAGCTTGTCGAAGAAGTCGTAGATGATCTCGCCCAGCGGCAAGTCGTAGACGAGCTGCACACGCGTCGGCGACAAATGGTCTTGGCGCACGAAGTCGCCGCGGTGGTCGGCGGCGATCTTCATCACGTTTCCGATGAACTCGCTCGGCGTCATGATCGTGACGCGCGCGTAGGGCTCGAGGATCTCCTCGTACTTGTCGGGCGTCGGCAACTGACCGGGCGAGTGGATGGTTTTCTTCGTGCCGTCCTCGAGCACGATCTGATAGGTGACCGTCGGTGCGGTCTGGATCATGTCGAGATCGTGCTCGCGCTCCAGGCGCTCTTGGACGATCTCCATGTGCAAGAGGCCCAGGAAGCCGCAGCGGAAGCCGAAGCCCAGCGCCTCGCTGGTGACGGCCTCGAAGTCGAACGACGAGTCGGAGAGCGAGAGCGTGGTCAGGCCCTCGCGCAGCCCCTCGAAATCGCCGGTGTTGGTGGGGAAGAAGTCCGCGTACACCATGTGCACCGGCGGGCGGTAGCCCGGCAGCATCTCGACCTTCGGACCCTTGTGGATGGTCATCGTGTCGCCGATGCGCACGTCGCCGAGCTGCTTGATGTTCGAGATGAAGTAGCCGACCTCGCCGGGCCCGAGCTCGCCGCAGCGCTTCATCGACGGCGTGAAGCGCCCGATCTCGATCGCCTCGTAGGTCTTGTCGGTGCCCATCATGTGGATGAGCTGGCGCTCGCGGATCGTGCCGTCGACCACGCGCAGGTACACGATGATGCCGCGGTACTCGTCGTACTGCGCGTCGAAGATCAGCGCGCGCAGCGGATCCTCGGGAGCGCCCTTGGGCGCGGGGATCTTGTGCACGATCTGGTCGAGCAATTCGGGCACGCCCAGGCCGGTCTTGGCGCTGACGCCCAACGCTCCGGTGGCGTCGATGCCGATCGAGTTCTCGATCTCTTCCTTGACCACCTCGGGCCGCGCGTGGGGCAGGTCGATCTTGTTGATCACCGGCAGCACCTCGAGGTTGCCCTCGACGGCCAGGTACGCATTGGCCACCGTTTGCGCCTCGACGCCCTGGCTGGCGTCGACCAGGAGCAGCGCGCCCTCGCAGGCTTGCAGCGCCTTCTGCACCTCGTAGTTGAAGTCGACGTGGCCCGGCGTGTCGATCAGGTTGAGCTCGTAGCGCTCGCCCTCGCACGTGTGGTAGATCGTGACCGCGCTGGCCTTGATGGTGATGCCGCGCTCGCGCTCGAGGTCCATCGAGTCCAGGAGCTGCGCCTTCATCTCGCGTTTGTCGACCGCGCCGGTGATCTCGAGGAGGCGGTCGGCGAGCGTCGACTTGCCGTGGTCGATGTGCGCGATGATCGCGAAGTTGCGGATGAGGCGGTGGTCGTACACGAGGGCTTTCCGGGCGGGGCCGGCCGATTCAAAGGGGCGGAGATGCTACCCGATCGGCATTGGGCGGCGCGCGTCTCGCCTTGGACGACGCGGGTGGTCGCGCGCCAGGAAAAGCGAGAAAGCGCGCCCCGCAGTGAGCTTGCCCTGCGGAATTCGCCGAGCGAGGGGGCGACGGCGGACGGCGGGCCCGTGGCTTTGGGGTTCAAGTCCGGGCCACGCGGAGGTGGAGTGGACTGGGGTTCGCGCTCGTCCGGCCCGCCGCCGATCCGCGCTCTCGCTCCGACCTCCAGCTTCTTCCCCTCGAGGACTCTCGCGTGATCCGAACTCTCCCTGGCGTGATGTTCGTCGTCGCCTCCGCGCTCGCCGTCGCGCAGGCACCCGTCCGTTTCCCGGTCACGGTGTGGCCCACGGACGACACGCCCGGGGAGGTGAAGCTGGGAGACTTCGACTCCAATGGAGCCGTCGACGCCGTGGTTGCGATGCCCTTCGCGCTGGAGGTGCTCGACGGAGACGGCGGCGGCGGGTTCGCGCCTCCGCGGACGCTCGTGCAGGGTTGTGTGAGCTCGTCCTTCGAGTTGGTCGATCTCGATCGCGACGGTTGGCTCGATCTGGTCGCAGGAACCTGCGCAGGACTCTCCGTGCTGCGCTCCGACCACGCGGGCGGCGCGTTGCCCCCGCAAGTCGTCGGCGGTGTCGAGCTCTCCGAGGTCGGAGCAGCGGACGTCGACGGCGACGGCGCGCTCGATCTCGTCGCCTGGGACGGCGTTCAAAACGCGGCCGTGGTGCTCCTGGCGCAGGGCGCAGGCTTCGCGGCCCCGCTCGTGCACCGATTTGGATTCGAGCACTCCGGAAGACTGCGGTGTGGTGATGTCGACGGCGACGGTGATGTCGATCTGGCGCTGGTCTTTCGAGGCTCGAGCCCGTGGACCACGCGTGTCGTGGTCGCGAGCGGGGCAGGCGACGGAACGTTCGGGGAGCGCTGGTCGTTCGACGCCATTTACGCCGGCGATGTCGAGCTCGGCGACATCGACGGTGATGGGGCGGTCGAGCTGCTCCCGGGCGGCTTCGGGACGCTGCGCGCCTACTCGTACGCCGGTGCCGGACGCTTCGCGTCGCGCGAGCTCTCGGCCGCGTGGGGGCCATCGCCGAGCTTGGTCGACGTCGACCTCGATGGAGATCTCGACATTGCTCGGCCGGGCTGGAGTTCGACGGTGGAGCTGCTCGTCAACGATGGCTCCGGCCAGTTCTCCGAGCGCCGCTCGATCCACTCGTGCGAAACGGGGATCGATGCTGCATTTGGCGATCTCAACGGCGACCACGCGCTCGACTTCGTGGCGACGCGTCTGGGCAGCGGGCTGTGCGTGACGCTGGCCACGCAGCCCGGCCTGTTCGCCGCGCGCCGCCCGGTGCCGCTGCCCTGGAACCGCCTGCATGTGGTCGGCGATCTCGACAGCGACGGAATCGACGACGTCGTCGCGTTTGGTGCGGGGGGACATTTCGAGAGCTACGTCAACGACGGCCTCGGCGGGTTCGATCTCCGCTGGCGTGCTCACTTACCCGCGAGCACGTTTCGGACGCAACTCGTCGACCTCGACGGCGATGGGGATCGAGACTGGATCGGCCGTCTCGAGGACGCGGCGCAGAGCTTGTTCACGTGTGCCAACGACGGCAGCGGGCGCTTCGCCACGGCCGTCGTCAGCGCGCTTCCCCTGCTTGGCGAAGAGCATCTCGCGGACATCGACGGCGACGGTCGAGCAGACCTGGTCGCGGCCGCGGTGCCGATCCGGGTCTGGCGCGGCGATGGGCTGGGCGGCTTCGGAAGCCCGGTCGCGACGCCCCCGGCTGGTTACCCGCGCGCGGCGGACCTGGGGGACCTCGACGGCGACGGTCGAGCGGATCTGGTGTATGCCCTGGCCACGAGCGGGCTCGCAGTGCAGCTCGGGCGTGCGAACGCGAGCTTTGGACCAGCGCTTTCCCCGGCGATCAGCGTGTCGGTGGAGGCGCTCGAGCTGGGCCAGTTCGACGGCGATGGCCTGCTGGACATGGCCTTCGTCACGCGCACGCCTCCGCAACTGGTCCGCGCGCGCGGCGACGGTGCCGGCGGCTTCCATTCGCTCGCGGTCGTCGCCATCGAGCCGTTCTCGATCTTCACGCCGGTGCTCGCGCTGGCGCGCTTCGACCGCGACGCGCTCGACGACATCGCGCTCGTGCGGCCGTTCTGGATGCAGGCCCAGGGCTGGTCGACGTTCGTGGTCTACACCGCGCGCGGAACGACTGGCTTCGACCAGGGCACCGAGATTCCCGTCCCGTGGTTCTTCGAGCGTCCCGCGCTCGGCGACTTCGACGGCGATCAACGCGCCGACGTCGTGACCTGCAACGACGCCACGCGACGCGTCGAGCTCCTGCTGCAACGCTGACGCTGGCAGCGTCCGCACTCGCGGAGGTGGCCTGCTCGAGCCGTCGCTAGCGTGGTGCTAGTTCGCGCAGCCGGGCGACGAGCTCGCGCAGCGCGCGCCCACGGTGGCTGACCTGGGCTTTTTCGTCGGGCCCGAGTTCCGCGAAGCCCTGGCCGGTCTGCGGGAAGTTGGGCTCGCTGAACAGGAACAGCGGGTCGTAGCCGAAGTCGCCGTCTCCGCGCGGAGCGTGGAGGATCGCACCGCGCGCGCGGCCCTGCACCTCGAGGGCGAGCGTCCCGTCCGGCCGCGAGAGAGCGAGCGCGCACACGAACTGCGCGCCGCGCTCGGTGTCGCGAACACCCGTCAACTTGTGCAACAACAACGCGTTGTTGGCTGCATCGTCGCCATGCACGCCGGCGTAGCGCGCGCTCATCACCCCAGGTTCGCCGTGGAGGGCGTCGACCTCGAGGCCGGAGTCGTCGGCGAGCGCCCACATGCGGCTGGCTTGCGCCGCTGAGCAGGCCTTCTTCGCTGCGTTGCCGGCGAACGTCGGCTGATCTTCGACGACCTCGGGCACACCGCCGATCTCGCGCGGCAGCACGACTTCGAACCCCAGTGGCCCGAGCATGCGCGCGAGCTCGGCGTGCTTCTTCTTGTTGTTGCTGGCGAGGAGCAGCTTCATCGCGCGGCGCAGGATAGCGGCGCGCGCCGCTCGAGGCGCGCTCGGAGTGCGGCGTGCCGCGCCATCGCTCGCGCGGACCATCGACGGCAGCTCGAGCCCGCGCGGCTCCGACTCGCGTCCATTCGACCGCCGCGGCCCGCTCGGGAGCGGATCAGCGCTGCAACAGCACCAGCGGTCGCGAGACGTAGCGGTTGTCGGTCACGAAGTCGCGACGCCCGTCGCCGTCGACGTCGAGCAGCACGAGCGCGCGCGAAGCCGCGCCCGCGGCGAACTTCGCGGGACGGCCGAAGCGTCCGCCTCCCAGCGAGAGTCGCACTTCGGGCTCGAGCCCAGTCGTCAGGCCCGCGTGCAGGATCAAATCGGGCAGGCCGTCGCCGTTGAGCTCGCTCACGTAGGGCAGCGCCTGTGGAGCTGCTGGCGCGAGCAGCGGCGAATCGACGGGCTGCGACAGCGTTCCGGTGGTGCTCCCGCGCGCACAACGCATGAGGCCCGCGTCGATGTCGATCCACGCGACGTCGTCCAGGCCATCGCCGTCGAAGTCGGCGGCCGCGAGCTGCGGCGTCGCGTCGCTCCAGGCGAAGCTGGCACTGGCGACGAAGGTCCCGGAGCTCGTGCAGCGCCAGATCTCGAATCCGACGCCCGACCGAGTCAGCACGACGTCGCGTGCGCCATCGCCGTTGACGTCCGCGAGCGCACGGAAATCCAGTGTGATCGGGTGCAGCGTGATCACGGGCGGAGCGAACCCGCCGCCCGCGAGTCCGCGGTACAGAGTGAACATCGAACCCAGTGGCGAGAGCGCGTCGTCGATGCCGTCCCCGTCGAAGTCCGCCCAGTGCAGCACGAGACCGATCGGCATCGGGAGCGCGGCGGCGGCCGCGAACTGGCCCGTGCCGTCGTTCGCCAGGAACTCGTACGTGCCGGTCCATTGACGCAGGAGCACGTCGAGATCGCCGTCGGCATCGAGGTCGCGCAGGTCGCTCGCGTAAGCTCCGTTGCTCGCTGAAAGGGGCATCTGGCCCGCGGGCACGAGCGCGCCCTGCGCGGTTCCTCGCGCGATCTCGAGCACGCTGCCCATGTCGAGCAGCAGGTCCTCGATACCGTCACCGTCGACGTCGCCCGCGGCGACCGGCATCGAGGCGCTCGAGCGGCCAACGTGGAGATCGTCCCAGCCGCCGTTGCCATTCGAGCGTGTGACCGCGATCCGGCCTTGGCCCGCGGTACCGACGAGCTCGGCCGCGCCGTCGCCGTCGAGGTCCGCGAGATCGCACCCGCCGCTGGGATGGGTCAGCAGATTCACGCGCTGGGGGAAGCGCCCGTGGCCGTCGTTCAAGTGGAGTCGCGAGCCTTCGGGTGTGCCCACGACCAGATCGAGGTCCCCATCGGAGTCCGCGTCAGCGATCCGGCTCGCGCCCTGGAACACGGGAGCCAGGCTCGAAATCGCATACTGCCGTTGGCCCTGGTGACGGATCGCGACGAGCTCCGCCGCGGTCGTGGCGACGATCTCCGGCGCTCCATCTCCGTCGAGGTCGGCGCTCTCCAGGCGCGACGCCGGCGAGAACGAGAGGCTCCAGCGATCACCGAAGGCGCCGCTCGCGTCTCCGTGGAGCACCACCAACTTGGGTTGGGGAAGCGGGCCCGTGAGCACCAGCGAGAGCGCGACATCCGCCGCTCCGTCGCGATCGAAGTCGCCCGCGCCCAACGCGAGCACGTCGGCGTTGGAAACCGACGTCACGCCCATCGCGATCCAAGCGCCGTTCACTTGCTGGTACGTGCGCAGGCTGCGGGTTCCGCGCTCCCAGGCGACGATCTCGAGGTCACCATCGCCGTCGAGGTCGGCCACGTCCGCCGTCGGGAAATCGCCGTTCGCCAGGCTGATCCGCGGGCCGAAACCACCGGCTCCATCGCCGCTCACGAACACCAGTGCTCCTGGATTCGAGCGCGTGCCAAGCGCGTCGAGCCAAGCGTTTCCGTCGAGCTCGCGAAACAGCAGTGGCTTCCAGCCGGTGCTGCCGTTCACCGTTCGCGGCGCACCGAATCCGCCCGCACCATTGCCCGCGAGCCATGACAGCACGTGGGCCTTCTCGACGAGCGCATCGAGCCTCCCATCGCGATCGAGATCGACGAGCTGCACTCGCCGCACCTGGCCCTCGAGCTCGATCAGGCGCGTGGGGAATGACTGCTGAAGGGCCAACGCGAGCCAAAGCGCAAGCATGTTCGTTCTCCTCCGGGTCGAAAACGCGCGGCCAGGAGGCCGCAGCGAGCGATCGATGCGCTCCTGCCGAGCGCGTTGTCCAGTTTCAGCGAGGTCGCCGTTTACCGCTCGAGGAAAGTCGGAATCCGTCCGGGACCGTCCCCGATCGGCCCCGCTGGTCGGGAGCTCGCGGACGCATGCAGCGCGCCAGTGAGCGCAGGTGAGAGCCCCGTCATCGAGCGCCCGCCGCGCGGGTCATCCACCGGTCAGGGGGCCAGCTTGCGCCGACTGCGCGCGGGGCGCTCAGGCGCGCTTGAAATGCAACGTGCTGCCGGGGACGACGCCCAGCGCATCGAGAGTGCGCGCAGCGCACTGCGCGACCGAGCGCGCGCGCGTCGCGTCGGACTCGACCGAAGTGTGCGGCACCAGCTCGAAGGTCCACGATTCCGCGTGCAAGCACAGCTCGCCCGCAATGCGCTCGAGAGTGGTCTGCGGATCGCAATGGAACGAGCGCCGCTGCAGCGAGCCCGCGTCCTCGACCTCGGTCCAAAAGCGCAGATCGGAGCAATGCAGCAGCTCGACCACGTCCAGGCGGCCGCTGGAGAGCTCGCGCAGCACGGTCTCGTCCATCACGTGCAGCACCAGGCGCGTGCGCGACTCCGGGTTCGCCCGCAACCACTCGCCCCATGCGCGCACGACCTGGATGAACGAAAAGCGCGCCGGGTAGGGGCGCTCGGAGTGCGCGGGCGAGCGCGGCGCATCCTCGTCGCGGCCGACGGCGATCAATTGCGCGCGCAGCGTGTGGAACTCGCGGCTGGCGAGGTCGAACAGCGCGAGCATCGCCGCTCGGATGCACGTCAAGTCCTTGCGGTCCTCGTCGGGGCGCCGCGCGCGCGCCGCGAACGCGGGGGCGGTGCCGTAGCGCGCCACCAGGCCACCGGCGTGCGCTGTCGGGCGCGGAGGCGCGCCGCCACACCAGGCCGCGAGTGTCGGACGCAGCGACTCGGAGACGAAGAAGCGTTCGTCGCGCAGCGCGCCGCCCGCGCTGATCACGATGCAATCGCCGGCTTCCGCGTGCTGCGGCAGCGGTCCGCGCACGATCTCGAGTCGCGCGCAACGCTCGTCGGTCGTGCACGGCTCTCCGAAGCTCCAGGTGTTGGCCAGGACACGCTGCGCGGCAACGGCGTCGCCCAAGCGCCGCAACCAGCGGATCACCGTCGAGCCGCGTTGCTCGGGCGGTTCGCGGTCGTACTCGACGACGACGATCTGGAAGCGCGCCAGCAGGAAGCCCGGGTCGACTTCACCGCGCGGCAGAATCGCGAAATGGGGGCGCGAGGTCGGACCGTAGAGCTCGAGCGCCTCGCCCAGGAGCTCTTGGATGTAGTTCTCGCGCAGGCCCGAGCCCAGGAAGAACAGCGAGCGGTGGCGGAAGACCTCGGCGAAAGCGCGGCGGAAATGCGGCTCGCGATAGGTGACGCGGCGGTACTCGGAGTGATCGATCACGATCTCGCGGCGCAACTCGGCGGGCCGCAGCACATCGGGCACGTCGCACGGTTCGCCCAGATGCCCTTGCAGCGCCCACAGCAGTGTCGCGTCGCTGCTCGTCAACGACGACAGCACACGCTGGCAGTCCGCCGGCCCGCGGCCGACGACCGCGATCTCGGCGCGCGGCTTGGCGCGCACGGCGCGGACCAAGTAGTTGTCGTAGTTGGTCGACATCACCAGCGGCCACCACAGCGCGGCGAGCGCGACGGTCTGCGGCGGAGGGCTGGCGTCCGGAGCAAACAGCGAGCGCGCGAGCGCCGAGGCGAACTCCGCGGGATCGCGCGAGCGCAGCGTGGCCGTCGCGCGGTTCGCGCGGCGAATCAGCTCGTCGGGTGGCGTCGTGTCGCCGATCGGCTCGAGCGCGGCGAGTCCGGCGTGGTGCTCGAGCGCGGAGATCATGCGCGGCCACGTGGCGCACGCGCCGGCGCTCATGCCAGCGCCGATGAACGGCACGAGCTTGCCCGTTGCGTAGGCCGTGACCAGCCGGGGCAGCAGCGCCTCAAAGGTCGCATCGACGGAGGGCGTCGCGTGGGTCGACATGTTGGGCCGCGATCTGAGCGCGCGGCCGAGCTCCGGGCAAGTGCGGGGTCGCGCGAGCGCGCCGGGCGCGTCAGTACAGGCGCACCGCCGCGCACGCACGCTCGAACGCCGCGAGCTCCTCGTCCCACGAGCGATCGATCAGCTCCAGGCTCGCAGCGCGGGACCGCGACCTGAACGACGTCGCTGAGAGTGCTGCTGCGGCGGTCGGGTGCGGCTCCACGCGGCTCGCGATGGCAGCGGCTCGCGACCGCGGACGCGACGGCGAGCTCCAAGTCCGCGGTCGGATCAGCTCGGTGTTGCGCTGGTCGATCGAGCGCGTCAGCGCCGTCGAGCAGACGGCTCTCGAACCACCACATCTCTCCCGGCCGTCGATCGACGCAGGGTGTCCGCGCGACGGGCGTGGCCTTCTTCTGACCGCGGATGCGCCAAGCCGTCGGCCACGAAGCCGTCCTCGATCACCATGCAGCCGCCCGCACGACCGATCTCCTCCCCCAAGCGATCGTCTGCTCGTGATCTCCCATGGCGGGCCCGACGCTCAGGAGCAGCGCCACGTCGAAGGGCTCGTCCTGCCGATGCCGGTTCCGAGTGTCTGCCTGCTCGAAGCGACCGCGCCTGGCGACTTCTCGCTCCAGTGCCAGCCTCTGTGCGTCGCGCAAGAACGGAGCACGGGCGTCGAGGCCGAGGACTCCCAGCTCCTCGGCCAGGCCCACAGCGCTGGCGCGCGCTCAGCGACTCGTGCCACCGACCACGTACGCGAACTCTTGCGACCAATCGCGCGTGGTACCGGACCAGTGACCCTTGTTGGACGCGAACCTGTTGGTTTCGTACTGCGCGATCCCAATCACGTAGAAGTCGCTGGAGAAGCCTTGGTAGCCGCGCGGATAGTGGCAGTAGCGGAACATGTAGGGCGAGCCCAGCGGATCGAGCACCGTCTCGCGCAGATAGCCGCCGTCCACCAAGGCCGAGAGAAACTCGCCGTCCGCGGTGGTGTCCCAGCCGTTGCCCGCCGGCTCGACGTCACCGTCGGGCAGAGTGCCCGTGTCCTCGATGTACGCCTCGAGCGCGCGGACCAGCGTCTTGACGTCCTCGACGCGGCGCACATCACGCGCCTTGGCGAGTTCGTCCGACACCATGGTCACTCCCATGCCGACCAGGATCACCATGATCGAGATCACGACGACCAGCTCGATCATCGAGAAACCACGCGAGAGCGGGCGCTGGTGGATCACGGCTTCAACCCCTCGCCGGCGGAATGACAGGCGCCGTGTTGGTGGTGTTCGCCGCCGGCGGCGCTGGCAGCGGTTCACGAGCCGAGTGCGCCGGACCGGTGCGCACGCTGCGTCCGGGCAAGCGCAACGTCACCTGGTCGTCGATGCCGTCTCCGAGGCCGAGCAGGACGCGATCGCGGTGCACCTCGCGCAGCACGAGCCCATCGTCGCCGACAGAATCGCCTTCGCGGTACGTGCGCTCCCCGATCAAGGCGATCTTGGCGCGGCCGCCGACGATGATCCCGCGCAGCTCGAGGCCGAGCACGAGCTCCGCTGCCCGCGGTCTCGACGCCAGCGCGTGCGCGTTCCCGAGCGGCGTCGGAGACGCCTGGGGCTGCGCCTGATCGCGGATCATCGACTGCAGCATCGACGCCCAGTCGTCGCTGGGCGCGGGCGTCGGACTGTCCGTCACCGCGGAACGCCCGACGGAGTCCGAGGCCGTGGACTGCGCGGATGCGGAAGCTGCGGAGGCCTGTGCTGAAGCAGCGCTCGGCGGCTCGAACGCAGGCGCCTGTTCATGATCGTCGACGGATGAAACGACGCTAGGCGCGCCGTCCCCGGTACCGTCGAGTTGCGCGAGGATCTCGGCGGCTTCGGGCGTCGCCTCGAACGCCGTCGATCCGGGGAATGCCGGCGGTACGCTCACCACCGCCGGGTTCTCGCGCGAACTCCACCAGTGCACGTCGTAGGCGACGACGCCGGATGCCGCGAGTGCGCAGACGACGGCCAGGATCACTTTCTTTTCGGTCATCGGGCAGACTCCGGGGAAGGCTGCGGCCGGTGCCAGCGGCGCAGGGAGGCGCGGAAATCAACAGCGCCGTGGTCGACAGTGAGCTCGAGCGACTCGAGCGACAGTGGCGAATTGCCGCGCGACAGCAGTCCGAGGAACAGGAGCACGTTGGGCAACTTCCCCTCGCCCGCCAGCGCGATCTCGTCGAACTCGAATTCGATCTGCGGTTCGCCGGTCGCGTTGTTGGCGACGACTTCGCCGAGCACGGCGTCGACGCCACTCGAGGCGGTGCGCAGGCCGAGGCGGTCGCCGCGAATCCCCAGCTCGTGCATCTGCACGCCCAGCTCCGAGGCGTTCGCGAGCAGGCTGCGCCGCAACGCGAGCACCGGCGTCTGCGAGCCGAGCCAGCGCAGCAGATCGCGCGCGGCACGCACTTGGTTCTCTTCGTCTTGGGCGGTCCATTCGCCTGCGCGCTCGTGGTTGAAGCGCAAGTGATCGATGTCCTGCTGCAGTTGCGTCAGATTCGCCTGCAGCTCGGCGCGCGCGAGCAACGAAGGCGCCGGCAGCGCCGCGACCGCCGCGAGCACGCACAGCGGAACGAACACCCGCAGCGCCAGCTTGGTGCGTGCGACGCGCTTGGAGTTGCGCGCTCCGGGCAACGGGCGCTCTTGGCGCAGCTCGATGCGCTGACTCATCGCAGCGTCACCTGCAATCGAATGGCCTCGGAGCGCTCGCTGCCGACGACGTCCGCGGGAGGTGGCGCGAGCTCGACCGCTCGACACCACGGCCGTGCGCTCAGGGTGCGTACGAAGCGCTCGAGCAGCTCGACGTCTCGGCCCTGGAACCGGCCGCGCACGCTCAGGCGCATCGACTTGGAGCCAGCCTCGTAGGCCAGCTCCTCGACGACGAGCTCGCGTGGCGCGAGCACCAGGCACTCGACGGTCGGCACGACGCGCTCGGCTTCACGGGCACCGACCTGACCGAGCACGTGCTCCGCGTCCTCGAGCCAGGTGCGGCGCTCGAGCAGCTCGTGCGCGTGCGCTTCGTCGTTGCGCAACTCGGTCAACAGCGCGCGGGCCGACGTGACGTCGTGTTCGAGCGACCGAGCGACAGCGCGCGCTTCGAGGTACGTCGGCCAGGTCACGCCTGCGACGCTGACCAGCGCGATGACGCTGCTTGCCGCGATCAGAGTCGTGGCGCGCACGCGGTGCGGCGGCAGCAAGTCGAAGGGCGTGTCGGGAGCCAGCACCAAGCCAGCGACCACGACGTCGTTGGGATCGTCGCCGAAGGCCGCGAGCGGCTCGACGCCGACGCCCAAGCCCACCGAGAGCCAACGCGCGAGCGTCGCGGCACCGTCGCGTTCCAGGCCCGACACCAACACGGAGTCGAAGCTGCGACCGCGGCGCTTCTCGCGGAAGTACGAAACCGATCGCTGCGTCTCGGCGAGCACGACGTCGGGCGCCTGCACCGTGGCATCGGCCAACGCGTCGCGCAGGATGCGCGCGTGGTTGAGGCGCCCGTCCTCGAACACGAAGATCGACAAGGTCGGAACGCGCACGTCCACCACGGCGACGACGCCGGAGGACGACGATAGTGTGCGCTGAACCACACGCACGAGCGCCAGCATCGGGGGGACGAGCCCGCGCGCGCGGATGCGCTGGCGATCGAGCTCGGTACGCAATCCCTGAGCCGCCTCTGCATCGATCCAGCCGAGCAGGCTGTTTTCGTCCCGCTCGTCGGCGCTCCCGCGGAAGACGTCGGCGAACACCGCGCGGGCATCGACATCGCGCTGGCGCAGGTGTCGTTCGAGCAAGGCGCGGAGCACCTTGGCGCGCGCCCGCGGGAGCTCGGTGTGCACCAAGCCGAACGCCGACTGCGCGAAGGTCAATCCGCGGAGCTCGCGGCCGCGACCGAACTTCGTGAGTGCCCGTGCCAGCGCATCGGCCAAAGGCTGCGGCGAGAGTGGGTCGAGCGCCGGCGCCAGGGGCTCGAGCGGGAAGCTCGCTCGGGCACGTACTTGAAAGCGCCCGTCGACGAACGCCGCGTCGACGAGCTCGAGCGCGCGCGCCTCGACGCGCGCGACGATGCCGGCGCCTTTCATGGCCGTGCTCGAGCGGCGCCACGCGCTCATTTCCACTTTCCCCAGGCCCAGCCTTTGCCGTTCTTGCGGCCGCCGCCAGCGCCGCTGTTTCCGCCACTGTCGCCGTTGCCCGAGCTGCCGGAGTTGTCCGCCGCGCCCAGTGGATCGAGGTGCACAGACTTCAAGCGCACCACGGGCGACACGCCCTCGGGGTCCTCCACGTACAGATCGCCCCAACCGTCGTAGTACAGCTGATCGTCGGACTGCTTGGGCAAGTAGCTCAGCGACACCAGCGTGCTGATCACGTCCTTCACGCCGCTGGAGAACGGGTTCTTGCCGCTCGTGCCCGAAGCGATCGCGGCGGTGATCGCGGCGTTGAGCAGGTTGAGCTCGGAGAGCGAGTGCTCGCGCCGCAAGAACGTGACGTCGATCACCTGCGTGATGTCGTCGCTCGTACCGTCGGTGGCGTCGGGTCCGATGCTGCGTACCACGACCTGCGAGATATCGATCACCTCGACCACGTACGCCTGTCCCCAGGCATCGCTCTCGAGCGAAACGTCGCCGGCCGAGGTGCTCGAGATCAGCGGCGTCGCGTATGGTCCGGCCCAACCCGTGGCCTTGGACTCGTTCTGTTCGAGGTCGACGAACGAAGGGGGGAACTCGCCCACGTCACTGAAGTAGTTCTCGATCGCCGTGCGCAACGCGACGAGTTCGTTGCGCGTCTCCGCCACGCGTGTGCGCGTGATCGTCCGGCTCATGACGGGAATCGCGAGCCCCGCGACGATCGCCATCACGCCCAGGACGATCAGCACTTCGATCAGGGAGAAGCCGCGTCGCGCGCAGGGCGCAGAGCTCGTTGTGGCGTTCATTTGATAGCGTCGTAGAGGCTGAAAATCGGTAGCACCGCGGCGATCACGATCGTCCCGCACACCAAGCCCGCGGCGCCGATCATCAACGGCTCGAGGAGCGACAGCGCCCGTCGGACGCGCGCGGGGATTTCGGTCTCGAAGTAGGTGATGGCTGTGTCGAGCGCCTCGTCGGGCTGACCGGTCGATTCACCGAGTTGGATCATGCGCCGCACCAGCGGGTGCAGTTCGCTGACCGGCTGGAGCGCCTCGCTCAATGTGTGCCCCTCGCGAATCGTCTCGGACGCCGCGCGCGTTCGTTCGGCGAACCACGACGAGCCACTGGCCTCGCCCGCGGTGCGCACCGAACGCACAGCCTCGACGCCCGACGCGAGCATGGTGCGCAACGCGGCCGAGAAACGCGCATTGGCGCTCATGTTGAGCACGGTCGAGAGGATGGGCGTCGAGAGCGCGACGCGACTGGCGAGCAGATGGAAGGTCGGAAACGCCAGCGCGAAGCGGAACGAGGCCGCGAACGCGGCCAGTCCTCCGACCAACCACGGCCAGTGCGCGATGATGAAATCGGACACGTCGACCAGCGCTTGGGTGATGGGGGGCAGCTTCGCGCCGCTCTTGGCCATGACCCCGACCAGGCGCGGCAGCACGAACGTCAGGAGCAAGATCACCAGCCCCAAGACGGCGGTGCCGACCACCGCCGGATAGACCAGTGCTTGCACCACACACGCGCGGATCTCGCGCTGGAATTCGATCTGCTTGGCGATGCGTCCGAGCACGATGTCGACGGCACCCGACAGCTCGCCGGCACGGATCATGTGCACCAGCGACTCGTCGAACTGCCGCGGGTGGCGCGCGAACGCATCGGAGAGCGACACGCCTTCGCGCACGTCGGCGACGATGTGACGCAAGGTCGTGGCCAGCTCCTTGGAGGGCGTTTGCTCGGCGTGATCCTCGAGAGTTTGGATCAGCGGTAGTCCGGCCTTGGTGCACAGCGCGACGTAGCGCAGGCACTCGGCGAGCTCGCGCGACGCCGGTCCGTGACGCTTGGCGGACAGCGGGAAGAGCTCGCGCACCTTGCGGGCGTCGACCAAGGCGAGCCCGCGCAGGTCGAGTGTGCTGCGCAGCTCGTAGACATCGACGGCGGTCGAGACGCCGCGCGTCACCGAGCCGTGCTCGTCGCAGGCGGTGTAGTTGAAAGTGGCCACAACTACAGCACCTCCGCGGCCTGCCAGCTCGTGCACACGCGCAGCACTTCGGCGACCGTGGTCGCACCGGCGAGCACTTTGTCGCGCGCGTCGTCGAGCATCGTGCGTCCCGCGCGTTTGCGGTGCAGCTCGATCAGATCGAGCTCGCTCGCTCCGGACGAGATCGAGCGCATCGCGTCGGAGTCGACGACGAACAGCTCGTAGACCGCCGTTCGTCCGGCGTAGCCCGTTCCGTGGCATGCGCCGCAGCCGCGCCCTTCCCACAACGAGCGCCCGGCGTTGGACGCACCGAGCCAGACGCGTTCGGCCTCGTTCGGCGAGCGCTCCGCGCGACAGCGCGAACACACGCGGCGCAATAGGCGCTGGGCCATCGAGGCGCTCAGCGAATTTGCCACGAGGTAGCGATCCATGCCCAGATCGAGCAGGCGCGTGACGACGCCGACAGCCGAGTTGGTGTGGATGCTCGAGAGCACCAGGTGACCGGTCAGCGACGCCTTGAGCGCGGTGTCGGCGGTCTCGCGGTCGCGGATCTCACCGATCAGGATCACATCGGGATCCTGGCGCAGAGTCGTGCGCAGGCCGTCGGCGAAGGCGTAGCCTATGCCGCTGTCGACTTGGCTCTGACGGATCAGGGGCAACTGGTACTCGATCGGGTCCTCGATCGTGACCACCTTGCGCGTCAGCGAGTCGATCGCAAGCAGGCACGCGTACAAGGTCGTGGTCTTGCCCGAACCCGTCGGTCCGGACACCAGCAACATGCCCTGCGGTCGCGCGAGCAGCTGGTCGAGCTTGGCGCGCGGCGATCCGACGATGCCGAGCTCGTCCAAGTGCAGCGCGATCGACGAGCGATCGAGCACGCGCAGCACCGCGTTCTCGCCGTGCATGGTGGGCATGATCGACACGCGCATGTCGACGGCACCGCGCTCACCGGTCCATTTCAGGCGTCCGTCCTGCGGCCGGCGGCGCTCGGTGATGTCGAGCGCGCTCAACACCTTGATGCGCGTCAGCACGCTGGGGCCGGCGTCTTTGGGCAGCGTCTCGGCACGCGCCAGCATCCCATCGATGCGATAGCGCACGCGCAGGAGCTTCTCCTCGGGCTCGACGTGGATGTCGGTCGCGCCCCAGCGCAGGCCTTGTTGCAGCAGGCGATCGACGATGTCGGCCGAGCCGCGCGACTGGGAGTCGGCGACGCTCGCGGGCAACGCCGGCGGTGGTGTCGAGGGCGTCGTTGGAGCCGCGCCTTCGAGCAGTCGGCCGATGGCGTCGTGGATGTCGCGTTGCGAGGCCGCGACGATCGTCACGCGGCACTTGACGCGTGTCTTGATCTCGTCGAGGGCCATGAAATTGGCCGGGTTGGCCAGCGCGACCACCAACGCGTCGCCTTCCCGACGCAGCGGGAAGCACCCGTGAGAGCGCGCGAACTCGGCCGACATGGTGGCGAGCACGCCGGGGTCGGGCGAGAGCGTGCGCAACTCGACGAACGGCACGCCCAGCTCCTCGGCCAGGTCGCGCGCGAGGTCGTCGTCGCGCAGGAACCCCAACTCGACCAACGTGCGCCCCAGGGGCTCGCCCGTGCGCTGTTGCTGGGCGAGTGCGGTCGAGAGTTGCTCCGCCGAGATCCACTTGCGCTCGACCAAGCGTTGACCGAGCAGCAGGCGCTTGCGCTCGGGTTGGAGGGGTACGGAGGCGGCCATGGCGTGGAGCGGCTCGCAGTCCTTCTCGCGTGAATCGTCGGTGCGCTTGAGGGGTGCCCGCCGCGCGTGTCCCAGGTCCGAAACGTCGCCCTGCGCACCCTCAAGAGCCCTTCGCGGCGCGTCGACGAGCGACCCGATCGCCATGCGCACTTCCCCGCCTCGCCTCGCCATCCTGCTCGCCTCGGCCCTGCTGCTCGAGAGCTGCGCGACGCCCCGACAATCCGCCCCAGCCGATGAGCCGCTGGACGCTCCGGCACCGCGCGAGGCCGACGTCTCCGCGGTCGAGGCCGCTTCGGCGCCGTCCCTGCCCAGGCGCCAAACGCCGGTCGCGCTGCAAGAGCCGAGCTTGGCGGAGCTCGTGCCCGAGCTGAACGCGGACACGCACAACTACACGATCGAGCTGCGTGGCGTGTCGCTGGCGCAGGCGCTGGGGACGATCGGCGAGCTCGGCAAGCTCAACCTGATGCTGGTCGGCGACTTCGCCGACGTCGTCGACATCTCGTTCCCAGGCGTGAGGCTGAGCGGCGCCCTGGAGGTGCTGCTCGAGCGCTACGGCGCGCATTTAGAGCGCACGGCGGGCATCTGTACGGTCACACGGCGCGCTCCCAACGAGAGCCGCACGGAGGTCTTCACGCTTTCGTCGATCCCCGCGAGCGAGCTCGAAGCCCAACTGCAGACGATCGCTGGCACCGGCGCGCAGGTGGTGGTCAACGCCACGCGCAACATCGTCATGGTCACGGCCAACGAGAGCGCGCTCCAGGACGTGCGCGACTGGCTCGCCGCCGTCGACAAGAACCAGCGTCAGGTGCTGATCGAAGCGCGCATCCTCGAGGTGTCTCGCCAGGATCTGCTCAAGCTCGGCACCGAGCTCGCGTTGCACAACATCGAGCTCGGCTCGGGCACGGCCAACTTCGTCACGGGCCTACTGACGGGCGCGACCAACGGCGTGCTCGACTACGCCAACCCCACCGACAACATCGACGCTTCGATCGACGCGCTCTCACGCCATGCGCGCGTCAACGTCCTGAGCAAGCCCAAGCTGCTCACGCTCAACCAGAAGCCGGCCAAGTTCGAGGTCGTCTCGCAGGTGCCGTACGTCAACTCCTCGACGACGACCCAGGGCTCCAACACCGGTACGGGGACGGTCACGGTGACCGACGTGCAGTTCAAGGACGTCGGTCTGAAGCTGACCGTGACGCCCGAGATCCAGGAGAACGGCTACATCAGCCTGTCGGTCACGCAGACCACCAGCGAGCAAACCGGCACGTTCCAGGGCGTTCCCGTGATCGACAACCGCCTGGTGCAGACCGACTTCCTGGTGGGCGACGGCGAGACCGCGCTGATCGCAGGCATCCTCAAGACGCGCGACGCTCGCGCGACCAACGGCGTGCCGTGGATCGAGCAGATTCCGATCGTCGGGCTGGCCTTCCAGGGCCGCGACGACGAACAATCGTCGATCGACCTGGTGATCACGATCACGCCGCGGATCGTGCACCAGGACGAGCGCTGATGCGCTGGCGCAGCCGCGCGATTCGTCGCCGCACGCGCCACAGGTCGACCAGCATCGTCCGGCTCGCCGCGCCCAGTGCCAATGTGGAGCGCGGATCGTCGGACCACTCGACGGGCACCTCGGCGATCGCGAGATCGGCCTTGCGCGCGAGAGCGAGCCACTCGACGTCGAAGGCGAAGCCGTCGATGCGTGAAGCTCGCGCGACCAAGCGCGCTGCGCGCCGCGTGAAGGCCTTGAAGCCGCATTGCGTGTCGGCCAATCCCAGCGGCACGAGCCCCGCGGCAAGCGCGCGGAACACGCGGCCCGCCACGCGGCGGGCCAACGGCTGTGCGACGCGGATCGCCGCTCGCGGTACGTAGCGCGAGGCGATGGCGATGTCGGCACCGCGCTCGAGCGCGGCGATCAGGCACGGCAGTTCGGTGAGCGGCGTCGACAGGTCGGCGTCGGAGAACACGACGATCTCTCCCGCCGCGGCGCGGAAGCCGGTACGCACGGCCGCGCCCTTGCCGAGGTTGTGCGCGTGCCGCAGCACGCGCAGCGAACGGAACTGCTCCTGAAGTCGCGCCGCGGCCCGCGCGGTCTCGTCGGGGCTGCCGTCGTCGACGACGAGCACCTCGATCGGCCAGCGCGCGCCGGCGGCGAAGCGCGCGAGCTTGGCGAGGCTGCGCTCGATGCGCAGCTCCTCGCGATACGCGGGCACGATCAGGCTGACGAGCGGTCCAGAAACGGCGCGACGCACCTCGCACGGGTGCGTCGTCGCGGGCAGCGCTGCCGGGCCGGCCACCGCGCCCTGCTCGTCGATGCGAACGGCCATCGCGGTCGGCTGTCTCAGAGCTTGAGCGTCACGACCATGGCGATGTCATCGCCGCTGGTCTCTCCCGACGCGAGCGCGGCGCCGGTGGTCGTGTTCGTGGTTCCGTCGGGCCCCTTGGAAAGCAGCACGATCGAGCCCGGCGTGCCCGAGGCGGCATAGCCAGTGGCGAAGTAGTAGATGACGTACGGACGCTGCCAGGGATCGAGTAGGCCCGTGTTGGTCGCGCCCGAGGTCGCGACCTGCATCGATGTGCCGACGCGCGCGCCCTTGTTCAGGTACGGGCCGTCCCAGCCGGTCTTGGAGTAGGTGTTCTGGAAGAGGCAGGTGAAGCTCGTCAGGTCGTGGCTCGTGGTCGCGATCGAGCTGTAGCTCGCATTCGACGGCCAGACGCTGGTGTCGGAGTCGTAGCGCGTGAACGCATTGCCGATCTCCTTCATGTCGCTCTGGGCGCGAGCGATCTTCGACTTGTCGACGTAGCTGCCGATCGCCGGGACGAGCACGCCGGCGAGCACGACCAAGATGGCGACGACTACGACGAGTTCGGTGAGCGTGAAGCCGCTGCGCGAAGGGCACTGTTTCATGGGGAAGCGAAGGGCACGGGACGGGGGAGGAATCCGAGTCCTCGGCAGGCATTGCGCGGCTCGGGCTGCCTCAATTCTCGACCTCCCGCCATGCGCACTTGAGCGCGGGATAGGTTTCCGAATCGGCGCTCACTGCTCGAGCGCGATCACTTGCACCAGGTCGTCTCCGGCGACCGGCGTGCCCCACAGGTTCTCGATCGTGACCCAGTCGAGGCTGCCGTTGGGACCCATTGAATACAGCATCATCCCGCCGCCGAGCAGGCTTCCAGGCAGGTACAGCAGCATGTACGGCCGGCCCCAGGGATCGAGCACGCCCTTCGACGTCGTGCCGACTGTCGAGCCGATCACGAGTGACGAGCCCACTCCCAGCACGCCGCGGCTGAAGTACGGCCCATTCCAATTCGTCACCGTCGAGGGTTGCTGGTACAGGCACGCGAAGCCCTGGAGCGAGGTGAACAGGAACAAATTGCCCGTCGGCGCCGCGTTGAAGGTCGGGTTGGGCCAAGTCCCGGTGTCGTTGCGGTAGCGGTTGAATGCGTCGGCGATCTCGCGCAGGTCCTGCTGACCGCGCGCGCGTTTGGACTTGTCCACCTGGCCCGCCACGGCGGGCACGAGTACGCCTGCCAGCACGACGAGCATCGACATGGCGACCACGAGCTCGACGAGCGAGAATCCAGAGCGAGGCGCGCGATGGAAGGTCCGCATCGGGAGGGGGGGACGGCTCTCGAGTCGGACGTTCGGGGCGCGCTACTTGAGCTGCGCGCGGCGGCGCAGCGCGGCTCCGCCCGCGAGCACCAGCGTCAACGCCGTGAGCCAGGTGCCCAAGCGTTCGGACCAGCGCGGCTCGAATCGGAGCTCGATGCGTCCGCGGCCGTGCACCAGACAGAAACCGGGCGCCACACGGTCGACTCGAATCTCGCGCCCAGCGCAACGAGCACGCCAACGCGGATGCCAGGCGACTTTCAGGACGACCGGCACGTCCGAGTCCGCCTCCACGTCGAGCACGTAGCGGCGTCCCTGGTCGAGGCGCTCGAGCGCGGTGACGCGGGCCGTGTCGGGTGCCGGGTCGAGCACGAGCCCCGGGCGCGCGACGACCGGGCGCGGCACGGAGGAGGTCGCAAAACTCCATGTTGCGACGGCGCGGTTCCAACTCTCGAGGTCGCTCCACGCAGTGCTCTCCAGCGGCTCGCGTACGAGCTCCGCGAGCCTCGGACGTGAACGCACCTCATGCAGGCGAAACAGGTACTCTCCGCGCTCGCGCTCGCTGCGCTCCGAGCCATCCCAGGCACCGGGTATCTGGCACACGACCACGCCGGGCTCGACCAACTCGTCGGGCAGGCGACTCTCGGTAAGCACGTGAGTGATGCCGAAACGCTCGAGCTCGCGCCCGAGCAACTGCACGCCCGGCAACGTCTCCGTTGCGTCGCCGCCCATGCGTGCGAGCGCCAAGTCGCGCGCGATCGGCGCAACCGCACTCTCGTTCCAGCCCACGCCCCACACGAACGTGTCGAGGGACACCGAGCGCATCAGGTTCATGCACCAGCGTCCCAAAGGCGTCGATTCGACGAACAGCCCGATCACGCCGTCGACCTGGGCGCGGCGCGGAAACTCGTTCTGCAGCCAGTGGCTGGAGGGCTGGTGCGCGGGGGACGCGACGATCAGGACGCGCGCGTCAGTTGGGAGATCGAGCGGCACGGCGATCTCGGGCAGCGGGGTGAGATCCTGGAACTGATCGCGGTTCCAGGCGAGCGCGAACAACAGCGCGAGGCCGGACACGCCAGCCGCGAGTCGAGCGCGCGCGCCGCGCACGAGCTCGACCGACACGTACGCCAGGCCGAGGAATACGAATACGTGGAAGCGATAGAGATGCAACCGCACTTCGGCCCAATCGCCGAGCGCGAGCAGCCCCGCGAGAACCAGCGTGAACAGCGCCACCGCGCCCGCGCGGCTCCAGCGAATGCGCGGGCTGCGGCGCAAGAGCAGCGCGCCCAGTGCGGTCGCGAGTGTCGCGACCATGAGCGGCAGCGGGTGCTCGCTCGGCAGGTGGTGGACGACGCCGTAGCCGAGGTCGGTGAACAACGGCAGGCTCCAGAACGCGCTGAATCCGAAGCACGCGCCCGCAACCACCACCGCGTGCCCGAACAGGCGGCGGCGACGGCGGTGTCGCAAGACGGCGAAACCGACCTCGACCGCGTAGAACACCACCAGCGCGAGCGCGCACACCATGTGGCTGAGCACGCACGCGGCGCCGAGTGCGCCAGCGAGCCCCAGGCCACGACCTGCGACGATTGCGCACCGTGCGCGCGATGCAGCGAGGAAGTACAACGGCAGGCCGACGGCATTGGCCGTCAAGCCCACCTGGTAGAGCGTGTAGAAGTCGGTCGAGAGCTGCAGGCCGTGCGCGAGCGTCGGACCGATGAACAACAGCGCCGTCGCGAGCAAGGCGAACAGGCTCGCCGTTCCAGGGCGCGCGCCTCGGCCGCGTGCAAAGACCCAGGCGCTCCACGGCGTCGCGCCGACAGCGAGTGCGAGCACACAGCGCAGCGCGATTTCGAGCGGCAGGATCGTTCCGAGTGCGGCGATCGAGACGTGTGTCAGCGGCGGATAGCTCGCGCCCTGCGGGTAGCCGCAGAAGTAGCTCGAGTTCCAGCCCGTCCAGGCAGGCCAAAAGCGCTCGCGCAGCGTCTGGGCCGCCGCGAGATGGCCCTCGGCGTCCTGAAGGGCCTCCACCGGCGCGAACAGGCCCGGCAGCGCGTAGCTCCACGCCACGATCGCGGTCGCGCTAGCCACAGCAATCCACGCCAACCTGCGTTCAGGCCTCGCCCACCCCATGGAAACGCTTTCGGTCCACAGCCGCGCTCGATGAAGCGAGCGGGAGGCGTGCGTACCAGCGCTGGGACGCGCGGAGGTCTGCGCTTGCGCACGCGACACGGCTGGCTCGCTCCGATCTGAAGCTACAGGAGAACCTCCGCGTTCTTCCACAGTGGCGCCGAGCAGGGGCTCGAGCTGTTCGCCGGCGGTCACGTCCCAGCTCAGGATGTCCGGGTCGAGCGATCGCACCGCGCCCCCTCGGCTTTCGATCGCGTGCCGAGTCTCGCCGAGCCACGCGGCCGTGCAGAGCAGCCGCTCGTCGTCCCACCGCGCGAGCGCGCCGGGCGCGTCAGTACAGGCGCACCGCCGCGCACGCACGCTCGAACGCCGCGAGCTCCTCGTCCCACGAGCGCTCGATCAGCTCCAGGCTCGCGCCGTCGCGCAGTGCCTCGAAGGTGGCGCGGTTGCGCAGCAGCGCGTCGACCTTCTCGAATTCGAAGGCCGTGCCGTGGAGCTCGCGCAGCACGCGCGCGAAGGCCAGACCGGCGAGCACTGGCTTGACGCGCTCGCGCTCGACGACCACCAGTTGCACGCCGCGGCACAGCTCGCCCGCGAAGCGGCTCGCGCTCGGCGTGAACTCGGTCGCGACGAAGCGCAGCCCGGGCAGCGCGGCGACATTGAGCGCGCGGGCCAGCTGGCGCGCATCGATCCAGGGCGCGCCGAAGTGCTCGAACGGCGTGTCCGTTCCGCGGCCGACGGAGACATTGGTGGTTTCGAGCAGCGCGACGCCGGGATAAAGCAGCGCCTGCGTCGGCGTGCGCAGGTTGGGGCTCGGCGCGATCCACAACAGGCCCGTGTCGTCCCAGCGCATCGAGCGCTTCCAGCCTTCGCAGGCGACGACTTCGAGCTCGCAGCGCACGCCGAAATGCTCGCGGTACAGCCGCGCGAGCTCGCCGATGGTCAGGCCGTGCACGAGCGGAATCGGGCGGTACGAAGTGAAATCCAGGCGCGTCGAGTCCGCGAGAGGTCCCTGCGGCGCGAGAGCACCGAGCGGGTTGGGCCGGTCGAGCACCACCACGCGCAGTCCGAGCCGCTGCGCCGCTTCCATCGCGTAGCCCAAGGTCGTCTCGTAGGTGTAGATGCGCGTGCCGACGTCTTGCACGTCGAACACCAGCGTGTCACAGCCCGCGAGCATCGCCTCGGTCGGGCGCCGCGACTCGCCGTACAGGCTGTGGATCGGCAGCCCCGTCGGCGCGTCGACCGAGGGCGCGATCACGCCCTCCGCGCGCGCGCCGAAGCCGTGCTCGGGAGAGAGGATGCAAACCAACTCCAGGCCTTCGCTGCGCCGCAGCAGATCGACGGTGCGCTCGCCGGCACGGGTGCGGCCGGTCGTGTTGGTCACAAGCGCGAGCTTGCGCCCGCGCAGGGGCTCGCACGCGCCGCGCGCCAGGACGTCGACGCCGGTGAGCACGCCAGCGTCGGTCCGCAGCAACCGCGCGGCGGCAGTCGCGACCGCGGCGCGCAATTCCTTGACGTCGCCCGTGCCGTCGGGGTGCACGCGATTGGTGAGCAACACCACGTAGGCGCTGCTCGCTGGATCGAGCCACAGGGAAGTGCCCGTGAAGCCCGTGTGGCCGCAGCTCGTCCCTCGCGGAAAGAGCTCGCCGCGCGCGCTCGAGTAGGGCGTGTCCGCATCGAGGCCGAGCGTGCGACCGCCGCTGCCGTCGGGCAGCGTGCGCATCGCCAGCATCGCGGCCGCAGTTTCGCGCCGCATGACGCGCACGCCATCGAGCGCGCCGCCTCCGAGCAGCATGCGGCACCAGCGCGCGACGTCGCGCGCCGTCGAGAACAGTCCGGCGTGGCCGGCGACACCGCCGAGCGCGTACGCGCGCGGATCGTGCACTTCACCGCGCATCCAGCGCTCGGCGCGCCGTTCCGTCGGCGCGCAGCGTGCCGCGAGCTCCGCGCTCGGGCAAAACGTCGTCTCGTGCATCGCGAGTGGCTCGAACAGCTCCTCGCGAGCGAACCGCGCGAGCGAGCGGCCGTCGACGCGCTCGACGAGCTCGCCGAGCACGATGTAGCCGACGTCGCTGTAGACGAAGGCCGTTCCCGGCGTCGAGCGCGGCGCGAGCTCGCACAGCTTGCGCCAGGCGGCCTCGCGTCCTCCCGCATAGTCCGCGAGCGGATTGTCGGCGAGCAGTCCGCTCCAGTGACGCAGCAGGTGCTCGACGGTGATCGACTCCTTGCCGTGGGCACCGAACTCGGGCAGGTAGCGCGCGACCGGGGCCGCCAGCTCGATCCGACCGCGCTCGACCAGCAGCATCACGCTCGTCGCGGTCGCGATCGGCTTGGTCAGGGAGGCCAGGTCGAACAGCGTGTCGGCGGTCATCGGCTCGAGCGCCGGCTCGACCGCGCGCGCGCCGAACGCGGCGTGGAGCCGCTCGCGCGCGGCGTCACCGACGACGACCACGGCTCCGGGGGCGCGCCGGGCCTCGAGCGCGGCTCGCACGGCGTTCTCTAGCTCGCCCGCGTGCGCGATCGTGCCGCTCGCGCAGCACAGCAAGAGCGTGACGCGCAGTGCCGCGACCGCGATCCGCGCGCCGAAGCCCGCGCCATGGCGAACGCCGCGCGCTCGCGGACGAGCGACCTCGACGAAGGACGGAGCGACGTTGGAACGCATGCGGCTCGCCGCGCGCGACGTGCGCTGCCCAGGTGGATGTCGCGGGTGGTCGTCGCGCACGTGCGGCGCGCTAGCCTAGCGCCACGGCGCGGGAGCGACGAGCAGTGCCATGGGGCGCGCGCAACGAGATCAGCGCTCCGACCACGAGGTCAGCGCGAAGTGTCACCCATGTGCCCGAGCACAACGGTCACCCATGTACCCGGACCGGACCTCCGTGCGCGCGACGGCCGAGGTCCGACCTCGGCGCGCCGCGTCGCGTGCCGCGCTCGCTCACCAGGTGAAGCGCAGTGCGTTGGAGTAACGCACCGTGCCGTTGCCCAGCGAGTTGACGTCGCGCTGCCAGCCCTGGATCCACACCATCGTGCCCGTGGCCGCCGGTTGACCGAGAGCGTTGGGATGGGTGGCGATGAACTGGGCCAGATCGAGCTGCAACACACCGTCGCAGGCGCCGGCGGTGCCCGCGGAGTTGGAGATGCCCGCGCGCTGGAAGGGTCCGTACATGCAGACCTGCGCGTTGGGGTGGTACGGCGGCTTGGGGCCGCTCACGCCGTAGAAGTAGCCTCCGCTGCGTTGGCCGCTGCAACCACTCAAGGCGACCGAGAACGGTCCGCTGGCGCTGGGAGTTCCCTGGCGCGAAATCGAAAGCTCGCAGCCCTCCGAAGTCGTCTGGCCTTGGCAGAAGGTGATCGGCGCGGACGGAACGCAGGCGCGCAGGGGCATGAGCGCGTTCCACGTGCCGGGAGTTGGCCCGACGCCCCAAGTTCCGCCAATCCACAGCGCCGGTCCGTGCCCGTCGTCCATCACGCAGGCGCTGAAGAAATCGGCGTAGGCCGACGAGTTGCCGGGGTTGGCCGGGAAGCTGCTCCAGCCGCTGGGCGAACGACGTCGCTGGGTGGAGTTGCCTTCGCCGACGGTGTGCAGCATGGGGCCCTGGCCGTCGTCGAAGACCGTCATCGAGCGCACTTGGATGCCGGTGAAGGTCTTGTCGACGATCCAGTCGGCGCCATCCCAGCGCACCACTTGGGAGAACCACGGGTGGACCGGGAAGAACCGGACGCACCACAGCTCCGGCCCCTGTCCGATGTCGTAGACCGAAAGCCCGATGTGCAACGGGTACGCGCTCGTGTTCGTCGGTCCGACATCCCGCCACTGGGTGCCGGTCCACTTCTCCACACAACCCTCTTCTCCGGCGTAGATCCGGACTCCGGTGCCATCGTCGAAGGCCAGAAGATCGAACACGGGCCGCCGCGGACTCTCGCCGAGGGCCTGCCAGCCCCCGGCGGCGGTGTACTTGACGGCGTACTTGGCCGCGACTGAACCGAAGCTCTGGAAGTCACCACCGACGTAGAGCGCGGGGCCACCGGGCTCCTCGACGCGCTCGAACGCTCGGATCTTGCCCACGATCGGCGGCGAGAACTGCCAGGAGCCCAGGGACGCGTCGAACGAGCGCATCCACAGGTGCGAGACGTTGCCGGCGCTGGTGGTGGCCACGACCAGCGAGTCGTCCCAGTTCCCCAGGGCCGTCACACGCTCGCCCACCGAGACGTCGGTCCAAGTCAGGCCATCCCAACGTGCGAAGCCTGCGCTCGGGACTCCGGCGATGCTGGTGAACGAGCCGGCCACGAAGAGTCGGGTGCCGCAGAAGGTCTCGAGCGAAGCCACATGGTCGATGTACCCGCCCGCAACGGTGGTGAAGGGGTCCCATTGACTGCACTGAGCCGCGACCTCGCGCGTGGGCAGAAGGCTCGCCGCCAGCAGCGCGGCCGTACAAATCAGCTTCATCGGATGGATTGCTTTCTTGGCTGGGAGTGCCCCGCGCCAGAGGGCGCGGACGCCGTCGACACACACGGATGCCGCCGACATTCGGTCGGGTTCAGGATTCGAACCCGAACTCGGCGGGCACGTCCTCGGCGCTGGCGATGATCCGGTCGTCGATGCAGATCTCGAGCATCTCGTTGGCTACGCGCTTCATGCGAAACCTATCGCTGGCGCTGAGGTCCATGGACGCCGGACTGCGCCGCTCGATACTCTCGCGCGCACTGCGCCACAGCCAGCGCTTCGCGGTCAACGGGTCCACGCCGAACATGCCCGCGTCGAGCGCGTCCTCCACGTCGTCCGTGCCGCGGGCGGTCGATTCGGCCCGGCCGACGAACTGGGCCTCGAGGCAGGGCTTGGAGGGCCGGTGGCGGAACTCCTCGGGCCAATCCTCTTCCCTTCGAGCTCGAGCAACGACTCACACGGCTCGCGGGTCCGGGCTACCTGCCGCGCATGAGCGCTTCCGCAACGCGACCTACTTCCACCTCGGAGGACGCGACCTCTACCCCGCAACCCAGTCAGCGACCCGCACGACTTCCTGAAGCGCCCAAAAAATGCACTCGACACGCGCCATGCGGAGTCAACGGCTCGACCGCGAGCATTGGAGCTTCTGCAAAACGCTGACGAGAATTGCGCTGCTCAACTCGGAGCTGAGGCGCTCGCCGCGTGAGGTGGGATTCTGAACGTTGCGACACCCCCGGAAATTCGGAGTCGCAGTACGATCCGACGCCACGCGGATCCCCCCAAAGCCGCCGTCGCGCACCTTTACTGGATCGAAGCTGTGAACGTGCGGGCTGCCCACGATCGGAGTCTCATGCTTCACACTGCAGTTCTGTTCGTCGCCATCGCGCTCTCCGGTCACGCTTCAACGCAGGACGTGAACGCGAGGTCCACCGCGACTTCGACGAACGCAGCCCCTTCGACGGAGCTCACGCACTTCATCGAACGGCGCGGCGTTCAGGAGTTGACCGGACGTTTGATCGCGCGACCGCGTCAGCCGCGTGCCTTTCTGGATCGAGGGGAGTCGCTCGAGGCTGCCTGGGCACACCACGCCAATGCGCGCAAGGTGCTGAGTCGCTTCCGACTCGTGCGCTACGTTCCGGAGACGGACGAGTCGATCGTCGAACTCGCGGAGCGCGGAAGCGAGGAGCGTGTCGCTGCAGCGTGGATGGCGACTGGTGACTTCGAGTACGTCGAGCCGGACTGGCTGCTGTTTCCCGATTCAAGCGTGCTGGTGCACCCGGCTCAGCAAGCGAACGTCGCTCCCGCGCCGCCTCTCGTGCGCCATGCACCGCTGAACTGTCCCAGCGACTTGTACTTTCCGTCTCAATGGCATTTGCAAAGTTCGCAATTGATGACCTGTGAGGCGTGGAGCCTCGAGACGGGCAGTCCCTCGATCAGCGTCGGAATCTGTGACACTGGCTTGCGCTCCAGCCACGAGGACTTCCAGCTGCATCGACTCGAGGGCTACAACGCGGTCGATCACATGTGGGAGTCCCAGGGCGGACAAACCGGTCCGGCGTACAACCACGGCACACGGACGACGGGAGTGACTGCGGCCAATGGCAACAACGCTCTCGGCACCTCGGGCGTCGGCTGGAACCTGTCCTTTCGCATGGTGCGCGTTTCGAATGCGAGCAACGGCGGCGCCTATCTCTCCGATCTCCAGCACGGAGCGCGTACCTCGATCGAGAGTGGTGATCGCGTCGCCAATGTCAGCTATGCGGGAGTCTCGTCCACTTCGAATCTGACGACGGCATCGTACATCAGGGCGCTTGGCGGCTTGCTCGTCTGGGCTGCCGGCAACGAAGGGAGCGCGCTGGACTTCTCCCATCGCGACGCGGACGATTTGCTCGTCGTCGGCGCATCGGACATGGGCTCCGGGCTTGCGTACTTTTCGAACTATGGGAGCTACGTCGACCTCGTTGCGCCCGGTGTGAACGTCTTCACGACCGATTCCTTCGCCGACAACGCGTACACCAGCAGCGCCTCGGGCACGAGTTTCGCCGCACCGATCGTCACCGGAGTGTGCGCGATGCTGTGGAGCGCGCGTCCGGGTTTGTCGCCCGACGATGTCGAGCGCTTGGTCAAGCGTGGTGCCACGGACCTGGGTGCGGCAGGCATCGACGACACCTTTGGCTACGGCCGGGCGAACTTGTTCGACACTCTCTCACTCGACGGCACTGCGACGCCGCACGCGAGGCTGGCGGGGATTCCTGCCTCGGGCACGTCGCCGTTGGTGGTGAAGTTCCGCGACTTGTCGACGGGCGTCCCGACGAGTTGGCTGTGGAGCTTCGGCGACGGTTCCACGTCCACGCAGCAGAACCCGACGCACACCTACACGACTTCGGGCACGTATTCCGTCTCCCTGCAGGTCGCCAACTCTCGCGGCACCGACCAAGTGACGCAGACGAACTACGTATTGGTCGACGTGATTCCTCCGATCGCGGACTTCAGTGCGTCCGTGACGAACGGTCTGTCGCCGCTGTCCGTCAACTTCCATGACCAATCGACCGGCGGGATTCCGACCTCGTGGGCCTGGGATTTCGGAGATGGCACGACTTCGACGCTTCAGCATCCGACGCACGTGTACACGACGTCGGGTTCGTTCACCGTGGCGTTGGTCGCGAGCAACGCCTACGGCACGGACATGCTGACGAAGTACAGCTTGATCACCGCCGACTACATACCGCCCGTGGCGGCGTTCAGTGCTCAACCGACTACCGGCAACTCGCCCTACGTCGTGAATTTCACGGACCAGTCGACGGGCGGTGTGGCGAGCTCGTGGACCTGGTACTTCGGTGACGGTGGCGCCGCTGTCGTCAAGAACCCGCAGCACACGTACACCGTCCCGGGCGACTACACCGTGCGGTTGATCGCGGCCAATGCCTACGGCTCGAGCACGCTCGACCGCGTGAGCTACATCCACGTCGGCCCTGGGCCGTCGATCCTCGCCAACTTCACGGCGACTCCGCTGAGTGGCAATGCGCCGCTCCAAGTGGCGTTCACCGATTTGTCGGTGGGCAACATCGTTCAATGGGAGTGGGACTTCGGCGACGACACGAATTCCACGCTCCCCAATCCGGTTCACGTCTACACGACGCCTGGCGAGTACGACGTGTCCTTGCAAGTCACGAATGCGAACGGATCGGACAGTCAGGAAAATCGGTCGAAGTACATCATCGTTCACTGAGCGACGCGTCCTCCGCGAACCGCGTTGCAGCTCCACGCTGACCGGTCCGTGACCGCTCGAGCCCCGAGTCGGCGAGCGGTGACCAGCTGCGGCCTTCGAGCCAGTCGAGCGTGTCGCGACGCGTGCGTGCCATGCGCGCGAAGTCGGCCGCCTCGCGCTGCTTGCACGGCGCCGAGGTCGCCGCGGCCGGCTGCACCACGGCCGGGAGCACGGGCTATCCGCGCTACGGCTTTCACATCGTCGCCGTCGACGACGCCGGCCGGTTCCTGACGGTCGGACTGTGCAGCGACAAGGTACTCCTGGCGAACAACCATCTCACTGTTCCCGGAGTACACGTCCGAGTCGCGCCGTATCCAGTCGCGGGAAACTCTCTGTCGCTCCGACTCGATGCATCCGCGGGCGGTGGCGTTCAGCTACTCGTCAACAACACTCCGCTGCTGTCGGTCCCACTCGGCGCGCCCTACTTGGCCACGGGCAATTCGCGCCTGTGGTTTGGAGACGGAACGGCGTGGGCAAGTGGAGAGACGTATTTGAGCAGCCTGCGCTTCACCGCCAGCCTGATGACGAGCTACTGCACCGCAGGCACGAGCTCGAATGGTTGCACGCCGTCGATCTCTGGGCTGGGTGTGCCGAGCGCGAACGCAGGGGGCGGATTCACCATCGCTGTGACAGGCCTCGAGGGTCAGCGCAGCGGGTTGATTTTCTACGGCGTGAACGGGCGCAACCTCGCACCTTGGAGCGGTGGCACGAGCGCGCTGTGCGTGAAGTCGCCCGTCCAGCGCACGACGCTGCTGAACTCCGGCGGCGTGAGCGGCGCGTGCGGTGGCGCCTTCGCACTCGACTGGAACGCGTTCGTGGCCAGCCATCCCGGCGCCCTCGGCGCGCCGTTTTCGCTCGGACAAATCGTGTCTGCACAGGCTTGGTACCGCGACCCTCCGGCTCCGGGAAGCACGAATCTGAGCGACGCGCTCGAATTCTCCGTGTGCCCCTGAAGCACGTCCTGATACCTCGCCGTCGGCTCGAGTCCGAGCGAGGATCCGCTACCTCGAAGCGCTTGTCCCTTTATCCGCAAGAGTCCGGCACGCGCCTCTCGCTCGATTGCGACCTGACGCCGTGCGACGAGGCCTCGACTTGGTTCGAGCGCGAGTGTTCTGGCACTGCACGAGTCCAGCCACGACGTCAGCGTTGCGATCCGAGCAGGGAACCGGTTGTTTGGCGCTGACGCGCCGATCGCGAGTGCTGCTCCTGCGGCGAAACCGCACGCGGCGTGCAAGTTCTCCGGAGCGGCAGCTCAGATGCCGAGCGCGGCGCGCTGCGCCTCGAAGATGCGCTGCACGGCGCCAGCGCCGACTTCGAGCATCGTGTCCAGCTCGCCACGGCTGAAGGGCGCGCCTTCGGCCGAGCCCTGGACCTCGATCAAGCGCCCGTCGCCGGTCATCACCAGGTTCATGTCGGTTTCGGCGCGGCTGTCTTCTTCGTAGCACAGATCGACCAGCACTTGGCCGCCGACCACGCCGACCGAGACCGCGCCGAGCTGGGCTTGGATCGGCCAGCCGCGCAGCACGCGCTTGTGCTCCATGTGCTTCAGCAGGTCGTGCAGCGCGACCCAGGCGCCGGAGATCGACGCCGTGCGCGTCCCGCCGTCGGCCTGGAGCACGTCACAGTCGATCCAGATGGTGCGCTCGGTCAGCTTGGAGACGTCGAGCACTCCGCGCAAGGCGCGTCCGATCAGGCGCTGGATCTCGATGCCGCGCCCGTCGACCTTGCCGTTGCGGTCGCGGCCTTTGCGGTCCTTGGTCGACGACGGGAGCATCGAGTACTCGGCCGTCAGCCAGCCCTGGCCGCGACCTTGGAGGAACGGCGGCACGCCGTCGGTGTACATGGCGGTGCACAGCACGCGCGTGTCACCGAAGCTCGCGAGCACCGAGCCCGGCGCGTGTTTGCTGAAGCCGCGCTGGAACGAGAGCGCGCGCATCTCGTGGGGGAGTCGACCGTCGACGCGGGGCATGCTGGGCTGTTCCTCCAAGGAAAAGGGCGGGGAGTATAGCGACCGGCCGAGCGCACACCGGAGTCCGCGGGAAATCCGAGATCGGGCGCAACTGCGCGGGTGCGTCGAGCGTCGTGATGTGGGCGGCCGAGGCACGGCTGCGCGACTGGATGGGAGCGATGCGAATCTTCGATGTCGTGGGCCGTCAACGATCTCGCGGGTGGGCGAACCCCAACGCGACTCGCTGCGGTGGTTGCACCCGCGCGCCGGTTGAACCCGTGCGTCTGGACGAGAGCCTGACTCGCCCAACGCCGGGAGGTGCGTCCGCGACATGCCGTTTGTCGGCCGTGGGCGAGCAGCCCGCGGAAAGTGTTGCGGGGCTCCCCAAGTCGCACGCCGATCGAGGATGTCGGGGGAACGTCTGCTCTCGGCCGCCCAATTCACCGGGTGCTTTCCGCTGGCGCTTTCCCCCGGCGCTTTCCAGTGGCGTTTTCCGGCGGCGTTTTCCGGCGGCGCCGATTGGAGCCCGCACCGAGCTTGGGGCGCGCTGCGGCGCAGTGCACAACACTCGCTCCGTCATCTCCGATGGCGCGCTGTGCGAGTTGGCTGCGCGAACGCTGCGCGAGTTGGCTGCGTGAACGCTGCGCGTATTGGCCGCGCGATGCTGCGCGCGGGCACCTCGACGCTCGTGGATGGCTCCGCCGTCACTCGTGGATGGCTCCGCCGTCACTCGTGGCCACGACCCTGCGGGCCGCTTCGATCTCCCTTTCCTGTCAGACGTCTCGAGCAGGTTCCATCTCCCGAACCTGACGCACGTGTTCGAGCGGGAGTTGGCGGAGGGCTCCGCACTCGTCCACCAGTTCGATGCCGCGATCCAGGCTCAGGGTGGCCCAGCGACCGCGAAACGTAGCGCTCGGCATCTCGACCTCGACCGTGCGCCCGCGCAGTCCGGTGGCGTCGACGAAGGCTTCCGTGAGTTGCTTTGCGGGCTGGTTGGCCAGCTCCAGGACATCCGCAAGCCGCGCGAGGATCGTCTGGCGCAAGGGAACAGCATCCACCTCGACTCCCATCTGCCACAGGCTCGCCACGGCGCGTTCGCGCACGAGCTCCGGCGGAAAGCTGCGTTGGGCGCGGTTGACTCCGATGCCGATCACGTAGTGCGGCCGCGCGGCATCGAGTCCGCGGGTCTCGACCAGGATTCCGGCGAGCTTGCTCGGGGCCGCGGGTGGACGGTCGACCACGACGTCGTTGGGCCACTTGAGGCGGGTCCCGGCGAGGCCGAGCTCGCGCAGCGCCGCCCACACGGCGACACCGGCGGCCATCGTCCACACGGCAGGGTGCGCGGCGAGCGCTTGCGGCAGGAGCACCACGCTCATGTACAGGCCCTCGCCGGGTGCACTGTGCCAGCGCGCCCCACGGCGCCCACGCCCGGCGGTTTGCGCATGTGCAACATGCACGTCGCCGTGGCGGGCGCGACCCTCCGCGAGCGCGGCGAAGGCGCGCTCGTTGGTCGAGTCGACGCTTTCGTACTCGTGGAGCTGGAAACGCATCGTGATTCGCGCGCGGCGGAGACCCCGCCCGCCCGAGCGGCGCAGTTTCGCTCGGGAGCGCGCTTTTTTCCCGAGGAAGTTGCAACTGACCGCGCGGCGATCGGGCAGACACCCCCGAGGAATGGTGCTGTCGCGCTCGGCGATCCGAGGCGAGCTCTCGACGACCGTCGTCGATGGGGGCGCGGGGATCGCTGCGACGGGGTTGTACCCCGCTGGAAGCCTGTGCGAACGGCATGCACTCCGGATCGAACACCTACTGACTCCGTTCCGCCGGTAGGTGGGTGGCGAGGGGGACGGTCCTCTTCGCCACCGCTTGTCAGCCTGCGCAAGGTGCAGGATAGTTTCAGGGAACGAAGAACGCCTCCCGGCGCCGCGTTGCGGAACACGAGCGCGCCAGGTCGGATCTTCGCCCCCCCTTCACTTCGATCCGCGACCGTAAGGCTTCTTCAACCATGATCCGCACTCCTCTCGCCACCACCCTGGCCGTCGCCTTGGTGGCCTCCTCGCTCAATTCCCTGCGCGCTGACACCAACCCGCAGGTCGAGCAGCTGAAGTGGCCCGACGCGCTCTACCCCGGTTCGTTCTCGCGGGTCGATTCCGCCGTTCTGTTCGATCAGGCCAGCGAAGAGTCCGCGCCCGTGCTCTTGGTGCTCGCCGGCACTGATCTCGTCATGGTGCGGAGCCCGATGGGCAAGCCCGAGCACGAGTTGGTGGCGACGGGCGTCAAGGACTTCGTGGTGCTGCCGCGCTCGACCGTCAACGGGACCTCGCGGGTGGTGGTGACGAAGTCTACGGGCGCACAGATCAGCATCGTCTCCGATCCGGGCGACCCCGACGCGCCGCCGACGATTGCCTTTGTTCCGCTCGCGCTCGGTTCGGGTTGGAATTCCGCGCTCAATCTGTGCGCCGCAGCCGGAGCCAACGGGAGCTGCGTGTTCGCCGGACGTCTGGGGAACTCGATCGTCCGCGCGCAGCTCGACTCCCAGGGTGTGGTCACGGCCCAAACCGGTCTGGTGGTTTCCGCGGGCACGGTGGCGAGCCTGGCGCTGGCCGAGATCGACTCGCGCTCGAGCGGTGTCGAGCTCGCCTACACGACCACGAGCAAGAACGTGGTGGTGGTCGCCCAGTCTGGCGTGCAACGCTTCAGCTACGTGCATGCCTACCCATTGGTCAACCTGTCGCGCATTCCGGGCGGAGGCAATGGCGTCGATTCACTGGGACTGATCGCCAAGTGGGACTACGGCGGCGGCGTGCTGGGGGAGATCTTCACCGAGATCACCGCCGACAGCTCGACCAATCCCTCGACCTACGCGCTCTCGCCCGCGATCTTCGGCGGTCCGGCGACCTGCGGTTCGATCGACTACGTGCGCATCGGAACCGACAGCCAGACGGACTTCGCCATGGCCTCCGCTTCGACGGCCGAGGTGCTCGTGCTGCACGGCTTGCCGCAGGCTCCCGGGTACCCCTTCGTGCCGCTGGTCGCGCCGGATCTGAATTCGGTTTGGACCGGGCCGCTGGGCATCGTGGGCACGCCGCTGGTCGCGGCCG
The DNA here is from genome assembly GCA_020853575.1 of Planctomycetota bacterium. Taxonomy (GTDB): domain Bacteria; phylum Planctomycetota; class UBA1135; order UBA1135; genus F1-120-MAGs118. Next base: position 35,084 of record JADYYP010000012.1, read on the forward strand.
AGGACTTCGACGGCGACGGGGATGCCGACCTGGCCATGATCGGCTCGACGGGTGACGAGCGCGGTCTGTGGTTCGAGCGCGCAGCTCCGGTGGTCGAGGAGCGGATCACTTTCCCCGGCCCCGAGGAGGCCGGCGTGTCCCTGCCGAGCAACGTGGTCGGCTCCACCGAAGTGATCCTGACCGCGAGCATCGACGTCCCGTTGCCCGCGAGCTGGACCCCCAATGCGCAGTACGTGGACAAGGTGCGCATGAAGGTCTGGGTGCAGAATGACATCGACAGCGCGGTCAGCACCTCCGTCGCGATCCCCACGCAGCGCTACGTGCTGACGTCGGGCCACTTCACGGTCACCGATCTCGTGATCCCCACTCCTGGCCCGCTGGGCGGCGAAGCCGCGATCCTGCACTTCGAGTTCCTGCCGCTGCGCGTCGTGGCGTCGACCGGGGTGCTCGTCGATCAGGGGACGCCGACCTACGCCGCCACGGCCGCCAGTGGCAACCTGTACGAGGAGTTCATGTGCAGGTATCCCGACGAGTTCAACCCCTCGACGTTGGTCTGCGACCAACACAACGGCGGGCCGATCATCCTCGGCATCAACCGCCGGCGCGTGATCCGTCCGACGTCGATCGAGTCGCAGCAGCAGCCGCAGTGAGCCTGCGGACGCCGCAGCGCGCTCCGAGCGCGTGACACCTGGGCCACCTTCGCGCGCCGCGCGGGGGCCCGATCCAAACCCGCCGACGGTGCTCGCACCGCCGGCGGGTTTGCGTTGGGGGAGCGCGCTCAGCTCGCGCGCGATGGGCGGCGTCGCCAGACGAGCGCCGCGAGGGACATGAGCAGGGCCGCGCCGCCCGCCGCGATGGCGATCCACAGCGAGCGCCGTGACGAAGTCGCGGCGGACGCGGGCTCCGGAGCGGCCGACGATTCGGCGACGGCGATCAGCCCCGCTCCCCAACAGTGCACCAGGTAATCCTGCACTCTCGCGCGGCCCGCGCGCTCGCGCTCGCCGCGTGCCGCAGCCAGCGCGCGGGCTGGCGAGTGGCCGTGCGAGACGAGCGAGGTCACGCGCTCGAACAGGTCGACGGCGCTGCCGGCCAGCAGGTCCGTGTCGGTGTGGATCACGCAGTCCGCGCCGGCCAGGACGAACGAAGCCGCGAGCCCGCTGCGCCCGTCGTCGCCGCGCGAGACGGGCCGGTTGGCCGCGCCGCACACGGCCAAGGCGACGACACGCGCGGCTCGCCCGGACTCGATCTGCGTCGACCACACCGCGCAGTCCGCCGCGGACTCGGCGTGGAGCACGAAGCCGCTCGGAGAGTTGCGCTGAGGGTCGCTCGTCCCGTGCGCCACGATTTGCGCGAGCTCGCGTTCTCCCGACGCCAGCAAGGGTTCGAGCGCGGCCTCCACGCCGGTGTGGAGCTCGACGCGCCCCGCGAGTCGCGCGCGCCACGCGTCGAAGCGTGCCTGCGGGATGCGCAGCGGCTCCAGCGGCTCGTCGAACGCCCCGTGCGAGGGCGGAGCGGGAGCCCCGAGGATCAGCGAATCGAACGACTCGGCCGCCGCGCGACCTCTGCGCCGCGCGCGCCGCGCCAGCTCCGCGGCGATCGGCAGCGACGGCGAGTAGTTGATCGCGAGCACGTCTCCCCAACGCGCGCCCGCGGCGTTGCGCAGCGCGTCGAGCGGGAAATGTCCGACGCTCTCGTCTCCGATCACGGTGACGCCGCTCCAGTGGTCGAGCTTCGCGCGTGTGCGCGGTCCGAGACCTCGCTGGTCGAGCTCGGCGAGAGCGCTCGCGAGCGCGGGGCTCGACCACTCGTTGGATTCGTGGATGGCGTTCGCCGCCGCGTTCGAGAATGCGGCGCACATGTGCAGCAGATCGCGCTCGGCGGCGATCAGCTCGACATCGACGCCGGAAGCGTCGACCGTCACCAGGTGCGAGAGTGTTCGACCGGGCTGGATCAGGAGCACGCCCGCGCCGTCGCGGCACAGCTCGTCGAGATCGCGCTCGAGCTCCGGCTCGGGAGCGTCGGCGAACAGCACGCTCGCGAGCCCGCCGACGGTGTGCAGTCGGTGGATCCAGGCCAAAGCCTCGCGTCCGCCGACGTCGGGCCCATCGCGGGTCACGAAGCCGCGCAGGAGCTCGCTCGGGATCATGTAGCGGTCGCTCGAGCGCAGGTAGGCGAGCCCGATGCGGCGTGCCGAGACGCGCTTCCAAGTCCCGACGAAGCCCGTGAACGAGTGCGTGAGGCGCGCGAGCGCTGCGTCGAGCGCGCCGGGCTCGCCGCCGGGCTCCACCGCGGCCGCGACTTCGAGCGCGTCGAGGAAGGCCGCCAAGGTCGCACCGACCACGCTCTCGCTCGAGGCCGTCGGGGGGTGCTCGCGGACGAAGCCCAGCGCCGCTCGGATCAGCTGCGCGTCACCGGTGTCGCACCCGATCAGCGCCAGCCGTGTCGCCGCCTCGACGCGCAGCGCCGTCGGCGCGCCGGGGTCGTCGCGGATCTCGAGCAGTCGTCGCTTGGCCGGCGCGGGATCGGCGCCGGTGGTGCGCGTGAGCTCGTACTCGGCTGTGGCGCGGCGCGCCGCGAACTTGAGCCGCGCGTCGGGGTCGACGCTGGCGAGCACCTCGATCAGCTCCAGCGTGCGCGGTCGATCGAGCCAGCGCAGCGCCTCGGCTTCGTCGTCGAGCGTCAGCATCAAGCGCATGCGATTGTCGAGCGCGTCCCACAGCTCGAGCGCGTCGCCCGACGCCTCGGCGAGCTTCTCTTGGCGCGCGACCGCGGCTGCGGCGCGGTCGGGCCGGCCCATTTGGATCTCGAGCTGCGCGCGTGCGCTGAACCAGCGCTGGGCGATGGTCTCCTGGACGGCGACGTCCTCGCCGGGTGCGCTCTGGGTCGCGGCCGACCAACGCCGGACCACCGCGGGCTCGCGCGTGATCCACTCCGAGGAGGCGAGGTAGTCGTCGACCGCCGCCAGCTCCTGTTGCTGCGTGAGCATCAGCGCCAGCTCGATCTGCGCCTCGGCCATACGCTCGCGGGAGGCCTCCGGCAGGGTCAGGACGAATTCGAACTCGCGCCGCGCGGCGCCGAACTCGCGCAGCTCGTTGAAGCGCATGCCGGCCCACATCGCGGCCCAGGTGCATGACTCCGGATCCGCGCCGAGCCGCGCGAGCTTCTCCCGCGCGCGCGCCAGCTCGCGGGCCAGCGCCAAGGCGTCCGTGAAGCGCTCTTCGACCTCGGACAGCGCCGCCAGGGCCTGGAGCAGCTCGCCCTCGGTCGAGGCGCGCGCCAGTCGCGCCAACTCGTCGTCCTGCGCCGCCGGAGCGAGCTCCGAGGCCGCGGACGTGGATGTCTGCTGCAGCGCGCGCGCCGTCGCGGGCGCCGTCAGCGCTCCACCGAGAGCGACAGCGAATCCGAGCGCCCGAGCTCCTTGCCGTCCGCGCTCAAGCGCACCACCGACCAGCGCACGCGCTCGGTCATCGGGGCGAGATCTGCGCTGCTGAGGACCCATCGAGGCTCGAACGACCGGATCGACAGGCAGAGCTTAGCGGTCTGCGGGTCCTGATTGGCGTCCGAGAAACGCAGTTCCCAGCGCGAGCCGTCCTCGACGAAGCCGGGCTTGCGCGTGTCGCTCCAGGCGAGCTCGACGCCCGCCGCGAGCGCGCGCCCGGGAGGACTGAGCTCGATGCGCTCCAGGCGCTGCGAGCGTTCGCCGAGGTGTTGGTCGTCGCCTGAGTCGAGGTTTCCATCGCGCAGGCTCTGGGCGAGCCAATAGACGCCCAAGCCGACCAAGAGCGCGGCAGCGGCGGCCAGCATCAGCCCCCCGGCGCGCAAGGGTGCGGGTGTCGCACGCTCGCGCCGGTGAAACGCGGCGCGCACAGCCTGGCGGTCGCGCTCGGTGGTCGCGGAGCGCGCGCTGGCGATGTCGGCGCGTTCCAGCTTTCCCTCGCGTTCGAGCTCGCCGTGCAACGCGCGCAGCTCCGTGAGGCGCGCGGCCAACTCGGGCCGACGCTGGAACAGCGCGCGTGCCTGGGGAGCATCGGGCGCAATGTCGCCGCTGACGATCCCGAGAAGCAGGGCGTCGTCTTGGCTGGTCATAGGGTCCTCCTGCGATGCGGCTCGAGCAGCTCGCGCAAGCGCTCGAGGCCGCGGTAGTAGCGAGCTTTGATGGTGTTGACCGGTTCCGCGTAGCGTTCGGCGATGACCTCGAAGGAGAGCTCCTCGAAGTGCCGCGCGCGGATCACGTCGCAGGCCGGCGGGCCGACGCGTTCGATGCACTCCGCCAAGACGCGCGCGTCGACGGCCGGTTCCTCGCTCACGGGCTGCTCGGCCCGGGCCAGGTGTCCCTCGGAGTCTTCGACGTAGAGGCGCCGGCGATCGCGGCGTTCGAAGGCTTTGAGCAGCTCGTGTTGGGTGAAACGGTAGGCCCATGTTTCCAGGCTCGCGCGACCCTGGAAGCTCGCCAGCTTGGACCACAGTGCCGCCAGGGTGCTCTGCTCCACCTCGACCAGCTCATCGGCGCCCAGAGGCGCGCCGTAGCGGCGGTGCAGCTCGCGCAGCATGGCGGGAATGCAACTCAAGCGGCCGATCAGCTGTTCCGAAGCGATCGCGTTTCCGGCACGTGCTTGCTGCACCAGGTCCAGGTCGGACCGGTGCGCGGCGAGCTGCTGCCGGCTGCGCTCAGGGGGGGCGGACATGCGCTTGCGACGGGAGTGTAACGCCCCGCCGTGCGCCGCCGTCGATTGGATGCTGAGACCCCAGGTCATGTTCCGCTGGACCGTTGGTCCGACGGAAGCGCGCGGAGTTGCAGCGATCGGAGAGTTTTTGCCAGGACTCTCCGCTCCCTCGCCGGGGCGGCGCACCGTGTGAACGGGTGCGGAAGGAGTAGCACCCTCGCCGCCGGCTGTTACGCCGCGTGAGGCACTCGGCGACCCCCGCCCGCGGCGCGGATGACGCTCCGCTCAGGTGATCAAGTTGTTCGACTTGGGGCTGAGCAGGCCCTTCAAGCGGCTCATCACGTTGGAGTGGATCTGGCACACGCGGGATTCGGTGAGCGCTACGGGCCGACGTGACCTCGTTGAACTGGCCCCAAAAGCTCGCCTACCCCTCCGTTCACGTGGACATGCTCGACTCGAGACCCTTGCAGAGCATGTCGTGCACGTAGGTTGACTGGTCCTCGTCCTGGAACACGATGTTGCGTCTCTGCATCGCAGTTTTGTCCATGCCCCAGAGCGTCCGCATCGTCGCGGAAGACGTGTTGGAGACGATGTAGGAGTCAAGCCGCACGTTCGGGTCACCGAGGCGCTGCTCGATTTCCTTGATGGTGCTGTGGAACTGGATCTTCGGATCCGAGGCACCTAGGTTTCGGACGCCCTTGGGGTCGACGAAGATGACGCGCTGCGTCGAGTCGTCGATTAGCCACAGGATGAAATCGGGGTGGAAGTTGCCCGCTTCGAAGAAGCCGACGCCCTTTCCGCGGCTGAGGTTGCGGAGCAGATAGAGCGCGCGGCTCGCGAAGAACGACTCGTGGCTGTCGTGGAACGCCCGCAGGTCTTCCACGAAGCGTCGCTCGCCCTTGTTGAGCGGCGTCGGACTGACCTCGACCACGTTGGACTCGAGGTAGAGCAGCGGCTGATAGAGGTGCGCGCCGAACCAGATAGCCTTGAGGCCCTGGAACTCCCAACGCTTCATCTGGCCCTTCTCGATCGCCGCCTTCAATTCTTCGAGCTTCGAGACGATCTCCGTCTGCGAGCGGTCGATGAGGATCCGGTAGTAGCTCTCGTCAGGCGTCTCCCTCACGCACAGGAAGTTGGGGTCATCGCCCTCGAGCTCGCGGTACTCAAGGTGCGGCAGCTCCCACGCGCGCTTGCGGAACATGTAGTAGCGCTCGGTGTACTTCCGGAGCAGCGCCAACGCGATCTCCTGCCACTGCCGGACGCGCTCGAAGGAGTCGAACTCGAGCTCCACCTCGGGGATCAGCAGTCGGTACCAGCTCTGGTCCGCGAGGAGTTCGGTGATGCCAGCACGCGTGAGGTTCAAGTTGAACCAGCCGCGCTCGGCCTTGAAACGCTCCAGCTCGAAGTAGAGCGCCTCGACGTCGAGGAACGCCACGTGGCGCGCGGACAGATGAGCTACGTGCGGGTTCATCTCGACCTCACCGACACCTAGACCACTCGACCGCATGGCCTGGATTTTCGGGTACCAGTTCACCTCGACCAGGTTCCTCTGCAGGTACTCCGTGCTCACGTCCTGCTCCGGATCCGGCCTGGAGACCGTAGGGATCGGTGCCAGCTTGCGGAACGCGTCGCCGAAGTCGGTGCTGACCCCGTTGATGGTCTTCTTGAGGCGCACCGTCATGAGCTTCTGCTTGCCCAGGTTCTTGATGACCGGCAGCAGGAACTCAAGTCGATCGTCGTTCGCCGGCAACCCCTCGTCTTCGAGGAAGTCGCGGAACTGCGCCATGTAGTCCGCGTGAATCCCGAAGATGCCGAGCGTCTCGAGCACGCCGATGTGCTTCGGTCGCTCGACACGGTCGGGGAGCTCGACGCGCCCACTCCGCTTCAGGCTCGTCTCGAAGCCCTTCAAGCGCACGCCACGGCCAAAGAGCTGGATGATCTGCGCGCCTTCGCCCTTGCCGACGTTCATCAGCCCCATCGTCGACACGCGCCAGCTGGACCAGCCTTCGGTGAACTTCTTCGAACCGATCAGCAGATTGACCTTCGAGCCGGGCCGGTTGATGTCGTGGAAGAGAGAACCCGCAAACTCGCGCTCACCGGTGGCCAGTCCGCTCTCCTCGCACAGCTTGACGAGCTTGGAATCGTCGCCAACGTTGATGACCCCGAACGCGTCGTTCTCGGCGCCGAGCCGCAGTGCGATCTCGCCCGTCGCGCCCTTCAGGTTCTCCACGTACAGCCTTCCGCCAGCCGGTGCGTGGAACAGCATGGCGAGGGTCTCGTCGAACACTTGCGCCGCGCTCAGGCCGCTCGTGTGGAGATACGTGAAGCGTCCGGCGAACAGGTTGGCGCCCTTCGCCGTCACGAGACCTTGGTTGAGGACGCGCTCGATCCTCTGGATGCTCTGCGAACGGTTCGCGACGTAGCTCTCGAGGAACTTCAGGATCTCGACGATGTCCGAGGCGTCCTGCTTGGCGAGCGTCGCGGTGACGCTGCCACCGACGAAGATCCACAGCGGCTTCTCGATCTGGAAGCGCCGAAACTCCCGGTCGCGCTCGTGATGCAGTCGCTGTTGCTGGAAGAACGAGAGGAGGCACGCCGTGAGGTAGAGGTCTTGATGGTCGCGCTGCGTGCCTGCATCGAGGTTGAGGATCTGGTAGTCCTTGCCGAATCCGTCGCCGTAGAAGTAGCGGTACGAGTAGTCGAACAGCGTGTTCTTGGCGTACTGCTCGGTCAGACCCGGGTTGCCCTTCACCGCCTGCCCGAAGGTTGCGGAGTACTCGAACGAGAAGCCCTTCTCACACAGCGCGTTGCGGAAGCGCATCCACGCGCCATCCCCACCGCCGGAGGTGCCGCGGTGACCTTCGTCCACGAGCACCAAGTTGTTGCCCTCGAAGGCATCGACGGCGACGGTTCGCTCGCCCATTTCGTCGCGGAGGCGCGTCACCTCGAGGATCTCGACGGCGCGGCCGGTGAACAGCCCCCGCCCATCCTTGTCGAACAACTCGGCCTCGATGCCCGCCGTCTCGAACTCGCGCAGGTGTTGCTGGGAGAGCCCCTCGTTTGGCGTCAGCAGGATGATCCGATTGAGGTCGCGCCGCCGATCGCTCCGCGCCAGGTAGTGCTGGTACTGGAGGATGTTGGCGTGCATGACGAGCGTCTTGCCGCTTCCAGTAGCCATCCAGAAGGCGAGCTTGTTGAGCTGCGGCCAGGCCTCTTCCTCGACGTCCAATAGCGCGAGTCGATCGCCCTCGGGTTTGTCGGCGCTGAAGCTCTCGATCTGCCCATTCACGGCCGCCAGGAGCGACCTGGGATCGCGGAAGTAGCGATCGAGGTAGACCTCGGTGAACAGCAGCGTCAGGTACTGGAAGTACTTCCACACCAGAGGTGCTTCGCCGCGCGTGAGCCGGCGTTCGTTCAGCCGCCGCGTGTGTCGGACGATGTTCTGGTCGTACTCCAGCAACAGCTCGGTCGGAAGGTGCGTGAGGTTGTAGAACCGGGCCGTGAGCGCGTGGTGGAAGCGATGGATGTTGTTCTCGTCCAGCCCTTCGAGCTCCGTCCCTCTCAGTGGCTCGGCCAGCTCCTCGAAGCGCTTGGCTCCGAACAGCGAGAGCATCCACTGATTGAGCACAAGCTTGTGGGCAAACGGAAGCTGCGGCTTGCGCTTCCCCCCGCGCGCTTTGGGCGCCGCGCCGTCGCCCTCGGCCTTGCGATCCGTACCGCGAGCCATCAGCGCGCCCCCTGCATCGGCCGACGCGCTTCGAACAGCCGCCGCTCGCGCTCGATCTCGCGCCGCAGCTCGGCTTCGGAGGGCAGCACCTTCACGTACTTGGCCGCGAAGATCTGTTTGCTCTCGTTCAGCACGGAGTAGCGCGCCACGGCTTCGTTCTTCTCGGCGCAGAGCACCAGCCCGATCGTCGGGTTGTCGCCCTCGGTCGTGAACTGGTCATCGAACATCCGCACGTAGCTGTCGATCTGCCCTATGTCCTGGTGCGTCAGCTTGCCGACCTTGAGGTCGATCAGGAGGTAGCACTTGAGAATCGTGTTGTAGAAAACGAGGTCGACGTAGAAGTGCTCGTCCTCGAACGCCAGGCGCTTCTGACGGGCGACGAACGCGAAGCCCTTGCCCAGCTCGAGCAGGAAGTCCTGGAGCTGGCCGATGATGGCTGCCTCGAGGTCCGACTCAAGCAGCACACCGCCGTCGGGCAGCGCGAGGAAGTCGAGCACGTACGGATCCTTGAGGGCGTCGATGGGCGTGGTCAGCTCCTGACCGGACCGGCCCAGCGCGAGCAAGCCCTGGCGATCGCGGCTCTTGAGCAGTCGCGCGAACAGCAGGGTGTGGATCTGCCGCTCGAGCTCGGGCACGCTCCAGCCGCTCCGCTCGGCCTCGATCTCGTAGAACGAGCGCTCGGAGCGATGCTCGACTCCCATCAGGGCCCTGTAGTGCGACCAGCTCAGCGCCGGCGAGAAGCCCTCGAGCGTTTCGGTGTGCTGGATCGCTGCGGCGAGGCCAGCGCGGACGCCGTCCGAGCCCTGCCTCGGCGCTGCTCGGGATTCGTCACAAGGCTTGTGGCGAATCTCTTGAGCCGCTGCTTCGGCGCGCTCTGCACGTAGGACCGGGGCGCGGTCGGCGTACAACACGTAGAACTGGCGGAAGTACTTGAGGTTCGTCTCGGAGAAGCCGCGCCCGAAGCGCTGGGTCAGCCGTGTCGCGAGCTCCGCGACCGTGCGTTCGCCATAGCCGGCGCGAGGTTCGCCGCCTTGCATCGAATCGACGATCTCGCGTCCGACGTGCCAGTAGGCGAGCACCATCGCACTGTTCACCGAGCGCACGACCTGCGCCCGAGCCTCATCGAGGATCTGCGCCACGCGAGCGAACAGTGCGTCGGCCCCAACGCGCCTCGACGGGATCGGCACAGCGGCGGAGGCGCGCTTGCGACGCGTTCGCGGAGTCTTGGCGCGCGGGGACTTCTTCTTCGCCATCACGCGCTCTCGGCGGCGAACATCAGGCGCCGGAAGTCCTCTTCGATCAGGTTGACCTTCCAGCGGTCGTCGATCGTCTTCAGGTTCTCGAGATTGTTGCCACCGTTCACCCAGATGAGATCGAACTCGCTGTCCTTGGACGAGTAGCCCTGCTTGGTGAACCACTCGTCGAGCACGAGGTTGTCTTGCTCGGGCTCACCGGTGAGCTTGCGCCAGATCACGAGCGCCTTGCGGCCGTCGGGAAGCGTCCCCGTCACGGTGCGGACCCAGTACGGACCCGCCGCGTCCTCTTTCAGGCGCCCCTTCAAGCGCAGGCGGCCCTCGCTGTCGCGCTCGAAGGCTGACTCGAAGCTCTGCGGCGCCGCGAAGTGCCTCACGCGGATCCCGATCAGCCAGTTGAAGGTCTCGACAAGGTCGACCGCGACGACGCGCGACTCGTCCGAGCCGGGGCGCTTCACCTTGAGCGTGTAGGACGTCGGGTCGGCGAAAGCCGCGACGTTGAGCAACGACTGCGAGCCGCGCGTCTCGACGTCGAGCATGTAGCGCAGCATGTATTGCTCCTTGAGCCCGTCCTCGCCCTTCGCTTCGGGAGAGAAGAGCAGCGCTTCCTGCGCCTTGGTGCGTCGAGGCTCGAGGTTGTTGAGCGCGTCCTCGTAGGACTCGAGCCGCACGACCTTGAGGAGGCGCGGGCTGCGCTCGGCCTCTTCTTGCGTCGCAAGCCGCTTCGGCTTGCCGTCCTTCCACTCCGGGCTGTAGGTGACCTTCTTGAGGCGCGGCAGGAGCACCGTGTCGAAGTACTCGCCCATCTCGACGAGGAGGAACTTGCGCTGGCCGCCGTCCTCGCGGTTCAGGTTGACCACCGCGTGCCCCGTGGTGCCGGATCCGGCGAAGTAGTCCAGCGTCGAGACACCGTCGCCAACTCGCACAACCCGCTCGACAAGCCCAGTCGGCTTGGGACTCAGGAACGACGTCTCAGGCAGCAGATCCCTCAGTTGACGGATACCGTCCTGGTTGTGGCCGACCTCGTCGTACTTCCAGAGCGTGCGAGGCACTAGGCCGCCAACATCGGAGAGGAATCGCTTGTATCGTGGCCCTTCGTTCCGGCCATCCTTGCCCCACCAGACACGTCCCTCGCGAGCATTCGTTTCGTGCTGCTCGCGCGTGTAACGCCAGACCGCATTGCGCTGCGGCCAAACTTCAACGCCCGTCGTCGGATTGACGATCGGGTAGTACAGATTCGGGCGTTGGTCTGCGGTCTTATTGGACTTGTAGTTGTCCGACATCCACGGCCCGCGCGGATCATAGTCCGGGTTGGTGTACGCATCGTCCTGGCGTGCACCACGAGCTAGCTTCTCCGGTCGCCAGTGCTCCCGCGAACGTGCGAAGGTCAGTAGGAAGTCATGGTCGTCGCTGAACCACTTGGCGTCGTTCGAAGGCGCATACTTCTTCTGCCAGATGACGTTGGCAATGAAGTTGGCTGCTCCAAACTCCAGACTCAACAGCTCACGTAGCAGCGATTGCTCGCCGTCATCGATGCTAGAGAACAGTGCGCCGAACTCGGGGTGAAGCAATGCCCGGCCCAGTCCAACGCGCTCGCGGAGCGCAGTTCCCCATGTCGAATGCTGGTAACTGTCCTTGTACGCAAACCCATCGCTCCCCGTGTTGTACGGCGGATCGATGTAGATGCACTTCACCTGCTCGCGGTAGCGCGCCTGCATCAGCTCGAGCGCCTGGAAGTTCTCGCTGTGGAACAGCACGCCGTCGGTCTGCTCGTCGAGGTCGCCGAGCGCGTCCAGGAGTCGCGCGGTGAAAGCGCCGGGAAAGTGCCGCGTGTCGAGCATCAGCGTCGAGTGCGCCTTCAAGAAGTCTGCTCTGAGCGGCACGGAGTACCCCGGGCTCGCGAGGTCGCCCTTGACCTCGTCGATGGCGCACAGCTTGACCCATTCCTCGCGCTGCGCGTCGTTCGCGGCAATCTCCGCTAGGAACTCGTCGGGCACGACGCCGAGGCGTACGCACCACGAGGTCTCGACCACGAACTTCTTCTTGAGCCACAGCTTCTTCTGGAAGTCCTCGAGCTGCGCCAGGAAGTCGATGACCTTGGCCGCGATGCGGCGCAGGACCTTGAGCTTGGAGAGGTATTGCTCGACGCGCGGCGCGCTTTCACTCTCGATGTCGTCGAGGTGCATGACCTCGTTCTTGATGTAGAAATCGAGCTCGCGCCGCAGGAACGCTCCAAGATCCTTGTGGATGAAGTAGTCGAAGGTGTTGCGGTCGCTGTAGCCCTTCAGGTGCTTGGCCAGCACCGTTCGCTTGGGATCGGCTTCGGTCGGGCTCAGGCGAGCGAGCTCGCGAATCCAGTCAGCGAACTCGGCGTCGTTGTTCCCGAGCAGCGCGGCCTCCGCCACCGCGTTCAGCTCCTTCTGCTTGGCCGCGTCGGGAAGGTACGTGAAGCGCACCACCAGCACGCCGTGCTCAAGCGCCAGCGGCGCGTCGTCACTCAGCCTGAAGCGCCGTTCCTTGCCCTCGGCGACCTTGACGTTGCCGTGCTCGCCCTCGCTCGCGTCCACGAGGCGGAAGTGCACGCGCATCGGCTTCGCGTCGTCGTCGGGCCGCAACCGGAAGGCGTAGTCGCGCAGGTACTCGGAGGTCTTGATGTAGTACTGGTCCGCGTTGGCCCAGTGCAGCTTGACTTCCTCGCCCTCGTAGGGGATCGCGTAGACGCCGGGCTTGTAGACGCGCTTGGAGAGGAAGTCGCCGTCGGAGTAGTAGCGCCGGAAGAAGCTGTAGAGGTGGTCGTAGACCTCGGATTCGAGCGCGGCGACGTCGACGGCTTCGTTCGCGAGCTTGGCGCGCAGCTCCTTCACCTTGGGCAGCGTCTCGGGATCGGCGCCGAGCGCCTGCGCCTGCTCGATCGCTTTAGCCAGCTCCTTGTCGAGCTCCGCCTTGTCGCTGGTCTTGTAGAGCGCGAAGGCTTGGCGCACCTGGGGCAGCAAGTCCGCGTCGAGGAACTGCGTCACCTCGGCGCTCTTTGCGTGCATGATCCGGTACAGCCCGAAGTCCAGGTCGGGTTGATCGAGCTGGAACAGCTCCTTCAGCAGCAGTTTCAGCTTGTCGTACTTCGCGCTCATCGAGGGGTTCCTGTCGACTGCCGATCCTTGAACGCGAGGCGCGACGCCTACACGACGGTCCAGCGAACGGTGAAGAGTGTCTCGGCGCTCGTGCGCTGTGCAAGGCGCTTCTCGAGCTGGTCGATGAGCACGTCGCGCTTGCGGGTGATCTCGTCTTCGACGCGGAAGATCTCCTGGCGCTGGCGGCGCTGCTGGCGCTCGAGCCTTTGGATCTTCTCCTGGATCTCGCGCTGCTCGTCGAGGGTCGGCGCCTGCCGCGCGTGGCGGCGCAGCGCCTTGATCTGCTCCTTGGTGTCGGAGAGCGCCTTCTCGGAAGCGAGCACCATGTCGTCGGCCCAGCGCTCGAGCTTCTCGCGAGCTTCGTGGAAGTGCCGGCTGTTCTGCTCCAGCGAGCGGCTGACCGCGGCGCTGGCGTGGCGCTCGGCCTCCGCCGAGAGGCGCGCCTGGTCCGCCGGCTCGAGCGCGGCCTGTGCCACAACACGGCCGCCGCACAGGAACAGCTTTTCCAGCGTCTCCTGGTCGAGCGATGCGCCCCCGTCGACGAAGCCGGAGAAGAGCAGATGCTCCTCGCGCTCGTAGGACTCGACGGCCAAGCGGGTGAGTGTCAGACGGCCGCTGCGACCGCGCAACGCGTCGACCATCGAGAGCTTGGTCGGATGAGCACTCACGTCGAACTCAATCGTCACCGGCGGAGTGTCGGCGGCTTTGGCGTGGTCGACGACGTGCTCGCCGAGGGGGTGCGAGAGGCGGTAGAGGAAGCGGCCGGCGTCGGCGTCCTTGCTGGAGTCGTCACGCGGTCGCGACTTCGAGATCAGGTGGTAGCGGCCGGTGTCGATGTCGGGACGAGGTGAAACGGTGAGGTCGAAGGCAAGCGCCGCGTCGTCGAAGCGCGCTTTGACGCCCAGCACGAAGCGTGTGAGCTCCCAAAAGCGGCGGCCCACGCGGTCGAGTCGGGCGCGCGCGTCGGCAAGTTGGAGTCGCAAGCGCTCGTGGACGTCCTCGTCGAAGTGCTCGAACAGCGCCCGGCGCGTGTCATCGAGGCGGGAGCGGATCTGCTCGTCCATCTCGGCCTGCAGCGCGCGGAACGCGGCGTCGATCTCCGCCGGAGTGCGACAGTCCTGGTAGATCGCGAGGATGCGCTTCTCGAAGTCGACACCGGATTCGAGGCTGCCAAGCACCTCGTCCGAGGCCCCGAAGACGCCGTCGAAGAGCTTGAACTTCTCGGTCAGGAGCTGGAGCACGCGCGCGTCGGCCTCGTTGCGCTCGTTCAGGAAGTTGACGACGACGACGTCGTGCTTCTGGCCGTAGCGGTGGCAACGGCCGATGCGCTGCTCGATGCGCTGAGGATTCCAAGGCAAGTCATAGTTCACGACCAGAGAGCAGAACTGGAGGTTGACGCCCTCGGCGGCAGCCTCCGTCGCGAGCAGGATGGTCGCGTGATCGCGGAAGTGCTCGATGAGCGCCGTGCGGACGTCGACAGAGCGCGAGCGCGAAGCCCGGCCGTTGTCGCGATTGCGCTCGAGCCAGCGCTCGTAGATGGCAGTGGCTTCCGGCCCACCATTCGTTCCGTTGAAGAGCACGACTTGACCCGCGTAGCCGCTGGCCTCGAGGAAGCCCTTCAGGTGCTCCTGCGTGCGCCGCGACTCGGTGAAGATCAGCGCTCTGCGGGCTGCGCCTGTCTTCTTCATCTGCTCGAAGCCGATCTCGAGTGCCTTCAAGAGCGTCTGAGACTTCGTGTCGACTCCGAGGGCGCGCGCGCGTTCGGCGAGGCGAGAGAGCAACTCGATCTCGTCGCGAAGGCGCTGGCGGTCGATTGCCGCGGGGCGCGGCTGCGCGTCGCTCCCTGCGGGTTCGTCTCCGAGCACTTCATCGAGCAATTCGCTCTCCATCTCCTCCGCCTCAACGAGGCTTTCCGCAAGCTCAGGGTCGTTGCCGACCTTCTCGTCTCGCAGCGTTTCCAGCCGGGCCCGGAGTGTGTCGAGCGTGGCCGCGATGGCCTGCGGTGATGACGCAAGCAACTTGCGCAGGATCAGCGCCGTTAGGTGCCGCTGGCGCTGCGGCAGAGCGTAGCTGTCCTCGCGCTGAAGGAACCCGGAAACGGCTTCGTAGAGCGCGTGCTCGTCGTCGTTCGGCCGGAACGGCCGTGTGATCGGGCGTCGTTCGGTGTAGCGGACATACTCGGTCACCTGCTTGCGGAGAGTCCGCTTGCAGAAGGACGCGAGACGACCTCGAAGCGCATCAAGGCTTCCGGTCGCGCCGATGTACTGAGCTCGGAACGCGTTCACGTCACCGAACAGGCGTTCATCGATCAATGTCGAGAGGCCGTACAGCTCGAGCAGGGAGTTCTGCAGGGGAGTCGCCGTCAGCAGGAGCTTCCGGCAATCCTCGGTCGCCCAACGGATGCCCTGGCCGACCTTGTTGCTGGGTCGGTAAGCGTTCCGGAGTTTGTGCGCTTCGTCGATGACGACGAGATCCCACGCGACGGCCTTCAACTCGTCCCGGATCGAGCTGGCGTAGTGGTACGAGACGATCACCACACCCCCGGGGCGCAGCGGGTCACGCCCTTCGCGGCGCGCGTCACGAAGCGCTGTCGCATCGAGCACGAAGGCTTCGAGATTGAACTTCTCGCGCAGCTCGAGCGCCCATTGCTTGCGGATCGACGCGGGACACACGACGAGCAACCGACGCCGGCGCTCTGCCCAGAGCTGACAGAGGACGATGCCGGCCTCGATCGTCTTTCCAAGGCCGACCTCGTCGGCCAAGACGACACCCTTCGACAGCGGCGAGTGGAGCGCAAAGAGCGCTGCTTCGATCTGGTGCGGATTGAGGTCAACAGCCGCGTCGAACAGCGACATCGAGAGCCGATCCAGACCGCCCGCCGCCTGGCGCGTCAGGTCATGCGCGAAGTACTTGGCGTGGTGAGGGGTTAGGTCCATGCGAGCATGCGCGACCGCGACTCGTGCGCCTTGGGTGCACCGTGTCGGAGCGACTCTCCGACCCGTGTCCACCGCCGAGTCGTGCGGATCGGCTCCCGAAGCCAGCATATCGAGCTAGCCGAGTCGATACGTGCGTCGAGTCTCTACTTGCGCGGTGTCGACCAGCACTTGAAGCGACCCGCGCCCGAAGATCGAGGGAGCGTTCGGGGTCGTGGCCAGTTTCGTCGACATGACTTCGCGACCGTGGGTTCGACGATTCGCTCGCGATGACACGACGTTTTCGGACCTGAGGGGCGCTCAGGGTTGATGGCTCGTGGCGAAGCGAGGATCAGTCGATCTCGAGTGGTTTCGCGCTTCGAGTCTCTAGCGGCGACTTCGTCGACTCCGCGAGTATTTGTTCACTGCCGGCGGTCCGAACCTCGAACGTCCAATCACTGAGTCCTTCGGAGATCTGGCGAAGCCGGTGTTGGACATCAGAAACGCGAGAGCGCGACTCGTAGGGCCGCGCTCCTGCAGGAAGATCAACTCGTCGAGCGCTCCGCTCAGGTGATCAAGTTGTTCGACTTGGGGCTGAGCAGGCCCTTCAAGCGGCTCATCACGTTGGAGTGGATCTGGCACACGCGGGATTCGGTGAGCGCAAGCATCTCGCCGATCTCGCGCATCGTGTGGCCGACCTGGTAGTACTGCTCGATGATGAAACGCTCTTTGTGCGTCAGCGACTTGGTGATGTAGATCATCAGGTCGCGGCGGTTGAGCTCGCCGATCGGGTCGACCGCGCTCTTGTCCTCGACGATCTCGACCTTCTCCATCGGGTTGTCGTCGTCGCGGTCGTCCCAGCGCTCGGAGAGCGAGAACATCGTCTTGGCGTGGGACTGGCTCATCTCCGCGCTCAGCTCGGAGTGGTCCATCTTGAGCGCCTGCGCGAGCTCGGCGTGGGTCGGCTCGCGGCCGTATTCGCCCTGGAGCTTCTGGAGCATCTTCTCGATGCGTCCGGCCTTGAGGCGCACCAGCCTTGGCACCCAGTCCTGCGAGCGCAGTTGGTCGAGGATCGAGCCGCGGATGCGCGTGGTGCAGTAGGTCTTGAACTTGATCCCGCGCTCGGGGTCGAAGCCGCGGATGGCGTCCATCAGGCCGAACAGGCCGGCCGAGACCAGGTCGTCGAGCTCGATCGATTTGGGCAGCGTCTGGAGCAGGCGCTCGGCGATGTGCTTGACGAGCGGGTAGTGCAGCTCCATCAGCACGTTGCGCAACTGCTCGAGCCAGACCTCGTCGCGCGGCGTTTGACGCACCGCGCCGCGGTAGTGCACCCAGATGTCGTCGGTCGGCGTCACGCGCAACTCGTCGACCGTCGGGCGCAACTTCTCCTTGGGCTTGGGAGCTTCCTTCTTGGGCTTGGCGGCGACCGGCTTGGGAGCGGGCGCGGGAGCCGGCTTGGGGTGCGGCTTGACCGCCTTGGGCTCGGCCCTCGCGGCGCTCTTGTGCGGCTTGCGGCCCTTGGGCAACGCGGCCGGCGGCGCATCGGACGCACGTTGCGCCGGCGCGCGCGCCTTGTGCGATTTGACAGTCGCCGGCTTCTTCGTCTGTGCTGCAGACGCACTCTTCTTCGGGGCCATCGCGTTCCTCAGGCTAGTACTTCACGAGGCTGTGAACCGGCACGTCGCCCAAGCGCTTGCGGCCGTTCAAGAACAGGAGCTCGATCACGAAGCAGGTGGCCGCCACGCGACCGCCGACCTGCCGCACGAGCTTGACCGCGGCGTCCATCGTGCCGCCGGTGGCGAGCACGTCGTCGACCAGCAACACACGCTGGCCATGGGACACGGCGTCGACGTGGATCTCGATGCGGTCCTTGCCGTACTCGAGGTCATAGCTCTGCGAGACCGACTTGTAGGGCAGCTTGCCGGGCTTGCGGATCGGCACGAAGCCCTTGCCCGTGCGCAGCGCCAAGGGCGCTCCGAACAAGAACCCGCGCGACTCGATGCCGCACACCACGTCGTAGCTGGAGGCCGGGATCAGCGCCGCGAGTTGGTCGATGCACTCCGGGAACGCCTCGGCGCTCTGCAGCAGCGGAGTGATGTCTTTGAACAGGATCCCGGGCTTGGGGAAGTCCGGGACATCTCGGATGAAGCGCTCGATCACCGTGGACCCTCGTTCGGACGGCGGGTGGGAAAAGTTGACTGGCCCGTGGGCGCGCTCCCGAGGCTCGGAATCGGCGCGCGCGGGATTCGAGCGCAGGGCTTCGAGCCGCTGCGGGCGAGCGCCGCGGGCGTGGCGCGCGCGGGCCTCACATCTCCTCCGGGGCCGTGATGCCGAGCAGGCGCAAGCCGTTGCCGAGCACCAACTTGGCGGCGCGCACCAGAGCCAAGCGCGCGGCCGCGACGCCGGCCGGAGAGCCCAGCACGCGGTTGTCGGGGCTCGAGACCCAGGTTGAGACATCGCGCGCCAGCGCCAGCAGGTACTGCGAGAGCTCGCTGGGCTCGGCGCGCGCGGCGGCGGAGCGCACCACATCCGGCAAGCGACCGAGCGCGACCAGCACCTCGCCCGCGTTTTCGAGCGCCGACCAATCCGGTGTGGCCGAGAGCCCGGCGTCGCCGCTCGCCTCGGCCTTGCGCAGGATCGAGGCCAGCCGCGCGTGCGTGTACTGCACGTAGGGCCCGGTGTCGCCCTCGAAGGAGAGGATCTCGGCCTTGTCGAAGATCACGTCCTTGATGCGTTCGCGCTTGAGGTCGTTGAACACGAGCGCGCCGAGCCCCACGGCATCGGCGACTTCGCGCTTGCTCGCGAGCTCGGGGTTCTTGGCCTCGATCGTGCCGAGCGCCTCGTCGACGACCTCGTCGATCAAATCGTCGAGCACCAGCACCTCGCCGCGCTTGCGGCTGGCGATCTTGACCCGACCACGGCCCAGCAGCAGGCCGAAATCGACGTGCTCGACGCGCGCTTCCCACGCCAGCCCCATGCGCGCCAGAACTCCCTTGAGCTGGCGGAAGTGGAGCTTCTGCTCGCCGCCGACGACGTACAGGCAGCGCTCGAACTGGAACTCCTCCCAGCGGCTGAACAGGGCCGCCAGGTCGCGCGTGGCGTAGAGCGTCGTGCCGTTGGTCTGCTGCAGCAGGCAGGGCGTTTCCTTGAGGCCCTTGTCGACCTCACCCAGGGCCACGATCAGCGCGCCGCGCGAGACTTCGGTGACGCCAGCGGCCTTGACGCGCTCCAGCGCGGGCGCCAAGAACGGCTCGTACCAACTCTCGCCGCGCACCAGCTCGTGCTGGATGCCGAGCCGGCGGTAGGTAGCGTTGAAGCCGCGCAGCGAGACCTCGGTGACCCAACGCCACAGCTCGCGCACCTCGCCCTCACGCCCGCTCTCGAGCTCCTGGTAGGCCGCGATGGCCTCGGCTTTGAATGCTTCGTCCTCTTCGACGGCCTTCTTCGAGCGCTGATAGAGGTCGAGCAGGCCCAGCACCGGATCGGCTTCGAGGTCGACCTCGCCCTTCCAGCGCCGCAGCGCCACCACCAGCCCGCCGAACTGCGCGCCCCAGTCGCCGATGTGGTTGATGCCCACCACGCGGTACTCGAGCGCGCGGAAGATGCGCACCAGCGCCGCGCCGATGATCGTCGAGCGGATGTGCCCGATGTGCATCGGCTTGGCGATGTTGGGCGAGCTGTAGTCGATGACGATGGTCTTGCCGGCACCTTCGCTGGAGCCGCCGTAGCGCTGGCCGTCGCGCGCGATCTGGCCGGTGATCTCGCGCGCCAACAGTCCGCGCTCGATGCGGAAGTTGATGTACGGTCCGCTGGCGACGGCGGTGATCCCGGGCAGCGCGCCCGCGAGCGCCGCGGCGAGCTCCTGCGCCAAGAGCGGCGGCGCCTTCTTGAGCTCCTTCGCCAGCACGAAGCACGGGAAGGCCAAGTCGCCCTGCTTCGCATCGCGAGGTCGCTCGAGCTTGAGCGACGCGACGGGGACGGAGGTCTGGCGGGCGAGGGCGGCGAGGATCGGTTCCGTGAAGACTTGCATCGAAGCGAGGCGAGAGCCTACCGACTTCGGCGGGAATCTCCACGCGCGCGCCGCTCACTCGAGCGCTCGCGCGATGCGCCGTCACAAGCGCTTCACCGGCTGGATCGGCGCGTCCACACCGCCGCGGAACGCAAGCGCAGCGGAGTGGTGCTCGACTCGAGCAGTCGGACCTCGACGAGGTTGTCCCCTTGGCGCAAGTTCCGCGCGGGGAGGTCGAAGTCGCGGAAGCGGCCGCCCTCGTGGAACTGCCAGGTCAAGCGCCCGACGAAGTGCCCGTTGACGTGGAGCGAGAACTCCGCCAATCCGCAGCTCGGATAGTCGTCGCGGCCGCTGGACTGCGGCTCCAGGACCAGCACGTAGTCGGACGCAGCGGGCGGTCGCGGGAGCTGGAAGGTCAGCTCGACCTTGGAGCGACCGAACGCCTGCAACAGCAAGAACCCGAACTCCTGGGCATTGGGTGCCGCCGCGACAGCGCTCACCCCGCGCGCCGCCGCGCCCCAGTGAGCGCCGTCGGGAAGGAACAACCACCAGGCGTACGCACCCGGTGCCATGACACGCAGTCCAGAATGCTCGTCGGTCGTGGCGACGACCGCGGACAGCCAGGGCGTGCGCGCGCTGGCCCGCCGCGAGCGCTCGATGACGTGCAGTGCGGGATCGTGGAGCGCTCCGAGCAGGCTGTCGCGGCTCAGCGAGAACTCGTTTTCCAGCCCAGTGAGCGCGGCGCGCCCGGACCGCAGCCCGGCCTCGAACGCGCTTCGCTCTCCAGCTTCCAGCGCGCCGAGCAAGCTGCCGCGGACACGCTCGGCGAGAGTCGGCTCTCCCAGGAAGGCGCACATGCGACCGAGGAGCTTGGCGTCGACGCTCAGATCGAGCAGCGCGCGCGCATCGCGCTCCAGTAGGGCGAGCAGCTCGGGCTGGGACCCGAGAGCGGCCAGCGGGAGCCATTCGCCGTGCGCCGGGCCGCGCGGCGCACGCATCCGCGCCGCGAAATCGCCGGGCAACAGGGGCGTGATGTCGCTCGTGCGTCCGCGCACCGCGCGCTCGGCGATCGCGACGGCCTCGCAGCACGCGACCGCGGCCTCCGGCAAGCGGCGCAATGTCTGGGCGTGGGGCGTCGAAAGCCAATCCGCGCTTCGGCGGCGCAGCCCGCTCCAGAGCTCGTCGAAGGGGAGCTCGCCGAGCCGCCCGCACCCGTGCGCGCGCCGCACGATGCACGCCAGATTGCGCAGGCCCAGACGCAGCTCCTCCGGGCCGCGCTCATCGTCGGCGAGCCACGGCAACAGCGCCTCGGAAACGTCCCGCGGTTGCCCGCAGTGCCCGAGCGCGGTGACGAGATAGCCTCGCGCCGTCGGACCGAGTTGCGCGCGCCGCCACATGGACAGCACGGCCGCGCGGAAGGGAGCGCTGCTGCGTTCGCGCTCCACGCTCTCGACGGGTTGCTCGTAGTAGAGCCGCGCCACCAGCAAGCTCCAGAACTCCGTCAAGCGCGCCAGGTCCGGCCCGGAGTTCCTCTCCGGATTGGCGATGCCCAGGAAGAAGCGCTCGAACAGCGGATCGGGCGGAGCGCCCGCGGTGCCGATGGTCTCCGCGGCCGCGAAGAGCGCGCCTTCGAGGTCGTCGCGCGCGAGCATGTCGCGCAGCTCGCTCCAGCGGTCGCCAGGCGCTCGCGAGCCGACGCGCTCGAGGACACGCGCCGTCTCCGCATCGGTGACCCACGCCGTCGGAACGAACGAGGTGCGCGCGGCGGCGATGCGCTCGAGCTCGCGCAGGTCACCGCGTTCGTAGGCGCCGCGCGCGCCGCGGAGCTCGTGGATCGAAGCCATCGGCTCGGCGAGCAGCACGCTCGCGCTGACCGCGGCCGCGGCCGCCAGCGTTCCCTGGACGATGCGCCGCGGGTGTCTTGCCATCCAGCGCCGCGCGCGCTCCGCGAGCGGCGTGGCGCGCGCGCTGACGGCCTCGCCGGCGAGCCAGGCGCGCAGATCAGCCTGCAACTCGCCGGCATTCGGATAGCGCCAGCGTGCTTCGGGATCGACGCAGCGCGCGATCACCGCGGCCAAGTCCTGGTCGACTTGCGGCGCGAGCTCGCGGATCGGCTCGAGTCCAGCCGAGGCCTGCGAGCGCTCGGTGGGACGCCGCGCCGCGAGCAAGTCGTGCAGCGTGACGCCCAGGCTGAACACGTCGGCGCGCGCGTCGACATCTTGGCCGAGAAGCTGTTCCGGAGGCGCGTAGCTCGGCGTCGCGGGGCTCTCACCCGTCATCGTCAGGGTGTGGGAATCGACGCGCCGCGCGAGTCCGAAGTCGACCAACACCGCGCGCTGTCCGAGCGGAGCGCTCTCGCTCGTGCCCTCGAGCACGATGTTCGAGGGCTTGACGTCGCGGTGCACGAGTCCGTGCCGATGCACCAATGCCAGCGCGTCGGCCACCTGTGCGACGCGCAGGACGAGCTCGCGAAACTCGCTCGCGCCACCATCGACCTCGCGGCGCGTCGCGCGCCTTTCGAGCACGTCGCGCAGCGTGGTGCCCCCGACCAGGCGCATGGCGATGAACAGCGAGCCCCGCTCCGCTCCGAATCCGTAGACCTCCGCGAGACTGTCGTGATGCAGCTCGGCCAGCGCCAGCGCCTCGCGCTCGAAACGCGCTACACCGTGCGCGCCCGCCGCGGCTTCCGCGAGCACTTTCAAGGCCACGATGCGCCCACCGAGCGAGAGCTGTCGAGCGCGATAGACCACGCCCATCCCACCGCGCGCCAAGGGCGAAACGACCTCGAAGTCTCCCAAGCGCTCGCCCGGCTCTAGCGCCTCGAGCACCAGGGGCGTGCGTCGTGTCGCGGCCCGCGCGAGCAGGTCGTCGTAGCGCTGCACGGACTCGAAGACGCGGCGCGCTGTGCTCTCGTGCTCAGGGTAGCGCGCCACGAGCGCCGCGAGATCGAGGGCTCGCCCGTCTTCGCGCGCGTCGAGCACTTCCGCCAGGATCTTGTCGTAGACAGGTTGGCTCACCCGCGCTCCTCCAGACCTAGGATCGCGGTTGGGTGTGATCGCGTTCGCGGTCGATGTGCGGAATGAGCTTGAGGTGCGCGCGACGCAGCACGCCGCGCAGCGCGGACCAAGTGATGCCCAGGTTCTGAGCGAGCACGCGTTGGTCGATCCCGTCGAGGTCGACGGCTTTCCAGATCTCCCACTCGCGCGGGTCGAGCACCCGGCGCGCGATCTCGGGAATCTCGTTGGCTCGCGCATGGTTGGTCGGAGTCGTGTCGTCGGAAGCAGCGTGCTCCAGCTCGTCGCTGGATTCCGGCGAGGCGCCGCGGGCGCGAGCGAGCGGCCCTCCGCGTTTCTGGGCCCCGAGGCTGCGTGCCAGGTCGATCAGTGTGTTGTCGAGTGCCTTGGAGAACTCCGCGGCGAGCGAGCCTCGACCGCGGTCCTCGAAGTGCTTCAGCATCCCGCGCTTGAGGACGCTCTCGAACACCATCTGGACCACGTCTTCCGGCGTGTGCGCGTGCGCGACCGGTCGCATCAGTCGACTGCGCTTCGCGCGCTCGATCAACCTTGCGTGGAGCCTCGCGAACATGCGCCGCTCGGCTTCCGCATCGCCGGCGAGGTATCTGTCGAGCAGATCCCGAGTGCGCGTCGACGAATCGAGCGCTGGATCGAGCTGTGGCACGCGACTTTGGTCTTCGGCCATGGGGAGCACCTCGTGAATCGCCAGCACGATATCGAATCCGCCACGACTGGTTGGTGATTCTCCGAACGCCGCGAACGCACGGCAGGCGAAGCGCGATCCAGGGTGATGTCCGGTTCTCGACGTCACGTCAGGCGTCGGACCCCCTCACGGCATCCAGCGGAGCACCTCCATGCGTTCTTGCGAGCAGCTTCTGATTGCCCTTGCGTCCACCGTCGTCGTCTCTCGCGCGCCGGCCCAACTCGTGCGGCCCGGCGACGTGCTCGTCGTGTCCGAAGTCCTCGGCCCGAACAACTCCTCGAACTCGACGCTGCGCGTCTTCGACGGTTGCACGGGGGTCTTCAAGGCTGGCTTCACCGACCCTGCGTGGGTCGCGTCAGGATCTGGGCGCCACGTCGAGGTCTCGCCCGACGGGACGATTTGGGTCTCCGATCCGACGGCCGAGAAGCTCTACCGTTACGACGCCGACCTCAATTTGCTGTGCGGCACTGCGGCAACAACAGGCAATCACATCGGTGGGTTCGCGTTCGAGTCCGCGAGCGTGCTGCACGCCGTGGCTGGCCCCGGCAGTTCCGGGCCGCTGCTGCACGTCGACGCGCTGAGCTGCGCGGTGTTGCCAAACGGCCCAGCGCTCGGGTTCGCGCCCGTGGATGCCGCGTGGCATCCGAGCGGGCTTTTGTGCGTGACAGTCAACGTGGGTGCCAACGGACTGCGGATGGTCGAACCGAGCTCGAGCGCCACGGTGCGCGCGATCGACTGCGGCGGCACGCTCGGCAATGCGCTCATGTCGATCGACACGACCTCGAGCGGGCTGATCGTGGTCACCGAGAATCTGCAGCGGCGTCTGGTGGGGATCGATCCGGCGCAACCTCCGGGCGCGGAGTGCGTGTGGTCGATTCCGACGACCGCCGACGCATATCCCTGGCTCGCCGGCATCGACGTGGACGAGAGCCGCGGTCGCATCTACACCATGGTCCGTCGCAGCGGTACCTATTGGCTCGAGGCGTTCGACTCGAGCTCGCGAACGCGCATCAGCTCCTGGGACATCGGCGGGGGCTCAGTCCACAACCTGGCCGTCGTTCCCAACGGCAGCTGCAGCCCACGCAGCTACTGCACAGCCGGGATCAGCACGAATCTGTGCCAAGCCGTGATCACCGCCAGCGGCACTCCGAGCCTCTCCGCGACCAGTGGCTTCACGCTGACCGCGAGTCTCGTCGAGAGTCAGCGCATGGGGCTGATCTTCTACGGGATCTCGGGCCGCAACGCGTCTCCTTGGGGCGGAACGAGCACCAGCTACCTGTGTGTCAAGGCGCCCACGCAGCGCACGCCGGTGGTGAACAGCGGAGGTCCGTCGATGTCCTGCAGCGGTTCGATCGCGCTCGATTGGTTGGCCTACTTGGCGACGCACCCCAACGCGCTGGGCCAGCCGTTCAGCGTCGGTGACGAGGTCAATGCGCAGTGCTGGTACCGCGATCCTCCGGCTGCGAAGACGACGAATTTGAGCAACGCAATCGAGTGGACGGTCGTGCCGTGATCCACGCCGGCTGAGGCGCGAGCGCACGGCGTGCGCGGCTGTGGGGCGGACGCGCAGCGACGAAAGTCGCGCGCTCCGCGCTTCGCGCCGGCCGCCGTGCGTCGCCGATCTCAGGGAGCGATCACGAGCTGGACGGCGGAGGTGAAGTTGAAGCCGGTCGAGCTGGCTCCGTCGCGTGACCAGAACTGCGCGAAGTGCGTCGAGCCCGCGGTGAGCGCGGGGTCGGCGCCCGAGCGCACGAGCGCGTTCCAGTCGAAGGCGTAGCTCCCGCTGCAGTCGTTACCGCTGGCGCTGCCGCCGGAGAGCTGCGCTGGCGTGCGACGCAGGGGCGACGCCACGCAGCGCCATCCGCTGCCGAAGGGGAGCGCGGCCGGCACCGAGCCGTAGAACAAGAGGCCCGGGCGCTGGTTGAGCTCCGAGCTCGCGAGCAGCGTGCAGGCCTGCGGCGAGCTCGCGCTCGGCACGCCGACGACGTTGAGCTCCGGCGTGCAGCCCAGGCTGTTCACGGTCGCCGTGCAGTAGGGCACGACATCGCCGAAGCGCGCGTGCGCGCCACGGAGCACGGTCACGCAGGAGCTCGCGAAGGTCGCACTGCTCAGCACGGCGAGATCGCGCACGCCATCGCCGTCGAAATCCGAGCTGGTCACATCGCGCGGCGCATCGAGGACGCGCTCTTGTCCGGCGTAGCGCCATTGACCGGGCGCGTGTTGCTCGATCAGACCCACCGAATCACCATTGGGGTCGCACACGACGACGTCGAGGTCTCCATCGCGGTCGAGGTCCGTCGCGTGGGCGCTCAAAGCAAAAGCACAACCGCTCCGCACGTGTTGGTCGGTGAACGCGCCCGTTCCGTCGTTGAGCAACATCACGGCCTCGCGCCCGAATCCCGTGACGATCAGCAGGTCCTGGTCTCCGTCCCCGTCGAGGTCGGAGGCTTCCACCGAGTTCGAGGCCTGCGCGTGGATGGCGACGGGGCTCGAGAACGTGCCGCCACCTTGATTGCGGAGCACGACGACGTTGGCGGGAGAGCCCGCCGAGGCCGAGATCGCCAAGTCGATGTCGCCATCACCCTCGACGTCGAGCGCGGTGACGTCGACCGCCGTCGCGACCGCCGCATAGGTCGCGAAGGACGCGAAGTGTCCGCCGCCGGTGCCCAGGCCCACGGTGACGGTGCCACTGTCGTAATGGATCGCCGCGCGGTCGACCAAGCCGTCGCCGTCGAATTCGGCCAGCGCGAACGAGTGCGAGAACGTGCCGACCGCCTCGCTGAACGCGTACAGCGGCGCACCGCCTGGAGTGCCCAGGAACACGTCTCCCATTCCGGTCGCGTAGTCGCTCGTGAGCACGTCGAGCCGTTGGTCCCCATCGACGTCGAAGAGCGCCAGCCCGTCCCCGCGCGACGGCCCGGCGATCGCCTGACCCGCGACATCCCACGCGCCCGGGGTGCGACGGTGCCAGCGGATTCCGGTGCCTGGACCGGAGCTGACGACGTCCGGTGAGCCATCGCCATCGAGATCGCCGGCGGCGATCCGCAGCGCTCCCGAGATTTGCGGCGCGAGCTCGTCGCGCTCGTGAATCGCTTGCAACGGACCCCAAGCGACCCAAACGGCGAGCTGCGAGCCCGGGTTCCCGAGCGCGACGTCGATCCGGCCATCGCCGTCGAAATCACCGGTCGCCAGGCTCGAGAGCTCGCCGTGCACCGGCACTTCAGCTCCCCACGTGAACACACCGCCGCCGCGGTTCTCGAGCACCGACAGCAAACCCGCGGTCAGCTTCGACACGACGATGTCGCTCAACCCATCGCCGGTGACGTCCGCGATCGCGACCGCGCGCGACACGGCGCCGACGACGTGCAGCACGGGGGAAGCGAAGCCGCCGGCTCCGTCGCCGAGGAAGATCGAGACCAACGAGTCTCCCGTGGCCACGAGGTCGATGTCTCCGTCTCCGTCGAGGTCGCCGGTGTCGATCGCATAGACCTGCGCTCCAGCGATCAATGTCGAGATGGGCAGCAGTCCGCTCGGCGCGCCGCGCATCACACCCACCCGCGGAAAGGCCGAGCCGCCGAGCAAGACGTCGTCGAAGCCGTCGCCGTCGATGTCGGCCGTGTGGACGTCGAACGACGTGTTGCCGCAGGAATAGGCACCGATCAGGGTGAAGCCCCCGCTCCCGTTGCCGCGCAGCACGCTCACCGCGCCCGTGGTCGTCGGCACCACGAGATCGAGCGTGCCGTCGCCGTCGATGTCCGCCGCCGCGATCGAGTTCGGGCTCGCCACCGTCGCGACGTTGGTCACCGGACCGAGCATCCCGCCAGCGCTCCCGAGGTGCACCTTGACCAAGCCGTTGAAGCGCACCCAGGCGTAGTCGAGCCAGCCATCGCCGTTGAGATCCGCGACGCAGGCGTCTTGCACGTTCGGCGCGTAGGCCTCGCTGGTCGCGCTCAGCTCGCGCGTGCCCGTGCCGTGGAGCCACTCGAGCGATTGAGTGGGGGCGAGGTGCGCCACGAGCAGGTCGTCGATCCCATCGCGGTCCATGTCGGCGCCCACGACGAAGTTCGGCTTCGGTGCGACGGGCGGAAGTGACGTGACGGAGTCGAGTTGGATCTGTGAGCGCGCAGGGCTCACGGCACCGAGTGCCGACGCGACCACCAAGAACGCGAATGTCCGGGAGCGAGACTTCATGGAGACCTCCGTTCCGCGAGCGCGGAACTTCTCGAATGCAATGACCTCAGGTCGACGCGCTCGATCCACGCGCCGACTTCCTCCCGGTCCGCGCCAGCCTACCCTAGCGGCACGGAGTCGACTACGCAGGCAGCGGCGTGCACCGTTCACGCGCGCTGGATACGCTCTGCGCTCGATGCCTGCTCCGCCGCCCGATGCCCGTTCGTTCCTGTCCGAAGTCGTGTCGCTGGAGCCTTGCGGCGCCGACGCAGTGCGCCTCGTGCTGCGACCGGAGTCCCTGCTCGGCCCGGTGCGCGCGAGCCGCTTCTTCATGCTGCGCCGCGAGGACCGGCTCTCCCCCGCGATTCCGCGGCCGTTCTCGATCTACCGCCAGCGCGGCGACCAAATCGAGTTCCTGATCAAGGTCATGGGCCGCGGAACGCAGGCACTGGCGAGCTGCGTGCCCGGGATGAAGCTGCGCACGCTGGGGCCGCTCGGCAATGGTTGGCCGACGCTCGACGGCGCGGGGGTTCCGTGGGTGATGCTCGCGGGCGGCGTCGGTTCCGCGCCGTTCTACATGGCGATCGAGCAAGCGCTCGCCGGCATGGACGGCGCGCGCGCGGTGCGGCCCAGTGAGCTGCACTTCCTGTTCGGCGCGGCGCAGCGCGGCTTGCTGTACGACCTCGAGGCCTTCGAGCGGCTCGGTGCGCGAGTGCACACGGCGACGATCGACGGCAGCCACGGTTTGCGCGGCAACGTGCTGCAGTTGCTCGAGGACTTGCAGCGCCGCGGTGAGTTGCCGGAGCGCGTGCGCGTGCTCGCCTGCGGCCCCGAGCGCATGCTCGAGGCCTGCGCGAGTTGGTGCGAGGCGCGCGGGCTCGACTGCTGGCTGAGCCTCGAGACGCTGATGGGTTGCGGCGTCGGCATCTGCAACGGATGTCCGATCCCGACGCGCGCCAGCGGCCCGCGCGGCGCGTGGCCCAACGTGAAGTGCTGCGTCGAAGGCCCCGTGTTCAAGAGCGACGAGATCGCGCTCGCGAGTCACTTGGGCTGAGAGCGCGCGAGGAACTGAGGACACTCGCTCTCGGAATGCCGGGCGCGCGGGACCTCGAGACGGCAAGCTCCTCACGCGCGCCGAGCCCCGGGCAACGCGGGCGTTGCACCGGGGCTGGCACGGCGAGCGCGCCGAGCGCGCGTCGAGCTAGGGTTGCAGCGTGAACTGCAGCGCATCGGATTGGCCCACGCCATGCGGAGCCCCCGGGTCGCGCAGCACGTACTGCGCGTACACCGTGTCACCGGCTTGGAATCCCAGGCTGGCGAGCATGGCGTGGCTCAGGTGCGTGTCGACGCCTCCGTCGCAGAGTCCCGGAGTTCCCCAGGCGAAGGCCAGCGGCCCGGCGGCTCCGCCCCCGATGCACAGTGACAGTCCCAGCGGCGACGTCGAGATGTGGCCCACGGCGCCACCGGTCGAGGCAACCACGGGGTTGCGGCTGATGAACACGCGCGCCGTGAAATGGCCGTCCACACCGGTCGCATGCACGTGCAGATCGTCCGTGCCCGAGAGCGACGCGCAACCCGTGGTGTACATCCACGGCACGCATCCACCGCTGGTCACGTTCTGCGTGCAGAAGCTGGTGAACGCACCGCCGCTGGAAGCATCGATCGTGATCGGCCCCCAATCCGCGACGGGACCGGCATTGCCCGCGGAGTCGATCGCGCGCACGTGGAAGTAGTAGGTCACCGCCGCGGGTGACAAGAGACTCGTCGTCGAGCTCGCCGTCGACTCGACGATCGTCGTGCCAGGGTCGGAGGAGGGGTTCGTGTCCCACAGAGTCGCGTAGCCCGCGATGCCGGAATGCGCATCGAAAGCGTCGTTCCAGGTCATCGTCACGTCGCTCGCGCAGGTCGTGCTGCCCAGCACGTGAGTCGTCGAGGTCAGCCCTCCGATCGCCGCCGGATCGACGTAGTCGAACAGGAACGGCCCCACGCTCGCGACGTTTCCGACGTTGCCGCAGCGATCGATCGCTCGCACGCTCACCCAATCTCCCGCGCCGGGGCTGGTGGTGCTCGGAACCCAGCCGAAGAGATTGCTGGTCCATCCCGGAGCAGTCCCCGGATCGGTGGGAGCTCCCGACGAAAGCGCGACGGCGTAGGCGCCGACCCCCGAGAGATTGTCCGTGGCCGGACTCCAGAAGACGATGCCCAAGGGCCGGTTGGACCACACGCCGGGTGTGATCAACACTCCCTGCACGTCGGCGAGGTCGTCGGGCGGCGTGCCGTCGACCGTGAACTGCATCGACTGTGTCACCGTCGCGACGTTCTCGCCGCGCACGCTGGCGTACATCGAGTTCAAGCCCTCGTTCCACCAGGCCAGGCGGAAGTTCGCGTCGCGCGTGCGGCCCGCGACGATGTCTCCGAGCAGCACCGGTGAGTTCCACAGTGCCGCGACCGGCTGCAAGCCGCCGTCGGCGAGCACGCTCTCGATGTTGGTGGCGTAGCCGAACTCGCTGCTGTAGTCGGGCTCCAGGACGACGTTCGACGCCACGCTGCTCGGCGATGACGTGTGCACGCTCACCTCGATTTCCTCGAACGGTTTCACGAACTGCTTGGGGGCGCTGATCGTGACCTGCGCGTCGGGCGTGAGGTCGCCGAAGTGCATCGCCACCGAGACCGAGCAGTGCACACCCTGGGGCGCGCTCTCGGGCCAGATCTTCCAGCGCCACACGCCGGAGGTCGGATTGTCGATGGTGCGCAGCTCGACGTTGTCGTGGGAGGAAATGTGCGCGGAGTATTCGCCCGTGGCCGGGTTGGGATCGATCGGCGGTTGGTCGACGTACAGGTCGAGGTCGTTGACCAGCGCCGCGCTCGCGCCGGCCGACGCCGCGCCTTCGTTGTAGACCATGCAGATCGTCAAGCGCGTGCAGCCCGGCGCGACGTAGAAGTCGGTGGCGGCCGCGGTATTGGCGGGCAACCAGAAACCCCAGTTGGTCCAGTCGAACTGCGGGCTGCCGAAATTGGCGAGCTCGGAGTCGACCTTGCCCGCGCCGTACTGCATGCGGTGGGTCTCCAACGCGACGGTCAGGTTCTGGAAGTCCTTGGGGATCGCCGTCGCCATCAACAGCGACGCGACGCGGTGCGGGCTGTAGCGCAGGAAGTCGTACTCGTCGAGCAATTGCCCAACGATGCCGGTGACGTGTGGCGTCGCCATGCTCGTGCCCGACTTCATCGTGTAACCGGTCTGGGACGACGAGTCGGCCGAGCGGATCGCTTGGCCCGGCGCGACCAAGTTGGGTTTGGCTCGCAGATCGGCCGTGGGGCCGATGCTCGAGAAGCTCGACAGCTCACCGGGTAGGTCGTCGCCGACGCTCCACGTCTTGTCGACCGAACCGACCGTGAGCGCGTTCTTCGCGACCGCTTGCAGCCAGACCGTTCCGCCGCCGTTTGGCTGGCCGTCGTTGCCCGCCGCGAAGATGTGCATCTGGTGCTGCTGGAACACCTCCTCGTCGATCGCGCGGCAGTCGGTCTCGCTGCCGACGAATGCTCCCATGAAATTCCCGGCCGCGTTGTACGGGGACGATCCCCAGGAGTTGTTGATCGCGTGCGGCGCGGGCGTGACGTGCCCCAGCCCGTCGTCGTAGCTCGAATGCAGCGCATTCAGCACGGACGAGTAGTTGAACTGCCAGTTCGCACACGTGTTCGAGACCTTGGCGATGAAGTAGCGTCCATTGGTTCCCCAGCCGACGCGGGGTGCGTTGCCGCGGGCCTGCGCCTCGACGCTGCCGTCTCCGAGGATGGTCCCGCTGACGTGCGTGCCATGGCCGCAGGGATCGGAATACGCGCCGCCACTGCCACCGAACTCCCAACCCACCGCGAATGCGTGGTCCAGGTCGTCATGGGGCAAGTACGTGCCGGAGTCGAGGATTCCCAGCACCGTGGCATGGTTGAGCCCGCCGGTGTGCGCGGAGCGCACGGCGTCGGAGCTGACCATCGGTGTCGATTCACCGTGCGCGGGGCCTCGCTCGTACACGGGTTCGACGAACTGCACGAAGTCGAGCGCGGCGAGCTCGTCGATGCACGCCATCGGCGCGCGCACGCGGAAGACGTTGATCGACGCGTAGTACTCGAGGACCTCGAGCCCCCGAGCTTCGAGCGCCGTCTGCTGCCAGCCGTGCGGGATCACCTCGGTTGCCGACTGCGTCGCGGCCGCGCTCGCGGCTGCGATGCGACCGGCGTCGAAGTGCTCGGCCCGCGCCGCCAGCTCGGTCCGCGAGTCCGCGCCGACATCGGACTCGAACACGGCGATGTGCAGCTCGGTGAGCTGGTCCTCGGGGGCTCGCTCGCGAGCGCCTCGAACCAAGGGGTGGACCTTCTGCTCGGGACGCGCGACACCGAGCCAGTGGACGAAGTCGAGCGCTGCGACTTGGTCGAGCCGCGCAACCGGGACCGCCACGCGCAACGCATAGTGTGGGTGGATTCCGAGCACGCGCACGCCGAGCGCTTCGAGCGCGGCGACGCGCGCAGCGCTGACGCGCTTCTCCAGCATCGCGAAGGCGTACACCACGGCCTGGGGGCGACCGTCTTGCGGAAGGGCCAGCGCTTGCGCCACGAGTCGCGGATCGAGGCGCTCGCTCGGGTCCGGCGTGAAGTCGCCTCCGATGAAGCGCAAGACGAACGGATTGCCGCCGGCCTGGGATGCGAGCGTGTCGCCTGTGTTCCCCGGAGCGAAGCTCCGTGCGATCGGCAACGGGATCTGATCGCCGAGCTCCGGCGTCGTGAACACCACGGCGGCGTCGGGGCCTCCGCGGGCTCGTCCGCGGCGTGCGTGTCCGATGATCGACGGGTCGTCGTGCCCGGCGCGGCGCGCGCTGTCGAGCTCGCCGCCGGGATGGGAGGTGTTCTGGCCGAGCACGAGGGCTCCGGACCACACGACGAGAGAAGGCAGCACGAGCATGGTGAGCTCCAAGGAGGTCCCGCGGCACCGCCCGGGTTCGGACGCAGGCCGTGGTGCCCGCGCGGGCGTTCAAGCGGCATCTCGGTCGGGGCTTCACGCGCGGATGCACGATTTCCCCGCGATCGCGGGCGCCACGGCGCATCCAGGACCCCGCGAGTCCGCGCCCTCGCGCCCTTGCGAGCTTTCAGTCGCGCGCGAGCGCGGCCCTGATTTCGTCGGCCAGCTTGCGGCGGTAGGGGCGCTCGTAGTCGTCGGAGGGGGTTCGGGACAACAGGTCTTCGGCTGTCGCGAGGGCCTCGGCTTCGCGCCCGTCGAGGTGCAGCGCCTTGGCCACGACGTACTGCGTCAGCAGCGTGTCGGGCGCGTCCGGCCCCAGGGATTCGCGCCGCATCTCGAACAGCTCGCGCGCGACCTCGTGCGCATCGGCGAAGCGCCGCTCGTCCAAGAGACAGGTCGCCAGGTTGTGGGCGATCACCTGCCGCGCGTGCGAGCGCGGGCCGGCGCGCCGGTCGCACAGGTCGAGCTCTTCGCGATACAGCGCCTCCGCCAGATCGAGCCGCCCCGTCGATTGCCACTCGCGCGCCAAGTTCTGGCGCAGCGTCGAGAAATCCGGGTGCTCCCAGTCGTACGTGCGCGCGCAGCGCGGCAAGAGCTCGCCGTAGACGCGCTCGGCCTCGTCGAAACGCCCCAGCTCGTGCAGGATCAAGGCGTGGAGGTTGTGCACTCCCAGTGCGTTGGGTTCGCCCAGCTCCAGGGCGCGGGCGCTAGTCGCGAGCAACGGAACGACGCGCTCCAGCGCGCGTTTCCAGTCCGCGCGGAAGTAGTCGATCGTGATCAAGTCGATCTCGATGCCCAGGGTCGCGTTCGCATCGCGGCCCAACGTTGCCCGAGCCACGGCGAGCGCTGACTCCAGGAGCGCTTGGGCTTCCGCGTAGCGCCCTTGGGCCAGGTAGACCTTCGCCAAGGACTGCAACTCGGCAGGTCCGAAGGCGCTCTCACAACCCATGGACTCGGAGGCGCGCTGCGCCACGGGAACCAAGAGCTCTTCCGCGAACGCGTAGTCTCCGAGCTGATAGGCGACCACGCCTCGATCGTGCTGGGCCTGCCAGAACTCGTCGGAGTCGAGGTCGCCGATTCGTGCGTGCACCGCGCGCGCTTCGTCGAGGGCGCGCGCCGATTCCTGGAAGTCACCGAGTGTGCCCACCAAGGTCGCCAGCGTGCGCAACAGGCGCGCTCGGATCGGCGCCTCCAGGGTCGAGTCCGCTCGGACATCGGCCAGGCCGCGCTCGACCAGCTCGCGCACGCTGGGGACGCGGTCGCCCGAGAGCGAGGGATCGGCGCTCTGGAACAGTCCCGTGATGAAATCGACCACGCGCCGCCGCGAATCCGACTCGGCGCGCGCGGCTGCGGCGTCGCGCTCGGCATCGGAAGCCGCGGAACGTGCCGCGTTCTCCGCTCCGATCAGCTCGCGATTCGCACGTTCCAAGGAGTCGTTCGCCTCATCCGCCGCGCGGCGCGCGCGCACGGCCTGGACGTACAGGATCGAGATCGCCAGCAAGCTGATCGAGGCCAGGGACAGCGCAGTGGAAACCGTCGGGTGGCGACGGATCCACTTGGTGGCGCGGTCGAGCGCACGCGGCTCGCGCGCCAGGACCGGCTGGTGCTCGAGATGGCGTCGCAGGTCGTCAGCGAGCTCGGACATCGACGCGTAGCGCCGCTCGGGGCGTTTCTCCAATGCGCGCAGCGCGATCAGCGCCAGATCGCGCGGGCACTTGGAGCGCACGACGCGCGGATCGAGCGGCTCGAGATCGAGGATCGCGCGGCGCACCTGCGCCTCGGTGTCGCCCTCGAAGGGACGGCGCATCGTCAGGCACTCGTAGAGCGTGACACCCAGCGCGAACACGTCGGAGCGCGCGTCCACGCTCGCGGCCTTGCCCTCGACCTGCTCGGGGCTCGCGTACAGCCAGGTCCCGACGAACGAACCGCTGCGCGAGAGCGACGCTTCGCCCTCGATCTTCGCCAGACCGAAGTCCGCGACCTTGGGCGCTCCTTCGGCGGTCAACAGGATGTTCTGAGGCTTCAAGTCCCGGTGCACGATGCCAGCGGCGTGTGCCAGAGCCACAGCGCGCGCGACGCGCTCGACGCACAGCGCTGCTTCGCGGAAGTGCTCCGCGGGCAGCTCGGGGCGACGCGCGCGCTCGTCGAGCCAGTCCCGCAGCGATCGTCCGCCCTCGACCAGCTCGTACGCGATGTAGAAGCGGCCGTCGGCCTCGCCGGCCCGGTGCACGGCGACGATGCCCGCATCGCGCAGGCGGCCGGTGGCCTCGGCTTCGCGGCGAAAGCGGGCCAGCGTCTCGACCGACAACGCGGCGCCGTGTCCGAGGAGCTTGAGCGCGACGCGCCGCTTCAGCTCAATATCGTTGGCCTCCCACACCTCACCCATTCCGCCGCGACCGAGCTGCGACACGAGCTCGAACGGGCCGACCCGCAGCGCGGCGTGGGGCACGACGGCGTGCGGCGCCGCTTGCTGCAACGGGCCGTCGACGAGCTCTCGATCGGTCGAATGGAATCGCACCCACTGCGCGCGCAGCAGCTCGAGCTCGCCGGCGCAATCGCGGTGCGCGGCGCACAACGCGGTGAACGCGTCCGAGCTCGCACCACCGTGGTCGACGAGGAAGGTCGCGAAGAGCTCCTCCGCTCGCGATCTTTGCAGGGGTTCTCGCTCCATGGTGCGGTCGGAAGTCACCGCGCGTCGACTAGCATGAACGAGCTCGTGGAACCCGCCAAGATCCGACTCGAGAACTCGTGCCCGCCGCCCCTGCCCGACAGCGACCTCGGCGTTTCTCGCGCGTTGCTGAGCCGCGCGCAGGCTGGTGACGCGCCCGCGCTGAACGAGCTGATCGCGCGCTACTACGAGCGTTTGCGGCGGATCGTGCGCATCCGGCTTGGCGACGCCGCGCGTCGCAGGCTCGACTCCGGCGACATCGTCCAGGAGACGTTCCACTCCGCGCTCAAGGGGCTGGTCGACCTGCGCGTGAGCGAGGACGGCGAGCTCTTGCGTTGGTTCGCGCGCGTGGCCGAGAACCGCATCCGCGACGAGATCGACCGGCAGCGCGCGCAGAAGCGCTCCGCTGGTGGCGAGATGCGCGGCGACGCCAGCGAGAGCCTGGGGGCCATGGCCGCCGCCGACAGCGCGCCGCCCGACGTCGCTTACCGCAACGAGGTGCGCGAGATCCTCGACCAGGCGATCGCCGAGCTCCCCGACGACTACCGCGAGGCCGTGGTCCTGCGGGACTTCTGCGGCGCCGAGTGGAGCGTGATCGCCGAGCGCCTCGGGCGCGCCAACGTGCACGCGGTCCAGCAACTCCACCAGCGAGCGTGGATCAAGCTCCGGCGCAGCGCCGCCGAGCGACTCGGTGCGTTGGACTGACGTGCGCGGTGGACTTCGCGCTCGGCCGGAGTTCGCCGCGGGCGCGGCTCGTCGTGTCGGGCGTGCGCGGACAGCGCCCGTGGGTCGCGCGCGCGAGCTCTAGGGAGCGATCACGAGCTGGACGGCGGAGGTGAAGTTGAAGCCAGTCGAGCTGGCTCCGTCGCGTGACCAGAACTGCGCGAAGTGCGTCGAGCCCGCGGTGAGCGCGGGGTCGGCGCCCGAGCGCACGAGCGCGTTCCAGTCGAAGGCGTAGCTCCCGCTGCAGTCGTTGCCGCTGGCGCTGCCGCCGGAGAGCTGCGCCGGCGTGCGACGCAGGGGCGACGCCACGCAGCGCCATCCGCTGCCGAAGGGGAGCGCGGCCGGCGCCGAGCCGTAGAACAAGAGGCCCGGGCGCTGGTTGAGCTCCGAGCTCGCGAGCAGCGTGCAGGCCTGCGGCGAGCTCGCGCTCGGCACGCCGACGACGCTGAGCTCCGGCGTGCAACCCAAGCTGTTCATGGTCGCCGTGCAGTAGGGCACGACATCGCCGAAGCGCGCGTGCGCGCCGCTGTAGACGCGCAGGTCGGCGGTGTACAGGCTCGCGACTGCCAGATCGTCGATGGCGTCGGCATCGAGATCGGCCACGGCGATGTCCATCGGATTCGTTCCGCAGGGCTCGGATCCCACGTAGCTCCACAGTCCCGGCGAGACCTGCTGCACGAGCCCCAGGGCATTGTCGAAGGCGTGGCCCACGGCGACATCGAGATCGCCGTCCGCGTCGAGGTCGGCGAACTGCGCGGCGCGCGGGTAGGACGAGGGACACGCCACGCGCTGTTCGACGAACTGCAGCGGCGCCACGCGCAGCAGCAGCACGATCTCGCGAGTGACGGGCGAGCACAGCAACAGGTCGTCGTCGCCATCGGCATCGGCATCGGCCGCGTGCACTTGGTGCGACGTGACGCTCGACAGCGTGCCCGCAGTGGCGAACGTTCCCGAGCCGTCGTTGCTCAGCAGCACCAGGCCCGGGCTGGCGCTCCCGAAGGTCGAGACCGCCAAGTCGAGATCGCCGTCGGCGTCGACGTCGAGCGCCGCGAGGTCGAAGGGCCGGAACGCCGATCCCATGTTGACATGCGTGGTGAACAACCCGCCGCCGATACCCAGGCGCACGCTGATGTTGTTCTGGCTTGCGTTCACCACGGCGCAGTCGAGCACACCATCGCCATTGAAGTCCTCGAGCGATGCTGCCTCCGGGCTCACACCGCAGCGTTGCGTGTGCGCGAGTTGGGGCAGGCCATTGGCCCGACCGAGGTACACGTCGGCGAAGCCCGTGGCACTGTAGGCCGAGAGGATGTCGAGCCGGCCGTCGCCGTCGAGGTCCGCCAGCTCCAGCGCGCTCGCGGGTTGGGTCCCGACCAGCACTTGCGCCGTCCCGAAGCTGCCGCCGGAGTTCAAGTAGACCACCGCTCCGGAGAGGCTCCCGTTGCACACCAGGTCGACATCTCCGTCGCCGTCGATGTCACCGGCTCGGACTTGGGTGGGGCTGATCAGGGCCGTGGCCTTGCGCGTGATGCGATGGATCGACTGCTGCGGACCCCACGCGATCCACGGGATGTCCCATTGGCGGTTGGTCACCAGGCCGATGTCGGCGAGACCGTCGCCGTCGAAGTCTCCGACGTTCATGTCGAACACCTCGTTCGCCACGGGCACGCGCTCACCGATCGCGAAGCCCGCCAGGCCGCGGTTCTCCAGCACGACCAGCTCCGCGGCGCTCGCGCGCGACACCACGACGTCGAGCAGGCCATCGCCGGTGGCGTCGAGGGCCACCAGACGCTTCGAGCCCGAACCCACGAAAGTCGTCAGGGGCTGCGCGAACGAGCCCGTTCCATCCCCGAGCGCGATCGCGACCGAGTCGTCCGAGCCCGCGACGATGTCGACGTGTCCGTCGCCGTCCAGGTCCGCCAGGTCGAGCGCGACCAGCGGCTGTGGGAAGAGGATGGTGAGCGCCGGTGCGAAGCCCGTCGGGCCGTTGAAGAGCACACTGACGCTGGTCGTTCCGAGGTTGGCGACGGCCAGATCGCGGTAGGCGTCACCGTTGAGGTTGCCGAGTTGCGCGAACGCGGGCTGGGGACCGCAGCTGACCGTCGGACCGGCGGTGAAGCCGCCCAGCCCGTTTCCCGTGAACACCTGGGCGCTGCCCGTGCTTGCGGCGATCGCGAGCAGATCGAGCTTGCCATCGAGATTGAGCTCGCCGGCGACCAACCCGGTCCCGCCGCTGACCACTCCCACGTTGACTGCGCCGCCGAACGTCCCCGCACCCGCGCCCAGACGCACGACGAGGTTCCCGTTCGCGCGCAGGTAGGCGACGTCGCGGATCGAATCGGTGTTGATTCGACCGCTGGTCATGGCGATCGCACCGGACGCGCTCGGTCCGACCAAGGGCGTGAGTTGGCGCTGCGCGTCACCGCGCAAGAGCACCAACTCCTGTCCGTTGTCGGCGTGTGCCACGAGCAGGTCCTCGAAGCCGTCGCCGTCGAAGTCCGCGGCCTCGACCACTCGCGGCGTCGTGCCGCCCGAGACGTGGGCCGTGACGGACGAGAGCTGCGCCGGCTGTTGGGCGAGCGCGAGCCCACCGGCCGGAACCAACCACATTCGAGCGAGCAGTGACATGCGAATCTCCGCAGGATGGACGGTCGTACACGTCTCATCATGCCTGCGCGGTCCGCGCCGAGGCGTTTTTCTTGGGAAGCGCTGCCGCGGCGCGTGCTCTGGCGCTCAGCCGTCGCCGAATTGCTGGCGCAGCTTTTCGACTTCGCCGCGCAGCGCCGGTGACCACGCGCCGCTCGGATCGCGGGCCAGTGCTTGCTCGAGGATCGGCAGCGCGTCCTTGGGGGAGCGCTGCAGGGTCAGCACGCCGGCGTTGTAGAAGGCCTCGAAGATCTGGTAGGGGCGGCGCGGATCGCTCGAGGGCTCCTGCAGCCAGCGCGCGGCGTCGGTGAAGGCTTGGAGCGCGTCGCCGATGCGCTGCAACTGCACCAGGGCCTTGGCGCGCATCAAGTGCGCCGGACCGTGACTACCGTTGATCTTCAGCGCCTGCTCGAAGAAGTCGAGCGCGACCGCCGGTCGACCCTCGCGCGCCGCCATCACGCCCAGCTGCACCAGGGGTTCCGTGCGCTGCGGACCGAGCGCGCGCGCGCGACCGAGTGCCTGCCGCGCGCGCTCGCCGAGATCGAGCTCGATCGCCGCCATGCCCAGGCACACCCAGGCGTCGACGTCGTCGGGTGCGAGCTCTACACAGCGCTGGAACTGCTCCAGGGCCTCGCTCCATTGCTCGTGGTCGAGCGCGATGCGACCGAGATTGAACCACGATTGCTGGTGCAGCGGGTTGTACTCGAGCGCCTTGCGCAACTCGGCCTTGGCTTCCTCGACTCGCCCCAGATGGCTGAGCGCGACCCCCAGGCCGCAGCGCACGTCGGGGCTCGTCTGGGCCTTCTGCGACAGCGCGCGGAACACCATCTCGGCTTCCTCGAGCGTGCATTCCTCGGGCATGTGCAGGGCGCAGAACAGGTGGTACCAGCCGACGCCGAGGCTCGCCTGCAGCTCGTCGAACAACGTGTCGAGCACCGTTGGATCGCGCTCGAGCGACAGGTCCTGCGCCGCGCTGAACGCGAGGTTGGCGCGCACCAGCAGCAGCGGATCGCCCGTCGCCTGGAAGCGCGCGAGCAACACGCGCCCCAGTCCCCACTGCACGTACATGCTGCGCGGGCTCTGGCGTGCGCCGTCCTCGAACAGTGTGAGCTCGTCCTTCCACACGGCGGTGCGCTGGAAGCTCTTCGCGGCGCAGGGCACGGCGAGGGCGGCGAACAGCGCCAGCGCGGCGGGCCGCGGCAGCTTGCTCGCGAGCCAGGCCACGGCCAGCGCGGCGCCGCTGGCCGACACGTACAGGAAGCGATCGGAGAGTGGGAAGCGACCGATCGACTCGTACCTCAACGCCGCCGGCGCGAAGGCCGCGAGCATCACCAGCAAGCCGAACAGCAACACGTGCTGCTTGCGGCGCCACGCGACGAACACGAGCGCGCACCACACGGCCAGCGCCGCGACCGCCGTCCACAGTTGCGCGTCGTCCCAGGGGATTTCGGGGCGCACCTCGCGGAACAGGTTCAGCTTCGCCGGCCACGCCAGCAGCGCCAGCGCGCCGCCGAGCAACTCCACGCGCAGCGTGAAATGCCGCGCGGAGCTCTCGTGCAGATACGAGGTCACCCGGTCGAAGCCAGCCATCCAGTGCTCAAAGACCTGGACGCGCGCGAGCACGTAGAGCGCCGCGACGACGAGCGCCGGGAGGTAGGCGCGCACCAGCGGTCGCGGGCCGACGCGCGTGGCGTAGTCCGCCAGGGGCGCGAGCAAGAACCAGGCGAGCGAGCTCTCCTTGGAGAACAGCGCCAGCGCGAAGCAGGCCGTGGCCGCAATCGGTGCGGAGCGCGAGCCGCGCTGGCGCCAGCGCACGAAACTCCACACCGAAGCGAGCACGAAGCAGCCGCTCATCGGGTCGTTGAGCGCGGACACCCAGGCCGTCGACTCGACGTGCAGCGGATGCAGGCCGAACAACGCGGCCGCCACCAACGGCACCAGGAGCTCGCGCGGCCCGAACAGGCGTTGGGCGAGCAAGTACACGAAGCTCGTCGCGGCCAGGTGGAAGCCCAAGGCCAGCGCGTGGTACGCAAGCGGGTCGCCGCCGCCCACTTGTCGGCCGAGGTACAGCGCGAACAGCGCCAGCGGGCGCCAGTACCCGATGCGCTGCGCCAGGTCGGGCTCGATGAAGTCCCAGTGCGCCTGGGTGGCGGCCTGCAGGAACGCGCCGAAGTCCTCGAGTGCCGGGTTGCGTGCGATCAGCCACAGATCGTCGTAGACGAGCTCTCCGAACAGCCCGCGGCCGAGCGCCAGCGCGACGCCCGCGAGCACGGCGAGCAGCGCCACGGCGCGCAGGCCGAGAGGGGCTCGTTCCTGGTTCATCGCTTCGGCTTGCATCCGCGTGATGATACGGATGCAAACCTCAACCCGGGCCGATCGTGTCGACCATGCGCGGGCGCCAGTCGTCCGCCGGCGCGAGCATGTTGCGCAACTCCAGCGGTCGTGCGAAGCCGCTCTGCGCTGGTGCTCCTTCGCTCAGCGCCTTGGCCTGCTCGAGCAGCGCACGCCAGTCGACGCGGCCGACACTGCCGCCGCTCCACGCGCGACTGGTGATCAGGGCGACGCGTTGCATAGCGGGACCGACCGAGCCCTCGAAGCGCGGGAGGCGCGCCACGGAGCGCGTGTAGTCCTCGTAGTTCTCACCGCTCTGCACGTCGACGACGAGCTGGCTCGAGCTCGACGAGAGCCAGGCGGCGTAGCTGCCGGGGAGCTCGAAGCGTGCGACGCGCTGCGAGTTCAGGGTGTCCCACAGGACCACGTGCCCGTCGGTCGCGCTCACCAGCAAGCGACCGTCGCTGGCGAAGGCCACGCGATTGACGTAGCCGCGCTTGCGCCGCTCGAGCGGGTCGCCGTCGCACAGCGGCGCGCCCGCTTGGCGCGCACCCTCGAGCTCGAGCACGCGAGTGACGCCCGTCAGGTCGGCCACCGCGACGCGCGTGTCGTCGGGCGAGAAGCCCAGCGCGGAGAACTCCGCCGAAGTGCTTCCGAAGGGCGCGAGCTTGCGACCATCGCTCGCTTGCACGAGCAATTCGCTCGTCATCGCGTACACCGCGAAGGCACCGTTGCGCGCGAACTCCCAGCCGTGGTCGATGTCGCCGAACATCTCCAGCGCGCGGACGTCGTCGAGCGCCGCCCCAGAGCGCGCGTCGGCGACGCCGCGCTCGCCGGTCTCGCCAGAGACGCAGAACAGGCGCCGACCCGCGCGCTCGACCGAGACGAATGCGCCGAGAACGCGCGGGCCCAGCGGAGCCGAGCCGTCGGGCGCGAAGAGCTGCATGCCGTCGACGAATTCAGCGACACAGGCCGCGCCGTCGGAGCTGAAGGCCTCGATCGCACCGGCCTCGGCGATCGAGTGCATGCGCTGCGGCGTCGCGATCGGCGCGACGAGCAACTCGCTCTGGTCGGACGAGAGGTAATTGACGAACGCACCGTCGGGGGACAACGCCGGCCCGCCGGTCACGCTCCCCAGCGCGCGCAGCTCGAGCGCGGGTCGCGGCTCGAGGCTGTAGCGGGCGAGCTTGGCGATGCCATCGTCGGTGACGACGAGCAGGCGTGCCGAGGACTCGTCGCCGCCATCGCCGATCGCCACGTCCACGACGCTGCCGCTGCAGGTCAGGCGCGGCAAGCGCCGCCAACGCGTGTCGATCACGATCGGTTGCACCGAGCCGGTGTCGTCGTCGACGGCGAGCAAGGTGCGCGTGCCGAGCGTGCGCGCGGCGAAGAAGTTGGCGTAGGACGGCTCGGGTCGCTCGAGGTCGATGGGCTCGAGCGCGCTGGCGAGCGGGAACACGAGCCGCTGGCCAGAGTCGACGGCCAGTGGCAGTCCGGGCCGGACCCAGGCGCAATCGGTGAACGAGCGCAACTCGGCGCGGTCGAAGGACTGCTCGGTCGCGGCGCCGGTCGCTGCGTCCCACGAGCAACGGAAGTCGAGCGAGTCGTGCACCAGCTCGCGGCCGTCCGGGGACCAGCTCAAACGCAGCGGGTTGACCGACAGCATGCTCAACGTGTTGTTCAGGTCGGTCGCCGGCCCGTCGCAGATCTTGGTGCGCGTCTCGAGCTCGACCACGGAGCTCGCGTAGCCCGTGGAGTTCGGTCCGACCATCAGCACCGCGACCCGCGTTCCATCGGGCGAAAGCTCGGCGAAAGCCGTGGTGTAGCTCTCGAAGCCCAACTCGTCGGGGCCGAAGGGCTCGACCAATTCCGAGCCCGCGAGCGACACCAGGTGCAGCTTCGAAGTGGCGTCGAGCGCGACGAACGAGCCGTCGGCGCGGACTCCGACGAGGATCGCGAAGGGCACCTCGCGCGCCGGACCGAGCCAGCGCGAGCGCCCGGTGTCGAGCGCGCGGACCGTTCGGCCTTCGCCGCTTTGGGTCGGGCCGATCAGCAACGCGGTGTCGTGCGCGGGCGACTCGACCGTCGTGGTCGCCACGGGCTCGGCGTCGGTGAAGGTCATCCATTCCGAGCGCGGCTTTCCCGCCGTGGCGTCCCACAAGCGCATGCCGTGCGCGCGGTCGGCGACCAGGATGGTGCGAGCGTCGTCGCTGACGAGCAGCGGCTCGCCGTCGAGCTGGAAGATCAACTCGACCTGCGGCAGGGCGTCGAGCGCGCACTGCAGGCTCGTGCGCAGCACGAGATCGCGCTCGCCGCCGGACTCAGCGACCTCGAGCGCCCGTCCGAGCAGCAACGCGGCGCTCGCGTCGTCGCGTCGGTCGGTTGCGCGCGTCGCCTGCGACTGCAGCGCGGTCACCAGTTGCGCGCGCGCCTCGCGACTGGCGAGGTCAGCGCGCTGGGCCTCGCTCTGCGCGCGGGTTCGCTGCGTCTCCGCGGCCTGGCGCGCGAGCTCTGCCTGTTCGCGCTCGTCCTCCGCTTGGTCGCGCGCGAGCTCGGCCTGCGCGTTGGCCTCGACGGCCTTGGCGCGCTCGCGGTCGATCCACACGGCCGCGGTCACCGAAACCGCGACCACCAAGCCGGTGGCGGCGGCCAGCAGTCGGCGATTGCGTCGCGCCGCCCGCTCGCGCGCCTCGACACGCGCGCGCTCGCTCGTGATTTCGCCGCGCAACTCGTCCGCGCCTTCGAGCTCGCGCACTTGCTCTTCGGCCAGCCCCAAGTCGCCAG
Organism: Planctomycetota bacterium; assembly: GCA_020853575.1. Taxonomy (GTDB): domain Bacteria; phylum Planctomycetota; class UBA1135; order UBA1135; genus F1-120-MAGs118. The sequence continues at coordinate 78,821 of JADYYP010000012.1, forward strand.
CCGCGAGCGCAGCGCGCGCGTACGCTCGCCGCGCGTCGGCCTCGCCCGCGCGCGCAGCGGCGTTCTCGTTCCACAGCTCGAGAGCCTGTCGGAAACCCGCGATGGCCTCGGCGAAATCGGCGTAGCGCTGCGGCTGGGAGCGCGCGGAGTCGCCCAGCGCGCGCGCCAAGGCTCGCGCGGCGCTGGCGGAGACCTTCTCCGACTCCCGGTGCTCGAAATAGCCGCGCAGCGCGCCTTGGAACTCGGACACGCTTCGAAAGCGCCGCGCCGGATCGCGCTCGAGCGCCTTGGCGCAGATCGCGGCCAGTCCCGGAGGCGTCCCGGTGGGGAAGCGAGGTGCGCGCGACTCGGCCGCGGCCACCAGCACCGCGAGCAGCGTCTCGCCGCGGTGCGGTGGAACCCCGGTGAGCAGCTCGTGCAAGATCGCGCCGAGCAAGTAGGTGTCGGTCCACGGGCCGATGTCGCGACCGCGACCCTCGGCGAGCTCCGGCGGCATGTAGCAGGGCGTTCCAGACGGCGCCGTCACGCTGGACTTGTGGCGCGTGCGCACTTCGCCGCGCGGCACGTCGCGCACGTCGACGGCGATGCCCCAGTCCATCACCAGCACTTCGCCGAAGGCCCCGACCATCACGTTCTCGGGCTTCAGGTCGCGGTGGACGATGCCCTTGGAGTGCGCGAAGGCCACGGCGTTGCCGACCGCTTGCAACAGCGCGAGATGGCGCTCGAGGTCGTACTCGCGCGCCGCCGAGCGTTGCGCGTCGTCCGCGGGGTGCAGCAGCGCCTTCCAGCTCGTGCCGCCGACCAACTTCATCGCCAAGTACATCTGGCCGTCGGCGGTCGAGCCCAGCTCGTGCACCGGCACGATGTTGGGATGGTCGAGTACGCCGTTGACCAAGGCTTCGGCGACGAATTGGCTGCGCGCGGCCGCGCTGGCGGCCTCCGGCCGAATCAGCTTCACCGCGATCTCGCGCGCCAGCGAGGCCTGCCGCGCGCGGAACACGATGCCCATGCCACCGCGACCGATCTCCTCGACGAGCTCGATGCCGCTCGCCAGCTCGTGCTTCTGCTCGCGCGCTGCTTCGTCGAGCGTGCGCGCGCCGCTCAGCGTGTCCGCTTGCGTCGAGAGGCCGCTCAAGGTCGCCGGCGGCAATTCCGTGGGCGCGATGTCGGGCTCGGTCGGCTCCAGCGGCTTGTAGGTCCGCTGGGGCGAGAGCGTGCGCCAACCATCGCTGGCACCGCTGTCGCCGAGCGTCGCTCGCCAGGCGTCCGCGAGGGTGCGCTCGATTCGATCACCAGCCGCTGTCACGGAGCAGCTCCTGCAACAGGTCGACGCGGATCGCGCGCCCGATCTCGGATGCGCTGGGCGTGCGCGCCAGTTGCACGTCGGCCGTGCCGGTCAGGCGCACGTCGAGCCCGGAGTTGTTGAGCGCCACGACGTAGCCCTCGCGGGTGAACATCGGAGAGCCCGAGGTGCCGCCGGACAAGCTCGCCGAGTGCTGGATGAACCAACTGCTGTCGAACTCGGCGACCTGGTTCTCGAAGTCGGTGATGCGGCCGACCCAACCGTCCTTGAAGGTCGCGAGCGCGGTGGGGAAGGTGCCTTGGTCGGTCAGCTTGCTCAGATACGAATCCTGCAATTCCCCGGGATATCCGAGGGTTCCGAGCTGCATGCCGATGCGCAGCTTGCGCAGTTGCTCGGGGTTCGCCGTGGGCATCGCCAGCAGCGTGCGCCCTTGGGTATCGATGCGGATCAAGCCCACGTCGGGCGAGTTGACCGGCCCCCACTTGGAGTGTTTGAGGCTGGCCTTGATGTCGAAGACGATGCCGGTGGAATTCTGCACCGCGACCATCGCGCTCAGCGTGTCGGGCTTCTCGAACATCTCCGCCACGTGCGCGTTGGTGCCGAGCACGCCGTCGTCGCGCAGCACCCAGGCCGTGCCGATGCCTTGGCTCACCATGCCCTGGGCGTCGGGTTGTCCCTGCGACACGACCAGGAACAGCGACTCCTTGTAGCGCTCGACGAGATCGGCCCAATCCGCGCTGGCTCCGGTGGCTTCCTTGCGCAACGCCTCCTGGCTGGCGACGAGCTCGTCGCGCAGCTTGGCGAGGTGCGCCTCGGTCTCGTCCTTGAGCGCCGCGCGTTCGGCCTCGGACAGGTCCTGCCGTTCGCGGATCTCGTCCAGGGTGCTGTCGCGGCTCTCGATCTCGACGATCAGCTCGGAAACGCGTTTTTCGCCCGAGGAAAGTTGGTCCTTCAGGGCGGCGAGCTCGCGCGTGTGTTCCGCAAGCGCGCTTTCGAGCTGGCCCTCGAGCTGCGCGCGCGCCTCCGACGCGATGCGCTTGGCTTCCTCGGTTTCCTTGCGCAGCCGCGCGGTCTCCTCGCGCGTGGCGTCGACCGACGTTCCGATCTGGTGCACCGCGCCCTTGGCGGCCTCGGACTCCAGGCGCGCCTTCTCGGCGTCTCGCTTGGCCACTTCGATCTCGCTCTGCGAGCGCTTGAGCTCCTCGTCGAGTCGCTGCTGGCGCTGCCGGCTCCACAAGAGGCCGCCGCCGGTCGCGAACACGATGCACAGCATCGCGATGCGCAAGCGCTTGCGATTGGTGGCGCGCTCGTCGAGCGTGGCCTTGTCGATCGCGCGTTGCATCGTCGCCAGACCGACACCCTGCTTGGCGGGCGCGGGCTCGCCGATCGTGGCCAGCACGGGCGACGCTTGATTGTCGATGCTCATCTCGGGGCCCGACGCGCCCAGCCGCACGACGTCGCTGGGAGCGAGCGCGACTTGCCCCGCGAGCCTGACGCCGTTGACGAACGTCCCGTTGCGCGAGCCCAGGTCGCGCACCACCAGCCCACCGTCGAGCTCGCGGATCTCGGCGTGTTCGCCCGAGACCGCCAGGTCTTTCTCGGCGTCGAAGCGCACCTCGCAATCGGGCTTCCGTCCGATGCGCACGCTCGCGCGCTCGAAGGTCTGTTCCGTGCCGGCCAGGGACGAGTTCTTGAGATGTCGGATGCGGATCATGGGGTCGCTAGAGCTTGAAATCCTCGGCGCGCAGCGGGCGCACCTGGAGTCGGGGGTGGAGCTCGAGTGTGGAATGTGCGCTCGCGTGCAGCCAGTCCGGGGCGCCATCGCGCGCGGCGAGCAGCGCCTCGCCGCAGCCCAGTCGCGGCGGGGACGAGGTCAGGTCGACCGCCAGCGGCGCCGCGACGAACAAGTAGCGCTGGTGCGTCCCGTTGCGCGGCCGCTCGAGCAGCAGGCTCGCCGGCAGGCCCGCGCTCGCGGCCGCGGGGGGCACGAATCGCGCGCGCAGCGCGAGCACTCCCGCGAGGTCGAGCTCGGCTCCGTCGTGCAGCGCGGTCTCGACCCCGGGCGCGAGCCGCTGGCCGTCGAGCGTCGTTCCACGCGAGCTCGTGTCGCGCACGAACCAGCGCTCGCCGCCGCGGCGCAGCGTCAGGTGACGCCCCGAGATGTGCAGCGACGCCGCGCTGTTCGCTGCGTGCGGCAAGACTCGCAGGCACACGTGGCGCGCGTCGCCGGCCCCGCCGTCGCGTCCCAGGGTGAGCTCTTGCGCTGCGAACACGAACAAGATCGATCCGTCGTCGCTGGCGAGCTCGAAGGCTCCCGCCGGGCTCGCGTCGAGCGTGCGAGCCAACGTCGCGGCCTCGGCGCCCGAGTCGGGCAGCGTGGGGCCTGGGTCGTCGAGCGTCGCCGCGATGCGCAGCTCGTCCGCGCTCGGCGTGCACGCCGGCACGGGCGGGGACGATGCGTGGGCCTCCGCGATCCGCGCCAAGACCGCGGTGGCCGACGCGGGACGTTCTTCCGGGCGCTTGGCCAGCAGCTCGCGCACCAAGCGCGCGATGCGCGGGGTCGCCGCGAGCGGTGGCGGCGCCTGCGCGACGTGCGCGCGCAAGAAGTCGAGCACGTCGCGGCCCTCGAACGGCAGGCGGCCCGCGATCAGTTGGTGCAGCATCACGCCAGTGCTGTAGAGGTCCGCGCGAGCGTCGACGCGCTCTCCGTGTTCCACCTGCTCGGGCGCGATGTAGGCGGGAGTTCCGAGGATCGCGCCTTCGAGCGTCAACTGCGTGCGCTGCAGCGCCGTGCGCCGCGCGAGCCCCAGGTCCGCGAGCTTCGCTCGTCCGGCGCCGTCGAACAGGACGTTGGCGGGCTTGACGTCGCGGTGCACGAGCCCCGCCGCGTGGATTGCTTCGAGGCCGCGTAGCACGTCGACGATGATGGCCAGCGCTTGCGCCTCGGGGAAGGCAGCGCTTCGCTCGATGCGCTCTTGCAGCGAGCCTCCGCTGCACAGCTCGCAGGCCACGAACGGCCCGCGCAACTCGCCGCTGTCCGAGCGTCCGACGGAGAGCGTGGCCACCACGTGCGGATGACGCAGCGCGAGTCCGGCGCGGGCCTCGCGTTCGAAGCGCAGCAAGTCCTGCGGCTCCGCCCCCGGGAGCATGCGCTTGAGCGCGACTTCGGAACCCTGCGGCCCGCGGGCCAGGTACACGATGCCATTGGCTCCGCGCGCCAGCTCGCGCACGATCTCGTAGGTACCGACGCGGCTCACGGCGCGCGCAACTCGCCGCCGGCGCCGATCGAGCTCTTCAGGCGGTGCTTCGCGCTCACGGGCAGACCGAGAACTCGATCGCGTTCGAGAGATTGGTGGTCTTGACCGCGGGCGGATCGCGGTACCACACCTGCGCGTCGAAGGTCGCGCCGACCTGCAGTGGCGTGCCGAGCGCGCCGGGATTGGCGACCATCCACGCCAGCCAGTCGAGCGCGTACGAGCCGCCGCAGCCGCCGCTGGAGCCCCCGGTGTTGGCGCTGAGCGTGCGCTGCGTCGGCGGCTGCACGCACAGGTAGCTCGAGCCGCCCGTGCCCCAGGGCAACGCGGCGCGCCCGCTGACGCCGTGGAACAGGAGCGCGTTCTTGTTGCCCTCGAGGTTCAGGCAGCTCAGCGTGAAGCCGGAGCTGGCGCTCGCGCTGGGCGTGCCGCTCGAGGTCATCGTCGGAAGGCACAGGTTGGAGCTCAGACCGGCCGTGCAGTAGCTGACGACGCCTGCGCAGGCCTGTGGATCGAAGGCCAAGGCGTTGGAGAGCCCCTTGTGGCCGCCGGCGCCACCCTTGCGCACCTGGATGTCGCCGGGCCCGGCGCCCGCGGGCAGGCTGGCCGTGAGCAGCGTGCCGTTCGAGGCCAGGCCGGTCACTTTCAACGGCGTTCCCGTGGCGTTCGGCCCGGCGCGCGTGAACCACAGCTCGTTGTTGGTCGCGGCGAAGTTGCTGCCGGTGACGGTGACGGTCGTTCCGTTGAGCGCGACGCTCGCGAGGTGCGGCTTGATCGCGGTGTCGAGCACGCCGTAGATCGCCTGCACTCCAGCGATGTCGTCGCTCTCGATCGAGCGCGCGCCGACACCGTCGCCGATCACGAAGGCGTACATCGTCGCGTTGGAGAAGCCGGTGTGCGCCAGGCCGAGTGCGTGACCGTACTCGTGGCACGCGACGCCTTGCAGGTCGACGGTGCCGCTGGAGAGCGTCGCGTCCGGGCCGTCGTCCCAGGCCCAGGCCGAGTAGTAGCGGATGCGCCAACCGGTGTCCCACGGACCGCCCAGCGGCCCTTCGGTGAAGGCGTACACGCCCGGGTTGTTGCCGACGAGCTCGGAGTGCACGCGGTCGCCCGCGGCGCCGATCGAAGTCGCCAGTCCCTGCCAACTGATGTCGAAGTTCGCTCCGCCCGAGCCCAGGCCACCGGGCTGGTGCGGGTCGCCGGCGCCGCTCAGGTCGTGTTTCTCACTGCACCACTCGCTGCACGCCTTCCAGATCGCGAGCGGCGCGCCCGTTTGCCCGGGCCAACTCGCATCGCCCTGCGTGTTGTCGTTGGCGGTCGCGTCGCCGAAGTTGTTGAAGACGCGCACATCGCGGTAGCTCTGCCCGAGGTTGAAGCCCAGCAAGCCGTAGGCGCGCAGGTCCGTGGGCGCGACGACGACGAGCAGCGCGCTCGCGGCGAGCGCGGCCGGCACGCAGCGCAGCATTGCCTTGGCGTTCATCGCAGCTTGGCCACCGCGCTCTCGAGCTCGGAGACCACGCGGTTGGTGTCGAGCGCATAGCCCTGGCCACGACCGAGCACGATCTCGCCCTTGCGCGTCTTCATCACGCGGTACAGGCCACCGTGCGCCGCGTACAGGGCGTTGGAAGCGAACTCGCCACCCATGTTGTCGCTCCAGGAATAGAACGCGACGACCTTGGAGCCCGGGCGCGTGTCGTCGGCGCTGGGGGCCTCGGAGTTCCACACGCCGCGGCCGTCCTCGAGCATCCCGCCAGCGAAGGCCAGCGTGACATCGAGCGCACGACCGTCGTAGAGCGAGCGGCCCTCGATGCGCAGTTTCGTGAAGTACAGCTCGCCACCGTCGGTCGGATGGTCGATGCGCACGACCTCGCGGGTGCGGATCGTGCCCAGCACGCACTGCTCGGCCTTGGCCACCATCTGCGCCAGCGTCAGGCTCTCGATCTTGGCCGCGCCCGGCTGCGACAATCCGCACAGCGCCAACGCGCACACTGCGGCGAGGTGGGTTCGCTTCATCGACATCGATCTCCGTTTCGGGGCCGACGTCCGGAAAAGACTTCCGGCACGGCGCACCAGGAAGCGTACCCCGCAAATGCAGCGCGCGGGAGCCCGCCGCGATCAGGGCGAGCTCCCGCGCGGCCTTGATGCGCGCTGCGCGAGCCGTGAGGGCCGCGCCGCTGGCCGCGGAGCTTCAGCGCAGCTCGAGCTCGAGCTGCAGCTCTCCTCCGCTGCCGAGCACGATCTTGCGTGCGCCGCCCGGCGCCCCGAGCACCACGCGCTCCGAGAGCGTGAGCTCCTCGGCCGTGGCGAGCTCGACCGGGATCTTCGCCACCGAGCCGGCGTCGATCGACTGCGCGGCCCCGGTCAGGACGTGCGCGCGGGTCCGGATCGCGATCGACCACGAGCCGTCCTGCGCGCGACTGCAGTGGAGATCGCCCAGGATGCCGTCGATGCGCGAGCCGACGTGTGGGTCCATCGTGGCCGCCATCTGCGCTACTTCGACATCGGCGTCGCGCACCGCGAACTGCTCGCCGCCGATGGAGAACACTGCGCTACCTCCGGCGACGATGGGGGTCGACCACACCGCCAGGGCACGCGGCCCGCGGCGCAGGGTCAGGCTGAGTCCCGCGCTGCTCGGAGTCTCGACGGCCGCGAGACTGGGGAAGCTCATGCTCAGGGGCTCGGACAAGCTCTCGCCCACGTCGCGCACGAGGGCCCACGGTCCGATCGAGCGCAGGTTGCGCTGGTTGCCTTCCTTGTTCAACCGGTTCGCGAAGGCCTCGAAGCTGGACTCGAACAGCGAGGTGTCGCCGCTGGAGAGCTCGACCGACTGAGAGTGGCCGTCGTTGAACAGGTCGCGCAGGCTCCTGGGTGAGAGCCAATTGGGATCCCACTCGCTGCGCACCTCGGGCGTGACGCAGAACGTGCCGTCGACGATCTGGAGACGCGACTTGCCGCCGTTGAAGGTGTGGCTCGCGATCGGGTCCTTGCGCGTGCCGCTCGGCCGAATCACCAGCGCGCGCCGCGAGCGTGCGCTCTCGAGGTCGGAGCCGACCTCGATCACGGCTGCTTGACCCTCGGGCACGAACAGGTTGAACGCGAGCACGTGCTGCGCGACCGCCAGCGACTGCACACTGGCGCGGTCGTCGAGCTGCTGCGCGCCGCGCTCGGTGGTCAGGACCCCGCCGAGGGCGATGGTGGTCTCCTGCACCGCGCCTTGGAGCTCGCTGTCGGACACGAACGCGGCCAGTTGCACGCCACCGCGCGTGCTGGAGCCGACCCACACCGAGCGCCGTCCGATCTCGAAGGAGTGGATGATCGGATCGGCGATCGTCGCCGCCTGCGCGATCTCGACGTTGTAGTCGACGAGCAGCTCGAGCTCGCGCGCGGCGACCAACGTGTGCGCGCAACCCGGGGCGAGCTGCACCTGAGCCGTCCGCGGCTTCTGTCCCGCGGCCACGATCTGGTCGGCCTCGGCCAGCGGGACGAAACTCGGCAGGAGCGGTGCTCCGTCGGGCCGCTCGATCCAGTCGACGCGCAGCACGGCGGTGTGTTGCAGGGACTGCTCGAGGAAGCCCAGGACCCCCGCGATCTCCTTGTGGACCGCGGGCGTCGCGGTGATGCGCACGCGACCCCCTCCGACGATCTCGAACGCGCGCCCCTCGTACTCGAACTCGGCTTCGAACGTGCCGAACAGCCAATCGGCGATCTCGTCCGTGGCGCTGAATTGCTCGGGCGGACCCTCGTGGTCGCGGTTGATGTCGAGCCGCGGCACGACGCGCTCGGCCGCATGCCCCGTGAGCTTGGGCGCGGCGGCGGAGAGGTCGTAGGTCTTGGTCACGAGCTCGGGCACCGGATCGCCCAGGGATGCGAGCGTGATTGCCAGGGCGAGCAAGGGTGAGTTCACAGGTTGTCTCCGAAGGTGTTGGTGAGCTTGGGGTCGAGAACGGGCTCGAGCGCTCGCGCCAGCTGCACGCGCGAAACCGAGGCGCTCGTGGAACGGTCGAAGACCTCGAGCACGCGCTCGAGATGCCGGCGTGGCGCGCCCGCGAGCAAGCGTTCGAGCGCTTGGCGCCCGCCGAGGCGCTCGATCGCGATGGCGCAACTCGCGGCCAGGCGGCGTTCGCGCGCGCCGAGCGTGCGGAAGACCGCGATCAGCTCGTGCACCTGGGTCTCGGTGCCGAACTCGCCGATGGCGTCGAACGCCAGCTCGCGCTCCTCCGGCACGACGCTGGCGCGCGCGGCGACTTCGATCAAGAGCGTCACGCTGCGCTGTGGGACTTCGGCGATCGAGAGGTCGACGAGCAACGACGTGGCGGCGGAATCGCCGCGGTCGAGCACGGCCGTCGCCAACGGGCGCAGCTCGCTCGGCGCGCGCAGCGCGAGCACGCCGAACGCGCGCTCGAGCTCGTCGATCCCGACCAGACCGCGCAGGGACAGGCGCAGCAAGGTGTCGAAGGCCGGCGCGCGAGCCATCGCGGACAGTCCAGCCGTCGCCGACTCGCGCGTGCGGCGCTCGCGGGCCAGGCTCTCGAGCCAAGCGAGCGACTCGAGCACCTCGAGATCGGCGCACAGGTCGATCCAGTAGTCCAGATCCTCGCGCGCGGAGCTGGCTAGGGCCGCCACGCGTTGGGAGCCTCCGGGGAGCTCGCCCACGGCGCGCCGCAGCGCCTGGCGTTCGAGCGCGCCGAGCCGATCGAGCTCGATCCACGCGCTCAGGGCCTCGGAACCGAGGTCGAACAGCATGCGCAACGCGGGCTCGCGCTGTTCCTCGAGCACCTCGGGTCGCGAGAGCGCCGCGGTCAGCACGCGCGCCGCGTCCGCGGGAGCGAACTCGCGCAGGCGCGCGAGCACTTCGCGCTGGACCCGCGCGTCGACGCATGCGGCGGCAACGGCCGAGCTGCGCGAGTCGAGAGCGTCGAGGCGCGCCAGCAGGGCCGGGAGTTCCGTCGTCGCGCGGCGTTCGAGCTCGAGCTGCGCCAAGCGGTCGCCGCGCAGCCCCGCGTAGCACATGGCGGCCGCGCCGACATCGCGCTTGTCGAACAGAGACTCGGCCAGTCGCGGAAGCGGCCACAGGACCAGCTCGTGCTCGCGCGCCAGCTCGTCGACGCGCTGAGCGAAGGCCAAGGCGCCCGTCCGCGAGGCTCGCGCTTCGAGCAGCGGGCTCGACTCGCGCAGGAGGTCGCGCATCACTTCCAGGGCCGCCTCGCGGCGCAGCGGATCGACGCGCGAGTCGTGCTCGGCAACCTCTCCGGCCACGTCCGTGGGAGTGCTGGGCTCGCCGGGCGCTTCGGCATCGAGCGCGGACGCGACCTCGGACTCGTCGGGCGGCTGGGGAACGACTGACGGCTCGGCGTGCGCCGGCGCCGACTCTCGCGGGGCGGACTCGACCAGCGGTGCGGACGGTTGCGTGGGCTCCGGCGAGCGCGCGAGCCACCACCGCAGTCCCGCGAGCAGGGCGAACACCGCGGCGGCGATGCCCGCGACGGCGAACGCGATCCTGGGCGCGCGATTCCTGGGCCGGCGGGTCGCGTCGGCACGCAGCCGCCGCGAGATCTCGGCCAGGTTGCGCTCGAGGTCGACGCTGGTCGCCGGCGGCTCGGCCAGCGCGAGCAGTTGCTCCTCGATCGCCTGCGCCGAGCGCGCGAACTTGGCGCAGGCCGCGCACTGCGCGAGATGCTCTTCCAGCGCAAGCGCGGCATCGAGCGACAGCTCGCGGTCGAGCTCGCGCAGGACCTGCTCGCGCACCTTGCGACAGGAGCTCATCGCAAGCGCCCTTCGAGCCAGGGCCCCAGCCAGCGCAGGAGCAGTTTGCGCGCGTGCATCACCTGCGTGCGCGCGGTCGCGGGCTTGACGCCGGTCGCGCTGGCGACGTCGTCGTACTCCAAGCCCTCGAGAACGCGCAGGAACAGCGGTGCGCGCAGCCGCTGGGGCAGGCGTTCGAGGGCGTCGCGCAGACGATGCATCGTCTCGCGTCCGCCGAGCTCGTCCCCGGGCGCCCGCGCCGCTGCGAGACCGTCCTCGGGCAACTCGCGCGTCGCCCCACGACGCACGCGCGCGCGGTAGTGGTCGCGCGCCAGGTGCAGGGCGATGCGTCTCAGCCACCCCGAAAAGGCTTCGCCTTCGCGCAAGGTGGCCAGCGAGCGCCAGGCGCGGACGAAGCACTCCTGCGCCAGGTCCTCGGCGTCCTCGTGGTTGCCGCACAGCCGAAACAGGAGCGCGTACACGCGGCGGAACTCACCCCGGACCAGTTCCTCGAAGGCCTGGGCGTCGCCGGCGCGCGCTCGCGCCAGCAATCCGTCCTCGCGTTCGCGGAAACTCTCCAAGAGTAGGTCCATTGCGCCGTGCGCCTCGTTGCGCCGCTGACGACGACCCTACCCCCGAGCGCGTCGATGGAGTTCTCCCGTTTTTCGCCGCGGGTCGCGCCGTGAAAAAAAAAGGAAAGGAACGGATGCCGGCCGTCGGCGCAGAGCTAATCCGCTCCGTCCGCGGCAGGGTCCGTTCGTGATTGGCTCCTGAAGCGGTGCACGCCACCAACTCTCTCCGTGCGATGCCCCGGTGTCCGCAGCGTGACCTGACCACGCGGCGCGAGCGCTGGACCTCGAACACCGGTGGCGCGCACTCTGCCGGCGGGACATGCAGGGGCTGGGTCGATCGTTCTCTGGGGGAGACGAAAGGCCCGGCCCCTCGTTTTTCACCGGGACCGTCAGGGGTTCAGCGGGCTGGTCCAGGGATCACCGGGGCCCATGCGAGGCGTCGTTTCTGGCGCCGCACGCGACCTGCCCGTGCGCTCGGCGCGCTACCCTCGGGGCCGGATGACCGCCGACCCGCTCGAGCGCATCGCGGAACAGAAGATCGCCGAGGCGCTCGAAGCCGGCCTGTTCCGCGATCTGCCGGGCAGCGGTCGGCCGCTCGCGATCGATCCACTGGCTGGCGTGCCGGACGAGTTGCGCGCCGCCACGTTGGTGCTGCGGAGCGCTGGGGTCTTGCCCGAGGAGCTCGAGCTCAGGCGCGGCCTGCTGCGCATCGAGGATCTGATCGCGGCTGGTGACGACCAAGGTGAGCTGCGCGTCCTGCGCGAACAGCGCACAGCGGTAGCGCTGCGGCTCGCGCTGGCGCTCGAAAAGCGCGGCTTTGGACCAGCGCATTTCGAGTACTCGGCGCAACTCGCGGCCCGCTTGGGGGCCGAGCGCGGCGATCGGCCGGCGGACTGAGCTCGAGCGCGAGCGCGCCGCCGGCACTCGTGCCGCGCGCGGTCCGCCGCGGGCCGCTATTCTCGGCGGCCTATGGCGACGGCGACGAGCAAGCAGGGACCGGCGGTTCGCGAGGAATTGGGCGCCCTGCGCGAGGTGCCCTTCATGGGCGTGATCTTCGTGGTCCACGAGGCCATGAAGCTGGGCTTCACCAACGGTCACCCCGACTGGTGCAATCTCGGCCAAGGGCAGCCCGAAGTGGGGCCGATGGCCGGAGCTCCCGCGCGGCTGACACACGTCGATTTGCGCCCCGAGGACCACGCCTACGGTCCGCTGGGCGGCACGCCGGAGCTGCGCGAAGCGATCGCGGCGCACTACAACCGCCTGTTCCGCAAGGGCAAGCGCTCGCAGTACTCGGCGGCCAACGTGTGCGTCGCGTCCGGCGGACGGCTGGCGCTGACGCGCGCCTTCGCGGCGCTCGGCGCGGTCAACGTGGGTTACCAGTTGCCCGACTACACGGCCTACGAGGACCTGTTCGAGCTGCACCTCGCGCGCCTGCATCCGTTCCCGATCCGCGCGCGCGAATCCGATGGTTTCTTGGTGCCGGCGGCGCGTTTCGCGCAGGCCATCGACGACAACGGACTGGGCGCGCTGGTGCTCTCCAATCCGTGCAACCCGACCGGCAACGTGCTCGCCGGCGCCGAGCTCGCCAAGTTGGTCGCGCTCTCGCGCGAGCGCGGCGTCACGCTGATCCTGGACGAGTTCTACAGCCACTTCATCTACACGCGGGACGGCAAGCCCGGCCGCGGCCCGGTCAGCGGCGCGCCCTTCGTCGAGGACGTCGAGCGCGATCCGCTGCTCCTGATCGACGGTCTGACCAAGAGCTTCCGCTATCCGGGTTGGCGCATCGGCTGGGCCATCGGCCCGAGCGCGATGATCGACAGCTTGGCGCGCACGGCGAGCGCCATCGACGGCGGACCGTCGCGCATCGCGCAGCGCGCGGCGCTGGAGGTCCTCGAACCCGGGCGGGCGGATCAAGAAACGCGCGCGCTGCGCGAGGTGTTCGCGGCCAAGCGCAATCTGATGGTGACGCGCCTGAAGCGCATGGGCATCCGCTTCGCCGCCGAGCCGACGAGCACCTTCTACGCCTGGGGTTGCCTGGACCAGCTCCCGGCGCCCTTCGACGACGCCATGACCTTCTTCCGGCGCGCGCTCGAGCGCAAGGTGATGACCGTTCCGGGTGAGTTCTTCGACGTCAACCCGGGCAAGCGCCGTCGCGCGCGCTCGCCCTACGCGCAGTGGATGCGCTTTTCGTTCGGACCGCCGATCGACAATCTCCGCTTGGGGCTCGAGCGCCTCGAGGAGTTGCTCGCAGAGGCGCGACCCGCGCGCGGACGCCGCGCCTCGAAGAGCCGTTGAGCGCGCTGGGGCCCGAAGTCGCAGGCGCCAGCGACCGCTGTCCACGCTTCGGGGAATTCGCACGCTAGTGGTGCGTCCACCGCCCGCGGCGGGCTCGAGTCCAGGGAAGCGTGAGGGTGAGCAGATGCGCAGCTGGTTGATGGCAGGTCTGAAGGTCGCGACCGTCGGATTGGCGCTGTCGGTCATGCTGTTCCTGGTGCTGACCGCGCAGGAGCGCGCCGCGGCGCGCGCGGCGACGTCCGAGCAGCGCGCGAACCGGCCCGCGCCGGAGTCCAACGCGGCCCCGTCCGAGAGCGAGGAGAGCGCGCAGAGCTCGCCCGCGGCGCCCGCGCCGGATTCGAGCGCTCCCGGCCCGGACTTCCTCTCGTCCTCGAAGGTCCTGGTGCTCGATCCGCCCGAGACCCTCGAGCTCGACTCCGCGCAGTTCCTGTTCAGCTCCAAGGCGGGGCCGCCGCCCACGTTGCTCGAGCCGCCCTCCGCCGCGGCCGTGGGCGACGTGTTCTTGTCGACCTCCAAGAGCCTGGCGCCCGGGACGCTGCTTCCGGTGACGGACGCGCCGTCCGAGGCGCGCAAGCAGCCCTGATCCGTCCACTCGCAGCCGATGCAGGTCGCACTCGACACACTGCTCTCGTTCGCGCTGCTGTCCGCGGTGTTCGTGCCGCTCGAACGGCTGTTTCCGGCGCAGCGCCAGCGCCTGCTGCGCAGCGAGTGGGGCATCGATCTGTGCTTCTTCCTGGGCCAGTACCTGCTGTGGACCGCACCCGTGGTCGCGCTGCTGGTGCTCGTACAGCGCAAGCTCGAGTTGCTCCCGCTGGCGCCATTGCGCGCTTTCGTGCAGGCCCAGCCGCTGTGGCTGCAGTTCGCCGTCGCGATCGCCATCAGCGACGCGTCGATCTACTGGGCCCACCGCCTCTCGCATCGTTCGCAGTTCCTGTGGCGCTTCCACCGCGTGCACCACACCGCTCCCGCGCTCGACTGGCTCGCCGCGCACCGCGAGCATCCCTTCGACAACGCCTACACGCGGCTGGTCGAGAACCTGCCGCTGATCGTGCTCGGTGTCCCGCTGCACCTGCTCGCGGGATTCGCGGTGTTCCGCGGACTGTGGGCCTTGTTCATCCACTCCAACGTCGCGCTCACTCCAGGGCCCCTGCGCTTCGTGCTCGGTGCGCCGCGGCTGCACCACTGGCACCACGAGCTCGCGCGCGGCGGCCAAGTCAACTTCGCGAACCTGAGCCCGCTGATGGACCTGGTCTTCGGCACCTACCACGATCCGGGCGTGTTCCCGGAGCGCTACGGCTTGGCCGAGCCGCTCGCGCATGGCTACCTGGCGCAGTTGATCGAGCCCTTCAAGCCGCGCCGCGGCGCACGTCCGGCCCAGAGCGTTCAGGCGCTCAACACGTACTGCTTGCGCGAGATGCCGAACGATCCGCTGCCCAGCACGAGCACGGTGAACACCGCCAACGTCGTCAGCGCTTCGGCCGCGCTGTCGAAGCGTGTGGTCGGCATCTCCTCGAGCAGCTTCCAAAGCCCCTCGTTGCGCGAGAGTAGATAGCTGCGCATGTAGTACTGGATGGTCCAGGTCTGGCTGGTCCCTGGCAAGTTCGCGAGGAAGCCCTCGACCGCGAAGCAGTACGCCAAGCCGATGATCATCGGGTGGCGGGTGAACACGCCGATCACCGCGAACAGCGCCGAGTACGCCGCGGCTCCGGCCAGCGCCGCGATCAACAGCGCTCCGTACAAGCCCTCGGGCAACTTGCCGTCGGCCATGGCGTCGACCAGCTTCTGGTCGAACTCGTGCTCGACCGTGCGTGATCGCTTCTCGCCGTCGCGGTTGGTCCACTCGCGCGTGAGCGCCGCGCCGGGCTTCCACGAGGGAGCCTTGGCCTCGGCCACGAACTTGAGCGCGGTGACGCTGGCCGTGACGAACAAGAGCAAGATCGAGAGCGTCGCCAACCAGCGACCGAGCAGGATCGACGCGCGTTGGATCGGGCGCGTCAGCAGGTAGGTGATCGTGCGATCGTCGACCTCCTCCGAGATCACCGCCGAGCCCGTGATCACCGCGGTCAGGGGCACCAGGAACTGCAGGAGTAGGTAGAAGCCCGGGAACATGAAGCCCTTGATCGGTTCCGGCGCGTGGCGCGGCACCGTCAACAGCAGCCAGGCCATCGCGGGTGGGGCCGTGCAGCCCAGGGCGACGATCGCGAAGCGCTTGGTGAGCAGCACGCGCGGCAGGTACGTGCGCCAAAACAGCAGCGTGACGGAGAGGAAGCGCAGCATCGGATTCCGTGGTGTGCCTGGGGCGGGGTTCATCCGACGAGGTAGTCGAAGACCGCTTCGAGGCTCGCGTCCGGGCTCTCGACGGCGGTGATGCCGACGCGCTCGCGCGCCGCGATGCTGGTCAGCTCCGTGAAGAACGGCTCGATCTCGCTCGTCTCGACGCTCAGGCTGCCGTCGCTCGGGGCGAGCTTGACCGAGGTGACGTGCTCGATGCCGATCAGCGCCGCGGCCAGTCGGCGCGGCTCGCGGGCGCGGATCTCGACGCGCCGCGGGTGGCGCGAGAGCAGTCGCCGGATGTCGCTGACGGCGCCCTGGGCGAACAGCCGACCGCGGTGGATCAGCACGATGTTGGGGGTCAGCGACTCGATCTCGTGCAGCACGTGGCTCGAGACGATCACGTGCACGCCCTGCGCGCCGATTTCCGCGAACAGGCGCAGGATGTCCGCGCGCCCCACCGGGTCCAGGCCATTGAGCGGCTCGTCGGCGACGATCAGCTGCGGCTCGTGGGCGATCGCCTGCGCCAGCTTGGTGCGCTGGCGCATGCCCTTCGAGTAGCCGGCGGTCTTGCGGTGTCGCGCTTCGCCCAGCCCGGCGCGATCCAGCGCCGCGTCCGCGCGCCGCTGGGCCTCGCTCGCGCCGAATCCGTGGAGCCGCATCAGGAACTCGACGACCTCGAAGCCGGTCATCGACTCGTAGATCGCCTCTTGCTGGGGGACGAAGCCGACGTGCTCGAAGTACGCGCGATTGGCGAACGGACGATGCCCGAGCACCCGCAGCGAGCCGCGCGAAGGCTTGATCTCACCCGCGATCAGCTTCAGGAACGTGCTCTTGCCCGCGCCGTTGGGACCGACCAGTCCGGTGACACCGCCCTCGATCGTCAGGCTCAGCTCGGACAAGCCGACCACTTGTCCGTACCAGCGTCCGAGCTTGTCGGCCACGACCAGCTCGCTCATGCCACGACCTCGAGCTTGCGCAGCCGCCGCAGCACGACCCAAGCGCAGGTGAGCGCGATGCCGCTCACGATCGCGACGCTGAACCACGGGTTCCAATCGAAACGCGACTGGTTGGCGCTGGTCAGCCAGTCGGCCAGTCGGTGCAGGTTCATCATCACGCCGATCATCGACCAATCGCGATCGCGCTGCACCACCGAGAGCATCTTGCCCAGCACCTCGCTCCCGACGACGACCGCGAACACGCCACCGAGCGCGTAGGTCTTGCGCGAGGCCAGCGCCGAGATCGCCAGCACGATCATCGACATCACGCACACGTTGATCACGGCGTAGCCCAGCGCTCCCGCGATGACGCTCCACTTCTCGATGAGGAACACGTAGTCGGGTGACGAGAACACGGCCACCGTGCAGATCAGCATCACCGGCAGGATGGTGACGAACGCGCCGAAGGTGAAGGCCGTCAGGAAGTGCGCCAGGAAGTAGTCGAAGCGCGTCAGTGGCCGCGAGAAGTACAACAGATGCGCTCCGGCGCGCCGGTCCTCGCAGATCAGGCCCGCGCCGAACCAGTTCACGCACAGCAGCGCGAAGGCGAAGCTGACCTTGGCGAACAGCACGATCTGGTCTTGCACCTGCAGGATCTGCGTGGCGACCGCGCTGACCATCATGCCGGCGGCGCCGCTGCCGACCGGCGAGCCCAGGCCCTGCTCGAGCGTGAACTTGGTGTAGACCACGAACGAGAACACGATCGCGGAGATCCAGGGCGGCACGAATAGCAACAGGAGCGGCAGCTTGCGCTTGAGCGCGACGCGCACGCGCGCCTTCCACAGCGGGAGCGCGTTGAGGCGCGCGGGCTGCGGAGCGCTCTGCAGCTTGCGGTAGATCTCGGTGTGAGTGCTGGCCGTCACGAGCTGGCCCCCTGGGATTCGCGCAGCACGCGCAGGAACACGTCCTCCAGCGACGAGCGCATCTCCTCGATGCTCTCGATGCGATGGCCCGAGCTCTGCGCGAGCTCGAACAACTCGTCCGCGTCCGCGCCGCGCAAGGCCACCCGGAACTCCCCGTCGCGCACGCGTTGGTGCTCGAGCTCGCGCCGTTCCAGTGCCTCGGCGAAGCTCGCACCCGAGCCGCCGACGCGCACGCGCGTCCAGCGCCGATCGCCGCGCGTCAATTCGGCGATCTCGCCGTGCTCGACGACGCGGCCGCGGTCGAGCACCACCACGCGGTCGCAGGTGCGCTCGACGTCCGACAGTTGGTGCGAGCACAGGATCACGTGCTTGCCTTGCGCGTGGCCGAGATCGCGCACCAGCTCGAGCATGTGCCGACGGCCCTTGGGGTCGAGCCCGTTGGTCGGCTCGTCGAGCAACAGGAGCGGCGGGTCGTGCGCCAGCGCCTGGGCCAGCTTGACGCGCTGCTTCATGCCCGTCGAATACTCCTTCATCTCGCGGTAGCGCTGATCGTCGAGCCCGACGTAGTCCAGCGACTCGTGGGCGCGCGTCATCGAGTCGGCCGGCGACAGCCCGGTGATGCGCGCCAGTGTGCTGACCAGCTCGACCGCGTTCATGCCGGGCAACAGGCAGTCGCTCTCGGGCATGTAGCCGACGCGCCGGCGCAACTCGACTTGCTCGCTGGGGGAGTCGGGGTCGAGCCCGAGGATGCGCGCCGAGCCCTCGTCGGCGTCCAGCAGGCCGAGCAACAGCTTGATCAGCGTGGTCTTTCCGGCGCCGTTGGGGCCGAGCAACCCGACCGCTCCGCCGGGGAGCTCCAACGTGAGCTGGTCGAGCGCACGCACCGCGCCGTAGCTCTTGGAGAGGCGGTCGATCTGCACTGCGGGCGCGGTCATGGAGAGCGAGCGAGCATGCCGCCGCCGCCTGTGCGCGCAAGGGAGCTGCGGGATTCGGACCGCGTGAGTGCTGTGAATCCTCCGTACCGTGCAGGCCGACGAATCGAGCACGCCAGTGCTTTCGGTTCGTTCGGATCGCCGCTCGACCCCGCTATCCTGTCCCTTCGCGACGCGCCGGTGTGCGTTCGCACCATGGGTCCCCAGATCGTCGACATCCGCCCGCGCCGCGACCTTTCGGGTCGGCGCGCGGCGCATCGCACGTGCACTGATCGCGTCGCTCGGAGCTCGCAGTGGACATCATCGACGATCTAGGCGTTGCGTGCCGCCAGCTCGTCGCGCTCGACGGCGAGGGCTTCGAGGTGCTGGTCGTGTTGGTCAAGGCCAACTTCGATCTGGCGCGACTCGACGGCGGCGTCCCGGCCTTGGCGCGCGCGCACGATCCAATCGAGCTCGCCGATCGCTATCGCGGCAAGCCCGAGAGCTCGAGCTTGCTGTGCGCCGCCGAGGGTGCGCCGTTCAAGCCGGCGACCGATGTGTTGCTCTCGGGGCACGCGCGTCCGCGGCAGCGCGGCCAGGTGTGGGGCGAGGTCGAGTTCGAGTTCGCGGCGCTCGCCAAGCGCGCCACCGTGTGCGGTCCGCGGCTGTGGAAGCGCGGACTGCTCGGCGGAGCGGTTCCCGCGGATCCCGCGCCGTTCGAGGGCGTTGCACTGACCTGGGAGAACACCTTCGGCGGCGTCGATACGAGCTACGACCCGCCGCGGCGCTTCGAGCCCAACCCCGCGGGGAGCGGTTTCCGCCCGTCGTCGAAGGCTGAGTTGCGAGGCACGCCCGCGCCACAGGTCGAGCATCCCGACGCGTCCATCGAGTCCGCGGGATCGAGCGGACGCGCTCAGGGCTTCGGCCCGATCGCGCCGTTTTGGGCCGCGCGCGCGCAGTACGCCGGAACCTACGACGAGGCCTGGATGAAGTCGCGCATGCCCTTGTTGCCGGCCGATTTCGATGCGCGCTTCCACCAGGTCGCCCCGCCCGACCAGATCCTCCCGGGCTACATCCGCGGCGGCGAGCGCGTGCGCATCCGCGGCATGAGCGCGGGTGGCGAGCTGGCCTTCCAAGTACCGGCCTGGCGCCCCGACGTCGGCGTGTTCGTCGGCGACGAGCTGCGCAAGCTCGCGCCGCGCTGTGACACGGTGCACATCGACACCGACCGGATGACGATGTCGCTGCTCTTCCGCGACACGCTGCGCATCCACGGGAGGCTCGCCGAGCTGTGCTGGGTGCACGTTTCCGCGGAGGAGCGCCGTGGCTGAGAGCTTGGTCTTCACCGGCGTCGGGATGCGCACGCCGATCGGGAACGACGCGCTGCAATCGGCCGCCGTCGTGCGTGCGCGCATCAGTCGCTTCGCCGTCTGGCCGCACGCCACCATCGCGGGCGAGCCCCTGGTCGCCTCGGCGCTGGCGCCGCTCGCCGCTCCGGCGGAGTGGACGCAGTTCGCGCTGCTCTCCGCGCCGCAGGCGCTGCACGAAGCGCTGTGGCAGGCAAACGTCTTCGATGGACGCGGGCTCGACAAGCGCGCGCGCAAGCTCGGCCTGTATCTGGCGGCACCCGCCGAGGCGCGCACGGCGAGCGAAGGAGCGGAGGCGCTCGACACGTTCCGCGAGCACGGCGTGCGCGACTGTTTCGAGGTGCTGGCGGCGCTCGAGCCGGCGTGCGTCGAGTTGCTGCCCCTGGGCAACGCGGCGGGCCTGGTGGCCTTGGATCGTGCGCGACGCGCGCTGCTGGAGCGCGAGATCGACGTGGCGGTGATCGGTGCGATCGACTCGCATCTCGACGCCGCCTGGCTCGAGCGCTTGGCGCACCAGAAGCGCTTGAAGGTCGGCGACGCCAGCGGCGGCTTGGTGCCGGGCGAGGCCGCGGCCTTCGCGGTGCTCGAGCGCGCGCCCTCGGCCGCCGCGCGTGGCGCTCGCGCACTCGGACACTTGGCGGGCACGGCGGTGACGAACGAGGAGCAGCCGATCGATGCCGAGCACCCCATCCGCGCCGAGGCGCTCTCGCTGGCTCTGACCACGGTGCTCGCCGAGCACGAGCGCGGCGCGCGCGTGCGCCACGTGTGGTGTGATCTCAACGGAGAGCGCTGGCGCAGCCTCGAGTGGGCCCTGGCCGAGACGCGTTGCCTGGGAGCACTTCCGGCGCGCGCTTGGACGCTGTGGACCTCGGCCGAGAGCACCGGCGATCTCGGTGCCGCCAGCGCGCTCGTGCAACTGGGCATCGCGCTCTCGTGGCCCGCCCGCGGCTTCGCCTGCGGCGAGCACCAACTCCTCGCGTCTGCGTCGTTCGAGGGCGCGCGCGCCGTCGCCTACCTCGTTCCCAGCGAAACCGGCCCGCGCCGCTGAACCGACGAGCAGCTCCCCATGCCCGCCACCGTGGTCGTCAACTTCCTGACCGTCGTGCACAAGAGCAGCAGCGGCGTGTCGATGATCTTCCCCGACGTCTGCAAGACGCCTTCGCCGGCCGGGCCGATCCCGATTCCCTACCCCAACGTCGCGATGTCCAGCGACACCGCGGATGGCTCGAGCACGGTCAAGATGGACGGCCAGCCGATCATGCTCAAAGGTTCGAACTACGCCATGAGCTCGGGCGACGAGGCCGGTTCGGCGATGGGCGTGGTCTCCAACAAGATCAAGGGCAAGGCCTATCCAAAGCTGCATTCGTTCGACGTCAAGGTCGACGGCGACAACGTCTTCCGCTTGACCGACATCATGCTCCAGAACGGCGGCTCGCCGACGAACACTCCGCCGGGCACCAACGTGCAACCGCCCAACGCCGCGATGACCCAAGGTCCGCCGGCCAGCAAGCAAGCCAAGATCACCGAGGTCAAGTTCTCCAAGACCAAGGCGTGTTGCGGCGACGAAGTCGAGGTCGAGGTCAAGACCGAGAACTACAAGTCCGGCGTGCGCATCCCGCTGCGCCTGGTGGAGGGCGAGGCGCAGACGTCGCTGTCGAGCAGCCTGTGTCCGACCAACCAGGGCTCGTCGGCCAAGGTCACCTGGCGCATGCGTCGCGGACCATGGGCTCCGCAGAAGCGCTTCCAGGTCAAGGCCATCGGCTACTACGGGCCCAAGATGAGCTCGAATCAGCTGGAGATGCCGACCGTCGCCGACTGCAACGAGACCGTCGGTGGCCGGCGCTCGGCGCCCAAGTACGTCGCGCAGACCAGCAAGTCCGGCAAGACGACCTGGGTTCCCAATGGGAAGTTCTACGGCTGGGACTTCAAGTACGACGCGCTCGTGCAGGACGGCTGCTTCTACATCCGCCGCAAGATCGAGTTCGAGATGGCGCGCGGCAAGGACCCGGCGGACAAGGGTGTCGCCAGTCCGAGCGAGGCGCTCAAGGCGCGCTGGCGTCGCGAGATCGAGGACGTGTTCTCGAAGAAGTTCATGCTGCACCGCAAGGAGTGCAAGCGCGGCATGGCCTGCGACTGCCCCGACGACCGCGGTTGTTGTTCATGGCTGATCCGCGTGCGCGTCAAGTGGGCCGCGGGCCACGGGAAGATCAAGCTGCACAAGGGCGCCTGCCAGGACGGTGGCTGGGGCGGACCCAATTGGTGGTACAGCTCGCATTGGTGGGAGCTCTCGACGCACGTGTCGCAGTACGTCCGCGCGCACGAGTTCGGCCACCTGATCGGCCTGTACGACGAGTACCCGGCGGGTGCGTGCGAAGCCTCGCGCGCCTTCGCGCAGGTGCCCGACAGCATCATGTCGAGAGGCAAGAACGTGTACGAGCGGCACGTCGAGGAGTTCGCGGAGTGGTTCCGCAAGCGCGCCAAGAGCACCGTCGGCGAGTTGGACTTGGTCGTGCCATGATCACCCTTCCGAACTTCCCGCGCGCGCGCAGGCGGCTGCTCCGAGCCTGCGTCGGTGCACTCGGCGTCTTCACACTCGCTGGCTGCGGCTCCACTGAACGCGCTGGATCCGCGCCGCGCGACGGTTCCACCCTCACCACGGGATCTCCACGCATGGTTGAAGTCTCACTCTCGCTCCACCTCGACGTGCCCGGTGGGTTCGTGTCGGCGGGTTTCGACGGTGACGGCTGGTGCTTCGTGCGCACCACCGCGCCCTTCGGCCCGGCTGTCGATCACATCGGCTTCTATCGCGCGCGGTTCGATCCGCAGCGTGTGGCGCAGCTGCAACGCTTGTACGGCGCGCTCGAGACCGCCGCGGGAGGTGACGAGAGCCCGCCGGACGAGCCCGGAGTGACCTTCGGCACCACGCGTGGCTCTGCGCCCGCCGCCATGCACAGCGCCACGCTGCGTACGCTGACTGCCAGCGAGCGCGCGGCGCTCGATGCGGCGAGCGCGCTCGTGGCGGAGCTGTCCGCGAGCCCCGTCGCCGCGCTCGCCGCCTCCGGAGCGCTTGCCGCTCCGTCGCTCCCGCCGTCCGGACCGCTGCGCTTTTCCGCGCGTTTTCGCAGCACTGGCGCGGAAGCCGCGCGCTGGCTGCACGCGCCCGCGGCCCTCGGCTCCGGTCAGGGCCTGGCGAGCATCGAGATCAGCGGGCGCGCTCCCGGGCTGGCGCTCGACGCGCAGAAGCAAGCGAGCGCGGAGCTCAGCGCGCGCGCGTTGCGCCTGACGAAGCCCGACGGCACGGCGGTCTCCGCGGGGCGCGAGGTCTCGACGCCGGTGGGAGACGAGCTGGTGCTGACGGGCGAATGTGCGCTGCGCCTGGAGCCCGGTCACTACCGAGCGACGCTGCACGTGCAGCTCGGCGAGCCCGACGACGCCGATGGTTCGTGCGTGTTCGGGCTGTGGAACGTCGATCTCGGCGAATTCGAGGTGAAGGCATGAGTCGCAAGCAAGTCACGCGCGTCAGCGACGCGCACAACGAGGCTCCCTTCGCGCCGCGCCGCGCTCGAGTGCTCGCGCTCTCGGAGCTCGGTGAGCCGCTGGTGGCGCTGCGCGCCGGCGACACGGCCGGGACGGCGTGCGACGTGCTCGAGAGCTCGCCACTCGCGCCCGCGGTGTTCGAGGTGGGCGACGAGGTGCTGGTGCTCGAGGCGCCGGACGAGCGCGCGCGCCCAGTGGTGCTCGGTCGCGTGCGCCGCGCGCCGAGCGCGAGCTCCGGGCGTGTCGAGATCCACGCCGCGCGCGAGCTGGTGTTGCGCTGCGGCGCCGGTGCGATCGTGATGCGCGCCGACGGGCGGGTCGCGATCACTGGGCTCGACATCGTCAGCTCCGCGCAACGTCGCCAGCGCATCAAGGGCGCGTCGGTCGAGATCAACTGAACCCACGCGGCGTCCCCGATGCTCCTGCAACTCCACGGTTGGATCGACGAGCTGAACGAGGTGCACCTCGACCACTTGGGCCGAGCGTGGTTGCACTGGCGTGCCGCGCTGCGCTCTCCGGAGCTCTCGCTGCGACAGTTGCGCCGCATGGAGAGCCGCATCGATGCCCATGCCGATGCGCTGCTGTTGGGCGCCGAATCCGCACGAGCGACGCTCGAAGCCGCGCTGGTCGGTGACGAGGACGACCTCGCACGCGCCGCGGCCGACGTGCTGCTGCTCGGTGCGCTCGGCGACGGCTGCAAGCTGTTGCGCGATGCGCTCGCGGCGGCACCGACTCCCGCCCGCGCGGACCTGTTGCTCGACGCGATCTGGCTGCGGCCCAGCCCCGCGTTGGTCGACTCGCTCGAGGCGCAGGACTTGGAACGCGCACCAGCTCGCTTGCAGATCGCGCAGCGGCTCGCGCTCGCGGCGGTACGGCGCAGCGGTCCGCCGAGTCCGCCGTTGAGCGCGCTGCTCTCGGACGACGACGTCCGGGTGCGACGTTGGGCGTGGCTCCTGCTCGCGCTGGATGCCAACGAGCCCTTCGATCGCGCGCTTTGGGAGCGGCAACTCTCGGATGCGACGCCGCAGTTGCGCGAAGTCCTGTTCGCCGCCGCGGCTCAGCGACGCCAAGAGTGGTTGGTGAACGCGGTGCGCGAGCGCGCCGAGCACGACCTGGTCGCCGCGCGCTGGCTCGCGGTGCTCGGGGGCCCCGCCGATTTCGAGCGCTTGCTCGCCGTCGCGCGTCGCGCGGCATTCGGGCCGGAGCGCTTCCTGGTGTTGGCCAGCTCGGGTGACGCGCGCGCGTTGCCATTCCTGGTCGAGAGCTGCGCGCTGCCGCTGCCGGCCGACGCGAGCGCGGCGGCTTGGGCCTTTCGACTGCTCACCGGACACGACGTGCACTCGCTCGAGCGGGTCGCCTCGGTTCCACCGGGCTCCGCATTGCCCGACGCCTTCGACGCGTTGTTCCTCGACGAGGTGTTCCTGCCGGACCTCGCGCGCGCGCGGGCGTGGGTCGAGCAGCACGGCGCCGAGCTGGCACCAGGACGCCGCTGGCGGCGCGGACTGGACCTCGACGCGCTCCAGGGGCCGGCGACGGACGCGCTCGATCCACTGAGCTTGGTCGAGCGCGCCTGGCGCGCGCGCGCTGCCCCTGGCGCGGACGCTTGGAGCATGCCGGGCGAGCTCTACCCGTTGCCGCTGCGCTGACTCGCGGCCGCGTGGCGCGCGTCAGTTCATCGCGACCTTGCTGCCCTTGATCACGACGTCGCCGCTGCCCTTGACGGTGATCTTGCCGCCCTCGATCGAGATGTCGCCGTTCTTCTTGAGCGTCAACTTCGCCGAGCCGACCTTGATCACGGCCTCGTCCTCGATCTCGATCTCGAGCTTCTTGGCGGTCGACTTGTGCTCGCCCGTGACCGTGACCGCCAGGTCCTTCTCGACGGCCAGCGTCATCGCGTCTTGAGTCGAGATCGCCAGGGCGCCCCTGACGCCGATGGTCGAGCCGCCATCGACCGAGAGCGTGTGGTCCTGGGCGACTTTCGTGTCCGACTTGCCGTTGACCGTGATGCGCTCGTCTTGCTCGACGGTCAGCGCGCGCGTCTTCTTGATGGTCTCGTCGTGCTTGCCCGTGATGGTGATCGAGGTGTCGCCGTCGACGGTTTCGCTCTTGTTGCCGCCGACGTGCAGCGAACGGTCCTTCTCGATGGTCTCGCTGCGGTTGTTCGAGACCGTGATCGACTGGTCGTTGCCGACGGTCAGGGTCTGGTCGTGCTCGACCTCGTGCTGCTCGTCCTTCTCGGCGTGCAGGAACACGAGCTCCGAGCCGGCCTTGTCCTCGAAGCGCAGCTCGTTGCAGTTGTCCGCGCCGCCGTCGGGCGTCGAGCGCGTGCGCAAGCCCGTCTGCGTCTTGTTGGCCGGCAAGGCGAACGGCGGCGTCTGCACGTTGTTGTAGACCGAGCCCACGACCAGCGGCCGATCGGGGTCGCCTTCCATGAAGGCCACCACGACCTCTTGGCCGATGCGCGGCAGGTGGAAAGCGCCGAACGACTTCCCGGCCCAGGGCTGGGCGACACGGATCCAGCACGACGACGACTCGTTCTTCTGGCCTTCGCGATCCCAGTGGAATTGCACGCGGATGCGGCCGTGCTCGTCGGTGTAGAGCTCCTCGCCGTCGGGGCCGACGACCAGCGCGGTCTGCAGTCCGTGGATCAGCGGCCGGCGTGTCAGCGGCAGCGGACGGAAGTTCTTCGAGGCCAACATGCAGCGGAACGCGTTGGCGTAGGCCGCGCCGCCCTGGCCGATCGAGGGCTCGGTGGCGCGGTGCTCGATCTGCAGGATCACCCAGGCCTTGTTCTCGCCGCTGACCGGGTGCTCCTCGAGCGTGAACTTGCCCGCGGGTCTGAAGGTCGCGCACGAGCTCTCGCCGCGCACGATGTCGTGCGTGGCCTCGAGCGCTTCCATCGAGGCCTTGGTCTTGGCGTCGCCCAGTGAGCCTTCCGCGTAGCCGCCGGGATGCTCGTAGACCTCGTACTTGGCGATGTTCGGCAGGTCGACGACGGTCGCGACCGTGCTCTCGAGCTGCGTGTCCGACTTCGTGAAGTCGTAGTCGCGAGCGGTCCACTTGCCGCTGGTGTACTGGTAGTCGCGCTCCCAGGCCGTGACGCAGTTGGCGGCGACCGATTGCGTCGCGTACTTCACGCGTGCCTCGGCGCAATCGGTGAAGGCCGTCTTGGCATCGGACAGGACCAGCGTGTGCACGCCGTCGGCGTGCTCGAAGTGGTAGAAGATCCCGAACTCCTCGAACAGCCGCGAGAGGAAGTCGAAATCGCTCTCGCGGTACTGCACGCAGTACTCGAGCACGTTTTGTGCTCCGCGCACCTGCAGCTTGTAGTCGCCGAAGCCCAATTCGCCGAACAAGGCCTCGGCGATCTCGGTCACCTTCTTGCCTTGGAAGATGCGGCATCCCTGGCGCTTGGTGAGGAACCACAGCCAGGGCACGACGTGCGCGCGGTAGCGCCGCATGCCGCTGGAATCGAGTGGACCGGAGGAGAAGGCCCGCACGCGACCGTGGAAGAAGCGCTCGCCTTGACCCGCGGTGCGGATCGAGAAGCCCATCGGCTTGCCGACCACGTCCGCCGGCGCGACCGCCAGGTTGGTCGAGGCCAGCTCGAGCTCGAAGGCGAAGAGTTGCGAGAGCCCCTCGCGGCCGGAGAAGGCGTCGAGCACGAAGACATCGGCGCCCAGGGGACAGGTGACTTGCAGGATGCGTGCGTCGGCCATGGCGGTGGAATGTGGGGCGCGTCGGAGGCAAGGGGATGCGGCGTGACGCGAGCGCGAGGTCGCGCGCGACGCCGGCGGCAGGGACGGCGAAGGCCGTGGCTCTCTCTTCTCCGAGAGCGCACGGCCTCCGTGTGGGCCCGTGGCCCGAGACGAGTCGTCGCGTCGACTAGCTCGCCTTCATCGTCTGCAGGTCGTAGCCGACCGGGACCGGCGTGCCCTTCTTGTTGTTCTCGTCGTAGGGGATGCGCTTGATCTCGATCTTCGTGTAATTGAGCATCATCGACTCGCTCGGCTCACCGTCGGCGCCGCCACCGATCGAGTACGAGGAGGGGATCACCGACTCCATCGTGACCTCGATGAAGTTCGAGCCGTCTTCCTTGGTGAAGTGCACCACGACCTTCTTGCCGACGCCCACCGTGCTCCACGAGAAGAGCTTCGGGCTGGCGGCGTCGTAGGTCTTCGAGACCGAGATCTCCGACAGCGTGGGCTTGGAATTCGAGCGGTCGGCGACTCGCCCGGGCTCGGTCACGATCGGGCGCGCGACGCCGAACGAGAACGAGTGCAGCTGGATCCACTTCGCGTGGTTGGTTTCGGTGACGGGGCCTTCGATGCCTTCGATTTGAGCGTAGATCGCCATGGTTGGTTTCCTTGCAGTGTCGGGGTTTGAGGGTGGTTGGCTTCCGACGGCGGCTGGCCGACGGATGGGTGGTGAGCGAACGGTCTACTTGACCTCGATGCGATAGACGAAGCGCCCATCGCCGCCGACGTCGGCTTCGACCGCCGCGATCTGTTGGCCGTTGGCCATGCGCGCCAAGAACTCGCCGGCCAGCTCGGGCAGCACGGTCTTGGTCAAGATGTGGTCGACGTTGCGCGCGCCGGAGTCGACTTCCGTGCAGCGTGCCGCGATGGCATCGACCAAGGCCTTCGTCCAACGGAACGGCGCCTTGTAGTTGAGCGCGATGCGCCGGCGCACCTTCGAGAGCTTGAGCTCGATGATGTCGCGCATCACCGCGTCGCTGAGCGGGAAGTAGGGCAGCACGTTGACGCGTCCGAGGAACGCGGGCTTGAAGCACTTGAGCAGCTCGGGCCGCAGGGCCTCGGCCAGACCGGCGGCGTCGGGCATCGTCTCGGGGTCCTTCCACAGCGACATGATCGTGTCGGTGCCCGCGTTGGTGGTCATCAAGATCACCGTGTTGCGGAAGTCGATGTCGCGCCCCTCGCCGTCCTTCATCTGGCCCTTGTCGAAGACCTGATAGAAGACGTCCTGCACTCCGGGGTGCGCCTTCTCGAGCTCGTCCAGCAAGAGCACCGAGTAGGGCTTGCGGCGCACGGCCTCGGTCAACACGCCGCCCTCGCCGTATCCGACGTAGCCCGGAGGCGAGCCCATCAGGAGCGACACTTTGTGCTCCTCCTTGAACTCGCTCATGTTGATCACGGTCATGTTCTGCTCGCCGCCGTAGAGCAGTTCCGCCAACGCGATGGCCGTCTCGGTCTTGCCGACCCCGCTGGTGCCGACCAGCATGAAGACGCCGATCGGACGGCTGGGGTCGGTCAAGTTCGCGCGGCTGGTGCGGATCGCTTGGGCCAAGGCCTCGAGCGCCGCGGTTTGTCCGACGACGCGTTGCTCGAGCGCTTGGCGCAGGTGCAGCACGCTCTGGATCTGGTTGGCGACCATGCGCCCCGCGGGGATCCCGGTCCAGTTGGAGATCACCTCGGCGATGGCCTGGGCGTCGACGGCGGGATGCACCAGTGGCGATTCGCCCTGCAGGCTGCGCAGCTCCTTGGTCAGCCGGTCCAGGTCCGCGCGCGCCGCGCGCCGGTCGTCGGCCGACAGCGGCGCCTCTTTCGACGAGCTGTTGAACTCGCGCTCGAGCTTCTCGCGCGTCGCGCGCAGCGCCTTGACCAGCTCGAGCTCCTTGTCCCAGCGGCCCTTCAGTTGGGCTTCTTCGGCCGCCAGCGCGGTCTGCTCGGCCTCGAGCGCGGCCAAGCGCTCACCGTGCGCGTCGCTGGCCAGATTCTCGCGCGCCAAGAGCGTGCGCGCGGTCTGGTTCTGCACGGCACGCCGCCGACAATCCTCGAGCGCCTCGGGCGTGGCCGACTGCGACAGCGAGACGCGCGCGCAGGCCGTGTCGAGCACCGAAACCGACTTGTCGGGGAGTTGGCGACCCGAGAGGTAGCGCATCGACAGGCGCACCGAGTCGAGGATCGCCTCGTCGAGCACGCGCACGCCGTGGTGGCGTTCCATCGTCGCCGCGAGCCCGCGCATGATCTGCACCGCGACGTCCTCGCTGGGCTCCTCGACCTTGACCACCTGGAAGCGCCGGGCGAGCGCCGCATCGCGCTCGAAGTACTTCTTGTACTCGGCCCACGTGGTGGCCGCGATCGTGCGCAACTCGCCGCGCGCCAGAGCCGGCTTGAGCAGGTTCGCCGCGTCGCCCTGGCCGGCCGCGCCACCGGCACCGATCAGCGTGTGGGCTTCGTCGATGAACAGCACGATCGGTTGCGGGCTGGCCTTGACCTCTTCGATCACGCCCTTGAGGCGGTTCTCGAACTCGCCCTTGACGCCCGCTCCGGCCTGCAGCAGCGAGAGATCGAGCGTGCGCACCGCGATGTTGCGCAGCGGCGGGGGCACGTCGCCGGCGACGACCTTGAGCGCGAAGCCCTCGGCCACGGCGGTCTTGCCGACGCCGGGCTCGCCGGTGAGGATCGGGTTGTTCTGACGGCGGCGCGTGAGGATGTCGATCACCTGGCGGATCTCGGTCTCGCGGCCGAGCACCGGATCGAGTTGACCGGCCCGCGCGCGCTGCGTGAGATCGACCGTGTACTGATCGAGGTTCGGCGTGCGGCCCGAGCCGGGAGCGCGCGCACCGGCCGCCGTGGGTCCGGAGCCCAAGGCCGGTGCCGATTCGGCCTCGTTCGAGCGCGCGGTGATCGCGCCGAGCTCGCGCTTGAGCGCGTCGAGCGGGATCTTGCTCCACTGCTCACTGGCCTCCAGCGCCTGGGCCGCCAAGCCCTCGCTCTCCATCAAGGCCACCAGCACGTGCCCCGAGCGCGTCTTGGCCGACTCGAAGTCGAGCGAGGCCACCATCCAGGCATCCTTGGCCAGCTCGACCAGCGTGGGGGACAACGCCGGAGGCCGCGCGTTGCCGGATTTTAGGCGCTCGATGCCGCGCGTCAGGTCGTTCGACAGTGCCGCTTGGTCGAGCCCGAAGTGCTTGGCGATCAGGTCGAAGTCGTTCCCGGGCTGCTCCAGCAGCTTGATCAGCCAGTGCTCGACCTCGACGTTGTAGTGCGTGCGCGAGAGGCACAGGCCGGCCGCTGCTTCGAGGGTGCGACGGCAGACGTCGTCGAGGCGACCGACGAGCGATCGCAGATTCACCGATGCCATGGGGGGATGCTCCAGCCGGGGACCGGGGCGATGCTCACGCGACTTTCATGGGGCCGCAAGCGAAAACAACACACGTGTGTCGGCTTGCTGCGCGGAGCGGGCGGATAGCTGGGAGGTCCACCCCAAGCGGGCTTCACCTTTTCCGCGAACGGACAATCGCGATTCTAGACGCTCGCCCGGCGCGAGCCGTAGCGCCAGCTCGAAGTCGAGCGTGCCGTCGGTGTACTCGGCGATCAGCGTGCGCACGCGCGCCAGCAGCTCACCGTCGGGCCGCAGCTCGAGGAAGCGCTCGACCGACATCGGTCCGAGCTCGACCCGGATGCGCGACGAGGTGTCCCACGCGCGCCGCCCGAGCACGCTGCCCGCCCCCAGCGTGCTGTTCTGGCCCCTGGGCCGGGCGCGCGTCGGCAGAGCGGTGCGCGCCTCCGGCGGGATCTCGACCCAACGTCCGACGAACTGCTCGACGCGCACCTCGAGGCCCAGGAAGTCCGCCAGCAGGCTCTCCAACCCGACCGCCGAGCGCGTTCCGCGGCCCCAGTGCGCCGCGTAGTACACCCAACCACGATCGACGACCGAGTTCAGCGCCGAGCGCGGCGGCAGTCCCCGTCCGGCGATGCACTTGAGCACGCGCTCGAAGGGGTCGTCGTCGCGCGACCAGCGCCAGGCCTGCTCGCGCGAGTGGACCAGGCTGTACTTGGTCGAGGCGCGGTGGAACAAGGACAGCGCGCGGTGGTGCAGCAAGTCGAGGAAACGCGCGAGCGCGCGATCGCGGCGCGCCAGGCGCTCGATCAAGAGCTCGGTGTAGTGCTGGGGCAGGACGCCACTGGGGCCGGTCAAGCCGAGGAAGCTGACCTCGAGCTCGAGCGCGCCGCTCGCGCGCCGCGTCGCCGAGCGCAGGGGCGCGGCGGCGAAGGCCAGGCTCGGCGCCGCGCGGAAGCGCACGGCCTCCTCGCTGGGGTGCTCGTCGTGGCCAACGGCGTGCAACGCGGCACCGCTCGCGCCAGCGCCGGCGTCCTCGGCCACGCGCACGGCCTGCGCGAAGTCGAAGGCGCCCGGATCGCGCACGAGCTCCGCGGTCAGATCAGGGAGCGATCGCCGGCCCGGGGCGGCCATCGTTTCACCTCGTGTTCGCGGTCGCTCGCGCGCAGCACCAACTGCACGAACGTGTTCATGTGGGCGTAGAGCCCGAGGAAGCGCTCGAGCACGCTGGCGAACAAGAACGCGCCCTTGGTGCGCAGCTTGTCGGCATCGAGCGCCAGCACCACTTCACTGCCTTGGACCAAGCCCGGCTGTCCGTCGATCACCGCGCGCATCGCCGAGCGCCGCGTCACGAGCGAGGTCACGCCCTCGATGGCCGCGCGGTTGGCGGCCGATCCGGTCAGGTCGTACAGCCGCAGGAGCTCCTTGAGGGCCTGCGTGCCCTGCTCGCCACCGAGCGAGATCTGGTTCAGCGCCAGGTGCGCGACCAAGTTCCACAGGCGATCGTCGGAGGCCGCCGGACGCAGCGGATCGGTGGGCTTGCGCAGGCAGCGGATGCGCTCGATCGGGCCGCTGCCGGAGGCGAACGAGAAGTGCGGGCGGTCGTTGCCGTAGGGCAGGCGCTTGGGGAGCTCGCGGTTGGTGACCAACGCGCGCACCAGCAACACCACGTTGGCTTGGTCGGCCAGCACGCCGTGCTCGGCGAGCTGCAGCCACAGGTCCATCGGTCCGTCTTGGACGCGCTCTTCGTCTTCGTCGTCGCGCGCTTCGGCGGCGCGGTGCTGCGCGGTCCACCACACGCGCTGCTCGTCGTTGCGCGCCAAGCGCTCGATGCCGAAGAACGGCGCGCAGGCCACGCTGCGGTCCTCGGACACCACGGCGTCCACCGAGCGCACCGAATGCACCTCGAACGCCGTGCGCCGGCGCTCGTCGGGCACGACCAACAGCTCGTCGACGCGGCGGTCGAGGTTGAGCGGCTCGCAGGCCATCTCGAACAAATTGACGACCGGGGTGCAGTTGAGCGCCAGCGCGCTCGCGGACTTGTCCTTGTCGAGCAAGCTCTCCAGGTCGCGCTCGCTGCGCCGCAGGTAGACGTAAAGGCGTGCCTCGCGTCCGACGCGCGCCCACTTCGCCGCCGGCAGCCCGCGCAGCTCGACGAAATGGAACTTCTCCGGAAAGGCGAAGTACTCGGTCAACAGCCGGTAGCCGACGAACGATTGCGCCGGATAGGGCAAGAGCCCTTCATCGTGCTCGAAGCCCACCGCGTGCAGCGCCGCCGCCGGCAACACCGCGGGCTCGGGGTCGTTCGGCGCGCTGGCCAAGGCGATTTCGAGCGCGTCGTTGAGCAACAGCTCGTAGAGCGTGCCCGCGTGCTGCTGCGGCAGGTTCAAGTAGAAGCGCAAACGCTCGGGCGCGAGCTCGGCGAAGCGCACCTGCGGGCTGGCGCACTCCAGGCGGATCTCGAGCACGCTCTGGGCGTCGCCCGAGGCCGGGGTCTTGGGCGCTTGGAAGGGCAGCGCCTGGATGCGCGCTCCGGCGAAGCGGATCGGCCAGGCCTCGACGGCGTAGCACGTGCGGTAGCGGCAGCGCGCCTCGTCGACGAGCTCGGTGTCCAGCTCCAGGCCGCGCGGCACGCGGTAGGCGCCGCCGAGGTCGGGCTTGGCCACGAATTGCACGATCGACAGCGACGGGATCGGCGCCAGGAAGTGCGGATAGAGCAGCGAGAGCAGTCCGGTCGAGAGCTCGGGGAACTGATCGTCGAGCTTGCGGCGCACGCGCGCGTTCAAGTACGCCACGCCTTCGATCAGGCGCCGCACGTGCGGGTCTTCGACCTTCTCGCCCGCGATGCGCAGGCGCACGCCGACCTTGGGCTGCTCGGCGGCGAAGTCGGAGGCGAGCTTCTGGAGGAAGCGCAGCTCGCGGTCGTAGATGCGCAGGAGGTCTTCGCTCATCGGGAACGTGGGATCTTACGGCGGGAGCGACGGCGCGCGCTGCTCAACGCGAGTCCGACAGGTCGACTTTCAGGGAGCGCGTGACGGGCTCGACCGTGGTGTCGAAGGCCACGTGCTCCGGCGCGGGTTCGGCGAACACGTCGGCATCGATCGAGAAATGCAGCGTGCGGTCGAGCGGATTGACGGCGCTCTGCGGGCTGACCTTGACGCGCTTGAAGCGCGGCTCGTAGCGCCGGATCAGGTCCTCGACGGACTTCAGGAACTGCGCGCGCTGCTGGGCCGAGCCCAGTTGGCGCCCGCTGATGTCGGGCACGCCGTAGCCCAGCACCGAGCGCTCCACCAACTCGCCGACGGCCGGCCAATCGAGCTGGCGCTTGCGCGTGTTGAGCAGGTTCTCGATGTCGCGGCGGATCGCGGCCTGCATCTCGGCCAGATTCTGATAGCCCTCGCTGAAGCGCTCGACATTCGACTCGGGCGCGTCGTCGATCAAGCGATCGAGCAGCGAGGGCATCACCGGCTTCTTCGAATCGGAGCGGGCCATGCGCGTCTCACGCTCCGCCCGCGCCCAAGCGCAAGGCGTCCACTTCGAGCAGCGGCACGTCGGAATCACCGATCATCCAGGTGCGCTGGCCCACGCCGCGCACCGGTCCACCGGGGCCGGTCTCGACCCAATCGGTGGCGCGCGCCAGCTTGTGCGCGTCCTGCGCGTCGTCGAGAGGAGCGTAGATCGCCGGCACGTACACCGTGCCATCGGTGCCCGAGCGCAACGCCAGGCGCGCGCGGCGCCACAGCAGATCGAGCGGGCGTTCGGGGGCCTCGAACTCGAGCAGCTCCACCTCGGCGAAGTCGATCCAGTAGTACTTGCCGGTCGAGGTCAGCACCTCGAGCACGCCGCCCAGGCGGTCGTCGAGCTCGCGCAGATCCGCGAAGGCCTGCTGGCCGTGCTGGCCGGCCAGCGGCGCGCGCAGCTCCTCCGCTTGGACCAACAGCGCCATCGCTCCCGCGAAATCGCGCTCGCGCAGGCGGATCGAGGCTTCCAGGCCGAGCTTGAGCCGCGGGCCGGGCTCGCCTTGGAACTCGGGGACACGTCCCAAGGTCCAGAAGTCGCGCCGCGCCTGCTCGGCGCGGACCAGTTGCCGCAACAGCGCCGTTCCCGCGAGTCGATCGGGGCTCTGCGCCAGCACGGTCTCGAGCTGCGTGTCGGCGCGCTCGAGCTGTCCCGCGAGGCACAGGAATTCGATCAACAGGCCGCGCGCGTCGACGTCGGCGGGCCGCGCCTTGACCTGCGCGGTCTGCGCGGCGAGGGCCTCGCTCAACTTGCCTTCCAGGAACAGCTCGCGGGCGGTGCTCATCGTCGTCGTTCTCCTCGCGGCACGATCTCGGTGCGCAACCGCACCGTCGTGGCCATGTCGTCGATCTGGAACTGCGGCCGCAGGTAGAAGCGCGAGGTGTACGAGCCCGGCTTGCGCCGATCCTCGCTCACTTCCGCGCGCCCCTCGGCCAGCGGGTACTCCTTGCGGCGCTCCTCGGGCAAATCCTCGGCGTCCGCGGTGTAGCGCACGAGCCAGGCGTTGAGCAGTTGCTCGACCTGCTCGGCCGAGACGAACGAGCCGGTGGCGTCGCGGCCCATCACCTTCAGGTAGTGCGCGAAGCGCGATGCGCACAGGATGTAGTGCATCATCGCCGAGAGCTTGCTCGAGGCGTCGGCCTCGGGCGTGTCGAAGCGCGCCGGTCGCTGCGCCGAGCTGCACGAGTAGAACGCGCTGAATGGCGTGCCCGGCAGGCGACACAGTGGGATCAGGCCCAGGTTGGACAGCTCTTTCTCGCGCGTGTCCGTGATCTGCACCTCGACCGCGCCACGCGCCGCGACGCCGCGCGAGTCGCTGGGGAGCCAACACTCGGGCAGCGTGTCGACCAACCCGCCGCCGCCCGCGGCCTCGATGCCGCGGATCGCCGCCAACCAACCGTTGTCGAAGTACGAGCGCAGCAGGACCGTCCCGAAGGCGTACACCGCGTTGCCCCACAGGTACTCGGAGTGGATGCGGCAATGCTCGCGGAAGCGGAAGCGATCGCGGCGCGCCGGGTCGTTGGGCCAGGGGCGCCGCAAGAGCACGCGCGGCAGCACCACGCCGACGAAACGCGCGTCCTCGCCGGCGCGGAACCGGTCCCAGCGCACGTACTCGGGATGCGTGGTGGGCTGCATGTCGCGCGCGAGGTCGAGCGGCCGCTCGAGCTCGACGAAGCTCTCCAGCCCGAGCAACGTCGGATGCGCCGACACGAAGAACGGCGCGAAGGCCGCGGCGGCGACCTCCGACATCCCGTGCAACACGTTGATGTCGTCGACCTTGTCCTCGGGTCGCGGACGATGCGCGACGTGGTAGTCACCGAGCAGCGCGCAGAACGGCCAGCCCCCCGGGCTGCCCAGCTCCTCGCTGTAGACCTTGTGGAAGATCTGGCTCTGGTCGACCTCCAACGCGCGCTCGAAGTCGCGCGCCAGCTCGCGCCACGAAACGCTGAGCACGCGCACCATCACCTGCGGGTAGGGGTATTCCTTGGCGCGGAAGCGCGGATCGCGGATGTCGCGCGCGAGTTGATTGGCCTCGTCGGGCACGTCGTCGACCACCAAGCGCAGTCCGCGCCAGGCCGACTCGAGCGCTTGGAACTGCGGGTGGTGCAGGATCGCGTTGACTTGGGCCTCGAGCAGCGCATCGATGCGCGCGACATCGAGCGCCAGCCGACGCAACACGCTCTCGCCCGTCGGCGGCGGCTCGCCCGCGCGAGGATCGAGCCACACGCGCAGCGCCTCGACCGTCGTGCGCGCCGAGAGGAAACGCTCGAGGCGCGAGCTGGCCTCGCGCGCCGCGCGTTCGGTGCCTTCCACGACTTCGTCGAGCAAACCCATCGCGCGCGCCGCCCCTCAGCCTCGAAACGAACGAGCCGACGGACCGCGCTGGCGCCCCGTCGGCTCGTGCACCACGACCGTCAGCCCTTCTTCGGGATCTTGGCGACCAAGCGCAGCGACGTGGTCAGCTCTTCCATCTGCAACCACGGGCACAGGTAGGCCACTGCGTTGTAGGAGCCGGGCTTGCCGGGGATCTCCTTGACCTCGATCTTGGCTTCCTTCAGCGGGTATTTGGCCTTCAGGTCCGGGCCGGAGTCCGGGTTGCCATTGACGAAACCCTGGATCCAGTTGTTGAGCCACTTCTCGCAGTCCTTGACCTCCATGAACGAGCCGATCTTGTCGCGGCCCATGATCTTGAGGTAGTGCGCGAAGCGCGAGGTGGCCATCAGGTACGGCAGGCGCGCCGAGATGGCCGCGTTGGCGGTGGCGTCCGGCGAGTCGTACTTCTTGGGCTTCTGCGTGCTCTGCGCCCCGAAGAACACGGCGTAGTCGGTGTTCTTGAAGTGGCACAGCGGCAGGAAGCCCAGGCCGGAGAGCTCGGCCTCGCGACGGTCGGTGATGCCGATCTCGGTCGGGCACTTGATGTCGCGATCGCCGTCGTCGGACATGAACACGTGCGTCGGCAGGTTCTCGACCTTGCCGCCGCCTTCGACGCCGCGGATCGCGGTGCACCAGCCGTTCTCGGCGAACGAGCGCGTCAACACCGAGCCCATGGCGTAGGCCGCGTTGCTCCAGCAGTACTGCTCGTGCTTCGAGCCCTTGGCCACGCCGCCCTTGTCCTGCGCCACTTCCTCGAACTCGAACTGCTCGATGGGCTTGGTGTTCTTGCCGTAGGGCAAGCGCGCCAGCGTGCGCGGCATCACCAAGTTGACGAAGCGCGAGTCCTCGGTGTCGCGGAACGAGCGCCACTTCACGTACTCGGCGGTCTCGAAGATCTTGGCCAGGTCGCGCGGCTTGCTGAGCTCCTCCCAGCTCTGCATGCCCATCAACTCCGGCCCGGCGGCCGTGATGAAGGGCGCGAAGGACGCAGCGGCCACGCTCGACATGTTCTGCAGCAGCGCGATGTCCTCGGGATGGTTGGTGAACTCGTAGTCGCCGATCAAGGCGCCGTAGGGCTCACCGCCGGCC
Organism: Planctomycetota bacterium; assembly: GCA_020853575.1. Taxonomy (GTDB): domain Bacteria; phylum Planctomycetota; class UBA1135; order UBA1135; genus F1-120-MAGs118. The sequence continues at coordinate 116,001 of JADYYP010000012.1, forward strand.
ATGCCGAACTCGGCCTCGTAGAGCTTCTTGAAGATGTTGCTCTGGTCGAACTCGACGGCCTTGTCGAGGTCCTTGAACAGGTCGCGCTTGGAGACGTTGAACAGCTTGATCTTGAGGGTCGTGCTGGTCTCGCTGCTCATCACGAACTGGTTCAGTCCGCGCCACGAGCCCTCGAGCTTCTGGAACTCTTCCTTGTGCATGATCGCCGAGAGCTGCTTGGAGAGCGTCTCGTCGATGGCCGCGACGGCCTTGGTGATCGTGATGTTGAGATTCTTGCTCCAGGTCACCGTGCCGCGCGTGGCCTCTTCGACCAAGGTGCGCACCAACTCCTCGGCGCGCGATTTCTCGGTCTGCTTGGTGGCGGAGATCACGCTCGAGAGCAGTCCGCCCTCTTGGGTGGTTTCGGAGGCGGCGGCGCCTTGCGGATTGGATTGGGCTTCGGCCATGGCTGTGTTCCTCGTTCCTCGCTGTGCTTACTTCTGGTCGAGACCGAGCTCGCCCTTGAGTTTGTCGAGCTGCTCCGAGTTCTTGAGCACGTCCTCGAGGATCGTCTCGAGCTTCTCGGAACGGTCCGCCTTGGAGAGCAGGTCGTTGAGCTTGTTGCGCGTCTCGAGCAGCTTCTTGAGCGGCTCGACTTGTTCGACGATGCGCGCCGGATCGAAGTCGTCCATCGAGTTGAACTTCAACGTCACGGCCATCTCGCCGCCGTCCTTCGACAGCGTGTTCTGGACCTTCATGTTCAATTCGGGCGCGATCTTGGCCATCACCTCGTTGAAGTTGTCGCGGTCGATCTGCACGAACTTGCGGTCCTTGAGCGGCTTGAGCGCGGTGGTCGGGTTGCCCGAGAAGTCGCCCATCACGCCGACCACGAAGGGCAGCTCCTTCTTGACCGCGGCGCCGCCGGTCTCGACGTCGTAGGTGATGTGCACGCGGGGTTTGCGGACGCGTTCCAGCTTCTTGTGGATCGACATGGGGCTCTCTTCGGGTTCGGGTCGGGGTGGGGCCGCGCGGGACGGTCAGTGCGCGACGGCGGATCGGGTTTGGCGGATCGGAAGTGAGTTGAAGAAGGTGTGCGTGGGGTGGGCGATCACGACGGCAGCGAGTCGTCCTTGATGCCCACGCGCTGGAAATACTGGGCGCGCGCGGACTCGTCGGTGACCAGCTCGCGCAGCAGCTCGGGCAAGCTGAGCGAGCCCCAGCGCACGGCCTGTTCGATGGCGTAGGAGAGCGGGGAGTGGGGTTCGGTGCGGCGGAAATACTGCGCTGCGGACTGCAGGGCGCGGAAGGCGTCTTCGCGGGACTGGATCACTCCGGGCACCTGGGGACGCGCGCCGCGCTCCGACGCAGCGTCGCCTTGCGGGCCCGGGCCAGCCGCGTCCGCGGAGGCAGCGAAAGCGGATTCCGATTCGAGTTTGTCCTTGGCCGAGAAACGCAGCGTGTCGAGCGCCGAGGCCAGTGCGTCGCGCACCGCCGAGGCCGGCGGGAAATAGCCCTGCGAGCGCTCGCCGATGGCGCGCGAGAGGGCTTCCCATTCGGCCAACGCCTCTTCGATGTCAGCGGCGGTCTGCGCCAAGCTCGCGGCGTCGGTGGCCGCGATCGCGGCTTCGAAATGGGCCATCGAGACCGCGCCGGCGCGCTCGCGCTCACCGCGTTCGTCGGGGTTGGTCAGGCGGCCGAGCTCGCGCGCCTGGTTGAAATGCCAGGTCGAGAACCCGCCGCGTTCGTCGATCGCGTCGGTCAGGGGCAGGAGCGCGATGCGCGAGGGCAGCGGACCGTCGGGACCGTCACCGTTGAGGTTGGCCAGCGGAGCGCTGCGGGCGGCGACGCCGTCCTCGGCGTCGGGCGCGGGATACAGCGTGTCCCAGAAGGCCTCGACCAGCCCGCGCGCGAGCTTGAGTCCGTCGCGCAGCCCGGCGAAGCCGCGCTGGCGCGTCAAGGCTTCGATCCAATAGGCCGTGACCTCGAGGTCCTTCGAGCGCTCGGCGATCACCGCCGGCGCGAGCTCGAGGATGCGCTCCCAGGACTGATCGGCGGTGGCGCGCGCTTCGGTCGCCGCGCGCGCGTCGTCGCCCTCGGCCGCGACCTCGGCGCCGAAGGAGAAGCTGGAGAGCGTGCGCTCGGCCGCGCGTGCATTGCGTCGCGCGTCCTTGATCTCGAGGAACGGCGATGACGGCGAGGCATCCTCGCGCAGGTCCGGACCGCAGGGCTGGGCCTCGGCGATCGGGCGCAACAGGAGGTCGAGATCGAGCTCAACGGGCGATGCCATCAAGGGACTCCCAGCGGGTGCTCGCTCCGCGCTCGGCCGCTGCGAAGAGGCGCGAGCCGAAACGTCGAGCGACTATACGAGTGTGTCGGTGGACCGGCAAGCTAGCCACGCCGCGCCGCGAAGCTGGTCCACGCGCCGCGCAGCGAGTTTTCGAGGGGTTGCGGAGCTTCGCACGCGCCCTGCGCGCGGCGCGCGAGCGGGTCGGCGAGGTCTTCGATCCCCGCCGTTCCCGCCATGGTCGGAGGCGCGAGCCAGATCACGTCCTGCGCGGTGAGCACGCGGGCACTGAACAGGGCGAAGGCCGCCTCGTCCGGCTCGGGCACGCGCGCCGGCAAGACCACGGTCGGCACCTGAGCTCGATCGAGCACGCCGATCTCGCAGCACAGGCTCCACCAGGCGCGCGCTTGCGCGACGAGCGAGCCGTGCGCGACGAGCGGCACTCGCAGCATGGCTCGTGGGCCAGCGCGGCGCAGCTCCGCGAGCCTGCGCAGGAGTCCGTCGAGGCCTTCGCCCTCGGCGTCGATGGCGCGCTTCCACTCGCCGAAGTCGAGCCCGTCCTCGTCGACCGCGCCGATGCGCTCGACCTCGAGCTCGCAGGCGCGCACGCTGGCCAGGAAGCGTTGCCCGTCGCTCTCGCCCGCGGTGCGTTCGCGCAGCGCGTCGAGGGCCTGCCACACGCCCGCGGTGGCGCGCCAACCCTGCTCGAGATCGTGGGCCACCAGCTTGCGCCGGCGCTCGACGTGGAACGAGATCGGGAACTTGCGCAGACCACCGGCATCGCTGGAGGGCCACAGCACGCCGACCAAGGGCTCGCCCCACGCCTCACCGACCAAGAAACGCGCGGGCCAGGCGAGCTTGGGGAACACGCCGCCCGCGGAACCGGAGTAGGCCCGGTCGAGCCAATCGCGCCACTGCGCGCTCGCGCCTTCCGAGCAACCGACGCGCAGGTAGTCCTTGGCGATCGGCAGCTTGCCGTAGGCTTCGACCGGCAGGATCTCGTTGCGGCGAAAGGAGAACATCGCGTCGGGGGAGCGTGCGCGAGCTCAAGCCCGCGGACGTGTGCAGGTCGGTCGGGCAGCCCTGGGTGCCCCGGTGGAATTCGCGCGCCGCATGCTGGGTCGGGCGCTCAGCGACGCGCCGGCAACGCCGGTCGCTCCGGCAAGCGCGGCAGATCGGATCCGCCCTTGAAGGTCAGGAACACGCGTGCGTTGCGCGCGCGATCCTCGGGCTTGGCTTCGGGCGGGAACTCGAGCGGCAGCTCGACGCGGCAGCGCTCGGACTGCGGTGTGGCGGAGCTCCAGGCCATCAAGAGCGGCGCGAACAGCGTGTGCACCTCGGCGCTGGCGCGTTTCTTCGAGCGCCCCGAGCTGACCTTCATGAAGTGCAGCGCGAGTGGCCCGGCGGTGTCGATGCGCCAGTCGAGCTCGAGCACGCCGTTCTCGAACATGCGCGGCGGCGGGCCCGCGGAATCGGCCTCCCAGTTGCCTTGGGCGTCGGGCGCGCACTGCACCAGGAACACGTTCTCGTAGTCGGGCGAGCCCCACACGCGCTGCGGGTCGTTCTCGTCGAGCTCGAGGCGCAGGCCAATGGTTCCGCTCTCCAGCTTGGCCGCGCGCGCCGCGAAGAACTCCTGCAGCGCGCTGAGGAACTTGGTGAGCTCCCAGGCGTCGCGGTAGTCGGGTCGCGCCTCGCCGTCGGCGTCGAAGGCGAGATGCAGCGGGTCCTCGCCAGCGAGCGCGAAGTCGCGCTCGAGCACGTCGAGCACGCCGTCCTTGCGGAACACCGCCAGGAACTGATCGCGCAACTTGCCGTACTGGCCGGCGGCGCGCTTGCTCGCCGCCATGTCGCCCAGCAGCACTTCGCGCAGGAGCGCGTTTTCCTGCGAGAATTTGGCTTCGACCGCCAGCTTGAAGCGCTTGCGCAGCTCCGCGCGCATGCGGCCCTCGAAGCTCGCCCACACGTTGTGGGCGACCTGGCGCGCGGCGTTGGTGTCGCGCTCGTTCTCCAGCGCCGCGGCGCGCGCTTGCCGCGCGGCGAGGAATTGCTTCACCAGATCGGCGTCGGCCGTCTCGCGCGAGAAGCGGAAGCCCGCGAGCGTCGAGCGCGTGAGCTCGACGACGCCGTCGGCGGCCATGCTGTCGGCCGTGTCCATCTTCTGGTAGCCGTCGATCAGCACCACTTCCTCGGCGGTGCGCTTGGCGAGCGCGCGCAGGTCGTCGATGCCCACGCCCGGCAAGTTGGGCAGCGGCAACTCCTTGATCTTCCTGAGCCAACTCTCGAAGGCCGCGCTCTCGAGCTGCTTGGCGAGCTTGCCCGGCACTTCCTCGGGCTTCCACTCGGCGTTGAGCTCGACATAGGCCGAGGACTCGAACTCCCTGCGCCGCGCGCGCAGACGCTCGGAAAAGCCGGCGTCGGCGCTCGACGAGAGCCAGCTCTGGTGCGCGGGGATGGTCGCCAGCTCCGCGATGCGCAGGCCCATCCAGTCGGCCAGTCGCGCCTCGAACTCGAGGAAGCTCGTCAGATCGCCGGCGACGGACTCGTCGCGGCCCGACGCGCGCGACCACTGCTTTTGCTCGTCCTTCTGCAGCGCATCGAGCAGCTTGGCCAGGATGGCCTTCGAGACCTCGCTCAGGTCGTCGCTCGTGCGCCCCATGCCGCGCTCGTCGTCGAGCGTCGCGCGCCGCAGGAATGCCAGGCTTTCGGCCAAGGCCTCCTGCGGGATGCGCGCGATGTCGCTCTTGAGCGGCGCGATGTGGCCGGCGAGCAGGCGCGACGTGCGCTCGGCCCACTCGGCGATCGCCGGTTCGCCGCTGGACGCCTCGCGCAGGTGACCGAGCATCGTCAGCAGGCGTCGCGCGGGAGCGAAGTCGATGCCCAAGGGCTCGGGCCCGAGGTCCTCGCCGACGAACAGGTGCGGGTCGCGCAACTGCTCCCAGGTCGTCACGCTGGCCACGAACTGCCGGCCCAGCGCGGCGCACTTGGCGTTGATGATGCGCCGCGGCGTGGCACCCAGCGCCGTGGCTTGCTCGGACTTCGCGAAGTAGCTCTCGAGCTGCTCGCCGAGCAACGCCAGGTTCCAGGGCGCGAGCGAGAGCACCGCCGGGTCGCACACCTCTTCGAGCCCGGGCGCCTCGTACTTCTTGATCGTCTCGGCGTTGGGCGTGGGCACGTTCGGTCGACCGGGGATGCGGTTCTCGACTTCCACGGCCCAACTCTGCTCGTTCCCCGGTCGCAAAAGTGCTTGGCGCGCCTGGCGCAACTCGTTGAGCTGCTGCTGCGCGGAGACCGGGTCGGGCCGCTGGTCGCGCAACTTGGCCGCGCTGGCCCGCGCCAGTTGCAGGCAACGGAAGTACTTCTCCGAGCGCAGGTGCGCGTCCGAGGTTTCAGGCCGGCTCGGATCGCGCGACGACTTGACCGAGGCGAGCTCGTCGTAGGCCGCCTTCAGGCCGTCGAGCGCGATCAGGAAGCCCAGGTCGCCCGAAACCTGCCAGGGGCAGCCGGCCTCGATCGTGCGGTCGAAGCTCTTCAGGGTCAGGTCGACCAAGCGCTCGTGCCGGCGCTGTTGCGCTTCGCTCCACTTCGGCGCCGGCTCGGCGGTGTCGCCGCGGTAGGCCAGCACGCGCCGCAGCTCTTTCACGTTCGCGCCGCTCCACTCGAGCAGTGTGAACACGTGCCCGCCCACCGAGTCCGAGGCGCTCTGGAGCGCCTGCGCGTCGTACTCGATCTCGCCGCCGAGCTCGCGCGAGAGCTTGACCCAGCGCAGGAAGCGCGCGTGGTCGACGCGCGTGTCGGAGCGTTCGAGCGCGCGCGTCATCTCGGCGATCGCGTCGCCGCGCATGCGCGGCAACACTTGGTAGTCGAAGATCGCCGCGTAGAGCTCGTGCAGCGCCGTGCGCCGATCCTGGAAGGTGCGTTCGAGGTTGCCCTCGGTGCCCGGTTCCAGGATCGCTTGCTCGATCCTGCGCAAGCGCTCCAAGGTCGTCTCCAGCGTCGGCGACGACTCGCGCTCGGCGTAGGAGCGCCACGCCGCCAGGATGGCCTCCGCGCCGGCGTCGAACTGCACGTCGCGGTTGTCGCGCAGCGCGAAGGTCACGGCGCCGACCACCGCCGCCGCCGCGATCACACTCGACGCACCGTAGGCCACGCGCGCCGCGTTGCGCGCCTTCTTGACGCGCGTCGAGGTCGGCTTGACCAAGCCACGTTCGGCGAAGACCTTCTCGCGCACCAAGTCGCGGATGAAGTACGCGCGCTGCTTGACGAACAGGGCCTCCAGCGCGCGCGCGTCGGCCTCCTTGGAGCCCGAGATCAACTCGGCGCAGACCTTGGCGATCGGAGCGCCGACTTGCAGGCCGCTCGTCAGGTACATGCCGCGGAAGAACAGACGCTCGGTGAGCGTGTTGTCGGTGAACACCGACTTCAGGTACAGCTCGAGATTGGGCCACAGGCTGCGCAGCTCGTCGGGGAACGCCGACATGCGGTGCACGGCGGCGATGTCCTCGGGCAGAGCCGCGGTCGCCATCATCTCGTTGCGCAGTGTGCGCGCGCGCTGCACGATGCCGTCGAAGCCGTCGCGCGCCTCCTCGATGCGGAAGGGCGTCTCGACCTGGGCCGACTCGCGCGACCATCCGAACATCTGCTGGCGCTGTTGCTGCTCGAGCCGGTGCACGCACTCGGCGAAGCCGAAGATCTTGTCGCCCTTGGTGAGCACGACGTAGACCGGCAATTGCGCCTGCAGCTTGTTCGACAGCGTCACCAACGCGTTCTGGATCTTGCCGGCCTTGTGGAGCACCGCGTCGCGCTGGTCCTGCAACAAGCCGTCGCAGGGCACGACCAGCAAGATGCCGTTCGCCGGGCACAGCGGCCGGTAGTCGGCGAGCAGCTCGAGGAACGCACTCCACTCGAGCTCGTCCGAGGCGCCGCCCTCGTGCGTGAACAAGCGGCCGGCGAGGTCGAGGATCACCGCCTCGTCCGTGAACCACCAATCGCAACCGCGCGTCCCGCCGACACCCGACAGGCGCGTCTGGCCGAAGGGGAAGTGCATGTCCGAGTTCTGCAGCAGGATGCTCTTGCCCGACTGCGGCTCGCCGACCAGCAAGTAGAACGGCAGGTCGTAGCGGTCGATGCCCTGCTTCTCGAGCTCCGTCACCCACGTGCCCCACTCGCGGCGGCGGTCGGCGATGCCCTCCTTGGCGGCCAGCGATTCGTCGAAGCGCTTCTGTCGCCGGCGCTTGCGCGCCTGCAGGAACAGCTCGAAGCCGATCCACAGCGCGCCGAACACGATCAGCGCGATCAACGCATAGAGCGCGAACGGGCTGCCCTGGAGGAACAGCAACAAGAGCAGCGCCGCGACCACCAACAGCAGCACCAAGACCAGCACGTTGGTCTTGTTCTGGAAGAACTTCTTCATCGGCTCGACCCCGCGTCGCTGACGCCGGCGCTGCGCAGCGCATCGGCCATGGCGTCGGGCAAATCGTCGAGCTCGATCCGCGAGCCGTCCTCGAGCGCGTCCCCGATGACCTTCGCGGAGCCGATGGTGTCGCTGTGCGCGATGCGCACGGTGAGCTTGAACACCAGCACCATGAACACCAGCGCCGCGACGGTCACCGCCACCAGCCGCAGGATGTTGGTCGTCGGCAAGACGATCGGCCGGCCGGGCACCGTGCGGTTGTAGGCCTCGGGCGTGATGCGCTCTCCCAGCGAGCCGGCCATGCGCGCCTTCTCGAACAGTGCGCGCCGCGTGCGCTCGAGCTCGCGCTTCTCGCCGATCAGCTCGCCGCGGAATCCGAGCGCGACGCAGGTGAACAGGCACTCGGCGATCTCGGCCGCGTCCTCGGTCGGCTCTTGCACCACTTCCTCGACCAGGCGGAAGAAGCGCTTGCCGCCCTCGAGCTTCTTGAAATAGTCCTTCTCGAGCGGCGAGGTGGCCCACTGGGCGCGCTGCGGCCACGAGGAGGAGAGCACGATCTGGTCGGCGGCCGCCACCAAGGCGTAGTGGATGCGCTCGTACTTCGCGGTCAAGCGTGGGTCGCGCAGGCAGCTCTCGCGCAGGCCCTCGAACTGGACGCGCAGTTGTTCCTTGACCTCGATCAGCGTGGCGCGCGACGTGGCCGAGTTGCGCCAGAAGGTCGAGAGGTACAGGAACAGCGGATTGCAGGCCTGTGCGAGGGTCGTGCGCGCGTCAACCATGGCGGCGTTGCTTCTCGACGTACAGTTCGAAGCGGGCGTCACTCAACTCGTCCAGCGGATTGAGGATCAGCGCAGCGCGCTCACGCTCGACCTGCGTCCACGAAGCGTGCGAGTCGCCCTCGGTCTCGATGCGGAAGTAGTGCAAGTCGTCGCGCTTGGGGAAGGCCAGCGGCGCGACGCGTTCGTATGCCAGCGAGATGCCCGGAACCATGCCATCCATCACGCGCTGCTTCTCGCTCGCGGCCATCAACTTGACGCCGTCGGGCACGAGCCGCGCGGCTTCCTCGGCGGCGCGGGTCAACTGCACGCCCAGGTAGATCCGCGCTCGGCGCTCGAACCACTCCTCGGGGATCTTGATGCGGTGGAAGTAGGTCGCGGCCGGGTCCTGCTCGAAGGGCACGCAGTCGTAGGGGTGCTCGACCTGCGCGCCGAGCAGCGACGAGAGCTCACCCAACACCGTGCGCATGCAGGCATCGGTGCGCGCGGGTTCGAAGGCCGGCAGGTTGGGCGCGGCGCGCGACGGGTCGAACAACGCCATGTCGCCGCAGCAGCGCGCCAGCTCGACGAAGGCCAGCTCGGGCGCGAGGTGCGGCGTGCGCGTGAGTTGCTCGAGCACCGCGCAGGTGCGGTTGAGCGCCTGCAGCAACAGCAGGCTCGCGAAGTCGATCCCGCGGTCGACGTCCGAGAGACGCGCGATCGACGGCACGCGCGCCGCGAGATCGCGCACGCGCCCGCGCGCCACGGCCGCGAGCTCGGCCAATCGTCCGACCAGTGCCGGCGACGCTCCGCATTCGAGCAGCGGAGCGATGTAGGTGGGGGAGATCGCCGTCACCGGGACCGGATGGCCCTGGCGCACCAACTTGGCCACGGGCAGCGCGTCGAAACCCGGCGGCGGCTCGTCTCCGAAGAACACCTTGATGCGCAGCATGCGGTACTCGAGCGTCTGCACCGAGTCGCGCACGTTCTCGTCGTAGGTCGGCTGCGTCTGCACGCGGTAGCGCGCGACGCGCCCGTCGCGTCCGTCGTCGATCGCCGGCTGGTTCTCGCGCGCCTCGGGGATCCCCAGCCACACCGTCAGCTCGGCGCCCTTGAAGAACTCGGCGAAGGGCGTGGCGGCGATTTCGGCGTTGCCCGGGATGCGCGCCACGGTGCCGTCGGGGAACACCAGATCCAGCGCGCGCACGTCGAGCACGTCCTGGGCGAGCTTGCTGTCGTCGAGGCTCAGCTGCACCAGTCCGAAACGCGCGCTGGAGCCGATGCGCTCGCCGTGCGCGGCGCGCGCGGCGAACTCGCGAGCGAGGGCTTGGAAGTGCTGCGTCGAGAGGAACATCCCCTCGCGCCACAGGACGCTCGGAACGACGCTGGTCGACATGGGGCGGCTCGCTCAGTTCTCGTCGAGGGACAGGCTGTTGCCGACGATCCGCAATAGGCGCTCGTGGGTGTTCATGAAGTGCCGCGCGTCGAGCACCAGGCGCTGCCAGCCGCCTTCGCTCTTCAAGACCACGGCGATCGACGTGTCCGGGCGTTGCTCGAGCTTGGAACCGATCGCCACCGCGAGCGTCGTGTCGGCGTCCTCGAGCTCGAACTCGGCCAGTCCGACCGGATTGCGCGACTCGTCGATCTGCCAGCGCAGCGGCGTCCCCTCGAGCGGGCTGGCCTGCACGTAGAACTCGAACTTCTCGATGCGCTCGGGGCGGATCAGCTCGCGACCGTCGGCCGCCGGACCGGCGGCTTCCAGGGCGGCGGTCTTCTCGACCACCACGAACAGGCGGCAGGAGGGCGAGGCCTTGCCGGCCTCGACGCGCACGCGGTCGGTGCTGGCACACGCCGTGGCCCACACGAGGACCGCGAACGTGCACACGGCTCGCGCCATGGCGGACAGCTGGCGCCGCTCGAACAAACCCATGGAAGCTCCTTCGCTGACTGGGCGCCGTCTCCGGACCGCGGAGGGGTGCCGCGGCTCCGACGGTGCTCCGGGTGCGCATGGTAGCAACGCAGCTCAGTGCGCGCGCCGTTGTCACGCCGGCGGCGCACGAGCCTCGTCCGCGGCGCGAACGAACGCTCGAGTTGCGCCGAGCGGGCCAAAAAATCTCGGCGACGCCGAGTGCGCGTCAGAGGCCATGGGGGAGTCACGGCCTCGAGGTCCGGCGCCCTCCGGGCGACGGCGCGGCGAACATCCTGAGCGCTCGGATCCTCGGCGCTCGACGAGCGCTCAACTCTCGGGCGTCGAGCCCGTGTGCACGATCGAGCTCGCTTCCTCGCGCGCCAACTTCTCCATGCGCTCCTCGATCGAGGTGCTCGAGAGCTGGCGCAGGTGCGCCTGGGAGCGGTCCCATAGCTCGGCCTTCACGCCCCACGCCAGACCGAGCCCGCCGACGGGCTTGCCCTTGGTCAAGCCGGCTTCGCTGAGCTCGCCGCGCAACTCGTCGACGAAGCGGCTCGCCGCGCGGCGATAGGCCTGCACCGAAGCGCCCAACCACTTGGCGATCAACTCCATGTAGCGCGCGAGCTCGCGGCGCGCCTCTTCGTCGGTGGGCGCGTCGAGCACCGCCGCTGCCTGGCGGCGGTAGTTGGCGCCGTCGGTGCCGGGCAGGAAGGTGTTGTCGTTGTAGATCTGCAGGAACTCAGCCGCCGCGCGCGTGATGACCTTCTCCACGCGGCGGAAGCACACGTATTGCTCGGTGATCAGGAACTCGTCGGCGGGCACCGCGAGGTTCGAGCCGTGCAGCGTGGGGTCGCTGTCGAGCAGGCGCCGCAGCAGCCCGACCTGTGTCGCCGCCGGACGCGAGCTCGGCGGATCGCTCTGGCGCTTGGCGCGCAGTTGATCGTTGGCCAGCCGCAGGCGCTCGACCTCGGCGCGCAGCGAGGCCGCTTCGACCGCCAGCGTCGCGTCGGGAGCGCTCGAGGGCCGCGCGCCGCGCCGCAGCTCGTCGAGCTGGCGCTTGAGCGCCTCGTTTTCCTGGCGCAGATCGCTGAAGAGCTGCGCGCTCGAGCCCGCCCCGGCGCCAGCTCCGGCGCTCAGTCGTTGCACCTGTGCCTCGAGCTCGCGCTTTTCCTTTTCCAGGCGCTCGACGAGCTTCGACATGAACAGCGCCGGCTTGGGCGCCGCCGCGTCGGCGCGCGCTTGCGTCGCACGCAGCTCGTCGCGCAGCCGCTGGAGCTCCTCGGCTGCGCTCTGCGCCGCGCCACCGTCGCCCTGGGCGCGCTCGGCCTCGGCCCGCAGCGCGCCGAGCTCGCTCTCGGCCGTCGAGGCGCGCCGCTCGAGCTCGCGCATGGCTGCGCGCGCTTGTTCCGCGTCGGCCTGGGCTCCGCGGGCGCGCTGGCGCTCGGTGTGCAACGCGGCCTCGGCCTCCTCGGCGCGAGCGCGGACCGCCGCCAACTCGTCGAGCGCCAACCGGGCCTGCAAGCTCTGGGCGTCGGACTGCTCGCGCTCCTCGATCTGGCGCTTGAGCTCGCCGATGCGTTGCTCCAGGCGGCGGTTGGTCGTCACCAACTCGTCCTGCGCGGGCTGCGCCGCGAGCTCCGCGCGCGCCGCCGCCAACTCGCGCTCGAGTCGTTCGGCATCGTCCCGCAGCCGCTCGGCGTCTTCGCGATAGGCCTCGGCGCGCTCCAGCAGCGCCTCGCGCTCGCGAGTGAGCTCGGCGGAACCCAATGCGCTGGCATCGACCAGGGTCTCTTGGCCGCCGGCTCCCGCCAGCGCGAAGCCCGGATCGGAGTCCGGCTCGATCTCGACCGTCACCAGGTTGTTGAGCGCGGGATCGCCGATCTGGAACGAGCGCCCCTGGAGCGCGACGGCGGCTTGGATGCGCTGGCCGTCGACATAGGTGCCGTTGGTCGAGCCCAGATCGTCGACCACCAGACCCTTGAACAGGCGCACGTGGACCCGCGACACGTCCTTGCGCGGAATGGTGACGTCGACCGGCTCGTCCTTGTGTCCGCGACCGATGGTGGCGACGTCGCCCTGCACCTCGACGCGCTTGTCGATGGCGCGATCCTCCGAATAGACGTGCAGCTTGAAAACGTGCGTCATCAGAGTCGAGTTCCGGCGCGACTTGGGCGGTGGAGGGGCGGCGGGGCCGAAGACGGGGCAGTCTAGCAACGCGTGGCGAAAGTCAGCCGGCGTGCGATGCGCGCTCGAGCCGCGTTCACCGGCATGTCCGAAGCAACCCGGGGCGGGTGCCTCGCCAGGTCGCTCCGCGCGGGCAATCGCAGCTCCGCGGCGCTAGACTCGCGCGCCGCAGCCGCGCACCTGGAACTGCACTGCGCGCGCGATCTTCTTCCATCTCGTGCATGCGGTGCGCCGCCCGACACCGCTCTCGCCCCACCATGAGTCCCTCCGACGATCGCCAATCCCCTGGTTCGGAGCAGCGCCCCTCCTCGGCGCCGGATTTCGGGCCGGGCACGACCGCTTCAGGTCACACCGGCCCTTCCCAGGCACCCGGAGCCGACCCGGAGCGCACCGTCACCAACGCCGAGCTCGAAGCCCACCGACCGCTGCAGCGCGACGCGCCCACCGCTCCGCCCGTCGCGGCGGCGCCCGCGGCAAGTGCGGGCGCAGGCGCCGGAACCGCCCGCAACCCGAATCCCGCGCAGATGATCGCGGGGCGCTTCCTGGTGCGCCGCATGTTGGGCGAAGGCGGCATGGGCCGCGTGTACGCCGTCCAAGACAAGCAGATCGAGGGGCGCGACGTGGCGCTCAAGGTGCTGCTGCCGAAGTACTCGCGCAACGAGCAGTTCAAGCGCCTGTTCTTCCAAGAGGTCAAGGCCGCGCAGAAGTTCGTCAGCGAGTACGTGTGCCAGGTGCGCGACACGGGCGAGGCCGAAGAGGGCCTGTTCTTGACCATGGACTTGGTCGAGGGCGAGTCGCTGCGCGCGCTGCTCGATCGCGAGAAGGTGCTCGCGCCGCGCCACGCGCTCGAGATCACGCGCCAGGTGCTCAAGGGGCTCCAAAGCGGCCACGAAAAGGGCTTCATCCACCGGGACATCAAGCCTTCGAACGTGATGCTCGTGGCGCGCGTGCCCAAGACCGACGCCAATCCCTACGGCGTCGGGGCGCGCCTGCTCGACTTCGGCATCGCCGGCTTGGCGGCCGAGATCGGCGAGAAGTCGCGCGCGGGCACCGTGATGTACATGAGCCCCGAGCAGGCCGGCGGCGAGCGGCTCGACCCGCGCTCGGACCTGTTCGCGGTCGGCGTGCTGCTGTTCGAGATGCTCTCGGGTCGCCGGCCGTTCGAGGGCGCGACCACGCAGGCGCTGGTGCAGTCGGTGATCCAGACCAACATCACCGAGCGCCTCAACGAGATCCCCAACCTCCAGAAGCCCATCCGCCGGCTGCTCGAGCGCGCGCTGCAGAAGGACCGCGACAAGCGCTTCCAGTCCGCGGGCGAGTTCGCCGAGGCGATCGGCAAGTCCGAGGCCTACAAGATCCCCAAGGAAGTGCCGGCCTGGGCCTACGTGGGCCTGGTGGTGCTCGGCGGCTCGGCTGGCTTCCTGGCCTTCCGCTCGCTGGGCTTCCAAGAGCGCGTCGACGGGCTCAACACGCAGATCGCCAGCTTGAAGGCCGAGGTCGAAGCAGCCTCCGGAAAGGTGGCGACGGCGCGCCAGGAAGCGGAGATCAAGGTCCAGGGTGATGTCCGCGAGCTCCAGCGGCTCAAGCAAGAAGCGGAGGAGCGCGCGCTCGGGGCGGACAAGAGCCGCGGCGAATGGGAGGCGCGGTTCAACGAGCAGAAGGCGCTGCGCGAGAAGATCGAACGCGAGGTGGGCGACGAGCGCGTGCGCCAGGAGCAGGACCTGAAGTGGAAGGAAGAGTCGGAGCGCAAGTACCGTGAGCTGAAGGAGCAGTTCGACCGGTCCGACATCGAGAAGAAGAACCTCGAGCGGGACTTCGGCCAGCTCAAGGAGGAGAACCGCTCGCTGCGGCTGCAATCGCAGCCCGAGGGGCGCATGGCCGAGACCTTCGACGCCATGATGGCCTCGATCGAGAGCGGCCGCGGCGACAACGCGCTGGCGCAGCTCGCGGAGGCGACCAAGAAGTTCAGCGTGTTCCTCAGCCCCGAGCTCGATGGGACGACGTTCCTGCAGACGTTGGCGCAGACCTCGGCCGACATCCGCGTGCACTCGCAGCGCCTGAACGAGCAGGGCGTGCCCGATTTCGCGGCTGTTTCGCGCGCCGAGGTCAGCTTCCGATCCTGCGAAGACGCCTTCCGCACCTTCGCCAGCGACGCCAAGGCCTGGTTGGGCTTCAAGATCGGGCAAGAGGCACCCGACCGCATGGCGCTGGCCACCAAAGTCGTCGACGGCTTGCGCCGCCAGCTCGGCGAGGTGGCGCAGGCGGCGCGCAAGGCCCACGACGGCGCCTGGGCCGCGATCGACCTCGAGGCGGCGGTCACGGCGCCCGATGCGGTGTTCGAGCACGTCGCGACCTTCCGTTGCGCGGATCACATGGCCTCGGCGGCGTCGCGCCTGGTCGAGCGCCTGCGCGCGGACGCTGTCGCCAACGGCGCGCTCGCGCTCGAGCCCTTGCGCAAGTTCACACGGCTCGCCGACTGGACCGCGCGGCTGGACGCCAAGGAGTTCACGCTGCGGCCCGACCAAGAGACCGACCTGCGCCTGTTCGAGCTCGCGCAGCGCTGGTACGACGCGGACACCAACAACGACGCGATGAGCTGGGCGCGCGTGCAGTTGCCCCCGCTGACGCAAGCCAGCAGCGATTGGCGCTACGTGCTCCAGACCCAGTGGCGCTTGGAGCTCGATGGCGAGAGCTTCCCGATCCGCGCCGGCCGCACGTTGCTGTTCAAGCAGTCGACGCCCAGGGTGCCGACCTCCTGGCGCCAGTCGAGCTCGACCCGCTCGCGCCTGGCCTTCACCTCGACCGACTTCGACGAATTCGGCCGCCAGCTGTCCGAACCCGACGAGGCGCAGTTCGAGTTCAAGGACCACCAGCTGCGCGTCGCCGGGTCGTCCCTGGTGTTGGTCGACCTCCTGTCGCGCGACGCCAACGTGCGCGTCGTGCCCTTCCCCGTTCCCCCCAGCGGGCTGATCGTCCCGCCGGCGCTGGTCGAGGACCAGGACCTGGCGCGCTTCCGCGACGCCCTGGGCACCAGGCAGTTGCACTGCCTGGTGGTCAAGAAGTCCAACCGCGAGCTGTGGCTTTCGCCCGAGTACGGCTTGGTCGGCGACGTGTTCGAAGGTCAATGGCGACGCGAGCTGGTGTTCGCCACGTTGGTACCCTGATCGGTCCCCCGGTTCGTCCCCCGACTCCTCCCATGAACCACTTCCTCCGTCGCACGCTGCCCCTCGCGTCGCTCGCCCTGCTCCTCGGTGCGTGCGCCTCCGGCGGCGAGCTCCCGCTCGAGGCGCGGCTGGCCCGCCCGCCCAAGCTGGCCACCGGTTTCGCGGTCAACACGCACAATGGCTTGGTGACTGCTCAGGCGCGCTTCGCCGACGACCACGTGCGCGTGTTCGACGTCGACTTGATCGAGCGCCACGGCGTGATCCCGATCGCGCTGCGCCTGGGCCTGAAGGGCGAGACCGCTCAGAACGAGATCGTGTACGTCGACCCGGGCAAGATGGACCTGCGCCTGTACCTCGAGGACGGCACCGCGCTGGCCGCCGCGGATCCCGCGACGATCGCCGGCGACGACGAGGAATTGCTCGCCGCGCTCGAGAAGTTCGCGCTCAAGGCCGGCAACCTCAAGCTCGAGGACCAGGCCAAGGACGTGTTCGTGTACTTCCGCCTGCCCAAGCCCGCCGACTTCGCCGTCGACGGGCCGCGCCTGGATCATCGCGTCGGGCGCCTGACGCGCGCGCTCGCGCTCGACCGCTCGCTGCTCACCTTCCGCATCGATCGCCCCAGCACTGCTCCGCTGGTGTTCTTCCTCGGCATTGGCCGCGTGTAGCCCTTCCCGGAGTCCCGTCATGCACTTCCTTCGTCTCTCCTCGTTCGCGCGCCGCGCTTCGGTCGCGCTCCTCGGACTCCTGGGCGCGTGTGCCGGCGTTGATCCCCACGTTGTCAACCGCGAGGCGCTCGACACCTCCTACCAGCACATCCAGAAGCAAGATTACGCGGCAGCCGCGCAGACCGCCGAGGCGCTCTACGCCGGGCGCGCCGACGACTCCTCGTCCTACAAGCTGCAGCGCTACTACGCCGCGTACCTAGCCGCGCAGGCGCACATCGAGGCCGCGCTGCACAAGCCGTTCTTGACCGAGGCCGCTCCGGCCGGAGCCAAGGCCAGCATCGCGCTCGGCGCCAACGCGCCGGCGACGGGACAAGTCGCTTCGCCGACCTCTCACTGGCTCGCGGCCAGCTACTACGCGGGCTACGCCAGCGAGTTGTTCGAGGCCGCCGTGGGCGAGCCCGAGCGCAAGGGTGACGAGGAACTGCTGCCGATCGGCCTCAAGAAGCTCGACGTCGCGCGCACGCAGGCCTACCTGCAGCTCGTGCGCCTCGCGACCCTGCGCCGCTTGGGCTTCGACGTCGAATGCGCCGGCATCGTCGAGCACACCGATGACCTGCGCGACGTCGCCAAGTGCAAGGCGTTGCTCGAGCAGTCGGACGTGCCGCAGGAGCTCTGGCCGTGGATCTTCTACGCCGGCTTCCGCTACCTCGCCCCGCGCGCCACCGACATGCGCTCGGTGCAGTTCGCCTACGCGCTCGGTGCGCAGGCGCGCTTCTTGGCCGAGGAGGCGCAGGACGCGCAACTCGTGCCCTGCGCCCAACACGTGCGCGATTGGGTCGAGGCGCTCGAGAAGTACGAGTTCCACTGCGGCTGCGACAAGAAGTTCCAGGCCAACGTGGTGCGCTGCTCGATCTGCGGCGAGAGCATCGTCAAGGCCAAGCTGGTCACGAAGTAAGTTGGGGATCGGACAGCGGGCGGCGAAGGTCGCCGCGCCGCGCGCTCCGCTCGACGCCGAATTCGCGAGGGGAATCGCGTGACGTTGGAGAGCCAATTCGAAGTGGTGTGGACACCCGCGCCCGTGGTGGATGCCGAGGCCGAGTTGCCCGGGCGCTACGAGCTCGTGCGCGACATCGGCGATGGCGTGCTCGGACCCCGCTTCGGGGTGCGCGACGCGCAGGACGGCGGGCGGATGGTCCAGCTCGAGGTCGTCCCGGCACGCTTCACGGCGAACGCCGAGGCCGCGGCCGAGCTCGAGAGCGCCCTGCGCGCGGCGCGGCGCGTCGTGTCGGCGCACGTGGCGCGCGTGCGCGATGCTGGCCAGCTCAGCGACGGACGCTGGTTCGTCGTCTCGGAGTGGATCGACGGCGAGCCCCTGCGCGCGCGCTTGAAGCGCGAAGGCTATTTGCACACACCGCACGCGCTGGAAGTCGCGCGCCAGGTGTTGCTCGGACTCGAGAGCGCGCACGCGCAGGGCGTCGTCCACGGGCAGCTCGACCTCGACACCGTGTGGCTGGCCAACGGCGCGTCGAAGTCGGACCTCGATCCGCACGGCACTTCGGTGCGCATCACCAACGTCGGTCTGGCGGCCTTCGCCTCCGCGCAACGCGCGCGCGCCGCGTCGCAGCCCGTCGAAGCGTCGAGCGCGGGAGATCTCGTCGCCTCGCTGGCCTTGCTCGAGAGCCTGATCGCGGAAGCTCCCGCGGCCGAGGTCGCGCCGCAGGTCCGCTCGTTCCTGGCCCAGTCGCGCACGGAGCTCCCATCGGTGGCCGAGCTGCGCGAGACCGTCGCGTCGTTGCTCGAATCGACGCGCGCTCCGGCGCATGCGCAAGCCGAGAGCGCGTCGCACCGCGCGAGTGTCAGTCCGAGGGCCGAGCGAACGCCGACGTCCAATCCCGACGGCGCCGCGCGGGCCACCGCACGCTGGCCGCTCCCGACGGTGCTGGCGCTGGGCGCCGTCGCTGCCGCCCTGGGGTTCGCGTGGTCGCGCTCGTCCAACGAGGTCTCGGCGAAGTCCGACGAGCTGGTGCAGCGCCGGCTCGACCTCGAATTGCTCCAAACACGCGTCGACGAGAGCGAGACCACGGCCAGCGCCGCGCGCAGCGAGCTGGCACGGCTCACCGCGCAGCTCGAGGAGTCGCAGCGCGCCGCGCAGGCCGCGCTCGAGGCCGAGCGGGCGCGCGCGAGTTCGCTCGAAGCGTCGCTGGCGACCGTCGAGCGCCAGCGAGCCGAATCCGAAGCCGCGACCCGCGCAGCGCAGACCCTCGCCGAGGATGCGCAGCAGCGCGCGCGAGAGACCGAGGCCTTCCACGCACCGACGGCGCGCTTGGCGCGGACCTTCGATGCCGCGCTCGACGCCGCGCAAGCGCGTTCTTGGTCGGAGGCCGCCCGACGGCTTGCGGCGCTCGAGCTCGAAGGTGCGAGCGCGCCCTCGTGCTGCCGCGATCTCGCGGCGGCCCTCGGGTCGATCGAGCGTTTCGAGATCGCGCGCGGCGCGGGCGAGCTCGACGGGTCGCAACTGAGCGAAGCCGAGGCCGGCCTCGAGCGCACGCGCGCTTCGCTGGCGACGTTCGCGGCCCAAGCCGCGAGCTGGATCGATCATGGCGGATCGTCCGCGGCGCGCACGGAGCGCATCGCGAACGTCGTCGCGAGCCTGAGCGCCGAGCTGGCGGCGGCGCGCGTCGACGTGCTCGCGGCGGACCGCGGCGATTGGGAGCGCGTCACCGGTGCCGCGGGCGTGCAGGACCCCGCGGTCGCGTTCCTCCACGCGCAACGTTTCGGTTGCGAGCACTTGTCCGAGCTGGCCGCGCGCTTCGCGTCCGAGCTCCACGCCTGGGTGATCGTCGACGACGCGCTCGACGTGCCCAAGCTGCAGACGTTCCATCAGCTGCGCGACTGGCTCGAGCGCGTGCACACGGGCGCGGTGAGCTTGCCGGAGAAGAACGTGCGCGAGCTCGAGTTGGCCGAGTTCGCGCAGCGCTGGCACGACCTCGACCCGGGCAACGACCAAGGCCTCGAATGGAAGCGCTTCGAGTTGCCCAAGATCGGCGCCGCGCGGCGCGAGTGGAAGAACGAGCTCAGCCTCAAGAGCCGGCTGGGCGACGCCGATTCGGGTTATCCGATCCGCGAGGACGGGCTCGCGCTGTACCGCTGCACCGACTCCGACGGGCGCGTCGAGTTCTGGCGGGAGAGCGCGCTGTCGATCTCGGCCGCGACCTGGCGCATCCGCCGCGAGCGCTTGGGCGCGGACGGCCTGACCAACGTCGGCGAGGGGGTCGTGCGCATCGACCGCACTGGCTCGCGCTTCGACATCGCGGGTTCCAACTTGCCGCTGCTCGACCTGCGCGCGTTTGGCCCGGAAGTGCTGGTCGCGCCCTATCCGCCGAGCTTTGCGGGCGAGCTCCCCGCCGCGCTGGGCGTCGCCGGAGAGCACCGCGAGGCGATGCGGGCCGCGCAGAGCACGTGCTTGGTGGTCAACGGCGGAGACGTGCGCCGCTGGTTCCATCCGCGCCACGGGTTGGTGCGCGAGGAGACGCGCACCGAGCGTGGTTGGTTCACCCGCGAGTTGATCTACACCCGATGAAGCTCGGTCGATTCCCTGCCGCTGTGCTCGCCATCGCCGGTGCCGCGGCCTGCGCGGCGCCCGCGAGCGCGCCTCAACCCGCGGCGCGGCTAGAGCAGGCCAAGCCCATCGAGGCCTTGCTCTACCCGTCGTTTCCGTCCGTCGTCGAGATGCCCGAGTTCACCGCGCGCGCGCGCTACTCGCCGGACGAGGTCGTGGTGTTCGGAGCGCGCCTGGCGCAAGAGGAGTTCGTGCTGCCGATCGCGCTGACGCTGAGCGCGCGCGAGCCTTCGACCGAGATCGCGCTCGAGTCGCTGCGTCTGGTGCTGCCCGACGGCAGCGTGCTGCGCCCGCGTGCCGCGCAGGACATCCACACCGCGTCGGAGTTCACCGAGGGCCGTTTGCGCGCGCTGGCGCTGCGCTCCGGTCCGCTGGCAGCCGAGGAGCGCTACGTGTATTTCGCGCTCGAGCCGCGCGAGCAATTCCACGTCCGCGAGTCGGAGGTCGCGCGCCGCGTCCACGACGTCGTGCACACCATGGACCTGAGCGGCGCGCTGATCGCGACCGAGTTGCGCACGCCGAGTGGCACTCGCCCGGTGCGTTTGGGGATCGCCGTGGAGGAGCGCCGATGAAGCCGCTCGTCAGCGCCGCGCTCGCTCTGTGCTGCGCGTGCACCGCGATCGCGCCGCAGGACCCGTTGCGCAGCGCGCTGGTCGAGGCCTCGACGAACGCCGAGAGCGGCGCGATCGAGGCCACGCTGCGCTCGTGCGACCGCGTGCTCGCTCGAGCCGCGCGCTCGCGTTCCGGTGGAGCGCCCGAGCGCTTCGTCGCCGCCTTGTTGGCCGCGCGCGCTCTCTCCAACCGCATCGAGCAACCCGACGAGGTCGAAAGTTGGGTGATGTTCCGCCAGTACGCGGCGCTCGCGCGCCGTGCCGCCAGCGAGCTCGCGCTCGAGGACGTCGCAGCGCTCGATGCGGCGCTCGAGGTCGAGCGTCTCGATTGGATCGAGACCGCCTCCCACGCGCGCATGGGATTCACCACGAGCATCGCCGCGCTGTGTCGCCAGCGGCCGCAGCTCCTCGATCCCGCCGAGACACGCCGCGTGCTCGAGGCGCTGCAGTTGCCGCCGCGGGTCGCGGCTTGGGCGCTGGTGGGGCTGTTCCGCGTGGTGCGCGACGGCGACGAGCCGCTCGCGCTGCGCTTGGCGACGGCCGCGCTCGACCGGGGCGCCGCCAACGTCGAGGACTTCGCCGAGCTCGAGCAATGGCTCGAGGACGGATCACCGTCGGAGTTCCACTGCCCCAAGTGCGACCACGTGCTCGTCGCTCGCCTGCGTGCGTGCCCCAACGACCAGACGCCCAACGGCGAGTTCCGCGGCCGTCCGCGGAAGCGCTGAACGCACGCGCCCCGTGCTGCGCATGTTCGGCGCCGCGCGCGCGGCGTAGGCTCTGCGGCATGATCGATCGACGCGCCGTGTTGCAGGCTGGTTCCGTCGCCGCATTGACCGCGTGGCTCGGCTCGCCCGGGCGCTCCGCGCAGGAGGCCCCCGCCCAGACGCGCAAGGCACGCCCGATTCGCAAGGCGTGCATGCTCTACATGTGCAAGGAGGGCAAGTCGCTGCGCGAGAAGTTCGAGATCCTGCGGCGCGCGGGTTTCGAGGGCGTCGAGCTCGACAGCCCCAGCCCGATCGCGCGCGAGGAAGTGCTCGCGGCACGCGACGCGACGGGGCTCGCGGTGTGCGGCACCGTCGATTCGGTGCACTGGCGCCAACAGCTCGGCGATCCGAGTGCCGAAGTCCGCGCCGAGGCCGTGAAGGCGCTCGAGACCGCGCTGCGCGATTGCCACGCCTTCGGTGGCGACAGCGTGTTGCTCGTTCCGGCGATCGTGAGCACCTCGGTCGCCTACGACCAGGCCTACACGCGGTCGCAGGCCGAGATCCGGCGCGTGCTGCCGCTGGCGGCCGAGCTCCGGGTCAAGATCGGCATCGAGAACGTGTGGAACGACTTCCTGCTGTCACCGCTGGAGGCCGCGCGCTACGTCGACGAGCTCGAGAGTCCGTGGGTTGGCTGGCACCTCGACTGCGGCAACCTGCTCACCTTCGGCCATCCCGAGCAGTGGGTGCGCATCCTGGGCAAGCGCATCTGCAAGCTGCACCTCAAGGACTACAGCCGCAAGCGCCGCGACGAAGAGGGGCGCTGGAAAGGCTTCGACGTCGCGCTCGGCGAGGGCGACGCGCGCTGGAGCGCGATCCTCGCGGCGCTCGACGAGGTGGGTTTCGCGGGCTGGGCCTCGGCCGAGGTCGCCGCGGGCGACGAGGCGCACCTGCGCGACGTGGTGAGCCGCGTCGACCGAATTCTGGCGAGCTGAAACCCCGCGCTGCGAGCCGCTGCGTAGAGTGCGGTGGCCGGTGGTGTCTGGGATGAGCGCACGGTCGTCACGAATGCAGCTCGCGTTGGTCGCGCTCGCCATCGGCGCAGCGCTCGTCGGCGTGTGGCGCTTGGCCTTCGCTGGGTTCCGCCTCCCCGGCGACAGCGCCGAGGCGACGACCGCCGCCGCGCCCGAGGCGCTGGCCGAGCCCGAAGCCCCGAGTGCCCCGGTTTCCGAGCCCGTGATCGCCGTGGAGCTTCCCGCGGCTCCGCTGGCCGACGCCGAGTCCGAGCCGCCCGCGGCAAACGCTCCGGATCCGGCCGTCGACGGCGTTCACGGAACGGTGCGCGACGCGTTGGGCTTCCCGTTGCCCGGCGCGCGCGTGACGCTGCGCGCGCAGCGCGGAGACCGGACGGCGGAGCTCGCGGCGACCTCGACCGACGAGCGCGGCGAATACCGCATCGGGCTCGAGAACTGGCCGACACCCTTGGCCATCGAACGTCGCATGCGCGCCGTGCGCGAGAGCTACGCGGCCCATTCGGACGAGGCGCTGACCATCGAGCTCCCCATGGGACCGGTGATGCTGTGGGACCAGCGCTCGCCGGTGCGTTCGGTCCGGCGCAACGCGGTCGAGCCCTTGGTGCTGACGGTGAGCGCGAGCGTCGCCGGCTACGAGCCCGCGCGCGAGCGGCGCGAGGTGAGCGGCGTGGTGCCGGGCGAGTTGCGAATCGACTTCGCGCTCGAGCCCGGAAATGCCACCTTTGGACGCGTGGACGCCGAGCGCGTCCCCGGTCGACCCTTCGGCGTCCCCGGAGCGCAGGTGCTGGTGCTGGCGCGCAGCGGAGAGATCGAGAAGCGCGCGCGCGCCGGCGAGCGCGGTGAGTACACGCTGTACTTCCCGAGCGTCGGGCGTTTCGACCTGTTCGCGCGCCACACTTCGTTCGGCAGCGCCTGGTTGTCCGACGTGAGCATCGACCCCTTCACGGCCAACGCGCTCCCGCCCCTGATCTTGCGTGGCGCGGGCCGGATCCGCGGCAGCGTGAAGTACCCCAACGGCGACGCGGTCGAGCTGCTCGCGATCCAGGCGCGCCACGAGTCCATCGCGGCGCGCGCCGAGGGCGGTTTCAGCGACGCCGAACGGGCGCAACTCGAGCGCGACCGCGGTCTGGTGCTCGCGGACGCGCTGACCGATTCGCTCGGTACCTTCACACTGCTCGGCCTGCAGGCCGGACAGTTCGAGCTGCGCTACCCGGAGGAAAGCGACGCGAGCGTTCAGCCGCGCCAGCGCGTCGCGAGCGACGACGAGAAGGTCGAGCTCGTGTTCCGCGGCTATCGCCTGCGCGTGTGGGTCCGTCAGTTCAGCTCCGGTCCGCCCGATCCGCCGCACATCGAGTGCATCCGTCTCGAGGCGGACCGCGAGGGACGAACGGTGGAGCGCTTGGTCGGAGCCTGGAACGAGCGCGGCCAGTGGTTGGTCAACGTGGCGGCGGGCGAGCGCTACCTCGTGCGCGCCTGGGCCTCGGACCTGCAGAGCGACTGGACGATCGTCGACATCGCGCCCGCGTCCTACGAGACCTTCGCTTCGCTCGCGCTCTTCGGCGGCCAGAAGCCCGACGCCGCGGCGGTCGAGGTCGCGCCAGCCCACCGCGCCTTCGTCTCGACGATTCGCATCGACGTGCGCGACGGGCAAGGCGCGACGGTCGACGGTTGGGTGGCGCGCGCCACGGCCAGCGACGGCACCACTCCTCGCGGATGGCTCGCGGCGCGGCCCTCCGCGGTGGGCGAGATGCCGAGCCTGCCGCCGGGGACCTACCAGGTGAGCCTGCGCTCGGAAAGTGCTCGCACGTACGCGATTTTCGACTGTCCGGCGACGCCGCTGGTGGTGCGGGCGGGCGTCGACGCCACGTTCAGTGCGACGGCCATCGTCGGTGGTCGCGTGCGCATCGTGACCACGAAGAAACAGCTCGATTCGCAGCAGCAGGAGGGGACTTTCGCCGGACGCGCCCGGGACGACGCCTGGCTGACGGCCTTCGCCGAAAGCCACGCGGCCGGGGCGCCGCCGCGCATTCCGCTGCGCTTCATGTCCGAACCGGCCGACCGCGCGCGCGCGCCGAGCACGTTCTTGGGCGTCGGATCCAGCGCGATCTGCGATCCCGTGCTCGCTCCCGGCCGCTACACGATCGGGCTCGAGCAGCGTGGCGAGCTCGTCGCCACGACGACGGTGGTGGTCGAGAAGAGCTCGACGCGCGACGCGACGTTCGCGCTCGAGCCCGGGCAATGAGCGCCCGCGGCGCAGCGCGGCGACCGCGACAGCGCCCGGACTTCCCGACGCTCCTCGCGTGCTCACGCGCCTCAGCCGCCTCGACTCGTGGCGCGGGCACTCGCCTACACTCCACTCCATGAACGCGCCCACCGATCGCTCTCTTCCGGCCACGAGCCGCTGGCGCACGCTGGCGAGCTACGCGGCGATGCTGGCCGCGACCGGCGGCATCTACCTGTGGATCCGCTCGCGCGGCGAGCAGCTGCGCGCGCCCGTTGCGGCGCCCGCGACGCTCTCGGACGGACATGGGCACACTGGCGAGCTCGCGCAACTGTTGTTGGCGCTGGCGGCGATCACTTTGCTCGCGCGCCTGCTCGGCGGCGTGTTTCGTCGCTACCTGCGCCAGCCGCCAGTGATCGGCGAGATCGTCGCCGGATTGGTGCTGGGCCCGTCCGTGCTCGGGTTGTTGTGGCCGCAAGCGCACGCATTCCTGCTGCCCGAAAGCGTCGCGCCCTCGCTGGGTGTGATCAGCAAGATCGGCGTCGTGCTGTTCATGTTCCTGGTCGGGCTGGAGCTCGACCCCAAGCTCCTGCGCGGCAATACGCATTCGACCATCGCCGTCCCGCACGCCAGCATCGTCGTGCCGTTCCTGTTGGGCGCCACGCTGGCACTGTGGATCTACCCGCGCTACTCGAACGCCTCGGTGGGTTTCACCGCGTTCTCGCTGTTCATCGGCGTCTCGCTGTCGATCACCGCGTTTCCCGTGCTGGCCCGCATCCTGCGCGATCGACGCGCGCAGAAGACGCGTTTGGGGGCGACCGCGCTGGCGTGCGCTGCCGTCGACGACGTCAGCGCCTGGACACTGCTGGCGCTGGTGGTCGGCATCGCGACGGCCAAGATGAGCGGCGCGATGTGGACCGTGGCCTACGTGGCGCTGTACGTCGTCGGGATGTTGTTCGTGATCCGACCGCTGTTGCAGCGCTTCTTCGTGCGCCGCGAGCAACAGCGCGAAGGCCCGCTGACGCACTCCGCGCTGGCCTTCGTGTTCGTGGCGTTGCTGGCTTCGGCCGTCGCCACCGAGGCCATCGGGATCCACGCGCTATTCGGCGCCTTTTTGTTGGGAGCGATCCTGCCGCACGAAGGGCGTTTGGCGAGCGAGTTGCGCGGCAAGATCGAGGACGTCGTGTTGGTCCTGTTCCTGCCGAGCTTCTTCGCCTTCACGGGCCTGCGCACCAGCATCGGCCTGCTCGAATCGTCCCGTGATTGGCTGTTCTGCGGCCTGATCGTCGCGGTTGCGATCGCTGGCAAGTTCGGTGGGTCGCTCGTCGCCGCCCGGCTCGCGGGCATGGGGTGGAGGCACTCCGCGGCGCTGGGGATCCTGATGAACACGCGCGGACTGATGGAGCTGATCGTGCTCAACCTGGGGCTCGACCTGGGCGTGATCTCACCGACGGTCTTCACGATGATGGTGTTCATGGCGCTGGTGACGACCTTCATGGCCTCGCCGCTGCTGGACCTGCTGCTCGGGCGGCGCGGCTTCGAGGATCCACCGACCGGTGCCAGCGCGGTCGTGGTCGGTCCTGGTTGAGCGCTCGCGAAGAAGCGAAGGTGCGAGCTCGAAACGAATAGGGGGCGTCGACGAATCGACGCCCCCGCTGGAGCAAGGCGGCGCGCACGGCAGACCGCGGTGAAGACGCGGAATGCGCGCTGCCCGCCGGTGCCCGCCTCGATCTGCCGCGGCGCTCCCCGTGAGAGCACCGTCCTGATCCGACTCGCGCGGCGTGCGCCGACTCCAGGTTTCAACCTTCGCGGGATACGACGCAGGCGCGGTGCCCTGGGTTCCGTTCCGCGCGGCGAACCCGCGCGGCTCAACGCACGCTCGGCGCGAGCGCCGGATAGGGCCCGGGGCCTTGGTGCGCTCGCAGCACTGCGTCGTCGGGTTCGAGCGCGAGCAACTCCGCCACGGCCGGGGCGCCCCGCGGATCTCCGGCGCGCACGCGCGCGATGGCCAGCTCGCGGCGCACCTCGAATCGCGAGGCGTGCGGCCCTGGCACGCGCTCGAGCTGCTCGATGGCCTCGGCAGCGCGCTCGGTCGCGAGCAGGCAGCGCGCGCGCAACAGCGCCGACTCGACGTCGCCCGGGCGCAGCTCCAGCACGCGCGCCAGTCGCGCCGCCGCGCCGGTGGGGTCGAGCATTTCGATGTCCGCCTGTGCCAGCACGCGCTCGAGCTCCGGCCATGGCGCGTAGCGCCGGGCGATCGGCTCGATGTCGCGCTCGATGCGCTCGAGATCGCGCTTGCCGATCAGCGTGCGCGCGAGACTCTCGATCAGATCGCGCTCGAAGCGCGCGGGCTCGCGCTGGCTCAGATCGCTCACCCACACGGCCAGGGCTCGATCGTCGAGCTCGATACGCTCCGCGCGCGACTCGTAGGGCGAGCTCGGCACCTGCGCGGCGAAATGCAGCGCGAGTCCACGCGCAGACGGCGAGTGCTGGTCGTTGCGCGCGGCGGACGCCAGGCGCTCCGCCACGCGCCGCGTGTTCGCGCGCATCCGTTGCTCGCGGGTCTCGAAGGCTCGCTCCAGCGCCGAGCGCGCGGGGAGAGCTTCGCCGGCCGGCAGCTCGCCGTCGGAGCCCAGACCGACGTAGATGCGCTCGAGATCCGCGACGCAGACTTGGACGCGCGGCGGCCAGGCGCATTGCGCGATCGGCTCGGCGGCATCGAACCATGCGATGAAGGTCGTCGTCGGAGGCACGAGCGGCGGCACGACGCTCGGCACCAGGCCTTCGATCGGCGCGACGCACACCGCGTCGTACTCACCGGCGAGGACGGCCTGCTCCGCCTCCTCGGGAGACAGCAGGCGCAGCTCCGCCGGGTCGAGATCGGAGGGCACGTAGAGTGCATCGACGACTTCGCGCAGGGCCTCGTAGAACGGTGCGCTGCAGTCGACGCGCTCGACGCCGACCGCCTGCAGTGCGCGCTGTCGCTCGGGCGTCACCACGCCGACCAGCAACACGCGCCGGGCGCCGGACAGACGGGCGAACATGCGCTCCTCGGCCTCGAGCTCGTCGCCCAGCGCCGTCCAACGCGAACGCTCCAGGCAGGCGACGCGCTGGCCGTCGCGCTCCTCGACCGTGACGCGGCCGAAGCGCGTCTCGATCGAGCGCACGACCGCGACGGGCGCGAGTGCGCGCGGATCGTGGAGCAGCTCGGTCGAGGGTGCGCGCAACGGGAGTGCTGCGCCGAGCGCGACTCCGCCTGCGATCCATGCATAGCGCGCCGACGATTGGGCCAGCGTCAGGAGGGCGCCGAGCGCCAGCGCGGGCAGCGCGAACACACGCGCCGCGATCAGCAGGTCCGCGAGCGGCGAGTGCAGCGCATCGAAGGACACGTTCCATGGCGCCGCAGAGAGGTAGCGTTCGAGAGGCTCGCGCTCGCCGAAGAGTTGCGCGACGGAGTGTGCGTCCCAGGTCGCCGCGAGCGCCAAGGCCGACACGCCGAGCACGACAGCCCGCGGGAGTGCTCCGTGGCGCAGGAAGGGCCATGCGGTGCACGCGCCGAGTGCGGTCCAACCCGCGGCCGCGGCGAGCAGTGTCGCGCTGCTCTCGGGAGCGCACGCACCAGACCACTGCAGCGCGTCTCCCGCGCTGCGCATCCGAGCCGCACTCGCGATCGCGAGCACGCCGAGCAAACCCTCGATCCAGTGCGCACGCAGCGAAGCGCCGCGCGCGGGCAGCGGGAATCCGATCGCCAGGAAGGCCAGCAGTGCGGCGATGACGGTCGCGGCGATCACGGCCGAGGTGCCGCTGAACGTCGCTTCGCGTCCGACGAGGAAGACGTGCGCGAGCGTGGCGCTGGCGAATCCAAGCGAGAACGAGGGCAGCGCGCCGCTCCGGCCGGCTCGGGCCACGGCGCGGAACGCGACGCTCCCCGCGAGCAACGCGGGCACGGCGTGGAGCAGCGTGAGGTCCATGTCCGGGACCCCCGGCGCCAACCAGCTCGCGCTGCGATCGGCCCCCAAGCTCGACGCCAGTGCGCCGCTGATGCAACCCGCGACGGCACAGCGCGCCAACGGCATACGCATCGGCGTCTGCGCGCTCGGCCGCGCATCGCGACGCGTCGGTTCGGGGTGCTCGAGGGTCATGGCGACAAGGCGCTCGGAGTCGTGCGCGCCCGACTCTTCGGCGAAATCCCGGGGCACACCGTAGCGCGGGCCGCGGCTCGCGTCCCGGCGCTTCGCTAGCCCTTCTCGCCGGAGCTCGGCAACGCGTGGCGCTTGAACAGCGCCATCTGCGTCAGCATGAACACGATCGTCGCCACGGGCAGGCCGCCAACCTTGAACCAGACCCACTGATCCGTGGTGAGCTGCGTGCGCACGAGCTCGTTGGCGAGCGCCAGCGCCAACGAAAACAGCGCGAAGCGCAGCGTGAATTTGCGCCAGCCGGCGTCGTCGATCGCGAGCGAGGTCCCGAGCAGGTGCTTGACCAGTAGCTTGTCGAAGGCCAGACCGATCAGCAGCGCCAGGCCGATCAGCACCTCGATCACGGTCACCTTGACCTTGATGAACAGGTCGCTGTCGAGCCACACGGTCAATCCGCCGAAGACCAGCACGAAGCCGAGCATGACCCAGGTCATCGGCGAGACCTTGCGCTCGACGTGCCACGAATAGGCGATCGCCAACACCATGGCGACCATGAACGCCGCCGTGCCCCAGCGGATGCCGAGCTTCGAGTTCGCCACCAAGAACACCAGCAACGGGCCGAAATCCACCGCGAATTTGGCGTTGGGGGAGAGCTTGGGCGGCGTGGAGCTCGCAGGGTCGGCAGTCATCGCGCGCGTAGGCTACGAAGCGCGCCCCGCATCGAACAGTGGCGCGCTGCGCACACGAGCCGCTGCTGCACGCCGATCCCCAAGCGGCTGGCCAACTCCGCGGCGCGCCCCGCCGCGTGTCGCCGAGGACGCACCCACCGATCGGGGGCGAGATCGCTCCGTGCGGCGCGTTCCCGCCCGTGGGTGAGCCAGCGGCGAGCTTTTGCACGCGCTCTTTGCTCGACGCGGCCGTGATCGAACGCACAATGTCGAAGCTCGCAGTCTCGGTCGTCCTCGCTCCCAGGGAGTCTCGCCATGCGCCTTCGCACACTCGTCGTCCTCGCAATCACGAGCTTCGTTCCGGCTTGCATCGTCCACGTGCACGACGGATCCGTGCAGACGATCGGACTCGCCGAGCCGCTCTCGGCCACCGCGCAGCGCGAGACGGAGCTGCCGCTGGCGCTGAGCGCAGGTCAAAAGCTCGAGCTCTCGACCAAGACCGGCTCGGTCGTCGTGCGCGCCGGCGGCGCGGCGAGCCCGCGTGCCCGCGCCAAGCTGACGATGAACGCGCGCGACGACGAAGAGGCGCGCACGGCGCTCGAGCGCTTCGATGTCGCGGCGGTCGAGACGCTGGACGGTTGGAAGCTCGAGGTGCGCGGAGAGCCCTTGGTCGTGCACAGCGGCACCCAGCGCATCGAGCTCACGCCGCGCGTCGATTTCGAGTTGGACCTGCCCGCGGGAGTGCGCCTCGATGCGCGCTCGGGCTCCGGTGACCTGTCCGCGACCGGTGCGCTGGCCGCGACGCTCCTCGAGACGAACTACGGCTCGATCGCCGCCGACGGTGTGCGCGGCGCGCTGACCGCGAGCACCAAGTCCGGCGCGGTTCGCGTCGCGCGTGTCGAGGGCGATCTCGAGGCCCGGTCGAGCTACGGCAGTGTCGAGGCCGCGGACATCAGTGGCTCGAAGATCGTCGTCGCGAGCTCCTCGGGCAACGTCGCGCTCCGTGGGGCGCGCGCGGAGTCGATCAACGCCGAGACCAAGTACGGCAGCGTGGAGGTTCGCGATGCGCGCGGTGCGCTCGTCGCCAAGAGCGGCTCGGGCAACGTGACAGGGGAAGCGCTGGAGGGTGCGACGCTGCTCCTGCATTCGAACTACGGCCAGATCGCTGTGCGCGGAGCCAAGGGCGCGCTCGATCTGCACTCGAGCTCGGGCAACGTGCGCATCAGTGAAGGCGAAGGAGCGCTCAAGGCGCACTCGAACTACGGTGCGCTCGAGGCGGAGGGCGTGTGGAACTCCGTGCAGGCGAGCAGTTCCTCGGGCACTGTCGCCGTGCGCGCGCTGGGGGGCAGCGCACGCACGGGCGAGTGGAGCCTGTCCTCGGGCTACGGCTCGGTGAAGCTCGCGGTCCCCGACGATTTCACGTGCGCGCTCGACGCCGTGACCAACTACGGCAGCGCCTCGTGCGCCTTTCCGGTCACGATCGAGGCCGGCGCGCGCTCGAAGGACGGACGGCTGGTGGGCCAGATCGGCAACGGTGGTCCGCGGGTCACCCTGCGCTCCAAGAGCGGCGATGTCGTGCTCGACAAGCTGCGCTCGCAGTGAGAGCTCGGCGAGCACTGGGAGCACGAGCCCTCGGGAGGTTGGGTGCCGCCGTCGACCGGAGGGAGCCGGACGCAGGCAGCCCGAGCTCATCCAGCGCCGAATCATCGACGCGCCTTCACGGACAGCGACCGCGCGACGGATCTCGCGATCCGCGCGCGGTCGGCTGTTCGAGCGCCCCCGCGCTCTCTCACAGCGTGTGGAAGCCGATGGCGGCGCCGTTGGCCGCCAGCGCGAGTCCCACGACCACGTTGCCATCGAGGTCGACGTCGTACGCGGCCGTGAGCACGGTTCCGCTCGGCAGGCCCGCCGCGAGCAGCTGGGTCATGTCCTTCATGCTCGAGCCCGGCGACTGCAGGTCGAGCACGAACGCGCGGCTCACACCGCCGCCGAACTCGCACTGACCGACCACCCAACGACCGTCCTTGCTGACTCCGTGCGCGTGCGACGCGACCGAGCCCTGCAGGAAACCCAGGAGCTGCAGGCCGCCGCTCGCGGTCCAGGCGAAGGCTTCGCCGTTCATCGTGCCCACGACCACGCTGCCGTTGGCGCTCACATCGCGCGCGGTGCCGTTGCCGCTGCCCATCGGGCTCAGCAGTTGGTAGCTCTGCGTCAGCACGTCGAAGCGGAACGGCAGGTCGGCGAATCCGTTCGCGGGGTCGGTCGTCGCGCCGACGACGTAGCGACCGTTGCCGCTCAGGCCCTCGGTCTTCGAACCGCCGGTCGGAGTCAGGGCGCCGAGCTCGACCACCGTGCCGGTGGTCAGCTCGATCCAGCGTGAGCGCAGCACGCCGCCCAAGCTGTAGCTGCCCGCGAGCACCAACCCCGAGGTCGACACGTCGTTGCAGTCGAAGCCGAACACCGGCGTCATGTCGTAGACCATGGCCGGTGTCCAGGCGAAGGTCTGCAGCCCCTGTGCGCCGACGGCGACCAGACCGTCGCCGCTGACTCCGCCGGAAAGGAAGTAGGCCGCGCCGCCGCTGGCGTTGAAGGGCGCGAAGGCCGTGCTCGCGACGGTGTAGATGCCCGGTGCCGCGTTGGGTCCGACGGAGTTGCCGAGGATCGTCGAGCCGTCCTCGGACACCGCCAGAGCTTCCGACAGCTGCGGAACGAGCTTGACGTCGGTGAAGGTCTGCGCCTTGGCGGCGGCCGAGAACAGGACGAGAGCGGAGAGGATCGAGAGTGTCTTCATGGTGAGTTCGTGGAGCGCTTCTGCGGTTGTTGGCGCACCCGCCGATTCGCCGCCGCGCGCGGGTCATGGACGCGCGCGAGCCGGAGTGCGAGTGCCGCGGGGTGTTCCCGCCGCGAGCGTTCGCAGACTCAGCATTCCGGCGGAAACTCGCTGCCCCAGGCGCCCGCGGAGCTGGTTGGCGAGCTGGACCCGCGCACGTGGTGCGCTAGCTTGGGCGCGATGTCGCGCACGGAGCTCGCCGCAACCAAGCGCTCGGATCTGCAGCGCTCCTTGCTCGCCTGGTACGCCGGCGCCAAGCGCGATCTGCCCTGGCGCCGCACGCGCGATCCCTATGCCATCTGGATCAGCGAGGCGATGGCGCAGCAGACCCGCGTCGAGGTCGTGGTCGACTACTGGGCGCGTTTCCTCGAGCGTTTTCCGACGGTCAGCGCGCTGGCGGCCGCGCGCGAGGACGAAGTGCTGGCCCTGTGGAGCGGGCTGGGCTACTACCGGCGCGCGCGCGATCTGCACGCTGCGGCGCGGCTGATCGTCGAGCGCTTCGCCGGCCAGTTCCCGAGCGCTCCCGAGCACGTGCGCGAGTTGCCCGGAGTCGGGCCCTACACCGCCGGCGCCGTGCTCTCGATCGCTTTCGACGCGCCCGAGGCCTTGGTCGACGGCAACGTCGTGCGCGTGCTCTCGCGCTGGTTCGCGAAAGACGCCGCGCCCTCGGCGGCGCAGGCCTGGGCTTGGGAGGTCGCGCGCGAGCTGGTGCCCGCGCCGCGCGGCGCCGGTGAGTGGAACCAAGCGCTGATGGAGCTCGGCGCGACCGTGTGCTCACCGCGCGTTCCCGATTGCGCCGCCTGTCCAGTCGCCCACGCCTGCGCGGCGCGCGAGCTCGGACTTCAGGCTGTCTTGCCGCGGCCCAAGCCGCGCAAGGCGCCGGTCGAGGTCGAGCTCGTGGCCTTCGTCGTCGAGCGCAACTCCAAGGTGCTGCTCGAACAACGTCCCGCCGGCGGGCGCATGGCCGGGTTGTGGCAGTTCCCCACCGTCCAGAAGAGCCCGCGAGGCGCGCGGGCCGCCAAGCTCTTTCCGCTGGAGCTCGAGTGCGAGATCCGCGGCGGCGACGAGCTCGGCGTGACGGCGCACGGCATCACGCACCACCGCATCCGGCTCGTCGTGCAACGCGGGACGATGCGCGCGCGCTCGCTGCCCGCCCATTGGCGCTGGGTCGAGCTCGACGCGCTCCACACTTGGGCACTGACCGGCATGGCGGCCAAGGTGCTCGCTCAAGCGTTCGGCCGAAAGCACCGAAGAACCCGCGAATGACTCGCGCCGGGCGCCTTGGTAGGCTCCGCGCGCAATCCCCGTGGAGCGCCCCGCCATCGAATCTCCCCAGCGCACAGAGTCCCGCACAGGCGGTTTGGTCCTGCCGTGGGAGACCGGAGTCCACCGCGAGCGCCTCTCGAAGCACGGCATCACGATCGTGGTGCCGGTCTACAACGAGGAGCGCGGCGTCGCGGGCGTGATGGAGCGCCTGTCGAGGCTCGAGCTCGGCGCGCGCATCGAGGTCATCGCGGTCAACGACGGCTCCAAGGACAACACGGCCGCCGTGCTCGCCGAATGTGCCGCGCGCATCCCCAACCTGCGCGTGATCACGCACCGCAAGAACCAGGGCTACGGCGCCGCGCTCAAGACCGGTTTCACGCACGCGCACACCGAAGTCGTGGTGATCACCGACGCCGACGGCACTTATCCCGAGGACAAGATCCGCGAGCTGATCGAGTGCATCGACGACGGCGCGGAGATGGCCGTGGGCTCGCGCACGGGCGCCGAGGTCAACATCCCGACCATCCGCAAGCCCGCCAAGTGGTTCTTGAAGCAGCTCGCGAGCTTCCTCGCCGGCACCGAGATCCCCGACCTCAACTCGGGCCTGCGCGCCTTCCGCCGCGACCTGGTGATGCAGTACCGCCCGATCCTGCCCCAGGGCTTCAGCTTCACGACCACGATCACGCTGGCGAGCCTGACCAATGGCCACCGCGTCGAGTACGTGCCGGTCAACTACGCCAAGCGCGCCGGCAGCTCGAAGATCCGGCCGATCAAGGACACCTTGGGCTTCACCGCGCTGATCATCCGCACGGTGCTGTACTTCAACCCGCTCAAGGTCTTCTATCCCGTGGCCTTCGCGGTGTTCGTGTGCCTGTGCGGGCTGTTGTACTACGACCTGTTCATCGAGGACCCGCCCAACCTCGGCGACAAGACGGTGCTGATGTTCGTGGCCTTCGTGCAGGTGCTGACGGTCGGGCTGTTGGCCGACCTGATCGAGAAGAAGTCGCGCCTGTAGCGCGGCGCTCGAGCGCGCGAGTACCGAATCGAAACTCGTTGGCGCGCGCCCGCGGCGTAGTCGGACGCGCCCGGCGCTCTAACATGAACAACGCGTTCGGACCTCGCATGCTCCTCGGGACATTGCATGCGGTTCCAGGGCCTCTGTAACGTCATGGGCCCGGTTCGCGTGCCGCGGCCGCCTGGAACCGCGCACCAGAAAGACCTCGTCATGAAGCTCCGTCTGTGCCTGTCGCTCGCGTTCACCTTGGTCCCGCTGGCGTTCGGCGCGCACGCCGCGCTCGCGCAAGGCAAGGATCTCGCCACGCTGACCGAAGAGTTGAAGAAGGTCCGCGACGACGCCGATCCCAAGCTCGTGCAGGAGCTCGGCGCGCTCCGCACCCGCGAGGCGATGAGCGCCTTGCTCGAGCTATACGACAAGACCTTCGGCTCGATCTACATGCGCCGCGAGGTGGTCAAGGTGCTCGCCGAGTTCGACGGCGTCGGCGACGCGCAGCAGCCCGCGCTCCAGAAGCTGTGCGACATCGCGACCTCCGAGAAGGAGCCCGAGCTGCGCACGATGGCGATCGAGACGCTCGCCAACTGCCCGAAGATGGGCAAGCACTTCCTCAAGACCGTGGTCGAGTCGAACGCCGAGGACGACATCCGCGAGCGCGCCATGGAGCGCGTCGTGCGCATGGCGACGGCCGAGGATCACGACTTCTTCGAGCGCCAGTTCAAGGGAGCCGAGGGCGACAAGTCGGACAAGGCCGACAAGAAGGGCAAGAAGGACAAGGACGCCGAGCCCGAGAAGAAGGTGGCCTCGGTCAAGCGCATCCGCGAGATGGCCTTCGAGCAGATCGCGCAGAAGCTGGACATCGCCAAGGTCTACTCGCACGCGCGCGAGAAGGAGAAGGACAACGTCACCGAGCTGTGGGGGATCCGCTTGCTGTCGCTGCTCGAGATCGAGCGCCGCAACGACAAGGGGCTCTACGACCTCGCCAAGGAGATCTACGACGACAACACCGAGCGCGGCGCGATCCGTGGAGAGGCCGCGCGCATCATCGCCGAGCACGACGGCGCCAAGATCGCAGCGAAGTACCTCGAGGACGGCCGCGGGAGTCCCGAGACGACTCCCGAGGCCTTCCGCGTGGCCTTGGCCGACCAGCTCGCGCGCCTGCGCGACGAGGCGACCGACAAGAAGCTGCTCAAGCTCGTGGGCAAGGGCAAGCTGCACGAGCAGCGTTTCGTGCTGCGCGCGCTGCGCGGATACAAGGACGCGGTCTTCGCCAAGGCGCTCGCCAAGGACGTGCTCGACAACACCAAGAAGGCGCCGCCGGCCAAGAACGACCCTGAGTACAACGTGCAGCGCGACCTGGTGATCGCGGCGCTCGAGACCTTGGCCTCGATCGACGACGACGCGGTCCTGCCCGACCTGCAGAAGGTCGTCGACAGCTCCAAGGACGACATGATCGTGGGCGCGGCGTTGGACGCGATCACGCTGATGCGCAAGGGCGAGAGCGAGTGGCTCAAGAAGCTCGAGGACTACGCGGCGAACGGGCGGCTGGAGGTGCGCAACGCGGCGCTCCTGCAACTCGGCAAGACCGGCGACAAGCGCTTCGTCGCCGCGCTGACCAAGGGACTGGCTCACGCCGACTGGTCGACGCGCCTAGCGGCGCTCGACGGCTTGCTCCAAGCGCGCGCGGCCGAGGGCGTGGGCGCGATCGTGGCGCAGATGGAGAAGGAAACCGGCCTGATGCTGGCGCGCTTCGCCGACGTGCTGTGGAAGCTGACCGGCAAGCCTCACCGCACTTCGGTGGCCGCGTGGAAGTCGTGGTGGGAGAAGGAAGGCGCCTCGTTCGCGCCGATCTCGCTGGCCGAGTTGGCCAAGCTCGAGGCCGACGAGGAGATGCGGCGTCTCAAGCAGACCACCAAGGCCGCGACGTTCTTCGGCATCCGCATCCTGTCGCACCGCGTGATCTTCGTGCTCGACGTGTCGGGCTCGATGAACGAGACCCTGCGCAGCGAATACGTGGGACGCCAGGGCAAGCCGCGCATCGAGGTCGCCAAGGAAGAGCTGGCGAAGTGCATCGACGCGCTCGAACCCGAGAGCCTGTTCAACATCATCGCCTTCTCGAGCGATGTCGATCACTGGCTCGACGGCGGCATCGCGCAGTTCAGCACGTCCAACAAGGACGAAGCGAAGAAGTTCGTGGGCGCGTTGGGCGCCAATGGCGCGACGAACCTGTACGACTCACTCAAGCAGGCCTTCGCGGACCCCGACGTCGACACCATCTTCGTGCTCTCCGACGGCGAGCCCACGGCGGGCGAGGTCACCGACCAATACGTGATCCGCGAGCGCGTGCAGCAGTGGAACGAGCACCGCCGCGTGACGATCCACACCATCGCGGTCGGAGGCACGTTCCAGATCCTCGAATGGCTCGCGCAGGACACCGGCGGCAGCCACCGCAAGTTCCAGTGAGTGCCTCGGCGAGCATCGACGGAACGCGCTGCGGCGCGCAACTCGTCGCGCCAGCGCTCGCTCGGCGCGCGGTGGGACGCGAGTGAGCGAGCCCGGATCCAAGCCGGAGCCCGGCGCTGGACGGCGTTGGTTGCGCTTCGCGCTCTCGACGGCCGCGGGAGTGGTGCTCGTGGCGCTCCTGGCCCTGTGGGGCGGCGTCGATTGGCGCGCGATGCTCACCACGCTCGCGAGCCTTTCGCCCTGGACGTTCCTCGCCGCTCTCGGAATCCACACGCTGATCTACCTGGCGCGCGCCGAGCGCTTTCGCCTGCTCTTGCCGCACGCTTCGCGCCCGCCGCGGGTCGGCCTGCTGGGAGTGACCTCGGCGCACAATCTCGCCGTCTACGTGCTGCCCGCGAAGAGCGGTGAGGCGACCTTGCCGCTGTACCTCGGCCAGTCGTTCGGCGTGCCCGCCGCCGAGAGTTTGGCTTCGCTGATCGTGTCGCGCCTGTTCGATTTGGCGGCGCTGTGCGCGTGCATGGCGCTGGTCACGCTCGTCCTGTGCACCGGAGAGCACTGGTCCGCGCCCGCCTGGACCGGTGTCGCGCTCGCCATTGGCCTCGCGTTGGCCGCGCTCGCGTTCGCGGCGCTGGCCTCGCGCGGCGACGCCTTGGTCGGACCGCTGCAGCGCTTCGCACGCGTGCTCGGCTTCTCGCGCACGCGGCTGGGAGCCAAGCTCGAAACGCACGCCGAGGCTCTGAAGAGCTCGCTGCGGCTCGCCGGTCACGGCAGCCTGCGCGCCGGCGCGTTGGCGCTGTCGTTCGTGGTCTGGGCGCTGATTTTCGCCTTCTACGGCGTGCTCGCGGCTGGCTTCGGCCTGCCCGATGGAGTCGGTTTCGTGCACGCCGCGTTCGGCTCGAGCGTGGCGGTGCTGATGAACTTGCTGCCGATCAACTCCTTCGCGGGCTTCGGCACGCAGGAGGCCGGTTGGGTGCTCGGGTTTCGCCTGGTCGGAGTCGCGCCCGAGTTCTCGCTCGCCGGTGGGATCGGCGTGCACTTCGTCCAGCTCTTCGACACGCTCTTGTTCGGCGTCGCCGGTCACGTGTTGATGGGCTTGGGGCGCCGCAAATAGGCCCTGCTCGCGCTACGCTCTCGATCCGCCAGTGTCCGCGAGCAACGCCCAAGACCAGATCGAGCTGCACAAGGCGCTGGCCCCGCGCTACGCCTACCGCTACAGCTTCGAGTTCTCGCGTCTGTTCCAGGAGGACTGGCACGCGGAGATGTTGCGGCTCCTGCCGCCGCGCTCGCGGCGCGTGCTCGACCTGGGCTGCGGCACGGGCTTCTTCCTGGCGGAGCTCGCCGCACTGCGGCCGGGAGCGGTCGGGCTCGACATCAGCCACGCCATGCTGCGCGTCAGCGAGCAGTACGTGCCCGGCGCGCGCCTGGTGACCGCGGACGCCGAGCGTCTGCCGTTCGTCGACCGCTCGTTCGACGCGATCTTCTGCAAGGGCAGCCTGCACCACACGCGCGACCACGTGCGCTTCCTCTCGAACTGCGCGCGCGTGCTGGAACCCGACGGCGTGCTGATCATGAGCGAGCCCTGCAACGACAACTTCCTGAT
Source organism: Planctomycetota bacterium (assembly GCA_020853575.1). GTDB lineage: Bacteria > Planctomycetota > UBA1135 > UBA1135 > F1-120-MAGs118. The sequence goes on from JADYYP010000012.1 coordinate 154,515, forward strand.
CCGCTGGGCGCGCGCGGTGATGTACAAGGTCTCGCCGCACTTCCATCCCGACGACAAGGGCTTCATGAAGGACGAGATCGTCGAGCTGATGGAGCGCGCGGGCTTCGAGCTGACCTACGCCGGGCGCTACGGAGTGCTCGCCTATCTGCTGGCGGGCTTCCCCGACCACCTCGGCGTGCTCAAGTGGGTCCCCGGGAACGCCGCGCTCGTGCGGCGCATGATCGCGCTCGACCGCTGGGTCTGCTCCAAGCGTTTCCTGCGCATCCTGAGCTTCCAAGTCGTCGTCGCCGGCAAGCCCCGCGCGCCGCGCGCGTAGAGCCGCGGCTCGAGCGCGGGCTCGCGACGCTATGGTGCCGCTCATGTTGCACCTGGTCCTGGCGTCGAGTGTTGCTCTCGTGGCCGCGCGCGACGTGCGCGTTTCGACGACGCCGGAGCTGCGCGCGGCGCTGCGCGAGGCGCGACCGGGGGCGCTGATCCTGCTCGCGAGCGGCACCTACGAAGGCTTTGCGTTCGAGGGGCTGCGCGGGAGCGAGCGCGAGCCCGTGGTCGTGAGATCCGCCGAGCGCGCGGCCCCAGCGCGCTTCACCGGTGGCGTGCACTTTTCGCGCATCGCGCACGTCGAGCTGGCCGACTTCGAGATCGTCGGGGCGCCGGCCAACGGGCTCAACATCGACGACGGCGGCGTGCTCGACGCTCCCGCGCACCACGTCGTGTTGCGCGGGCTCGCCGTGCGCGACTGCGGCCGGACCGGCAACGAGGACGGCATCAAGCTCTCCGGCGTGAGCGACTTCCGCGTCGACGGTTGCGGCGTGGAGCGCTGGGGGCGCGGAGGGTCGGCGATCGACATGGTCGGCTGCCAGCGCGGGGAAATCGTCGCCAGCTGGTTCACCGACCGTGAGCAAGACAGCGCCGCGAGTGGCGTGCAGATGAAGGGCGGCTCGCGCGAGATCGCCGTGCTCGACTGCCGCTTCACGCACGCCGGGCAGCGCGCGGTCAACATCGGAGGTTCGACGGGATTGGCGTTTTTCAGGCCGCGGCCGCAGGGTTTCGAGGCGCGGGACATCCGCGTCGAAGGTTGCACGTTCAGCGGATCCCTGGCGCCGATCGCCTTCGTCGGCGTCGACGGCGCGAGCGTGCGCTTCAACACCTTCCACCGCCCGCGCAAGTGGCTCGCGCGCATCCTGCAGGAAACGCGCGAGCCCGGCTTCGTGCCCGCGCGCGCGGGGAGCTTCACCGACAACCTGGTGGTGTACCGCGCGAGCGAGCTGGCGCTGGCGGTCAACGTCGGCGGCGGCACGCAGCCCGAGAGCTTCGAATTCGCGCGCAACTACTGGTACTGCGAGGATCAACCGCGGCGCGCGCGGCCCACGCTCCCGGTTGAAGAACGCGACGGCGCAGGCGGGCGCGATCCGCTGCTGCGCGACGTCGCGGCGGGCGACCTACGGCTCGCCGAGAACAGCCCGGCGCGAGCCTGCGGCGCCGACGCCTGGCCCGGGCGCGCCGCGCATCCCGCTCGCCGATGAGCGCGAGCACGCAACCAGCGCGCGCGCGTGAGCTCGGCTCTATGCGCGCCGTCCCTCGACGCCGCGCACCTCGATGCCCTCGCGCCGCAGGAGCTCGGCGGTGACTCCCGGGCCATCGACCAAGCGACCACCGACGTGTGTCTGACGCACGCCACACGAGGGTGAGCGCTCCTTGAGCAGCGCCAGGCGGATCGCGTGCGTCTTGCAGGTCTCGAGAGCACCCTGGGCGCCGCGCACGAAGGCTGCGGTGACGTCGTGTCCCGCGTGCGTGACGACGCGATCGGCTCCGTCGACGACAGCCGCGGCGGAGTGCGACTCGATCCATGCCGCTGGGCGGGGAGTGCCGAGCTGGCCGTGTTCCTCGGGGCAAAACGCGATCGCCTGCAGGCGTTGCTCGGCGAGCTCGCGCTCCAAGGCACCGTCGCGGTTGTGCGCGCCGTCGTAGCGGCACGAACGGCCGAGCAAGCACGCGCTGACGAGGACCAGGCGCTTGTCCGAGCTCGACATGCGGAACAGCGTAGCGCGCGCCGACGCTGCGTAGACTGTGCGGCGCGATGGACGTGACCTTCGACGAGCTCATGCCGCGCCTGGTGGCGGCCTACGAACGCGGTCGGTTGGTGCCCTTCATCGGCAGCGGCATGAGCGTCGGCGCGTGCCCGACGTGGCTGGGTTTCGTCGCCGAGCTCGAGCGCGCGGCGCGCCTCGACGGTGCACCTTCACAGTCCGACCCCGAGTCCCTGATCCAGCGCGCGCAGCGTGCGACTCGCAAGCTGCGGCTCGAGGGCGCGGAGCGGCTGGCGAGCGTGACCGCGCAGATCCTGCGCGCGGCCGGCGTGCGCTCGACACCGCAGACCGACGAGCTCGCCGCGATCTGGTGGCCGTTGGTGCTGACGACCAATTGGGACGACGTGTTCGTCGCGGCGCACCGCGCGGCACACCAAAATGGCGAGCAGCGCGGGCCTCAACGCCCGATCGAGGTGCTCGGGCGCAGCCCGATCGACTGCCATCGCGTGCTGGCCTCGCTCTCCAGCCCGAGTCACACGTTGCTGTGGGCCATGCAGGGCCACGTCGGCTCGCCGTGCACGGCGCAAGCGCAGGCGCTGGCGTCGAAACTGCGCGGGGAGCTGGTGATCGGCCATCAGGAGTACCGCACGGTCACCAACCGCGAAGTGCATTTCCGCCGCGCGTTCGCCGAGGTCTACCGCAATCGCTCGCTGCTGTTCGTCGGTTCCGGCTTGGCGGAACACTACCTGCGCGACTTGTTCGGCGAGGTGCTCGAGATGTACGGGCCCGGCACGCGGCCGCACTACGCGCTGGTGCACGAGCGCGAGCCGCTCGACGCGGAGTTCATGCTCGCGCGCTTCCACACCATCGTGTGCCGCTACCGCGAGCACTCCGACGTGCCGCTGATGCTGCGCAGGTTGCGGCAGGCGATCGAGGAGCGCGCCAGCCGCGAGGTGCGTTGGTCGTTCGCGGTCGAGGCGCCCGACTTGCTCCCCGAGACGACCTCTCAAGGCGATTTCGTGGTCGTGCGCGGGCCGTTGCGCGCGCCGCGCGAGGGTGAGGCGCTGTTGCTGAGCGGCGGGCTCACCAAGGGCCGGATCTACTTCGGTCCGGAGGTCCACGAGCTGGCGCGCGCGCTCGGCGTGCGCCACGGAGCGAAGCCGACCTGGGTGCAGGCGCCGCTCGCCGGCTTCGAGTCGGCGCCCAACGTGTACGTGTTCATCGCGTCGTCGAGCGCTCACCAGCGCGACCTGCGCGAGTTGTTCCCGATGTGCCGCGAGATCTTCGAGCGTTTCGAGCGCGACGGTTGGGCGCGCGTGGTCATACCCTCGATCTACTCGGGACCCAAGTCGCGTTTTCCCGAGCGCCACGCGTTCGTGCAAGTCGCGCGCGCCTTCGGGTGCTTCCGCCGCGCCGGCGGCCAGCTGGCGCTCGAGATGTGCGTGACGCGACCCGGCATCTACCGCGAGCTCGCCAGCGAGCGCCTCGACGTGCCGGAGTTGCTGGCCAGCGAGGACATCCGCTTCTGGGTCGACGTGGTCGAGGCCAACGGCAGCGTCGAGCGGCGCTTGATGCACGAGCGGCCGGACTTCAGCGTGTCCGAGCTGTGCGAACGCTTGGCGCTGCCAGCGAGCGGCTGGACGATCGAGGTCAGCCCCAGTCCCAGTCCCTACGAGCGCGCGCTCGACAGCTCGGACGCCAGCGCGAGCACGCTGATCGACCTGGGCGTGGTTCCCGGCAGCTCGATCGTGGTGCGCTCTGTCGGTGACGCGCTGCGTTGAAGGACCGTGCGGTCGATCGACTCCGACGTCTCGTCGCGCGCTCACCGCGAACGTTCAGCGCGCCGTGAAGTAGGGCGCCTCGGGCGAGCCTCCGGCCAGGACGTAGGCCGCGAGATCCAGGATCTCGTCCAGCGTCAGCACGTCGAGCAAGCCGGACGGCATGCGCGAGATCGGATGCAGGCGACGGCGTTCGATGTCCGAGGGCGCGAGCTCGAGCAGGTCCTCCTGCGGCGGCAGGCGGCGCAAGCGCAGTCCCGCGCCGTCCTCGTGCTCGATGCGACCGACGACGAGGTCTCCGCCGCGCGTCAGGATCTCGGTGTCTTGGTACTGATCCGAGATGGTCTTCGAGGGCTCGACCAGCGACTCCAAGAGGTCGAGCCGCGAGTAGCGCGAGCCCACTCCGGTCAGGTCGGGCCCCGTGGCGCCGCCCTCGCCACCCATGCGGTGGCACTCGACGCAGCGGGCCTTGGAAAAGGCCGCTCTTCCGCGCTCGAAATCTCGTCCACGGGGCTCGGACGCAAAGGCCGGCGCGAGCTCGTCCTTGCTCCAGGCGTGCACGAAGCTGGCCGTCAGCGCGGTGGCTGGACGCGCCTGAGACGGAGGCGGGGCGAGCACCTCGGCGAGCGCTGCGCGTTCCTCGGCGCTGAGCGCGTCGACGGCTTGCTCGCGGATCTTCTCGATGTACTTCGTCAAGCTGTAGCCGCCGCGCGCGCTGGCGTGCAAGCGATCGAGCTCGCGGAAGAAGGTCGCGCGCGACTCGCGATCCCAGCCGACCTTGGCGACTCTCAGGCAGTACGCGGCCCAGATGCGCTCCTCCTGCGATTCCGCGCTGGAGAGCGTGCGCAGCGCGGGCGCGATCACCTTGGGCGAGCCGAGCGCGACCAACAGCTGCAACAGCTCGCGGTCGACACGCTCGGAGCCGCTGGGGTACAGACGCTCCCACGCCGCGCGAAACCGCTCGAGCGCATCGGTGTCGGGCTCGAGGCGGATCAGCGCCAACGCGTGGAGTCGCGCGACCTGCACCAGGAGCTCGTTGTCGTAGCTGGACAGCTGCAGCTTCCCGAGCTCGGCCACGACGTAGTCGCGCGCTCGTTCGCCGCCCTCGTGGATGCAGCTCAGGATGCGCTCGATGTCGCCGCGCTCGTTCTTGGTCTTCCGCGTCGACCAGAACTCGACGGCACCGAGTTGCTCGATGCGCGTGCGGGCCGCGTGGCGCACGAAGCGATCGGGATCACCGACTTCCCGGCGCAGCAGGTCGACGCGCAGATCGTCGGGGCCTGGACCGATCTTGCGCTGCATCAAGCTGGCCAGGCGCTCGCGCTCGCCCGAGAAGATCACCTGCTCCGCGCCGAGCCGTTCGGCTGCCAGCCGATCGCCCGCGGGGAGCTCGCCGGCCCAGGTGATGCGGTACAGGCCAGACTGCGCGCGCCGTCCGCCGGTGGTCACGTACAGCGCGCCGTCGCGCGCGACCACCGCATCGGTGACCGGGAACGGCTTGCCGCTGGCGAACTTCTCGGCGACGCCCGTGAAGCTCGCGCCGCGCGGCGTGAGGTGCACCGCGTAGATCGTGCCGTAGGCCCAGTCGAGCGCGTACAGCGCGCGCCGGTACTTGGCCGGGAACTTGGCCTCGGTCCCGAACACCAGGCCAGTGGGCGACGAGAGCCCGATGTCGCACACGCTCGGCAGCGTGTCGGGGTAGTCGGGCGGCATCTTGCCGGGACCTCCGCGCCAGCCGAAGTCCGCGCCCGCGACGACGTGGAAGATGCGCGTGGGCTGGTACCACGGCGTGCCGATGTCCCACTCCATGTCGGAGTCGAAGGTGAACAGCTCGCCGTCGTCGTCGAAGGCCAAGTCGTACGCGTTGCGGAAACCGCAGGCCCACAGATCCCAGCGTTTGCCGTTCTCGTCGGTGCGCACCACCCAGCCGCCCGGCGCGCGGATGCCGACCGCGTGGCCGTTGGGGTCCTCGATGCGCTCGAGCAGGATGTCCTCACCCCAGTTGCGCGGTCGGAAGGCGCGATCGATGGGCTCGGGCAGCTTCGTGTGGTTGCCGCCGACGATCCACAGTCGACCATCGGGGCCGAGCACGACGGCGTGCGGACCGTGCTCACCGCCGCCGTCGAACGCGCGCAACAGCTCGCTGTGATCGAGCACGTCGTCGCCGTCGCTGTCGCGCACGCGGTACAAGCCGTTGCGGGCGCCGTCGCTCTCGCTGACGACCACGTACAGCGAGTCGTAGGCCCAGCACAGCCCGTGGGCGCTGCCGAGCTCCAACGCGAGCCGCTCGACGCGCGTCTGCGCCGTCGGCGTGCCGACGGTGACGCGGTACAGCGCGCCGTATTGGTCGCTGACGTACAGGCGTCCGCGCGGGTCCTCGCACAGCGAGACCCACGAGCCTTGCTCGCCCTTGGGCACCGAGTACACGAGCTCCGCGCGGAAGCCCGGCAAGAGTTGCAGCTCCGACGCGGCGAGCGCGCTCTCCGGCGCTGGGCTGGCGACTGCCGGTGTGTTGGCGGGGCTACCCCACGGTCCCACGCCGAACGCGCCGAACGAATGCGGCGCGGCCGCGCGACTGCGCTCGAGCGAGAGCGGGCTCCAGGTCTCGAAGTCCGTGTCGGGCGCGGCGCGCTGGGCGCTCCAGCTGGTGTCGCTGACCACGCGTACGAGACGCCCGTGTTCGCCGTCGACCTCGAGCTCGAGCCACACCGCCGCCGGACCGCCATCGTTGCGCGCGATCAGCGCCAGCTCGTTCTCGCCCTCGCGCAGCAGACGCGCGACGTCGACCTCGACCGGCTCAGCCCAGTCGTCGCTGGTGCACGCCAGCTCGCCGTTGACGAACACGCGCATGTGGTTGTCGGCCGAGCCGCGCAGGAGCGCGCGCCCGGCCGCCGCGCGCACGTCGAAGCGCCGCGCGAACAGCGCCAGATCGCCGTCGTGGGCTTCGGCCGTCGGCCACAGCCAGTGCGGGCTCGCGCCTTCGGTGCTAGGTCGCACTGCGCTGGGCGGCGCGGGCGCAACAGTTCGTTCCGCGACCGGCTCGAGGACGCCGCGCTCGAGCTGCTTCAGCTCGAAGCCGCGGTACGCGACCTTCATCGGCGGCCCAGCGTGCAATTGCAGCGCCAGCAAGCCCGAGAGGCGCCGCTCAGGCCGGAGGTCGAGCACGCGCGCCGTGACGTGGCCGTTGATCTCGAGCTCGACGCGCGCGCCACGGGCGCGGACGACGTAGCGATTCCACTCGCGTGAGCGCACGTGGCCGAGCAATTCGCTCGCGTCCGCGAAGCGCGTCGTGCGCTTGCCGTCGACGCCGAGCTCGACGCTCTCACCGCGCGTCGCGACCACTCCGGCGCCGTCTTGCTCGTACAGACATCCGGTCCAATTGGGGCCGTCTTCGATGTCCGCTTGGAAGCCCGCGACGCCCCAGCTGGCGCGCGCCTCACTGCGGAACTGCAATCCGGAATTGCCGCCTTCGATGCGGAATTCGAAGGCGAGCTCGAAGTCCTCGAGCTCCACCCCGCGTCGCACCAAGTAGGTCGTCGCGTCGCACGGAACGGCCGAGCTGCTCTGGCCGACGATGCAGCCGTCCTCGACGCGCCAGAAACGCGGATCGCCATCCCAGCCCGCGAGCGAGTGTCCGTCGAACAGCTCGAGGCGCGGCGCGGCCTGCACTTGGGGTGCGCTCGCATTCGGCGGCGCGCTCGCGCTCGGCGCGTTGCTCGGCGTGTCGGTGTGGCAGGCGGCGAACACACTCGCCAAGGCGAGCGACACGGAGAGTCGGTTCATGGGCGCGGCGATGGAGCTGGGACCGCGCGTCATCGTAGCGAGAGCTGGTCGCTCGCCGGCGCTCGATCGCTGGCGCGGCGCGAGCTCGGAGGGCGACGAATGCGCGCTCGCGCGACCGGTCACGGCGCGAAGGGCGTCGAGCTGTGGATCTCGGTGACCCCGCTGTCGCGCACCAGCTCGCGCCAGTTGTGCTCGCGCACGCCCCCGCCGGCGAGCACCACGATTCGACCGCGAGCGCGCTCCACCAGCTTGCGCAGCTCGAAGCGACCTTCGTGGGCCGTGGGCGCGCCGCCGCTGGTGAGGACGCGCTCGCAGCCCAGCGCGATCAGCGCGTCGAGCGCCGCGAGCTTGTCGGGCGTCTCGTCGAATGCGCGATGGAACGTCACGCGCAGCGGCCGCGCGGCGCGTACCAACTCGGCCGTCGCGTCGGCATCGACGGTGTGGTCGGGCCGCAACAGCCCGAACACGACTCCGGCGACCTTGCGCGCCTTGAGCTGTCCGATCTCCGAGCGCATGCGTGCGAGCTCTTCCGTCGTGATGCAGAAGTCTCCCGCGCGCGGCCGCACCATCACGTGCAGCGGGAGCGTGGACTGCGCCAGCGCCAGCTCGAGCAGCCCCGCGCTGGGGCTCAGTCCGCCGACGTCCAAGCGCGAGCACAGCTCGATGCGCCGCGCGCCGCGCGCTTGCGCGCGCTGCAAGGCGCCGATCGAGTCGACGCACACCTCGAGCAGGGTCATGCGCGCAGAGCGTAACGCGCGCAGCCGCCTGCTCCGCCGGCCGTCACGGTCGAATCACGCCGAGCCGTCCGCGCGCGTGCCGCGGCGCTAGGCGGGCTCGGCGCGCTGGCGGATGCGGTCGAGCACCACCGCTGCGACGATGATCGCGCCCGTCACGAGCTCTTGGACCCAGTTGTCGAGCCCGAGTTGCGTGCAGCCGTTGTCGACCACGGTCATGATCAACGCGCCGATCAGCGTGCCGGTGATCGAGCCCTGGCCGCCGGACAGGCTCGCGCCTCCGATCACGACCGCCGCGATCACTTTCAGCTCGTAGCCCTGCGCTGTGGTGGGATCGCCCATCGACAAGTAGGAGAGCTGCAGCACCGCTGCCACCCCGGCGCACGCCACGCCCAGCGCGTACACGCAGAGCTTGGTGCGCTCGACACGCAGTCCGCACAGCCGCGCGGTCTCCTCGTTCGACCCGATCGCGAACACGTGCCGGCCGAAGACCGTGAAGCGCATCGCGAGTCCCGCCAGCAACGCCAGCGCGGCCAGGATCCACACGCCCGGCGGCAGCCAAGCGAACGGGCCCGTGTCGCCGACGTACATCAGCTCCCGCAGACGCTCCATCGCGCGCATCGACTGCGGCGCGTCGGCGTACACCGGCTGGTTGCCGCCGAGCCCCTTGGCCAGACCGCGCAGGGCACCCCACAGTCCGAGCGTGACGATGAAGGGGGAGAGCGGAACACGCGCGGGCCAGCGCCAGTGCACCACCAACCCAAGCCCGAGCAACGCCAGCGCGACGCCGATGCCGCTGCCAACGCCGTGCGCACGCGCCATCCAACCTCCGAGCGCGACCGCGGCCGCGAGCGTCACGACGCGCACGAGCTCTCCGATCACGAGCGCGCCGATCAACGCACCGATGGCGGCACCGCTGGCGACGCCCGCGGCGCACGCCAGCCACGGCGTGTTGAACTCGCGGACCAGCAGCGCGATCACCATCGTTCCGAGCGCGATCGTCGAGCCGACCGAGAGGTCGATTCCGCCGGCGACGATGATCCAAGTCGCGCCGACGGCCGCGGTGCCGACCACCGCGGTCTGGAGCAGCATCAACTGTTGGTTGGACCAGCTGGTGAAGCTGCTGCCGGTGAGCGCGGCGAACAGCACCCAAGTGGCGATCAGGCCGAGCGCCGGTCCGAGCATGCGGAGCAACGCGCGCAGGTTCACGCGACACCGCCCGCGGCTTGGAGCAGCACGTCGTGCTCGTCGATCTCGTCCACCGCGCGCGGCGCGTGCAGCACCCCGCGCTCCATCACCGCGATGGAATCGCAGATGCCGAACAACTCGGGCAGGTAGCTCGACACCACGACCACGGCCTTGCGAGGCTCGCGGACGCGCGCGAGCTCGTCGATCAGGCGGTAGATCTCGGCCTTGGCGCCGACGTCGACGCCGCGCGTCGGTTCGTCGAGCAACAGCAAGTCGACGTCCGCGAACAGGAGCCGCGCGAGCGCGACCTTCTGTTGGTTTCCGCCGGAGAGGCGTCCGACCGGCTGCCGTGGACCCGAGCACTTGACGCCCAGCTCCTCGATCCAGCGCGCCGCGCCGGAGTCGAGTGCCGCGGGTGTCAGCCAGGCGCCGCGGGCGAGGCGCTCGAGCCGTGGCAGGCACAGGTTCTCGGCGATCGGCCGTTCGAGGGCCAGGCCTTCGCGCTTGCGGTCCTCGCTCGCGAACCCGACGCCGCTGCGCCAGCGCTCGCGCGGCGTGCGCGGGCCCGCCAGGCCCATGACGCGCAGCTCGCCGCCCGCGACGCGGTCGAGCCCGAACAATGCACGCAGGAACTCGGTGCGGCCGGCGCCGATCAGGCCGGCGATGCCCAGCACTTCTCCGCGACGGATTTCGAGCGTCGCGTCGCGCGGCGCGCGCGCACCGGAGAGTTGGCGCACACTCGCGAGCACTTCTCCGGCGACCGCGGCGCTGCGCGGATAGAGCTCGGACACGTCGCGGCCCACCATGGCGGCGACCAGTCGGCCGGGAGTGGCACGCGCGAGGTCCAGTGTCTCGATCGTGCGGCCGTCGCGCAGCACCGTGGCGCGCTCGGCGACGGCGAAGAGCTCCTCGAGCACGTGCGAGATGTAGACGATCGACGTGCCGTGCTCGCGCAGCGAGCGCAGCAACCCGAACAGGCGCGCGACGTCGTCCTTGGCCAGGCTCGAGGTCGGCTCGTCGAGCACCAGCACGCGCGCGTCGAGCGCGACGGCGCGCGCGATCTCGACCAACTGACGGTCGGCGATGCCGAGCTCGCTCACGCGGCGTGTGAGCGGCAACTCGGCGCGACCCACGCGCGCCAGGGCCGCCCGCGCGCGCCGAGCCGCCGCGGCGGAGTCGACGACTGGACCGCGCCGCGGCTCGGCGCCGAGCAGCACGTTTTCCGCGACGGTCAGGTGCGGCGCGAGCGACAGCTCTTGGTAGATCATCGCCACGCCCGCGCGGCGCGCTTCGATCGGCGAGCGCGGGGCGTAGCGCGCTCCGTCGAGCAGCATCTCGCCAGCGTCCGCCTGCAGCGCTCCCGCCAGCACCTTCATCAGGGTCGACTTCCCCGCGCCGTTCTCGCCGACCAGCGCCAGCAGCTCACCGGGCCGCAACTCGAGCTCGACTCCCGCGAGCGCCAGCGTCGCGCCGAAGCGCTTCTCGATTCCTCGCATGCGCAGCCGCGGAGCCGGTGACGTGGACATCGGCGCGCAGCCTAGCCCGACCCGTTCACCAGCCTGTGCTGCAAACGCGGAAACCACGGCGCTGCGGCGCGCGGCTCACTCGAGCAGCGCCGCGATCTCGGGCGCTTGCATGTTGGCGCGCGTGGCCAGCGCGCAGCCGGTGTCGATCACGGGTTCGACCGCTTGCCGTGCGAGGGCCTTGGCCACAGTCTCGACCGCCAGTCGGCCCATACGCCGCGGATCTTGCACGACGAGCGCGTCGATCTTGCCCTCGCCGAGCGCTCGGACCAGGGGCGGCGAGGCGTCGAAGCCGACGAAGCGCAGCTGGCCAGCGAGGCCGGCTTGCTCGAGCGCCAGCAACATGCCCGCGGTGGTCGGCTCATTCGAGCAGAACACGCCTTGCGCCGCTTGCAACGCGTCGAGCATGTTGAGCGCGGTGGTCTTGGCTTCGCCAACGGTCGCACCCGCGTAGCGGTTGTCGACGATGACCTCCAATCCAGCGGCGCGGGCCGCGACGAGGAAGCCCTCCTCGCGCGCTTCGGTGCTCGCCGACCCGACGCTGTAGCGCAGCAAGACGACCTTGCCCTTCGCGCCCAGCAGCCCGGCGAGGTGCTCGCCGGCGAGCGTTCCACCGCGACGGTTGTCGGTGGCCACGAAACTGGCGAAGTCCACGCCGGCGCGACCGTCGAGATCGCTGTCGAAGATCACCACCGGGATGCCCTTCGATTTGGCGAGTGCGACCACCGGCACCAGCGCGGCGTGGTCGAGCGGTGCGAGCGCCAGCCCGTCGACACCGTCCGCGAGGAATTGCTGCACGACCTGGATCTGCTGCGCGCGATCGTTCTCTTGCAGTGGGCCTTTCCAGAGCAACTCGACCGCGCTCTGCTCCGCGCCCTTGCGCGCGCCGGCCTCGACGGCCTTCCAGAAGACGTGCGTGGTTCCCTTGGGCACCACCGCGATGCGCGGCGCGCCGGCCGGAGCGCCAGCGCTCGAGGGCGCGTCGTCCGAGCAAGCGGCGAGGCCGGAGAGCAGAAGCGCGGCGCAGCGAAGCGTGATCGAGCTCATGGAGGAACCTGGGCCGAGGGAGCGTGCGAGGGGCCTACGCCTTGTAGCGCAGGCCTCCATCGGGCGCCATGTGGGACTCCTCACGCGCGCGCGGCGCAGGCGCGAAACCTGCCTCTCTACCGCGGGGAAAGGGGGTGCTTTCAATTGCGAAAACGGAGGGCGGGGGATACAAGCGCCCTTGGAGATCCCCATGGCCACCAGCACTCGTGATCGCAACGCGGACAAGGAGAAGTCGCGCTACCGCGCGCCGGCCCTCGAGAAGGGACTCGACATCCTCGAGCTCCTCGCGGACCGCCCCGAAGGCCTCTCGCAGTCGGAGATCGCGCGCGCGCTCGGGCGCACGGTCGGGGAGATCTTCCGCATGCTCAATTGCCTGGTCGAGCGCGGGTACCTCTCGATCCAGCGCCCGAGCGATCGCTACATCCTGACGCTCAAGCTGTTCGAGCTGGCGCACCGCCACGCTCCGATCGATCGCCTGCTGGGCAACGCACTGCCTCTGATGAAGGAGTTCGCGACTGCCGCGCACCAGTCGTGTCACCTGGCGCTGATCGAGGGCGGCCACGGTGTGGTCGTCGCCCAAGTCGACAGCCCCGGCCACATCGGTTTCGCGGTGCGCGTCGGGTCGGTGATCGCGTTGGGCGCGACGGCCTCGGGCCGCGTGCTCCTGGCCTTCCAGACACCGGAGGATCGCCAGCGCATCCTGGTCAAGGCCGCTCACGACGCCGAGTTGGGCGACACCGCGCGCCTGCAGCGCGAGCTCGAGGCGATCCGCGGACGCGGCCACGAGGAGATGGAGAGCACGCGCATCCGCGGCGTGCACGACCTGTCGTTCCCGGTGTTCGATCACCGCGGCTCGGCGATCGCGGCGCTGACCGTGCCGTTCATCGAGCGCCTCGACGTGGCCGATCAGGGATCGCGTGCGCACACGCGTGAGGCCCTGGCCCGCGCTTCCGCGCGCCTGACCGCCTCGCTCGGCGGCCGCATCGCGTCCGCGCCGACGCCGCCGACCACGCGCGTCAGATGAACGCGGGGGTGGGCGAGCGCTTCGCGGCCTTGCGACAGCGTTGGCCGACGCCGAGCAAGCCCGCCGGGATCGTGCTGATCGGCGCGGGCGGCATCGTCAACGATGCGCACCTGCCGGCGTACCGTGCCGGTGGGCTGCCCGTGGCCGGAGTCTTCGACGTCGACCGCGCGCGCGCGCGCGCCACGGCCGAGCGTTGGGGCATCGCGCGCGTGTTCGAGCACTTCGACCAGGCGTGCGCCGATCCGCGCGCCGTGTTCGACGTCGCGGTTCCACCCCAAGCGCTGTTCGAGGTCGTTTCGCGCTTGCCCGAGGGCTCGGCCGCGCTGTTGCAGAAGCCCATGGGCGTCGACCTCGCCGACGCGACGCGCATTCGCGATGCGTGTCGTTCGCGCGCGCTGCGTGCTGCGGTCAACTTGCAGTTGCGTTTCGCTCCCTCGATGCTGGCCCTGGCGGACGCGCTCGCGCAGGGCCTGCTGGGCCGCGTGGTCGAGCTCGAGGTCCACGTCAACTGCCGCATGCCCTGGGAGCTGTGGCCATTCCTCGAGTCGCTCGAGCGCATGGAGATCGCGCTGCACTCGATCCACTATCTCGACACCATCCGCGCCCTGCTCGGCGAGCCGCGCGCCGTGTACGGCCGCACGGTGAAGCACCCCGACGCCGCTCGTCTGGCGAGCTCGCGCACGACAGCGATTCTCGACTACGCGGACGACGTGCGCTGCGCGCTGAGCGTCAATCACCACCACAAGCACGGCGTCAAGCACCAGAGCTCGCAGTTGCGCGTCGAAGGCACGCGCGGCGCGGCGTTGGTCGTGATGGGCGTCAACCTCGACTACCCGCGCGGGCGCCCCGACGAGCTCGAAATCGCGCTCGACGGTCACGAGTGGAGCCGCGTGGCGCTCCAGGGGCATTGGTTTCCCGATGCCTTCCTCGCGCGCATGAACCAGTTGCAGCGCCACGTCTGCGGCGACGAGCGCGAGCTCGTGGGCTCCACCGACGACGCGTGGCGCACGATGGCACTGGTGGAAGCGCTGTATCGGTCCAGCGCGAGCGGTGGAACGCCCGTCCCGCGCGAGGAACACCCGTGACGCGGTGCATCGACGCTCACCAGCACTTTTGGAAGCTCGCGCGCGGAGACTATCGCTGGCTCACGTCCGAGCTCGGTCCGCTGTATCGCGACTTCGGGCCGCGCGATCTCGCGCCGAAACTCCGCGCGCACGGCATAGCTTCTACGGTGCTGGTGCAGGCCGCCGACTCGCTGGCGGAGTCGCAGTTTTTGCTGGCGCTCGCCGACGCGAACGAGTTCGTCGCGGGCGTTGTGGCGTGGATCGATTTCGATGCTTTGGATGCGAGTGACCAACTAGCGGCTCTCGCTTTGCACCCCAAGATCGTAGGGGTGCGCCCGATGATCCAAGACATCGCCGACGACACGTGGATGTTGCGGCCCGAGCTGGCGCGCGTGTTCGAGCGCATCGCCGAGCTCGACCTCGCGTTCGACGCTCTGGTCAAGCCGCGCCATTTGGCGCATGTGCACGAGCTCGTCGCGCGTCATCCAGCGTTGAAAGTCGTCGTCGACCACGCCGGGAAGCCGGACGTCGCGAGTGGCCTGCATTCGCTGGGATTCGCGCGTTGGGTGGAGGACATGCGACGACTCGCGCGTCATCCAAACGTGCATTGCAAGATGTCGGGACTGGTGACCGAGGCCTCAGCGAATTGGACGGTTGCGACGCTCGCGCCGTACGTCGCGGTGCTGCTCGAGCACTTCGGTGCGCAACGCCTGATGTGGGGCAGCGATTGGCCCGTGGTCGAGCTGGCCGGCGGCTACGACGCTTGGCGGCGCGCATCCGAAGAGCTGCTGGGGAGCTTGCGCTCCGACGAGCGCGCCGCAGTATTCGGGGGAAACGCGCAGACGTTCTACGGACTTTCCGGATCGATGAGCTCATGAGCACACTGCGCATCACGGGGCTCGAGGCCCTGGACATCCGCTTTCCGACGTCCGACCACAGCGACGGGTCGGACGCGATGCACCCCGACCCGGACTACTCGGCGGCGTATGTGATCCTGCGCACGAACGTCGACGGGCTCGAAGGGCACGGGTTGACGTTCACCATCGGGCGCGGCAACGAGCTGTGCGTGGCGGCGGCCAAGGCCCTCGCGCCGCTGGTCGTGGGCCGCACGCTCGAGAGCATCGTGCGCGACTTCGCGGGATTCTGGCGCTCGCTCGCCAGCGAATCGCAGATGCGGTGGCTGGGCCCGGAGAAGGGCGTGATCCACCTGACGACCGCGGCGATCGTCAACGCCACGTGGGACCTGTACGCCAAGTCCAAGCACAAGCCGCTGTGGAAGCTGCTCGTCGACATGTCCCCGGAGGAGTTGCTCGCGACGATCGACTTCCGCTACCTGACGGACGCGTTGACCAAGGACCAAGCGCTCGAGATCTTGCGCGCCAACGTGCCGTTCAAGGCGGCGCGCGAACGAGAGATGCTCGATCGCGGATATCCCGCCTACACGACCTCCGCCGGCTGGCTGGGCTACTCCGACGAGAAGATCCGGCGCCTGTGCCGTGAGGGCATCGCCGAGGGCTGGACGCACTTCAAGATCAAGGTCGGCGCGGACCTGCAGGACGACCTGCGTCGCGCGGCGATCGTGCGCCAGGAAATCGGACCGCAGCGGCGCATGATGTTCGACGCCAATCAGCGTTGGGACGTCGGGGAGGCGATCGCCAACATGCGCGAGCTGGCGCGCTTCGATCCGTGGTGGATCGAGGAACCGACCTCGCCCGACGACGTGCTGGGCCACGCCGCGATCGCGCGCGCCATCGAGCCCATCGGCGTCGCCACCGGCGAGCAGTGCCAGAACCGCGTGGTGTTCAAGCAATTGCTGCAGGCCGACGCGATCCGTTTCTGCCAGATCGACTCGTGTCGCTTGGGCGGCGTGAACGAGGTGCTCGCGGTCATGCTGCTCGCCAAGCGCTTCGGCGTTCCGGTGTGTCCGCACGCCGGCGGCGTCGGTCTGTGCGAGTACGTCAACCATCTGATCCTGGTCGACTACATCTGCATCTCGGGCTCGCTGGACGACCGTGTCGCGGAGTACGTCAGTCACTTGCACGAGCATTTCGAGAATCCCTCGGTGGTGCGCGGAGGTCGCTACACCGCGCCGCTCGCTCCGGGCTACGGCATCACCATGAAGCGCGCCTCGCTCGAGACTTTCGCCTTCCCGAACGGTCCCGTGTGGAGCGCGCGTCGCGCGGCGCCGCTCGTGCGTCGCTAGCGGAGGAAGCATGGGACGACTCTCCGGCAAGGTCGCGTTGATCACCGCGGCGGGGCAAGGCATCGGTCGCGCGACGGCGTTGGCGTTCGCGCGCGAGGGAGCTCGAGTGCACGCCACGGATGTCGACCAAGGCGCGCTGGACGAGCTGGCACGCACGGAGCCGCGCCTGACGACGGCGCGCGTCGACGTGCGCGACGAGTCCGCGATCCAGGCCTGCGTGAGCCAGCGCGGCCCGTTCGACGTGCTGTTCAATTGCGCGGGATTCGTGCACCACGGCACGATCCTGGAATGCTCCCCCGAGGAGTGGGCGTTCTCGATGGACCTCAACGTGACCTCGATGTACCGCACGATCCGCGCGGTGCTGCCCGGCATGCTCGCCCGCGGAAGCGGCGCGATCGTCAACATGTCGTCCGTCGCGAGCAGCGTGAAAGGCGCCCCCAATCGCTGCGTCTACGGCACGTCCAAGGCGGCGGTGATCGGATTGACCAAGGCCGTCGCCGCGGATTTCGTGTCGCGGGGCATCCGCTGCAACGCGGTGTGTCCCGGAACGGTGCAGACGCCCTCTCTCGATCGGCGCATCGCGGCCCAGGGTGATGTCGAGCGCGCGCGCGCGGCGTTCATCGCGCGCCAACCGATCGGCCGCATCGGCAGCGTCGACGAGATCGCCGCGCTCGTCCTGTACCTCGCCAGCGATGAGTCTTCGTACACCACCGGCGCGATCCACGTGATCGACGGTGGCTGGAGCATCTGAGCCAACCATGAAGCTGTTTCGTTTCGGCGCACCGGGGCGCGAGAAGCCCGGCATCTTGGACGCGCAGGGACGGCGTCGTTCGCTGGCGAGCGTAATCGAGGATTGGCGCGGCGCGGAACTCGCGCCTGAGCGGCTCGCGCGGCTCCGCGCGCTGGACTTGGACGCGCTACCCCTGGTCGATTCCGCGGAGCGCTTCGGTCCGTGCGTCGCGGGCACGGGCAAGTTCATCTGCATCGGGCTCAACTACGCCGATCACGCCGCGGAGACCGGAGCCCAGGTGCCGAGCGAGCCGGTGGTGTTCATGAAGGCCACCAGCGCCATCATCGGGCCCAACGACGACGTCGAGATCCCGCGCGGCTCGCGCAAGACCGATTGGGAGGTCGAGCTCGGCCTGGTCATCGGCCGCACGGCGAAGCACGTCACGCCCGAGCGCGCGCTCGAGCACCTCGCGGGCTACTGCGTGATCAACGACCTCTCCGAACGCGAGTTCCAACTCGAGCGCGGCGGACAATGGGACAAGGGCAAGGGCTGTGACACGTTCGGCCCGATCGGGCCTTTCCTGGTCACTCCCGACGAAGTGCGCGATCCGCAGGACTTGCAGCTGTGGCTGGAGGTCGACGGCCGCCGCTTCCAGAACGGCAACACCAAGACGATGGTGTTCGGCTGCGCCTACCTGGTCAGCTATCTGAGCCAGTTCTTCAGCTTGCACCCCGGTGACGTGATCTCCACCGGCACGCCGCCGGGCGTCGGGCTGGGGCAGAAGCCCGAGCCGATCTACCTGCGCGCGGGCCAGGTCGTGCGGCTTGGCATCGAAGGCCTCGGCGAGCAACGCCAGCGCTTCGTCGACGCACCGCGCTGAGGGCTCGTGAAGAACTGAAGTTGCGAGCTCTCGAATCTCGGGTGCGCCGTCGCCTCGCGGAGCGCCGGACGTCGAGAGCGTGACTTCTCGACGCTCTCTGGGCGCGCTTGGCTCGCGGCCGCGCTGCGCGCGCGAGCCTGAACCGCGGCGCAGGGCGAGCGTTGGAGCGCGAGCGGCGACGCGCAGGTGCCTCGAAGGAGCGCGGTAGCTAGGGTGTGCCCCGGCGTTTCGTCGCCAGAGGCTTCCATGATCGATTTCCAACGCGGTGTTCGCGGATGGGCGCGTCGCACGGCGCTCGTCCTGTCCCTCGGCCTGTTGTCCTGCTCGGCTCCGGCGAACCCGCCGCAAGATGCGACGGCGGCCAGCGTTTCCAACGCGAGCAAGGGCTTCGGCGTGCCGGACGCGGTGCGCGCCGCGTTGCTCAAGGGTGAGTTCGATCGCGCGCTCGCGGGGATCGACGCGGCCGCGGCCGACAAGCCCGAGCAATCCGAGTGGTGGGCCTACTTGCGCGGCTCCACGCTGGCACAGGCGCGGCGCCTCGAAGCCGCGCTCGAGGCGTTCCAGGCGCTCGAAGCGCGCGAGCCGGCGAGCTCGTTCCGTTCCAAGGCGCGCTTCGCTCGGGCCGACGTGTTGCGCGAGATGGGTCGCGTGCGCGAGGCCGAGTCGATCTACGAGGCGGAGGCGACGCGCTTGCTCTCGGAGCGACGCCAGGTCGAGCTCGCGGCGATCTACTTCGAGTTCGCCGACGCGCTGTCGACCCCGCAGGCCCGCGACGCCGCGGGTCCGAACAAGCTCGACTACGCGCGCGCGATCGTGTTGTACGGCAAGGTGCTCGAGCTCGACGTGCCCGCGGCGACCCGCGAGCGCGCTCAATATCGCCAAGTCGTGTGCGCTCGAGCGCAGGAACGCTGGGACGACGTGGTGCAGCTCTGCGAGCGCTATCGTGCGACGTTCGATCCCACGGTCAAAGGCGCGCGCAGCGCGGGCACCCATGTGTTCGAGGTGCTGCTGGGCTCGGCCCAGGCGCGCCTGAACAGCAAGAACCTCGCGGGCGCGCGCATCGCGCTGGAGGACCTGATCGCCGCGCTCGACGACGCTCGCGCTGGAGCGAGCCCCTGGGAGGCGTGGCGCGCTGAACGAGACGGGCCCGCGCTGCTAGGGCTCGACACCCTGGAAACCGAGGCTCATTTCGCGCTCGCGGAGACCTACGAGACGGGGGATGCGACCGCCAATCTGCTGGCGATCGCGGCCCTGCGCCGAATCCTCGCGCGCTTCCCGGCGCACGAGCGCGGAGCCCAAGTGCATTTCGCGATCGCCGAGCGCCTCGAGCGCAGTGCGCGCTCGGAAGAAGCCCTGGCGGCCTTCGCGCGCGTGATCGAGTGGAACGATGGGCCGCAGGCCAGCGCCGAGGCGCTCGAGCGTTCCGCGGCGTTCCGCCGGGATGCGCTGTACCGCCGTGCGGTGCTGCTCCTCGGGCTCGAGCGCTTCGCGGACGGCATCGCGGCGCTCTCCGACTACGTCGCACGATTCCCCACCGGTCCGGATTGGACGAGCGCGCAGCAGGGCATCGTGGACGCCGAGTTCGCCATCGGCGCCAGCGCGCTGCGCGACCAGAAGTTCGACGATGCGCGGCGTGCGTGGAGCGAGTTCCTGGCGCGCCGGCCGCTCGACCCGCGCTCACCGCAGGTGCAGTTCGACCTCGCCGCGCTGTGCGTGACGCAGGCCACGGCGCTGCGCGAGAGCGCGCGCAAGGACGGCCGTGAGGCCGCGGCCGCCGACTTGGAAGCGTTGTTCCGCAGCGCGATCGAGCAGTGGCGCCGCGTGCAGGCGAAGTACGCCAAGAGCGAGCTGGCTTCGCGCGCGCTGCTCGAGATCGGCAAGCTCGAGGAGCTCGAGCTCGGCAACCTCGAGGCCGCGGTGCTCGCCTACCGGGAGTGCACGTTCGGCTCGGCGGCCGGCGAAGCCTCGCAACGCCTCGTCGAGCTGACCCAGCCCTCGCTGGTGCTCTCCACCGAGCGCGCCTGGCGCACCGACGAGAAGGCGCGCGTCAAGCTCTGGGCGCGCAACCTCGAGAAGCTCGTGGTCGAGGTGTACGCGCTCGATCTCGAGGCCTACTTCCGCAAGAACCTGGGCCACGCGGGCGTCGACGACTTGGACCTCGACCTGATCGCGTCCGACCAGAAATTCGAGGCCGCCTTCGAGGGTTTTGCGCCCTACAAGCCGTTGCAGCGCGACGTCGAGTTGCCCGTGACCGGAGCGGGTGTGTGGGCCGTGGCGGTGACGGCCGGCGAGCTGCGCGCCACGACCTTGGTCGTGTCGAGTGACATCGATTTGACGACGCGGCGCTCGGCGCTCCAGGGCCTGGCCTTCGCGCAGGATGCGCGCACTGGCGCCGCGGCTCGCGGTGTGCGCGTGCTCTTCGCCGGACGCGCGCCGGATGGCACGCCGGCGATCGTGGAAGGCACCACTGGCGACGACGGGACGGCGCTCGTGTCGCTCGCGGCGCTCGATGCGAATGTCCCGGTGAACACGCTCGGGTTGCGCCAAGGCCACGCTGCGTCGACGCTGGGTTCGGCGGTTGCCGCGCGCTTCACCGACACCCTGGCCGCGCGCGGCTCGCTCTTCACCGACCGTTCGGTGTACCGCCCCGGCGAGAGCGTGCGTTGGCGAGCGCTGGTGCGCGAGGTGCTCGAGGGCCGGCTCGCGGTCGAAGCCGGTGCCAAGCTCGCGCTGGCGGTGCGCGACGAGCAAGGACGGCTCGTGCACGCACAGGATGTCGTCGCGTCGAAGTTCGGCAGCGTGCACGGCGAGTGGGCGCTCGATGCGGACGCGCCGCTGGGCACGTACGTGGCGACCGTGACGACACCGCGCGGCACCCAGGTGACCGGCCAGTTCGAAGTGAAGCTCTACCAAGCGCCGCGAGTACGCTTGGAGCTCGAGTCCGGGCGCGAGGTCTACTACCGCGGCGAGACGATCGAGCTGGTCGCGCGCGCCAGCTACGCCTGGGGCGAGCCGCTCGCCGGAACCCCCGTGCGCATCGAGTTCGGCCGGCTCTACGAGCTGACCACCGACGCGCGCGGCGAGGCGCGCTTCGCATTGCCCTCGCGCGACATTTTCGGCGAGCGCGAGGTGCAGATCCGCGCGCTCTTGCCGCAGGAAAACGCCAGTGCGCGGACGACGGTGCTGGTGGCGTCGAGCGAGTTCGGCGCCAGCCTGTCGGTCGCCGAGCCGACGGTGCTCGCGGGCTCGAGCTTCGACGTCGAGCTCCGCACGCGGGTGTTCGGCGGGGCGCCGATCGCGAAGGCCATGAAGCTCGAAGTGCTCTTGCGTCGCGCGACCGGCGGCACGTGGACCGAGGAGAAGCAGGACGAACGTCAGCTCGCCACCGATGCCCAAGGCATCGCGCACACCACGCTGCAGCTGGCGCGTGGCGGGACCTACATGCTGCGCGCGCGCGCCGTGGATCGCTTCGACAACCCGATCGAGGCCGAGCTGGCGCTGTTCGTCTCCGGCGACGACGACCCGCAGCGACTGCGATTCGTCGTGGCGACGCACCAACTCGACGTCGGGCAGGTGGCGCAGCTCGAGCTCGTGCACCGCGGCGCTCCCGGACTGGCGCTGGTCACGTTCGAGGCCGACACGCTGCTGGAGCACCGCGTGGTGCAGCTGGCGAGCGGCGTCAATCGCATCGAGGCCCGGATCGACCACGCGCACTTCCCGAACTTCTTCGTGTCCGCCGCGTTCATGCGCCGCGGCCAACTGTGGACCGACACGACCGGCTTCGACGTCGCGCGGAGCCTCGCGATCGAGCTCACGCCGGAGCGCACGCCACTCGCTCCGGGGGACACGGCTCGCGTTCGAGTGCGCGTTCGCGACTCGCTCGGCCGCCCGGTGGAGGCCGAGCTCTCGCTGGCGGTCGTCGACGACGGCATCTTCGACCTGTATCCGGACCTGACACGCGCGCTGAGCGAGCTGTCTCTCGCGCCGCGGCGCCCGGCCCTGTTCACGACCTCGAGCAGCGCGCTGTTCGCCTACGCGGGGCGCACGCAGTCGATCGCCAGCGCGGTGCTGCGCGAGGCCGAGCGCGCGCGCCGCGCCGAGCTCGAACGCGCCGAACGTGGCGCTGCGCTGTCGGAGCTGGACGACGTTTCGAAGGCTGGTGCGCCGGTCACGCCCGGTGCCGTGAGCACTGGGTCCGACGAGTTCTTCCTCGGGCGCGGCCTCGAGGGCGAGCGGCCCGGCGAGCCCGAAGGCAATGCGGTCGGAGTCGGAGGTGGCGCCGCCGGAAGGTTCGGCGGGAGACGCTCGGCCAAGGCCCGTGGAGGCGCGGGTGCCGAGTCCGACACGCCGCTGGAGGACCTGCGCGACCGTGGCTTGGCCTTCTGGACGCCGAGTGTGACCACCGACGCCAAGGGTGAGGCCACGCTGGAGTTCAGCATGCCCCGCGAGAGCGCACGTTGGCGAGTGACGGCGCGAGGTTGCGACGCTGCGGAGCTGTTCGGCGATGCGCGCGCCACGCTCGTGACGCGCTCCGAGTTCGAGGTCGAGCTGCGAGCGCCGACCGAGCTCGTGGAGGGCGACGCGCCGCGCTTCGTCGCGCGCGTTCACAACCAGACCGGAATGACCGGCAAGGCCAAGTTGACGCTGAGGACGCGGCTGGGCGACGAGCAGCAGACCTACCCGCTCGAGGTCGCGCTCGGTGAGGCAGCGCAGACCGAGGTCGTGTTCCCAGGGCTGGCGCCGCTCGCGCGCGCCGGCGAGCTGGTGCTCGAGCTCACCGCGGAGGCGGAGCTCACCGGCACCGCGCGCTCCGGCAGCGATGCCGAGAAAATCAGCGCCCGCCCGTATCGACCGAGCTCCAGCACGCACGTTTCCTCGAGGGTGCGACCGTGGGGCTTCGAGGTGCTGGACGCGGCGAGCGGCGTGCTCGACCGCGAAGTGCGTTTCGAGCTCGCGTTGGATCCGGCGCGCAAGTGCCGCGATCAGCGACTCGAGCTCGACCTCGGACCGAGCATCGACGCTCTGTTGGTGGACGCGGCCTTGGGCCACACGCCGCTCTTGGTGCGCTCGATCGAGTCCAACTCCGGCACCGCGGCCGAGCTCTTGGGCGCGTGCGAATTGCTCGAGGCCTTCGAGTCCAACGGGCGCGGAGCCGCCGGAAGCTCGGCGGTCGTGCGCGCGCGTGCCCAGGCGCTGGTGGCGCGGCTGGCGAGTGCCCAGCACTCCTCGGGGACCTGGGGTTGGAGCGGCGCCAGCGGCGTGGCGCACGCCGAGAGCTCGGCCTTGGCCTTGGTCGCGCTCGCGTCCGCCGCGACCCGTGGGCTCGAGGTGCCGTACACGGCGGTCAGCTCCGGCAAGGAAGCGTTGGTGCGCTTGTTCCGCGAGGCTTCGCAACAAGCGGACGAGTCCAAGGCGCTGCTCTCGTGGGCCATGGCGGCGCACGAGATCGCCGATTTCGGCGCACTCAATCGACTGCACCGGCAGCGCGCGACATTGTCGCCGGCCGCGCTGGCGTTCACCGCGTTGGCGCTCGCGCGCTCGGACCGAGCCGCGATGGCCACCGAGGTCGCCGACGAGCTCGAGAAGCGCGCCAGCGACTTCGTCGCACCCACGCCGCGCCCAACGTGTCGCTTCGCGCTCGACGGCAATGCGATCTGGAGCCGTTCCGAGCTCGAGATGACCGCGTTTGCCGCGCTGGCCTTGCAGCGCGCGAAACCCGCGTCGGGGCGCATCGCGCCAGCCCTCGAGTTCCTGTTGGCGCAACGTCCGTGGTTCGATGCGCGAGCGCGCGGCATGGCCGTCGCCGCTCTCGCCAGGCGCGCGGCCTCGCTCGGCGTTGCGGCGCCGAATCTGCGAGTCACCGTGGATGTCGGCGGAACGACGCGCACGCTGGAGCTCGACGCGGCACGCCCAGGCAGCACCGTGGCGTTCGACCTCGCCGGGCGCGATCGCGTCAGCGTCGCGTTGCGCGTCGAAGGACGTGGCGAGCCGCACTTCAGCGCGGTGCTGCGCGGCTTCTCGCAACAGTTCGAGTCGAAGAGCGACGTGCGCGCTACCCAGAGCTACGCGGCCGAGACCCAGCGCGAGCAGGGTCGCGCGGTCCAGGCTGGATTCAGCGTGCTTCAGGACCAGACCGGAGCCTGGGTCAACACCGTCACCGAGCTCGAGTTCGGCGCGACGACGCGCGCGCAGCTCGAGCTGTACGATCTGACGAAGATCACGGGAAACGAAGGCGATTTCGCGCTCTTGCGCGTGCCGCTCCCAGCGGGAGCGCGCGTGATCGACGGCAGCGTGGCGTGTCCGCAGGCGGAGCGCGTCGAGGTCACGGCGGGCGAGATCATCGTGTACCTCGCCTCGCGCGTGGGCTTCTGCCGGCTCGAGTATGTCCTGCTCGGCGCCGCGCCGGGCAAGTACCACGTCCTGCCGGCGAGCATCCGCGGAGCATTCTCGCCGCGACGCGAGTGGACTCTGGCGCCCATGGCGCTCGCGGTGCTGGCGCGCGGTGAGGAGACGCACGACGTCTACCGAGCGACGCCCGACGAGCTGTACCACAGGGGAATCGCCAAGTTCGAGGCCGGCGACCGCGCCGGCGCGAGCGCGTTGCTGCGCGAGCTCGTGGATGCGTACGAGGCGCGCTTGCGCGACACGAACCTGAGCCGCTCCTCGGAGGTGCTGCTGATCGACGCCATCGAGCGCCGCTCGTCACGCGACATCGTGCGCTTCTTCGAGATCCTGAAGGAGAAGAACCCGGACGTGTACGTGCCCTTCGAGTCGGTGCTGGCGGTGGGGGCGGCGTACCGCGAGCTCGAGGAGCACGAGCGCGCGCTGTCGATCTTCCGCGCGACGATCGAGGAGACCTTCGGCAAGGAGCTGCGCGTCGTCGGCACGCTCGAGGAGCAGCGCGAGCACGACGGGGCGCTGCGCACCCTGGCGCGGCTGTGCGCCGAGTATCCCGATGCGTCGGGGGTTCTCGACGCGTCGCTGAGCCTCGCCGACAAGCTCCTGGCGCTCGCGCCCCGCGCGCACGCCGAGCCGAGCCTGACAGCGAAGAAGCGCACGCGCATCCAGTTGATCCTCGAGTCCATCTTCGAGCTGCAGCGCTTCGTGGCGCTGCATCCGCGCGATCCCCGCGCGCCGGAGGCCGCGCTGAACTTGGTGACGGCCCATCTGTCGCTCGACGATTACGCCGCCGCGTCCAGGCTGGGATCCGAGTTCGCCGAGGTGTTCAAGGAGCCGCGCTACGCCGACGCGTTCTCGTACTCGCGCGCCGTCGCGGAGTGGTACCTGGGGCACGACGACAAGGCCCTGGACCTCCTGGAGGTGATCGCGAAGGCCGAGTACGTCGACGAGGACGGCAAGAAGTCGCCGTCGGTCAACCGCGAGCTCGCGCTCTACATCCTGGCGCAGATCCACCACGCGCGGCAGGACTTCGCGCGCGCCTCCGAGCGCTACGAGAGTGTCGCCGAGCAGTTCGTGGACGCGCGCGAGGCGCTGGCGAGCCTGCGCGAGAAGCGCATCGCTTTGAAGGAAGTCACCGAGGTCCGGCCCGGGCAGCCCGTCAAGCTCGAGCTCTCACACCGCAATGTCGCGCAGGCCGAGCTCTTGGTCTATCCCGTGGATCTGATGACGCTGTACCTGCGCGAGAAGAACCTGTCCAACGTGACCGCGGTCAACCTCTCGGGCATCGCGGCGACCGTGCGGCGCGATGTGACGCTGTCGGCCAAGGAGGGCATGCGACCGACGACCACGAGCGTGGAGCTCGGCGTGCTCGAGCCCGGCGCATATCTCGTCATCGGGCGGGGCGGCGAGCTGCACGCCTCGGGTTTGGTGCTCGTTTCGCCGCTCGAATTGGACGTCAAGGAGGACGCGGAACACGGAGAGCTGCGCGTGCAAGTCATCGAGCAAGGAACGAACAAGTACGTGCGCAACGCGGACGTGCGCGTGATCGGCACGCTCAACAGCGACTTCGTTTCGGGCCGCACCGACCCGCGCGGGTTGTTCGTCGCCAGCGGCATCTCTGGCTCCGCGACCGTGATCGCGCGCAGCGGCGACCGACAGTACGCGTTCTATCGCGGAGCGCGCGCTCTCGCCGTCGTGGCCTCGAAACCCAAGCAACAAGTCGAGCAACTGGACCAGGAGTATTTCGACAACGTGCTGCGCTTCAACGAGGCCGCGCAGAACGAGCGCGGGAAGAACTGGTCCGACGAGCTGAACCGCGACCGCAAGGGAGTGCAGATCCGCCAAGTGAAGTGAAGGGGTGCATCGCCCGGAGGCGATTCGCGTCGATGCACGGCCGACCGACGCCCGCGAGCGCGCGGCGGACTCGGAGTCCCCGCGGCGCATTCCCACAGGTGGGCCCGCGCTCGGGGATTTCGCTGGGAGTCGGTGAAACTCTGTGCGTTGGTCCGGACACTGACCCTCGTGCGCAGCGGTGCTCGTCCCGGGCACCGCTCGCAATTTTCTCGAGCTCGCCTGTGAGTCGCGCGTCCCAGCGGCACGCTTGCGCCACGCGCTTCGGCGAGCAGCCAGACCCAAGAAGTGAAGGACGGTCTCGTGAAGTCTCGCGGAAGTGAACGCTCGCGGAGAAGTCGAGATGCGAGCTCTCGGCGTGTGATGCGCCGTCGCTCGGTGGGCACCGGAAGTCGAGACCGCGAGCCCCTCACCGACCTCTGTGAGCGAGAAGCCCCGATCCGGCCGACAACGGATCATCCCAGGAGAATCCTCATGAAGTGCTTCGCCACTGTCGGTTCGGCTGCGCTGGTGCTCGCTGCCGCGGTCATGGGCCTTTCCAGCGCTCCAACCCAAGGTACCGGACGGCCGTCACCCGAGGTGATGCCGTCCGAGCCGGTGTTCCTCACGCGGCGACCGGCGCCTGGATTGGTCTCGAGGCTCGGCGTCGACATGGTGAAGCGCCACATCACGATCGACAGCACCTACAAGCGAAATGGCGCGGTCGAAGTCTCGCGCCATGCGTTCCTACCGACCGCCTATTGGCCCACGAGTCTGGCCACGTTCGATGCAGAGCGCATCGTCGTCGCCGGGAAGCGCAGCAATGGTGCGACCGTCGTGGAGCTGTGGCGGCTGACATTGCCGAGCGTGCTCGAGGTGGCGGACGAGAACACGTCGGGGATGAACTATGCGATCTCGGATGCGAGCGTGAGTGAGCTCACGCCGCTCTACGACGCTGCAGTGAGTGGGCGCGACACGGTGTGCGGCATGACGCGCATGCTCGGCACGGGCGGGGCGGAGCCTGCGATGCTCGTGCGCTTCTTCGACTCCAAGCAACTCGTGCAGATGGGGCTCGGGCAGTTCTTCGACGGGACGGCGGACCCCGTGAGCACGTGGACCGTGCGTGCCACGCCGGTGCCGAGCGGGAGCGCGACCGTGCAACCCGAGCTCAACCGCAAGGACTTGCACGAGTGGATTGCACTGCGGCACGCCACCCACGGCTACGTGTACTACCTGCAGACGCTCAGTGGCAACGGACCCGCGCTGGTGTTCACCGATCACGACCGCGACCGCCAGTTCGATGCGACGGTGCTGGTCGAACTCTCGGACTGGGTGCAGACCTGGACTGGCGACCCGGCGCAGATCCTGGCCCCTGAGTATTGAACGCGCGGCGCCCGCGCTCCGACATCGAAGCATGGCCCGGCGGCACCCGCCGACGCTGGCGAAATCGCGAGTCGTGTGAGTTCGTCGCGCGGCGCTCGCTCGATATGTTGCCTGCTGCATGCGAACCGCGGATGCAGCGATCATCGGAGCCGGGATCGTCGGGCTCGCGACGGCGTGGAAGCTCGTCGAGAGCCGCCCGCGCGTGCGCGTGATCGTGCTCGACAAGGAGAGCGACGTTGCGCGCCACCAGACCGGCCGCAACTCGGGCGTCGTGCATTCGGGGATCTACTACAAGCCCGGCTCGCTCAAAGCGCAGACCTGTCGCCGCGGGAAGGCGCTGCTCGAGAGCTTCTGCCGCGAGCACCAGGTGGCCTTCGAAGCCTGCGGCAAGGTGGTCGTGGCCACCGATACGCGCGAGCTCCCGCAGCTCGACAAGATCACCGAGCGCGCGCGCGCGAATGGCGTGCAGTGCGAGCGCATCGATCGCGCGCGCTTGCTCCAACTCGAGCCCCATGCGGCGGGCGTCGAGGCGTTGCACGTCCCCGAGACGGGGATCGTCGACTACATCGGCATGTGTCGGCGGTTGGCGGCGCTCGTGCGGCTGCGCGGCGGTGAGGTGCTCACGGACGCGCGCGTCACGGCGCTGCACTCGCGCGCGGCTTCGGTCGTGCTGGAGACGACGCGCGGGGAGGTCGAGGCGCGGCTGGCGATCAACTGCGCAGGCCTGCACAGTGATCGCATCTTGCAGGCGACCGGAGAGGCGCGACCCGCGCGCATCGTTCCATTCCGAGGCGAGTACTACGAGCTGGTTCCCCAGGCCCACGGGCTGGTGCGGAACCTGATCTACCCGGTGCCCGATCCGAGCTTCCCGTTCCTCGGCGTGCACTTCACACGCATGGTGAAAGGCGGCGTCGAGTGCGGCCCCAATGCCGTGCTGGCACTGTCCCGAGAGGGCTATCACTGGGACGACGTGCGTTTGAGCGAGCTCGCGGACGCGCTCGGCTACGTGGGCTTCTGGCGCTTGGCGGCGCGCAACTGGCGCACGGGCAGCGGTGAGGTGTGGCGCTCGCTTTCCAAGCGCGCCTTCACCAAAGCGCTGCAACGCTTGTTGCCCGAGATCCGCGCGGAGCACTTGGTGCCGGCGGAAGCGGGCGTGCGTGCCCAAGCGTTGGCGCGCGACGGTTCGTTGGTCGACGACTTCCTGATCCGCGAGAGCGGCCACGTGGTGCACGTGCTCAATGCACCCTCGCCCGCGGCGACGGCGTCGCTGGCGATCGGTGAGAGCATCGCGGCGCGCGCCTTGGAGCGCATCTGACCATGGTCGAATCGAGGACCTATCCCAGCGAGCGACTGGTCGAGTTCAGCTCGCGCATGTTCCGCCATTTCGGGGTGCCGGCGCACGAGGCCGCGCTCGCCGCGGACGTGCTCGCCGCCGCGGACCTGCGCGGCATCGACTCGCACGGAGTGGCCCGACTGCACAGCTACTTCGACATGCTCGAGCTCGGCCGCATCAACCCGCGTCCCAAGCCGCGCATCGTGCGCGAGACACCCAGCACGGCGACCGTCGACGGCGACAACGGGTTGGGCTTGGTCGTCGGTCCGTGGGCCAACGAGGTCGCGCTGCGCAAGGCACAGGCCGTCGGTTCGGGCTGGGTCAGCGTGTGCAATTCCAATCACTATGGCATCGCCGGCTATTACCCGCTCAAAGCGCTCGAGCGCGATTTGATCGGTTGGTCGATGACGAACTCGACCAAGCTCGTGGCGCCGCTGTGGGGCGCGGAGCGCATGCTCGGAACGAATCCGATCGCGATCGCGTTCCCGGGGCTGGAGGAGCCGCCGATCGTGATCGATCTGGCGACGCCCGCGGTGGCCTACGGCAAGATCGAGATCGCCAAGCGCCGCGGGGAGCGCATCCCGCGGGGCTGGGCGATCGACGCGCGCGGCGAGCCGACCGAGGATCCGCAGGGCATGATCGACGGCGGCGCGCTGCTGCCGCTCGGTTCGGACCGAGAGCACGGCGGTCACAAGGGCTACGCGCTGGGGATGATGGTCGACGTGTTGGTCGCGGTGTTGTCGGGCGCCAACTGGGGGCCGTTCACTCCGCCGTTCGCGTTGCGCCAAGAAGTTCCGGCGCGTTCGGTGGGCAAGGGCATCGGCCACTTCTTCGGAGCGCTGCAGATCGCGGGCTTCATCGAGCCGCTGGAGTTCAAGCGCCAGATCGACGACCTGGTGCGCACCTTCCGCGCGACGCGGCCCGCTCCGGGCACCGCGGGCCCGCTGATTCCCGGCGATCCCGAACGCGAGGCGCACGCGGAGCGTTCGCGCAACGGAGTCCCGCTGGTGCTGCCGGTCGTCGAAGACCTGCGCGACATCTCTCGGCGCACGGGCGTGCCCTTCGACTGAGGCAAGTGGGCTCGTTCGAGCGCGACCGGCGCGGGGCCGCGGCGCGCCACAGCCCGCGGATCGCGCTACAACACTGGCATGTGGACCCCGACCCTGCTCGCCGTCGCGTCGCTCGCCAGCCAGACCCCTGACACCAAGCTCGCCGTCCAGGAGCTGTGGTACCTCGAGTTCTCTGGAGGTCGGCGTTTCGAGGTCTCGCCGCAGTTGTTGGCCTTGAGCGAGCCGAACGGCGTGTATGCCAATGATCCGGTGAGCGGCGAGTCGCGCTGGTTCCGCACGGACCTGGGCGAAGGCGTGAGTCGCCCGGAACTCGACGACGACGTGGTCGTGGTGAGCGTCGCCAAGGCCCGCAGCGCCGAAGGTCCGACCGCACCCGCGACGTTCGCGCTCGACGCGAACACCGGCGAAACGCTGTGGCGCAGCCCACTCGGCGCGGCGGAAGGCCTGACCGTCGTCGGTCCACACGTGGTCGGCATCGGCAGCATGTCGAGCGACGGGAAGATCGCGCTCGTCGGATTGAAACGCGCTGACGGAGCGCTCGCCTGGACGCGTGAGCTCGACGGGCTGCGCAAGCTGAGCGCCGCACCCGAGCCCGCGGGCGAGCTGGTCTTGTGCCGCGTCGACGAGACGCTCGTCGCCGTGCGCGCCTCCACTGGTGATGTCGCGTGGCGCAGTCCGAGCTCCGAGCTGTCGATGGACGCGCGCTCGAACGGTGAGCTGGTGGTCGCGCTGGGCTCCGACGGCGAACAAGGCGTCGTGCGCGGGCTGATCGCGAGCAGCGGCGCTCGCAAGTGGGTGTATCCGCTGAGCGCCCCCGCCACGGGACTCGAGATCCTCGGCGAGCAGGTGCTCGTGTTCGACTGGAAGGGTCAGCTCATGTGCCTGGAGCTCGCCACGGGCAAGGAGCGTTGGAGCGTCGCGGCCGAAGGCGGATCGAGCGTCGACCCGCTGGTGTGCGGGCAGGTCGTGCTGGTCCAGTGCATCCTGCGCGGAAATTCGAAGCCGACGTGGCGCTGGGTGGGCTTCGACTTGAAGGATGGCGCGCCGCTCGGCGCCGTGCTCCAGGCCGATGAGATCGACACGCTCGAGGTCGGCGCCGGACGACTGTGGTGGTCGCGGCCGAAACTCGGCGTGCTGCAGAGTCTGGCGCTCGAGCGCAAACCCTGAGCGAAGTTGCCGCTCGCGTTCCTCCGCGCGCTCGCTCAGAGGCGCACTTCGGCGGGCACCGGGCCGCCCGCGGTCCATTCGATCTCGACCGAAGCGTCTCGCGCCCCGAGTGTGTAGCGGCCGAGCGGGACGCGCAGCTCCACAGCGCCCGTCGAATCGGTCTGGAGGGAGCTCGAGCCGCCGGAGTGGCGCCATTGGATCGACGCGTTCGCGCGCGCCGCTCCCGTTCCGGGATCGAGGACGCGCACGGTGCCGGAAAATCGAACGACGTCGAGGTTCAGCGTCAGCGTGCCGCCGCTCTCCAGCACCAGCGCCTCGTTCGTCTCCACTGTCCAGAGCCTCTCGGAATCGCTCAGCGCCAGTCGCCAGTCGCCGGGTTCGACGCGCTCGAAGCGCGCGCGGCCGTCCGCGTCGGTGGTCGCGTGCGCGGACGAGTTTCGCGGCGGCGTCGAGCTCGTCGTGCCGAAGGCGCGCAGGTTGCGACCCGCCGCGGGCTCGCCATCGAGCGTGACTCTCGCGATCAGCGTCCCCGGTCGATTGCGCGAGAGATCGAACTCGACCGCGGACGTGCTCCCGGTCTCGACCGCGACTTCGCCGAGGTGCCGGGCGTCGCCGGATGTCTGGCCCCAGAGAGCGCGGCGTTCCGGCAGCGGTCGTGACGAGAGCCTCAGGGACAACTCGTAGCTGTTCGCGCTGAGCGGCGCGAGCGTGAAGCGTCCCTCGGCATCGAGCGCCGCGCGCGGCGGTGGCTCGCCATCGAACTGCGTCCAACCACCCGCGAACGGATCGTAGAGTCCACGGCCCTGCGCCTCGACCCAACCGTTGCGCAGGTCCTCGAGCGGTGCGAGCACGCGCCCCTCGATCGTCCCGAAGGCCGGCACGTCGAGGATCAGCTCGCCTGACTCGCCCGACGCGAGCGTGTGCGCTGCCGAAGCCGCGTGGAAGTCGTGGTGGAAGCGCGCGAAGGCCACGTACGTGCCGGCGCGCAAGGCGTCGAAAGCGAAGCGGCCATGCGGATCCGTGCGGGTCTCGAGCAGAGTTTTCGTGGGACCTGGCCAAACGCCCTCGACGAACCCGAGCGCGGACTCGGCGTCGAGCTCGGAGTCCGCGAGCAGCACCGACACGTCGCCGATCCACGCCGCGGCGCCACCGGAGATCCGCCCCGAGAGCGCGGTGGGCGCTCGCAGCTCGATCCGCACAGCGCGCGTTTCTCCCGCGCGCAAGCCCTCGACGGTCGCGGAGCCCGGACCGAGGCCCGCGGCCTCGACGCGCAGCTCGAAACTGCGCGGGGTCTTGCGCTTGAAGGCCGAGGGATCGACGCCCGCGGGGGGCTCGAAGCCTGAATCGAGCTCGAGCTCGGCCGGGATCAATCCGCGGTACAGGCCGCCTTCGGGGAGTGGGGCACCGGGCCCGCGCAACTCGAACTCGCTCGGGAAGAAGTTGACTCCGAGAAACGCGATGCGCAAACGGTAGTCGTCGAGCGCGCGACCCGCGGGATCGAGCACCTCGAGCGCGACGGCGCCGCTCCCGCGCAACTGAGCCTGGACCGCGGAGCCCGGTGTCACGCCCTGCTCGCTCCAGGGCTCGAACACGGGATCTCGAATCGTGATCGAGTACACCCCCGGCGGCACGTCGTCGAAGGTCCAACTCTGCGATGAGTTGCGGATCTTCTTGGCGACACGCTCGAGCCCTTGGCCCTGCAGCACGATCGAGCCGGGCGCCGGGTTGCTGAACACGTGCAGCGGACGATTGAACGTCGTGACGGTGATCCGGTCCCGGATCGACGGGCCGCGATAGACGATCGTCGCGGAGACCTCGCTTCCCGCGCGCACCTCGACCGTGGGCCCTTCGATCCAGTTGGCGATCCGAGAGTGCGCGCTGAGCTTCGCCGGGCCTTCGGGCAGCCCCTCGAGCACGAACTCACCCGTGAGCTCGTCGACCGCCGAGTCGACGCGCGTCGCGTCGCCGCCGAAGCCGCTGGCAACGCTCGCGGAAGACTCACCGTAGGCGCGCCACTTGCCTCCGACCGGCGCGCCCGCGGCGTCGGCGATGCGACCGCGCACGGCACCGCCGGGATACAGCGTGATGTCGCCGAGGTCCGTGGTTTCGCGCGCCGGGAGCTCGGACCAGCGCCACGACACGTCGGCATGGCCGCGGTGCGTCGCGTCGAGCACGAACTGGAACGCGAGCGGCGGGTCGAAGGCGAAATCGAAGCGCCCCTCGGGATCGGTCAGGCCCTCGAGGTCGTGCCAGCCGGCGGGGCGGCCGTGGCGCAGCACGCGCTCGGAGTTGCCTTCCCAACCGATCACGCGCAGCTTCACGCCACTGGCGGGGCGACCGTCGGGCAAGAGGAAGCGCCCGCGCAAATGCGCGAGGCTCGGCGCGGCAGTGGAATGCGCGGTCGCTTCGATCTGCGCCGGAGCCGGCGGTGTCTCCTGGCGCGAAGTCGTCTCGAGCTCCACGGCGGCTGCGCTGACGACCGTGGTCTCACTGGGCTCCGCGGACGGGAGCTCCGGTTGCGGAGTGGGCACGGCGGGCGCTGGAGACTCCTCGCGAGCTCCGCGACTCCACCACACGAGCACGAGGACGAGCACCGAGAGCGCGAACCAACCGACGAGCGATGAACGCATGCGGGATCCGCCTGGGGGTCCGCGAGGATAGCGCGAGCCGCGCGCGCCCGGGCGCGAACTCGCAGCTTCCTCGGTCGAAGACTCGCTCTGCCCGTGGCCCGCGCCGCGCGCGGCCCAGCTCCGTCGGGTACGCTGCGCGGATGGGCCTCACCGCGACGATGCACCGCTTCGAGATCGAGCTCGCGCACGCCGACCGCGGGGTCTACGCCTCGTTCGAGCTGCGCGTCGCGCGCCATCCGTCCGAGAGCGCCGCGTTCATGATCGTGCGTGTCTTGGCCTACTGCATCGAGTACCGGGAGGGCATCGCGTTCTCGAAGGGCGGCATCAGCTCGGTCGACGAGCCCGCGATCTCGATCTGCGATCTGACCGGCTCGCGACAGGTCTGGATCGAGGTCGGCGCGCCTTCCGCCGAACGCCTGCACCGGGCTTCGAAGGCCACGCCGCGCGTCGCGCTCTACACCGATCGGCGCCTCGAGCTGCTGCGCACTCCGCTCCAGGGCCAGCGCATCCATCGCGCCGCGGAGATTCCGGTGACGGTGTTCCCGCAGCCCTTCCTGCGCGAGCTCGAAGCGCAGCTCGAGCGCTCGATGCGCTGGGATGTGTCGATCAGCGACGGGCACTTGTACGTGACTTGCGCTGGCCGCGCGTTCGACACCGAGTTGCATCCGCAGCCGCTGCTCGAGCACGAGTCGTAGCTCGCGTGCCGCTCTGGCGCCGGTGAAAGCGGACCCGAGCCGGCTGGCGAGGGCGTTCGCCATGAGCGCCGCACCCGCGACGTGGCGACCAAGGCAGTGGAGCACGCGGAGCCCGCGCGCGATACTGCGAGCGTCCGACCCGCAACCGAGGTGCTGACCATGCGCGTATCGCCGAGCCTGCTCGTCCTCCCGATGTTCGCCGCGTGCGTTTCCGACGCAGGCCACTCGAGCTCCGACGCGCGCAGCGCCGCTCCCGCGAGCCTGACGCAGGACGAGCGCATGGCGTGGTGGCGCGAGGCGCGCTTCGGCATGTTCATCCACTGGGGCTTGTACGCGATCCCCGCCGGTGAGTGGGGCGGGGGCACGAACTACGGCGAGTGGATCCGCGAGAGCGCGCACATCCCGCTCGAACAGTACACGCCGTTCCAGGCGCGCTTCGATCCGGTGAACTTCGACGCCGACGCCTGGGCGCGGATGGCGGCCGACGCGGGCATGAAGTACCTCGTGATCACGAGCAAGCACCACGACGGGTTTTGCCTGTTCGACTCGGAGCTCACCGAGTGGGACGTCGGCGGCACGCCGTTCAAGCGCGACATCCTGGCCGAGCTGAAGGCCGCCTGTGAGCGCCATGGAGTGCGCTTCTGCACCTACCACTCGATCATGGACTGGCACCACCCCGACTACCTGCCGCGGCGGTCGTGGGAGGAGCGCTCGAGCACGGGCGCGGATTTCCAGCGCTTCCGGAGCTACCTGCACGGTCAGGTATCCGAGATCGTGCGCAAGTACGACCCGGGCGTGATGTGGTTCGACGGCGAATGGGAGAGCACTTGGACCCACGAGTACGGCGTGCAGCTGTTCGAGCTGTGCCGCGAGCTCTCGCCCGCGATGCTGGTCAACAACCGCGTCGACGTGCACCGCGGTGGCATGGCCGGATTCTCGGCCTCGAGCGAGGCGGTCGGTGACTTCGGCACGCCAGAGCAGGAAATCCCGGCGCGCGGCATGCCCGGCGTCGACTGGGAGACGTGCATGACGATGAACGACCACTGGGGCTTCAACGCGCGCGACACGCACTGGAAGTCGGCGCGCGAGTGCATCCGCATGCTGGTCGACATCGCCTCGAAGGGCGGCAACTACTTGCTCAACGTCGGGCCGCGCGCCGACGGGACCTTCCCGCCGGAAGCGGTCGAGCGCCTGTCGGCGATCGGCGCTTGGATGAAGCAGTACGGCGAAGCGATCCACGGCAGCGGGCCCAGCCCGTTCGACGAGCTCGCCTGGGGACGCTGCACCACCAAGCGCCAGGGTGACGACACCCTGCTCTACCTGCACGTCTTCGAGCGCCCGGAGAGCGGCGAGATCGTCTTGCCCGGACTGGGGAGCGAGATCGAGAGCGCGCACCTGCTCGGTGGGCCCGAGCTGGCGCTCGACGTCCGCCGCACCTCCAGCGATCTCTACGTCGCCTTGCCGGAAATGCTGCCCAACGCCGACTGCAGCGTGATCGCCCTGCTCGTCCGCGGCACGCCGGTCGTGTACCGCGCGCCGACGATCGAAGCTCCCTCCGAGATCTTCGTCGATGGTCTCGAGGTCGAGCTCGCGGGGAGCTCCCCGGAACTCGAGCTGCGCTACACGCTCGACGGCAGCGAGCCGAACGCCACGTCGACGCGCTATTCGGCGCACATCGCGCTGCGCGACAGCACGACAGTGCGCGCGCGCGCCTTCCACCGCGGACGCGCGGTGAGCAGCAGCGTCGAGCGCAGCTTCACCAGGGTCGAGCCCAAGCCGGCAGTGTCGGCCGAGGGCGCCAAGCCCGGCCTGCGCCGCCAGCGCTTCAGCGGCAACTGGAACGCCCTACCGGATTTCGGCGCGCTGCCGCTGTCGGAGACGCAGGTCGTGTCGAAGATCAGCGCCGCGCACGAAGAGTACGTCGGGTATCGCTACAGCGGCCTGGTCGAGGTCCAGAGCACCGACTTGATGCGTTTCACCTTGGCCTGCGACGACGGTGGGCGACTGTGGGTCGACGGCGAGCTGGTCGTCGACAACGACGGGCTGCACGGCACGCTCGAGGCCTCGGGCGTGGTGGCGCTCGCCGCTGGCTACCACGCGTTGCGCATCGACTGGTTCAACAAGACCGGCGGAGCCGAGCTCGCCGTGCGCATGGGGCCGGTGCGCGCCAACCCCGTGCCGCTTTCGCCGGCATTGCTCGCGCACCTCCCGTAGCGCGTCGGGCGAACGCGGCGCGGACCAGGCGACCGCGAGATGGTCCAGGTGGGGGCTTGACGGCAGCCGTCAAAGAATCGAACGTATGTTTGAAACGAACGTTCGACCATGACAGCCAGCGACACCCGAGAGCGACTGCTCGACGCAGCCGAGCGCCAATTCTCCGAGCGCGGCTACGACGGCGCGAGCCTGCGCGAGATCACCCAGGCGGCCGAGGCCAATCTGGCGGCCGTGAGCTACCACTTCGGCTCGAAGGAGGATCTGTTCGTGGCGGTCGTGGCGCGCCGCGTCCAGCCGATCAACCTCGAGCGCCTGCGCTTGCTCGACCAAGCCGAAGCGCGAGCCGGCGAGCGCCCGCTCGAGGTCGAGGCCATCGTCGAGGCCATGATCGCTCCCGTGCTGCGCTCCGGCGCCGACGGGCCGTGCGTGCTGCGCATGGTGGGCCGCGCCAACAGCGAGTCCGCGGCGCCCACGCGCCGCGTCGTCGAGGGTCCGATGCGCGAGATCCGCGCGCGCGTCAGGCGAGCGCTCAGGCGCGCCTTGCCGCACTTGAACGAGCGCGAGCTCAGCTACCGCATGCACTTCACGATGGGCGTCGTGAAGAGCGTCGCGTCCGACCAGCACCTATTGCACGCGATCTCCGA
This sequence comes from Planctomycetota bacterium, assembly GCA_020853575.1. Classification (GTDB taxonomy): domain Bacteria; phylum Planctomycetota; class UBA1135; order UBA1135; genus F1-120-MAGs118. The sequence goes on from JADYYP010000012.1 coordinate 191,861, forward strand.
CGGCCAATGCGATCCGCAGGACCTCGACGGCACGATCGCGCAACTGGTGCCGTTCCTGGCGGCCGGAATGCGCGCCCCGTCGGTGGAGCGCAAGCGGCGCGCGAGCGCACGGAGCCGTCGCTCGTGAACCTCGTCGCGCTGAAGATGCTGATGGGCGACCGCGCCAAGTACATCGGCATCCTGATCGGGATCACCTTCGCCTCGCTGTTGATCACGCAACAGTCGGCGATCTTCACCGGGATCATGGCCCGCACCTACGCGGCGATCACCGATCTCCCGGCGCCGGACGTGTGGGTCATGGATCCCAAGGTCCAGTACATCGACGACATCAAGCCGCTGCAGGACACGCAGCTCTTCCGCGTGCGCGGCGTCGAAGGCGTCGATTGGGCCGTCCCGCTCTACAAGGGTCTGCTCAAGGCACGACTCTCCAACGGCAACTTCCAGACGACGATCGTGATGGGGGTCGACGACGCGACCTTGATCGGCGGGCCGATCGAGATGGTCGAGGGGCGGCTCGAGGACCTGCGGCGCAACGACGCGGTCATCGTCGACGAGCACGGCGCCGCGAGCAAGCTCGCGCACGTGCTGCCGGATGGCACGCGCAAGCCGCTCGCCGTGGGCGACGTGATCGAGCTCAACGACCACCGCGGAACGGTGGTCGGCATCTGCAAGGTCGCGCGCACGTTCCAGTCGCAACCTGTGATCTACACGACCTACTCGCGGGCGACGACGTTCGCGCCGCGCGAGCGACGACTGCTGAGCTTCGTGCTCGTCAAGGGCAAGCCGGGCGTGGATCTCGCGGAGCTCTGCGCGCGCATCCAAGACGCCACCGGGCTCGTGGCCTCGAGCGGCGCGGATTTCCGCTGGACCACGATGATGTACTTCATGAAGTACACGGGCATTCCGATCAACTTCGGCATGTCGGTGCTGCTCGGATTCCTGGTCGGGACGATCGTCGCCGGCATGACGTTCTTCAACTTCACGCTCGACAACCTGCGCCACTTCGGAGCCCTGAAGGCCATGGGCGCCTCGCCTTGGCGGCTGACCGGGATGATCGTGCTGCAAGCGCTGCTCGTCGGCAGTCTCGGGTGGGGCATCGGCGTCGGCGGGGCCGCGCTCTTCGGGCACGTCACACGCAACACGGAGTTGGCCTTCCGCATGCCCTGGCAGTTGCTCGCGATCAGTGGAACGGCGGTGCTCTTGATCTGCACCATCTCGGCGCTGATCTGCATCGTCAAGGTGCTGCGCCTCGAACCGGCGATCGTGTTCAAGAGCTGAGCATGCAGACCCTCACCGAACCGGCGGTCGCGCTGCGTGGCGTGACCAAGAGCTACGGCGAAGGCGCGGCGCGCGTCACGGCCTTGCGCGGCATCGATCTCGACATCGGAACGGGTGAGCTGATGATGCTCGTCGGACCGTCGGGGTGCGGCAAGACCACGCTGATCAGCGTGATCGCCGGCATCCTGGACCAGGACGACGGCGCGTGCAGCGTGTTCGGGCGCGACTTGCGCGCGATGCGCGGCATGGCCAAGGCTCGTTTCCGCGGCGAAACCGTGGGCTTCGTGTTCCAGGCCTTCAACCTGCTCCCAGCGCTCAATGCCGCCGAGAACGTCTCGATCCCGCTGCTGCTCGCCGGTCTCAAGCGCTCCGAGGCCCTGGAGCGCTCGCGCGCGATGCTCGACCGCGTCGGGATCGGCGAGCGCTGGCGCTCGCGGCCCGCGCAGCTCTCCGGCGGACAACAACAGCGGGTTGCGATCGCGCGCGCGCTGGTGCACCAGCCGCGATTGGTGGTGTGCGACGAGCCGACCAGCTCGCTCGACCACGAGACCGGGGCGCGCGTGATGGAGATCATGCGCGAGGTCGCGATGCAGGGCTCGCGCACGCTGGTCGTGGTCACGCACGACGCGCGCATCTTCTCGTATGCCGACCGCATCGCGGTCATGGACGACGGCAAGGTCGTCAAGGTCGTGCACTCGGCCAAGGAACTCCAGGACGCGCCATGATCATCAAGTACGCCATTCCGTTGCTCGCGCTCGCAGGTGTCGGCTTCGCCGTGCGCACGGTGTTGCTCGCGGCGCAAGAGCCGGTGTCGCCGCCGCCGCTGGTCGAGCCCGCGCGCGCGCCGTTCGAGGCCTATGTCGCCGCGGCGGGCATCATCGAGTCGAGTTCCGAGAACATCGCGATCGCCGCGCTCGTGCCGGGCGTGATCACCGAAGTCCAGGTCGCGGTGGGCGACGTGCTGCGCGCCGGCGCGCCGCTGTTCCGCATCGACGTGCGCGATCTCGAGGCCCAGTTGGCCGTCGAGCGTGCAGCGGTCGAGGCCGCGCAGGCGCGCATCGCGCGGCTCGAGGCGCTCCCTCGCGTCGAGGATCTGCGCGGAGCGGAAGCCAAGCTCGTCGAGAGCGACGCGGCGCTGACCGAGGCGCAGCAGCAGTGGTCGCTGGTCGAGGCGATCCAGGATCCGCGGGCCATGAGTCGCGAGGAACGCACGCGGCGGCGCTCGAACGTCGACGTCGCGCGCGCTCGCCGCGACGCTGCGCAGGCCGCCCTCGACTGGCAACGCAGCGGAGCCTGGGCTCCCGACGTGGCGATCGCGCGCGCCGAGCTGGCGCAGGCTCAGGCGCGCGCGGCCGCGGTCGAGACGCAGATCGCACGCGCCACCGTGCGCGCTCCGATCGCCGCGACGGTGCTGCAGCTCAACGCGCGCGCGGGCGAGTACGCTCCGACTGGAATCGCCGCCAGGCCCCTGGTGCTGCTGGGTTCGACCGAGGCGTTGCACGTGCGCGTGGACATCGACGAGAACGAAGCTTGGCGCTTCCAACGCGGCGCCAAGGCGCTCGCTTTCCTGCGGGGCAATCGCGACTTCAGCGCACCGCTCGAGATGGTGCGCGTCGAGCCCTACGTCGTGCCCAAGCGCTCACTGACCGGAGAGAGCACCGAGCGCGTCGACACGCGCGTGCTGCAAGTGCTCTACCGCTTCGATCCCAGCGCGATGACGTCCTACGTCGGCCAGCAAGTCGACGTGTTCATCGAGGCACCTCCGGTCGCTTCGAAGTGAGCGCCATGTACCCCAAGGTGTGTTGCTTGCTCGTGCTGGCCGGGTGCGCGGTCGTCGGCGAGGAGTACGTCGAGCCGCAGGCGGCGCTCGCTCCGAGCTGGGACGCGCACGGCGTGTCGGGGACGGTCGAGCTCGAGCGCTGGTGGACGGCGTTCGACGACCCGGAGCTCGAGCGCTTGATCGAGAGCGTGCGCGCGCGAAACCTCGACTTGGCCTCGGCCGCCGCGCGCGTGCGCGAGGCGCGCGCGACGTTGGGTGTCGCGCGCGCAGCCGGGAAGCCCAGCATCGACGCTGGAGCTTCGTTCTCGCGGACGCGTCAGAGTCTCGACTCGCGCGGTGGGGCGCCGTTCCTCGGAGAGCGCGAAACGAGCCTGTGGGACATCGGGTTCGACGCGCGCTGGGAGCTCGACGTGTTCGGCGGAGCGCGGCGTGACGTCGAAGCGGCGCTGGCGGATCTGGAGAGTGTCGAGGAGCAGCAGCGCGCGACGCTGATCTCGCTGTGCGCGGAAACGGCGCGCGCCTACGTGGAGCTGCGCGGGCTCGAGAAGCGCCTGAGTGTCGTTCGCGCGCGAGTCGAGATGCAGGAGCAACTGGCCGAGATCGTGCGTGTGCGCGCCGACGCGGGCGTGGCCAGCGACCTCGACGCCTCGCGCGTCGACGCGCAGGTGGCTTCCAGCCGCGCCGAGCTTCCCTTGCTCGAGGCGCGCATGGCCGAGCGCGTGCACGCGCTCGCCGTGCTGTGTGGTTCCGCGCCGAGCGAGTTCCGCGGCGGCTTGGGTGCCGCTTCCGCGCAGGTGCCCGAGGCCCGCGCCGACTTGATCCTCGAGCAACCGCTCGACCTGTTGCGCCGCAGGCCCGATCTGCGCGCCGCGGAACGTCGCTGCGCAGCGGCCAGCGCGCGCACCGCTTCGGCTCTCGCCGCGCGCTACCCGCGCGTTTCGCTCGGAGCCAGCTTCGGCTGGCTGGCCAACGACGCCGGTGATCTGTTGAAGAGCTCCGCGCTCGCCGCCTCGCTCGGTCCGTCGATTTCGCTGCCTTTGTTCGACGCGGGCGCTCGCCGAGCGCGCTTCGAGGCGGCCGGAGAGCGCGAGGCACAGGCCGTGCTCGAGTACCGTGACGCGGTTCTGGGAGCCACGAAGGAGGTCGAGGACGCGCTCGCGGCGCTGGCGGGGGCAACCCAGCGACGCGCGACGTTGCGCTCGGCGGTGGAGGCGCAGACTCGCGCCGCTTCGATCTCGCGCGACTTGTACGCGAGCGGGGTGCTCGATTTCTCGACCGTGCTCGACACCGAGCGCGAGCTGCTCGCTCTGCAAGATCAGCTGGCGCAGAGCGAGGCCGACTGCGCGTTGCAAACGATCGCGCTGGCCAAGGCCCTCGGCGGTGGTTGGGATCCAGCCGCGCCGCCGACCGTCGCGGCTGAAGCGAGCGCGCGCTAACCTCGCGCCCCATGGCGCTCCTTCTCGCTGCGTTCGTCGTCGCGTCCTTTCAGTCCACGCCCGCCGCCATCGATCCCGCGATCACACGCGCGGATCTGCAGCGCACGCTGGCGTTCTTGGCGTCCGACGAGCTCCAGGGTCGCTCGACCGGCACGCCCGAGGCGCTGCGCGCAGCGGAGTTCCTGGCCCAAGGCTTGGCGCGCGCCGGCATCGCGCCCGGCGGCGACGATGGCACGTACTTGCAGCGCGTTCCGATGTCGCAGGTCACGTTCAAGGGCGTGCCCAAGCTCGTCGCCTGGGATGCGAGCGGCGCGCAGAGCGAGCTGGTGTGCGGCGTGGATTTCGAGTGGTCTGGCGGCGTGCCGACGAAGAAGCGGTTGCGCGCTCGCGCGGTGACCAAGGACGACGAGATGATGAAGTTCACCGACGACGAGGTGGCGCTGTTCCTCGACGGCTCGATGAGCGACCGACGGCGCTGGTTGGGGGACGGGCGCGGCGCGGGCTTCGGGTTGATCATCGCGCCGGGCAACGATGCTGCTGGCAAGGAGCCCAGCACGAAGCCGCCGCGGAGCTCGCGCAACTCGACCGACAAGAGCGCCTTGCCACCGGGCTCGATCCGGGCGCACGGCTCGTTCCTGGCGGCTCTGCGGGCCGGGAACGTGAAGGCCCTGCGAGTGGAATGCGACGTGGAGGTGCTCGATCTGCCGGCCGCGAACGTGATCGGCGTGCTGCGCGGAGCGGGCACTCCGGACGAACCCACGCTCGCCGAACAGGCCATCGCGTTCAGCGCGCACTACGACCACATCGGTCACCGCGAGCCGTCGAGCGACCCGAGCGTCGACAGCATCATGAACGGAGCCGACGACGACGCGTCGGGCTGCGCGGCCGTGCTCGAGTTGGCCGAGGCCTTCGGGAGCGGACCGAAGCCGGCGCGCACGCTGATCTTCTTCTTCGCCACCGGCGAGGAGATCGGATTGGTCGGCACCAAGTGGTACATCGAGCATCCGCTGGTTCCGATCGAGAAGACCGTGTGCGATCTGAACTTCGAGATGATCGGACGGCCAGACGAGCTCGCCGGTGGCGCGGGCAAGCTGTGGTTGACCGGCTACGAGCGCTCGAACCTGGGGCCCGAGTTCGTGGCGCGCGGCGTGCCCGTGGTGGCCGACCCGCGGCCCGACCAGAACTTCTTCGGCCGCTCGGACAACTACGCGCTCGCGCTGCGCGGCGTGGTCGCGCAGACATTGTCGTCGTTCAACCTGCACAAGGACTACCACGGCGTCGACGACGAGCTGGAGCGGATCGACTTCGCGCACATGGAATCCGCGTTGCGCGCGGCGTGGCCGGCGATCCAAGCGCTCGGCCAAGGAACGCTCGATCCGGCCTGGAATCCCGGCGGCGATCCTTCGAAGAAGTCCACGCCCGCGCCGCGCAAGGACGCGGGCAAGTGACGCGCGCCCGCGCGGCCTCGGCACGCCGGACGCTCAGGGCTTGTAGTAGACGCAGTACAGCGCGACCGCGACCACCACCAGCGCGAGCACGCTCAGCACGCGCGCGGCTCCCGGTCGGCGGAAGGCGACGCCGGAGAGCGCCGAGAGCACGAACCAGCACACGATCTTGGCGATCAGCCAGCCGGGGAAGCCGATGTGCAACTTGGCCGCGAGGCCGAAGCCGGCGACGACCATCACCAGCGTCGCGATGCCGGTGAGCATCATGCTCTTGCGGCGAGTCCCGGGCGTCGGGACGGCGAAGGCCGCGAAGGTGAACCCGATCAAAGCGAAAGCGCCGAGGACGTGCAGGACGTAGTAGAGAGTCGGATCCATCGCGACAGCGTAGCTTCGGCGCAGGGCTGCGTCGCGCGTCACGAGCACCGCGATCCCGGCGCGCGTGCGCCGCTCGGCCGCCGCGCGCTGTGGATTTCGTCCGTTCCGCCGCGTGCGATGCCCGCTGCGGCGCAACTGGGGATCGCGCACCGCTGCGCCAAGCGCGACCGAGGCCTCGGCGCAAGGCGTCGCGGACGCGGCTCGGCGCGCTAGTCTGGCGCGCCACCATGCGTACGATCGCCACGTTGCTCGCGCTGTTTGTCGCGGTTTCCAGCCCTTCAGCGGGCCAACACAGCGCGGATGCGACACTGCGCGTCCTGTTCCTCGGAGACCACGGCCACCACGAGCCGGCGCTGCGCGCGCAGCAGGTGTTGGCCGACATGCGCCGGCGCGGCGTGGATCTCGACTACACGGCCACGCTCGAGTCGCTGACCCTCGCGAACTTGCAGCGCTACGACGCGCTGCTGATCTACGCGAACCACGACCGCGGCCCCGCCGAGCGCGTGCAGGCCATCGTCGATTACGTCGAGCGCGGCGGAGCCCTCGTGGCCGTGCATTGCGCGTCGTACTGCTTCATCGATTCGGCGCCCTACGTCGCGCTCGTCGGCGGGCAGTTCGAGTCGCACGGAACCGGCGTGTTCCGCGAGAGCTTCACAGCGCCGCAGCATCCACTGCTCAGCACGCTCGCGCCGCTCGAATCGTGGGACGAGACCTACGTGCACAGCCGACACGCCGCCGACCGCGAAGTGCTCGCCGTGCGCACGGACGAGCACGGCTCCGAGCCCTACACGTGGACGCGGACCCAGGGCCAGGGGCGCGTGTTCTACACGGCCTGGGGGCACGACGAGCGCACCTGGGGACAGGCGGGCTTTCGCGACTTGCTCGAGCGTGGGATCCGCTGGGCGGTCAGCGACGAAGCGCTCGCTCGGCCGCGCCCAACTTCGGAGTTCACGTTCCGCGCCGCGACGGTGCCGCACTACGAGCCGAGCGGTCCCAGCGCGGCGCAGGCGCAGATGCAGGAGCCGTTGTCGCCGGCGCGCTCGGCCGCGCACATCGTCGTTCCTCCGGAGCTCGAGGCGCGCTTGTTCGCCTCCGAGCCGTTCCTCGCCAAGCCGCTGTGCATGACCTTCGACGAGCGCGGGCGGATGATCGTCGGAGAGTCCTACGACTATCCCAACGACTTGCACCGCGGCCGCGACCGCGTCGTGATCCTCGAGGACCGCGACCGCGACGGGCGCTGCGACTCCTACACGACCTTCGCGGACGGGCTGAGCATTCCGACGAGCCTGTGCAGCTCGCGCGGCGGGCTGATCGCGATCTGCCCGCCCGACGTGCTGTTCCTGCGCGATGTCGACGGCGACGATCGCGCCGACGAGCGCCAGGTGCTGTTCAGCGGTTGGGGCACCGGAGACACGCACGCGACGGCGAGCAATCTGCGCTACGGATTCGACGGCTGGATCTGGGGCACGGTGGGCTACTCCGGTTTCCGCGGCCGCGTGGGCGGCGAGGAGCGCTCGTTCCTCGACAGCATCTACCGCTTCAAGCCCGACGGGAGCGCGCTCGAGGTCATGGGCTCGACCTCGAACAACACCTGGGGCCTGGGCTTCTCCGAGGACGGAGCCGTGTTCGCCTCGACGGCCAACGGCAATCCGAGCGTCCACTTGGCGTTGGCGCACCGCTTCTACGAGGCCGTCGACGGCGCCAGCCCCGGAGTGCTCGCGACGATCGCCGACGGCATGCGTATCCATCCGATCACGAGCGGCGTGCGTCAGGTCGACTGGCACGGGCTGTTCACCGCCGCGGCCGGCCACGCGCTGTACACCGCGCGCAGCTTCCCGCGCGACTACTGGAACCGCGCCGCATTCGTGTGCGAGCCGACCGGCCACGTCGTCGCGCGTTTCTTCGTCGAGCCGAGCGGCGCGGGCTTCGTCGCGCGCGAGAGCTGGAACCTGCTCGCCAGCGACGACGAGTGGACGGCGCCGATCGCCGCCGAGGTCGGTCCCGACGGCTGCGTGTGGGTGCTCGACTGGTACAACTACATCGTCCAACACAACCCGACGCCGCCGGGCTTCGACAACGGTCCGGGCAACGCCTACGTCACCGCGCTGCGCGACAAGACGCACGGTCGCATCTATCGCGTCCAACCGCGCGGCTTTCGCCCGCAAGCGTATCCACGCCTCGATGCGCACGACGCGGCCGGACTGGTGAGCGCTCTGCGCAGCGACAACTTGCTGTGGCGGCTCCACGCGCAGCGCATGCTGGTCGAGCGCGGCTCGCGCGATGTCGTGGACGGGCTCGTGGCGCTCCTGGACGAGGCGCAGCGCGACGCGTTGGGCCTCGAGCTGGGCTCGATCCACGCCCTGCACACGTTGCAGCAGCTGAATGCACTGGCCGAGCCCGGCGTTTTCGCGGCCTTCGAGCGCGCGCTGTCGCGAGGTGCGCCGGAAGTCTCGCGGACCGCTCTGGCGATGTTGCCGGCCGGCCGCGCTTGGGCCGAGCATCCAGCGTTGCTCGGCGCGCTCGCGGCCGACGACGCTCGCGTACGACTGGCCGCGTTGCTCGCGGCTGCCGAGTTGCCCGAGAGCCGTGCGCTCGGCGCACGCTTGGGCGCGCTGCTGGAGGACGCTCGCGTCGTCGACGATCCGCTGCTGTGCGACGCGCTGATGTTCGCAGGCGCGCGCCACTCCGACGGCTTCCTGCAAGCCGTGCTCGACAGCTCGGTCGCGCGTCGGAGCACCTCCGCGAGCGCGACGGCGACGCAGCTACTGCCGAACGTCGGCTTCGAGGAGTTGGCACGCGCCGACCGACCGCAGGGTTGGCTCGTGCGCCACTACAGCGGCGAAGCGGAGCACCGCGTTGCGGCCGGGGGTCGCACCGGCAATGCGATCTCGATCTCGTCCAGCACCGGAGCGGATTCGAGCTACTGCGCGCAAGCGAAGCTCGACCCCGACGCCACGTACCGCTTGAGCGGCTGGATCAAGACCGTCGGGCTCGATGCGTCGAAGGCATACGGTGCGTGTCTCAACGTGCACGAGATCCAGGGGGCGGTCAACGCTCGCACGGCACCGGTCAGCGGCTCGAGCGATTGGACGCGCGTCGAAGTGCGTTTCGACGCCGATGGGCGCGACGAGGTCACGATCAACTGCCTGTTCGGTGGTTGGGGTTGGGCCCGTGGTACCGCCTGGTTCGACGACGTGCGGCTCGAGCTGGTCGACAACCCGGGCCTGCCCGGCGCCGTCGGCAAGATCGTGTCACGGGTCACGCGGCACTACGCACGCCAGGGTGGCTCGCACGATGTCGCAACGCTGATCGAGCGCTTGCCCAAGGCCTCGGAGGGACTGGCGCACTCGCTGCTCGCGGGCCTGGTCGACGGCTGGCCGCAGTCGGCGCCGCCCGAGCTCGACGGCGAAGCCGCCGCGCGCATCGAGCGAGCAGCGCGGGCGCTCGCGAGCGCGCCGCGCGAGCGTCTCGTCGAGCTGCTCGCGGCGCGTTGGGGCTTGCGCGAGCGCTTCGCGGGCCTGTGCGCGGACGTCGTCGCCGAACTGCGCGGTCGCCTGGGCGACGCCGCGCTCGAGGTCAGCGCGCGCGTGGCGGCGGCGCAGCGCTTGGTCGCGCTCGACAGCGACGGATCCGCCGTTCTGGACGTGCTCGACGTGCTGACGCTCGACTCGGAGCTCGAGCTCGCGGTCGGCTGCGTGGAGGCGTTGGGCGAGAGCCGCGGCGAGCGGCTCGGTGAAGTTCTGGTGGAGCAGTGGAGCCGCTTGACTCCCGCGGCGCAGCGCGCCGCCGTGCGCGTGTTGCGCAGACGCACGCAGTGGACGGCCGCGCTGCTCGCGGCGATCGAGCGCGATGCGATTCCTTCGGGCGTCGTGGAGCCCGCGATCTGGCAGGAGCTCTCGCAGCATCCCGACCACGCGTTGGCGGCGACGGCCACCCGAGTGCGGCGCAAGGGCGCGCCCGAACCGCAGCTGGATTTCGCGGCCATTGCGCGGCGCGTCGCGGTGCTCGCGGGGGACCGCGACCGTGGCGCGCGACTGTTCGAGCAGAATTGCGCGGTGTGCCACACGCTCGCCGGCGCCGGGGGCAAGGTCGGGCCGGTGCTCGACGGCATCGGCACGCGCCCGCTCGACGAAGTGCTGCTCAGCATGCTCGACCCCAGCCGCAACGTCGAAGCCAACTACCAGATGTGGGTCGCGCGCACCTTCGACGAGCGCATCTTCGCCGGACGCCTGCTGTCGGAGACGCGCACGTCGATCGAGTTGATCGACTCGGCGGCCACTACTCACGTCCTGGAGCGTGAAGAGGTCGAGTACATCTCGCCGTCGGCGCTCTCGCTGATGCCCTCGGGATTCGAGTCGCTCGGCGAACAGGCTCTGGCGGACCTGCTCGAGCTGTTGCGGAGCGGGCCCGCGCGCAAGTGAACGCGAGCGTGGACGCTTGAGCGCGACCCGCGCGGCCTGCTAGGAAGTGCGCATGCAACTGCGCAGGTCGTGGGCGTCGTCATTCGTCCTGGTCGTCATGTCCGCGGTCGCGAGCGCGCAGCGCGACGCGTCGCGGCCCAGCGCGATGCCCGACGTCGTTCGACGTTTCGAGGCCGATCGCGGTGCGCTCCAGCGCTTCTGGCGCTGGCGCTGGTCCGAGCGACGCATCGAGCGCATGCGTCAGTTCCTGGCCGACACCGAGCGCGAGTTGGCCGCGCTGCCCTTCGACGAGTTCGATCTCGAGGGCAAGATCGACTGGGTCTTGCTGCGCAACGAGCTCAGGAGCGACGCTTCACGGCTCGAGCTCGACTCGCGGCGCCTGGACGAGATGCGCGCGCTCGTGCCGTTCCGCGGCGAGCTCCTGGCGATCGTCGATGGTCGTCAGCGGCTCGAGCCGCTGGAGGCCGAGCAGGCCGCACGCGAGCTCGATCGACTGAGCACGGCGCTCGCCGAGGCGCGCACCTCGAACGCGGAGCAGCGCGATGCGTTGCCGCGCTCGACCTGCGTTCGTGCCGCCAGCGTGGTGGGCGAGCTGGCGTCCGCGACGGAGGCCTGGTTCGGGGAGCGCGCGGGCTACGACCCGCTGTTTTCGTGGTGGGCGACGAAGCCCGAGCGCGCGCTGGTCGAGGCCCTGCGCTCGTATGAGCGCTTCCTGCGCGAGGACCTGGGCGGCCTGGCAGCGGACGATCGCGAGACGATCGTGGGGGACCCGATCGGCCGCGAGGCGCTGGCCGCCGAGCTGCGCAGCGCGATGATCCCCTACACGCCGGAAGAGTTGCTCGAGATCGCCGACCGCGAGTTCGCCTGGTGCGAGCGCGAGATGCTCGAGGCCTCGCGCGCGCTGGGCTTCGGCGACGACTGGCGCGCCGCGCTGGAGAAGGTCAAGCAGGATCACGTGCCGCCGGGCGAACAGCCGCAGCTGATCCGCTTGCTCGCCGAGGAGGCGCAGGCCTTCGTCGAGGAGCGTGAGCTGGTCAGCGTTCCGGCGCTGGCCAAGGAAACGTGGCGCATGGAGATGATGAGCGCCGACCGGCAGCTCGTGAATCCGTTCTTCCTGGGCGGCGAGTCGATCATCGTCTCGTATCCCACCGACGCGATGGAGCACGACAAGAAGCTGATGAGCATGCGCGGCAACAATCGGCACTTCGCGCGCGCCACGGTGCACCACGAGCTGATCCCCGGGCACCACCTACAGCAGTTCATGACCTCGCGCTTCCAGACGCATCGCGCGCCGTTCGCGACGCCCTTCTGGACCGAGGGTTGGGCGCTGTGGTGGGAGCTGCTCCTGTGGGACAGTGGCTTCGCGCGCTCGCCCGAGAACGAGATCGGGATGCTGTTCTGGCGCTCGCACCGCTGCGCGCGCATCCGCTTCTCGCTCTCGTTCCACCTCGGGCTGTGGTCTCCCCAGCAGTGCATCGACTTCTTGGTCGAGCGCGTCGGCCACGAGCGCGAGAATGCCGCGGCCGAAGTGCGGCGCTCGTTCAATGGCGACTACGGGCCGCTGTACCAGATCGCCTACATGCTCGGTGGGCTGCAATTCCGTGCGTTGCACGCCGAGCTCGTCGGGCCGGGCAAGCTCTCCGAGCGCGCCTTCCACGACGCCGTGCTGCAGGGCGGCAACATGCCGGTCGAGATGGTCCGCGCGCGGCTGAGCGGCGACGCTCCGACGCGCGATTTCGTGACGCACTGGCGGTTCGACCCGCTGGGACGTTGAAAAAGCTGCGCGCCGTGTCGCGGCGCCGGTCAGCGCGCCGACGGTCCGGGAGCGCGAAAAGCAGCCCAAATCGAGAGCCCGCTCGCATTGGCGAGCGCTGGCGGTTACAACTCCCGCGCTCTCGAGGCCGCAGCACGATCGCTCGCTCGACCTCGTTTCGACCAGCAGGCCCGCCCAGGAAACCCGCGCACAGTGACGCGGGAACGATGTCCTGAAAGTGCCGGCGCGAGCGATCCGCAGCAGATGCTCTGAGCGCCCGACCGCTGATCCCGACCGCTGTTTGAGCCGCGGTCCCGCGACGAACGCGCATTTCCGTGCGTTCGCGCACGACTGGCCGCGCCACACGCGCGGCACATGACGCGATGAAATCGTTCTCTGAACTCGCCCTGATCGAACCGCTGCAACAAGCCATTCGAGATTCGGGCTACGTCGAACCGACGCCCATCCAAGTCCAGGCCATCCCCGTGTTGTTGCAGGGCAAGGACCTCCTCGGCTGCGCCAAGACCGGCACCGGCAAGACGGCGGCGTTCGCGCTGCCGATCCTGCAGCGTCTGTCGACGCGCACCGACCGACCCCACGCGCGCTCGATGCGCACGCTCGTGATCGTGCCCACGCGCGAGCTCGCCGCGCAGGTCGCCGAGAGCTTCAAGACCTACGGCGCGCGCTTGCGGCTGTCGGTTGCGGTGATTTTTGGCGGCGTGGGGCAGGGACCGCAGGTCCGAGCGCTCGCACGCGGCGTCGACGTGCTGGTGGCGACGCCGGGCCGACTGCTCGACCTCAAGAGTCAAGGCCACATCGATTTGGGGCGTGTCGAAGTGCTGGTCCTCGACGAGGCCGACCAGATGCTCGACATGGGCTTCATCCCCGACGTGCGCCGCATCCTGGGCGCGGTCCCGCGCAAGCGTCAGACCTTGCTGTTCTCGGCCACGATGCCGCCGACGATCGCGCAACTCGCGGAGAGCATCCTCTCCCAGCCGGTGAAGGTCACGATCACGCCCCCGGCGTCGACGGTGGAACTGATCGAGCAATCGGTGTACTTCGTGACGCGCTCGGGCAAGCCCAGCTTGCTCGCGAAGTTGCTTTCCAAGCCGGAGGTCGGGCGAGCGCTCGTGTTCACTCGCACCAAGCGCGGTGCGGACCGAGTCGCGAAGCGCTTGACGCAGGATGGCCTTCCGGCGCACGCCATCCACGGCAACAAGTCGCAGGGACAGCGCGAGCGCACGCTCGATTCGTTCCGCGAGGGCCGCTCGCGCATCCTGGTCGCGACCGATATCGCGGCTCGCGGCATCGACATCGACGCCATCACCCACGTGGTCAACTACGAGATCCCCAACGTCGCCGAGACGTACGTTCACCGCATCGGTCGCACGGGCCGCGCGGGTGCGACGGGCATCGCGATCTCGTTGTGCGACGCGGAGGAGCGCGCCTACGTGCTCGACATCGAGCGCTTGATCAAGCGCTCGATCCCTGTCGCCGGTCATGCGGAGGACCACCAACGCGAGCGTGCGCATCCCAAGCGCGTCGCGCTCGCCGCGGCGACGACTTCCAATGCACCGCGCGCGGCTCGCCGCGCCACGCAGGAGCGCGCGCCGACACACGCTCCGTCGCGCGGCTCGCACGCGCCGCGGGAACGAAGTCACGGCGCGCCGCACGCACACGGCGGGCGCACGCCTTCGGCCGGCCGCGCGCCGCACGCGGGGACGCGCGCTCACGAGCCGCGCAAGCAGGCCCCCAAGCACCCGGGCGCGACCCACGCCCCCAAGCACCATGCACCGCGCCCCACGAGCGGCTCGTCGAAGCCGCACTCTCCGCGTCCCGAGCGCGCGCCGCATTCCGGCTCGGGCTTCGGCGCCGGGATTTGAGGGCTCACTGAGCACTGAGAGCGTCGGACGTGGAGACCGTGACTTTCATCACGGTTCTCGGGAGCTCGTGGAGAACCGAGGATACGAGCTCTCGTGATGTCGGATGCGCCGTCGCCCGAAGGGCGCCGGACGTGGAGACCGTGATCTTCATCACGGTCTCCGAAAGCTCAGGGTCCCCCGACGTAGGTTGAGGCGCTGCCTTGGCTCGCTCCGTTCGCGTCGATCCACGAGTCGAGCACGATGCCCGTTGCGGGGTCGGTCAGCTTGCGGATCAGCGTCTCGCCGAGCGGGCCGGCCATGCTCGGATCGTTGGCGCCATCGCGCAGCGCGCTGCCCGCATTGGGCGTCAGCCACGCGTGGTTGCTCGAGCCGTTGGTCACACCGCTGGGCTCGACGATGCGGTCGAGGTTCAAGCGCACGCGCGCCGCGCTGAAGTTCGTCGACGGCGCGATGCCACCCGCGCCGACGCGGTTGGGATTGGTGTCGAGCGGATTCACCGGCGCGCCCTGGTCGTCGAACAAGAACAAACCGGTACCCAGACCCGCGACCATGTGCGGGTAGAGCGGCGAGTTCAATTGGTTGCCCGGGTTCTGTCCGAAGTGCTGCTTGAGCACCTGGAAGTCCAGCGCCGCCCAATCGGCATTCTGCATCGCGCTGCGGAACGAGTCGTACTGCGCGCCGTAATTCGCGAGCGCCTCGGTCGTCATGTGGCACGCGACGCAATAGCGGGGTCCCTCGCGTTGCGAGTCGACCTTGCCGCGGATCGAGTGCGCCATGAAGGCGTTGTGGCTGAGCGACGGGAAGCCGCTGCCCGGATTGCTGCTGCCGCCATTGCGGTCGGCGAACCAGAACACCTGGCTGAGCTGGTTGTTCTTGTCTTCCCAGTGATAGAAGACTTTGGTGTTCGCGCTGAATTGGGTGATCTTGCCCTTGGCGTTGACGCCGAGTTGGAAATACAGCGGTGACTGATAGGTGAAGTCGGCATTCGTCTGCTTGTAGACGATGCGCTCGCCCGTGATGTTGCTGTAGTTGGCGCCCGTGTTGTATTCGCCGCCGAGGTGGCAGCCCATGCAGGTGTTGGTCCACGAAGCGTGGCACGACGCACAGTCCATCTGGTCGGTGTGGCTGAAGCCCGCCGTCACACCGTAATTCTGGTGCGGGCCGATCCCGTTCGACGGATCGGAGTCCGCGCGGCCCATCGCGTACGACGCTTTCGCGCTGTACAGCGGCTGATTCGAGGTCGGGTGGACCTTGCCCGTGTCCACCGTGACGTCGTGCGTCTGAGGCAGGTAGTGCACCAGACCGGTCAGGCGACTGCGCAAGTAGAACGAGCCATCCTGAGCACGGAACACGTGGTCGAGCAGGTTGCCCTTGGAGTCGAGAGCGAGGTCCTTGGTCGTGCCATCGTAGGCAGTGCCGGACTGCGTCACCGCATAGGCATCGATGGTGCCGTGGCAGTTCTCGCAGCGGATCGCGGTCTGTTGCTCCATGCGACTCGAGAGCTCGGTGCCCGGCGTGCTCGTGTCGCCGCCGTGCAAGTCGAAACTGCCGTGGCAATCGATGCACCCTAGACCCGCCTGGTAGTGCACGTCCTCGGGCGTGTCGTCGCGTCCATCGCCGTCGTAGTCTTCCTTCAGCAAGTACTGATTGCCGTTGCGACCGTTGAACGTGTGGTTGCCGACCGCCGGGTCGAACAAGCGCGTGTCGGCATGCGTCGTCGTGCTCGTCACGGGATTCGCCGGATACTGGCGGTGATTGCGCACGTCCGCATTCTGGTCGAGGCGGATGCCCCAATACTGCATGACCGTGCGATTCGACCCCTGGTGACAGCCAGCGCAGGTGTGGTCGTCGATGCCTGGCACGCTGGCGCCGCTGGTCGTGGTCTTGGCGACGCTCGCGATGCGGTGCGCGCGCGGGTGCGGGCGCTCGGGCTCGTCGATGTCGTCGGGGTCGAGCGGCTCGAGCTTGTCGACGAGCGGGTCGTTGCTGCCGCTGCGCCCGCCCAGGCTGTAGGCCATGTGGCACGCAGTGCAGCCCGACGAGCGGAAGTCGCCGGCGCGGTTGTTGGCGCCCGCGCTACCCAAGTGGCAGTCGCCGCACGTGAACGAGACCTGCTCGTGGAACAGATTCGCCAGCGGCGAGCCGTCGATCACGCGTCGGTCCGGGCCGATGTCGTCGTCGAGCGCGCTCGCGAGATACGCATTGTTGTTGAAGATCGCGTTCGCGCCCGCGTCGCCGAACTTGCTGTACACCGGGTACTCGATGAGCGCGTCGACGTCACCGACCGCGGGCGTGAGCACGCCGAAGTTGGCGTCGTCGACCGCGCGGAACGAATACTCCGAGGCCGTGTCCTGGTAGAGATCGACCAGCGGCGCGCGCTTGTTTTCGAGGCCGATCGCGAACGACGCGCCCGAGAAGATGCCGGCCTCCGTGGCCAACAAGCTCCCGGCGACGTCTTCGGCGTGGTTCTCGTGGCACTGACCGCAGCCGCGGGAGAGCGTGACTACGCGCAGGTCACCGGGGTTGATGAACTGCAGATAGTCGAGTGCGGTGTAGGTCACGCCGTCGACCGTGTAGTCGTCGAACTTGTCGATTCCGGCCAGTGTCAGGCGATTGAAGTACGCCTCTCGGTCGACGAGCAATTGCGCGTCGTCTCCGATCTCCGGCGGCGGCGGGACGTGCGCGGCGAGCTGCGTCTCGGCCTCGGGGTTGCCGCCGTGGCAGGTCGAGCAACTCAGCGTGCTCGCGCCATCGAATGGGTGCGGGTTTTCGATGCCCGGACCGGCGTAGTCGTTGTCCAGTGAACCGTTGTGGCAGACCATGCACGAGTCCGATGAGCGCGACTCCAGCGTGCCGGTCTCGCCACTGCAGCTCGCCAGCCAAGCGATGAAAACAGCCCCGACAAAACGATCACTCCTCCGGTTCCCCATGATCATCGGGCGCGCTCGTGCCTCGCGCCCTGCTTCCCCCCTGACCGTGCATCGACGCGATACGGACTGCGCTTGAGCGCAATTCGCTAGTTGTCGGTTTCTGCCTGGTCCCAAGTGCGCGGGAGATGGCAACGGTCGCAGCGATCGACGTAGCCCAGCGCGATGTGGTCGGGGAACGTGGCCCGCGCCAGGTCGTCTCGGTGGCACGAAACACATTCGACGTCGAGCGGGACGAAGCGTCCGAGCTCCGCGCCCTCGTGGCAACGCTGGCAGGACGTGACGGCGTGTACCCCGACCAGCGGAAAGCGCGTGCGGCGGTGCAACGCGATCTGTCCCTCGGGCTGCCAACTCCACTCCTGGTGGCAGTCCTCGCAGCTCGAACCGAGCTGCGCGAGGTGCACGTCCTCGTGGCAACCGGCGCAGCCGCGTGCGGCGAAGTCCATCACGGGCCCGCGATCGTTGTGGCAGCGCAGGCAGGCCGCCCGCGCGTGCGCGCCGCGCAGCTCGACGCCGGTTTCCTGGGCGTGGTCGAAGGCGAAATCCTGAGTGAGCGTCTGCCAATTCCCGCCGACGTGACACAGCGAGCAGTCCGCCGGGAAGGTCTCGTGAGGCAGCACGGGGCCCAGCCCCGACCACCACAGGTGGCGCTTGATCGCATCCGGACCATGGGCGACACACGCGCCGAAAACGAGCACGCCGGCGAGCGCCGCCGCGGACCATTGCACGAGTGATCGAAGGCGCATGATCAGAAGCTCCGTTGCAGGTAGAAGCCGAGTGTCAAGGCGTGCTCGTCGTCCCACAGGGCGGCCTCGAGCCGCGCCGACAGGCTCCAGCCGCTCGTCGAATGCCAGTCGCGCCACATGGCGGCGCGGTGCGTCGGAAGGTCGTTGTTGTCACCGGTGAAGCCGTCGATGCGGTGATCGGAGAGCTCGTACTCCACTTGCCACGCGCCGCCGTCGTCGGCGAGCTCGAGACCCAGGCGGCCACCGACCTCGGTCTCGAAGCGCCCCTGCGTGCCGAAGCCGGCCACGCGCAGTGTCGAGCCGAGCCCGAAGAGCTCGCGCGCATCGAGGCCGAGCTCGCCGTCGCCTCCGCTCTGGTCTTGGTCGACCCAGCCGCCGAGTCGTGAGCGCAGAGTCCAGGCGCGTCCCAGCACATAGCGACTCGCGAGCGCGATGCGGTCGTGGTGCGCATCGGACAGCGCGCTCGAAGACCAGAATCCGAACTCGTCGCGCTCGAGCTCCGGGTAGGCGAAGTGCGTGTAGGTCAGATCGAGCGAGCTGCCGCCGTCCCAGTGGCGCCCCGCGCTGGCCAGCACCTGCGTCGGCTCGAGCCCCTCGCTCTTGCCGCGGTCGCTCGCGGTGTAGTAGTCGAGCCAGGCCGTGCCCGAGATGCGCCAGCTCGATTCGTTGGTGCCGCGCACGTCGAGCACGAACAGATCGCGGTCGGCGTCGAGCTCGTGGAGCGACTTCTGGTAGCCGGTGGTGATCGTCCAACGCTCGCTGGGATCGCTCGACCAGCGGTAGAACGCCGCGGCTTGGAAGTCGTCGCCCGTCGACTGTTCGGGATCGGGCTCGGGCATGAATCCCAGGCTGGCGCCGACGCGCGTGCCGTCGTCCGCGCGCGCCGACCACTCGACGCCGTCGAGCACGCCGAACTCCGGCATGCCGCTCTGCAGGAAGCGCCCGAACTCCAGGCGTGTCGAGTCGAAGCGCGTGCCGCCGATCGAATACGACATGCGGTCGAGTCGTCCGCGCGTCAGCGTTTCGTCCCCGTCGTCGGGGACGTCCGTGCGGCGCCAGTTGAACTCGCCGTCGATGCGCAGTCGCTCACCATGTCCCAGCAGGTTCTCGCCGTCGAGCGCCAGGCCAGCGCGCGCGAAGCTGTCGGCGCGCTCGTCCTCCGAGCTCTGGATGTGATCGGCGATTGCATACCAGCGCCCCGTGATCCGCGAGGGACGCTCCTCGGGCCGCAGGGGACGCACGCGCGTGAGCAGCGGTTGGTTGGGCTGGTACTCCTCGTCGCGGTTGCGCCACGGCTTCTGCTGCGCCGTGCTCTTGCGCTTGCGCGGGGTCGGCGACGGCTCGGGCGTCGCGGCCCGACTGGCGGGAATGCGCGCTTCACCGCGTGTCCCGGCTGCGAGCACCGCGCGCGCATCGTCGAGCGTCACGACCGCTGTGCGCTCTTCGGCGCTCTCCACCAGGCCCTCGAGAGCGGCTCCGTCCCGCGGCGCGAAACGCACGCGATCTCCGACGACCAGGCCATCGAGCGAGCCGCGGTCGACATCGACCACGCCGGGCCGCGCGCCGGTCACGCGCAGCTCGAGCACCTCGACGCCCGCCGGATCTTGGGCGAGCGCCAGCGCGCCGAGCAACAACAACCACACGAGCGCGAGAGCACGCTGCATCACTTCCTCCTCGATTTGCGCCGCAAGAGCAGGTCCTCCTCGGCGCCGTGGCAGTCGGCGCACTCGACTCCGAGCGGCCGGTAACGGATGAACTCGCGGTCCTGGTCGCGCTCGACGCGGTGACAGGCGTCGCAGGCGAGCGGGGTGTGCGCCGGACCCAAGGAGAAGCGCGAGTCGCGCTCGTGGTCGAAGCTGGAGAACGCCGGAGCGTCGTCGACGTGGCAGCGTGCGCAGTCCGTGACTCCGCGCTGCTCGAACTGACCCGCGTGGGGATTCTCGTGGCAGTCGGCGCACTCGGGACCTGCGGCGCGCCGCCAGGTGCGGCCGAGCTCGTCGGGCTTGCGCAGTGGAGCGTGGCACGCACTGCAGGCGGCTTCGGCGTGCTCCTCGACCAACGCGAAGCCTGTCCAGCGGCCGTGGTCGAAGCCGTTGGGGAACGAGCGGAACGAGCTCTCGACGTGGCACCGGGCACAGTCGCGACGACCGGCGAGCGACGCCGGCAGGCCCTGGCGGTCGAACTGCGCTTGGTGCGGATCGTCGTGGCAAGTGACGCAGCCTTCGTAGCGCCCGAAGGCCTCGCTCACCCGGCCGAACGTGCGCTTGGTCGCGTCGCATTGCGCCGCGCGCGGATGGCACAGGGTGCACTCGGACTGGGCGTGGGCACCTTGGACGGCGAATCCGGTCCAGCGCGCGTGGTCGAAGCTCGACTCGCTGGCCAGCGTGAACGAGCGTGTGTCGTGGCAGCGCGCGCAGTCGCCGTGCTCGATCGGCGTCAGCGGCGCGGTGCGCGCGTCGAAGTAGTCGTCGTGCGCGTCGCGATGGCACTGCTCGCACAGCGTCGCGGTGCCGCGGAATCGGCGCGGCGTCTCGGGCTCGGGGTCGACGTGGCACTTCGCGCACTCGGTGCGCGCGTGCACTCCGTCGAGCGGCATCGCCGTGCGCGCGTGGTCGTCGAGCTCGAAGGTGTGAGGCGCGAATTGCGTGCGCTCGTGGCACGCGCTGCATTCCTGGCCGGCGAACAGCCCTTCGTCGAACTGGCCGCCGTGCGGGTCGGCGTGGCACGCGCTGCACTCATCCGCGCCGCGACCGGGGTAGCGCTCGTCGAAGCGCTCGAGGTCGGGCTCGTGGCATTGCTCGCACTTGGCTTGGTCGTGCGGGCGGTCCAGAGCGAACCCGGACTGCGCGTGGTGCGTTGCGCTGGTGATGCTCGTCGCCTGCAGGAACTCGGTGTGCTCCGCTTGGTGGCACACCACGCAGGCCGTGTCGCGCGTCATGCTGACGAGCGCCGCGACGCCACTGGAGAACGGCTCGCGGTGCGGAGACTCGTGGCAGTCCGCGCAGTCGCGCGGCGGTGGTGCGACACCGGTATCGCCGACGATCTCCAGCGCGTGAGCGCTGTCCTTCGCGTGGCATTCGCGGCAGTTGTTGAGCTCGTGGCCCCCGATCAAGGGCAAGACGCGCTCGTGGCCATCGGAATGCAGCACGTCGAACTTCTGTTGGCCGTGGCACGCCGTGCAGCCCAAGTCGAACTGGCCCTTGTGCACGTCCTCGTGGCACTTGGCGCAGTCGGACTCGAGCCCCCCAAAGCGCAGCGCGCCCTCGGGCAGCACCGCGGCCTCGGCGTGCTCGTGGCACTTGGTGCAGGCGAGCTCGAGGTGCTTGCCTTCCATGGCGAAGCCGACGAGGCGGTGCTCGAAGTCCTTCGGATCGGGCACTCCGGCGAGCGCGAAGCTGCGCCGGTTGACCAGCGGAAAGGACTCGCCGTGGTGTTCGCTGTGGCATGTAGCACAGCGCTGCGCGAGCGTGGCGTCGAGGCGCCCGTGCAGTCCCTCTGCAGCGTCGATCTGCTGCGCGATCAGCTCGTGACACTCCTCGCAGCTCTCGGTCATCTCGCTGAACCAACCACCGTGGCATTCCGAGCAACTGTCGGCATCCGCCAGGTCCGGATCGCGGCCGTGGACGGTCGTCAGGGGCCCCGGGGAAGTGCGCTCCATGTCGACCAGCCCGATCAACACCACGGCGGCGAGCGAGAACAACGCCACCAGGACGCGCGGGCCAGGGAGCTTCACGGCGTCACGCCCTCGAGCGAAACAGAGCCGTAGGCGAGCACGTACACGACGTGCAGCACGATCAACAGCACCACCAGCGCGGCGATCCAGCGGTGCAGGTAGCGCCAGCTCTCGAGCACGGCGCGCAGGTCCTCGAAGTGCGCCGCGGCCAACGCTGCGCGGTGCGCGCGTCGCGCCAGCGCGGTGGTCTCACGCAGCCGTTCCTCGGCGATGCCCGCAGCGCGGCCTTCCGCGCTGAGCCGCGCGAGCGTCGCGTCGAGCTGCTTGCGGCCGCGCCACAGCGCCGCGATGCGTCCGAAGAACGTGCTCTTCCACTGCGTGGCCTCGATCAGCGAGTGGACCTCGGCGCGCACGCGCTCGACGAAGTCCCAGTGTGCGTGGTCCCACTGCTCGGTCAGCCGGCCGAGCTCGAGCTTGACCTCGTCGACGCGCAACTCGCGGCCGTTCGCGGCGCGCGGCACGTAGGCGTAGAAGTACCGACCGATCGCGCCGGTCACGAGCAACACCGCCAGCCCGAGCAGCGCATGTCCGCCGACGGTGTCGCGCGGCGCCATCGCGGCGTGGAGCAAGGCCAGCAGGAACGCCAGTACCCCGGTGGCCACGTGGCTGGTCATCCACGCCTGCAGCGAGCCCCAGCGCAGTTTCCACGTCGCCATGCGGCGCGCGACGTACAGCAGGTTGACCACGATCAGCGCGCTGGCCCCGAGCGCGAAGACGAATCCCAGGCCGCGGCCGGGGCGCAGGAGCTCGTGCTTGAGCTCGGTGGCGCGCGACTCCGTCGGCAGGGCGTAGTAGTCGGCGTGCCACACCGCCCAGGTCAGGGCCGCGAGGGCCAGCGCGAAAGCGGCAGCGAGCGCGGGCACCAGTCCGGTGCCCTGCTCGGCCAGCGGTTCCGGCGCAGGCCGCAGGCTGGGATCGAACGAGACGCCCGAGCGCTTGAGTGTCTCGACCGGTGCCACGCCTCCCGCGAACACGAACACTTCGTCGTTGGCCAGCGTCTTGCCGACCGGACCGACGCCGTTTTGCACCACGAGCTCGACCGCATCGTCGCGCACCTCGCGCAGCTCGCTCTTGAGCAGCACGCGCAGGCGGCTCTCGTCGCGCTCGCGCTGGAGGCGCTCCGCGTTGCGAGCGCGCAGGCGAAAGAACTCCTCGCGCCGGTACGAGAGCGTGACTTCGTTTCCGGGTTGCTCGGCCAGCGCCAGCGCGGCCTCGACCGCGCTGTCGCCTCCGCCGACGACCAGGATGCGCCGGCCTTGGTACGAGTGCGCGTCGAGCAGGCTGTACGAGACCTTCGCGAGCTCCTCGCCGGGTACTCCCAGGCGGCGCGGAGTGCCACGGCGTCCGAGCGCCAGGCACACGTGCTTGGCGCGGTACGTGGCGCGCTGCGTGCGCACCAGGAATGCCTGGCCGTCGCGCTCGACGGCCTCGAACACCTCGCCCGTGCGCAACGGGAGCTCGACCTCGCGCGCGATGCGCTGCCAGAGCTCGACCAGCTCCTCCTTGGTGTACTCGTGGCGATCGAGCTTGCCAAACAGCGGCAGCTCGACCGGCTGCATGACCACCAGCTTGCGGCGCGGGTACTTCGCCACCGTGCCCCCGGGGCCGAGCTCTTGGTCGAGCACGATCGACCGCAGTCCGAGGCGCTTGGCCTCGAGCGCGCAAGCGAATCCCGCTGGTCCCGCGCCCACGATGCACAGGTCGAGGTCCTCGCCGCGCGTGTCCACGCAGCGCCGCGCGACCTCGGCGGCGACGGCCGTGCCGTGCTCGATCGCCGTCTTGATCAGCGCGTGGGCAGTCACTTCGCCCGCGAGGAAGAGTCCCGGTGTTCCGATGGCCTCGAGCGAGCTGGTCAGCGCCGGCACGTCGTCGCGCTGGGCCAGATTGGCGAGCGTCACCGTGATCGCTCCCACGGGGCACTCGCGCTCGCACACCGCGTGGCCGACGCAACGCGCGCCGTGCACCACCATCGCTTGTCCGTGCACGAGCTCGAGCACGCCGTCCTCGGGGCAGGCAGCCACGCACGTGCCGCAGCCCAAGCAGCGCGACAGGTCGACGACCGGATACTGGAGCTGCGCTTGCGCGCTGCCGGCGCGGACCGCGCGATCGCGATCGCGCACCCGTTCCGCCATGCGTCGCAGCTCGACCCGGCGCAAACAGCCCAGGCCGAGCGCCACCCCCAGCGCGAGGACGAGTCCGACGAGGAGAACCCAGCTCATCGCAATGGGGGCGGAGCGAGCTTGCGCGCCCGATCAGCGCGGACGCGTATTCGACTTCTTGGCGACGGGCACGCCCTCGACGGCCTCTTCGGTGTTCTCGGCGGCTCGCGCGCGACGTCGCTTGCCTTCCTCGGGCGCGGCACGGGGCGCGGACTTGACCTCGCTGCCGTTGACCGCGAGCTGCCCGCGCAAGGCGGAGGTCTCGATGTACGACTTGGAGGCTGCGACCGTCGAGTCGAGGCGATCGCAGAGCTCGGTGGTCTGCGCGTCGAGCGTGTCGAGCTGTTCGGCGACGACGGCCACCGAGGCGGCGTTGAAGTCGTGCTCCAGGAACAGCGCGTGGTCGCGCAGGTCGGCGTTGAGCGACTCGTAGGCGATGTGCGCGGCCGTCGCGGACGACAGGATCGCGTCGCAGCGCGCGCGCGTCTCGGCCAGGCGCACGTGGCTCTGGCGGCGGAGCTTGGTGTTGCCGAAGGACTCGAGGCTCGCGGTCCAGGCCGTGAACACGTCCTCGGCGGTCTCCTTCAGCGGAGCGATCGACTCGCCCAGCTTGGTGGCCTGCTTCTTCGAGGCCTCGATCTTGGAGAGCAACTCGGCGTAGGCGGCCACCGGGTTGCCGGCAAAATCCGGGGCCGAGACCTCCTGCAGCATCCCCAGCGCCTCCTCGGCGCGCTCCTTGGAGAGCACCGACTCGGCCTGCACCTGCTCGACACGGCCCAGGAGCTCGTCGACGCGGTCCAGACCGTCGGACTTTTTCGAGCTCAGCCCCGGGATCACGGAGCAGGCCGAGACTCCGGCCAGGAATGGCAGACCCAACGCGATGGACAGAATCAGGTGGCGCTGACGCACTGAGAGTTCTCCCCGTTGAACAATTTCCCCTGGAGCGCCGCGCGGATTCGCGGCGCGCCCCACCTTCGGACGCGGAATGGCGCGCTCTTGAGCCAAACCCGACACGGGCGCTCGGGGTGGTGCGGCGAACGGTCACCGGTGCAGGAGCGCCGCCGCTACGGATCCGCGACCGAGACCACACCGGCTCCAGCCCGCGCGCATACACTCAACGGGATGGAACCGGAACGAACGCGCCAGCGTCCGAACCATTCCACCGACCGGCGCTGCGGGGTTCGGGCAGAGTTCCTCGCTCGCTCGCCGGTTTCCCTTTTCGAGGTTCCCCTGGAGTGATGGCCCACATGATCAATCGGAGTTGGTTGCCGCTGTTCGTCGCAGGGTTCGCTGCGTCCGCGAACGCGCAGATGTCCGCGCAAGAGACCCTGTTCGACAATCTCGAGACCTGGCGCGCGGAGCACGGCCAGACCTGGCGCGTCGACGTCGACGAGGGCACGGGCTTCGCCGAGTTCCTCTACGGCGGTTCGGCTCCCGCGGCGTTCCAGCCGACGAGCGACTCCGAGTGGTTCAGCGCGGCGCGCGCGGCATTGGCGCAGACTGCCGCGCTCCACGGGATCGAGGCCGGGACGCTGGTGGAGGAGCGCGCGCTGTACCTGCCGCTGGGGATGACCGGCTCCACCGACAAGATGACGCTGCGCCTGCGGCAGTTCGTCTCCGGAGTGCCGGTCGAAGGCGGCGCGGTCAACGTGCTCTTCGATGCCACCGGCCGGCTGCTCTCGGTCCAGACGCGCGCCCTGCCGCACGTGCTCGACTTCCCGGTGGTCCCGCAACTCGGCTCCGAGGCCGCGGCTGACATCGGTCGCCGCACTTTCCGCACTCAGTTCGGCCTGTCGGGCAGCGTGGTGCGCGAGCCCGAGCTGATGGTCGCGCAGATCGCGCGCGAAGAGCGCCGCGAGCCGGTGCTGGTGTGGAAGGTCGACGTGCAGTGGCTGCCGACCGACATGCTGCCCGAGGGGCGCGTGTACATGGTCGACGCCAAGTCGGGCGCGATCGTGCGCGAGGACGCGTCGATCCACAACCTCTTCGACGTCGGTGGGACCCTGCGCACCAAGGCCACGCCGGGTGTCGCGCCGGACTCGGCGGGCAACCCCGAGACCGACCAGCTCATGAAGTACGCGCGCGTGCAGAGCTCGGCCGGCACCGTGTTCACCGATGCCAACGGCGTCTT
Source organism: Planctomycetota bacterium (assembly GCA_020853575.1). Taxonomy (GTDB): domain Bacteria; phylum Planctomycetota; class UBA1135; order UBA1135; genus F1-120-MAGs118. The sequence continues at coordinate 217,928 of JADYYP010000012.1, forward strand.
CAACTTCCCCGGGGCCACGGGCCCGCTCAATTGCACGTTCACGTACGTCGGCACCTACAACAACGTCACGAATCAGGTGGGCGCCGCCTACTCGACGACGTTGCCGCTCACGGGCACGGGCAATTCGGTCGTGGTCAACCCCGCGGCGGACGAGTACACGACCGCGCAAGCGAATGCGTTCGTGTCGATCAACTCGATGCGCGACTGGGTGCGCTCGATCAACCCGAGCGACGCGACGGCCGATTTCGTGCACACCGCCAACTGCAACATCAACTCGGCCTGCAACGCCTACTTCAACGGCAGCTCGACGAACTACTTCATCGCGGCCGGGGGCTGCGTGAACTCGTCGTACTCGACGGTGATCGCGCACGAGGACGGCCACTGGCTCAACGTGCTCTACGGAACCGGCAACGGATTCGACGGCATGGGTGAAGGCAACGCCGACGTGTTCGCGATGTACCTCTACGACACGAACATCGTCGCGCAGGATTTCTTCGGTCCCGGCCAGCACATCCGCGACGGTCTGAACACGCGGCAGTTCTGTGGGGATTGCTGCCCGGCGTGCGCCGGCGAAGTGCACGCCGACGGCGAAGTGTGGATGGGTGCGGCGTGGAAGATCCGCGCCAACCTCAACAACTCCCTCGGCAACGCGGCCGGCGACGCACTGGCCAATGCCCTGTTCATGGGCTGGATGAACGCCTACAACCAGGCCGACATCAAGTCGGTGATCGAGACGCAGTGGCTGACGCTCGACGACAACGACGGCAACATCGGGAACGGCACGCCGCACTACTACGAGATCGACGGCGGTTTCGTGGCCCAAGGTTTCCCGGGCGTGCCCTTCGATCCGATCGCCATCGGCAGCGTGACCCAACTGCCCGACACGAGCAACGAGGTCGGGCCGTTCGCCGTGCAGGCGGCGGTGCAGTCGAATCTGTCCGGTGGCAGCATCTCGTCGGTGACGCTGTTCTATCGCATCGGCTGGGGCGGAGCGTTCAGCTCGCTGCCGATGAGCTCGCTCGGCGGTGGACAATGGTCGGCCTCGATCCCCGGAACGTCCTCCGGCACCAAGGCCTTCTACTACGTGCGCGCCGTCGACAACGCCTCGAACGCGCTCTCCTTCCCCAAGCAAGGCGCGAACGATCCGCTGTTCTTCTCGATCGGCAACGTGCAGAACCTCCTGTGCGATTCCTTCGAGACGCAACTGGCCTGGACGGCGAGCATCGGATCGTCGTCGAGCGGCGCCTGGCAGCGCGGCGATCCGCTGGGCACGAGCGCCGGCAGCGTCCAAGTGCAGCCCGAGTTCGACAACACGCCGAGCGGCACGCTGTGCTGGTTCACCGGCCAGGGCTTCAGCGCGACCAACGTGAACGAGGCCGACGTCGATGGCGGCGCATACACGCTGACCTCGCCGCCGGTGACAATCGCGCTGGGCAACGCCGAGGTGAGCTACTCCTACTGGTTCTACAACGACGACGGTGACGACAGCCTGCTCGTGCAGGTGTCGAGCAACGGCGTCAACTGGACCACGGCGCGCACGCACTCGAGCTCGAGCTCGAGCTGGCGCCAGGGCAAGGTCGATGTCGGCAGCGCGATGGCCGTCGGCTCGACGGTGTACGTGCGGTTCAGCGTCGCCGACTCGCCCAACAACTCGGCCACCGAGGCGGCGATCGACGACGTGTGCTTCTCGACCGTCGCGCCCAATGGCTGCGCCCAGCCGGTGATCTACTGCGCGAGCAAGATCGATGCGAGCTTCTGCGCCCCGCAGATCGACTACTCGGGTTACGCCAAGTTCTCCGGCACCTCGGCCTTCGCGATCACGCTGTCGAATGCCTCGACCAACCGCAGTGGTCTGTTGTTCTACGGCTACGGCCAGTTCGTCGGTCCGTTCCAGGGCGGAGCGTTGTGCTGCCAGACGCCGATCCGCCGCACGCCGCTCCAGAACACTGGCTTCGCCGGCGTCGGCTGCACGGGGACGATGAGCTTCGACTTCAACGCCCACATCCGCTCGGGCGTCGACGCCGGGCTGTACGTCGGGCGCAGTTGCGCGGCGCAGTACTACTACCGCGACCCGCTCGATCCCTACGGCACCGCGTTGTCCAACGGGGTGCACTTCACGATCTGTCCGTGATCGGGCGGCGCGCGCTCGTCGCGCGACGAGCGTGAGCTCCACCGAGGCCGGCTGCCCGCGCGGGTGGCCGGCCTCGCGCCTTGCCAGGGGCGCGCGATCAAACAAGATGGGTGGACCGAGCTTCCTGAACACGCGGATTACGCTGCGTCCGTGGTCAACAGAAGCGGCACAGAGCCGCAAGGAAGACGGTCCACCATGCAGAAGATATCCCAGTTCGTTGGTCTGGATGTTCACAAGGACACGATCGTCATGGCCGTTGCGCCCGGCGGGCCCGGCATGGAGGTCAAGGATCTGGGCTCGATGGCCCACGACCTGCCCACGCTGCTCAAGCGACTGAGACCTTTGGGCGAGCCGGCCCAGGTCCACATCGCCTACGAGGCCGGGCCCACCGGTTTCGGGCTATGGCGCGCGCTGCGCGATGCGGGCTACTCCTGCGTCGTCGTCGCCCCCTCCAAGACGCCGAAGGCGAGCGGCGACCGCATCAAGACAGACCAGCGAGATGCCGCGAAGCTCGCGCGTTTCCTGCGCGCCGGCGAGCTCGTGCCGGTGACTCCGCCCGAGCGCGATGCCGAGGCGCTGCGCGACGTGCTGCGCGCCCGCGACGACGCCGTTTTCGCGCTGCGCAAGGCGCGCCAGCAGCTCTCGTCCTTCCTCTTGCGCCACGGGCGTCGCTTCGAGGGCAAGAGCACCTGGACGCAGAAGCACCTGCTCTGGATTCGCGGCCAGCGCATGGACAGCGAAGCGCAGCAGCGCGTGCTCGAGGACTACGTGCGCGAGGTCGAGCGCCTGACAAAGCGCGTCGCCGACGCCACCGAGCACGTCGAGACGCTGGCTCCCGCGACGCAGTCCTGCGCCGCGGTCTTCCGTGCGCTGCAGGCGCTGCGTGGCGTCGGCGTGATCGTCGCGGCGACACTCGCTGCCGAGCTCGGTGATCTCCGGCGCTTCCGCAAGGCGTCGCAGCTCATGTCCTACCTCGGGCTCGTGCCGAGCGAGCACTCCAGTGGCGACACCGTGCGCCGCGGCCGCATCACCAAGGCCGGCTGTCCGTCAGGGCGCTGGAAGATGATCGAGGCCGCGTGGCACGCACGCCTGAGGCCAGCGATGACCAAGCACCTGCTGCGGCGCTGCGAAGGGCTGCCGCAGCCGATCCTCGACATCGCGTGGAACGCGCAGAAGCGGCTGCACAAGCGCTACTGGGCGATGGTCAACCGCGGCAAGCGCTCGCAGGTCGCCGTCGTCGCCGTGGCGCGCGAGCTCGTCGGCTTCGTCTGGGCCATCGGCCAGGCGCTGCCGCAGCCTGCGCTGCCGCCCGCGAGCTGAATCGCCTGCACGCTCTCTCACAACACGAGGCCAAGAAGACCCGCGAGGACGGCGGGCGACCCGGTGAACAAGCCCGGGAGGGGAACGCTCGATCGTGGCCCTTGGGCAGGCAGCCTGCTGCCGACGCCCGCTCTCAAATTGAGCCAGCCCCTCCTACGAACGCATGAACTGCGGTACCCAACCCGCGAATATCAGACTGCAACG
>JADYYP010000013.1 GCA_020853575.1 Planctomycetota bacterium
TCAGCTCTTGCCCTTGCCGCCCGGCGGGTTTCGATACGAGTGGCCCTCGATCACGACGACGTGACTGTGGTGCATCAGCCGATCCATCGCGGCTGAGGCCATCAGGTCGTCGAGGAAGAGCGGATACTGCCAGCGGCAAGCAGAAAAGGGACCTCTGCGGCGCTTTGAAAAGGGACCCCCTGTTCGAGGCGCTGGGCACGGCCGGGGGTGCTGGGGGCGGAGCCCCCGCGAAGCGGAGCGTGAGCTCCGGCTGATGCTGGGCTCGTCGTCGTGACGACGAGCCTCCTTGCTCGCCCCGCAGGGGCGCCCCCCATGGGGGGCGGCGCTCGGCTCAGCTCGCGGCCTTGCGCTTCTTGGCGTCCTTCAGGCGATAGCTCTCGCCCTCGGTCTTGAGGATCGTCGCGTGGTGCACCACGCGATCGATGACGGCGGCGGCGGCCGTGGCGTCGAGGAAGACCTCGCTCCAGCGACCAAACGGCAGGTTGGTCGTGATGACCATGCTCTTCTTCTCGTAGACCTTCGTCACCAGCCCGAAGAGCAGGTCCGCGTCCTTGCGATCGAAGGGCACGTAGCCGAGTTCGTCGAGCACGAGCAGGTCGAAGCGCGCGAGCTGCTCGAGCTTGCGCGACAGCCGGCCTTGCGCCTTCGCCTCCGCGAGTTCGTTCGCGGCCTCCGCCGCAGTCAGGAAGCGCACGCGCCGCTCCTTCTGACAGCACGCGACACCCAGCGCGATCGCCAGGTGCGTCTTGCCCGTGCCGATGCCGCCGATCAGCACCACGTTCTGCTTGTGCTCGACGAAGTCGCAGCGCGCGAGTTCCAGCACCGCGTCGCGCTCGACGCCCGGCTGCGCCGCGAAGTCAAACGCGTCCAAGGTCTTCAGCACTGGGAAGCGCGCGTCCTTGATCAGCCGCGCGATGCGTCGCTCGCGTCGCTGCGTCACCTCCAGATGCGCCAGCTCCGCCAGGTAGTCCGCGTGCGTTGCCCGCTTGCGCTCCGCCTCCAGCGTCAGGCGCTCCCAGTTGGACGCAAACGCCGGAAGGCCGAGCGTCTTCAGATCGCCCAAGAGATGCGGCGGCTCGATCGGCTTTGACTTGCTCATCGCAGCCCTCCGACCAGCTCGTCGTACCCGCCCAGGTTCGCCGGCTCGACCTGGATCGCGGCCAGCCGTTCTTCGGCCACCTCCACCGGCCCGATCAGCGGCACCTCGCTCTGCTGTTGGCGCAGCAGCATGCGGATCGTCTCCAAGCTCGGTGCCTGGCGACGCAGGCTCTCGCTCACCGCGCGCTCCAGCTCGTCCATCGAGTGTTCTTCCAGGAGCAAAAGCACCCGCACCCACTCGCGGTCGGGCTTGCGCACCTTGCCGCGCAGCACCACGCGCAGCTCGATCAGGCACGGCGGCAGCTTCATCTGCGCGATCGCCGTCGATTCACCGATCGCGCGGTGCTTGCGCTCGAGCAGGCGCAGCACGTGCATCGCGTCGAGCACCCACGCGCCCTCGGCGTAGCTGCGCGCGTGGCGCGCGACCACGACGTCGCCGTCGACGATCTCGACCGTGCCCCAGTAGAGCTTCGCCAAGAGCGCCCGTCGCGCGATCTCGCTCGGCACCGAGTAGCGCACGCGATCCACCGTGACCGTCGCGTACTTGTCCGCCACGCACGGCGCGACGCGCGCACACTCCGGCAAGCGCGGCGGCAGCGGTCGCAGGTGCTCGCGCTCGGCTTGCAGCGCCTGGCGCGCCGTACGGCCGTCGGGCAGGTGGCGCTGGTCGAGGTCGTGCTCGAGTTCGACGAGCAGCTTCGCGTTGAGCTCGTCCCACGACGCCGCCTCCGCCATCGGCCGGAAGAAGAGACCGCGCACGTACTCGTTGCCGCGCTCCACCGAGCCCTTCTCGTTGCCCTTCGCCGGAGCGCAAAAGTCCACGTGCAGCGGATACCCGCCACGCCAGCCGTGGAAAGCGTGCGTCTCTTCGCGCTCGGGGCCGGGCAGGATCTTCTTCACTGCCGCGCTGGTGTTGTCGAGCACCGCGCGACGCGGCGTGCCGCCGAAGTACGCGAAGCTCGCGTTGAGGCCGTCCAGCAAGCACTCCAGGCGCTCGATCGGATACGCCTTCGCGAAGTAGCTGTTCGAGCACGGCAGCGTCCCCACGAACACGTGCGCCTTGCACACCGAGCCGCCGATCCTGGCCCAGCTCTCGAAGAAGTCGCCCTCCAACGTGTCGCCTGGCGCGTGCGTGCGGTGCACGAACGCCTCCGTGCCGAACAACTCGCGCTTGAGATCGTGCACGTACTCCCGCAGCGCGCGCTCGCGCACCGGGGGAGCCTGCGGGCCCAGCAAGCGTCCCACGCGTTTCGCCGACACCCGCGGCTCCAAGCGCAACAGCGCGATGATGTCCTCGCGGCACGCGTCCAGCCGGCGCGCACGCCGCGGGCTCGGACGCTGATCGGGGAACGCCTCGAGCTCGATCGCCCGGCGCACCGTCTTGATGTCCAAGCTCAGGCGACGAGCGATCTCCTTCTTCGGCACCTCGTCCACGAGATGCATGTGGCGAATCTCAGCCCACTGCGACACTCTGATCACCTCCTGGCCCTCCGGCTCGGGTCTGCACAACGAACTCCAAGATCCGTTGCGCTACCCCGCCGCGAGGGCCTCTTCCAGCGCTGTTCAAGGGGGTCCCTTTTCAGCGCGCCGCGGGGTCCCTTTTCAGAGTGCCGTCAACA
>JADYYP010000014.1 GCA_020853575.1 Planctomycetota bacterium
GACCAACGAACTGGGATATCTTCTGCATGGTGGACCGTCTTCCTTGCGGCTCTGTGCCGCTTCTGTTGACCACGGACGCAGCGTAATCCGCGTGTTCAGGAAGCTCGGTCCACCCATCCTGTTTGACGCGCCGCGCGCGGCCTCACGCGAACGATGCGCCGCGCTTGCGGACCGTGAGCACGTCGTCCCAGTAGGTGCCGCTGTGAAGCGCGTCCAGCGAGCCGTCGGGATGCCAGAAGTTCCACGGACCGTTGCGCCGGCCGTCGCGGAACTCGCCCGCGGCACGCTGCACGCCGTGCTCGTAGGCGAACTCCCACCACCCGAACGGCGCGCCTTCGACGAACGCTCCCTCGCAACGCGCGCCTCCGGATTCGAACCACGCGTGCCACAGTCCGTCGCGGCGTCCGAACGAGTAGCTGCCGCGCGACTCGACGCTGCCGTTCTTGTGCCACGAGTTCCACAGACCTTCGCGCTCGCCGCCGCGGTACTCGCCGCGCGCAGACAATGCGCCATTGGCGTGCCACTCGGTCCAAGGGCCCTCGCGCCGATCGCCGACGTAGCTTCCGGCCTCGCGCACGCGCGCGTTGCGGTGGTGGAAGACCCATGCGCCACTGCGCGCGCCACCGCGGTACTCGCCACGGCTCTCGAGCTCGCCGTTGTCGAAACGCGCGAGCCAGGCACCGTCGAGCACGCCATGTTGGAAATGGAGCTCGGCCGCGAGCCTCCCGTTCTCGTGCCAGCGAGTCCACGCTCCGTGCTCGCGGCCGCGCACGAACGCGCCTTCGTCGCGCTTGCGGCCGGTCGACGCGAACCAGCTCGTGTGCCAACCGTGGCGCAGGTCGAGCTCGAACTCCCCCTCCGCGAGCCGCCGCGCGCAGGCATCCCAGAACGTCCAAGTGCCGCAGCGCCGTCCATCGACAGCGCAACCCTCCGACGACTTGGCTCCGCTGGCATGCCGCCGCGTCTCGCGTTTCACGGCGTCGTGACGCTCGGCGCGAACACCAGCGCCGCGATGCGCCACTGCTCGCCGTGGCGCACCAAGGTGAAGAAGTCGACGCTGCGCCACACCTGGGGGGCGTCGCCGGAACGGTCGGTCGCGCGGTACTCGACGACGACGTGGGCCACGTCACCGACGACGTCGACGCGCGCCGCGTCGCGTTCGATCTCGAGTGGCTTGGTGCGCGCCACGGTGCGCTTGGCCTCGGCCACGTACTCGGCGATGCTGATCGACACGACCTCCTCGGGGCCGCCCGCTCCGCGCGGACGGACGGTCGACAGGTGCGCGTCGTTCCAAAACTGCGCCGCGAGGTTGTCCCAGCGGCCCACGCAGAGCGCGTCGTAGTAACGCTCGAGCACGCGATCGAACACCGACGGAGCGGCGGCGCTTTCGATCGGAACGGCGGGAGTTGGGGCCGGGGCCACGGGCGCTGAGGGATTCGGCGTGCCGTGCTCAGGCGGCGGCGCGTCCTCGATCGCGACTGTCGAGTCGACCGAGGACGTCGGTGGCGGCAGCGCACTGGCCGTCGACGCGCCGGCCGCATTCGACGAGTCGCGTGCCTTCGTCGCGCGCGGCGTCTGGCACGCCAGCGCCAGCGCTAGAGCGGAGAGCCCGAGACTCGCACGCCAGCGCGGTACACGCCGCTCTGGGTCGCGTCGAGCGACCCGTCGAGCTTCCAGAATGTCCATGGCCCCTCCTTCGTGCCCGCCTTGAGCGTGCCTTCCGACTCTTTCTGCCCCGATTCGTAAAAGCGCCGCGCGGCTCCGTCGGGCTTGCCACCGACGTAGTCGGTCTCCGACTTCAATCCTCCTGACGGCCAGAACTCGCGGTGGGTTCCGTGCGCCACGCCGCCAACGTACTCGCGATCGGCAATCGTCCGTTCGCTCTCGTCGAACTCGATGGCGTGCCCGTGCAACTCACCGGCGACATAGTCCTCGCGCTTCTCGAGCGAGCCCTCGACTCGCCGCCAGGTCCAGGTCCCGACGCGCACTCCGTCCTGGAACTCGCCCTCTTGCACGAGCGCGAGCGTGCGCGGCGCCCACTCGCGCCATGCGCCATGGGCCTTGCCGAGCTTCCAGTGATGCTCGAATTTCGAGCGCTGGCTGTCGAACCACGCGCGCTCCAAGCCGTCGAGCTTGCCGTCGACGTAGGTGCCCTCGTAGAGCAGCGTTCCAGTCTCACTGAAGCGCCGGTGCATGCCGACCTCGACGCCGGCACGAAACGTACCCTCGTTGCGCAGCATGCCCGTTTCGTGGCGCACGATGTAGGGGCCGTCCTTGTCGCCCTCGATGTAGGTGCCCTCTTCCGCGACCACGCCATTGGGGTACCACTTCTTGAACGGGCCGTGGTTGACCAGCCCGTCGGCGTCGCGTCGCACGCGGCGGCTGAGTCGCGGCTTGCCATCGGGGTAGACCTCCTCCAAGAGCTCGGTGCCGGGCCATTCGTCGGCCGCGGCGCTCGCAGCGGGATCCGGCGCCGGCTGCGTACTCGCTTGCGCGCGCGGAAGCGCGATGTCCTCGGGCGCGCCGACCTCCTCGACGAGCTCGTCGGCCGGTGTCGCGCCCGGCTCGGACGCCGAGCGATCGAGCGCGGGCTTCTGGACTGGAGCGGGAGGCTCGGCGCCTTCGCAGGCGGCCAGCGCTCCGAGCAGCACGATCAGCGCAGTGGGTCTCACGCCCTGAAGCATAGCCGCTGCGACCTGGCGACAGCTCGTGCGGAGCGCTCGCCGCGAGCTCGATTCGGGGACCGCCGGGCGGAGTTTCAGCTGCAGGCCCTGGCGGCCGGATGCCTGTCAGAGCACGCTCGTACGAAACCCGGAGCGCCGCGGCCGCGGCGAAGCTCCACCGATTCCCGGCGCGATCCCATGGCGAACAAGTCCTCCAAGACCTCGAACGGAAGCTCGCGCGCGAAACGCTCGGTCGCGCGGCCGAAATTGCTTACTGGCGGCAACCCGCAGATCGCGAAGGCCGACGGCGACGCAGCGGTCCGCTCCTACATCGAAGCCATGCCGGGCTGGAAGCGCGCCGTCGGGCGCCAGATCGATGCGCTCGTTGCACGCAACGCTCCCGCGGCGCGCAAAGCCGTGCGCTGGAACTCGCCCTTCTACGGCATCGAGGGTCGCGGCTGGTTCTTGAACGTCCACTGCCTGACCCGCTACGTCAAAGTGGCTTTCTTCCGCGGCACACAGCTCGATCCCATTCCGCCCGTCGATTCGAAGAACCCGGGCACGCGCTACGTGCACGTCCACGAAGACGAAGTGCTCGACGAGACCCTGTGGTCCAGCTGGATCCGTCAGGCGGCCGCGCTCGACGGCACGGATTGCTTTTGACTTCGGCGCGCAGCGCGAGCGCGCTTCGGCCGGTAGGGAGTCCCGTGGCATGCAGCCCTGTTCCGCGCGTTCCAGGGACGGCACCGGAGAGCTCGCGCCGCGCGAGAGCAGCGGCGCCGACACGGGCCCGGTCGAAGGGAAGGGCCCGGTCGAAGGGAAGGGCCCGGTCGAAGGGAAGGGCCCGGTCGAAGGGAACGCAACCCACTCGAACAAAAAAGGGACCCGCGGATCTCCGCAGGTCCCTTGAGTGGTAGCGCGGGCAGGATTCGAACCTGCGACCTCCGGGTTATGAGCCCGACGAGCTGCCAGACTGCTCCACCGCGCGTCGCGAGGCGGAGAAGATAGGGAGCGCTCGCGCGACATGCAAGCGTGCTCTCGCTTCCACGCGCCAGCTGGAGCAGGCAGCGCTCCCTGCGGTGCTCGAGGCGCGCGGGTGGCCTCGCCCGCGATCCTGCCCAGGCGCGGGCGAGGCCATGGCTCGCGTCTGCCGCGCGAGCACGTGACCTAGGACTTGCAAGCGCCGCGCCCGACGTTGGCGCGGTATCGACGGTGCGCCGCGCGCACGACACGCACTCCCACGGTGCGGCTAGCGCACGTCGAGAGCCGCGCGAATCCGCTCGACCAAGCGCTCGATCGAATCCGTTCCGCAGTCGAGCGCCAGGTGCGCGCACTCGGCGTACAGCGGCGTCCGCCGTTCGAGCAGCGCCGCGATCTCGTCCTCGGGGCGGGCACCGGTCAGCGATGGGCGCAGCCCCTTGTCCGCCGCGAGCCGCTCGCGCAGCACGTCGGGCGCTTGCCGCAGCCAGATGCACAGCGCTCGCTCGCGCAGCAGTCGCCGATTGGATTCGCGCTCGATCGCGCCCCCACCGGTCGAAAGCACTCGTCGCTCTCCGCCCGAGAGCACGCGCGCCAGCTCGCGCGACTCGAGCTCGCGGAAGCCGTCCCAGCCGAGGTTCTCGACGACTTGGACGACGGTCGGCGTGTGGGCGGCGCAACAGCCCTCGCTCGCGGCCCAGGTGATGGCGTCGTCGAGGTCGACGAAGCCCAACCCCAGCGCGCTCGCGAGCGCGCGGCCGACGCTGGTTTTTCCGACACAGCGCGCCCCGATCAACGCCATCGGTCGCGCGGCGAGCGCGTGCAGCGTCACCTCCCGCCCCCGAGCGCGTGCTCGAGCGCGGCGCGCATCATCTGCTCGTCGGCGTTGTGCTGCGTGAACAGGCGGAACTGCGCCTGCGCTTGCCGCACGAACCACTCGGCGCCGGGCACCGCGGTACAGCCTCTGGCGAGCGCGGCCGTGAGCAGCTTGGTCTTGAGCGGCCGATAGACCGCGTCCAGCACCAGCGATCCCGGGCGCAACCACTCGTCGGGAATCGGCGAGCGCTGCTCATCGCCGAGCGAGCCCACCGGCGTGGCGTGGACCAGGATGTCGTGCGCGGTGCTCGCGATCGCGTCCCAGGCGACGGCTCGTGCTCCGAGCTCGCGCGCGACCGACTGCGCCTTGCGCTCGTCGCGCGCAGCGAGTGTCGCGCGCCCGCCGCCGAGCTTCACGGCCTGCACGACGGCGCGCGCCGCACCGCCCGCACCGAGGATCAGAGCGTGCGCGGATCCGAGAGGCGCGCCCGTCGCGAGTTGCGCCGCGCCGGACTTCTCCCGATGGAACTTGTAGGCGCGTTCCAGAGTCTCGCGCACTCCGTGCACGTCGGTGTTGAAGGCGCGCCACCCGCGTGCGTCGCGCACCAGCGTGTTGGCCGCGAGCGTCGCCCGCACCAACTCATCGCCCGCGGTCGCGCTGCGGGCCGCAGCTTCCTTGAACGGCGCGGTCACGGCGAAACCGCGGAACTGGACATCGTCCGCGAGCGCGAGGAAGCGTTGCCAGTCGTCGGTTTCGAAGGCCAGGAAGACGGCGTCGAGCCGCGCGCTCTTCAGCGCCATGTCGTGGACGCGCGGACTCAGCGAATGGCGCACGCGCTCGCCGACGACGCCGAAAATGGCCGTCTCGGGAGAGATCCCACCGGGTGGGAACAGACTGCGCAGGTCGTTGACGCGCAGTTGCCCCGGTGCGCTCGCCTCGGGCTCCGGCTCGCCCGGAATGCGCGCCGGCGCGGCGTAGGTGAAGGCCGAGCCGAAGATGCGGCACAGGACGCGCGTGAAACTCCCGCGCTCGCCGCTGCAGAACGCGATCAGGCCGCCGCGCGCGCCGCGCAAATGGCGCAGCATGCGCAGGCCGTCTTCGGTCGAGCGAGCGTGCGCCACGAGCTTGATCAAGTCGCCCTCGTACATCACGGCGCGCACCGAGTCCTCGAAGGCCGCGAGGTCCTCGGGCGTGCCGTCGTGGGCGTGGCGCGACACGATGCGGTGGCACTTGGTGCCCTCGAGCGCGCCGAGCGCGAGCGAATGCGAAGCATCGATGTCGACGAACATCGCTCCGGCGCGCGCCGCCGTGCGCAGGATGTCGCAACGCTCGTCGACATCGCCGCGGAAGTCGCCGAAGCCCTCGGCGCCGTGCACCGCGACGATCACGGGCTTGCCGAGCGCGCGCACGAACTGGGCGAGCGGTTCGAGACCGGGATTGCCGCAGCGCTCGAGGCGCAGTTCGACGACATCGGCGAGCGGCGCCTGGCGCAGTGCCTGCCGCGCCAGGGAATCGAAGCTCTTCGCGAGATGGGAAACGACGACGGCCATGGCGCGCAGTATCGCCAGCGGCGCGGCGCCGCGACGAACGGAAAACGCCGCGCGCTACTCGCCGAAGTCCTCGCGCGCTCCATCGAGCAGGTGGTAGTCGAGATCGTCGAAGCGCTTTTCGACGTAGCCTTCCTTCTTCGACTCCTCCAGCTCGCGCCAATACGACTCCACCACGCGCCGCTGCACCAAGTCGCGGCCGTCCTGGTGGATCGGATGGGCGATGTCGGCGTACAGCCGCACGCGCCCGCGCTCGTCCGACTCGCCGCGTTGCTCGCGCAGTCGCCGCCCGCAGTCGCTGCAGAAGCGCGAGCGCAGCGGGTTCTTGCCGGCGCACGACGGGCAGCGGTCGTGCAGCTTGCGGCTGGGCATCGCCACGAACAGGCCCTTCTGGCCCTCGATGATCTTGAGATCGCGGATCACGAGCGCGTCGTCGATGGTGATGCTCGCGAACCCGCGCAGCTTGTCGCGGGTGTCGTGGACGAGCTTGATGCGGATCTCGGTGATGTTCATGGGGCTGATTCCGAAGGGGAAGCGCTCCGGAGTTCGATCGACGGCGAAAAAGACGTGCGGGCAAAGCTAGCGGGCGGCGCTGCGAGGTAGTTCGCGCTCCACGGAGCGAGTTGCCCGAGCTCAGAGGTCGACGCGCGCTCCGTGACCCGCGGCGCGCACGGCCCACAGCCCGCGCGGCGTGAGCCCGGCTCGGCGCAGCTCGCTCTCGACGAGTGAGCGCAGCGCTTGGGCCTCGGAGAGCGAGGCGACGAGCGCGAAGAAACTCGCCCCCGAACCCGCCAGGCGGAAGGTCGAGGGCGCAGCCATGTCGAGCAACCGGCGCCAGGGGCGCAGGGATGGGATCGCGGCAAGAGCGGCCTCCTCCAGGCGATTGAAGAGGGGTGCTCCGACGAGGGGGGCGTCGGGCCGTCGGAAGTCGTGCGTGAGCGTAGCGGGCGTTTCGGCGCCCCTCAAGCGCGCGGACAGCGCGGCGTAGACCGCGGCCGTCGACGCTCCGCACTCGGGGGTGACGAGCAGCGCGCTCAGGCCCTCGGGCACAGCGGGCCAGGGCTCGACGATCTCGCCGCGACCCGTGCAGCGCGCGTAGCCCGTGGAGCGCGCACGATGGAAGAAGACGCAGTCACTTCCCAGTCGCGCCAGGGCGCGCTCACCCTCGGCGCCACAGTCGATCCCGAGCAAGTGCTCGACCGCCAGCAGCGCGGCGGCCGCATCCGAGCTCCCGCCGCCGAGGCCGGCCTGACTCGGAATGCGCTTCTCGAGCTCGAGCTCGAGCCCCAGAGCACCGCTCGCCGCTCCGCAGTCCAGCGCGAAGCGCCGTGCGAAATCGGCGGCCGCCAGCGCGAGGTTGCGCTCGTCGCTCGGGATGTCCGGCGCGGCGAACTCGCCGAACACGCGCAGCGTCGTGCGGCCCGAACGCGTGGCGCGCACGTGCAATCGGTCCTCGAGATCGAGGGCCAGCAGCGTGGTTTCCAACTCGTGGTAGCCGTCGGCGCGCCGCCGCACCACCTCGAGGTAGGGGTTGACCTTGCAGGGAGCGCAGGCGTGCACGCTGTCCATGGTGCGCGCCCTCACTCGGCGTCGAGACGCAGGTTGTCGATCAACCGCACGCCTCCCGCCCGCGCCGCGATCAACGCCACGGCGCGCGACAACGCGCCGCGCGGATCCGCTTCGGTCCACGCCTCAGGGTCGCGCAGCGCGGCGTACTCGACGCTCAGCCCCGACTGCGCGAGCACGGCGTGCATGCGCCGCGCGAGCTCGGGAGCGGCGCGCAGCGACTCGCCGCGCCAGGCCTCGCGAGCGGCGAGCAGCGCGCGGTGGATCGCCGGTGCACGCTCGCGCCAGCTGGGCTCGAGCAGTGCGTTGCGCGACGAGAGTGCGAGCCCGTCGGGCGCGCGCTCGGTGGGACACACCACGATCCGCGGGCCACCGCGAACGCGCGCCACGTGGCGCACGACCAAGGTCTGCTGATAGTCCTTGGCGCCGAAGTAGGCGCACTCGGGCCGCACGAAGTCGAACAAACGCTCGACGATCGTCGCCACGCCGGTGAAGTGCCCGGGCCGGAGCGCGCCTTCGAGTCCCAACGCAGCGGGACCAGGATCGACGCTGCGGATCGCCTGCGGGGCACCCTGCGCTTCGGGGAAGAACTGCTCGAGCGTTCCGGTGAACACCATGTCGCAGCCCGCGCTCGAGAGCAGTCGGACGTCGCCCTCGAAGTCGCGCGGATAGCGCTCGAGATCGCGCGGGTCGTTGAACTGCAGCGGATTGACGAACACGCTGACGCACACCGTTCCGCACTCGCGCTTGGCGCGGCGCACCAACGCCAGATGACCTTCGTGCAAGGCCCCCATCGTCGGCACGAAGCCCCAGCGCGTACCCTTGTCGCGGGTCGCTGCACAGTGCTCGCGGGCCGCGGCGGGCGCATCGAGGCGAAGCGTCATGGAGCGCGAAGCATGCCGGCGCGCGCTGCGCCACGCCAGCGCCAGGAGCGCTGTTTCTCGAGGCTCTCGCCGCAGCTTGCGCAGCTGCTGCGCAGGCCAGCTTGCGTCGCGCGAGAGCGCCTAGGCGCGCCCTTCGGCCGCACGCAGCGCGGCCAACCGTTCGCGCACGCTCGAGCCGCTGCGGGCGAGCAACAGCTCGGGTGCGAGCTCGGCGAGCGGCGCGAGCACGAACGAGCGCTCCTCCAGGCGCGGGTGCGGCACGCACAGCTCGGGCGTGTCGATGCGCTGATCGCCGAAGATCAACAAGTCGAGGTCGAGCGTGCGAGGCCCGTTGCGCTCGCGCCGCACACGGCCGGCGCGCAGCTCGATCTCGAGCAGCCGGTGCAGCAGCGCGCGTGGCTCGAGCGCCGTCGCGAGCTCGACCACCGCGTTCAGGTACGGGCCCTGGCCCGCGGGGCCGCCGACCGGCTCGGTTTCGTGGAACGACGAGCAGCGCACGACGCGCACGTCCGGTGGTCGGTCGAGCTCGCGCAGCGCGCGCTCCAGGTGCACGGAGCGCTCTCCCAGGTTCGAGCCGAGCGCGACGAAGGCGCGCGTCGTCATCGCCGCCCTAGTCGCGCCCGCCGTGCGCGAAGATCTCGTCCTCGTCGTCGACCTCGGGCTCGTCGGACTTGCGCGGGAACAGCGCGCGCAACGCGCCGAACAGCGCGAAGCCCTGGAAGGCGAGGAACAGCACGGGAATGGGCGCGACGAACAACAGGAACGCCGCGAAGCACAAGTACACCAGGAGGAAGAAGCTGCCCTTGCGCGTGAGGAAGCTGACCGCGTGCACGTAGCGCACGCGGCTCACCATCAACGAACCGTAGAGCGGCAGCAGCAGCGCGATCGCCGGCAACACCCACCACGGCATGCTCTCGATGCGCAGCTCCGGGAAGAAGGAAATCAGCCTACCCAGCGGCGTCGGCCCGGCCTCGTCGACCTCGAGCTGCGGGCGGCGCAGCACGAGGTACAGGAGCAGCGTGGAGACCACCGCTCCGGCCGCGGCCGGCGAGGGCAGCCCCTTGAAGTCGCGGTGCGACGATTCGTCGGTCGTGGTCTCCAGGTTGAAGCGCGCCAGTCGCAGGATCGCCATCAGGGCGAACGACGCCGCGGCGATGAAGTGCAGCCGCGGATGACCGGAGTAGCCCAGCGCGGGGCCTTCGTGCTCGATCAACACCTTGGCGAGCAGGGCCGGTGCGACGCCGAAGGTCAGCGCGTCCGAGAACGAGTCGAGCTGAGCGCCGAACTCGCTCGACCCTCCGACCAAGCGCGCCACCTTGCCGTCGAGAGCGTCGAAGACCATTCCCAGGAAGATCAGGAGACACGCGGTCTCGAGCTTCTCGTAGAACACCGGCGCGTTGGCGGCGCTTCCCGACAGCACCAGCGCGTCGATGGCCTTGGCGATCGCGAGCAGTCCGCAGAAAGCGTTGGCCAGGGTCAGGAGATTCGGCAGGGCGGTGACGCGGCGCACGGGGCGAAGAGCATAGTTGCGCGGCGCGCGCAGGGCGAGCACCGGCACAGCCGAGCCGGTCCGCGCAGCGCGACTACGGCCTTCGCGTGGGCCTGACGCGCACTCCGGATCCAAAGCGCGCTCTGGAGTGTGCCGCGCCGAGCGCTAGCATCCGCGCCATGAGCGAAATCCTCAGCATCCACGGGCGCGAGATCCTCGATTCGCGCGGCAATCCGACGGTCGAAGTCGAAGTCCTGCTCGAAAGCGGCGCGGTCGGCACGGCTGCGGTCCCCAGCGGCGCATCGACCGGTCACTACGAAGCCCACGAGTTGCGCGACGGCGGCAAGCGCTACGGCGGCAAGGGTGTGCAACAGGCCGTGGGCCACGTCAACGGCGAGATCACGCGTGCGCTGGTCGGACTCGAGGCCTTCGACCAAGGCGCCGTGGACAACGCGATGCTCGAGCTCGACGGCACGCCCAACAAGAAGCGCCTGGGCGCCAACGCGATCCTGGGCGTCTCCTTGGCCACCGCGAAAGCGGCCGCGGAGGAGTCCGGCTTGCCGCTGTACCGCTACCTCGGCGGCTCGATCGCCAACGTCTTGCCGGTGCCGATGATGAACATCCTCAACGGCGGCAAGCACGCGGACAACAACGTCGACCTCCAGGAGTTCATGATCATGCCCTTCGGAGCCGCGAGCTTCGCCGAGGGCCTGCGCATGGGCGTCGAGGTGTTCCACGCGCTCAAGGGTGTGTGCAAGCACAAGGGCTACAACACCAACGTCGGCGACGAAGGCGGCTTCGCACCCGACCTCAAGTCCAACGAGGAAGCCATCGAGCTGATCCTGGCCGCGACCGAGAAGGCCGGCTACGCGCCGGGCCGCGACGTCAGGATCGCGATCGACGCCGCCTCGGCCGAATTCCTGCACGACGGCAAGTACATGGTCGAGGGCCGCCCGCACAGCTCGCTCGACATGGTCGAGCTGTACGCGCGCTGGGCCGAGAAGTACCCGGTGTTCTCGATCGAGGACGGGCTCGACCAGGACGACTGGGAAGGATGGCAGGCCTTGACCCAGCGGCTCGGCGCGCGCGTGCAACTCGTCGGTGACGATCTGTTCGTCACCAACACGCGGCGCGTGCAAACCGGCATCGAGAAGAAGGCCGCCAACGCCGTCTTGATCAAGGTCAACCAGATCGGCACGCTGACCGAGACCTTGGACACGATCGCGCTGGCCCACCGCCACGGCTTCCGTTGCGTGATGAGCCATCGCTCGGGCGAGACCGAGGACACGACCATCGCCGATCTCGCGGTCGCCACCAATTGCGGCCAGATCAAGACCGGCGCCCCGTGCCGTTCCGACCGTGTGGCCAAGTACAATCGCCTCCTGCGCATCGAGGAGGAGCTCGAGTCCGGCCGCAACTACGGTGCGAAGCTGATCCACTAGCGGCGCGGCTCTCCGTGCCGCCCGCCCCCACCGCGATGAACGCGACCCCTGAACCGCAACTGCCTTTCGACAGCGCGCGCGAGCCGCGCCCGAGCGCGCGCGTCGTGCTCGGGACCGTGGGCAGCCGCGCCGTGTTCTGGGCTCCGGTGTGGGTGCCGCTGGCGCTGCTCGCCCAAGTCTCCATCATGGGGCTCGGTCCGGCGCTGGCCGAGCGGCGCAGACTCGACGCGGCCGAGCGCGCGCTCGAGGAACGCTTGGAGCGCGAGCGCGCGACTGGATCCGAGCTCGAGCGCACACTGCGCGCCCAACAGGATCCGATCTACCTCGAGCGCGAGCGGCGCTTGCTGCAATCCCCCGACGGCCCGCTGCGCGTGAAGTGAAGCGCGCCCGGGTCGTCTCAGCGCTCGGCGCCGCGCTGGTGCTCGCGACACTGGCGCGGGCCGCCCAGGAGGCGCGGGCGCGCGTCGGCGAGGGAGCGCTCGACAACAACGCCTTCCTGGCCACGAGTGACACGGCGACCCAGGCGCTCGCGACGGCGGATCGGCGCGCGCTCGAGCTCGCGGGGAAGCCGCTCGACGAAACCACCCGCAGGGCCTGGCTCGAGGTCGTCGACGCGCTGCACGTCGCCCTGCGCGATTCGCGCACGGGTGAGATGGTCGCGCCGCTGCCGCAGAGCGGCGGCGGCATCGCGCGCCCGGCTTGGCCCGATGTCGACGGAACGGCGGACGCCAAGCTCGACCGGCGGCGCGACGGAGTCGAGGTCAGCGTCTTGCGCCGGCTGAGCCTGTTGCCGGCCGCAGTGCGGGGGCTGTGGCGCGAGCGCTTCGGCGATGCGGCGCACGCGGCGCTCGCGGCGGCGGGGACCGCGGTCGAGGCGTTGGCGCAAGTCGAGCGCAATTTCCCCGGGACTCGCTCCGCGGCGCACGCCGCGCTGGCGCTGTGTGACCACGCCTTCGAGCGCGGCTCGCCGGGTGCGGCGCGCCAGTGGCTCGCGCGCGCGGAACTGCACCTGCGGCTGGCGGAGGAAGCGTCGTCCCAGGTCGCGCTGACCGCGCGCCGCGAACGGCTCGAGCGCGATTCAGCCCTTGCGCAGCGCTCCGCCGAAGTCTGGAGCCAGGCGTCGTCGCTGGTCGCGGTCGGCAGCGTGCCGTTGGACTCGCCGCCCTACGCGCGCGTGCGCTCGCAGCCCGAGCCCGGGCTCGGTTTCCGCCCGGGATTGTGCTTCCTCGACGCGCGCCGCGCGCTGGTGCACACCCCCGGCAACGGAAGCGATGCGCGGCCGGAGAGCATCGATCAGTTCGTGCTGGTCGACCTGGCCAGCGCGCGCCGCACGGCACTGCTCGGACCCACGCAGTTGCTCGACGCACTGGGGGTTTTCGTCGGCCCCGGAGCGGCGCCGATCGATGCGCCCGGCTGGGCCCTGGCTCCCGCGAGCGACGGCCGCGGGGTGGTCACGACGCTCGGGCGGCGCGGGCTGGAGCACGGCAACGCGCTGGTGTGCATCGATCTCGATCCGGGCGCGACCGACGAGCAGGTCGCCGCGCGCCTGCGTTGGGCGTGGTACGACGGCCAGCCCTTGAGCGGACCGGCGTCGGCCTCGACGGCGGCTGGCCCCGACTGGGGCGCGACGGAGTTCCAGCCCGGCGTGTGCATCGTCGAGAGCACGCTCTACGTCACCGTGCGCGAATTCCTCGAGAGCTCCGTGAGCGACGAGGAGCGCGGCGTCGGCGTCGACTCGTCGACGGAATGCCAGACCTGGATCGCGGCGCTCGATCTCGAGTCCGGCGCGCTGCTGTGGCGCACCAAGCTCGGCAAGGGTTTCGAGGTGCAGCGTTCACGCGGGCGGTTCCTCGGACTGCGCACGCCGACCGCCTCGGCCCAAGCGCTCGCGGCGGACGCGGGCCACGTGTTCGTCGGCTCGAACACCGGCTTCGGCGCGCTGGTCGACGGGATCGACGGCCGTGTCGACTGGGCGCTGCGCAATCGCCGCCGCGGCAACGAGCGTCGAACCTGGACCGGCGCGCGCCCGCCGCTCGACGTCGCCGCCCTTGCGTTGCTGTGGGCCCCCGCCGACAGCGACCGGCTGTATTGGCTGCGGCCAAGCGCGGATCTCGACGGACGCGGGCTGATGCTCGCTGCTCCGCGCGCGCTCGACGACTCGGCGATCCTGCTCGGAGGCAGCTCGGATTCGGCCATGGTGCTGGCGCGCGCGGGCGCCGGCTCGGCGCTCTCGGTTTGGGAGGCGCACAGCGGCCGTACCTACTTCGCGCCCGAGCTCGGACCGTCCGAGCAGTTCGGCGGCGAGGGGCTGGCGAGCGCCACGCGCGCCTACTTCGCGTCGACGCGCGGACTGGACCTGGTCGACCGCACTCGCGAGTGCTTCCTGCTCGACTACGCGCGCCTGGACGTCCCCGCGGGAGTGCCCACGGTGCGCGGCGGGTCGTTGTTCGCGCGCGATGCGTGGGTTTGCGCCGTGAGCGCGACCACGTTGTGGGTGTTCCGAGCGCAACCCTGATCGAGACGCGCCGACGAATTCGGCCGCAGCGTCCGCGCGCCGCGCAGCGCGCGGGCTCGGGCAGGGGCGTCAAACTCCTGTACTCGCTCCCCCCTCGTCTGTGCGATCATCGAGCGCTCGCTAGATTGCACGCCGCGGGCAACGCGCGAGGCCGCGTTCCGCTCCGTTTCGATCCGAAGGCACATCCATGTCCCAAGCTTCTCTCGAACGTCTGCGCGCCGCCCACGGGCGCATGAAGGAACAGCTGCACCGGGTGATCGTCGGCCAGGACGAGGTCATCGACCAACTGCTGCTCGCGATCATCACGCGCGGCCACTGCTTGCTCGTGGGAGTGCCGGGGCTGGCCAAGACGCTTCTGATCTCGAGCCTGGCCAAGACGCTCGACCTGTCGTTCAACCGCATCCAGTTCACGCCCGACCTGATGCCCGGCGACATCACTGGCACCGATCTGCTGCACATCGACGCCGCCACCAACGAGCGCCTGTTCCGCTTCGCGCCCGGTCCCGTGTTCGCCAACGTGGTCCTGGCCGACGAGATCAACCGCACTCCGCCCAAGACGCAGGCAGCGCTGCTGGAGTCGATGATGGAAGGGCAAGTGACCGTCGGCGGACGGCGCCACCCGCTGCCCAATCCGTTCTTCGTGCTGGCGACGCAGAACCCGATCGAGCAGGAAGGCACCTATCCGCTACCCGAGGCGCAGCTCGACCGTTTCATGTTCATGATCAAGGTCGACTATCCGACGCTCGAGGAGGAGCGCGAGATCCTGCGGCGCACGACCGGTGGTGAGACGCGCGAGCCGGAGAAGATCCTGGGCATCGAGGAGCTCTTGGAGATCCAGCGCGTCGTGCGCTCGATCCCGGCGGTCGATCACGTGCTCGACTACGCCTTGAGCCTGACGCGCGGAACGCGGGTGAAGTCGGAGTCTCCGCTGCCGTTCTTGAAGGACTGGGTCACCTGGGGCGCGGGTCCGCGCGCCGGTCAGAACCTGGTGCTCGCAGCCAAGGCGCATGCAGCGCTAGCGGGGCGCGATCACACCGCGATCGAGGACGTGCAGGCGATCGCCAAGCCCGTGCTGCGCCACCGCATCATCACCAACTACGCGGCGGAACAGGAAGGCATGACCTCGGACGTGATCGTCGAGCGCATGCTGAAGGAAATCGATCCGACGGCGGGCGTCGGCGCGGGCTTGCCCGGCGTCAAGGGCGGGCGCTAGCGCGCGGCATTCAGCGGCGGACGCGCGATGGCAGACAGCACTCACGACGAGCGGCTCGATCCGGCCGTGCTCGATCGACTCGAGGGCCTCGAGTTGGTCGCGCGCACGGTCGTCGAAGGGCTGATGAGCGGCCACCACCGCTCGCCGCTGCGCGGCAGCTCGGCCGAATTCGCGCAGCATCGCGAGTACGTGGCCGGCGACGAGTTGCGCCGGCTGGACTGGAAGGTGTTCGCACGCTCCGACCGCTTGGTGGTCAAGGAGATGTTCGAGGAGACCACGCTCGCTTGTCACCTCTTGGTCGACGCCAGTGAATCGATGGGTTTCGGCTCGCTTTCGTGGAGCAAGCTCGACTACGCGCGCTGGTGCGCCGCCGCGCTGGCCCACTTGGTGATCGGCGCGCGCGACACCGCGGGCCTGGTGGTGTTCGACGACAAGGAGCGCAGCAAGGTGCCGCCCTCGACCGGCGAGCGCCAGAAGCACGCCATTTGGCGCATGCTCGAGGGCACGCGGGCCGAGGGTCCGACGGGCGTCGGTGACGTGCTGAACTGGGTCGCGGGTCGACTGCGTCGTCGCGGCATCGTCAGCGTGTTCTCCGACTTCTTCGACGACATGGACAAGATCGTCGAGGGCTTGCGGCGCCTGGCGCACGATGGCCACGACGCGATCCTGTTCCAAGTTCTCGATCCGCTCGAGCTGCGCTTCCAGATCGAGCACTTGGTGCGACTCGATGGCCTCGAAGGCAGTGGCACGATCAAGGTCGACCCCAAGGCCATCCGCCAGGCTTACGTCGAGGAAGTCGCGGCGCACAACCGCTTGCTGGCGCATCACGCCGCGACGTTGGGTTTCGACTACGTGCAGCTCGACACGCGCGGCAGTCTCGAGGCCGCGCTCTCCACCTACTTGGCGCACCGCAAGGCGCGCGCGCGCGGAGGGCGTCGTTAGCCGTGGGCTTCTTCGAGGGCTTCGTCCATCCGGGCTTGTTGATCGGCACGACGCTGGCGGCCGTGCCGCTGGTGATCCACCTGCTCAATCGCCAGCGCTACAAGCCGATGCCTTGGGCCGCGATGCGCTTCGTGCTCGCGGCCTACAAGAAGACGCGACGTCGCGCGCAGCTCGAGAACCTGATCCTGCTGCTCCTGCGCATGGCCGCGGTCGCACTGCTGGCGCTGGCGATCGCGCGCCCGTTCATCGGAGAGCGCTCGCCGCTGGCGGCATTGGCACAGAGTCGGCGCGACGTGGTGCTCGTGCTCGACGCCTCGGCATCCACGGGATACCGCGCGGACGTCGAGAGCACTTTCGAGGCGCTGGTCGAGCGCGCCAAGGAGCTGGTGCTCGAACTCGACGGCGCGCGCGACGACCGTGTGCGCGTGGTGCTCGCCGGCGCGCGCGCCAAGCTGATCGCCTGGCGCCGCCCGGACGAGGCGCTCAGTGTCCTGGCCACGCTTTCCGCGCCCAGCGACGAGGGGCTCGACCTGGCGGCCGCGCTGGGCGAGGTGGTGCGGCTGGTCGAGGAAGAGGCCGGCGGCGCGGGAACGACGGCGCTCGAGATCCGGCTGCTGACCGATCTGCAGCGTCGCAATTTCGCGGTCGAGCTGCCCGAAGGCGGGGTCGAAGGCGCCGCGCCGGTCTTGACGCAGCAGCTCGAGGCGCTGGCGAAGTTCGGCGCTCGCGTGCGCATCGAGGATCTCGGGCCACGCGAGCCGCTGGCGCCGAACCTGGGCATCGAAGCGCTCGAACTGGCCTCGCCGCTGCTCGGTCCGGGCGCCGCGTGCGACGTCGCGGTCTCGGTGCACAACTTCGGCCCGACGGTGCGCGCTGGCGTGCGCGTGACGCTGGTCGTCGACGAGGATCAGAAGCTCCCCTACCGACCGATCGACGTGCCCGCGCGCGGCTCGGCCAAGGCCGTGTTCCCGGTGGTGTTCGCGACCAGCGGGCCGCACGTGCTGACCGCGCGCATCGAGGCCGACCGACTGGCGGTCGACGACTCGCGCGTACAAGTCGTCAGCGTGCCCGCCGCCGTCCGCGTGCTGTTGGTCGATGGCGAGCCCGCGCCGGAGATCGAGAACGACGAGACGGGCTATCTCGCCGCGGTGCTCGACCCGCCGCGCGACGACGAGGTGCTCGCCGGCTCCCAGAGCGCCCCGTTCGAGGCGCGCGTGATCGAGCCCCACGAATTGCGCGATCCGAGCATCGATTGGTCGCGCTTCGACGTGCTGGTGCTGGCGAACGTCGACGGCCTGTCGAACGACGTGGTCGAGAAGCTCGAGCGCTGGACCGCCAGCGGCGGAGCGCTGATCTTGACCATGGGCAAGCGCGTCGACGCGCAGAACCTCAACGCACGCCTGTTCCGGCCGGACGGATCGGGCCTGCTGCCCGCCGAGCTCGGCGGTCGGGTCGCGTTGCCCAGGCGCGCGGGCTACCACCGCGTGCGCGACTTCGCGCTCGACCACGCAGCCTTCGCGTTCTTCACCGACGAGCGCTGGCGCCCATTGCTGACCGAGGTTCCGATCTACGAGTTCGCGTTGTCGCGGCCCAGCTCCAACGCGCGCGTCCTGGCGCACCTCGACGACGACCTCGCGTCACCCTTGCTGATCGAGAAGAGCTACGACCGCGGCAAGGTGTTCCTGTGGACCACTTCGATCGATCCCGAGTGGACGCGCCTGCCGGAGTCGCCGCGCACCTTGGTCCCGCTGGTCCACGAGTGGCTGCGCTACGCCGCGCGGCCCTCGACCACGCCGCGCAACGTGGCCGTCGGCGGAGCGCTGGTGGTCGAGGTCGAGAGCTTCCCGCGCAATCCCAGCGTGCTCGATCCGCAGGGCGGACGGCGCCCGCTCGAGAGCGAGCCCGAGCCCCTGGGACCATCCGCCTGGCGCGTCACGGCGCTGGGCTCGAGCGAGCGCGCTGGCCTGTACCGCATCGAGTTCGAGGGCGCCGAGAGCGAGCCTCTCGCGGCCCAATTCGACGCGCGCGAGGGCGACCTCGAGCGACTCGGCGCGGGTGAGATCGCGGCCCTGCACCCGGTGTTCGAGCTGCAGGACGACGGCGCACGCTCGAGCGGCGACGAGCGCGAGCAGCCCGAGCCAGCCAAGGGCGAATTGTGGCGCGGCATCGCCATCGCGTGCTTCGTCGCGCTGGTGGCCGAGACGTTGTGGGCGGCGTGGCTCGGTCGCCGGAGGTCCCGCGCATGAACGCGTTGAGTGTGTCCCTCGCGCTCCTGCAATCGGAGAGCGGCACGCGCGAGAGCTTGCGCTTGCTCGACGTGCCCGCGACCTGGGTCCTCGTGCTGGTGGTCTTGCCTGCGCTGTTCCTGATCAGCTACCTCGGCTACCGCGGCGAGACGCTCTCCAGCGGCGCGCGCTGGACGCTCTCGGCCCTGCGCTTTGGCGCGCTGGCCTTGCTGTTGGTGGTGATCTTCCGGCCGGTCAAGGTCACCAAGCGCGAGGAGGTGCAGAAGCCGGAGGTGATCTTGCTGATCGACGACTCGGCCAGCATGCAGCGCCGCGACGCGTACGCAGGTGACCCCAAGCAACGCGCGGCCATCGAGGCGCTGGGCATCGCCGATCCGGCGCAGGCCACGCGCACGCAAATCGCCGAGGCCGTCGTCGCCCAACTCACGCCGCGCTTGCAGGCCGAGGACTACGTCGTGCGCAGCTTCAGCTTCGCCGAGGACTTGGCGCCGCTGCCCGCGCAGGCCAGGCTGACCGGCCGGGGTCATTCGACGCACTTGGGCGACGCCTTGGCCGAGTCGCTCGCCGCGCACCGCGGACGCCACGTGACCGACATCGTGGTGGTCTCCGACGGACGCCAGAACGGCGGCACCGCGGTGCCCGACGCCGCGCGTATCGCCGCGGCGACCCCGGTTCCGGTGCACACGGTCGTGATCGGCGACACGCGTCCGGAGAAGAACGTCGTGCTGGAGCTGGTCGAAGCCCCACCGACCGCGCTGGAAGGCGACGAGATCGAGATCAGCGTGCGCGTGTGGGCGCGCGGACTGGAGCGCGCGAGCCGCAGCGAGGTGCGCCTGGAGGAATACGATCCCGAGGGTGATGGCAAACGTGACCGGCGCGTGGTCACCAGCGCCGAGACCGCGCTGAGCGAAGCCGGCGAGCGCATCACCTTGGTCGCGCGCGCGAGCCCCGCCGATCGCCGCACCAACCAGCGCCGTTTTCGCGTCGAGGTGCCACCGGTCGAGGGCGAGACGCTGCTCGACGACAACGCGCTCGAATTGTCGGTGCACGTCAGCCCGCAGAAGGTGCGCGTGCTGTACGTCGAGGGCTATCCCCGCTGGGAGTACCGCCGGCTTGCGCTCGACATGCTCAAGCGCGCCGACGAGAACATCGAGTTCCAGGCGCTGTTGCTCTCGGCCAACTCCGACTTCCTGCAGGAATCCTCGAAGGACCGGCCCTCCCTGCGCGAGGTCCCGACCGACCGCAAGGAGTTGCTCGACAACTACGACGTGGTGATCCTGGGCGACGTCAATCCGTTCACGATCTCGCCCGATCCCAAGCGCTGCGACGAATTCATGCGCGCCTTGGTCGAGTTCGTCGAGCGCGGTGGCGGAGTGTGCTTCGTCGCCGGCGAGTACGACATGCCCAAGGAATACTTGGACTCGCCGCTCGCGCCCCTGATGCCGGTGTTGTTCGACGACGCCGAGTTGCGCAGCGGCCCGCTCGACATGCAGCGCGAGTTCCACCCGCTGCTCGAGGATCCGGCGCACCCGCACGAGATCGTGCGCCTGCACGGCGACCTCGATCTCAACCGCCGTCTGTGGGAAGAGCAGGACGGCTTGCGCGGCATGTACTTCTATGCGCCCGTGCAACGCGCCAAGCCCGGCAGCCAAGTGCTCCTGCGCCACCCCACCGACCGCAACGCCTACGGCAACCACCCCTTGGCCGTCGCGGGCTACTACCCCGCGGGTCGCACGCTGTTCCTGGCCTTCGACGAGACCTGGCGCTTCATGTACCACTTCGGTCCGCGCTACCACCAACGCTTCTGGCGCAACGCGATCCGCTGGCTCGCGTTGGGCCGCATGAAGAGCGGGGATCGGCGTTACCGCCTGGAGCTGGCGCGAGCACAGTATGACTTGGGCGAGGCGGTGGCGATCGAGGCGCGCGCGCTCGACGCCGACTATCGGCCCAGCGAGGCTCCCACGCAGGCGGTGCGTTGGAGCGACCCCGAAGGTCGCACGGTCGAGCTGGTGCTCGCCGCCCTCCAGGGTCGAGCCGGTGTGTACCGCGGTTCGATCGAGCCCGACGCCACCGGCCGCTACCGAGTGTGGATCGAGGCGGGCGATCAGCGCATCGCCTCGGCCGAGTTCGAGGTGGTGCTCCCGAGCCTGGAGAACCGCGATCCAGCGCCCGCGCCCGAGATCCTGGCCGAGGCCAGCGCCATCGCGCGCGGCCGCGCCGTCGATGTCGCCAGTTTGGAGCTCCTGCGCGACGAATTCCCGTCCGATCAAGAGCGCCACGATCCTATATCCGCGCGTCTGGACGACGTATGGGATCGCTGGCCGACCCTGCTCGCCGCGCTGGCCTTGCTGGCGGCCGAGTGGATCCTCCGCAAACGCTTCGAGATGGTCTGAAGATGCACCGCCGCTGGTCCGCGACGTACGGCTCCGCGAGCGCGCGCGCCCTGGGCGTCGCGCTCGCGCTGGGCGTATTCGCCGGAGCGCTGCGCGGTGCACTTCAGGACGAGTCGGAGGCGCCCAAGGGCTTCGCGTTGCCCGAGACGCGCCAGTCGCGCGCGATCGCCGAGCGCGCGCGCGAACATGCCGACGCGCAGCGTTGGTCCGAGGCGCTCGCGGCCCTGCAGGAGCTGATCGAGCACCACGGCGGCGAAGTGTTGCGAGCGCCGGGCGCGGCCGAGGAAGATCCCGTGCGCCAGGGCGCCGCCGATTGGGCGCGCGGCGAGCTCGCGCGACTGCCCAGCGAAGCGCGCACGCTGTACGCCACGCGCTACGGAGTCGAGGCCAAGGACAGCGCCCAACGAGCGCAGCGCGCCCGCGATCGCCGGGCGCTGCTCGAGGTCGCGCGGCGCTTTCCGCTGACCGACGGCGCATACGACGCTTGGTGGTCGCTGGGCGACCTCGAGCTCGAGCTCGGACACGTGGATTCCGCGCGCGACGCTTTCTCCCGTGCGGAGGATCTCGGTCGAGCGTTGGGCAAGGGCGAGCTGGAGAAAGCCGCGCAGCGCATGGAGTGGCTGCAACGGCTCGAGCTCGACGCGCCACAACTGGTCAGCGCGCTCCCCGGGCCGGATTGCGTGCAGTGGACCCAGAGCTTCGCTCGCGCGGAGGAGACCCCCTTCAGCGCCGGAGCCTGGAACAACTTGTACCCCTGCGTGCACGAGGACCGCGTGCTGGTGAGCGACTCGCTCAAGCTGTGGGCCTTCGACGCCTGGAGCGGAGACCCGCGCTGGGCCAGCGGCGAACCGGAAGGTTGGAGCGCTGTCGACTCCGGCGAGTATCGCCCCGACGGCCGCCGCGCGCTGCGGCGGCGTGACTTCTTCACCTCGCTCGAGCCCCGCTCGTTGATGGTGCGCCCAGCGGCTGCGGCGGGCGTTGCGCTGGCCGCGCTGCAGGTGCCGTTCACGCGCGTCTACAACGATCAATTCCAGCAGTACTCGATCACCTCGGTGATCCCCGAGCGGCGCCTGTACGCCTTCGACTTGCACAGCGGCCGGGAGCTTTGGAATCACCGTCCGCCGTTGGACTGGGACGGCGAGAGTGGATCGTTCGAGCAGGTGATGAGCGTCGCGGCGCCGCCGGTGATCGCCGGCTCGCGCGTGCTGGTCCCCGCCTATCGCATGCAAGGGCGCGTCGACTTGCACATGGGTTGCTTCGACCTCTTCAGCGGCGAACGCCTGTGGTCGACGGCCGTGGCCTCGGGCCAGATCGCGCTCAACATGTTCGGGCGCCAGTACCGTGAGTACTGCGCGGCGCCGGTCACGGTGGTCGGCGACAAGGTGCTCTTGATCACGCAGCTCGGCGCACTGGCAGCGCTCGACCTGTACAGCGGTGACCTGTTGTGGGAGTCGGTGTACACGCAGATTCCGGTGCCGCGAGCGACGCACTACGAGCAGCGCGAGCGCGAGCAGGTCTGGGGCGTGTGCGCGCCCGTGGTCGTCGGCGAGGTCGTGATCACCACGCCGACCGATTCGTTCGACATGACCGCGTTCGATCTGGGAACCGGTCGCAAGCTGTGGGCGCGGGCCAGCTCGAGCTTCCGGCGCCCGGCGCGCGAGCTGCTCACCATGCTGGGAGCAGACGAGAGTCGCGTGTGGATCGCCGGCGCGCGCGTGGTCTCGGCGCGAGTTCCGCTGGGCTTCGCCAGCGGCCGAGCGCCGACCGAGCTCTCCGAGAGCCCCGACATCACCGCTTTCGAGCGCTCGCCCCGGCCGCTCCTGACCGAGCACCACGTGCTGGTCGCCACCAATCTCGAGCGCCGGGCGCTCGACCGCGATGCGCTGCGCAACCGCGACGCGCGCGCCAGCGGTGAGTGGCGCGATGGCACGCGCGCGCCGGGCAACGTCGCTGCGGTCGACGGCGCGACGTTCTTCGCTGCACCGGGGATGCTCAGCGCGTGCATCGACTGGCGCGTGGTCGAGGAGCGCCAACGCGCGCGCGCCGCGGAGAGACCCGACGATCCGGAGATCGCGCTGGAGTGGGCCACGATCCTGGAGCGGCGCGGTTTGGTCGAGCTCGAGGCCGCGCGCCTCGACGCCGCACTCGAGGTGTTCGCCCAGGCGCGCGAGAAACTCGCGCGCTTCGCCCAACCGCGCGACGACGCCGCTCCCTCGGCGCAGTCCCAGCGCATGTTCTCGCTCTACATGAGCGAGGCCCGCGCCTACGAGGTCGCGGCCGATCCCAAGCTCGCGCTCGAGCGACTCGAGCGCGCGCTGGCGCTGGCCCCCAACGCCGCCGAGGCCACGCGCGCGCTGGTGCGGCGCATCGACTTGCTCGAGATCGAGGGCGCGCAAGCGGCGCGCTCCGCGGCGCTGGCCGAGCTCGGCCAGCGCGGATTCGATCAGCTGATGCCCGACGAGTGGTGGTCGCGACGTGGGCGCGCGCTGTACCAGGCGAGCCTGCCGCCCGACGGGCTCCTCGCTCGCATGCCGGTGTCGTTGTTCGTCGAGATCGAAAGCTCACTCGACGCGCGCCGCGCGGCGGATGCCGCACGCGAGCTCGAGTACTTGCACGCGATCCTTGCGAGCTGGGGTGACGTGCAATTGCCCGGCGAGTCGGGCCCGTCCGCGAGCTCGCGCATCGCCGAGTTGGCGAGCTCGGCGCCCGAAGCCTATGCCGCCTTCGAACGACTGGCGAGCGAGGCACTGGAACGCGCTCTGGCGGCGCGCGACGCCAAGGCACTCGAGCGCTTGCCGGCGCTGTTCCCGCACTCGCGCGCAGCCGTTCGCGCGTCGAAGATGCGCCTGGAAGCCGCGCTCGCCGAGCGCGATTTCGCGCGTGTCGTCGCCAGCGTGCAGAGCGCGGTGCCCGACGATTGGTCGATCGAGAGCGCGCGCGAGAGCGAAGTGCAGGCGCTGCTCGTGCTGCGCGCAGCGCTGCTCGAGATCGGCAATCTCGAGTTGGCCCGCGATCTGACGCGGCGACTCGCGCTGCACCACGCCGACACGCCCTCGGCTCTGGCACGCGACGGCGGCGCGACGATTGCCGCTCTGGTGCTGCCAAGCCAGCCCGAACGCGCCCCTCGAGTTCTCTCGGAGGCGAGCGATCTCGACTCCAGCGCGACCGACGTGCGCTCGATCTCCGGGGCGAGCGTGCTGCTCGGAGCCTTCGATGCGCCGAGCAACGACGATCCCTCGCGCATGCTGCAGATCGTGTGTCAGAAGGGCCTGCGCAACGACGTGGTGCAAGCCTACGACCCGCGCCGGCCGTTCCAGCCGGAGTGGTCGCAGCCACTCGAGCAGAGCGCGGTGCAGCCGGGTTGGAAGGCCCGCCAGTGCGGCTCGACCCTGGTGGTCGCCGGGCGCAACTCGCTGGCGGGGCTGGCGCTCGAAAGCGGCATCCTGGAGTGGCGCTGGAGTAGCCCCAGCGCGCGGCTGGAGAGCTTTCAGGCAACCGCGGGGTTGGTGGTCGCGACCACGCGCACCGCCGATGGTCGCGCGACCTTGGTGGCTCTCGAGGCGCGCGGCGGAGTGGAACTGTGGGCTCGCGCGCTGCCCCCCGGGGTCTGGGCCAAACCCGTTCTCGGGCGCGACCACGTGGTGGTGTTGCCGAGCGATTGGGCCGCGAGCCCGGCGCTGGTGTTGGATCCCTGCACGGGCAGTCGCACGCTCTCCATCCCACTCAGCGCCCACGTCGGCGAATCGGACGCGGCCGCGGCGTGGATCGAGGAGCAGCGGCTGATCCTGCCCTCGTTCCCCAAGTCGAGCAGCGCCGCCGAGCGCGATTGTCTCGTGGCCTACGACCTCGCGAGCGGGCAGCGCGCGTGGCGCGTGCCGTGCGAGCCCGAGCGCGAGTTCGATTCGATCGTCAGCTGCGGCGCCGACGTGTTCTTGGTGTATCTCGCGACCGGCCGCACGCAGGCCGGCGGGGCGCTGGTGCAGCTGAACACGCGCATCGGCGCGGTGCGGCGTCTGCAGAACGTGGTGCTCGATCCCGAGGACGTGTTGATCGGTGTCCCACGGCAAGGTTCGGTCGAGTTGCCCGGCCCGTTTCTGTTCCTGCGCTCCCCGAGCAAGGACGGTCTGTCGACGTCGATCGAGGCCGTCCAGCTGCCCTACGGCAAGAGCTGGACTCACAAGCTCGCCGTGCCCTCGGCGCAGTTCTACAACTCCGGTCCGATGCCCTTGCCCGCGCTGTCTCAATCGACCGCGGTCCTGGCGTACACCGAGACTCCGCGCACGCGTGGCCAGGTGAACATGCCGCGCACCACGCTCCTGATGCTCGATCGCGACAATGGCTTCGCGCGGGTTACCGAGGGCTTGCCCGCGGAGCTGGGCACGGCCGATACGCTTGAGTTCGCGACGCTCGGATCGACGTTGTGGATCGCGGGCAATGGAGCCCAACAAGTGAGGACACGACCATGAATGCGCTGCGCGGAACGTGGAGCTGGATCGCGCCGTTGTCGCGCTTTGGCGCGCTCGCGCTGTGCACTTGCGGCGCGGTGCTCGGGCGCGCCGCGGCGCAACCACCGCAGTCCGGCGCCGGTGAAGAGCCCGTGGTGGTCACTCCGGAGCACGCTCGAGCGGTCGAGCGCGGCCTGGCCTGGCTCGCCGCCAATCAGGAAACGACCGGTCCGGAGCGCGGCGCCTGGATCGCCAAGATCGGCTACAAGCTCAACACCAACTACCAGCACACGGCGGCCGACAAGGGCCATGTCGGCGTGACGGCGGCGGCCGGCATGGCGTTCCTCGCGGGCGGGCACCTTCCCGGACGCGGCGAGTACGGCAAGAACGTCGAGGCCGCGCTGGAGTTCGTGCTCTCCTGCGTGCAGGGCGATGGCTACATCACGCATGGTGGCTCGCGCATGTACAGCCACGCTTTCGCGTCGCTGTTCCTGGCCGAGGTCTTCGGCCAGACGCATCGCCAAGACATCAAGGCCAAGCTGCAACTCGCGATCGACTTCATCGTCAACTCGCAGAACCAAGAAGGCGGCTGGCGCTACGAGCCCTTCGCCGAAGCCAGCGACATGTCGATCGTGGTCTGCCAGGTGATGGCCTTGCGTGCGGCGCGCAACATCGGCATCCGCGTTCCGAAGAGCACCATCGATCGCGCCGCGAAGTACGTGGTCGACTCCGCGGTCACGGAGGAGAGCCTCAACCGCGGCTTCCCCGGGATGGTGAACTACCGCAACGAGGTCGGCTCCTTCCACTACCAGAAGCAAGACGGCTCGCGCTCGTCGTTCCCGCTGACGGCCGCGGGCGTCACGGCGCTCTACGGCGCGGGCGTGTACTCGGATCAGTCGATCGACGACGGCATCCGCTACCTGCGCAGTCGATTGGCGCAATTCAACCTCGAGACCGGTCGGCAGTACGGCGGCCACTACTTCTTCTGGTACGGGCACTACTACGGCGTGCAGGCGATGTACACCGCGGGCGCGGAGAACTGGGAGGCCTACTTCACGACCGTGCGCGACGAGTTGTTGCGCATGCAGGAGGGTGATGGCTCCTGGCCCAACCGCGTCGGTCCCGGGCCGGCCTTCGGCACGGCCATGGGTGTCTTGATCCTCGAGATCCCCTACCGCTACCTACCCATCTTCCAGCGCTGACCCTCGAGGTCGCCAGCGCGAGGCCCTTTCCAGCGTGCCGCACCAATCCGCACTGAATTCAACGCCGCAGCTCGCGCGCTTGCTCGCGCGCTTGCGGGCTCGTCTCGTCGCGCAGATCTGGATGCACGGACTGGGGCTGTTGTTGGCCGTGATCGGTGCCTGGCTGGCCTTCGTGTTCTTCGCCGATTGGGCCTTGCACGTGCCGCGCGTGGTGCGCTGGTTCCACTTGGCGGTGTTCGTGGCCCTGCCGGTTTTCCTGACCTGGCGCGAGCTCTTCCGCCACTTGGGGCGGGTGCCCGACTCCCGCGGCCTGGCGCTGCTGCTCGAGCGCGCGCACCCGCAGTTGCGCCAGATCCTCGTCAGCGCCGTGGAGTTGCAATCCAAGCCGGTCGGCGCGGCGCATCCCGAGCTCGTCGAACGCGTGCTGCGCGATGCGGAGCTGGCGGCTCAGCGCCTGGACACTCGCGGTGTCCTGTCCGAGCGCCCGCAGCAGTGGCGCATGGCGGCGGGCATCCTCGCGGTCGCGATGGTCTTCGCCGGTGTCGTCACCAGCCGCGAGCTCAGCGGGATCTTCTTCGCGCGACTCCTGGGCAGCGATCAACCCTGGCCGCAGCGCACACACCTCGAGTTGGCGCTCGCGGGCCCCGCCGATGCCGCGCAGCTGCGCGAGACGAGCGAAGGACTCGAGGCCAAGGTCGCGCGCGGCACGGACGTGGCCCTAGTGGTGACAGCGCGCGGAGTGGTGCCGGAGGAAGTGCTGCTGCACTTCGACGGTGGCAACGACGTCGTGCTCGGCTCGGCATCCGATGGCACGTTTCGAACCCTGCTGCGCTCGTGTCGCGAGGACCTGACGG
This sequence comes from Planctomycetota bacterium, assembly GCA_020853575.1. Taxonomy (GTDB): domain Bacteria; phylum Planctomycetota; class UBA1135; order UBA1135; genus F1-120-MAGs118. The sequence goes on from JADYYP010000014.1 coordinate 27,197, forward strand.
TGTTCGCCTCGGGCGGCGACGAGCGCGCGACGCGCCGCTTGCGCATCCTGGTGCTCGACCCCCCCGACATCGCGGGCCTCGCCGTGCGCATCGAGCCTCCGCCCTACGCCGGCGCCGCGGCACGCGTCGAGTTCGACCGCGACGTGCGCGTGCTCGCTGGATCGAAGCTCAGCATCGTGGCGTTGACGCGCCCAGCGGACTCCACCGGCCAGGTGCGTCTGTTGCCCGCGGACACGCTGGTGCGCCTCGAGCCGCGCCCGTTTCCGCAGGCCGACGGAGCGAGCGAGCCCGCGCCCATAGGCCTGGGTTTCGAGACCGTCGCATTGCAGTCCCTGCGCTATCGCTTCGAGTTGCGCGACGGGTCCGGGTTGAGCGATCCCGACCCGGGGCTGTTCTCGATCGACGTGCAAGCGGACGACCGCCCCGAGGTGGACCTGATCGCGCCCGCGCGGCTCGACGTCGAGACGCTGGCGTCGGGGGCCTTGCGGCTTTCGGCGCGCGCGCGCGACGACTTCGGGATCGCCGCCATGACCTGGCGCTCGCGCAGCGTCGGTCAAAGCACGGAGAACTCCGGTTGGACGCCCTTCGAGCTGCGTCCGGTGGCGCTGCCCCTGCGCGGCGACGAAGCGCAGCGCGGAGTGGCCGTGGTCGGTTCGACGCGCGTCGACGTGGCCTCGCTCGCGGTCGCTGGCGCCGCACCCGTCGACGGCGACCTGTTCGAGATCGACGTGCAAGCGCTGGACACGCGGCCCGCCGCGGCGGACGGTGCCCCCGATCCCGCGGGCGTCGGCAGCTGTGCTGCGCTCCGCGTGCGCATCGTCGGCGACGACGAGTTCTTGCGCCGGATCCAGGATCGGCTCTCCAAGGTGCGCGGCCAGGCCACGGAGCTGGACGAGCTCCTGCGGCGCCAGATCTCGCGCACGCGCGACGCGCTCGCGGTGCTCGAGCGCGAGGCCGCCGGCGCGAGCGATCTGGCTGCACTTTCGGTCGGGGATCGGCGCGCCTTGGGCGATGGCGAGGCGCTGACGCGCGAGCTCGCCGGCACGCTCGAAAGCGTGCTGTACGCACGGCTCGAGGAAAAGTCCGGCGCACTCCTCGAAGCGCTCGATGCGCAGCTCGCACAGGCGAGCGGCAAGGGTTTCCCGCTGGAGGCCTGGCGCAACCTCGCCGAAGGCTTGAGTTCGGGCCGGCTGAACGCGCAGGGGCTCGCCGGCCAGCTCAGCGGACTGTTCCAATTGGCCTTGGCGATCTCGGCCGACGAGCTGCCGCAGGCTGTCGCGGCCCTCGAGCGCGCGGCGCAGCGCACCGAGCCCGAGGCGCTCCACTCCGAACTCAGCGCGGCTCTGGAAAGCGAACTTTCGGCCCAAAAGAGCGTGGCCGCGCTGCTCGACAGGCTGGCCGAGTGGGACAACTTCCAGTCCATCCTGTCCTTGACCCGAGATATCTTGAATCGGCAGAAGTCGGTCCGGGACAAGACGGTCGAGATATCGACGCCATCCGAGAGGAAATGACGCCATGATCGCCTTGCGACGAAGCCTGCTGCGCGGCGCGACCCTGGTCGCGGCGGCCTGCATGTGCCTGCCCGCGCCTGCGCGCGCGCAGGAACGCGACACGACGTCGATCCTGGAGGAACAGGAGCTCCTGCGCCGCCAGCTGCAACGGCTCAAGCGCACCATGGAGGCGCTCATTCCGCGCCTGGAGCAAGAGGGCCGGCCGCGCGCGCTCGAGCTCCTGCGCGATGGCCTGACGTTGCTCGAGACGCGTGGCGATGGAACCGGTCAGCTGACCATCGAAGAGCTGATGGAGCGCGCGCGACTCGACGTGCAAACCGGTCAGGTGGCGTCCTCGCTCGAGCGCCAGGAGCAGATCATCCAGCATCTCGATCGATTGCTGTCGGTGCTGCTCGACCGCCAGAACGTCGAAAATCTGGAGAAGTCGATCGCCGACCTGAAGGAGATCCAAAAGAGCATCGAGGCCCTGGGGAAGCGCGAAGGCGAGCTGCAGGAGCAGACGCGTGAGCTGCGCGAGAAGAGTGCCACGGCCGAGCAGAAATCGCTCGAGGAGTCGCTCGCGCGCTTGAGCGCGGCGCAGCGCGCGTTGCTCGAGAAGAACGAGAGCTCCGGGCGTGCGAATGGAGCGCACGCGCTGGAGCAGATCGAGCGCGAGCTCGAGCAACTCGCCGCGCGCGAGAAAGTCGACCGCGCCGTGCTCGAGACCTGGACGCCACGCGACGCACAGGCGCTCGACGAGCTCACGCAGCAACTGGACAGCGCGCGCGCGGCGGCAGAGCGAGCGCAACGGCTGGAGCAGGCCGCCCGAGAGCTGCGCGCGGCCGCCTCGACCACGCGCCAAGCGCGCGACGACGCCGCGCCGCAACAAGCAGCCGGTTCCTTGGAACAAGCCTCCGAGCGCGAGGAGCGACGCTTCCGCGCGTCGGGCGACGCGACCGCGCAGCGGGCGGCGCGCGAGCTCGACGAAGCCGCAAGCGAGTTGCGCAAGTCCGCCGCGACGGCCGAGGAGCGCGCGCGCGCAGCGCAGGCGACCGACGAGCGCGCGGCCCAACTCGAGAGCGCCGCGGCCGAGGAACGCGCGCGCGCTGCGGCTGCGCGCACGGCCGCCAAACGTGAGTTCGAACGCGGACAAGCGGCGAGCGGCGAGTCGACTGCGCGCTCCCCCGAGGCGCAGGCCATCGAAGAGGCCTTGAGAGCGGCCGAGAAAGCCTCCGCGAACCCGGAACGAGCGGAGGAGGCGTCCCAGGCCACGCAACGTGCGGCGGCGGCGGTCCAGCGCGCCAGGGAAGACGAGCAACGGCTCGGTCCGGCGCTCTCCGCGTCGCAACACGACGCGGCGCAGACTGCCGAGCGCCTGGCGCGCGGGCTCGAGTCCTTGCCCGCTCCCAAGCCCGACGGCGAGGCGCAAGCGCGCGAAGCTCTCAATGAAGCGGCGCAAGCCATGAACGAGGCCGCCAGCGCATCCCGCGAGCGCGACGCACGGCGCGCGGCCGAACAAGCAGCGCGCGCCGAGCAGGCCCTCGAACGCGCGCGCCAAGCGCTGAGCGGTGCGCGCCAGGCGCGCAGCCAGAGCGACGCTGGAGCGCAGGCCGCGCAGCAGGCGCTGGCGCGCGAACAGAGCGAGCTCGCTCAGTCGGCAAAAGGTGCGCGCTCTCAGTCTTCGACGGGAGCGATGTCGCCGGAGGCTCAGGCCCAGGTCGAGCAGCAGCTCGAGCAAGCGCAGCAGGCCATGGAGCGCGCCGCGCAACAGATGCAGTCCGGACGCAGCTCATCCGCGGCGGAGGCGCAGCGTGAAGCGCTCGAAGCACTGGCGCAGGCGGAGCGCTCCGCGCAGTCTGGAGTGCGCCCCCAGTCCGCGGAGCAGCGGGCGCGCGCCGAGGAACTGGCGCGCGAGCAGGAAGCGATCCGCAAGGAACTGCTCGAGCTCGCCACGCGCAACAAGGAGCGCAAGAACGCCAAGCCCAGCCCGAAGCTCGACTCGGCGGCCTCCAAGGCGTCGGAGGCGAGCGAGTCGCTCGACGAGGGTGAGCTCGGCGAGGCGGAGCAGCAGGAGCAGGACGTGCAGCGCGAGCTGGAATCCGCGCTCGACGACCTGAAGGACGAAGAAGAGCAGTACCAGAAGCTCCGCCAAGAGGAGCTGCTGTTCAAGATCGCCGAGGAGCTCGCGGCTCTGCTCAAGGCGGAGAACGAGGCACTGGCGCAGATCCGTGAGCTCGACGCCGCGCGCAAGGACGAGGAGAAGCTCTCGCGCGCCGACCGCCTGCGGTTGCGCCGCATCGGCGGGGACCTGACGCAGATCGCCGCGCGCACGACCGAGATCGCCGCGGCGATCGAGAAGGAACAGGCCCTGGTATTCGCCCACATCCTGCGCGAGGTCCGACTGGACCTCGAGCGCGTGGCGCAGGACATCGACGAGGTCGGTGGCAACCAGACCGGCGAGCGCGTCCAAACCCTGCTCGAGGACTCGATCGAGACCACGCAGTGGGCGCTCGATGCCCTCAAGGCCGAGCAGCGCCGGCGCGAGAACGAACAGCAGCAGCAACAACAACAGCAAGAGCAACAGAACCAGTCCGGCCAGGAGCCCCTGGTTCCCGACGTCGCCGAGCTGAAATTGCTGCGCCAGATGGAGGTCGACACCTTGGGTGCGCTCGACCGGCTGATGTTGCTGTACCCTGATCTCGAGCGCGCGAATCTCGAACCCGAGGTGCTGGAAGACGTCCTGCGCCTGGCCGAGAGGCACGAGCGCACGACGAAGCTCTTCCAACAGTTCCGCCAGCGTTTGGGCATCGACGGCCCCGAGGACAAGCCATGACCAGGCAGACTCACCGCATCGTGATCGCTCCGCTCCTCACGACCTGTTGCGCGCTGCTGCTCGCCGCCGGACACGCCCCGGCCCAGGACGTCAAGCCGACCAACCCGTTCCACGCACCCGAGGACGATCCGCGGGCACGCATGACCGAGTTGTTCAAGAAGGTCGAGTCGCGCTTGGTCGAGATCGACAAGCTGCTCTACGACGCCGGCACGGGCTCGGGCTCGGCCAGCGGAGTCCGCGAGAGCGGCATCGCGGAGCTGATGCAGCGCTCGCGCTCGCGCGGCGACGAAGTCCTCCAGGGCATCGACGAGATCCTCGAGATCGCCAATCAACAGGGCGGTGGCGGCGGTTCCTGCAAGAAGGCGATGCAAAGCGACAAGCCCGGTGGACAAGGCACGCCCAAGCAGGGTTCCAAGGAGCAGCAGGCGCGCGAGCAGACGCCGGAGCGGCCGGGTGGCGAGAAGCCGCTGGGCGAAAAGGAACAGCCGCGATCGGCGAACGACCCCCAGGACGGGCGCGAGCCCAAGGGCGACCGCGAAGCGCGGAGCGATCCCAAGAACACGCCCGGTGGTCCGCCGCCGAAGCAGTCGAGTAGCGTGGTCGACGCCGAGAAAGCCAATCAACAATGGGGCGACCTGCCGCCGACCGTGCGCGACTTGTTCCGCACCGAGGGTGGCGGTGACCTGCCGCCGCAATACCGCGATTGGATCGACGCCTACTACCGTCGACTCAACCGCGAACGGCGCTAGCGCCGGCGATGACAGCACGCCGGATCTCGAGGGCGCTCGCGATGCTCGTCCGCGGCCGCGCCGCGCGTGGCCTGCTGCTGCGCAATGGAGCGCCGAGCGACGGCGTGCGTGGAGGCCTGCTCTGCACACTGTGCGTCGCGCTGGCGTCGGCGGCGCGCGCGCTCCCCGAGGGCGAAAGGCCCAGCGAGCAACCTCGCGGTGCGCCCAAGGTCGACGGACGGCGCTCGACGCCGCTGGACGGGCAGGACACGGACGCAGTTCGCAACGCTCGCGACGACGCGCGCACCCGCTCCTTCGTGCGCGGCTTGGAGTTCCTGGCAGGCGCGCAGACGGCCCATCAGGACGGCTCGTTTCCAGCTGCCGGCGGACGCCAACATGCGCCGGTGGCACTGGCGGGCCTGGGCGCACTGGCGTTCATGGCCGAGGGTTCGACGCCCGAGCGCGGTCGCTTCGGAAAGAACGTGTCCGCGGCGGTCGACTACTTGCTCTCCAAGGCCGACTCGTCCGCGTCGGGCACACGCGGCTACATCGCGGTCTCGCTCGACGACGAATGGGGCATGCACGCCCACGGCTACGCGTTGCTCGCGTTGTGCAACGCCTACACGCTCTCCCCACTGCGCGAGCGTGGCCAACGCATCGCCGAGCTCTTGCCCGACGCGGTGCGCGTGATCGAGGCCAGCCAGACGTCCGAGGGCGGGTGGTTCTACAAGCCCGTGGCGGGCTTCGAGCACGAGAACTCGGTGACGGTCGTGCAGCTCCAGGCGCTGCGCGCCGCGCGCAATTGCGGCATCACGGTGCAGTCGACGGTCATCGCGCGCGCCATCGACTACATCCGCCGTTGTCAGAGCGAGAACGGCTCGTTCCGCTATGCGCTCGAGCCCGCCAGCAAGACCTCGCTGGCGCTGACCGCGGCCGGCCTGGCGACGCTGCAGAACGCCGGACACTACACCGGCCCCGAGGTCGACCGTGCGGTGCACGAGCTGTGGGTCGAGCTCGTCGAGCGCGAGCGCGGCACGCTCGCCGTCGAGCGCAACTTCCCCCACTACGAGCGCCTGTATGTCGCGCTCGCGCTCTGGACGCACGCCGATCAACGCCTTTTCCAACAGTGGTTCGCCACCGAGTGCAAGGCGGTCGTCGAAGACCAACGCGCCGACGGTTCGTGGAGCGACGAGCAGTTCGGCGCTTGCTACGCGACCTCGATGAACTGCCTGTTCTTGTCGATCGACGACGCGCTGTTGCCGCTGTTCGAGCGCTAGGGTCGCCCGACGGTCTGCGGCACGTCAACGCTACCCAAGTCGCGCTCGGCGGAAAGCCGCGGGCGCGCGACGCGAGTGACGCTCACAGGTACAGCCTCAACTTCTCGACGTAGCCGTGGGCACTGGCGCGGATCGCGCGCACGTCCTCGTCCGTCAGCTGGCGCACGATTTTCGCCGGCATGCCCACGACCAACGAGCGCGGCGGGATCTGCGCGCGTTCCTTGACCACCGCGCCCGCGGCGACCAAGCACTCGTCCCCGATCTCGCTGTTGCCGAGCAGGATCGCGCCCATGCCGATCAAGCAGCCGTTGCCGACGCGCGCGCCGTGCAAGATGGCGCGGTGTCCGATGGTGCAGTCCTCGCCGATCACGTTGGGCACGCCGATGTCGCAGTGCACCATCGTCAGGTCCTGGATGTTCGTGCGCGCACCGATCACCAGCGGAGCATCGTCTCCGCGCAGCACGCATCCGAACCAAACGCCGACGTCCCGACCGAGCGTCACGTCGCCGGTCACGACGGCTCCGCGAGCAACGAACGCTCCACCCTCGACGGGGTGGAACAGGCCTTGGCGAGGAAAGAAGCTCAACGGCGTCTCCTTGGGCTGAGTGGATGACTCGTTCCCTCGCGCTGTGTCGCGGGAGCGTCGAGAGGATAGCGGCGCACGCCGCGCTCGGACACTGCGCGAGAGCGCCGCACGCGCTCAGGGCCCGAGCCAGTCGCGCGACTGCGGCAGGGCCGCGAGCAGCGCCAGGGTCAGGCCGTTGTGCAGCGCGTGCACGAACCAACACGACGCGATGTGTTGCGTGCGCAGCATCACCGAACCGAGCACCAGCGAGAGCGCGAACATCGGCAAGCAGGTCAGCAAGTTGGCGTGCACGGAGGTGAACAGCAGCGCCGTGATGAGCACCCCCCCGCGGTCGCCGAGGTTCTGGACCAACAGCGGTTGCAGGAAGGCCCGGAAGAACAACTCCTCGCACAGCGGGATCACGACCACCGCGAGCGCGCTGAACAGCGCCAACTCCGCGCCCGAGAGTCCTGCGGCCAACTGCACGACGTCTTGGGTGACGAGCTCGAAGCCCAGGGTCGGCCAGAGCCAATTCGAGATCTGCGCAGCGCCGGCGATCGCCGGCAGCGCGATCAAGTAGCTGGTGAACCCGACCGCCACCGCGGGCCACGTTCGATCCGCGCGCAAGCCCAGGCTGCGCAAGCCGAGCGGATCGAGCTGGCGCGCGAACAGCGCAACCATGGCGATCGTGACCAGTTGCAGGCCCGCGCTGACCGCGACCTGCGCCACGGCGCCTTCGAGGTCGAGCGACAAGGCGCGCGCTCCGTACAGCACCAGCAGCGTCGCCGCGAAGTACAAGAAGATCGCCGCGCCGACGTGCGAGAAACCCCAGCGTGCGAAGCTCACGTTGCGCCCGGGGAACACGCGCCGCGCGAGCGCGATCCCCGCCGGCACGAGCGACAGGCTCGCCAACACCGCCACCAGGCCAATGGTGGCGGCGACGGCCGTGCCCGAGACTTGCTCGCCGCCGTCGATCACGCCGCGCCGCCTTGGCTCACGAACGCCTCGCCGAGATCACTCCGTCGAGAGGCGACGAGGCGTTCGCATACAGCTTGCGCTCGATACGGCCGGCGAGGAACGCGTTGCGACCGGCGCGGCACGCGTCGCGCATCGCGCTCGCCATGCGCAGCGGCTCGCGCGCGCCGGCGATGGCCGTGTTGAGCAGCACGCCAGCGACGCCCAGCTCCATCGCCGCGCTGACGTCGGAGGCCGTGCCGACTCCGGCGTCGACGATCACCGGCACTTGCACCAACTCCATCAGGATGCGAATGGCATTGGGGTTGAGCACGCCCTGGCCGGAACCGATCGGCGAGCCCGCGGGCATCACGCTCTTCGCGCCCAGCTCGGCCAAGTGCACGCCCAGACGCGGATCGTCCGAGCAGTACACCATCACGTCGAATCCCTGGCGCACGAGCTCGCGCGTCGCTTCCACGGTGCCCAGCGGGTCGGGCAAGAGCGTCTTGGGGTCGCCGAGCACTTCGAGCTTGACCAACTCGGTGCCCAGCAACTCGCGCGCGAGCTCCGCGGTGCGGATCGCCGTCGGTGCATCGAAGCAGCCGGCGGTGTTGGGCAGGATCGCGTAGCGCGAGCGATCGATGAAGTCGAGCAGTGACGGGCCCTGGCTGCGGTCCAGGTTCACGCGCCGCACGGCCACCGTGACACAGTCGGTGCCGCTGACCTCCAAGGCCTCGCGCATCTGCTCGAAGCTCGCGTACTTGCCGGTCCCGACCAACAACCGCGAGCGCAGCGTCGTGCGACCGAGCACCAGCGGTCCGTCGCTCTCGTACGTGCGCTCCAATGTTCCCGTGTCCACGTTCAACCTCCACCGACCATCGTGACCAATTCGAGCTCGTCGCCCGGCTCGAGCGCGGTCGTCTCGTGCTGCGCGCGCCGCACGATGCGTCCATTGCGCTCGACGGCCACCAACTCCGGACGCAAACCGAGCTCACGCACCAGCGCCGCCACGCTGGAGCCGCGCTCGACGGAGCGCGCCAGACCGTTGACTCGAATCTCGACTTGCATGCTGCTCACCGAACCTGGCCGAGGGTATCCGCGGCCGAGCGCGCCCTCAAGCCGCGCGCCGCGTTCAATCGTCGACCCGCATGAAGGCGCACTTCAGGTAGCTCGACTCCGGCAACACCATGAGCGCCGAATGATCCGGCGACGCGCCCAGTAGATCCTCGAGGTACACGTCACGGCGCGCGAGCGTCGCCGCCTGCGCCAGGAGCTGCACGAAGTGCTCGGCCCGGACGGCGTGCGAGCACGACGCGCTGACCAGGTGCCCGCCCGCGTCGACCAAGCGCAACGCGCGTGCGTTGAGCTCGCGATAGCCGCGCTCCGCGCCCGCGAGCTCGGCCTTGTTCTTCGCGAATGCCGGCGGGTCGACGACCACGACGGCGAAGCGCGCCCCCGACTCCGCGCGAGCGCGCAGGTCGCGCATGACGTCCACTCGTTCGCAGCGCAGCTTGCCGGAGACTCCGTTGCGCTCGGCATTGCGGCGCGCGCGCTCGAGCGCCGCCTCGGATTGGTCGAGGCACAACACGCTGCGCGCACCCGCCAGCGCGGCGCGCACTCCGAACAGGCCGTCGTACGAGAAGGCGTCGAGCATGTCGCCGCCGACGGCGAGCTCCGCCGCGCGTCGCCGATTGACGCGCTGGTCGAGGTAGTGCCCGGTCTTGTGGCCGTGCAGCACATCGACCTCGTACAGCAGCTGATCCTCGCGGACCTCGAGTACCTCGGGCAGTTCGCCACGGAGCACTTCCACGCGCTTCTCGAGCCCCTCCAACCGACGCACGGAGGCATCCGAGCGGTCGACGATCGCACGCGGCGTCCCGCACTGCGCCAGCAGCGCGCTCACGAACACGTCGCGCAGCCGATCGGAGCCCTGCGAGCCGCTCTGGAGCACGAACACACCCGCGTAGTGATCGATCACGAGCCCCGGAACGCCGTCGGCGTCACCCGCGAGCACGCGGCATGCTCCCGCGGGGTCGAATAGCCCCATGCGCCGTCGCGCGGCGAGCGCGCGCGCCAAGCGTCCGCACCAAAAAGCCTCGTCCGGAGCGTGCTCGTCGCGCGTGATCAGCCGCACGCGGATCTTGGACTCCGAGCTGTACAGGCCGTGGCCGAGCACGCGCTCGTCCGGCGCGTGGATCGCGACCACGTCGCCGGGCTGGGCCTCGGTTGCGGTCACGTCGTCCGCGAAGATCCAGGGATGCCCGCCTTCGAGGCGTCGCCGCCCCCGTCCGCTGATGCGCACTCGACTCACGCGATCGGTCCTTCCGTCGTGCCTACTTTTTCCGCGCCTCGGCACTCTCGGAGTGCAGCAGCGCTTGGAAGCGCGCGTCGCCCGCCAGGCTCGCGAGATCCGGGTCGCTGCGCGCCCATTGCTTCTGGCGTTCGCGGGCTCCGTCGCTTTTGCGCAGCGCCTCGAAATCGCGCGCCAGGAAGTCGAGCGCGAGCTCGCGTTCCCCGAGCAGCGCATAGGTGCAGGCCAAGTTGTAGTAGTTGTTGGGCGAGACCACGACGCTCGCCAACGCAGCGCGCGCGTCGTCGGCGCGCCCGGCGCGCGCACGGTAGCAAGCCAGCATCACGCGCATGAAGTCGCTCTGGTCGAGCGCGTAGGCCTGCTCGAAGTGCTCCAGCGCCCGCGCCGGATCCCGCAGCTTCACGTTGGCGTTGACCGCCAAGCTGGTGAGCATGCCCGCGATCTGCGAGCGCACCCCCGCGACGCGCGTCGTGTCGCCCTCGGAGACCAGTTGCGCCTCGGCGCCGCGCAGTCGCTCGAGCGCGCGCGTGAAGACCTCGTCCGCCTGCGTGGGCTGATCGAGGTCCATGCAAGCGCCGCCCAGCGCCGATTCCGCGGCGGCCAAGGTGCGAGTGAACGACAGGTCGTCGAGCACACCGCGCGCACTCTCGAGGTCCCGTGCCACGCGCTCGGCCGTGCGGCGCGCCGACTCCGCGCGTCCGTTCTCGCGCAAGCGCTCGGCGAAGACCAGCCCCGCTCGCGACACCCCGCGATAGTTGCGCAGCGCTCGATCGCCGCCGCGACTCTGCTCCTCGGTGAACATCTGGTTGTAGCGGTAGCGCGTGAACTCCAGCTCGCGCGCCGCGAGCAGGTCGTCGGCCGAGCCGCTGCGGCGCAGCTCGTCGATTTGGCGCTCGAGCTCGCCGAGCACCGTCTCCCACTGCTCGACTTGGATCAACTGCAACAACCGGCGACGCTCCGGATCGGTCAGCGGGTCACTCAGGCTCGCGTCGACGGTGTCGAAGGGCTCGAAGCCCGGCAAGCCGTCCTTGGCGACGGTCGCCAAGGCGCGATACAGCGCCAGCTCGACGTCGAGGTTCCGATCGCGCGCGCTCGCCGCGGACTTGGAGCGCGCGAACGACAAGCTCGCTGGCCCCAGCGGATGCTGCAGCAATTCGTCGTGCGAGAGCTTGTAGCCGAACACCGAGCGCGAGAGCCACAGGTGCGTCTCCAGCAAGCGCCGATCGGCCTCGCGTGCGAGTCCCAAGACCGCGGACGAGCTCGGATCCTGGCCCTGGAGCAGCGCGATCCACGCGCGGTACGCCGGCACGAGCGCCTCGAGCAAGTGATCGTCGAGCGCGCGCTCGTCGACCGTCGACCGTCCGCGCGCCTGCCGCAGATCCCAGCGCTCGCGGCGCACCGCGGCCGCGCACGCCTCGGCGTCGGCCAGGAACGGCTCGGCGTCGCCCAGGCGCTCGAGCGCGACGGCAGCCGCTGCTGCCATCAAGTCGCCTCGCGCGCGCGCGATGCGCGACGCAGCCCGTTGGTCGAGCGCGTTGCGGCGCACCAGCTCACAAGCGAGGTCGAAGGCTCGTTGCGCGCCCTCGGAAGTCTCCAATGCCAGCTCGACGCGCAACTCGAGCAGCATGTCGTCGTCGAACCCGCTTCCCGAGAGGGCAGCGAGCACGCGCTCGGCACGCTCGACGTCACCCAGGGCGCTGGCGCGGCTGGCGAAGCGCTCGAGCGCAACGCGCGCAGCGCGCTGCACGCGCTCGTCCGGATGGCGCGCGGCGCGCGCGAAGGCTCCCAAGTCCTGACCGGCCTCGCCGCCGGCAGGTGTCTCCGCCAGGGCGGCGCCAAATCCGCTCTCGAGCAACGCGGCGAGCGCCGGCGCGCCGAGCCCGTCGCGCTCGCGGCGCAAGGCGGCCAGGACGCACTCGACCAGTGGCCCGCGCGCGCGCGGATGCGCCGCCAGCGCGCGAGCGAACTCGAGCTGCGCCGAGCCCGCGGCGCGCTCGCACAGCTCGCGCAGCGCGCGCGCGGCGGCATCACAGTCGAGCCGCGTGAGCGAGCGCGCGAAGAGCTCGCGCTCCGCCGCCGTCGAGCTCGCGGATGCCAGCTGGCCCAGCGTCCGCACACGCTCTTCCTCGTGGCCGCGCACGTCGCCGCGCGCCAGGAACAGCGCGAAATTCGAACGCACGTCGAGGTCGACGTCGTCGGCCAGGGCGAGCGCCGCGAGCACTTCGTCCGAGCCGCCCCATTCCGCGAGCAGTGCGCTGCGCGCGCGCCGCGCCTCGACGGGCAGGGCCGCGAACGCGCTCCCAGCGGGCGCGAGCACGCGGCTCGCGCACTCGCGTCCGCGCTTGGCGAGCTCAGCCGAGAGCGCTTCGACGCGCGCCCCGCGCGCGGAGTCCAGCGCCTCCAACAGTTGCTCCAGGTCCGACTGTTGCGCAGCGCACAGCGCCAGCACCAACGCCAGCGTTCTCACGGCTCCCCGCTCGCGTTGGCCTTGCCGTTGGCACGCTCGAGCCGGTACTCGAAGGCGCGCCGCGACAGTCCGATCTGGCGCGCCGCGGCGGCGATGTTGCCGCGCTGCTCGCGCAGCGCCGCCGCGATCAACGCGGCCTCGAGCTCCTCGAGCTTGAGCCCCGAGCTGAGCGCGCGCTCCGCCACCTCGTCCGCCGCCGTGGCCGTCTCCCGTTCGAGGAACTCGAACTCGTCGGCCTCGATCGCGGAGCCAGCGGCTCCGCGCGGACACACCAGCACGCGTTCGAGGGCGTTCTCGAGCTCGCGCACGTTGCCGGGCCAGCCGCGCGCCGCGAGCATGTCCGCGGCCGCGGGCGAAAGGGGGCGCGGCGTGAGCCGCCGTTCGCTCGCCAAGTGCGCGATCAACGCGCGCGCGAGCTCCGGGATGAACTCCGCGCGTCTGCGCAGCGGCGGCACTTCGAGCTCGAGCACGGCGAGACGGTAGTACAGGTCGGCACGGAACTGGCCGCGCGCCACCAAGTCGCGCAGGTCGCGCGTGGACGTGCACAGCACGCGCACATCGATCGGAATCGGCGCTTCGGCGCCCAGCGGCTCGACCACCCGCTCCTGCAGCACGCGCAGCAGCTTGCCCTGCACCTCGAGCGGCAAACCGTCGACGTCGTCGAGCACCAGCGTGCCGCCGTGCGCCTGGCGGAAGCGCCCGGGGCGCGCGCGCTGCGCTCCCGTGAAGGCGCCCTCCTCGTGCCCGAAGAGCTCGGCCTCGATCAGGCTCGGGGCCAAGGCCGCCAAACTGACCAGCACGTAAGGTCCGCCGCCGCGCGTGCTGGCCCTGTGGATCATGTTGGCAGCCAAGTTCTTACCGCTGCCGCTCTCGCCGTGGATCAGCACCGGCGCGGAACTGCGGGCGAGCTGCTCGAGGCGTTCCTGGAAGGCGCGCGCGGCCGGTCCACGGCCGAAGCTCGGGCCAAGTTGGTCGTGATCCATGGGCGGGAGTTTCGAGCCAAGAAGATACGCCGAAGGCGGCTCGACGTTGACGTCGGCGGGGGGAAGAGAACAAACTGTTCGCCTTCGAGCTTCCGACCGAGGTCTGCCGAGGCGGGGGCGCGCAGCCCCAGGCAGCGGGGGTAACCCGCTTCCTGGCTTTCATTTAAGCCGCGCGTCTCGCCCACGCGTGGACCACAGGCCGCACCCCACCACCGCCCCACTCATGAACTACGAAGACATCCTGCGGATGATCGATGTCATCAGCCGCGAGAAGGACATCGACAAGGAGCAGATCTTCCTCGCTTTGGAGGACGCGCTGGCCCTCGGTGTTCGCAAGCGTCTGGGAGCGGGCGAGGACCTGATCGTCAAGATCGACCGCAAGTCGGGCGAGGTGACGATGGAAGACGAGGAGGAGGTCTACGAGTTCGACCTCTCCGAGCTGGGCCGCATCGCCGCCCAGGCCGTCAAGCAAGTGATGATGCAGAAGTTCCGCGAGGCGGAGCGCGACAAGCTCTACGACGAGTTCGAAGGGCGCGTGGGCTCGCTGATCAACGGAACGGTGCAGCGCTTCGACGGCGAGGACTTGGTGATCAACCTGGGCCGCGTCGAAGCCTATTTGCCGAAGAACGAGCGCGTCAAGGGCGAGACCTTCCAGCCCGGCGACCGCATCCGCGCGATTGTGGTCGAGGTGCGCAAGGACGGACCGCGCGTGCGCATCGAGGTCAGCCGCACGCACGCCGACTTGGTGCGACGCCTGTTCGAACTCGAAGTGCCCGAGATCGCCGACGCGATCATCGAGATCAAGCGCGTGGTCCGCGAGCCGGGCTACCGCACCAAGATGGCGGTGATCAGCTCCGATCCCAAGATCGACTGCATCGGCGCCTGCGTCGGCGTGCGCGGCTCGCGCATCAAGGCCGTGATCGACGAGTTGCGCGGCGAACGCATCGACATCATCCGCTGGAGCGACTCGCTCGAGACGCTGGTGATGAACGGCCTGAAGCCGGCCACGATCCACCTCGACAACATCTTCCCCGACGTCGACTCGCGCACTGTGGTGGTGATCGTCGACGAGGACCAGCAACCGTTGGCGATCGGCAAGCGCGGCCAGAACGTGCGCCTGGCGAGCCGCCTGTGCGGTTGGGACATCGACATCAAGACGCGCGCGGAGTTCGAGGCCGATTCGCTGGGCGGTCCGCGCCCCGAGGGTGAGGCCTCGGGGGACACGCCTCCGGGCGAGTTGTCCGACGGAGCCGACGGCCAGGACGACGAAGGTCCACTAGAACCGGCGGCTGGCGCGCAGTGAGGCGCTGCTCGCCAGCGGGTGAGCAGGCTTCGAAACGACCATCGGAACACGACAGAATCAACGAGCGTCGCAAGGAACACGGGTGACCACGAAGAAACGAGTGCACGAGTTGGCCAAGGAGTACGGGATGACCGGGCAGGCCCTGGCGTCCAAGCTCCAACAACTCGGTTTTGCGAAGATCAAGGGCCCGAGCTCGACCTTGGACGACTCGGAGCTCCTCGTGGTCGAGGGCACGTTGCAGGCCGTTGGCGTGTTCCGCGCTCAGACCGAGGCACCGGCCGCGGCTGAGCCCGACGCCGCGCCGGGACTGCACGGACTGGTCAAGAAGAAGAAGAAGAAGGTCTCGCTGGCCGACCTGGACGGCGGACGCGACGAGCCCGAGGTCGAGGCGCTCCCCGCCGCCCCGCTGGCCGCCAGTGCGCCCAGCGCCAGCACCGCGCCGCTGGCCAGTGCCACTGCGCCCGCCAGCACGGCTCCGGCGCCCAGCGCGAGCGCGCCCGCGCCGACCGAGGTGCCCGCGCCGCTCGAAGTCAAGCCCAGCGCGAGCGCCGCCAAACCGGCCCCAGCGCCCGAGCCGGAACTGGCGCAAGCGCCCGAGCCGGCCACTCCCGCGGCGGCGCCGCAGGCCCCCGCGCCCGCGGCACCGCAAAGCCTCGAGCCCCTGCCGGTGCTCGAGGCCGACAAGCCCGCGCTCGCCGCCGAGTCCACGACGCTCGCGGAGCACGCACACAGCACGGCTCCCGACATCGAGGCTCCGCAGGAGCTCCCGGCGGCGCCACTCGAGGCCGAGGTCGAGGTGCTCGGCGTCGCCCCGAGCGCGGCCGCGCCCGAAGCCCCTGCGCCCGAGGGTTTGCCGAGTGTTCCGACGGGCAAGCCGACCATCGATTCGGCCAGCGACCTGGTGCGTCCGGCCGCGCGCCGCCGCCCGGGCAAGGTCGTGGGTTTCGTCGACCTCTCGAAGATGCAGAGCCCGACGGCGCCCAAGAAGCCCGACGCCAAGCGCCTGCGCTCCAAGGACGACGTCACACCGGACGTGCAGCCGACGTTGGGGCACGACAAGAAGCGCGCCCTGTTGCGCGGCGACCAGGCCAGCCGTGGCCAATTGACCGCATCGCAGCTGCGCGAGAAGGAATCGGCGCGCTTCCTGCGCCGCAAGGGCGCGACGCCCGCCACCACGCCCGCGGCGCGCCCGTCCCCGCGGGGACGCGCGACGGAACTCGGTTCGTCGCCGATGTCGGGCGGCGAGGTCAAAGTCGCGGCGCCGGTGACGATCAAGAAGCTCGCCGAGGCGATGTCGATCAAGACCACGCAGCTGCTCGCGCGCGCGATGGAGCAGAACCTCGGGATGCTCAACATCAACTCGGTGCTCGACGACGACACGGCGCAGCTCTTGGCGCTCGAATTCGGCGTCGCGCTCCGGTTGCAGCACGAGGTGCAGGCCGAGACCGAGCTGATCGCGGAGCTCGTGCGCAAGCGCACCGAAGTCGAGGAAGGTGACCTGATCCTGCGCGCGCCCTCGATCGCGATCCTGGGCCACGTCGACCACGGCAAGACGACGCTGATCGACCGCATCCGCAACTCGAACATCGCCGAAAGCGAATCGGGCGGGATCACGCAGCACATCGGCGCGTACCAAGTGCAGACCAAGTCCGGGCACTTGCTCACGATCATCGACACGCCCGGCCACGAGGCCTTCACCGCCATGCGTGCCCGCGGCGCCGACGCGGTCGACATCGTGGTCTTGGTGGTGGCCGCCGACGACGGCGTGATGCCGTCGACGCAGGAAGCCATCCAGCACGCGCGCGTCGCCAAGAAGAAGGTCGTGGTCGCGCTCAACAAGTGCGACAAGCCCGACGCCAATCCCAAGCGCGTCAAGGAGCAGCTGGCCAAGGCCGAGTTGATTCCCGAGGAATGGGGCGGCGACGTGGCCATGCTCGAGATCAGCGCCAAGACCGGCGCCGGTGTCGACGAGCTGCTCGAACGCGTGTTCCTGGAGAGCGAGGTGCTCGAGCTCAAGGCGCACTCCAAGGGTCCGGCCTCCGGTGTGGTGCTTGAGGCCGAGGTCGAGAAGGGCAAGGGCCGCGTCGCCCACCTTTTGATCAAGGACGGCACGCTGAACAAGGGCGACGTGATCATCGCCGGCGAGGGCTACGGGCGCGTGCGCTCGATCCACGACGATCGCGATCGCGAGCTCGAGAGCGCCGGACCGTCGACGCCGGTGTTGGTCACCGGTCTGTCGGAGCTGCCCTCGGTGGGCGATGCGTTCTACGTGGTCGCCAGGCTCGAGCAGGCCCGCGAGGTCGCCGAGGAACGCAGCAAGAAGCTGCGCATGATGTCGCTCGCCGAGCGCAAGCAAACCACCTCCGAGAACATCCTCCAGGCGCTGGCGGATCAGTCGAAGAAAGTCATCAACGTGCTGCTGCGCTGCGACGTGCAGGGCTCGTTGCAGGCACTCGAGGGCCAGATCCGCGGCCTGCTCCACCCCGAGGTCGACGTCAAGTTGCTCTCGTCGGGTCTGGGTACGGTCACGGAGAGCGACGTCAACCTGGCTGCGACTTCGGGGGGCTTGGTCCTGGCGTTCCGCGTCAGCACCAACTCGGAGGCGCGTGAAGCGGCGGAACGCGGCAACGTCGAGATCCGCAACTACGACGTGATCTACGAGCTGCTCGACGACCTGCGCACGATGATGGAAGGCACGCTGGCGCCCGAGATGACCCAACAGGTCACCGGTCACATCGAGGTGCGCGCGCTGTTCAAGTCCTCGAAGTTCGGCACGATCGCCGGCTCGCACGTGATCGATGGTGCCCTGCAACGCGACAACAAGGTGCGCGTGCTGCGCAAGGGCAAGGTGGTCTTCGAAACCTCCATCGCCGGACTGCGGCGCGAGAAGGACGACGTGCGCGAGGTGCGCGAGGGCTTCGACTGTGGCGTGACCCTCAAAGACTTCGATGCGTACGAGCTCGGCGACGTCATCGAGGGCTACAAGGTCGTGGCGGTCAAGCGCACGCTCGGCGCGCGCTAGCTCCCCCACTCGCTCCCTCCCTACTTCCAAGCGCTCGGGACGCTGCGCTCCACCGCAGCGTCCCGCACTCCACCGACATGACCAACCCGCGCACGCTCGCCAAGCTCGAAGCGCGCATCCACGAACGCGCCGCCTACGCGCTCGAGTTCGAAGTGCGCGATCCGCGCCTGCCGATGGTGACGATCACCAAGGTCGAGCTCTCCAATGACCTGAGCCACGCCAAGATCTTCTACTCGGTCCTCGGCGGTCGCTCGGAGCGCAGCAAGGCCGAGCACATGCTCGAGTCCGCCGGTGGGTTCATCCAGCGCCAGGTGGCACGCGTGCTCGAAACGCGCAAGGTGCCGCACCTGCACTGGATCTACGACGAGTCGATCGAGAAGGCGCAGGAGCTCGACACGGCGATCAAGAAGGCGCTCGAGCGCGATCGCATCATCGCCCAGACAGGCAAGCCGCCGGTCGAGGACGAGGAGGGCAACTGGGAAGCCGAGTACGAGGACGTCGCCGAGGATCTCGCGGAGGACGAGGCCCCGGAAGACGCGGATGCGGACGAAGAAGACGACGACACTGCCGACGACGACGCGCCCGGCGCCCCGCCGCGCGCCTAGCGGTCGACGATCACGCGCTCGCTGGAGCCATCGAGCGACGTGAGCACCAGATCCCCGTCGCCTCGCACGTACAGGTAGCCGCGCGCGCCGACGCGCACGAGCAGCGGGTGCTCGAGATCACGCTCGAGTTCCAGTTCGATGCCGGTGTCGATGTCGAGAACCAGCGTGAGCGGATCTCGGATGCCGGGGCGGAGCATCCACAGCACCCTCGAAGCGTCGGGCGCGTCGACCCACGCCACGTAAGCCTCGTCCCGCGGGAACGGCGCGCGCAACGGGGAGCCGCTGCGTGAGTCCAGAACGAGCGACGCGTCCTTCGTCCGCAGCAGCACGGCCGACCCATCCGGACTCGGATCGATCCAGCTATCCACTCCGGACAACACCACATGCTCCTCGTCGTCCGCCATGTCGATCCGCAGGAGCTGACCGTCGCGCACGACCAGCAGCACTCCGGGTTCCGGCGTCGGGAAGATCACGCGCACGGGCCAGACCCTACCCATTTGACCGTCGAAACGCCGCTCGCGGTCCCCCCAGCGCACGACCGTGACATCGTCGGAGCCACGGCGCCGGATGCGCTCGACGTTCGCCCAACTGGGCACGAGCGTCGTCTGGAACGAGAACCCCGCGTCCATCGTCATCATTTCCCGCCGGACGCGAGCACCGCCTTCAGCTCCGATCGCGACTTCGATGAGTTCCACCCGATCACGCCACACCAACGCACCGAAGTCACGAATCCGAAGCGGATGCTCCGCGTCCCAGGCGAGCTGACGTCCTGTGAATCGATCGGACAAGACGTCCGCAGCACGGCCCAGCAACTCTCTCTGGCCACTCTCGATATCCAGCAGCCACGCGCTGGGAAGCGGGCCGTCGTTGCCAGGCAGGTCGAAGTGCGCCTCCAACACGACATGGCGGCCGTCCTTGCTCGCGGCGGCCGAACGGTACCGGAGTCGCGGGTTTTCGAGCTCGACGGCGGTGCGCCGCGAGTATTCGGCGGCGCTGGCGATGCTGCCGAGCGTCAAAGTCGCGAGCACGGGCCAGGTCGCCTGCCACGCTCTCACGGATCGCGAACCGAGTCTTCGCTGGCCACGCACGAAGGCGTGCGCACCGAGCGCGAGGAAAGCGACCGCGAGCAGAACCTGCAACAGCACACCGTTCCGCAGCGCAGGCGTGACGTCGATGCCCGAGAGCGCGAGCGCACGCAAGGCCGGCGCGGCCGCGAGCCCAATCGCGCCGAGCGCGAGAAGCGACCCGATCATCGCCGCGAGCGCCGTCTCGACGACGAGCGACGCGACCATCGCCGCGGCCGCGATCACCGCCAGCGACGGCACCCACGGCAGCATCGGCCGCAGCCCGGCGACGCAGGCCTCCATCGAAAGCTCCGAACCGAGCCCCACATGCAGTCCGAGCCCGGAGCCGAGTGCAAACAGCCCCTGTCCGACGCTCGCCAGCGCCACGAAGGCCACACGCGAGCTCCACAACGTGCGCGCGCGCACCGGCAGCAGCGCGAGCGTCGCGAGCCTCCCCGTCGCACCGTCGCTCGCGAACGAATCCGCCGCGAAATACAGCGTCCAGAGCGCCGTCAATGCCCCGATCGCGTAGGCCGTGGCCTCGCCGACCGCATTCGGACCCGGGAACCACGCGAACACGCCGGCGAGCACGACGGCGCTCGCGAGCGGCGCGACGACCAACGCACCGCGGTTGTCGCGGACCTGGCGCGCGAGCAACGACAGGAAGGCACTCATGACATCACCTCTTCGAGTTTCCCGCGCAACAGCGCACTTTCGAGGTCGAGTCCACCGCTCGCGGACGCGGCGAAGCTCTCCAGCTCGCCTCCCCGCACGATGCGTCCTTGTTCGAGTACCAACACACGGTCCGCGACGCGCTCGACGTCGTTCATCGAGTGGCTGACGAGCAGAACGCTGCGCCCTTCGTCGCGCAGGTGCCCGAGGATTCCCTGCGTCACCGCGAGGCGCGTGTCGACATCGAGGCCCGAGAACGGTTCATCGAGCACGAGTAGTTCCGGCCGGTGCGCGAGCGCCGCGACGAGCGCGAGCTTGGCGCGTGTGCCCTTCGACATCTCGCCGAAGCGCGTGTCGAGTTCGAGCTGCAGCAGCCCCGCAAGCCGCTGCGCCTCCGCGGGATCCCACGTCCGCCGGAAACTCCCGACGAACTCGAGCCACTCGCGTCCTCGCGTGCGCGGCTGGATCTCGAGCCGATCCGCCACGTAGCCAACCCGCTCGCGCACTCGCTCGCCCTCCCGCGCCGGATCGAGACCGAGCACACGCGCGCTGCCACGATCGGGCACGAGCGCACCGACCAGCACGCGCAGCAAGGTCGACTTGCCCGCGCCGTTGCCGCCGACGAGCGCCGTGACGCTGCCCTGCGGAACGTCGAGGTCGAGCCCGTCGAGCACGCTCTTGCGACCGAACTTCACGCCCAGATTCCTCGCGGAAATCACGCTGGTTTCGTGCTTCATGATCTTTCTCCGACTCGGCGCAGGCGCCTCGGCGCCAGCGCACGTTCGAACAGCTCCCGCAGCTCCCGCTCCTCCAGCCCCGCCGAACGGGCATCGTTCACCCACGCGCCCAGTCGCGCCGTGAGCTCCCGATCGCGCGCCTCCTTGCACAGCTCCGGCGCCGCGACAGCCACGAAAACGCCGTCACCCGGCCGTGATTCGAGCACGCCCTCGCGCTCCAGATCGCGCCACACCTTCCCCACCGTGTTGGGGTTGACGAGCGCCTCCACCGCGAGCTGCCGTACCGACGGCAGTCGCGCGCCCGGCTCGAGCACGCCCGCGGCGATCGCGAAGCGCACTTGCGCGGCGATCTGCTCGCTCGGCGGTCGATCCCCCTTGGGATCGACGCGGATCGTGAGGTTTTGGCCCATGGCTGTGGGCCGTCCTATCGTCCTAGGACAGTCGAACGCTGGAGGGAAAGCGCGACTGGCGCGTCTAGACTGCCGCGCACTCATGAAGCAAGCCTCGCTCGTCCTCCTTGGCTGTGGATTCGCGTCTTGTGTCGCCGTGAACAACGACTTCGAGGCCTTGCGGCTCGAGGTCTCCGATCTCGAGCGCAGCTCCACCGACGATTTCGGGAGCGACTCGGGTGCGCAGGACCTGGGCGCGGCAACGCTGGTCATCGCCGGAGACGACCCGCACATGCGCGGAGAGGTCGGGCTGAAGTTCGGCACCTTCGAGCTGGAAGTTCCCGACGTCGACGGCGACGACGAAGCGACCTACTTCGAATTCTCGATCGGCGCGCGCTTCTATCCCTTCCCGCTGCGCGAGGAATTCCCGCTGCAGCCGTACCTCGCGCTGGGCGCGTTCTGGTGCGGTGGCTCGTGGGACGAGCGCGACGACCGGCGCCACGACGACGGCAAGCACGCCTACGACGACCCTTACTACGACGACTACGACCTCTGGTCGTGGATCTGGCGCAATGCCGGGTTCTACGGAACGCTCGCGCTGGATGTCGCCGCCGGACCGTTCTCGGTGAGCGCCGGGGTGCGCGCGCTCCTGGGCGACGACGTCGATGTGTTCGCGCGCCACGACGACGGCTTCGCGCTCGAGACCTTCCTCGCGGCCGGCGTCAGCTTCTGAGGTCGAGGGCCAGGGCCGCGCGCTGCGCGTCGCTCAATTGGGTCTCGGCGGTGAACGCCGGAAGGTCGCAGCCAATCGCCCGCGGCACCTTGCCCGAGGTCTTGAACTTCACGTACTGCACGCTCGAAAGGCGTTCCTCTCCGATCTGGCGCTCGTCGAAGCTCGCGTACACCTTTTCGCCCGCGTCGAGGACCGCGTACACGTGCCAGGGCAGCTCCATCCACGCGCGCAACTGCTTGTCGCGCTCGAGCGGATCGACCAGCTCGATCAAGAGCGTGCATCCCAGCTCGCCCGCGCCCCCCAGGAGCTCGTTGTAGGTCGCGAGCTCGTGGAGGATGTCGGCCTCGCGCACGAGCTTCTCGACGCGCACCATCTCTTGGATCTGGTAACGCACGGTCTCGGCGTTCTCGAACAAGAACGTCAGCACCCCGCCGACGTGCACGCGCCGCACGGCTTTCTCCGCCAAGACGCGCGCCCGGATCTGCTCGCGCCGTTCTTCATACGTGACGTAGTCGAGAATCGAGGAACGTTCGACGTGCTTCATGATGATGTTCGGGTGCGCGGATCCGGCGCACGCATCCTACTGGGAGCGCGTCCCAATACCCATGCATCCGAGCCAGGACCGAGCAAGGAATGCGGAGCGCGAGGAAGCGCTGCGAAGACGCTCTCGAGGAACGACTCTCCGAGCGAAGCCGGCAGAAGGATCGACGCGGGCTCTGGGGACCTCTCGGAATCCAGCGTGCCAGCTCGCGCGCGTCGTCAGCCGACAGGCGACTCAGCGTAGGCCGGCTCGCTCTCGAGGCGCGGATCGTCGACCGCTGCTCCGACCGTGAAGTGGTACAGGCTCTGGAACTCGCGATGCGCCAGACCGAGCGTGCGATGCACGGCGTCGTCGAAGAAGCACCCGATGCCGGTGCCGCGCAGACCAACGGCTTCGGCCTCGAGGTACAGGATCTGGCCGATCAGCCCGCACTCCCACAGCAGCCCCCGGTAATGCCACGCTCCGCCGCGCTCGAGCGTGTCGCGGAAACTCGCCAGCATGCCCAGGCTGAAGCAACCGTCCGCCGCGATGTCCTGGTGGCACGAGACCCCGCGAGCGAGCGACCGGACATCGCCCGCGCGCAAACGAAACAGCGGCAACTCACCCGCGTCTTCGCGCTGCCACTCGAAACGCGCGTCGAAAGCGGCGCGCAGGCGTGATTCACGGCGCGGGTCACGCACCGCCAAGTACAGACCAGGTGCGAGCCCCTCGACACGCTGCACGAACAGCACCAGGTCGACCGCGGGCTCGAAGGGCCAGGCGGACACGACCGTTTCGTCCGCTCGCGGGAGTGTGCGGCGCAACAGGCCCACGAAGGCCTCGCGCGACATGCGCGTGCGTCCGTCGAAGGCCATGGCGCTGCGCCTCTTGCGCACCAGGGCGCGCAGCGTGTGGCTGGAACTGCCGGGCGCTCGCGGAGCGAAGAGCGCGGTTGGACTCGCGGCTGGCTCCACGCCAGGGCTCGAGCGCTCCTTGCGCGTCGCTGCCGCGGCGACCTCGATCGCGGGCCAGTCCAGGTGCGCCGGGCTGAGCTCGTTCGGCCGTCCTGTCCAGCGCATGGAGCTCGGCGGCAGTGCCAGCGGTCGCTGCTCGATCCCGTTTGGTGCGTGCGAGCCCGCGCACGTCACCGCCACCAGCACGTCGGGATGCTCGGCCTCCGGCCCGCTCTGCTCGGCGATGCCGAGGAGCTCGGCGAGCTCGGCGCTCGAAGGTTCCTCGAGGACGCGCGCGCGCCAGCCCAGTCCGGCGGCGGCGACGGCCAAGGCACCGAGCGCGTGCCCGACGTCGTGCTGGCAGTAGCGGAAAGCGCGCTCGCCGTACTTCCAAGCTTCGCGCCAGTGGATCGACGACAGGCCGATCAGAAATCCACCGTGGGCGCCGACCAGTGCGCGCAGCGCGGCGTCGTCGAGCTGGGCGCGAATCTCAAGCCCGTGCTCGCGCGGCGCGTAGTGCGCGACGATCGCGCGCGCGCTCACCCCGACGACCGGCGGTCCGAGGTAGTAGGCCTCGGTCGGATGCAGATTGCCGCTCGACGGATTGCAACGCAGCGCCCAACGCGAGTCGCCGTAGCGCTTCCATGCCGAGAGCGCCAGCGAGTCGAAGAAGAACTGCGAGAGCGCCTCGCGGTCGAGGGCGCGCGGCGAGCTCACCGGCGCAGAAGGCCCGCTCGTAGTGCGGGTCGAGCTCGCTCGGAGGTCTGCGCTCGAGCGCGACCAGCGGCGCTCCCTGGTAGCGCCGAAAGGGATCGGGTTGGGTGTCCCAGTCGAGCTCGGCGGGACCGGCCGCGAAACGCTGCACGTCGTGCTTCGTGCGCTCGTGATAGGCCTCGATCACACGCACGAATTCGGCGGCCTGCGCTGCGCCCGACGCTCGGGGATCACGGTCGCGGGACATGCTCAGAGTGTGCGCGCGAAGCGTCCTTCGGAACTCGACGGCCCCAGATGGCCTGCCGTCGCGCACACCTCTCGTGCGCGCCTCCCATCGCGCGCCGAGCCCTTCAACGACCGTCCAGCGCGCGGCGGATCGAAGACAGCGCGTCCGCCGCCGCGGTGCACACCTCGTTGTGCTCGTCGCACGTTGCATCCTCCAGCGCAGCTTGCGCGGGAGCCGCGCGCGCGCGCAGCGCCCCGAGCGCCTGAGCTGCGTCGAAACGCGCCTTCCATTCGGGCGCCCTGAGCTTGCCGATCAAGGCCTCGACCTCGGGATCGGGGCTCTGGGAGCTGTCCGGCTTCTTCTTGAATCGATCGAAGAGTCCCATGCGTCGCGCCACTTGCGCGCGGCGAGCATAGCTCACGCCGCGTGGGCCTGAAAGCCGCGTCAGCTCGGGGCTTCGACGCGCGCCGCGAGGTCGCGGATCGTGTCGGGCGCGTACCCCGCGTAGTGGTTGTTCGCATAGACGTAGACCTCGCGCACGCGATTGAGCAGCTCGCGCACGAGCACCGACCAGCGTGCGAGACGCTCGCTCTGGTCGAGCACGACGTGGTCGAGCCGATCCGTCAGGCTGTCGATGTGCTTGCGATCGCCGATCAAGCGCGCGTACGCGAAGTCCGTCGTCACCAGGTCGAAGCGCTCCGCGAGCTCGGCTGGATGCGGCATGTACACGAGGTCGACCAATGCGAGCGCGCAGCGGTGCCGCGAGAGCAGCTCGAGCATCGGGCGATCGATCCAGGTCTTGTTGCGCAGCTCGACCGCGTAGCGGAAGCCCGAGGGCAAGCGCCCCAGGAACGTGTCGAGGCGCTCGCGGAAGGGCTCGACCGACGCGAAGGCCGAGCGGTTGAAGTACGGGAACTGCAGCACCAGCGGTCCGCACTTGGGGCCGAGCAACGCCATGGTGTCGAGGAAGCGCTCGAGGTCGGCGGCCACGTGCTCGTGCACCAAGACGCGCTCGCCGTCGGGTTGAGCGCCGTCGCCACCGTGCACGACGCTGCGCGGGAACTTGGCCGAGATCACGAAGTCATCCGGAGTGCGCGCAGCCCAGGCGCTGACCGTGCGCCGCTCGGGCACGCGGTAGTAAGTCACGTCGGCTTCGACCGAATGGAACTGCGTCGCGTAGTGCCGCAGCCGCTCCGCCGCGGGAAGACCGGCGGGATAGAACACGCCCTCCCAGGCCTTCTCGGACCAACTCGACGTCCCGTGGATCAGCCGCCCGCTCACCGAGTGCATTTCAGCGCGCCGACGCTCGAGTGCAAGGGCGAGCGCGCGGGCTCAACGGCTCGCACGCGCCTCGAGCGCGCGCCGCACGACGACGAACGCGAGCAGCAGCGCGCCCAGCACGACGCGCGTCCAACCTGCGCCGGGCACACCTTCGTACACGAGTATCGTCTGCAGCACGCCGAGCAGCACGACACCCAAGAATGCGCCGGCCACGCTCGCGCTCCCGCCCCGCAACGCCGTTCCGCCGATCACCGCCGCCGCGATCGCGTCGAGCTCCATCCCGACGCCGGCCGTCGAATCGCCCTTGCTCGAATACAGGGTGTAGGCGACTCCCGCCGCGCCCGAGCACAGCCCGCCCAGCGCGTACACCGCGACGCGCGTGCGCCGGACGGGCACACCGAAATAAGCCGCGGTGCGCTGGTCCCCGCCCAATGCGAGCGCGTGACGCATCCAGCGCGCATGGCGCGAAGCGAAAAGCACCGCTCCGGTCGCGAGCAGCCAGATCACGGCTGCCAGGTCGAGCCCCAGCACCGGCAGCTCGACGCGCGACCACGGCTGCCAAGCGGGTGCTTGGATCGGCAACGACTCGACGTGAATCGCCAGGGCAGCGCCGCGCGCGAGGAACATCACCGCCAGGGTGACGATGAACGGCGGGAGCGCGAGCACGTCGATCAACGCGCCGCTCAGCGCGCCGAGCCCCGTGCCGCAGGCGCAGGCCAAGGCAAAAGCCGCGAGCGGTGGGAGTCCGGCTCCGATCGCGGCCGCGATGACCACGCTCGAAAGCGCCATCACCGCGCCAGGCGAGAGATCGATTCCGCCGCTGGAAATCACCAGCATCGCGCCCAGTGCGGCGAACCCGAGCATCGCTCCATCGTCGAGCAGATTGACCAGCAAGCTCGCTCCGAGGAAGCCGTCATAGCGCAATCCAGCGGCACCGAGCAGTGCGGCCAAGGCCACGGCGGTGACGAACCAGGGCTCGCGCGCGACGTGCCTCATGCGCGCGCTCCAGTCGGGCTCGCGCGCAACTTGCCCGATTGCGCCGCACACACCGCGAGCACGGCCACGGCCTTGATCAGCAGTGCCCCTTCGGTCGCCGCACCGTGCATCGCGGCGGTGGTGGTCAGTGTCTGCAGCAGCAGCGCGCCGCAAGCGCTTCCGACCAGGTGCATGCGTCCGCCTTGAAGCGAGGTCCCGCCGATCACCGTCGCCAGGATCGCATCGAGCTCGAAGTACAGGCCGGTGCTCGAGGCGTCCGCCGCACGCACGTCGGCCGCGACCAAGGCGCCCGCCAGCGCGGCGCACGCCCCACTCAAACCGTAAACGGAGAGCGTGAGCGCGGTCACCGGCAATCCGGCCAGCCGCGCCGCGCGTGGGTTGTCGCCGAGTGCCTGGACGTACAGCCCGAATGCCGTGCGCGTCGCGACCACGACGAGCACTCCGAGCGCGACCAGCGCGATCCACAGCGGGTTGGGCAGACCGAGCAAGGTCGAGCTGGCCAACGCCGCGAACCCAGGTGCGTCGAAGGCCAGCACGTTTCCGTCGCTGGCCATCTGCGCCAGCCCGCGGCCCGCGGTGAACAGCACCAGCGTCGCGAGGATCGGCTGCAGCGCGAGGCGCGCCACGAGCAGCCCGTTGAAGAGCCCCAGCGCCACACCGCAGGTGAGCGCCAGCGCGAGACTGGAGGCCACCGACGTCGCATCGGCCCGCACTCCGAGAGCCGCGACCACGGACGCGATCGAGGCCACCGACCCGACCGAGAGGTCGACACCGCGCGTACCGATCACGAACGTCATCCCCAGCGCGCACAGCATCGTCGGAACGCTGCGGAATCCGATGTCGACCAGCGCACCGAACACACGTCCGTCGCGGATCTCGAGCGAACGCAGTCCCGGAGTGCTCGCCGCGGCCAGCGCCAACACGCAGATCAGCGCGAGCGCTGCCCGCGCGCTCGGCCCGAAGCGCTGCGCGGCGCCCGAGGACGCGCTCACACGGACTCTCCAGCCATCAAGGTCATCACGCGCTCGAGCTCGAGCTCGGCACCCTGGAGCTCGGCCACCACGCGTCCCTCGCGCAGCACGAGCACGCGCGACGCTCGTCGCAGCACCTCCTCGATCGCCGAGGAAATGAACAGCACCGCCGTGCCGCGCTGCGCGAGCTCCTCGACCAGGCGCTCGACCTCGACCTTGGCGCCGACGTCGATGCCGCGCGTCGGTTCGTCGAGCACCAACAGCCGCGGCTCGCAGGCCAGCGCGCGAGCGAGCAGGACTTTCTGTTGATTGCCACCACTGAGCGTCCCCAGCGCCTGGCCGGTGTGCGCCGCCGCGATGCGCAGCTCCGAGACGAAGCGCTGCGCCAGCCGCTCGTGCGCACGCGGATCGAGCAAGCCGACGCGCGACATGCGCCGCTGAGCCAAGAGCGCGATGTTCTCGCGCACGGTGAGCGTCGCGAAGATCCCGTCTTGCTTGCGGTCCTCGGGACAGAATCCCAGTCCCTGCGCGAGGCTCGTGCGCGGCGAACGCTGCCGCACGACGCGGCCGTCGATCGCACACTCACCGGAATCCGCGGGATCCGCGCCGAACAGGAGCCGGGCCAGCTCGCTGCGTCCCGAACCCAACAGGCCGGCGAGCCCGACGACCTCTCCGGCCCGGAGCTCGAGATCGAAGGGCGCCACGGCGCCCTGGCGCGCCAGTCCCCGCGCGACCAGGAACGGTCGCTGAGTCCCGCGGGCCGCGGCGTGTCGAGCAGCGCGCGGGTCCGGCTCCTCGCGTCCGAGCATGCTGGCCACCAGCGCGCGCGGTGTGAGCTCGCGCGCTCGGTGGCTGCCGACGCAGCGTCCGTCGCGCAGCACGGTGATGCGATCGGCGATCGCGAAGATCTGCTCCAGCGCATGAGCGATGAACACCAGCCCCAGGCCGCGCTCGCGCAGGGTCCTCAGGATCCCGAACAAGCGCTCGACCTCGCCGCGGTCGAGGCTCGACGTCGGCTCGTCGAGCACCAGGAAGCGCGCCTGCAAGTCGAGCGCGCGCGCCAGCCCGACGAGTTGCGCCTCGGCCGCAGACAGCGAGAGCGCGCGCCGCTCGACGTCGAGCGCCAGCCCGAGCTCCGCGATGCGCGCGCGCGCGTGCACACGCATCGCGCCCCAGTCCAAACGCAGCCCGCGGCGCAGCTCGCGTCCGAGGAAGAAGTTCTCGACCACGGTGAACTCGGGCACCAGATGCGTCTCTTGGTGCAGCACGGCGATTCCGGCTCGCAACGCGTCGATCGGGCTCGCGAGCTCGAGCGCGTGCCCGCCCACGACGATCTGGCCCGAATCGGGGCGCTCGACGCCTCCGAGCAAGCGCACCAGCGTGCTCTTGCCCGCTCCATTGGTTCCGGCGAGCGCGTGCACCTCGCCGGAGCGCAGCTCGAGGTCGACGCCCTCGAGCGCACGCACGCCCGGATAGCTCTTCGAGACGCGCCGCAGCTCGATCCGCGCATCGGGCGAAGTCACGGCCGCGGGCCCAGCGTCCATTCCAGCACGCCTGCCGAGAAACCCTCGCGGAGCTCGACCTCGATGCGCAGAGCGTCGGTGCGCAGCGCCTCGAACTCGACCTGCTGCGCTCGGTCGCACTCGACTCCGTAGGAGCTGCCAGGCCGAAGGCGCACGTCGATCCACTCGCCGTGCTCGTCCCTCCACTGCACGCGCCACGACTTCGGCACGCGACACGCGCCGCGTCCGGTGTCGTCGAACCAGTACACGCTCAGCGTGTCGAGCTCCCGCGGCACACGGAACTCGCACTGCAACCACTCGTGCGTGCCGCGGTGATCCCAGAACGTGTGGCGCGGGATTTCGTGGTCGCCCGAAGAGCGCGGCAGCACGCCGTCGAGGACGGCTCCGAGTCCCTCGGGCGGAAAGGCCTGGCTCGCGCTCAGCCAAACGTCGCCCGACTGCTGCGCGAAGGTCCCGTGCACTTCGGCGGCGCGCGCGTCCTCCGCCAGCCACAACTGCATCTCGCCCGCGTCGCGATTGGCCCAAGTGAAATAGGGCACGAGATCGAGGGGCTCGTCCTCGGCCAACTCCACCCGCTCGAACTTGCGCGACGAGATTCGCTGGGCTCGAGCCACGACGTGCACCAAGGCCTCGCTGCCTTCGTCGCCGGCAGCCAGGTGCAGCGGCTCGTCGGCGGGCAACACGAAGTTGCGCGCGCGCCCACCGTTGTCGTAGCCCTCGGCGCAGTACACCAGCGGGCCACGGGCCACGGCGACGCGGCCCTCGTTGGCAGCGACCCGCGGATCGGGCGCAACGCGACGCGGAGCCATGTCGAGCTTCACGAGCAGTGTGTCACCCGCCCTCCAAGTGCGGCGGATCGCCAGGAAACCGTCGACGATCCGCGTCGTCCCTGGTTGGTCGACGACGCCCGCCACGGCGACGTCGAAGCGCCCCGCGCACCACTCGGGGATGCGCAAGCGCAGCTCGAACTCCAAGGCGCGTTGCGGATCGACGTGCACCAGCACCTCGTCGGCCCACGGATAACGCGTCTCCTGCGCGAGCCGCACGCTGCCGCTGTCGAGCTCCAGCGTGACCGCGCTGCCGACGTACTGCGCGATGAAGGCCTGATCACCGCGCTGCGCGTAGATGCGCTCGCCGATCGCGGGCAGGAAGCGCACGACGTTGGTCGGACAGCACGAGCAATCGAACCACGGAACGCGCGCACGTCCGCCACGGCTGCCGAGCGGATTGGAATAGAAGAAGCGCTCACCACTCTGCGACACGCCGCTGAGGAATCCGTTGTAGAGCTCGCGTTCGACGACGTCGGCATAAGCGGCCTCGCCGGTCGCCAGGAACATGCGCTGGTTCCACAGCGCCATGCCGATCGCAGCGCAGGTCTCGCAATACGCGCTGTCGTTGGGCAAGTCGAAGGGCCGCGTGATGCCCTCGTTCGAGGCCGACGAGCCGATCCCGCCGGTCACGTACATCTTCGTGCCGATGACGTCGTGCCAGATCGCGCGCAGCGCGCTCCACAGCGCCTCGTCCCCGGTGATCCCGGCGATGTCGGCCACGGCGCAATAGAGGTACATCGCGCGCACGGCGTGACCGACGATCTCGCGCTGCTCGCGGATCGGCTTGTGGTCTTGCGCGTACTCTCCGAAGCGCTCGCGGCCCGTCGGATTGCCGCGCTGGTCGACGAAGAACTGCGCCAGCGCCAGGTAGCGCGCCTCGCCCGTCGCGCGCCACAGCTTGACCAGCGCCAGCTCGAGCTCCGGATGCCCCGGCGGATCGAGCTTCTTGCCCGGCCCGAACGTGGCATCGATGTGGTCCGCGAAGCGCACGGCGACGTCGAGCAACTTGCGCTTGCCGGTGGCGTGCGCGTAGGCGACCGCGGCCTCGATCAAGTGGCCCGCGCAGTACAGCTCGTGCCCGTGGGCGATGTTCTGCCAGCGCTTCGCGGGCTCGACCATCGTGTAGTAGGTGTTGAGGTAGCCATCGGGCTGTTGAGCCGCGGCGATCGCGTCGATCAAGCCGTCGAGGCGCGCTTCGAGCGCCGGGTCGCGCGTCGTCACCAGCGTGTAGGCCGCGCCTTCGATCACCTTGTAGACATCCGAATCGTTGAACAAGAGCCCTTCGTGCGGTCCGTCCTCGAGCGCTCCACAGCGCGCGAAGTTGGCCAGGCGACCGGTCTCGCTGCACTTCTGCAGGCACACGTCCAGCGTGACCTCGCGGTTGCGCTCGATGCGCGGCCTCCAGAACTCGTCGCGGATCTCGACCTGCTCGAACGGCACGGCGCTCAGCGGTCCGCTGGCTTCGAGAGCTGCGCGTGCGGGGCGGAGGTCCTCGCTCGCGTGCGGTGCGACGCACGACCAAGCACACGTCAGGACAGCGAGCACTACCAACAGGTTGCGCACGGCTAGTACTTCCGGTTGGGGAGTTCCGCCGCGGCGAGTTCCTTGGTGAAGCGCCGGTCCGCCACGACGATGCGACGCTCGACCGCTTCCCCGCGCACCAGCTTCTCGACCGCGTCGAAGGCCAGCGGTCCGAGCAGCGGGCTGCATTCGACGACACAGTCGAGCTTGCCCGCCACCATGGCCTCGAAGGCCGGCTTGCCGCCGTCGATCGAAACCAGCTTGACGTCGCTGCCCGGACGCAGCCCGAAGGCCTCGAGCGCTTGGATCGCGCCCAACGCCATGTCGTCGTTGTGCGCGTACACGGCCTGGATGCGCCGGCCTTCCTGCTTGAGGAATGCCTCCATCACCTCCTTGCCCTTGGCGATGCCGAACTCACCCGATTGGCTGAGCAGCACCTCCATGCCCGGGTGAGCGGCGAGCACCTCCATGAAGCCCTTCTGGCGATCGATCGCCGGCGCGGCGCCGACCGTTCCGCGCAATTCGACCAGCTTGCACGCGCCGCCCGTGGCCTCGACCAACCAGCTTGCCGCCATGCGTCCCTCCTCCACGAAGTCGGACGCGATCAGGGTCGCGTAGAGCGACGGATCCGCCACCTGCACGCCGCGATCGACGAGCACCACCGGGATGCCGGCGGCCTTGGCGTCGGCGAGCACGTTGTCCCAGCCGGTCTCGATCTTGGGCGCGAGCACGATCGCGTCGACCTTCTGCGCGATGAAGGTCTTGAGCGCGCGGATCTGATTCTCCTGCTGACCTTGGGCGTCGCTGAACTTGAGCTCGACGCCGCGCTTGGCGGCCTCCTCTTGGATCGAGCGCGTCTCGGCCGAGCGCCAGTTGCTCTCCGCACCGAGTTGCGAGAAGCCCACGCGCAGCCGACGCGCCTCGCCCGCATTCGCACCCTGGGCGTCAGCGCTCGATTCGCCACTGCAACTCGAGCACACCAACGCCAAGGAGAACGCGCTCGCCAAGGCGCACGCCGCGACCCGCGACAAACTCGCACCGACCGACTCGACCACTTTGATCACATCTCCTCCAAGCGCTTCGAGCGCACGAAATTGGTCACCAAATGCAGCGCCGTGCGATCGAAGACGCGCTCCGCCGCCTTGGTGTTCGAGCTCCACCACTTCTCTCCGGACGTCGCGCGCCACTCCGCATACGGGTAGGCCATGCGATCGACCGCGTAGGCCTGACGCTCCTCGTTCTCGTCGAGCCACGTCGCGTTGACCAGGCCTTGGTTGTCGAAGTGATTGACGGAGTCGAAGATCAACCCGTGCCCGGCGCGGAACCACACGGTCATGTTGCCGACACCGTACTTCGCCGCGCATTGGGGACTGTCGACCAGCACTTCGCAACGCTCGCGGTCGAGCACCTCGATCATGTGCGGCCCCTCGAGGTTGTAGTGCGGCTCGACGCCACCGTCGAACACGCCAGCGAGATAGGGGCTGCCCTCGGCGATCGGCTCGGCGGAGACCGTGGCCAACTCGTTCTCGAGGTGCCGCGCGCGCGCCACGCCGGGGTAGACCTTGTCGATCGTCTCCCCCAACGACCAGCACGAGCCGAACAAGTAGCCGCCGGTGCGCACGAACCACTGGATGCACTCGATGTCGCTGGCCTCGACCTCGCCGGTGCAGTTGGACACGTACACGCCGTGCGGCGGCAGGCCATCGGTGCGATGGCGCGCGGCAGCCGTCATGCGGTAGTGGATGGCGCGCGTGTCGAGCGCGCCGCGCTTGGCCTCGCCGCCCTTGCTCTCGCCGCCCTTGGCTTGGCCCTCGGCCTTCACCAGGTCGAGCACGTTTTGGATGTGGTCGCCGCGGCTGTCGAGCACGATCACGTCGAGGTCCTTGTACACCTCGCTCAGGGACACCGCGTAACCGTACTTCTCGCGGCGCGCGCGCACCTCCTCGGGCGTCCACATCCTGACGCGCTGCTGGTTCTCGCCCCACCACTTCAGCCAATTCGCGGTGTCGGGCCCGAAATCCTGCTTGGTCAGAGCCTTGGCGTAGATCAGCGCGGTCTTCGAGATCGACGGCTCCGCGTCCCCGATCGCGGCCAGCACCGCGGGTACCGCTTCGTTCTTGGTCACGTGGCAGAGGCCCACGATCGCCGCGCCGCGCAGCTTCCAGTCCGCGTGCTTGGAGAGCGCGAGCAAGGGCTCGACGGCCGCCGCGTGCGTGGTCTTGCCCAGCGAAACCGCCGCGCACACCGCCACGGTCCAGCGCGCGTCCGCGAGCGCGGCGCTCAAGGCCGCGACCGACGCTTCGCTGCTCGCCTTGGCCAGCGCGACGGCCGCGGTCTCGCGGACCGTGCCGTCGCTGTCTTCCTTGAGCCGCGCCACGCATGCGTCGAACACGCCTTGGTCGCCGACTCCGACGTGCTCGGTGAGCGCGATCAACGCGATCAGGCGCACTCGGTCGTCCGAATCGCGCGCCACCAGGTCGCGCGCACGCTGAAGCACGGGCGCGTGCTTCAACTTGCCGCCCGCGTGCACTGCGGCGGCGCGCACGTCGGCGTTGGCGTGACTCGCGCCGACATCGAGCGCCGTCAGCGCGGCCGAGCGCGTGCCTTCCACCTGAGCCAGGGCCGCCGCCAAACGCATCCCGCGCGCCGCGACGCCCGCGTCGTTCGACTTCGTGAGCGCCTCGAGCACGCCCGTGACCACGGCCGCGTCGACCGAGCTCGCGATCTGCGCCACGGCGAAGATCAAGCGCCGTTCGAGCACGTCGTTCACGCGCGGCTTGGCCAGCGCGCTTTGCAGTTTCGCGAGCGTCTCGGCCTCGGGCTTGGACGCGACGGCGCGCAGCGCGGCGGCGGCACGCTCGATCTCGTCGCCCGCGAGATAGCCCTCGAGCGAGCTGAGCATCTCCTCCTTGGTCGCGCCGGCGATGCCGCCGGCGGCCGCGAGCTTCTCGTCGTCTTCCTTGGCCTTCTGCGACTTCTTGAGGTTCTTGGTGATCGTCTCGGCCTGTGCGCCCCCGGCGTGCGGAGCGACGAGCGCCAACGCGGGCCAAGCGCGCGTCGCGTTCTTGCCTGCGGTCTGCTTGGCGAGCTCCTCGGTCGCGCGCACCGGATCGATCTTGGCCAGCGCCAGGGCCGCGGCCCGCCGCAGACGCCACGCGGGAGCGTCGACGACCGTACGCACGAGTTGCGGGACCGCGGCCTTCGTGCCGATCTCGCGCAAGGCGTTGGCGGCGCGCTCGACGACCTCCCAGTCGCGGTCGAGCAACGCGCTGATCAAGGCCTTTTCCGCGGCCTCGCCGCCGAGCTTGGCGAGCCCCTCGACGGCCGCCACGCGCGCCTCGGCTTCCTTGGACTTGATTTCCTTGAGCGGGTCCTGCGCCGCGGTCGGGAGTGCCAGCGCCGTGAGCGTCACGAGGAGTAGCGATCGTCGAGCCACGGTTCGGCGCTGCTCGAGTACCCGCGCGCTTCCCAGAAACCCGCTCGATCCTCGGCCAGGAACTCGATCTTGCGAATCCATTTGGTGCCTTTCCACGCGTACAAGCGCGGCGTGATCATGCGCACGGGCCCGCCGTGCTCGCGCGCCAGCGGCGCACCGTTCCAAGTGTGGACGAGCAGCACGTCGGGATCGAGCGCGCGGTCCAGCGGCAAGTTGGTCGTGTACGGCTCACCGGACGCCGGATCCGCGTCGTAGCCCGTGCACACCACGAAACGCGCTTCCTCGCGCGGCAGCGCCAGCGCGGCCAAGGTCCGGAAGCGCACTCCGCGCCAGTGGTTGTCCATGCGGCTCCAACTGGTCACGCAGTGGAAGTCGCTCTCATCGTCGCAGTGCTCGAGCGCCTCGAACGTGGCCCAGTCGAGGACCTGCGGATGCTCGACCAGCCCGGTGAGCTCCAAGCGCCAGGCGCTGCGCTCGATCCGCGGGTGATGGCCGAGGTCGAGCACGGGCCAGTTGCGCACCTCGTGTTGGCCCACCGGCAGGCGCGGCATGCCGTGGCGGTTCGCGGGACCGCTCCCCAGCGCTCGCTCGGGTCGCGGCAGGTCCCCGCGTTCGCGCAACTCCGCCACGCGACGCGCGAGGAAGCTCAAGCGGCGCTCCACCAGCCCGCGCTCACTCCCCGAGGTCCCCTCGTCCATGGTGGCGCACTGTAGCAGGCCCGCGTGCCGCGCCGAACCGATCGCGGCGGTCGCGGGGAGAATCGCGGAATCCGGCGACCGCGACGGCGAGTTCGGAGCGCTGAGTCGCGTCGAGTGGGCGCGTCAGCTCCTGCCCCAGTCGCTCGCGACGCCGCAGGGTTGGTCGCTGCTCGCGGCACCCAAGACGCTGGCGCTGGCGACCACCGGCGGCGGCATTCCCGCCCATGTCTCCCGCACGTTGCCCCCGGCGTTGTTCGGCACCACGCTGCACTTCCAGGCTCGCACGCAATCGAGCGTGGCCCCCGCCGGAGAGGCCTACAGCAACTCGCTTTCGATCACGCTCGTGCCTTGATCCAAACGCGTCAGCGCGCCTTGCCCTTCGGCTGCACGGCGAACATCTGGGGCGGGCGCTCGAGGGCCCGCCCATCGCGCGCGGTGATGCGCGCACCGAAAGCCGCGGCGCCACCGAAGTCCTCGATCAAGCACACCAGTCGGTGCTCACCTCGCGCCAGCTCGAAGTGGAGCGCCTCGCGCCCGTCGATCGCGCCCGCGATGCGTTGCGTGGTCGCCAGTCGCGTTCCGTCGAGATAGACGTCGTAGCGATCCTCGACCTCCAGCCACAGAGTCGCCTCGAGCGGGGCGTCCAGCGGCCAAACCAGGGTGAGCGCAGCCGCCACGAATCCGCCGTCGCAGTCGACGCCCAGGAGCTCGTCGAAGTCCGACCATCCGTCGCGCTTGAGCTCGAGGCGCCGCCAGTCGCGCTTGGCAAGCTTGTCGCCCTCGCGCGCGACGAGCTTGCGCGGATCGAAGGGCAGCTTCGCGAACGGGTCCGCTGGGTTGTCGCTGCGTACCGGCCCCGCGACCAACCAGTCGACGACGCGCGGCACGCCCGGCGCGGGCTCGACGCGCGGAGCGCGTGGACGGTCGAGCTCGGCATCGGTCTCGCCGACCTCGTCGCCGCGCGAGACCGTCGCGCGCCGCAGGAACAGCAACGCGAAGCACGCGTCCTCCAGGCGATCGCTCCAACCTCCGTCGGGGTTCTGGTGCTCGACCAGCCACAGCGCACCCTCGGAATACCAATCGTGCGCGCCCAAGCGCGGCTGAGCCGACAGTCCGCCGTAGCGTTCGACGGCCCACAAATAGGGGTAGTGGAACGAAGGTGTCCAGGCGTGCGTTCCGAACGCGTTGTGCTCCGCAGACCACTTGCCCTCGAGCCAAGTCCGCCCCAGCGACTCCTCCTTGCCGATTTTGCGCAGCGCGCTCTCGACCACCGGCCGCCCCGCGCCGAGCTCGTGCAACACGCAAAGCCCAGCGAGCGAAGCCGCCGTCACCCCGCCGGTCGGCGCGCGCTCGGCGAGGTACTTGAATCCCCCGCTCTTGTCCTGGAGTCGTACCAGCGCCTTGACCGCGTTGAGCAGCGTGGCGTCGGGGATCTCGAGCCCCAAGCGCTGCGCGGCGCGCAGACCGAGCAGCGCGAACTGCGTGTTGCTCGCATCCGCGGCTCCCCACGGATAGGCCCACTCGCCGGCGACTTGAGTGGCGACGAGGAAGTCGAGACTGGCCTCGGCGCGCTCGCGCCAAGCCTCGGGCTGCGCGAGGGCCTCGAGCATCAAGAGACGCACGCTGTGCGAGTAAGTGCTCTTGAACTCGGTCGCGAGCAGCGGCGTCAGTGCGCGGCGCACGCTGTCGTCGGTGCGCCGCACGCCGGACTTCAGCAGCGTGAACGTGCACAGCGCGCTCACGCCGCCGGGGTGCTCTCCCTCGGCGCCCCCCCAAGTGCCGTCGGCGCGCTGCAGCGAGCGCAGGTGTTCGACACCGCGCGCGATCGCGCGATTGACCTGCGCGGTGAGCGCCGGCGCCGGATCCTGGGTCAGCGTGCACGCGGCGAGAGCGAGAACTCCGAACACGCCAGCGAGCATAGCCCCAGCACGCGCTCGGCGTCAGCGGACACTCACTGCCCGCGCGTCACGCTTGGGCGTGCTCGCGAGCCCACTGGTCCGCTCGGCGCTGCAGTTCGGCCGGCGGCACGTGCTCCTTGTGCGTGGCGAGCGTCCAGACGTGACCGAAGGGATCGACCAGCGTGCCCGTGCGGTCCCCGTAGAACTGATCCGCGAGCGGTCGCAGCTCCTTCGCGCCCGCGGCGAGCGCGCGCGCGAACATCTCGTCCACGTCGGCGACGTACACCATCAAGCACACCGGAGTGCCGCCGTAGGCGTGCGGACCCTTGCAGTTCATCACCGGGTACTCGTCGGCGAGCATGATCGGCGAGTCCCCGATCTTGATCTCCGCGTGGCCGATCACTCCGCCAGGGCCGACGATGCGCAGGAGCTCCTCCGCGCCGAACGCGCGAGCGTAGAACTCGAGCGCGTCCTTCGCGCCCGCGATGAACAAGTAAGGGGTGACGCTGTGATAGCCATCGGGAACAGGCTTGACCGTCATGGATGGGCTCCGCGAGTCGAGGGATCGGAAACGGAGTGCGAGGAGCGCCAGGATAGCGCAGCGCTTCGCGCTGGGCGGCGCTACCGAAGCCCAGGCGCACCGGCCTAGACTGCGTGGATGCGCCTGGCCCTCGCCCTCGGTTGTCTGTCCCTGTTCGCCGCCGCGTCGCTCGGACTCGAAGGACTCGAACGCGACGACGCGCAACGCTTCGTCACGACGCGCTCGAGCGCGATCCGCCTGCCGCTCGCCAGCGAGCAGGATGCCTTCTCGTTCGTGGTGTTCGGCGACCGCACCGGTGGCCCCGCGGAGGGCATCGAGGTGCTGCGCGACGCCGTGCGCGAGGTCAACCTGATCCGCCCCGACCTGGTGATGACCGTCGGCGACCTGGTCAACGGCTACAACGAGACTCCGGCGTGGTTGGTGCAAGCGACCGAATACAAGAGCGTGATGAGCAAGCTCGCCGCGCCGTGGTTCCCGGTGGTCGGCAATCACGACATCTACTGGCGCGGCAAGGGCGAGAAGCCCGCGGCGGAGCACGAGACCGACTTCGAGTCGACGTTCGGGCCCCTGTGGTACGCGTTCCGACACAAGAGCGCGTGGTTCATCGCGCTCGACTCGGACGAGGCCAACCCACAGACCGGCGAGCGCAACTTCAACAAGCCCGAATGCCAGCGCATCAGCGAGGCGCAGTTCGAGTTCTTGCGTGGCGCGCTCGAGCGCGCCAAGGATGCCGAGCACGTCTTCGTGTTCCTGCACCATCCGCGCTGGCTCAAAGGCAACTACGGTGACGATTGGGAGCGCGTGCACGCGTTGCTCGCATCCGCGGGCAACGTCAAGGCGGTCTTCGCGGGTCACATCCACCACATGCGCTACGACGGCGTGCGCGACGGCATCGAGTACTTCGCGCTGGCGACCGTGGGCGGTGATCAAAGCGCGCTCGTGCCGCGCGCGGGCTATCTGCACCAGTACCACCTGGTGACGGTGCGCAAGGACGAGATCGCGGTCGCCGCGCTGCCCGTCGGGAGTGTCTTCGATCCGCGCGCGATCAGCGGTGCGATCAGCGACGACACCGTCGCGGCCGCGCGCGGGCTGGCGCCGAAATTCGAGGGCGCGCTGGCCTTCGACGCAGCGCTCGGTGTCACGGGCGCGGTGCGCATCGTGTTGAGCAACGCGGGGCAGGAGGCGCTCGATGTGGAGCTCGCGCCGAGCTCGCGTGACACGCGCTGGACGTTTCAGCCCGACCACGCGCACGACAAGCTCGCGCCCGGCAAGTCGCGCACGTTCACGCTGCGCGCCGCTCGTCCCGCGGGGTCGCTCGACCGAGCATTCCGCATGCCCCAAGTGGAGGTGCGCGCCGACTACGTGACGTCCTCGATGCGCATTCCGCTGCCCGCGACGCTCCACGATTTGCCCCTCGACGCGCACTCGCTCGCCCTGCCCTCGGTGCCCGAAACCGAGCGCGTGCTGTGGCTCGACGGTCGCGGCGACGCGCTCGCCGTGGCGCACGAGAAACTGGCGCTCCCCGACGGTCCCCTGACGGTCGAGGGTTGGCTGTGCGCGAGCAAGTTCGACGAGCGCCAGGGCTTCATCAACAAGACCGAGCAGGCCGAGTTCGGCCTGTTCCTCGACGCCGGAAGGCCCTCGTTCACGGTGCACCTGGGCGGCAAATACGTCGCAGCCAAGAGCGAGGCGGCGGCGCTCGTCCCCGGCCGCTGGTATCACGTCGCCGGCGTCTTCGACGGTGCGGAGGTGCGCGTGTACGTCGACGGCGCGCAGGTCGGAGCGACCAAGGGCTCCGGTGTCCGCACGCGCCGCGCGATCCCGCTCGTGGTCGGTGCGGATGTCTCCGCCGACGGCGCGTCGAACTCACATTTCGAAGGAGCGCTCGACGAGGTGCGCGTCTCCAGGCGCGCGCGCTACGGTGCCGCGGAGCGCTTCACACCCCTGCGGCGCTTCGCGAGCGACGCCGACACCGTGCTGCTCTTGCACTTCGACGACGACGTCGGGCCCTGGGCTCCTGATGCTTCGGATGCGCGCGCGCACGCCGAGCGTCGCGGCGACGCGCACGCCCGCGCACTGCGCTGAAGAGTGCCAGCGGAAGCAATTGCCGGCTCGGACGAAGCGCGCGCGCCGCGAGCGGATTTCTTGGATTTCGGGAGTGCGGGCTGGAGTCGTGTCCCCCCGCTGCTCGAAAGAGCCACCCGAAGAAGAACCCGCCGCGTGGGGACGCGGCGCAAGAAACAACGGGGGTCCGCACATGAAGAGGTTGGGGAGCAATCGACAGCGTCGCGCACACACTCCGAGCGAGAATTCGCGCGGAGAACGCCCATACACGAGAGCCTCGTCGCCGAGCAGCGCGCGCTGGAAGGGCGCGGTGTGCGCGCTCGCGATCGGCATCGCCTGGTCGTGCTCGGCCGGGACCAAGAGCCCGACCCAGCCCTCCGATCCCGGTCCGTTCACGATCGGATCCGAGGCAGGTGGAGCGAATCAAGTCGGCGGAGCAGTGGTCGCCGAGCTGCAGCTGAGCGCGCCGAATTCGAGCTCGTTCGTGCTGCACGGCACCTTGCCGGTGCCCAAGGGCACGTTTCCGCGAGCCGACGGCAAGTTGCCGCTCTCGATCCGCGACAGCAGCGGCTTCGTGGTGCCGACGCAGATCGAGATCGTCTCGCGCTATCCCGACGACGCCGACGGCGCTGACGTGATCGAGGTCATCGGTCGTGTCACGCTGCCGCAGGGCGCGGCCGCGGGTTCGAAGATCTCCTACGAGGTCGTCGACCACTTGCACGGAGTGACCAAGCTGCCGATCAAGAAGGACGTGTTGCAGCTCCTGACGCGCGACAGCTCGGTGCTGGTCGTGGCCACGGACGTGTTCGGCAACGAATATCGCTTCGATCCCTTCGACGGCATCCGCGACACGCCCGCGCAGAACAGCGTGAAGACGCTGCGGCAAGGGGCCGCCGCGGTCGAGATGCGCACCTACGGCGTGATGCACCCGACGGGCACCAACCTGGGTGCGCCGACCGGCGCGCTGCCGCACTTCCTCGGAGTGCACGCCTACACCACGGCGTGGGCGCTCGAGGACTTCGTGTCACTCGACCTGCGCGTGAACAACGGCGCGAGCGGCGCCGACAAGTCGGGCGCGATGCGCGACGACGATCCGCTGGGCGACGTGTACTTCCAGAAGATCGAAGTCTGGGTGCCGAGTGGCTGGCAGCTCCTGAGCGACGTCAACGACCCGTGCCTGGGCGCGGCGCACTCCCAGGGAGCATGGACCGCGTACCCGATCGTCAAGCCCAACGCCGACGGCACGATGCACTTGATGCCGGCGCAGGCTCAGTTCCACCGCCGCTTGGCGTTGGCCAAGAGCGCGGCCGCGCCGCAGGCGCGTCTGGTGCTCGACGATGCGACGCTGGGCTTCTGCCGGCGCGGTCAATCGGCGCAAGGCACGACGCTGTGGTCCTGGTGGAATCCGCAGACGGCGCGCTACTTCCCGCAGAAGCACGCGCTGCCCGACCTCGCGCACCTCGGCCAGAATTCGCTGCAAGGCAACGTCTCCGGCGTGTACTCCACGATCAAGGGGCACCTCGAGAACGGCACGTTCGGGAACTACCCCTACAGCCTGCCGAACTACGGCTGGGCGCACCCCTATGGCGTGAAGTACGGCGGAATGACCAGCGGTTCGGAGATCTGGTTCTACGACGGCTTCAAGACCGCAGAGGCCAGCTCGAAGGAAGGCTACCGCGCGTACGAGCTGACGCACCGCATGTACACCGAGCGCCAGCCGCAAGTGCTCTACAACAAGGATGGCGAGCACACCTCGCTCGAGCAGTGGCTGATCCAGACGCCGACCATCACCTGGTTCCCGGCGAACTTCTTCCAAGGGTTGCTCAACGGCTCGAACGATCCGTTCGGGATCAACGTCTCGCTCGCGTACCAACGCACGTACGTCGCGCAGAACAACCTCAAGCCGACCTACGACGCGGACCTGCAAGGCACGTCGCCGATCGACTTCCAGCACTACATCCGCTTCCTGCGCTCGCCGATGGTCTTGACCTTCCTGGGCAACGACTCGATCGCGAAGGACGACTTGCGGATGGCCAGCGAGATCTACCGCATGTCGTATCACGAGTACTACGTGAACGGCGCGGGCGGCACGATCCCCTCGCTGCTGCGCGTCGACCTCGACCACGTCGCGACCAGCCCCGGCAAGGGCATCGCCTTCGGTCGCGGTGAATCCTGGGGCATCGTCTCGGCGGTCGCGGCCTACAACATCTCGGACCCGGCATGGCGCGCGCGCTACCGCCCGTGGTTCGGCCAGATCGCGGACATGCTCTCGGCCGGCCAGTCGAGCTGCAACGGCTTCCTGCAGGCGATCGTCAACACCAAGATGCTCAACGGCCAGTTCAAGAGCCGGCAGTCGATCGAGCAGGCGATCACCGAGAACATGCTCTGGGGACTGAAGGAGTCGGTGTTCCGCGACGTCGATCCGACGCGCGTCGCGAACGTCGAGCAGATCCTGATCGACTCGACCTACGCCATGATCGGCCCG
The DNA here is from genome assembly GCA_020853575.1 of Planctomycetota bacterium. Classification (GTDB taxonomy): domain Bacteria; phylum Planctomycetota; class UBA1135; order UBA1135; genus F1-120-MAGs118. Next base: position 69,987 of record JADYYP010000014.1, read on the forward strand.
ATGGCCTGGACCGCGAACGGTCCGTGGTCGCACCTGGCGGTCGCTCCGCTGACCGGCTCGACGCCCTACTGCGGCAGCGTGCCGACCGGCGGGACGGGCAACGGTCTCGACAACTACCAGAATCCGTCTTCCTACGCCTACGGCTACGAATTGACGGGAGACGCGACCTTCCTGACGCGCGCCGCGCAGGCCCAAGCCGGCGGAGCGGCCAACCTGCTCAACGCACTCAAAGGCCAGAACTACAACAACTTGGAGAACCGCGCGGCGCTGATGGCCGTGCTCCAGTGAGAGCTGCGTGACCGCGAACGGCGGGCGGACGGGCGCGAGCCAGTCCGCCCGCCTCGCGTTTGGTGGCCCGAGGTCTGGGATCACATTTCCGTCATCCGCCGGAATCGGCGAAGCACGCTCGAAGGAGATCGCTATTGTGCTGCGGTCCTCACCAGAGGACCACGGGACACCCAGCACGCAGGTGCGCGGTGTCCCGCGCAACACTCGGGAGCGAACGCGCCCCGTCCGTGGCCGAGTGTCCCCTGGAGCGCACCACCCCAAAGCGAGGGAACCGCCGCCGAGCCTGACGGCAGCGGTCGCAACGGATGGCGCGCCCCACGAGCAGGAGGGATTCGGTCCACGGCGGGCGCTGTTGCAACGCAGGGCATTCGCGTGCCCACAGAGGGGATCTCAGGATGAAAACTCAGGCATGGAGCGTCGTCGTCTGCGCACTGCGGATGCGATCCTTGGCGCTCGCTCTCGCCCTGGCGCTGTGCGGCGCTCGCGCGCGCGCGCAGTCGGTCGGCGAGACCATCGGCGCGCTCGAGTTGCAGGCGCCGACCTCGACCGAATTCGTGCTGCGTGGCACGCTGCCGATCCCCAAGCACGTCTTCCCACGCACCGACAGCCTGCTGCCCTTCAAGGTGCGCAACTACGACGGAACGCTCTCGCCCGCGCAGGTCGAGCCCGTCACTTTCTATCCGCAGTCGAGTGACGGCGCGGATGTCGTCGAGGTGCTCGCGCGCGTCCGACGCGACCCGGCGGTCCCGGTCGGCAACAACGTGCGCTTCGAGATCGTCTTCGACCCGCACGACACGCGCCGCCCGCGCCTGACCTCGTCGGTCGATGCCCTGCGCCAGACGCCCTGGGGCATCGAGCTGCGCACCCGCGACGTGTTCGGCAACCTCTACCGCTGCGATCTGCGGCGCGGCAAGGACAACCGCGTCGAGCTCAAGCTCGGCCAAGAGGTGCAGCAGATGATGTACTACGGCGTGCTCGAGCCGGTCGTGCCCTCGAGCGGGCCGACGGGCACGCTGCCGCACTTGATGGGCGTGCATTCCTACGTGACGTACTGGGCCAAGGAGAACGTGATCACGCTCGACCTGCGGATCCACAACGCCGCCAGCGGCCACGACAAGAGCGCCGCCGCGACGCAGGACGACGCCCAGAAGAAGCTCTACTTCGACTCGCTGGACTTGATCGTGCCCCAGGGCTGGTCGGTGCTGGCCGAGATCGACGATCCCTCGCTCGGACAGCAGCGCGCCTTCGGCAATCGCGAGAAGATCGCGCTGATCAAGGCCAATTCCAGCGGCAAGCCCCACGTGATCGGAGAGCAAGCGCAGATCGAGCGCCGCATCGCGGTGTGCGTCACCGGCTTCGAGGGTGTCGCGCGCGAGCTGCTCGACTCCGCCAACCTGGGTTTCTGTCGCCGCGGCACCAACGCCCAAGGCCGAGCCTACTGGTCGTGGTGGAATCCGCTGACGGCGCGCTACTTCCCGCAACGCCAGTTGCTCTCGAGCCTGCCGCACCTGACCGAGAACAGCATCCGCGCCAAGCTCGCGAACGACCTCAACTACATCGCGGACGCGCTCTCCAGCGGCACGACCAACGGCACCTACCCGATCCAATCGCCCGCGATCGGTTGGGCGCACCCCTGGGGCGTCGCCTACGGCGGGATGACCAGCGGCTCCGAGATCTTCCTGTACGACGGCATGCCGCTGGCGGTGGCGGCCTCCAACGACGGCTACCGCTACATGTCGCTGCGCCATCGGATGTACACCGACCGCATGCCGGACGCGCTCTTCAACATCGACGGCCGTCCGACCTCGATGCACGACTGGGTGCGCAACAACGGCTCGTTCGACTACGTGCCGTCGCTGTTCTTCCAGCGGCTCTTGCCCGGCGGTTACGACATGTTCGGGTTCGACGTGGCGCCGACGCACCAGGTCAACTACGTCACCGCCAACAACCTGCAGCCCGACTACGAGGCCGAATTGCTGGCCTACATGCCGATCGACCTGCAGCACTTGGCGCGCTACCTCAACTCGCCCAAGGTCCTGGTGTGGCTGGGCAACGATTCGATGTCCAAGGACGACTTGCTGATGCAGGCCGAGGTCGCGCGGCTCTCCTACCACGACCTGCCGACCAACGCGAGCGGCACCTACATCGTCTCGGGCATGCTGCACTCGTTGATCTCGGTGACGCAGCATCCGCACATCGGCTTCGGCTTCGGCCGCGGGCAGGGTTGGACGATCGACGCGATGTGCGCCGCCTACGCCTTCCAAGACCCCACGTGGCGCGCGCAGGCCAAGCCCTGGTTCGACCAGATCGTGTGGATGGTCGGCCAAGGCCAGACGAGCTGCACCGGGATGATCCAAGCGGTGATCAACACCAAGATGCTCAACGGTCAGTACCGGGCGCGGCAATCGATCGAGCAAGCGATCTGCGAGAACGGGCTGTGGTCGATGCGCCAGGGCATCTACATGGACGTCGACGCGCCGCGCTTGGCGGACCTCGAAGGCACGCTGCAACGCTCGCTGTACGCCATGATCGGGTTCCCCGGTTGGTCGAACTCGCAGAACGCTCCGTGGAGCACCGTCGCGGTCGGCCCCACCGACATCGCGCAGCCCCTGTTCTGCACGTCGCTCCCCAGCGGCGGCAACGACGTCTACGTCGACCGCTTCCAGACGCCGTCCTCGTTCGCTTACGGCTACCTCTTGACCGGCGACACGGCCTTCCTCGACAAGTCGATCGACATGCAAGGCGTGACCTTCCCCGACCTGTACACCGCGATGCACGCCGGCGGACTGGGAGCGAACATCGAGAACAAGACGGCGGCGATGGCGCTCAGCGAGCAGATCAACTACCCCTGAGCAACTCGAGTACAGCGACACCGCGAGGCCGTGCGATTCGCAGCGCACGGCCTCGCTTCGTTGGCGCCGCCCGCGGCGCGACTTGATCAACCGCCGAACTGGATGCCCTGCGCGAGCGGCAGTGCGCTGGAGTAGTTGACCGTGTTGGTCTGGCGACGCATGTAGACCTTCCACACGTCACTGCCGGCCTCGCGACCGCCGCCGGTCTCCTTCTCGCCGCCGAAGGCGCCGCCGATCTCCGCGCCGCTGGTGCCGATGTTGACGTTGGCGATGCCGCAGTCGGAACCGGTGGCCGAAATGAAGCGCTCGCTCGAGCGCACGTTCGAAGTGAACAGCGCCGACGAGAGGCCCTGCGGCACCGCGTTGTTCTTGGCGATGGCGTCGTCGAGGTCCTTGACGCGGATCACGTACAAGATCGGAGCGAAGGTCTCTTCTTGCACGATGTCCCAGTGATTCTCGGCGCGCACGATCGCCGGGCGCACGAAGTAGCCGCCGCCGAGCTTGCCCGGCAGCGTCACGCGCTCGCCGCCGTAGAGCAGCGTGCCACCCGCGCGCTTCACGCGCTCCAGAGCCGCTTGCATCTCGTCGATCGACGCCGGAGCCACCAGCGGGCCGCACAGCGTGCCTTCGGCCATCGGATCGCCGATGCGCACGCCGCCGTAGGCCTTGACCAAGCGCCGCTCGACCTCGTCGGCGATCTTCTCGTGGACCAGCAGGCGGCGCGTCGTGGTGCAGCGCTGTCCCGCGGTGCCGACCGAGCCGAACAGGATCGCCGGCAGCGCCAGATTCAGATCCGCGTCGTCCATCACGATCAGCGCGTTGTTGCCGCCGAGCTCGAGGATCGTGCGCCCGAAGCGCTGCGCAACCGCGGCCGCGACCTTGCGCCCGACGGAGGTCGAACCGGTGAACGAGACCAACGGCACGCGCGCGTCGCCGAGCATCGGCTCGCCGACCTGCGCCGACGGTCCGATCACCAGCGAGGCCAGCGCGCCGAAACCCTCGGCCTCGAGCACCGGTCGCACGACGTTGGTCAGGCCGATGGCGCACAGCGGCACGGTCCCGGCGGGCTTCCAGACGCACGCGTCGCCGCAGACGTAGGCCAACATCGAGTTCCAGGCCCACACCGCCATCGGGAAGTTGAAGGCCGTGATCACGCCGACCACGCCCAAGGGGTGCCACTGCTCGCGCATCGAGTGGCCGGGCCGCTCGGAGTGCATCGAGAGCCCGTAGAGCATGCGCGACTGCCCCACGGCGAAGTCCGCCATGTCGATCGCTTCCTGCACCTCGCCCCAGCCCTCCTGCAGGATCTTGCCCATCTCCAGCGAGATCAGCCGGCCCAACGCGTCCTTCTTGCGGCGCAACTCCTCGCCCATCCTGCGCACGATCTCACCGCGCTTGGGCGCGGGCACCAGACGCCAGCGCAAGTGCGCCTCGTGCGCGGCCGCGACGCAGCGCTCGTACTCCTCGCGCGTCGCTTGGGTGACGCGCGCGATGACCTCACCCGTCGCCGGATTGCGGCTTTCGAGCAGCGCGCCCTTCGAGCTCAGCCACTTGCCGTCGTACGCACCGGGGTTGGTGCCCTCGATGCCCAGTTCTCGCAGGAAGTCCATCGCGTCTCTCGCTGTTTCTGTCGGCCGTCGGAAGCCCGCTAGGATATCCGCGCGGAGCGTGCGCGGCGAGCTGGCGCGGCGAGCCCCGCGTCGCTGGACCATCAGCGGCGATCGTCGCGAGCCCACCGCGGGCGCTCACGGAGCGGAACGAGCGCGCGCCGGGCGGCACTCCCACGCGCGCTGGAGCGACGCTATCCTCTTCGCCCCACATGGCCGACAAGATCATTTTCCAGCTACAGGACCTCAAGAAGTACTACGGTCAGGTCGAGGTGCTCAAGGGCATCACGCTCTCCTTCCTGGAGGGCGCCAAGATCGGCCTGATCGGTCCCAACGGCGCTGGCAAGAGCACGCTCTTGCGCATCATGGCCGGCGAGGATCCGAAGTTCGAAGGCGTCGCGCAGAAGGTCGGCGACTACTCGATCGGATACCTGTCGCAGGAACCGCCGCTGGACGAGACCACCGACGTCGCCGGCAATCTCAAGCAGGCCGTCAAGGAGCTGCACGACCTCGAGGCGCGCTACAACGAGGTGTGCGCCGACATGGACGGCAAGGAAGAGCTGTTCGCCAAGCTCCAAGAAGAGATGGACCACAAGGACGTGTGGAATCTCGAGAATCGGCTGGAGCAGGCGGCCACGGCGCTCGACCTGCCGCCGATGGACGCGGACGTGAAGAAGCTCTCGGGCGGCGAGCGTCGCCGTGTCGCGCTGTGCAAGTTGCTCTTGCAGCACCCCGACATGCTGCTCCTGGACGAGCCGACCAACCACTTGGACGCCGACTCGGTCGAGTGGCTCGAGCAACACCTCAAGGAATATTCGGGCGCGGTGATTCTGATCACCCACGACCGCTACTTCCTCGACAACGTCGTGGGCTGGATGCTCGAGGTCGAGCGTGGCCGCGGCACGCCCTACAAGGGCAACTACTCGGACTACCTCGAGCAGAAGCAGAAGCTGCTGGCCCAGCGCTCGTCGGCCAACGAACAGCGCGAGAAGCTCCTGGCGCGCGAGCGCGAGTGGCTCGGGCAATCCCCCGCGGCGCGCCGCAAGCGCGCGAAGTGGCGCGAGGAGCGCTACAAGCAGCTCATGCAGTCGCGCGCCGAGGACGCGATCGAGGCGGTCGAGTTGCGCATCCCGCCGGGTCCGCGTTTGGGCGACAAGGTGATCAACTTCCGCGATGTCTCGAAGCGCTACGGCGACCACGTGTTGCTCGCCAAGCTGACCTTCGAGATGCCGCCGGGCTCGATCCTCGGCGTGGTCGGCGCCAACGGCGTCGGCAAGTCGACGACCTTGAAGATGATCATGGGCAAGGAGAAGCCCGACAGCGGAACGATCGACATCGGCTCGACCGTGATGCTGCGCTACCTCGATCAATCGCGCGCGGTGCTCGACGACTCGAAGTCGGTCTACGACAACATCACCGAGGGCAACCCGCAGATCCCCTACGGCGGAAAGGTGCTCGACGGCCGCGCCTCCGTGGCGCGCTTCAACTTCAAGGGCGAGGACCAGCAGAAGCTGCTCGGCGAGTGCTCGGGCGGAATGCGCAACCGCGTGTTGCTCGCCAAGATGCTGCGTGAGCCGGCGAACGTCATCCTGATGGACGAGCCGACCAACGACCTCGACCTCGAGACGTTGCGTGTGCTGGAAGAGGCGATCAGCGAGTACCCCGGCTCCGCGATCGTGGTCAGCCACGACCGCTACTTCCTGAACCGCGTCGCGACGCACATCCTGGCCTTCGAAGGCGAGGTCGAGGAAGGCAAGGGCCCCGAGGTCAACTTCTTCGCGGGCGACTACGAGGCCTACCACGAGTGGCGCGAGGCCGAACGCAAGCGCCGCGGCCTGCGCCCGCGCTCGCGCGCCGGCAAGTACGCGCAGCTGTTGCGCGACTGACCCGCGGGAAGCGCGCCGGCGCTTACAGACCGGAATCCGTGCGTCTCGCGCTCGCGGCGAGACGGAGCGGCTGCGCCTTGCCGTGGGCCGCGGCGAGACGCCGCGCGCCCGCCGAGTCGAACTCCGTGCTCGGAACGCGAGCGTTGTAGGAGCGCCAGGCGTCGCCGCCATTTGACAAGCGCTCGTCGCCGCGAACGTCGTCGGGTGCCGCGTGAACCGCGCTCCGCGGACGCGGTACGCGGCTTGCCTTGCCGCGGCGATCAATCGCTGATTGCGATTTCCTGCCGAGCCCGCCCCAGCCAAAGCTGTTCACCTGCGTCCAAACTCCATGTCGCTTTCTCTCCCGCTGACACCCACGTTCGTTGCTTGGTCCCTGGCCGCGTCGCTCGCCTCCGCGCAGTCGGTGACGTTCCAGCCGCGCGCCGATTTCGACCTCTCGGACCGGCACCCGATCCAGTCAGCGACGGCCGACTTCGACCTGGACGGGAACCTGGACCTGATCGTCTCCTGCGAGGGCCAAAACAACGGCCGCGTGAGCGTGCTGTGGGGCGACGGCAGCGGGGATTACGGCTCGAACACCGATGTCAACGTCTACTTGGCCTGGGGACTGGTGGTCGACGATTTCAACGGCGACGGCTGGCCGGACTTCGCGGTGACCTCGTGTGGCTGGGCGCAGCACGGCATCGGGATCCTGTTCAACGACCATCAGCGCGGCTTCATCGGAGGCAGCGGCACGAGCTCGCTCGGCACGCCGCCGGTGGGACTGGCGAGCGCCGACTTCGACCACGACGGTGACGTGGACCTCGCGGTGGCGAACAACGCCGGCGGCTACGCGATCGACTGGTTCAAGAACAACGGCAACGGCTACTTCGGCTCGTTCATCGTGATTCCCTACAGCAGCGGCTTGGCGGGCCAACGCGTGGTCGCTGGCGACTTCGACAACGATGGTTGGGCCGACTTGGCGCTGAGCCACTCCGGCGGCGTCAAGCTGATCCAGAACATCCACCAGAGCTACGAGTGGTTCCACACGTTCCCCACGTCGATCCCCTCCGGTGCGACGGTCGGCCTGGCGGTCGCGGACATGAACCGCGATGGCAACCTCGACATCGTCACGGGCAACGGCTTGATCACCGTGTGGTACGGCGCTGGCGACGGCAGTTTCCCGACGAATTCGAGCTCCGGCGTGTACTCGATCGGCGACGTGAAGATCGCCGACGTCGACGGCGACACTTGGCTCGACGTCGTCGGAGTCGCGCCACTGCAGATCGCCTACGGCTCGCCCAGCGGCCTGGCCGGCGGCGCGCAGGTCGTGCCCACTGGCACTGGCCCCACGACCTGCATGACCGGCGACTTCGACAACGACGGCCGCATCGACATCGCGACGGCCTGCAACAACAACGCGCAGGACGCGTACGTGTCCGTGCATCTGCAGACCGCCACGCCCGCGCCGAGCGTGTACTGCACCTCGAAGTGGAGCTCGCTGGGGTGCGTGCCGACGATCGGCTTTTCCGGAGCCCCCCATTCCGCCGGCAGCTCCCCGTTCCACGTCACGGCCAGCGCGATCCTCAACCAGAAGGCGGGGTTGCTGATCTACGGCTTCCAACGCGGGAGCGGCGCGTTCCAGGGTGGAGTGCTGTGCATCTCCGGCGGCGTGAAGCGCACGCAGATCCAGAGCTCCGGCGGGTCGACGAGCGGGAACAACTGCTCGGGGAGCTTCGACTACGACATGCAAGCGCGCATCCAGGGCGGAAGCGACCCGCTGCTCGCGACCGGAGTGAAAGTCGACGCGCAGTACTGGTACCGGGATCCCGCCGACCCGTTCACTTCGGGCTTGAGCAACGCGCTGGAGTTCGTGATCGCTCCGTAGCGAGTTCCCTGATCGGCGCCGCCGATCGCGCCGGCGGCACGTCGCTCGTCGGCACGTCGCTCGTCGGCACGTCGCTCGTCGGCACGTCGCTCGTCGGCACGTCGCTCGTCGGCACGTCGCTCGTCGGCACGTCGCTCGTCGGCAGCCGCACGCCGCGCCGTCCGCTGAGGGACACGCGCTTCCCCGAAGACTTGCCCCGCTACGGCGCCGGCGCCAAAGTGGGCGGGCTCGCTGCGTCACCCGGTTCTCGGCGGCTGAGCGTGCGCATGACCGACAACCCCTACAGCGCTCCCCGATCGGCGGAGCTCCCGGCCGCGGCGGGCTCGGCAGACTCGTCCAACTTGTTCACCGATGGCGTGCACGTGTTCGCCGAGCTCGGCGCGTGCTTTCCGTCGCGCTGCGTGCTGTGCAACGCGCCCGCGGAGCTGACACTGCGGCGCAGGTTCTCGTGGCACTCGCCTTGGTGGGCGCTGACGATCTTGGCGGGAGTGTTGACGTACTTGATCGTGGCGCTGGTCGTGCGCAAGAGCATGCTGCTCGAGCTGGGGCTGTGTGCGGCGCACGCGCGGCGCCGCCGCAGGGTGATCCTCGGCTGTTGGATCCTGCCTGTGGCCGCCGTCGGCGCGTGCGCACTGAGCTCGGAGTCCGTGGCGTTCGCCTTTGGATCGCTGGCCGCCGTGCTGGCGCTGGCGGCGCTGATGATCGGTCAGCGCTTCGCGAATGTCCTCACGCCGGTGCGCATCGACGCCGCGGGCGCTCGATTGCGCGGAGCTTCGCCGGCGTTCCTCGCGACACTGCCGCACCGCAGCGCGTGAGGCGCGTCGAGCACGTCGCGTCGCCCTAGCGGGGCGATCGGATCCGCGGCGCTTCGAGTGCCGCGCGCAGCGCCGCGGCCAACACGGCGCTGCCCTCCGGCGACAAGTGCCAACCGTCGCCCGCGTGCATCTCGGTGCGCAGCGCGCCGGCTCCGTCGACGAGCGCGTCCGGGATCGGCAACCGGAGCACGTTGCCGCGGTCCTCACTGACCTTGCGCAGCGCGGTGTCGAGCTCGCGCAAGCGTGCGTTGTCGAGATAGGGCTTGGCGCGCACGGCGTCGGCGCTGGCATCGACCGGCAGGATCGGAACCGCGAGCACGGGGATGTTCGCGGGCAGGGCATCGAGCACACCGGCGTAGTCACTCGCGATCTGCTGCACGTCGCGATACTTCGCGTCGTTGACTCCGACACCGAGCACGATGGCCCGCGCGCGTGCCAGCGAGCGCACCGCCGGCAACGCTTCGCGCAACGTGTGCGTCGTCATGCCGCCCAGGGCGAACACGTGCACGTCGGGGCCCAGCGCGCGCGCGTCGAGCCTGGCCATCAGGCTGTCCCCGAGCACGACCACGGCTCCGTCGGGCACGGCGCGATCGCGCTCGGACCAGCCCAGCATCGACTGGTAGAGCTGGAGGTTGCGTTCCTCCGGAGGTGCCAGTCCGAGCGTCTTCCGCGCCAGCGGGATGAAGTTGGTCTTGAACACGCCCCAGTAGGCCACGACGTGCAACAGCACCGCGTACAGCACGAGCACAACCAGCGTGCGTCTGCGGATCTCGAGGCCCTTCATCGCTCGTTCCGTGCGCTCAACGAGCGAACACCTTGCCCCACAGCTTGCGCGCCACGCCCATCAGCGGGTACTCGAGCGTCATCGAGAACACCACCCCGCCGCCGATGCCGGCGACGACGAGCGCGATGTGCAGCAACCACACGGGCAGCGCGTCTTGGAGCCCGAGCCGCTCGAGCGACTTGTACGCGACACCCAGCACCAGCAAGTGCCCGAGGTAGATCGAGTACGAGGCCTTGCCGAGCACACCCATCAGGCGCGGGACGCGCACCCGCGCTTCGCGCTCGGCCTCGACCAGACCCACGACCACGGCGAAGGCCGCGGCACCGTACAAGAAGCGCGCTGGATCGGCGTAGCCATCGATGACGCCCTGGCTTTCGCACACACCGATCGCCGCGAACGACAGCGCGCCCGCGACCGCGATCAGGCGCGCCTGCGGCACGCGGGCTCGATGAGCGATCAAAGCGGCGAGCATGCCCATCACGAATTGCACGTTGAAAGCAGACGCGGCGACACGCGCGAGACCGAGCGGCGGAACCTCGAGCACACCGCTGAGCGCGCCGGCGATGAGCGCGAGCCAGACCGCGACCAAGGCCAGGCCCAAGCGCAGATCGACGATCGCAGCGGCGAACAGGACGTAGAACAGCATCTCGTGCTGCAAGGTCCAGGCGACACCGACGATGGGCTCGGTGGCCAGCGGATAGAGCACGGTATTGGCCGCGAGCGTGGCGGCATCGGGCGACATCTGCTGCGAGCCGAAGATCGCGATCAACGTGTAGACCGCGAGGATCGCCCAATACAGCGGATAGATGCGCGTGCAGCGACGCTCCGCATAGCGCAACAGCGCGCCGGGCCGCCCGAGGTCGCCATGGTGCACGAAGAGGATGATGAACCCGCTGAGCACGAAGAAGAAGTCGACCCCCGCGTGACCGAACTTCTCGACGCCGCCGAACCAGGGCAGAGCGAACCCATTGCGCTCGAGGTGCCGCGCGGCGTGGTACACGACGACCAGCGAGGCCGCGACACCGCGCGCGGCCTCGATGCTCTCGAGCTTCTGTTTCGCGGCGGGTGAGCTCACGCCGTGCAGCGCTGGATCGAGACGCGGTGGCCCATCGGGGTCAGCATACCCCGCGGACCCAGCCGACGATCCGCGTCGGGTTCGCCCCACGCGCGACCCGGAAGGAACTTCGCGCTTCCGCGCCGGGGTGCGCGGGTTTGCACGCGCGAACGCGCCAGCGGATGATGCGCCGCAAAGCCCCATGCAGAACTTCGAAGGACTCGGGACGTTCTATCTCGGCGCACACTACGACCTCGAGCAGCGCGCGCGCGGGAGCGAGCTCGTGCTGTACGACTCGAAGGACCTGGTGACGCACGCGGTCGTCGTCGGCATGACCGGCAGCGGCAAGACCGGCCTGTGCACGGTGTTGCTCGAGGAGGCCGCGATCGACGGCATCCCGGCGCTGGTGATCGACCCCAAGGGCGACCTGGCCAATCTGCTGCTCGCCTTCCCGGCGCTGCGGCCCGAGGATTTCGCGCGCTGGGCCAACCCCGACGACGCGCGCGCCAAGGGGCTGACCCTCGAGCAGTTCGCCGAGCAGACCGCTTCGCGGTGGACCCGCGGGCTGGCCGACTGGGGCCAGGACGGCGAGCGCATCCAACGCCTGCGCGACGCGGCCGAGTTCGCGGTCTACACACCTGGCTCGAGCGCAGGGCGCCAAGTCTCGATCCTCGAGAGCTTCGCCGCGCCGGACGCCGAGACGCTCGAAGACGCCGAGCTCTTCCGCGAGCGCGTCCAGACCACGGTCTCGAGCCTGTTGGGACTGGCCGGTGTCCAAGCCGACCCGGTGCAATCGCGCGAGCACATCCTGCTCTCGACGATCGTGCAACGCGCCTGGACCGAAGGTCGCGACCTCGACCTCGGCGCTCTGATCGCCGAGGTGCAGCGGCCCGTGGTCGAGCGCATCGGAGTGCTCGACCTCGAGTCGTTCTTCCCCGCCAAGGAACGCTTCGCCCTCGCGCTCGCGCTCAACAACCTGCTGGCCAGCCCGGGTTTCGCTGCCTGGATGCAGGGCGAAGCGCTCGAGCTCGACAGCTTGCTGTACACGCCGCAGGGCAAGCCGCGCATTGCGATCTTCTCGATCGCGCACTTGTCCGACGCGCAACGCATGTTCTTCGTCTCGCTGCTGCTCAACCAGACACTCGGTTGGGTGCGGCGCCAGCGCGGCACGAGCAGCCTGCGTGCGCTGCTCTACATGGACGAGATCGCGGGCTATTTCCCGCCGGTGGCCAACCCACCGTCGAAGGCGCCGCTGTTGACGCTGATGAAGCAGGCGCGAGCGTTCGGCGTCGGCGTGGTGCTCGCGACGCAGAATCCCGTCGATCTCGACTACAAGGGGCTCTCCAACGCCGGCACTTGGTTCATCGGTCGACTGCAGACGGAGCGCGACAAGGCGCGGCTGATCGAAGGCCTGGAAGGTGCACTGGCCAACGCCGGCACGAGCTTCGACCGCGCCGCGATGGAACGCACGCTCGCCTCGCTCTCGGCGCGCGTGTTCCTGATGAACAACGTGCACAGCGATCGACCGCTCGTGTTCGAGACACGCTGGGCGCTGTCCTACCTGCGCGGTCCGATGACGCGGGCCGAGCTCAAGCAGCTGAACGAATCCGTGCCGGCGAGCGCCGCTCCGCGGGTGTCCGTTGCCGTCGATGCCCGCAGCACGACGGGCGGCGCGGCCAGCCCGACAGCGGCGCACCCCACTTCGCCGAGGGAACTCGCTCCGAAAGCGCAGCGCCCGGTGTTGCCCAGCGACGTGCCGCAGTACTTCTTGCCGGTGCGCGGGCGCGCGGCGCGCGTCGAGTACCGCCCGATGGTCTTCGGCGTCGCGCGCGTCGCGTTCGTCGACGCCAAGCTCGGGCTCGACGTGCAGCGGAGCTACTCGAAATTGGCCACGGCGCGCGTCGGTCCGCTGACCGTCGACTGGGAAGCGAGCACCGAGATCGAGGGCGACGAAAACGACCTGGAGCACACACCGGTCCCGGACGCGAGCTACGCGCCGCTTCCGCCCGAATGCGCCAAGGCCAAGTCCTACGATGCCTGGCGCAGGAGCTTCGCGGACGCCCTGTATCGCTCGGCGCAACTCGAGTTGCTCCGGAGCGAGCGCTTCGAGCAAGTCTCCGCGCCGGGTGAGAGCGAGCGCGAGTTCCGCCTGCGGCTGGCGCAACACGCGCGCGAGAAGCGTGACGCCGAGGTCGAGGCACTGCGCGCGAAGCTGGCCCCCAAGTTGGCGCTGCTCGAGGAGCGCCGCCGCAAGCGCGAACAGGCCTTGGAAGTGCAGCAGGAGCAAGCGACCGGCTCGAAGGTCTCGACCGCCCTGTCCTTCGGCTCCGCGCTGCTCTCGGCCTTCCTCGGCGGCAAGCTGCGCAGCGCGGGCAACGTCGGCCGCGCCACCAGCGCCGCCCGCGGCGTCGGGCGTTCGATGAAGGAGTCGAGCGATGTCGAGCGCGCCGCAGCCGACCTGGCCAGCGTCGACGAACAGCTGCGGGCGCTGCAAGAGCAACTCGAAGGCGATGTCGCCGGCTTGATCGCCGAGTTCGATCCCGCGCGCGACGCGCTCGCGCGGCTCACGCTCAAGCCCAAGAAGTCGGGGATCGCCGTGCGCGCGGTGGTGCTCGCCTGGGCGCCGCACGACGCCGAAAGCGGCGCGCCGCTGTGCGGCTGAGTCACTCGCGCACCATCAGCTCCCAGGCGCGCACGAATCCCCAGCGCTCCCCCATCGAGATCAGCGCGTCGTCGTTGTGCGTGGCCCGTGCCGCCAACGTGGTCGCGCCACGTTCGCGCAGCACGCGCTCGGCCTCGCGCACGAGCTCGGTCGCGACCCCGCGGTGGCGCAGGGCCGGGTCGACGTGCAGGACCAGCACCATCGGCTGGGTCGTGCCGAGCAGCGGGTCGACGAACGGTCCGGTCAGGCACACGCCCCAGGCGCGCTCTGGTCCCTCGGCCACGACGCACACCGTCTCGCGCGCCTGGAAGTGCGCCCGCAGGAAGCGCTCGCTGGTTCCCGGCGCCAGCTCGTGGTCGGAGATCTGGCGCTGGAAATCCGCGGCCACGGCGTCGCACAGCGGCGTCAGCGCCAGGGCTTCGGACAGGGAGGAGAGGGTGCGCAGGGTCAGCTTCATGGTCGCTCCGATCGAGTCTGGGACGGCAGGATAGGCCCGCGCGCTCGGCACCAAGCCGCCATTCCGCGCCCGACACTCGCGGCTGCGGCGCGTGGACGCTCGGGCGCCCCCTCGCTAAAGTGCTCCGCCTCCATTTTCCTCGGCCACTTCGGCCCCAGCCCCGACCGAACCGTGCAGATCACCGTCGAACGCCCGCAGCCGTGCCAAGCCAAGGTCTCCTTCACCGTCCCCTCGGCGGAGTTCGAGACCGAGTTCCAGAAGGCGCTCAAGGAGGTCGGTCGCCGCGTGAAGATGAAGGGCTTCCGCCCGGGCCACGTTCCGGCCGACGTCGTGGCGCGCTTCCAAGGCAAGGAGCTGCGCCAGGAGGTCGCGATGCGCTTCATCAACGAAGCCTACAAGCGCGCGATCGACGAGAACCAGCTGCGCCCGCTGAACAACCCCAACGTCAACGTCGGGGACGTGCTCGCGGGCGTGGACTTCAGCCACACCTTCGAGTTCAGCCTGCGTCCGGAGTTCGCGCTCGGCAGTTACAAGGCGCTGGAGATCGAATCGGCGCTGCCGCCGATCCAGGACGAGGAGGTCAACGCCGCCATCGAGCAGGCGCAGAAGAACCAGGCGCACCCCGAGCCGGCCGGCGACGACGGCTTGCCCGCCGACGGCATGGCGCTGTGCAAGGTCGAGCTCGTGTTCGAAGGCCAAGTGGTCTGGCAACGCGACGGGCTGCGCCTCGCGCCGACCACCGCGCTCCCCGGCGTCGATGCCGAAGCCTTCAAGACGGCGATGGTCGGCAAGAAGGACGGCGAGTACGCCGAGGTAGCGCTCCACTTCCCCGCCGACTTCGAGAAGGAAGAGGCGCGCGACAAGGACGGGACGGCGCGCGTCGAGATCAAGAACGCCTTCAAGGTGGTCGTGCCCTCGCGCGAGGAGCTGATGAAGATCATCGGCGTCGAGAGCGAGGCCGAGCTGCTCAAGCGCGCCACCGACGGCCTGGAGCAGGCCAACCGTCAGATCGAGGACCAGCGCATCGAGACCGAGTTGCTCGAGCGCCTGATCGCGTCGCACGCGATGGAGCTGCCGGCCCTGATGGTCGAGGAGCAGCTCAAGGGGCGCCAAGCGATGATCCGCAGCGAGCTCGAGCAGCAAGGCATCACCGGGGCCGCGGCCGACCAGCAACTCGCCGCACGCGACGGTGAAGCACGCGAGGCCGCGCTCAAGGGCGCCAAGGCCTACTTCCTGATCGAGCGCATCGCCGAGGCCGAGAAACTGCAGGTGCAGGAAGCCGAGATGGTCGGCGAGCTGCGCGCGATCGCCAAGCGCAACCGCACCAGCTTCGAGGAAGTGCGCGACTTCTACCAGAAGCAGAATCTCTTCCCGCAACTCGCCATGGAGATCCTCGAGCGCAAGGTGCGGCGCTTCCTGCGCGAGAGCGCCAAGCTGGTCGCACCCAAGGTCTAGCTCGAACGCCGAGCGGCGGCGAACACGGGGCGCGCGGCCACGGGCCAGCGCGCCTCGTCCCATTTTCCAGGGCGTGGGCCGGCGAGCCCGCGCTTGATCGGCGCGCGCTCAAGCCTTATCAGCGTGGCTCACGAAACTGGTCCCAGAGGAACCGATGAGCGCCCAAGCCAATTACTACGTCCCCTACGTCATCGAAAAGACCGGTCGCGGCGAGCGCACCTACGACATCTACTCGCGCCTGCTCGAGGACCGCATCATCTTCATCGGCACCGCGATCGACGACCACGTCGCCAACTCGGTGATGGCCCAGCTCCTGTTCCTCGACAAGTCGAACAAGTCGCAGGACATCAACATCTACATCAACAGTCCCGGCGGCAGCGTCACGGCCGGGCTGGCGATCTACGACACGATGCAGTTCGTGACCCCCGATGTCGCCACCTACTGCCTGGGCCAGGCGGCCTCGATGGGCGCCGTGCTGCTCGCCGGCGGAGCCAAGGGCAAGCGCTACGCGCTGCCCAACTCGCGCGTGATGATCCACCAGCCCTGGGGCGGCGCGCAGGGCACCGCGATGGACATGGAAATCCAGGTCAACGAGATCCTGAAGCTGAAGAAAGTGCTCGAGGACATCCTCGGCCGCCACAGCGGCCGCACGCCGAAGGAGATCTCCAAGGCCTGCGAGCGCGACAAGTTCTTCGCCGCCGACGAAGCCAAGGACTTCGGCCTGATCGACCACGTCGTCGTGCCCAGCCGCACGCAAACGCCACCGGCGAGCTAGTCCGGCACCTCGACTCTCCGCGCAGTCGCGCGCCGCCCGCCGCATCGCCGGCCGGTGGCGCGCTTTTCTTTCGCGCAGAAACTTCAGGGTGAGCTTCTGCGCTTTCGCGCAGCGAACTCTCCCGTCGAAAAGCGCGCGGGCTACCATGTTCTTCGAATGAGCCCCTCTTCCAATCGCGGCCGTCACATCGAACGCTGCACCTTCTGCGAGAAGCGCCGGCACCACGTCGCCTCGCTGATCGCCGGGCCGCCGGGCGTCTACATCTGCAACGAGTGCATCGAGATCTGCAACTCGATCCTCCAAGAGGAACAGCGCCGCAATCCCGACGCCGCCGCAGCCGCTGCGGTCCCGCCGGCAACTGCCGCAGCCGGCGCGCGCGCGCGGGTGGGAGTCGCGCCGCGCACGGAGAAGCGCCTGCCGACGCCGATCGAGATCGCCCGCAAGCTCGACGAGTACGTGATCGGGCAACAGCGCGCGAAGAAGACGCTCTCGGTCGCGGTCTACAACCACTACCGCCGCTTGCGCCACCAAGCGCAGAATCCCGCGGCGCTGGGCGACGTCGAGATCGAGAAGTCGAACGTGCTGCTCGTGGGCCCCACGGGCTCTGGCAAGACGCTGCTCGCGCGCACCTTGGCCAAGATGCTCGACGTTCCGTTCGCGATCGCGGACGCCACGACGCTGACCGAGGCCGGCTACGTCGGCGAGGACGTCGAGAACATCATCCTCAAGCTGCTGCAGAACTCCGACTTCGATGTCGAGCGCACCCAGCAGGGCATCGTGTACATCGACGAGATCGACAAGATCGCCCGCACCACCAACAACGTCTCGATCACGCGCGACGTTTCGGGCGAGGGCGTGCAACAGGCGTTGCTCAAGATCCTCGAAGGCACGATCGCGAACGTGCCGCCGCAGGGCGGCCGCAAGCATCCCGAGCAGGCCTACATCCAGGTCGACACCTCGAACATCCTGTTCATCTGCGGTGGGACCTTCTCGAACATCGAGCAAGTCATCGGTCGGCGCGTGGGCCGCAGCCGGATCGGCTTCGCGGGCGAAGTCGAGTCGAGCAACAGCTCGCGCTTGCGCGGCGGCCAGAGGAACTTGCCCGACCGCATCGACGGCGCGACGCGCGACGAATACCTCAAGCTGATCGAGCCGCGCGACCTGATCGAATTCGGGATGATCCCGGAGTTCGTCGGCCGCTTGCCGGTGCTGTCCACGCTCGACACGCTGCGCGAGGCGGACCTGGTGCGCATCCTGACCGAGCCGCGCAACGCACTGACGCGCCAATACCAGCGCCTGTTCAAGCTGGCCGGCGCCGAGCTCGAGTTCGCGCCCAGCGCGCTGATGGAAATCGCCAAGACCGCGATCCAGCGCGAGACCGGTGTGCGCGCGTTGCGCGCGATCCTCGAGGACACGCTGCTCGACCTGTTGTTCGAGCTGCCGTCGCGCACGGACACGCGGCACTTCGTCGTCGAGGACAAGCACGTGCGCGGCGACGCCTCGCTGGCCCGTGGGCTGACGCAGCTCGACCCGCCGGCTGAGGTTCCGCTGGAGTCGGCCGAAGACGCCGAGGAACTCGGCCAAGAGCGCGAGAGCGCCTGACGCTCGCCACGGCCGCAGGGCTCGTGGACAGCTGGGAAGTGCGAGCGCTCGGGATGCGCCAGTGGCTCAAGGAGCCGCGGTGACGGTTCGCGCGCGGCGCTCGCACTCGTCCGCGCGCGCCGGCTGATTCAGCACGCGCCATACGGCCGCGGCTTGGCGATAGAGCTGCGCGGCTTCGGCACCGCGCCCCTCCGCAGTCAGCGCTTGACCTGCGAGCTCGAGAGCCGCGGCATCGGTGCCGTTGCTGAGCGTGAAGGCGCGCTGCGCGTAGGCCAGCGCCTCGCTCGGCGCGCGCAGCGCCGGGTCGCGCGCCTCGAGCAGCGCGCGCGCCGCGCGTGAGAGCAACTCGGCGTCACCGCGCGCCCACTGCACGCCGCGACGCAGGGCTGCGAGTGCCTCCCGCTCACGCCCGCGCTGGGCCAGCAGCGTGTGCACTTGGAGCGCGACGTAGGCCACGGCCGGAGTGCCCACCTCGAGTCCCGCGAGCCACGCGTCGAGCGCCTTGTCGCTCTCGCCACGGCGCTGGTACGCGATGCCCAGGTTCTGCAGCGTCATGCCATAGGTCGGGAGCAGCTCGCGCGCACGCTCGAGCTCGGCGATGGCCTCGTCGAGCCGGTTCTGGTCGGTGAGCCAGGTTCCGTAATTGGCGTGCCAGTAGGGGTCGTTCGGCGCCAGCTCCACCGCCTTGGCGTAGTGCTCGCCGGCTTCGGCGACCCGCCCCGCGACGCGCAAGTCATTGGCGTAGCTGGCATGCGCGCGTGCATTCGTCGGGAGCTTCGCGACCGTGTCGGCCCACAACCCGAGCTCGCTGTGGTAGGTCGCGTTGCGCGCGCGTGTCAGCGGCACGAACAGCGCCAGTGCGGCCAGCGTCATCGCGAAACCCAGCGCGAGCCGCAGTGGCCGCTGCAGACGCTCGAGCACCCAGGCGACCGAAAGCGCCGCGCCGAGCAACAGCGCCGCACTCGGCAGGTAGGCGCGGTGCTCGACGATCAGCTCGGTCACGATCGGCAGCACGCTCGACGACGGCGCCAGGATCACGAACCACCACGCACCGAGGAACGCCAGTCCATGGCGCTTGGCGAGCCCCCACGCGGTCAACGCGAGCAGCGCGAGCACCAGCAGTCCGCGCGGCAGCCAGCGCCCGACCTCCGAGATCGGCTGCACACCGAAGTCGAAGATCAGAGGGTCGGGCCACAGCGCCAGCCGCAGGTAGTGCGGCACGGCCCAAGCCTGGGTGGTCAAGTACTGCCACACGCCCATCCCCTCGTAGCCGAAGCCCACCGATTCGCTGCGACCCTGCGCGAGCACGACCCACAGCGCGATCAAGGCCCACGTGCCGAACAGCCCGAGGTACAGCCGCTTGCGTGCGCGAAACGCCGCGCTCCACGAGCGCGCCACGAACGACGCGTCGTACAACGCCACGAGCAGCGGAGCGCCGACGATCACTTCCTTGCAACCGGTACCCAGCGCGCAGCTCACCACTGCGAGACGCGGCCACCATCGCGATTGCGGCGCCGCGAACGCGCGCAACGCGCAGTACATCGTGAGCGTGAAGAACAGCGCCATCATCGATTCGACGCGCTGGCCGCGGTACATGATCACGCCCGTCGACAGCGGGTGCGCCGCGAACACCAGCGCCACCGCGCTGGCGATCGCGAGCGCGCGCGTGCCCCAGCGCAGCGCGAAGGGCTCGCTCGCGAGCGCGCGCCGCACGCAGCCGTAGACCGCCAGCGCCGTCAGGGCGTGCAACGCCACGTTGACCCAGTGCCAACCGGCCGTCGAGTAGCCACAGGCCTCGTAATTGAGCGCGTAGGAAAGCGCGACCAACGGTCGCCCGGATACGCCGGACTGGCCCTGGTCGACGA
Source organism: Planctomycetota bacterium (assembly GCA_020853575.1). Taxonomy (GTDB): domain Bacteria; phylum Planctomycetota; class UBA1135; order UBA1135; genus F1-120-MAGs118. The sequence continues at coordinate 89,956 of JADYYP010000014.1, forward strand.
TCACGCGCCACGGCGGCCACGGTTGGCGGATCGCGACGTTGTCGGTGATGTCCGTGTGATCGTCGAACACGAACACACCCGCAGCGCCGTTGGAGTACGCGAGCCAGGCGACGAGCAGGATGGCGAGCGGAACGAGCCGCGCGAGCCACGGGAGGGGCTCGCGCGTGCACTGCGTCTCGTCAGCCCTGGATCCTGCACCGCTCACGACCCCTAGGATCCTAACCGTCGCGGGCGTGCGCCACAGCTGCGCGCGAGTCGAACGCAGAGCGCGCGTGTGCCGCCCGACGCTCGCGGATATCCTGGCCCACATCCGATGAGCAACCCTGGCCCGCTCCGCATCCACTACCATCGCGATTTCGACGGCATGGTCAGCGCCGCCGTGCTCGCGACCATCCTGCGCGAGAAGCGCGGCGAAGCGCCGGCTTGGACCAGCGTCAACTACGACCAGCGCTCGGACTGGCAAGCCTTCAGCGCGAACGAGCGCTTCGCGATCGTCGACTTCCATTTCCACCCGCGGGCCGAGTATTGGTTCGACCACCACCCGACCACGTTCCTCACCCCCGAGCTGCGCGCGGCCTATCAGCCTTCCGAGCGCTGGCGCTGGGACGAGACCTCGCCCTCCTGTCCGCCGCTGATCCTGGCACACGCGCGCGAGCACTGGGATTTCCGCGAGCCCGAGCGTTTCAAGCACATGGCCGAGTGGTCCAACGTGATCGACGCCGCGCGCTTCAAGAGCGTCGACCAGGCCGTGTTCGGCGACGAGCCCGCGCTGCGCATCTCGCGCGCCCTGACCGTCGCACCCTCGCCCGAGTGGCTCGACGAGCTCGTGGGCGCGATGTCGACCTCGGACCTCGACAGCGTCGCGCGCCGCGGCGACGTCGACAAGTGCTTCCAGCGCGCCGCGCGCAACCGCGACCGCGCCTTGCAGCAGTTCCCGCCGACCGTCGAGTGGAAGCGCGACAAGGTGCTGGTCTACGACGCGTCCTCCAACGCGATCCGCCGCGAGCGCTTCGCTGCCTTCTACCACTACCCCGAGATCCACTACTCGGTCGGCGTGATCCCGACGCGCGCGGGCTTCCACGTCTCGGCCGGCGAGAACCCCTGGAATCCGCCGCCGGTGCAGACGCACATCGGCACCATCATGGAGCGCTACGGCGGCGGCGGACACAAGGCCGTCGGCGGCGCCAACCCGCCCGACCTGCAGGCGGCGCGCAAGGTGGCGCTGGAAATCGGCGAGGAGCTGCGCCTGGCCCTGACCGCCAAGCCCGCGTGAGCCCCGCGATGGAGAGTTCGTCGGGCACTCCGGCAACACGCGCCACGCTCTTGAGTTTCGACCGCGCCGCGCTCGCCGCGCGCTTCGTGGAGCTCGGACTGAAACCGTTCCACGCCAAGATCGCCCGCGCCGCGGTGCTCGAGAAAGGGATCACGGATTACGCCGCGATGACCAGCCTGCCCGCGGCCGCACGCGAGCTCTTGTCGCGCGAGTTGCCGATCCTCTCCAGTACCGAGATCGGGCGCCGCGTGGCCGCGGACCGCACCACCAAGCTGCTGCTCGCGTTCCCCGACGAGGCGCGGCGCAGCGCAACCGTCGAGACCGTTCACATCCCCGCCCGGGACACGACCAGTGGGAAAGGCGCGACCCTGTGCGTGTCGAGCCAGATCGGTTGCCCGGTGGCCTGTCCGTTCTGTGCCTCGGGCCGCGCGGGCTTGGTGCGCAACCTCGAGATGCACGAGATCCTCGAGCAGTACGTGCGCGGCCGAGCGTTGGGCGAGCTCTCGCGCAGTGTCGTGATGGGCATCGGCGAGCCCTTGCTCAACTTCGCGAATCTGTCGCGCGCGCTCGACGTGGTCCACGACGAGATGGCGATCGGTAGCCGTAAGGTGACGGTCTCGACCGTCGGCTTCCCGGACCGGCTGCGGCGCATCGCGCCGGAGAAGCCGCGCTTCCAGTTGGCGATTTCGCTGCACACGCCCGATCAGGAGCAGCGCGACGAGCTGGTCCCAGCCATGAAGGGCGTCGCGATCGAGGAGCTGCTCGCCGCCGCCGACGACTGGTTCGAGAAGACCGGACGCGAGGTGACCTACGAGTACGTGCTGCTCGCGGGCGAGAACGACAGCGCGGGCCACGCCGAGCGCCTCGCCCAACGCCTCGCGCGGCGGCGCTGCACGGTGAACCTGATCCCCTTCAATCCGGTCGACGACTCGGGCTTCGGCCGACCGACCGAGTTCGCTGTCGACCGCTTCCACCAGCGTTTGATCGAGCGCGGCATCGTCGCCACCGTGCGTTGGTCGCGCGGAGTGGAGAGCGACGCGGCCTGCGGCCAACTGCGCGTCCGCAGCGCGCGGGCGTGAGACGACCGGAGTTTCGCGCTCGTTTCCCAGGGACCGTGCACGGGCGCTCCGGGATGATCCGCGCCGTGCCAGGTTTGCGATTCTGCGCGGAGATGCCGTTCGCACGCGTGCGATTCGTCGCGCCACGCTGCTGAAGGCAGCGACGCGCGGACCTCGCCGAGCACTCTCGCTCGCCTCGAGCTTTCCCCCGCGTCGTCGCCTGAGACGTCTCCATGCAATCTCGCCTCGCGTCCGTCGCGCGCTCCCTCCTGCTCCCGCTCCCCCTGTGCTGGATGGCGAGCGCCTGCGCCAGCGAGCGCTGGCTCGACCCGCACGCCGACTACTTCCGTCCGTCGCTGCGCACGTACTTCGACACCGGCAAGGACGACGCGAACGAGCTCGACATCTTCGAGGACGGCGCGCTAGCACCGGCGGTCGACTTCCTCCAAGTCAGCCTGCCGTATCTGATGCACCGCGCGGCGGAACGCGAGCTGGACGCGGAAGCGCTAGAGACGCAGAGGATCGAGATCGAAGCGCTCCAGCTCGAGGTCGACCGCGCGCACGGCGTCTACCAGGAGCAGAAGCTAGCCAGCGAGAAGGCCAAGGGCGACCTCGCCGCGCTCACTGAGGCCCAACCCGCTTTCGATGCAGCATCCAAGCGACTGCTCGCGGCGCGACGCGCGCTCGCCGAGAAGAAGTCCGCCGTCGGGAGCGCGCGCAAGTTGGAGCTGCGCGAGGGTGGCACGCGCCTCGATGGCGACTGGACCTTCGGACCGCGGGGCGGCGTGGGCATGACCTCGCCCGCGGCTGATTCGGCGGACGCCACGAAGTCCTCGAGCGGAGCTCCGGTGGTCTACCTCGGGCTCGGCGTGTATGCCGACTTCCAGAAGGGCGGCAATGGCGCGGACGTGTCCGGAACCGGCGTGCAGATCGAGCTCGGATACATGCTGGGCATCTCGGCCGACGAATCGCTGGGCGACGCGACCGACGGTGCCGTGTACGTCGGGCTCTCGGTCAAGCTGTGAGCTCGTGAAGGACCGAGGATCCGAGCTCCCAGGATCTTGGATGCACCGCCGCCGCGTAGAGCGCCGAACGTCGAGAGCGTGACTTCCCCACACCCTCTGGGCGAACGCCGCCCTCGGGCAACGTCACTGCGCTTCGAACTGGGCGATCACCGTGCTCGCGCAACGGCGATCGCCCCGAACGAAGTGCTCGGCGCGCGAGGTCTCAAGGTGCCACGGTGAACTCGAGCGCGTCGCTGAGCATCGTCGTTTTCGGGCTCGGCGGATCGCGGAACCAGGCCTGCGCGTAGACCTTCTGCCCGGCGGCGAACGGTTGGCCGAGCGCGCCGGGGTTGGTGGCGCGGAAGGCGTTCCAGTCGAGCGCGAGCGCGCCATCGCATTGCCCCGGCGTGCCTCCGGTGCTTTGAGCCAAGGTGCGCTGCGTCGGCGGCTTGACGCACAAGAAGCTCGAGCTCGGCCCCCAGGCCAACGGCGCGAAACCCGTGTTGTTGATGCCGTAGAACACCAGGCCCTGCTTCTGACCTTCGAGCGCGGCAACGTCGATTGTGTAGCCACTCGCCGCGCTCGCGCTGGGCGTGCCGCTTCCGCTGATCGACGGCACGCAGCCGTTGGTCGTGGTGCCGGCCGTGCAATACACGACGCCGCCCGGGTTGTTCGACAGCGAGGCATTCCACGTCGCCGCGATCTCGGAGTCGGTCAGCGCCGTGCTGTACAGTCGGAACTCGTCCATGCGCGCGCCGGACAACATCGGAGACGCGGTCGAGTAGGCGCCGACGCGGAAGGTACTCGTTCCCGAGTGAGTCGCGACCGTGACCGGCGCCGATGCGACGAGCGCGCCGTCGACGAAGCCGCGCAACTCAGCGGTGCTCGAGCGATACACCCACGCGAGATGATGCGGGCCGGTCTGCAGTGCTCCGCCCGGCAGGACCAGGCCAGTGCTCCACAAGGTCGAACGCAACACGATGTTGCCCGTGCCGGCTGCACCGTTGGTGAAGGCGCGGAACGAGCTCGCGCTCGAATCCCCGAGCACATACATGAATGGATTGGTGGTCGCGACACTGGTCAGGTCGAGCCAGAAGGAAATCGTGAACTCGCCGGAGAGCTGCGTCTGCCAACCCGTGTCGACGTGAGCGAGCGAGGTGCCGTTGCTCGCCAGAGCACCCTGGAACTGACCGCCGGTGGGCACGAGTGTGTGCCCGTTGACCGTGGCCAAGGCGGAGCCCGCGCTGGGCACGGCGACATTGGCCGTCTGCGTTCCGCTGCCCTCGTCGAACTTGTAGTACAGCACGTCGGGATAGGGCGACTGCGCGAGTGCGCCCCCCGCGAGTTGCGTCACCGCGATCATCCGCCAGGCCCACATCCATCGAACTCGATTCCGCATCTGAACGCCGTCCTCTCTCACGGCTGCGACGAGCGTACTCGCACGGGCCAGCTTCGTGCAGAGCTCGCGCGCGCATTCGCACGCGGTAGGCGCGCCCCGAACGCGGCGCGGGCCCGCGAGGGAGTTCCCCGCGAGCCCGCGCTCGAACGCTTGGACGCCGCCGGCCGCGCTACACGCGCGTCGGTGCCAGGGCCTCGATCTTGCCCAGTGCCATTGCCCACGGCGAACGTCTCACTGGGCGTGCGTAGGGCCCGAGTACACCAGGAGTTCGACCGGCCCTAGCGACGTGTCGAGCGCAACGGTGAACCACTTGAGTCCTCCGTCCGGCGCCGGCGGCGCGAGTTCGCGAACGAGCAGTCGACCCTCTTCTACGTGCAACTCGATTTGACCGTGAGCCGGTCGCAGCGACTCACCGTCTGCGAGCTGCGCCCCGTGAACGGTCAGCTCGGGAGCCTCGAAGCGACGCTCGCGGGGAAAGCCCCCTGTCAGCGCGAGCACAGCTCCCGGCCAGGTGGCGGCGAGCTGCTCCGGAACGCGTTCCACGATCAGCGTCGCCGTGCTCGCCGTCTCGCAACCCTCGAACTCACGAACCTCGAAGGGAAGGCGGCGAGCGCCGAACACCTCGCGGGCGGAGTCCAAGCCGGAAATTCGAATGTCGCACACGCCACGCCGACTCAGGATCGTCGACGCGATCCCCGGCCCCGACACGACAGGCGAGAGCGCTTGGTTGGTGCGTCCACGGAGCTCGAACAGCGTTGACGGGGACGGCCGGCTCGCGATCCTACGATCGGCCCGCGCGACCTTGGGCACGATGTCCGCGGCCACACGGCCGGTCAAGGCGAACGCGAGCTCGAAGTGCTCCAGAGCCGATGGCGCCGATGCGCGCACGAACGGAATGGTGAGCTGATAGTCATTGCGCATTGGATCCGCGACGGTCAGTCGGACCTCGATGGGGAAGCTCTGACCCGGACCTATGACGAAGTCGCTCAAGATCACGTCGCCGACGAGACACGACTTCACGGGAGTGTCGATGCGCACCACGTCCCCGCTCGAGTTGGACAGGGTCATCGGCACTCGTACCTCCGCTCCCACCGGCTGAATGCCGAACGACGGGGCCTCGACGAGCGTGAGGTACTGGCTGCCCGACGCGACCACGGTGTTCGACTCGGAGTCTACGCGTTCACCCTCCACGGCCGTGCGCCGTTCGGATTCCGCGCGGATCGCGAGCTCGGCGTCGAGCGGGACGGCGCCCGACGCATCGGCGCTGTATTCCAGCTCCGCGGCGAAGCGCCGGTCGACGACCGCTTGGCTCGGTTCTGGACGCCAGGCGAGCGAGGACGTCGTGGGCTGCTCACCATCGAGCCGCTCGATCTCGACGTGTTGGATGCGGTAGATATCACCGGTCCCGACGACCCAGCAGCGCTCCTCGATCTCGCGCGGCATGGGCTCGGCGCCCTCCCAGCGCATGCGCTGAATCAGCATCGTCGCGTCGGCACAGTCGCGATAGGTCGCCGTCAAGAACGAGCATCCGGAGTGTTCCTCGAACAGGAGCTCGGCATACCCCGGAGTCACCATCACTCCATTCGCCAAGTACATCTCGTCGAACCCGTCGAGCACCTTCGAGTCTTGGAGTCGGATCAGCATGCGCAGACCGCCCGAAGCCGTGACCTCGACTCCCACTTGATCCTCCGCGACTTGGCACAGGTAGTCGACCTGCCTCGCGGTGCGGCCGAACATTCCGAGCGCGCCGATCGCGACGTCCCACGTCGCGTCGGAGGTGGTGCGCGTCACACGCGGCACAGACCCCGATCGCTCCGACCACACGGCGAGACCCGCGGGATCCCACACGCGCCATTCGGTCGCGGCTGCCAGGGCTGGATCGAGCTGCGTGGTGCTGGCCAAGCGGAACCAGGGCCAAACGAGGTCGATTCTCTCGTCGACCTCGAAACGCGCGGGCTGTGAGCGCGAGTTCATCAGGCACGCCGGCAAGTCTGCACCGTTGAACGAAACGCGCCGACCTTGGCGATCGAGGCCCTCGACGTGACAGGCCTTGCGCGTGCGCGCATAGTGCTCGTTGGCGACGGCAGCCGCGGTATCGGCAATCGGAGAGTAGGTCGTGACGAACTCCGCGGCGAAGGAGCCGCACGGCGGAGGTACGAGCCTCGCGCGCAGGGCAGCGATGTCGGTGGCGGCGAGCGCGTGATGCGCAACGAGTGAGGCACAAAGAACGAAGAACGGCTTGCAGGTGAACATGGTCGATTCTCGCGATGGAAGTTGGAGGGGAGCGGAGCAGCGCGCCGGACCGCCCCTGGGCGGCAGTCCGGCGCGCATTCGTTGTCACTGGCAACTCCGCAGGCTGACCGTGACCGACTCCCCCTCGACCGGCGTGTACTTGCAGCAGCGCCGCGTGATCGGGCTCTCGACCTGCGTCGTCACGTCAACGTGGCCTCCAGCCTTCGCGCCGCTGCCCAGGAGCTTGAACTCCACTTCTCCGCTCGCTCCGACCTCGACTCCAACCATCACCGACCCGCAGCTGCGATCGACGGTGCCGGCGTACTCGTACTTCGGGCAGCTCATGTCGGCGGTGGTCTTCACGCATGCTTCCTCGCCGGCCACGCAGCCGCCCTCCGTGGCGACCCCGACCACCGGGCCGGGGCAGTCAGGATTGAGCGGTGCCTCGAGCAACTCGATGAACGGGCGCGTGCAGCGCATCTCCTTGTCGCCGCCCGAGGCGGAACAGGCAGCCGGCCGGCAGTGGCGACCGTTGATGGGCGTCGGATTCACCGTCCCCACGCTTCCCGGATCTCCGCCGGTCAGGCCCGAGATCGACGCGATCACGTCGTCCGCGTGGTTGGCGACCTCGCACCACTGGCTCTCCGCGACCAGCGCTCCGTTGAGCGTCGCGCGGAAGCGGTAGCTGCCCGACGTCGCGGCGATCACGTCGTGCATGTACAACTCCGTGTGCGCGGGGATCGGAATCGTCCAGCTCGAAGCCGGCACTCCGTCGAAGTAGAAGGTCGCGGCGCCGATCACTTCGATGAACAGCGTGCTCGCGACATCGGTGCAGTCGTCCATGAACACGTTGAGCTGGACGCGCTCATTGCGACCGACGTAGGTTTCCTCGACGGCCGCGTACAGATCGGGGTAGTCCGTCGCGAACATGTAGCGCGCGAACCACTGATGGCCGACGGGGTTCCCGGCCGCGTCCAGATCCAACACGCCCTGCTCACCGAACACGAAGCCGAGCTTGGCGGCGCCTTTGGGCAATGCGGCGTAGGTGTCGGTTCCGATGAACTGCGCCACCGGCACGTCCAGCTGCGCGTGGCCAGCGCCGGTGTTCGGATCGAAGTCGAGGATCGGCATCACCTGCTGTTGCTCGTCGTCGCCCATCCAACGCTTCTTCCCGACCACGGCGTTGAAGCCATTGCGGATCCCCCACAGCGGCACCATGTTCGGTTGTGCGAACAGATTCGTTTGCGAATCCACCTGCGACGCGACGAATGCAACGCGAGCACGGAAGTGACCCGGGTGCTGGATGGTGAAGACGGCGTTGGGATCGATGGGATAGGACACTCCTGCGTTCGTGACGTAGGTCACCTGATCGAGTGTGCACTCCGTCGGAGCAGACTGGAATGCGAGCGCGGAGCTCGCGAGCGAGCACCACGCCAGTAGCGTGAACGACTTCATCGTCGAAATCCTCTGGACCGGATCGGGACATCGAGCACCCACACCCTGTGAATGCCCGCGATCCGTCGTGTTCCGTGAACGTCCCGGCTTGGCGATATGGTCCGAACGAAGCCACGGAGATCTCGCGCCGGTCGACCAGCTTCGTGCAGAGCTCGCGCGCGCATTCGTGCGCCGTAGGCGCGCCCCGAACGCGGCGCGGGCCCGCGAGGGAGTTCCCCGCGAGCCCGCGCTCGAACGCTTGGACGCCGCCGGCCGCGCTACACGCGCGTCGGCGCCAGGGCCTCGATCTTGCCCAGGGCCAGATCCACTTCTTGGGCCGAGATGTTGAGCGGCATGCGGAAGCGAATCGCCTTGCTCCCGCTCTTCAACGCCAAGAGGCGCTGCTCGCGCAGCTTGGTGAGCATCTCGTCGCGCGCGGCGCTGCTCTCGAGCGTGAAGGCCACCAGCGAACCGACGCCGCGCACGTTGGAGAACGAGTGTCCACGCTTGGCCAGGTCGCGCAGTCCGCGCACGAACTGCTCACCGCGCGCCTTGACGTTCTCGGGCTGCTTGTCGCCCAGGATGATGTCGATGAACTGGCGCGCGCGCACCATGTCGGTCAGGTTGCCGCCCCAGGTCGAGTTGATGCGGCTGACCCGCTGGAAGCAGTTGTTCTCGATCTCGTCGACGCGGGTGTTGGCGTAGATGCCTCCCTGCTGCGACTTCTTGGCGAAGGCCACGATGTCGGGGCGCACGCCGATCTGCTGCCACAACCAGTTCGTGCCCGACCCGAAGAAGCCGGTTTGGACCTCGTCGAACACCAGCAGCGCCTGGTTCTCGTCCGCATAGCGCCGCAGGCGTGCCAGGAACTCTGGTCGGAAGTGGTGGTCCCCGCCCTCCGACTGCATCGGCTCGATCACGATCGCCGCGATGCGATCGCGGTAGTCGACGAACGCTTGCTCGATCTCCGCGCAGGCGCGCGCCTCGCTGGCGACGATGTCGTTGGCGATGCCGCCGTCGACGTCGAAGACGATCGCCGGATTGTGCACGCGCGGCCACTTGAACTTGGGGAACAACCCGGTCTTGGTCGGATCGGTGTTGGTCAGCGAGAGCGTGTAGCCCGAACGGCCGTGGAAGGCGTCGCGGAAGTGCAGCACCACCAGGTCGTCGCAGGATTCCTCGAGGCTCGTGTGGCCGAGCTTCTGGGCCTTCCAATCGAAGGCCACCTTGAGGGCGTTCTCGACCGCCAAGGCGCCACCGGAAACCCAGAAGTGATGCGGGTATCCGGCCGGAGTGACGCGCGTGGCGAAGGCCTCGACGAAGCGCGCCATCGAGACCGTGTAGAGGTCCGAGTTGGCCGGGTTGTTGCGCGCCGCGAGCGTGAGCTCCGCCAGGAACGCGGGCTCGCTCATCCGTGGATGGTTGTAGCCGATCGGCCACGACGCGAAGCACGTGAAGAAGTCGAGGAACTCGCTGTTCGTGCGCGCGTCGAAAAGCCACGAACCGTGGCTGCGTTCGAGGTCGAACACGAACGGATAGCCGTCGGCGAGTTGGTGGCGCTTGAGGGTCTCGTGGACGTTTTGCGGGGAGATCATGGCGGTACCTTGGGGCCGGATCGCGCGGAACCGGCGGAGAGTGCGCGCTGCGCGCGTCCCGTGGTTCAGGAGCGCAGCGGGCGATGTTCTTTTTTCGGGCTTCCGTCGAGCTCACGTTGAAGCTCTCGGGCCCGCGAGTCGCTCGCGACGCGGATCAGTCCCAAGACCGGCGCGGGACGGGTCAGGCGCGCGAGCCCGGAGCGCGGATCGACGTTGGTGAACACGATTCCGCACGCCCCGCGGGAGACATCGCTGTCGCCGCGGTCCGAGGGTGCGCTGCCGAAGATCGGCGTCGCACCTTCGTCGAGCCCGAGCGACCACGCCCGTCGGAGATGGTCGTCGAGATCCGCATCGAGAGCGGGCACGGCGTGTCGCACGTCCGGTGCCGTCTCGAGTCGCCCGAGGAGTTCTTCCGTGAAGCGCGAAAAGAGCCGCTCGTGGCACAACACGCGAGCAATCGCGCCCGGGTGTTGCCCGGAAAGTGTACTCGAACGACCGCAGAAACTCTCCACGACACGCAGTGCCTCGAGTGCCGGATCCGCGCTCGATTCGACCACCGTCGTAGCGTTCGTCGCACGCCACAGCTGCCAACTTGTCTCGACACGGACCGCATGTCGCGAGACGAGTTCATCGAGGCGCTCGTCGCGCTCCTTCCAGCGCACGAAGGCCAGTCCCGCGCTCTCGAGCGCGCAGTCTCCACATTCGCTGCCGTCGTCGTGCAACAGCGTGATCACTCCCGCGGGCAACGCCGCTCGCTCGCAGGCGCGCGCCAAGGCCTCGGCCGCGCGCGGCAATCGCGGATCCGACAGGACGAGCACCGCCTGACCCGCGAGCAAGTGCGGCGCGACTCGCATCGCGAGTCCGCCGACGAAATCGCTCCAATGCGCGCGAAACACGCCCACACCGCTGGCTGGCTCCCCGTCGCGCAAGAGCTCGAGCGCCTCGCGAAAGCGGAACACGTCCTCCTCGCAGCGCGCGCGCGCCTCGCCCGCGTCGAGGCCCAAGTCGGGCTCGAGCTCGCGCGCGAGTGCTTCGAAGTCGAGCGCGTCCGCGATCCGCGCCAGCAACTCCCAACGTCGCGCGCGGGCCAGCGCGCTCCAACCGTCGGCCGCGGTCGCATTCGCTCGCAGCGCAGCGCGCACGTCCGCTGCGCGCGAACGCGGCCAGCACTCCGGCCCACCGATGCGCGCGCCGAGCTCGTAGGTCGCGCCCGCATCGGCCGCGCACCAACGCTCGCCGATCCAGTTGAGGTGCTCGTTGCGCTCCACGGCCCGCAGAGTCTGCGGCCCGCGCGCACGGAACTCCAGCCGCACTCGCGTACCATGTCGGCCGATGGACACCGCCCCGCGCCTTCGTTTCCCGCGCCACTTGCGCTTGGTCAAGCGCGGCGACTTCCAGCGCGCCTACAAGGACGGTGTGCGCGCACGCGGCTCGATCCTGGTGGTGGTGGCGCACGGCAACGAGCTCTCCCATCCGCGCTTGGGCTTGTCGGTCGGCAAGGTCGCGTGGAAGAGCGCGGTCAAGCGCAATCGCGTGCGGCGCGTGTTCCGCGAGGCGTTTCGGCTCGAGCAGCACCGACTCCCGCCGGGACTGGACCTGATCCTGATCCCGGCGCAGCCCAAGCCCACGCCGGAGCTGGCGGCGACGCGCTCCGAGCTGTTCGAGCTGGCCCAAAAGGCCCTGCGCAAGTGGACCGCCAAGCGCGCGCCGCGCGCGGACAGCGCGCCGTGAGCTGGCTCGGCCGCATTCTGGCGCTGCCGATCCGCGTCTACCGCCGCTGGCTGTCGCCGCTCAAGCCGCCGATGTGCCGCTTCTCTCCGACCTGCAGCCAGTACGCGATCGAAGCCCTCGAGGTCCACGGGATCCTGCGCGGGTCGTGGCTCGCTGTCTATCGCCTCGCGCGCTGCCACCCCTTGTGCAAGGGCGGCCACGACCCCGTTCCACCGCGCAAGCGTTGACGTGCCGCTCGACGCTCAACGCCAGCGTTGGCACCACGCGCATGCGCAAGCGTCGTCGTAGAGCGGCGCGCGCGCGTCGCCCGTCGCGCTGTTCGAGGCATATCCGAGCTGCGCGAGGTTGGCCGCGGTCGCGGCGTCCGTGCGCTTGCTCGCGGCGAAGCGCTCGCCCTTCCACTGGGCCAGCCACGAGAGCAACTCGGCGCGCAGCGCTTGCGCGCGTTGGCGCTCGCCCTGAACCAGGTTGTGCGCACAGTCGGGATCGTCGCTCAAGCGGAAGAGCTCGACCTCGTGCAGCACGCGGTGCGTGCGCTGCTCGGGTTCGTCGAGCACCGCCAGCTGCATGATCAGGTGCCAACCGTCGCGCGTGATCGAAGCCGAGGTGCGAGCGCCGCTCAGCGCGAAGCGCGGGCTCGCGCTCTCGAGGGCCTCGATGCGCGCCAGGTCACGTCCGGGGAACGCCATGCCGGAGTAGCCCGCGAGATCGAGCAGCGTGCGGCCGACGTCGCTGTTCTGCACCGGCGCCGAGACGCGCGTTCCGCCGGGCGCCGCGGGCCAGGCGAGGATCAACGGAACATGCAGCGTGTCGGGGTAGATGTCCTTGTGCGCCCACCAGATCCCGTGGCGCCCGAGCACCTCGCCGTGGTCGCCCGTGAACGCCACCACGCCGGCGCGCACGCGCGGGTGCGCGAACAGGCGCGCGAGCTCGCGATCGACGCTCGCGATCTCGCCGCGGTACAGCGCGCGGATGTACTCCGCGTCGCGCACTCCCGGCAAATAAGAGGGCACGCGCATGCCGGGCTCGGGCTCGATCGACGGGTCCTTGGGATCACGCTGCGCCGCGTAGAACTTGCGGTCGAAGGGCACCGGAGGCTCGTAGGGCCCGTGCGCGTCGAACACATGCACCCAGAAGAACACCGAGCGGTCGCTGGCTTCGTCGAGCATGCGCAGCGCGGCGTCGACGGTCTTGTCCGAGGTGCGCGCGGCGAGCGGCGCGACCATGCGCTCGAAGCCCTGGCCCAGCCCCGAGTGCGTCGGTGTGAGCAAGTTGATGCTGGTCACCGCGAAGGTGTGCCAGCCAGCGCCTCGAAACACCTCCGGCAAGGTCGTCGGCGCGTCCGAGAACGTCGTTTGGTTGTCGGTGATGCCGCTGTCGCGCGGGTGGAGGCCGCTCAGCATCGCGACGTGCGATGGCACCGTGATGTTGATCGTCGACCAACAGTCGTCGTAGCTCACGCCGCGCGTCGCGAGCTCGCGCAACGCGGGCGTCTCGAGCACGGGAGCCCCGCGAGCGCCTTCGACGTGATCTCCGCGGTGCGTGTCGCTGGTGACGAGCAGCACGGTGCGCGGAGCGGGCTCCGGCGTGTACAACGCGAGCGAGGGCACGGCGACGAGCGCGTGGGCCGCCGCGTCTCCGACGAGCTCCAGCGTGAGCTCGAAAGCCTCGCCCTCGTCGCACTCGAGCGCCACCACCTGGTGCGCCCAGCGGTTGCGCCAGTCGAGCTCGAAGCGCTGCTCGACGCGCGTGCCGTTGGCGCGCTCGATCGAGGCCTCGAGCGCCAGCTCGGAGCCGGCGCCGCGGCGGTCGAGCGCGCCGAAATCGAGCGCCAGCTTGGCCGCCGCGCTCGGCGCGCGCCCTCGCCCCACCAGACGCCAACCCGGCCTCAGGATTCGCGCGGCACGGCTCTCGAGTCCGAGCGGCACCGAAACGACGCGCGTTGGATCGCCCGCGAGCTCGCCCTCCCAGGGCGCGCCGAGCGGGAACTCGAGCCGCGGCGCGGCGAGCTCCACGGCCCCGGCAACGCGCGCCTCGAGGCGCACCTCGAGGTCGTCGAGCAGGTCCACGCCGAGCTCCAGCCGCAACGTGCGCGCGCCGGCGGAGCTCCACTCGAGCTCGCCCGCGGCGAGCTCGGCGCCGCTCGCGACCAGCGCCAGTCGCGCGCTCCCGGCCGCCGCCGCGCTGACGCGGAACGCGATGACGCGTGCGTCGCGCAAGGCGATTCGGCCGGGAAAGCGCACCGAACCGCGCGCTCCGTCGAGCCGCGCGCCGCCCGAGATCGGGGTCAACCCTCCGGCCCAAGCCTCCCCGGAAGCGGGGAACGGCAGCTCGACCCCGCGCGGCGGATCCTCGGGCTGGGGCGGCTCGAGTTGCAGTTCGAGGATCGCACTGCGCAGCGTCGGCGCCCCGCCCGCAGGCGAACCTTGGCGTTCGGTGCAGGCCGCGCAGACCGCGATCGGCAGCGCGGCCCGCACCGCCGCGCGGACGATTCCCCGAGCCAGGCGCGTGAGGTTCACACGGCGAATTGTAGGCGCGGCGCGGCGCGCCCCGAGGCTCCAGTTCGCACTTCGGGGGTGTGGACGAGCGCGCGACGCGACTCCATGCTCTCGCCCCAAATGAACCGCATCCCCCGCTTCACCGTGGCCACAGCGTTGCTCTGCGGCGCCTCGTGTCAGTCCCTGTCGAGCTCGGAAGCGCCGCGACTCGCGGGCGCCGAGCCGGTCGACCACTTGATCCAGCCCGGCGAGACGCACTTCGCGCACCTGTGGCAGTTGACGCACGGCGGCAACAACGCCGAAGGCTACTGGAGCTTCGCCGAAGACCGTCTGTGCCTGCAGCACGAAGGCGGCGACATCGCCTGCGACCGCATCTATGTCACCGCACCCGACGCTCCGCGACTGATCCAAGTGTCGAACGGCCTGGGCAAGACGACCTGCTCGTACTTCATGCCCGGCGACAAGGAAGTGATCTTCGCCTCGACGCAGTCGCACCACGCGGCCTGCCCGCCGCCGATCGACAAGAGCGACGGCTACGTGTGGGCGATCCATCCCGAGTTCGACTTGTACGTGGTCGACCTCGAGACCGGGGCCGAGCGCCGCATCACCGACCAGTGGGGTTACGACGCGGAGGCCACGATCTCCCCGCTGGGCGATTCGATGGTGTTCACCAGCACGCGCTCGGGCGACATCGAGCTGTGGACCTCCAACCTCGACGGCTCGAACCCGCGCCAAGTGACGCACGAGCTCGGCTACGACGGCGGCGCGTTCTTCAGCCACGATGGCCGCAAGCTGGTGTTCCGCGCGACACGCTTCACCGACGACGGCCCGGGCACGCGCGAGAAGTACGTCGAGCTCTTGAAGAAGGACAAGATCCGTCCGCACATGCTCGACATCTACACCTGCAACGTCGACGGCAGCGAGCGCAAGCGCGTCACGGACCTCGGCGGAGCGAGCTGGGCGCCGTACTTCTTCCCCGGCGACCAGCGCATCATCTTCTCCACCAACCACCACGATCCGCGGCCGCAGAAGTTCGAGTTCGACCTGTTCGCGATCGGCGCCGACGGCCGCGACCTCGAGCAGATCACGACCTACGTGGGCTTCGACAGTTTCCCGATGTTCACCCGCGACGGGAAATGGCTGGTGTTCGCGAGCAACCGCGGCGGACAGGAAGCGGGCGAGACGAACCTGTTCCTGGCGCGCTGGAAGTAGCCGCCAGAGCGCGCGCCCTCGTGCGGCGTGCTCACCAAAACTGTGGAGCTCGTCCCCGCGGCGCGAGGGCGAGCTCCGTGTGCTTGCGTGGACGCGGTTTCGCGTCGCGGGTCACTGCGCTTCGCGTGTGGCGAGCGTGACGCGCGTCGAGAGCTCCTTGCCGTCGCGCACGAAGCGTGCGAGCACCACGTCGCCGGCCTTGTAGGTCTGCAGCGCGTACATGTACTCGGCCATCGAATCGGTCTCGGAGTCGATGCGCACGTCGCCGACCTGGCGCAGGATGTCGCCGGCCATCAAGCCGGCCTTCTCCGCCGGGCTGCCGGCCGAGGTCCCGCCCAGCAAGATGCCCGGGCCCTTGTGGCTGTACTCGGGTACCGAGCCAAACCACACGCGGAAGCCGCCGCCTCGCGCACGGTCCGGTGAGGCCACCGCGGCCGGCGGCTCGATCCACGCCAACGCCGGTGCCTGCGCCGCGCGCCGCACCAACTCGACGCACATGCCGGCGATCTGGGCCGCACCCTGGGCTTCGAAGCGCTCGGTGTCGTCGCTCGGCTTGTGGTAGTCCGCGTGCACTCCGGTGAAGACGTGCACGGCGGGGATCTTGTGCTTGAGGAAGCTCTGGTGGTCGCTGCCGCCGACGCCTTGGCCCGACAAGCTGATCTCGAGCTGCAGTCCGGCGGCGGGGCCGAGCTCCTTCAACCACGCCTCGAGCGGAGCCGATGAGCCGGCACCGAGCACCGAGAGCTTGCCCGACGCGCAACGGCCCACCATGTCGAGGTTCAAGTTGAGCGCGACGCGCTCGAGCGGCACGGTCGGGTGCTTGGTCCAGTGGTCGCTGCCTAGGAGACCGAGCTCCTCGCCCGACCACAGCGCGAACACGACATCGCACGCGGGCTTGGGGCCCGAGGCGAGCAAGCGCGCCATCTCGAGCACGACGGCGGTGCCGCTGGCGTTGTCGTCGGCTCCGTTGTGGACCACGCCCTGCTGGTCGGGTGCGAGCGAGCCCTCGCCGCCCCAACCGAGGTGGTCGTAGTGCGCGCCGATCACGATGCAGCGCTCCGAGCTCTGGCCCACCAGTCGCGCGAGCACATTGGTCGCCGGTCCGTTCTCGCGCGTGACATCGGCCACCACCAGCACTTCCTTGTCGAGCGCTTGGGCGCGCAGCGGATCGCTCTTTCCGTCGAGAGCAGCGATCGCGGCCGCGTAGTTCGGCACGAGCTGTTCCGCCAGGGCGCTCGAGATGAACAGCGCGGGGATACCGGCCTGCGCGCCGCGGCTGGCATCGAAGCGCGGCAAGGGCTCGTTCGCCTGATCGGGGTGCGGAGCGACGAGCACGGCCACGGCGCCCGCGCGCTTGGCGTTCATCACCTTGAGGAACAGCGAGCCCGAATTGCCCCACCCGTCGCCGGACTGCACGTTGCCGCCGTGGGCGCTCTCCGCGGGCTGCGCGGCTTCGCCTGCGGCTTTCGGCGCGGGCGGCGTGCCGCGCACGATCACGACCACCTTGCCGTCGCAGCGCGCCTCGAAGTCATTCCACTGCTTCTCGCCGTTGACGATGCCGTAGCCGCGCCATTCGAGAGCGCCCGCAGCACGCCCAGCGCTCGAGCAGAACATCGGTATCACGTCCTGCGGTCCGTTCGAGTGCCCGGCCACGGCGGAGCTCGTGCCGACGGCCACGGGCTTGGGCACCTCGAAGGTCTGCGTGAACCCTCCTTCACCCGCCGGTGCCAGGCCAATCTCCGCGAGTTGCGCGGCGATCCACTGCCCCGCGCGCAACCCGGCTTCGGTCCCCGCGCGACGCCCCTCTTGGGCATCGTCGGCGAGCCACGCCACGTCGTCGTGGAGCCTCTTTGGTGAAGCGGCCAGCGGCCGTTCGAGCGTTGCGGTCGGGGAACGCTGCGCATCTTCGACGCTCGAGCAGGCGGCCAAGACCGCGGCGCACAGAATCCGAGCCGAAGAGCGCAACGACGGGAGAACGTGGGCGTGTCGCATGGCACGGAGGATACGGTTCGCGGGCGCCGCACGCTCGATCTCGAGTCGTTGTCCGACCTGCGCGCCAGCCGACGCCGTCGAGTGGGGCGCGCGAGCTCCGCCATCCGCCGACATGCAGGGGCCCCGCCGGGGATTCACCGCGCTCCCGCTAGACTGCGCCGATCTTGCAGCTCCAGGTGCTCTCCAGCGGCAGCGGCGGAAACTCCGCGCTCATCCGAGCGGGCGAGCAACGCGTGCTCGTCGACGCCGGACTCGCGGGCGTCGAGATGGAGGCGCGCCTCGAGCTCGCGAACGTGCCGCCCCCGGCCGTGGGTCGGCCCGGGATCGACCACGTGTTCGTGACCCACGGCCATCTCGACCACGCGCGCTCGGCAGGGCTGATCGCGCGCAAGCACCGCGGTCTGCTGCATTGCTCCGAGAGCCTGATGCGCAACGCCTCGATCCGGCGCTGCCGGAACCTCACGACGCTTCCGGTCGGAGGCGTCGAGAGCTGCGCCGGGCTGCGCGTCTCGAACGTCGCGTTGCCCCACGACGCCCAGCCGACGGTCGCGTTCCGTCTGGAGCACGAGGGCCGCGTGGCGGTGATCGTCACCGACATGGGACGGCCCGACGAGCGCGTCGCGCGCGCGCTGGCGGGCGCGCACGTGCTGGTGCTCGAGTTCAACCACGACCTGGCATTGCTCGAGAGCGGACCCTATTCCGCGGCGCTCAAGCGACGCGTCGCCGGCAATGCCGGTCACCTTTCGAACGAGCAGGCCATGCAGATGCTGCGCTGGCTGGCCAGCGCCAATCTGCACACGCTGGTGCTGGCGCATCTGTCGGAGACCAACAACCGCCCAGAGCTCGCGCGCGAATGCGCCGAGAAGCAGCTCGACGCCCTCGGTCTGCGCTCCGCCGTCCGCGTGCTGCTCGCCAGCCAAAGCGAGATCGGCCCGAACCTCGAAGTCTAGACGGTTGCTCCCGCGCTCCGAGCTAGCGCGGGCCCTTCCAGGACTTGTCGCAGTCCGGGCTGTTGTAGAACGCGCAGCCCATGCAGTTGGTGAGCTTCTCCGCGAACGCGCCTTGGACCTTCGCGCCACACAGCGTCGCCGTGACCCGCGCGCAGTGCTTGCCGTGGTCCGGCCAAGCCGGACAGATCCCGAGCTCCTGCGCCTTGGCACCGCCCTTTTCCCCGCCACACTTCTTGAATTCCCAGCAGTTCATCGAGTTCTCCCGGCCGCTCGGAGGACTGTTCCGAGTGCGAGTGCAGGCGTCATCGACGTCTGCGAATCCAGCCTTGAGCACTGCGCCAAGCCCAGCAAGGACGCTGCGCACTCCCGCCGTAGCCACTCCGCGGCGCGCTCCGACGATTACGTGCCTTCGCACGGCCGACTCACTCGTTCGGGCCCTGGCCGCCGGGCCACGTCAAACGCTCACAGCTCGACTGCGAGCGCGGCGCGCGCGGAGAGCGTGAGCACGACTGGCGCGCGCTCGTCGAGTGTGAGGCTCAATTGGCCGGCGGGCACGCGCTCGAGGTGCAACACGGCGCCGGCCGTGATCGGCGCCGTCAACGTCGCCGACAGTCCGCGCGCGTCGCTCCATTCGATGCGCACGGAACTCTCCGACCCCGCGCTCGCGGCGCGGAGCTCGAGCGAGCCGGTCGCGAGATCGCGCTCCCATCGCGCAACGCGCTCGATCACCATTCGCTCGCGCAGCTCCCAAGTCGGTCCGCCGCGTTCTGCGAGACGCGCGCGCAGCGACCAATCTCCGGCGCCCGCGAGCTCGAGCTCGAACGTGCCCCGTGGACCGACGACGCCGCGCGCGCGCGCGGCACCCGGAGCCGCAGCTTCGACGATCCACGGGCCCGCGGGCGCTCCATCGAACGTCAAGCGCCCCTCGCAGCGCGCGGACTCGCGGTGCTCGGCGATCAGCGTGTACTCGGCGTCCAACGAACTCGAGAGCTCCACGTCCCAGCGCGGAGCAGCGGCTCCGCTCGGGCTCCAGTCGAGCCGCGACCAACCGCGGACCTCCTCGGCGACGCGGCGCACCTGCCAGCGGCCCGCGCACAAAGAGTCGAATTCGAACTGGCCGTCGGACGCGCTGCGTTGCGTGCGCACGAATCCGTCGCCCATGGACACGCCGACGACGACCCCCGCGAGCGCGGCGCCCCGGGCATCGATGACTCGACCGCGCAGGGCGGCCCCGCGGACGAGCTCCACGTCGTGTGCGATCCGCGACATGGGGCCGAGCTCGTAGGGTCCGCTCCAATCGACGGCGTGCCCCGACGCCTCGACCCGCAGGAACCAGGTTCCGGGCTCGAGCAACGCGAGCTCGTATGCCCCGTGCTCGTCGCTGCGCACGCGCTGCGCGCGCCACGCGCGATCGACGAGGCCGACGAACGGCGCGTCGAGCGTTCCGAGGGCCAGTGGCCCACCGCGCGCCGCGTTGGAGGCCGCGATCAACTCCAGCTGCGCGCCGGCGAGCGGCGCACCACCGGCGCGCACGACCCCGCTCAGTGCCGCGGCGGCCTGCAGCTCGACTTCGGCTGTGTGTGGCGCGGAATCGCGTCCGAAGGGCCCGAGCAGCGCCTGAGCGCAGCCGCGGGAGCGCACGACGACCGTGAAATCCACGAAGGGCGCGACATGCCTCCCACTCGCCCAGCGTTCGGTCTCAGCCGTCAGAGGGCGGGCGTTGCGTGCGTCGCGGAACTCGAGCTCGAGCTCGCGGATCGCCGCGCCGTCGCTGCGGCGCGCGTGAACCTCGAACGCTCGCCACTCGCTCAACTGCAGCTCGAGCCCCTGCGTCCCCGCGCCGAGTGACCCGAGCACCATCGGCCGCAGCTCGAGGCGCGCATCGGCGGCCGCGAGCTCGAACGTCGAGCGCGCGTCGACCTCGATCGCGAAGCGCCCAGCTTCGTCCGCGCGCGCGCGGATCACCTGCGAGGAGTCGCCGAAGAACTCCGCCCGAATCGACTGGCGCGCGGCCTCGAGCATCGCGTGAGGCACCGGCTGCCCATGGGCATCGACCACGCGACCGCTGAGGACCTCCAGCGGGTCGCGCGCGCGAGCGACGAGCTCGCCCGCGTCGGCGAGCGCTCCACCGAGCACTGAGAGCGGCTCGCTCCAGCTGGTCTCGAAGCCCGCGGCGCTCACCCACAGGCGCACGAAGCACTCCGGCAAGGCGTCGATCTCGAATCTCCCATGCACGTCGGTCAGCGCCTGCGGCGTATCCGCGGGCAACAGCGAGCCCATCGCGCGCGCTTCCTCGAGCGGTGGTTCCTCCAACGTGAGCCAGCGCGAGCCGAGGCGCTCCGCGCGCACGACGGCACCGGCGAGAGCGCGCCCGGACTCGTCGACCACACGTCCTGCGAGCGTGCCGGCGCGCGCCAGTCGCAGCTCGCCCAAGTTGGTCACGCGCGGAACGGAATTCTCGAATGCGACGACGCGCGGAACGCGCCCCACCGCGCGCGCGGTGGCCACCAGCCAACTCCCCTCGGGTTGCCCCCCTGACATGCGCGCCCAGCCATCGGAGCCGCTGAGCGCGCTGCTCTCGTCGAGGACCAGCTCCGCGCCCGCGAGCGGCACGCCTTGCTCATCGGCGAGCAGCGCGCTCAACCACGGAAGCACTGGACCGGCGTTCGGCGTGACTTCGGTCGCCACCGGGCGTCGCGGCGTGCCCGCCAGCTCTCCCTCCGCGCGCGCGTCGTCGCCGTGCGTCGCCAGCTCCACGGCGGATCGATGTTCCGTGCTCGTCGCGCGCCACACGACGACGCCGCTGGCGAGCACCGCGAGCAGCACCAACGCGGCCAGCAGGCCCCCGGCCAAGGTCGGCGCGGCACGCGGCCGGCACAGCGGCGCGAGCAGCGCTGTCCAGGCGCGGCGGTCGCCGCCGTGCTTGCGATCGAGGCGCTCGCGCAGCTTCTCGAGGCCGCGCTTGAGCTGCCAGCGCACGGTTCCGTCGCTCACGCCGACGCGCTGGCCGATCTCGACCGACGACAGACCCTCGTAGAAGCGCAGCACGACCACCGAGCGGAGGGGCTCCTCGAGCTCGAGCACCAGCGCCGCGAGCGCGCGCTGGGTCTCGATGCGCTCGAGCAGCTCCTCGGGTGCCGCCAGCTGTTCCTCGCGCGCGGCGTGCTCTTCGCGCGCGGCGCGACTCGCCTCGGAGCGCCGGCGCATCCGCGCGAAGTTCTCGACCACCGCCCGCAACCACGGGCGCAGTGCCCGCCCCGCGTCCGGCGGGCTGCGCAGCGCCGCCAGCCAGGTCTGCTGGACGATGTCGTCGGCCGCGGCCGGATCGCGGACCAGGCTCTCGGCCAACGCCCGCACCCAGGCGGACTCGCCGAGGAGTTGCTCGATCCCGACCCGTTGAGCGTCACCCATGCACGTCCAGCATGCAGCACGAGGTCGCAGCGTTGGCCCTACCGAGCGAAAAACGCGCGCAGCTCGCCCGCGAGCCGCGACGGCCCCGCTCCCCGGGCGCCGCGAGGACCTCCCGCTCTCGAAGCGCCGCCCTCCGACGGCGACGGTGCCTCCAACATCCTGAAAGCACGGATCCTCGCTTCCTCACGAGCTTTCAGGGCTGCACCTCGACGACGCGGTCGCCGTCGAAGAAGTACAAGAGCGTCGTGATCGCGGACGACTCGAGCCCGGTGATTCGCTCCAGCGCCCGGCGGTAGGCGGCCAATTGGAGCGCGTAGTCCGCGCGCAGCTCGCGCAAGCGCTCCTCGCGGCCGCCCCACCGATCGGTCTTGAAGTCCACGAGCTGCGCGGTGCGCCAGCCCTGTTCGGCCCCACGCAACACCACGCGGTCGAACGCTCCGCTCTCGAGCTTGTCGCCCACCACCAGCCGGAAGCGGCGCTCGCGCCAGGCGACGGCGTCGTGACCCGGACGCGCCAGCAGCGCGCGCAAGCCTGGGGCCTCGAGCGCCGCGAGGAACTCGGACAGGTCCTCTTCGAGCCGTGCGCCCCCGAGTCCCGCGCGTTCGGCGCGCTCGCTCAACTGTGCTCGCGTGCTGGCCACGCCCTCGAGCCACTCGATGGCTTCGATCCAGACGTGGAAGCGCGAACCGCGGCGCAGCGCCAGCTCGTCTTTCGCACGGAACAGATCCACGGTCGCGATACGCCGCGGCGGATCGATCTTGGAGGGCTGCTCGCGCTCGAGCTCGCGCGGCCGCCGCGTGCGAGCGAGCACCAGCGGCCGGGACGCGCCGAGCGCGCTCGCAGGAATCGCCGAGCTCGAAAGCTGCGCGGGCCACCCGTCGTCGGAGCGCTCGGCGACGTGCTGCACTCGATCCGGCTCCAGCTCGCCCTCGTCGAGGCCGAACGCGCTGCGGACGAGCGCTCCCGGCGTGAACCTCAGACGCATCTTGGGCCACAGCACGAGATCGAGTCGGTGCCTCGCGCGGGTCATCGCCACGTAGAGCGCGCTCAAGCCGTCGCGCAGCGCGCGCGCGCGATGGCTCGCGTGGAGCGCGTCGAGCAGCCCGTGGCCACTGCGCGCCAAGAGCGCACGGATGTCGGCGGACGCCGAGCGCGTGGCGCACTCGATTTCGCGCGTCGGGTCGCCGTCCGCGCGGCGCCACCAGAGCGCGTTGCCGTCGCGCACGAAGTTGACGTCGAGCTCCGGCAGGATCACCGCGTCGAACTCGAGGCCCTTGGAGGCGTGGATCGTCATCACCTTGACGTAGGCCGCGCTGGGATCCTCGACCTCCAGGTTGCGGACCCGCTCGAGGAATTCGCCGCTGCGCAAGACGCCGTCGCGTCGCCAGGCGAGCGCCGCATCGATCAGCTGACCGTAGCGCCGGGCCTCGAACGGACCGAGCTCGCGCTCGACCGCGGTGCGCGCCAGCGCCAGGAACTCGGCGGGTCCGGAATCGGCGAGCAGCGTGCGCAGGCGCGAAAGTTCCTCGCCCACCTCGCGCTCGCTGGATGCCGCGCTCAGCCCGAGCTCCCGACCGACCAGGCTCGACGACGCGTGGAACCGCGCCACGCTGTCGCCGGGGTGCTCGATCCACTGCAGGAGCGCCAACGCCGCTTGCACGGCCACGGCATCGGTCAACGGATTGCCGCCCTCCGCGCTGGCCGCGATGCCGGCGTCGCCGAGCTGCTTGGCGATGCGCGCGGCGAGCGCGTTGCGCCTGAGCAGCACGGCGATCGAGGCGCGCGGAGCGGCGGCGCGGATCTCGCGGACCAACTCGACCGTCTTGCGGATCGCGTTCGCATGGTGCTCGCCATCGCTCTCGCCACTCGCGCAGGTGTGCACGCGCACGGCCCCGCGCAGCTCCGACTTGGCCGCGAGGTGCGGCTCAAACGAGCGCTGGAACTCCTCCGCGCACTCGCGGTCCGTGGGCGACTTCTCGAACGGAGCTCGCTCGGCGAGTCGTCCGAAGACCGCGTTGACGGCGTCGAGCACGACCTGCGCGGAACGGAAGCTCGTCGCCCGCGTGCTGGCCCGAATCGAGTAGCGCCGCGGCAGGTCCTCGAACAACCGCGGATCCGCCGCGCGCCATCCGTAGATCGACTGCTTGGCATCGCCGACGCAGAAGAAGCTGCGCGTTCCCGTGCCGTCGGCGACGAGCTCGTCGGCGAGCGGGGCCAGCACGCGCCACTGCGCGGGAGAGGTGTCCTGGAATTCGTCGAGCAACAGGTGGTCGAGGCGCGCGTCGATCCGCAGTGCGATCTCGTCCAGCGTGGGCCGTGCATCCGCGTTCCCGCCAGCGGCGAGCAAGTGAGGCAAGTCGCCGAATTGGACCCAGCCGCGCTCGCGCTGCGCGCGCTGGTACTCCAGCTCGTAGGCCTCGAGCCAGCGCCGAGTCGCGCGGTTTTGGTGATCGATCACGCGCGCGTGATGCGCGGCCGCGTGTCGCGCGAGATCGAGGTACAACTCGCGCAGCTCCTCGGCGATCTCCACTCCGCCGAACTTGGGCTCGCCCGCGAGCACTTTCTCGCCCAGACCGGCGTGGAACAGCGTGTCCCAGGCCTCGCGCTCGAGCGCGTCGCGGGTCCTGGCGAGAGCGTCGACCCAGAGCTTGCGCGGCGCGCCGTCCTTGGTCCGCGGAACAGCGCATTCCTCGAGGAATGCACGCGCCTGGACGAGCTGCTCGGCGCTCATCGCAGCGGGCCCGCGCACTCGCTGCCAGGCCTCCGGTTGGCTCTCGCGCGCGACCCCATGCGCCTCCGCGACGACCTGCAGCAGCGTGTCGCGCACGCTGCGCGCGTGTTGGTTGCGCTCCAGCTCGCGCAGCAGCAACACCCAGTCGCTGGCCGAGCCCGACTCCAACGCACGGCCCAAGGCCGCGGCGTGCGCGCGCGAGGCTTCGACTTCGTCGGCGATGCGCCAGTCGGGAGCGAGCCCCAGCTCCGGGGCGAAGGCCTGCGCGAGCTCGACGAAGAACGAATCCAGCGTGCGCACGCGGAAGCGCTGCACGTCGCGCACCAAGCTCGCGAGGAGCCCGCGGTAGGCCTCGCGCGTCGCCGGACGACCGAGCGCGGCGTCGAGCCGCTTGCGCTCCTCGTCGTCAGCCGCCGCCGCGGCGAGCCGCGCGAACACCCGCCCGAGGATCTCCCCCGCCGCTTTGCGCGTGAAGGTCGAGGCCAGGATGCGCTCCGGCGGGACACCGCTGGCGAGCAACCCGAGCAAGTGCGTGGTGAGCTGCCAAGTCTTGCCGCTGCCCGCCGAGGCCAAGATCACTTGCGGCCGGAGGTTCACTCCACGTCCTCCTCCGCGTCGTCGCTTTCGTGCTGCGCCTCGGCCAGCCCGAAACCACACAGGGCCGCCAGCGATTCATCGAACGGGGCACGCGCCGCGACGCCCTGGAACTCGCGCCGCGCGATGGCGGCTGCGACCGAGCGCGCGCATTCCAGCGCCGCCTCGTAGTCGAGGTCGGACAGCTCGAGCTCGAGCCAGCGCTCGCCCTGCACGCGCTTGTCGAGCGAAACGTAACCCAGCTTGGGCGGCTGACCGCCCGGCGCCCACAGTTCCTCCGTCAACCAGCGATACAGCGGCAATTGCAGATCGCGCCACTGGTCGCGCCTGCGGTGCACTTTCTTCGGCGGCTTGCCCCCATCGCCGGTCTTGTAATCGATCAAGCGCCACTCCTTGCGCCCCGGATGGAAGTCGACGCGATCGATGCGACCTTGCACCAGGAGCCCCTCGAGCTCGCGCGCCGCGGGCGCGAACTCGACGGCGTGGATCGTCCAACCTCGGCGCACTTGTTCCGCTTGCCAAACTGCGAAGGCCTCGAGCCGCTTGCGCAGCTTCTCGACTTGCAAGCGCACCGCAGGGCGCGCGGCGGCGCCGTAGAGCTCGAGCGCGCGACGGTCGAGCTCGAGTCCCAGGCAATTCGCGATCGCAGTTGCATCGGAACTCGCGCTCCACGCGCTGCGACCGAAACGTTCGAGAACGCCGTGGGCCAAGGAGCCGAAGTTGGAGGCGTCGAGCTCGTGCGGCTTGTCCGCCACGCTCTCCAAGCGCAGCACGTGCTTCACGTAGAACTCGTAGGGTGAGTTCAAGTAGGCGCCGAAGGCGGTCACCGAGATCGAGCGCGGCGCGCGGAGCTCCGCGGTCGGCGGCACGTACGTGGCGCGCACGCCGTCCACCGGCGGCCGTTCCTCCTCGCGCTCCGGCCACGCGCGGCGCACGCGCTCGACGACGTCGTGTGCCGCGCTGCGGAACACGAAGCGGCTCGGGACACGCGGATCGCGGCGCGACGAGCGTCGCCCCGACACCCACAGCGTGCTCGGCCGCGAGGCGAGGATCGCCGCCACGAAGTAGCTGTCGCGCGCGACGCGACGGCGCTCGTGCGCCAGCTCGAGAACGCGCCGCGCCGCCTCGAACAGCCAGGCGTCGGCGGGCGTCGGCGCCGGCAGCGCGCCCTCGTTCACGCCACTGATGACGAGCTGCGGCGCATCGTCGAGCAGGAGCTCGAGTCCACCGACGAGCTCGATGCACGCACGCTCGCGCGCCACGGGCGCCGGCGGGAGCTGCAAGGCCTCGAGGCGCTGCGCGACCAGCTCGAGAACCTCGGGCGCGGACAGCGCGAGCGGCTGGCCGTCGCGCTCGGCCTCGCGCATCTCGTCGACTAGCTTCGCCAACGCGTCGAGCGCGCGCGCCTGTGTCCAGTCTTGGTCCGCGCGACTCGCCAGGTCGGCCTCGGGCCACACGCGCACGATGATCTTGGCCATGCGCGCGGCCCAGTCCATGCACGGCAGCGTGCGTTCGCTGGCGAGCTCGCCCAAGAGCTCGCGCAAGCGCTCGAACGCGCTCGACAAGAGCTCGGCGCGCGCGCGCGACGCGGTGTCTTCGCTGCGCGTCAGCCAGTGACCGTCGATGCGCGCCGGAACATGCTCCGCGGCATAGGTGTCGAAAGCGCGCACCAGCTCACCCGGGCGAAATCCCAAAGCGCACTCGAGGTCGGGGTGACGAATCAGCGCCGCGAAGTGCTCGGTCGAGGGCTGCGCGAGCCACGCCATGGCCGCGGAGAGGAGCTGCGCAGGCCGCGAGTGCGCCAGCGGCTTGCCGCCGGCCCAGCGCGGCTCGATGGCGTGCTCCAGAAGACGCCGCTCGAGGTACGGTCGCACGTCGGGATCGAGCACTCCCAGGGTGACGTCCTCCGGCGCGGGCGGCGGCTCCACGCGCGCCAAATGCTCGAGCGCCGCGCGCGCCTGGTCGTCGGGAGTGTCGACACACGCCCAGCGGTCCAGCGGCAGGTCCAAGTCGCGCTCGGCCCAGGCCTCGATCCGCAGCGCGCCCAGCGGGTCGAAGGCGCCGGATTCGGACTGCGGCGCGAACACGAAGCTGGCGACGTCCGAGCGCGCGAGGAGCTCGCGCTGCGCTCGCGTGACATCGACCAAGGCGAACAGTTGCACGTGCAGCTCGGCGCGCACGCATTCGCGTTTCACGACCTCGAGCGCGGCCTCGGTTGGGTCGAGGAGCGCGCGCGAGGCGAGCAGCTCGCGGTAGCGCACGAAGAGCGCGTCGAGTGCCCGCCAGCGCTCGGCCGCACCCAGCTGCGCCGAATTCCTCGCGTCGAAGGCGATCCGCGCCGTGTCGAGCTTCTCCGCCGCCAACTCGGCGAAAATCCGCGCGCACGCGCGTGCCAAGACCTGCACCGATTGCGCACCGGCGTCGCGCCACAGGGCGTCGCGCTCTTCCGGCGGCGACGCGGCCAGCGCGCGTCTCCAAGCGAGCGCGCGTTGCCATTCGCTGGCCAGCTGCAGCGGCTGGCTCGAGAGTGCCGCAGCCAGTGTGCCCTCGGTGACGACGCGCGCCGGCGGCCAGTGTGAGGGCGCCAGTTCCGCGATGCGCTCCTCGAGGCGGCGGCCAGCGCGCTGCCCGGGGACGACGATCACGCACGCGGCGGGATCGAGTGCGCGGCGCTGCACGTACGCGCACCAGGCCGGCACGGCGAGTTCGAGGAACGGCCGATGCCAACCGACGAAGATGCGCTCGAGCGACTCCCCCATGACGGGAGCGGAGACTACGGGGCGTGGGGGCGACGCTCAACCCGCGCGTCGCGCCGGGATGCGCTGCTCAGCCGAACAGCGACCAGCGCATGATCGCCCACAGCGCGATGAACGCGTCTTTCAGGCCGATCTTCTTGCCTTCGGAGTAGTCGCGACCGGCGTAGCTGATCGGCACCTCGTACACGCGCACGCGCATCTTCGCGACCTTGGCCGTGATCTCGGGCTCGACCGCGAAGGTGCGCGAACGGATCTGCAGGCGGTCGGCCACCTCGCGACGGAAGACCTTGTAGCAGGTCTCCATGTCCGTCAGGTTGAGGTTGGTGAAGCAGTTCGACGCCAGGGTCAGCATGCGGTTGCCGATGTAGTGATAGAAGAGATGCACGCGCGCGTACGCTCCTCCGAGGAAGCGCGAGCCGAAGACCACGTCGGCCTTGCCTTCGAGGATCGGCCGCAGGAGCGCGGGGTAGTCGCCCGGGTCGTACTCGAGATCGGCATCCTGGATCAGCACCACGTCGCCCGAGACCTTGGAGAATCCGGTGGCCAGCGCGCCGCCCTTGCCTTGGTTGGTCTCGTGACGGAAGACGCGCACGTTGGAGTGCTCGCGCGCCAGCTTCTGCATGATCTCCGGAGTGCGGTCCTTCGAGCAGTCGTCGACCAGGATCAACTCCTTGTCGTAGGGCACGGCCTGCACCCGCCGAACGATCTCCTCGAGGGTCTTCTCCTCGTTGTAGACCGGCATCACGATCGAGAGCTTCATGCGAGCGTCGCGGGCGCTTGGGCCGGCCTCACTTGGCGGGGTCTTTCGTCATCAGCGTGAGGCCCTCGAAGAGCTTGGTCACGCCGAAGAACTCGGCGCTGCCTTCGAGCAGTCCCTTGAACTGCGGGTCGTCTTCGATGCACCACATCGGCCGGAGGAACAGACGGAAGATCTCCTGGTCGGCGCGTTTGCGGCGGGACTGTACCTCCGCGCGGCGCTGCATCCAATGTTCCCAGTTGGCGAGCAAGTCGTTGGCCGCGATCAGGTCCGCGGCGCACACGCTGGTGACCGGCGAGTATCCCGCCGCCCCGGGAGCCGGCCGGCGCGTCAACTTGCCGATCGCCTTGGAGATCTTCGACGGCCGGGCCGGTGTGTCGGCGGTGCGCGCCTTCTCGATCCGGAAGGGCTGGTCGCTGGGGATGCCGGAAACGATCAACATGCGGCGCAGGAACAGCGCCAACGCGACCGGCAGGATCTTGCGCAAGTGCTCGTCGTCGTAATTCTTGAAGCACGCGTAGAGCGGGTTGCGCACCTGGATCAGACGCACGGTCTCGAGCGGCAAGCGCTTGGACGTGCCGTGGTGATGATGCCAGCAGACGCTGCTCGGGACGTAGTGCACCTCGTGGCCCAAGACCCACGTGCGCCAGCCCAGATCGACGTCCTCGTAGTAGGCGAAGAACTCGTTGTCGAAGCCTCCGACCTCGTCGAACGTGCGCGCGTCCATGGCCATCGCGCCGCCGCAGGCGAACAGCGTCTTGCGCGGAACGTCGTGCTCGGCGGACGGCACGTCCTTGTAGCCGTAGGCCAGACCGATGCCGTGGAAATTGACTCCGCCACCCGCCGAGTCGATGGTCTTGCCGTCCCACGAGAGCATCTTGGAGCCGGTGGCCGCCGCTTCACCGCGCGCGATCGGCTGCACCAGCTCGCGCAGCCACCCGCGATCGACGCGGATGTCGTTGTTGAGGAACGCGAGCACGCTGGCATCGCCACGCAGGCGCGCGCCCTGGTTGCAACCCGGCGCGAATCCCACGTTGCGCGGATTGACTTCGAGACGCACCCACGGCCAGCGCTTGCGGCACTCCTCGACGCTGCCGTCGTCCGAGCCGTTGTCGATCAACAGCACGTCGAGCTTGTCCTTGGGGTAATCCATAGCCGCCAAGCTCTCGAAGCAGCGCTCGAGGTGGTGGCGACCGTTGAGATTGAGGATCACGACGCAGACCTTGGGCAGCTCCGCGTCGCCGACGCGGCGACCCGGTTTGACCGCCAAGTCGGCCATCGTGAACTTGTGCTTGCGCATGGGAACGGTCGAACGAGCGAGTGGCGTCAGGAAGCGCGCGGGGGGCAGGTGAGCGAAGCGAGCGCGCGCGAGACCCTCAGGCGCGCGACGCGTAGGTAGACCTCGCCCTGCGGCGTGCGCGTGTCGAGGCGCAGGCGCTGGGCGGGAGCGGCGAGCTCGGCGCTGAAGCGGAACACACGGCGTTCGCCGCGATCGCCGGCGTGGAAGGGCTCGATCTGGCCCAGCTCGCGGCCGTCGAGCGAGAGCGTCCCCCCGAGGGCGATGGAGCTCTCGCCGGCCAGCGTCTCGAGCTCGACTTCGATCTCGATGCGGCCGGGCCCGCAGGTGCTGGCGTCGTACTCGACGTACGCGCCGCCGGGTCGCAGCAGCGCCAGCTCCGCTCCCTGCTGCTCGACCGGTCCGGAGCGCGCGAGCGTGGCCACGCCGCGCTTGTCGAGCAACAGCGTGGCACTGGACTCGCGCCGCACGCAGCACAGCCCGCGGTAGCGCACCTCCATCTCGCGCGCGTCCTCGGACATGGTCTTGATGTGACGGAAGCGCTTGAGCGAGCCGAGCAGCGCCGGCTCGTCCACCAACCGCGCCAGCTTGGCGGCGAGATCGTGCGCGTCCCCCACCTCGAAATGCAGCCCGTCGACGCCATCGCGCACGAGCTCGGCCATGCCCCCGATGTTGCTGGTGACGATGGGGGTCTCGAACAGGAACGACTCGTGGATCGTGATCGGTGAGTTCTCGAACCACGTCGAGGGCACGGCGAGCACGTCGATCTGCTCGTACACGGAAGCGATCTTGTGGTTGTCGAAGCGCCCATGGAACACGACCGCGTCGCCACATTCGCGGGCCAGCTCGGCGAGCTGCGCGTGGTACGCGTCCTTGTCCGGCTTGAACTCGCCGTAGACGTGCAACACCAGCGGCTTGCCGGCGAGCTCCTTCATCGCGCGCACCAAGACGTCGACGCCCTTGTACCACAGCAGCGAGCCGACGTAGCCGATGCGCAATCGGCCGCGCTCGTCGGGACGGCGCTCGATCGCGCGGATGTTGTCGGTCAGCGTTCCGTAGTCCGAGTACAGCACGCGGTGCGCGTCGAACTTGCCCGTGTCGAGCAGCTTCTGGCGCAAGAAACGGCTGGGCGCGATCACCAGATCGCTGGCCGCGTAGCCCGCGCAGGCGAATTCGTGGCGCTCGGCCATGTCGCGGAACTCACCGGCGTACTGCGCGACTTGCGCCATGCCGGGCACGTGCGCGGCGGCGCCGAGCATGCCCACGATCGGCTCGAGCACCGGGAGCATCTGCTTGGCGGCCGGGATCTGCTTGTAGTTCTTGTCCTTGACGCACAGCAGGCAGCCCAGACCTTGGTTCTCCTCGCAGCGCACGCCATCGGGGCGGATCAGCTGCACGCGCGCGCACAGCGCCCAGAAATCGTTGACGGTGATCACGGTCGGCAGACCGTACTCGCGCGCCACGGCCGGCAGATTGGCCGACATGTGGATCAGGTGCTGGAAGTGCACCAGATCGGGCTTGACCTTGAGCAGCACCTCGCGGAACGCCGCCTCGGCCCGCGGCTGGTGGTAGCTCTCGCGCAGGTTCGCGTGCTGCAAGCGATGCGTCATGCGCCACACCGCGAGCCCCGAGAACTCTCCCGGCTCGAGCGAGAAGTCCGCCGGACCGCCGTCCTCGACGCTCTTCGCCGCCGGCGCGCGCGTCAAGATCACGACCTCGTGCCCGCGGCGCTGCATCTCGAGCGCCAGCCCGAGCGTGTACACCTCGGTGCCGGCCCAGGTGTCCGGAGGGAATCCGTGCACGACGTACAGCACGCGCAACTTGGTGCGCTCGAGCATGCGCGTCGCCGGGAAGCGCCGCTTCGAGGTACCGCCCTCGAACAGTCCGACGAACGCCGCGCGGCGCAACTCCTCCGCGTAGCGCAGCTGGGTCTCCAGTTCAGCGCCACGGACCCCCGCGGCGCTCAGCGCCTCGCGGTCGCGCTCGAGTTGGCGCTTGGTCAAGACCTCCGCGTCGGAGCGCGACCCGACGCACACGCGGTCGAGCCACTCGGCGTTGAACTTGCCGTCGATCGCCGCGCGCTTGCGCATCTCCGCCGGCCCGTAGTCGTGGCTGTGCTCGACGGTCGCGACGTCGTCGTAGACCACCGTGAAGCCCGCTTCGAGCAATCCGCGCGCGAGCAGCACGTCCTCGCCGAATTCGGTGCGCGGGAACGGGTGGAGCTCCCACACGTCGCGCCGCACGGCCGAGGCGACGTCGTTGAAGTTGTAGAGCACGCGCCTTTGGTGGGCGTCGAGCGCGTCGTACTGGGCCCGCTCGGGCAAGCGCACTTCGCGCCGACCGGCGGTGTAGCCCGGATCGAGCTCGCTGAAGACGCGCGTCAGGATCTGCGCGTCGGGGCGCGGCAGGTTGCGACAGTAGGCCGCTGCCACCGCCGGATCCTCGAAGTTGCGCGCCAAGGTCGCCAGCCAGCGCGAATCGCTGGGGATCGCGTCCTGCGTCAAGAACACCAGCAGGTCACCGCTCGACTCCGCCGCCAGCAAGTTGCGCGTGTCGCCATGGTCGAACGCGCTCTGGTGCAAGTGCTGCACGCGCATCGGAACAGGGAAGCGCGCGCGCCAGCTCTCGAGGATCTCGAGCGTGCGATCGCGCGAGCCGGAGTCGACCACCGCAAAATCCCAGGGCAGCGGACAGTCCTGCGCCGCCAGGGCCTTCAAGACGCGCTCGAGGAACTCCTCGCCCTGCCACGTGGGCATCAGCACGGAGATCGAGCGCACGGGTCGCGGCTGGAAACGCGTCATCTAGCTGGTCCTTCCGAACGCGCGCGTCGTGGGCGAGCGATCCTCGCCGCGCGATCCAACCCACTGACCGAGCACCTGCGCGCCACGCAGGCACGGTGAAAACAGGGCGTAGCCGACGGTTCGCGCGCCGGGACGACGGGCGAGGTAGCGCAGATCCTGACGCACTTCGTAGGCGAATCCCTTGAGCGCGGAAAGCGCGCTCGGGCGCACCTGGATGCCGAGCTCGCGGCGTTGGAACTGGGCGTCGACCTTGTAGCGTTCGAAGGCCGAGGCCGGCGAATAGCGGTGAGCGTGGTACACGACCGCCTGCGGCGCGAAGCGGATCTTCCAGCCGGCCGCCAGCGCGCGCGCGGACCACGCGCAGTCCTCGCCGAAGGCGACGTCGGGGAACGGCAGCGCACGGAACACGTCGGCGCGGATCGCGCTCGCGACGTTGTTGAAGCGCAGGAATTCGGCCCGCCGCGCGCCCACCAGCGCGTCCACGTCCCCCACCGTGCGCGGATCGCTCTCGTGCGGCGCGAGCGCGGCCTCGGGCGCTTCGAGCGCCGTGCGCATGGTCAACGGATCGTCGTCCGGCCGCGGCAAGATGCGCGCGTAGACACCGGCCACGCGCGGATCCTCGAAGGCCTCGAGCAGCCGCTCCAGGAACGTCTCGTCGACCGGCTCGACGTCTTGGGAGAGGAACACCAGGAACTCGCCGCGCGCACCCAGCGCGCAGCGGTTGCGCGTGGCCCCGTGGCGGAAGTCCTTCTGCTCGATCACTTCGATGCGCGCGCCGGCCTTGGCCAGCACCTCGCGCGAGCGATCGCTCGAGCTCGAGTCGATGGCGCACAGCTCGAAACCGCCGGTCAGGCGCTGCCGCTCGAGAGCCGCCATCAGCCGCCGCAGCTCCGCCTCGCCGTTCCAGGTGGGCAGGATGATCGAAGCTCGCGGAGAGGTC
Source organism: Planctomycetota bacterium (assembly GCA_020853575.1). Classification (GTDB taxonomy): domain Bacteria; phylum Planctomycetota; class UBA1135; order UBA1135; genus F1-120-MAGs118. The sequence goes on from JADYYP010000014.1 coordinate 123,621, forward strand.
ATCGGGACACGCTGGGACGCTGCGGGAAAGCGCGCAGTATAGGCGCGGCGGCGCGGACGGCGCCACGCTGGGAGATGCAGCTTCGGAGTTTGGATTTGGCGGACCTTAGAGGGCGCGCCGAAACCCGGCCGTCCGTCGGAGGCGCGCGCGTGCCATGCGGCGCTCGCGCGGGCGGCCGTGTGGCTGCGCCGACGGCCGGCGTGGATCGAACGACGCTTCGACGCGCGACCACAGCCGCTCGAAGCACGGCGCGCTGCGCTGAACCGCGCCCGAAGACCGCGCCCGAAGACCGCGCCCGAAGCGCAGCTCGAGCACAGCGTGCGTGAGCGCGAACAAGACACGCTCATCCCCAGAAAAAAATTCGCCGCCGGCGCACGACCTGTCGGCGCGCCCCGAGCCGCGGCAGAACGGCTCAGGGACGCGCGAGCTCCCAAACCTCGACGACCGGGCCGATGGCGCGCGCCGCGAGCACGCGCAGCGTGAAGTTGGGCCACGCCACGCCCTCGTCGTCGTTGTAGTGGTCGGAGAGCTGGAAGAACAACTCGAGCTCGCTCGACTCGACGTCCGCATCCGGCCCGAAGCGCGCGAGCCGTGTGCCGCGCGCCTGCAACTCGCGCCGCAAGCGCACCATCAACGGGTGATTGGTGCGCGTCTGGTAGACCTCGATCACGAACAACGCGGGCGCGAGCGAAGCCAGGTGCTCGCCGATGTCGGCGGTCGCGCCCGGTCCACGAGGCAAGGTCAACCAGCGCAAGTCGAACTGCGCGGTCGGGCGGCGCTCCGGCGGAACGAGGAGTTGCCACGCGCTCCAGGGAGTCAGCGGCAGCTTCGGTGGCTTGCCATGGAACAACAGGCCCTCCGCGCGGCGCGCCAGCGGCAAGTCGAGCGCCGGGGGAGCGGCCGAGAGATACACGGTGCGCGTTGCGAGCGCAGGATCCTCGCTCACGAAGCGCGCCACGGAATCGAGCGTGTCTGGGCGAGTGCGCAGGAACGCGAGCTTCGCGCACGCGGCCCCGGGCACCAGCAATGCCACGGCAACCAGCACGGCGAGCAGCCGGCCCGACACGCGCTGCGCGAGCCGCTCGAAGCCCCATGCGGAGAACACCGCCGCGCAGGGCAACAAGGGCAGCACGAAGCGCTCGTAGGTGCGCTCGAAGAGCAGGATCGCGATCAGGTACGGCAGGGCGAAGGCCAACACGATCCAGCGCTCGCGAGCATCTCCGACCCGCGCGCCGCGCGCCACGAGCCACACCAGCGCGGCGAGCAGCGTGGTCAGACTGAGCAGCGGCTCGTAGCTCCACATCACCTGCGCGACCACCGGCAGGCCGCGGCCGCGGAACTGCGCCAGCGACACCGAGTGCTCCGCCAGTCGCAGGGCTCCGTCGGTGACTTCGCGCGCTTGTCCGACGTGCTCGAACAGGAACGGATAGAAGATCGGGATCGCGGCCAAGCTCAGGCCGAGCGGCAACAGCAACTTGCGGTCGAGGAAGCGCGCCGTGCCTCCGCGCAAGGCGTGGGCGGCCAGGCCTGCGAGCAGCACCGCGAGGGCGTTGTGCAAGCTCGCCAGCGCCAGCGCCGAGGCCACTCCGGCCCAGGCGTACGCGCGCCACGTCGGGCGGCGCACCAAGGCCAAGTCGCACACCAGCGCGAGCGTGATCAGCGTCGTCGCGACCCCGTGCGGCCGGGCCTGCTGCGCGAAGCTCTGGTGCAGCAAGCTGGTCGCGACGAAGGCGCAGGCGCACAGCGCCCACGCGTCGCGGACGAAACGTCGCGCCAGCACGTAGGTCAGCGGGATCGCGGCCGACGAAAGGAGAGCGACGATCCAACGCACTTGCAGGTGCGTCCAGGACGCCGCGCGCAGGTGCTCCTCGAGCGTGCGCGGCGCGCTCGCGCCACTCGCGTCCGGCCGCGCCGGCAAGCAGCGCGCGAGGTCCGCGATCAAGTGCGGATACTGCTCGTCGGGTGCTTCGACGGCGGCCGTGGTCCAACCCTCGCGCAGCAGATCGACGTGTCCGGGGATGTCCGGATCGGGTTCCTCCCACACCGGCAGGCCGAAACCCAGGCCGGTCGTCCGCAGGACGAGCGTCGCCAGGGTCAGCAACACACACAGGACATGGGCGGTCTTCGATCCCATCACGCGCCGTTACGAGTGTCCCCGAGCGTGGCCGCGAACTCCACACCCGATCCGACTCCGCGGTACGTTCGCGGGATGCGCGGAACAGCGGCGCGCGCTAGGCTTCCCGCTCCTCCGGGACCGTCCACGATGCACGTCCAACGCACCTGAACCCTTGACCAGGCCCGGGGTCGCCGGGCCACAGTCGTCGCTGCTCAACCGAGCGATCCGGACCCGCTGTAGGGCCACGGATTCGAACGCGCGGCGGCGCGAAAGAGAGCCCCCGCCATGCCGTTCGATCTCGCCAGCGCTTCAGAAACCGTCGCCGCCGTTGCCGCCGAGCACGCCGTGCGCACCGACGCCGAAGGCCGTTATCCGACCGAGTTCATGGAGGCCTGTCGCTCCGCCGGATTGCTCGGGCTGGTCTCGAGCAAGGACGTCGGCGGCCTGGGAGGCGGCCTGCGGCAGGCGGCACAGGTGGTCGAGCGCGTCGCGCGCGAATGCGGCTCGTCGGCAATGGTGCTGACGATGCACTATTGCGGCTCGACGGTGATCGAAGCCCACGGAGCGTTGGCCACGCGTCGCGAGGTCGCCGCCGGTCGCCACGTTTCGACCTTGGCCTTCAGCGAGAGCGGGTCGCGCTCGCATTTCTGGGCGCCGCTGAGCACGGCGCGCGTCGACGGCGATGTCGCCGTGCTCGACGCGAAGAAGAGCTGGGTGACGACCGCGCAGGCCGCCGATTCGTACGTTTGGTCGAGCCGCCCCGCGAGCGGCAACGAGGCCAGCACGCTGTGGCTGGTGCCCTCGAAGACCGCTGGAATCGCGCTCGACGGCCCCTTCGACGGCATCGGGCTGCGCGGCAATGATTCACGTCCTGTGCGCGCACAGGGCGCTCGCGTCCCGCTGAGCGCGCGCTTGGGCGCCGACGGCGCGGGCTTCGGCATCATGATGCAGACCGTGCTGCCGACCTTCAGCGTGCTGATCTCGTCGGGCTCGGTCGGCATCGCCGAAGCGACGGTGCAGAAGACCGCCGAGCACGCCAGCAAGACCAAGTACGAGCACATGGCGAGCTCACTGGCCGACCTTCCGACCGTCCGCGCCTACATCGCGCGCATGCGCATCCAAGCCGACGCCACGCGCACTCTGTGGGCGGACACGATCGAAGCCCCCGAGAAGGGCCGGCCGGACGCGATGCTGCGGGTGCTCGAGGTCAAGGCCGCGACGGCCGAGGCGGCGCGCGAGATCACCGACACGGCGATGCCGCGTGTGCGGCGGACTCTCGTTCCGCAAGGACGTCGGCGTCGAGCGGCGCTTCCGCGATGCGCGCGCGGCCATGATCGCGGCCCCCACCTCGGATCAACTGTACGACTTCATCGGCAAGGCCGTGTGCGGCCTGCCCCTGTTCTGAGAGGCGCCCCATGACGAACAAGATCGTGCTCGGAGCCGTGGCCTACGACGCGAAGGTCGTGACCATCTGGGACGGCTTCCAGCGCTGGTTCGCGAGCCAAGGACTCGAGTTCGACTACGTGCTGTACTCCAACTACGAGCGTCCGGTCGAGCAGCACTTTCGCGGCGCCTTCGACGTCGCTTGGAACTCGCCCCTGGCCAGGATCGAGACCGAGCGCGTCGCGCGCGCGCGCCGCCGTACGCCGCGCGCCCTCGCCATGCGCGACACCGACTGCGACCTGACGAGCGTGATTCCGGCGCGCGCGTTGATCGATGGCGAAGTCGACGCCGCGTGCATGATCGACGGCAACTTGGCGGCGTTTTCCAACGATGGCACGCTGCCGCGCAGTGCCACTCGCGTGCTGGCGCAGACGGCCAAGTACGACCACTGCAATTTCACGGTGCTCGACGGAGTCGACGAGCGTTCCGTCGCGCGCTTCCGCGAGCTGCTGCTCGGCATGCGCTACGACGACGCATCCGTCCGCCCGTTGATGGACCTCGAAGGCCTCAAGGCGTGGCGCGAAGGTCGCACGCAGGGCTACGCGCAACTGGAGCGCGCCTGCGATCGCTTCGGCTGGTTGCGCGAGTTCTTGGAGCGCATGCAGGCCGCATGAACGAGCCGCGCCCGACCTTGGATCTCGAGCACCTCGGCTTCGACCGCGGCGCCCAGGTCCTGCTCGCACGCGCGACGCGTGCGCTCGCGCCGGGAGCGCTGCTGGAGGTCTGCGGCTCCGCGCCGGCGCTCGGTGTCGAGCTCGCAGCCTGGGCGCGGGCCAACGGGCACGCCGCGCGCCCGCTCACGGACCGGCGCTGGACGCTCGAGATCGGCCGCTCGGCGGGCGCGCGCCGCGCCGGAGCCGAGCGCGCCGGATTGCCCGAGGAACCGGCAAGCCGGGCTCCGCAGTGTTGGGGCCTGGCCGCGCGCGGCGCGCTGGTCGAAGCCGGCGGGCCCGAGTTCGGTTTCCGACTGTGCGAGCGCGAGGAGCTGTGGACCGCCGACGAGGCCACGCTCTACCGCCAGGCCTTGGCGGCGCAGTGGGATCCCGAGCGCGCGATCCCCTGGAGCGCGCCGCTCGAGCATTCCGACGAGCTCGAGGACGCGCTGGTCGAAGTCCTGACGTTCCTGATCGAGAACGAGACGGCGGCGCTGCTCGTGCCCGCGCGCTTCGCGGGTCAAACTCACCCGCACTTCCGCGAGACACTCCAATTGCTCGCGATCCAAGCAGCGGACGAGGCACGCCACATCGAGGTCTTCACGCGCCGCGCGACGCTGCGCGGGCGCGCGCTCGGCCTGTCGACGGTCGGCGGACGAGCCTCGCTGAAGTCGCTGGTCGACGAGCCCGATTTCGCGCGCGCCGCGCTGCTGACGAGCGTGCTCGGCGAAGGCACGTTCACCAACTTGCTCGGGTTCTTGCACGCGCACGCTCCCGACCGCTGCACGGCCGAGATCATGCGCCTCGCCGCGCAGGACGAAGCACGGCACGTCGCCTTCGCCATGTCGCACTTGGCGCACCATGCGCAAGCGGATGCGACCTTGCTCGCGCGGCTCGCGAGCGCCGTTCATCAACGCCACGCTGCGCTGCTCGCGACCAGCGGCCTGAGCGTCGAGGTCTTCGACGCGTTGATCGCGCTCGCCGGAGGCTCCTACCAGCCGCGCGCGATCGAGCGCGGGCACGCCGCGGTGGTCGAGTTGCTCGCGCAGATGGACGCCGGCCGCCGCATGCGGCTGCGCAAGCTGGGCTTCGACGCCCGACAGGCCGAGCAGCTCAGCGAGCTCCACACGCGCAACTTCATGTGATCCGGCCCGGCGCTCAGCGGCGCTCGAACAGGATCGCGCGCGGAGCATCGCTCGGGATCATCAAGATCGCGCGCCAGGGCGCGGGCTCGCGCGCCACGGCCAGAGTTCCGTCGGCTTCGACGCGCACCCAGTCGTCTCCCAGGCGCTCCGACTCCGGGTCCGCGGTCACGATCAGGTAGCGCAAGCGCTCACCCCCGCTGCTCGCGAGCCAACCCTCGAGCTCGCGCGCATCCTTGGGCCGCGCGCGGCGCGTGGCGAGCAACGTCCGGTCCCAGTCGAAGCCCCACTCCCCACTCGGCCCGAGCATGTAGATCGCGTCGCGATCGCCTTGCGTGAGTGCGCGCAACGCGCGCTGCAGCTCCTCGTTGGCCGGCGTCGGCGCGCGCCAGCGCGAGCGGGCGAGCATCGCGAGCGACACAATCGCCAGCACTGCTGCAACGGCGCCAAACGCTCGAGCGGGCCAGGCGTTCCGTGTCCAAAGCGGCCAGCGCATGCGCGCAGTCCAGGTGGCGAGCCCCGGCATGGCCAACGGCAGGAGCACAGCGACGAAGCGCGGATCGGATGCGACTTGCGCGTACCACGAGAAGCTCGCGAACCACAGGCCTCCCAGGATCGCGAGCAGGCTCCGCTGGCGCTCGTCGCGCATGCGGACCACACCCACCACGAGCGCTGCGAGCACCGCCATCGCGAGCGCTCCGAGCGGCGCGCGCGGCGCACACGACTCGAGCACGTGGACGGAGACCTTGAGCGCCCCGCGCGCGAGTCGCGCGAGCATCTCCGCGACCGTGTGGGTCTCGAGGTAGTGAGCCGCGCTCGCGGCCTCGAGCGCGCGCGGGTCGAAGAACTGCTCCCACGAGTCCAGCCAGAACGCGCGTCTTGAGTTGACGTTCCACAGCGCGTCCCCAAAGCGCAGCTGATTGCGCACGAGCAGGGGCGCAGCTCCCGCCACGAACCCGAGCGCGAGGCCCGCCAGCGCGCGCCACGCCGAGCGACGTTGGTCGAACGCGACCCACAGCCCGAACCCGATCGCCAGCAGCACACCCGTGCCCTTGGTGAGGAACGCCAGACCGAGCAGCACTCCCACGGACAGCCAGCGCAGCGCGGGCCGGCGGAGATCCTCGCGCGTGGCGTTGTCGAAGGCCGCGACCGCGCACGCGGACCACCAGCTCTCGCAGGCCACGCTCACCGAGTGCTCGAGGAAGCAGGCATTGGTCGTCAGCACTACCGCTGCTGCGCCGGCGGCCGGCAGACCACCTCGACGGCGACACATGCGCAGCGTGAGCCACAGCGTGAGCGCCGCGCCCGCGAACGACACAGCGCGCGCAGCGAGCAGTGCGCGGCCGGATTCCTCGGCCCACGGCGCGATCAGCGCCAGATACAGCGGGTGACGGTTGTCCTCGCTCCACGTGCCGTCGAAACAGCGTCTCAGCAGGTCGGGAACGCCGCCCTGGCGTGCAATGTCGAGCGCTTCTCCGAGGTAGAACTTCGTGTCCTTGGTCAGTGGATCGTCTCGCCAGGCGACGAACGTCGCGCATGCGGCGAGCGCTGCGAGCGCGAGGGCCTCGACGTGCCAGGAGCGGGTCGTGCTCGCCGGGGTCGCGAGCGCCGAGGCCTCCGGTCGCGCCAGCACGCGCCGCACCAGCGGTGCGACTACCAGCAGGGCGCCAAGAACGAATGCCGCCACGCGCAACTCGTCGATGCGCACGGCGTTGAAGAACCAGCTCTGCGCCAACGATGGAACGAGCCGCGTCGGGTCGACGAACACGGCCGCGAGGACCATCGATGTCCCCACGCCGAGAAGTGCGAGGGTGCGAGCCACGGGCGTTCGCGCCACGATAGGCTCCCGAGCGCTTCGAAACCCAGCCGCAACCGCGAACTGGGCAGCGGCTGCGCGCGCGTGTGTTGCGCGGACTCGAGCGCTCGAGCTGCGCCGCGCTTGCCCCGCGCTCAGGCCAGGTGGCGATTGAGGTCCGGATAGCGCTCGGACAAGCAGCGCGGGCAAAGCCCGCCGCTGGCGTTGTCGGGCACGTGCGAGACCCACTCGGGTACCCAGTCCCACGTCTCGCGCGGCCCCACGCGGCGCACGCGGCGGCAGTGCACGCATTGGTGCATCAGTCCGTGGTGGTCGAGGTACAGCTTGGGGTCGGGCCGCATGCGCACCAGCGAACGGTCGTGCGGGTGCTGGTCGACGCAGGTGTTGACGATCAAGAGCCCAGCGCCATCGTGGAGCGTTCGAACGTCCATGCGGAACGCCCGGTAGACACTCGGGCTCGAGCACTCGTACTCGCTGCACCACTCGCTGCCGATGTCGAAGCAGTCGTGCAGCCGCTGCTCGAAGTGCTGTCGCAGCGGTGCCCCGATCGCGTCCACGAAGCTCGCGCCGACGCTCCACCGCGCGTGGATCGAGTCCCCGCCGTTCTCGCGCGCGAACTGCTCCCAGGCCGGGTTGACGTACCCGATGGTCAGGTCCGGCCACAGGCCGCAGGCGCTGTCCGGATGGGTGTCGAGACGATTCGCCAGGTCCTTGCCCAGCAGGTGGCGGAACGAGCGGCGTTTCGGGGTCAGCTTGCGCACGTTGAAAAAGATCGGCGAGGCGCGCGCGAGCGGACATGGGGCGACTTGCGAAGAATGGGATTCCCCGCTTGCGAACGCGCGACTCGCCACCGACCATTCGCCGGCCGTTTCTGCGCCCTTGTTCGAGGCGCACGCGGCCGGCGCAGGTCCCAGACCACCGGCGCTCCAACGAAGCTCCAGCGCTCACCTGCCCTCCACACATGCACTACTGGATCCGTGGCATCGCCGGCACGTTCGTGCTCGTCTCCCTCGCCCTGGGGTACTGGGTCACGCCCTACGCCTATCTCTTCACCGCGTTCGTCGGGCTGAACCTGCTCCAGTCCAGCGTGACGCACTGGTGCTTGATGGAGCGCATCCTCGAGAAGCTCGGGGTCGCCCAGCGCGCTTGAGCGCGGCGTCCGCGGGTCAGCGCGGATCGCTGTCGACGCGCCACTCGAGCACGCCGGCGGAGTGCTCGGGCCGCAGCGTCACGTCCAGGCGCAGGGCCGTGGCGCGCACGGCCGAGAAGCTCGCCGCGCACCAGCGATCGCGCTCGGGTGACGCGTAGGTCGCGTCGACCAGCGCGTGCCAGTCACCGCTCGCGTCGCGGTAGGAGAGGCTCCAGCGCTCGGGTGTCGCGCAGCGCCCGTGGCCGGTGTCGTCGAACCAGTACACATCGCTCCCCCGCACCTCGATCTCGGCGCCGAACTCGTACTGGATCCACTCCGCGCCGCCGGTGTGCGGCCAGAAAGTGTGGCGCGCCAGCGAAGCATCGGCGGAACTCTCGGGCTCGACGCCGTCGAAGCACGCGTCGGCGGTGTCGTTCACGAACGTGTGCGAGGCACTCACGCTCCACCGCGGATGTGGCGCGACCGGTGCCGGAGGCCAGTCGTGCACGTCGACGCCGGCGCCCGCGACGGGGAACGCCGTGATGCGGATCCGCGCAGCGCCCATCGGGATCAGCGTGATCTCGCTCGACTGCTCGAGCGCGCGCACCGGGCTTTGGACCAGCGGCGCGACCAGGCCATGCCGATCGAGCGTCCACCCCGGCGCGATCCGCGCCCGCATGCGCAACTCGTGCGGCATCTGCTCCGCACTCCAAGCGAAGTCACTGAATTCCGCGTCGCGCGCGACGACCTCGATGCTCGGGTCCTCCAGCGCCAGCGCGTAGTTCCACGGGCCGCTCGGCACGATCTCGAAGGCCGGCCAGGCGTCGCTGCCGCCGGAGCGCCGCGTCTCGCTCGCGATCTCGAGCGCGTAGGTCAGCGGTCCCCACTCGACGGAGGCGAAGTCCTTGTTCCCCGGCCAGCGCTTGACCACGGGCTTGGCCGCGTCCGTGAGGTAGTCGATCTCGAGCGTGTCACCGTCGCGCCACTCGCGCTCGATGCGCAGCGCGCGGCCGGCGGCCGGCGAGCTCTCGCCCAGCCGCTCGCCATTGAGCGCGACCCGCGTGACGTCGCTCCACGACGGAACGCGCACGTAGAGCGGAAAACGCAACGGCGCGTCCAACGCGAGGCGCAGCGAGACCGCTGGTCGCAGTGGATACTCCCCGCGGCATTCGATCTCGACCCGCGCGCCTTGCTCGCCGACGAGCGCGGCCACCTTGCTCTCGAGCGGAACCATCAAGCACAGCCCGCGGTCGGCGGTCGCGGTCCACAAGTTCTGGGCGAGGTACGGCCAGCCGTGGCCGAAGTTGTGTTGGCAGCAGCGGTGGTCGTGCGGATCGAAGCAGTACATCGGGCCGCCATTCATCAGCCCCGGCGCGTGCGAAGTGCGGTCGCTCGTCGCCATGTTGGGCGCGCTCAAGTAGCGCAGGGCGCGCATGTCGGCAGTCAAGGCCGACGGCAGTTGATTGAAAGCCACCTCCTCGCAGCGCTCGACCCAGGTCAAGTCGCCCGTGGCCAGCGCGAGCCGCTCGCAACTGAACATGAACTCGACCATGCCGCAGGTCTCGACGGCTTGCCGCGGATCGGTCGCGCCTGGCCGCGCGACCTCGTCGGAGCCGAACAAGCCGCCCGGGACTTGCCCGTAGGCCGCGCGGAATTCGCGATAGTTGCGCTCGGCTGCGCTGGCGTGCCGCGCAACTCCCGACTGCATCGCGAAGAATGTCGGACCGCCGAAGCCCTGCAACACGTTGACGTTGTGCCAGTCGATCACGCCGTCTTCCCAGCGCGCCGCGCAACGCTCGATCTTCTCGGCCAGTGCGAGCAGATCGCGTCGCAGCTCGGCGTCGTCGGTGCGGTTGAACAGCCAGTAGACGCTCCACAAGTTGTCGTAGGCGCGCAGGTGCTGCCAGTAGGGCGGAACGAAGTCCGCGTCCGGCAAGGCGAGCTCGAAGCGGAAGTAGCGCGCCATGAAAGGCAACACGCGCGCGTCGCCGGAGAACTCGTGCCAACTGCGCAGCGCGTCGAGCATCGGCATGTTGGGCCACAGGTCCCACGCGCCCTCGGTCGAGGCCACGGTCGCCTGCGCGCCGTTGCCGCGAGGTCCGAAGTAACCGTCGGCGCGCTGGCTGGCGAGCGCGGCCTCGATCCACACGCGCGCTTCCTCGATGTGCTCGCGGTCGCCGAGCAGATAGGCGCAATCGCCGAAGCCCTTGAGCCAGTAGGGCACTTCCTCCCAACCGTGGTCGCCCTGGCCCGTGGGACAGAGCCAGGCATTGCCGGGCTTGCGCAGGAAGCTCGAAATCTCGCCCAGGTGGCCGTGAAATCCCGAGTTCTGCAATTCGAGCTGACGGCGCAGCCAACCGCGCGGCTCGATCGCGCCCAGCGGCAACTTGACGAAGGCGCTGGGCGCGAGCGGTGCTCGGTTGGACGGATACCACGGACGCGAGTCGGCGCTCGCGGGCGGCGCGTCGACGGCTCTCACCAGCGTCGGCGAGCCCTCGGGCAGCACGGCACACGCGGCACTGAACAGCAACACCAGCGCGGGGAATCGCATGCCGCCGGTGTAGCGTCCGCGCGGCGCTCGGCCCAACCCCTGGGCGAGAAACTCCTTCACGTCGGCGAGCTCCGCCGGCATTGCGCGGCGCGCCGCGGCGTTTCGATCCGCTGCATGCTCGTGCTAGCCTTCCCGGTTCACGTGCAGCCCCCGCAACCCCGCTCGCCGGCCGAATCCGGCGCCGTCTCGGCCACGAGCCTCGACGTGTCGTTCTGCAAGCTCGACGCGCGCGCCACGTTTCGTGCGCTGCTGCACTACCTGCCGGTGTCGCTCGCGGTGCGCGAGATCATGCGCATGCGCGCGCTGGCCGAGGCCGGGAGGCTCCCGACGCCGCTGCTCGACATCGGCTGCGGCGACGGCTTGTTCTGGGAAGTGCTGACGCGCGATCTCACCTCCGGGCGCTCCAGCGGCGTGCGCGGCTTGGTCGGCGTCGACATCAGCGAGAGCGAGCTGCGGCTGGCGTCGCTGCGGCTCTCGCCCCTGGGCGGCGAAGTGCACGCCTTCGACATCTCGCACGACGGCAAGGAGCGCGCGCTCGACGATCGCCTGGGTGCCTTCGAGACCGTGATCGCCAACTGCTCGCTCGAGCATGTGCCCAAGCTCGAGGTCGCGCTCGAGAACATCAAGCGCTACCTGGCTCCCAAGGGCGAGCTGTGGCTGTTCGTGCCCGCGCCTCGCTGGAGCGACACCTTCGTCGTCAAGCGCGCGCTGCGCGCGCTCGGCTCGCGGGCGGCTGGGACCTACGGCGGCATGTGGGACGGCTTCTACCAGCACCATCACCTGTACCCCGCGTGGGTTTGGTCGCACCTGCTCAAGGGCTTGGGCTTCGAGATCGAGATCCGCGGCTTGGGCTGCGCGCGCGGCAACCGGCTCGCCGAGCTGTGGCTGCCGCCGGCGTTGATGTCCTTCGTCTACAAGTCGGTGTTCGGTCACTATCCCGCGCGCCTCTCGCGTCCCTTCAAGCTCCCGCTGCTGCCGCGCATGAGCGCGTACCTGGACGAAGTCCAGCGCGGCGAGGTGATCACCAGCGATCTCGAGCACCCCGAGGTGGTCGAGTACGCGATCCGCTGCCGCCGCGCGTGACGCGGCCGCGCGGCGCTCCACGACGCGCGCTGCTTGCGCAACCCGCGCGGCAGGAGTGCGCTCTTCTGCGGAGCCTCGTTCGATCGGCGCGGCGCGCCTGCGGTGGTACGGTGCAGCTCAAACGCGCGCCCCTCGCGCTGTGCATCCGAAGGCTTCGGAAGCCCGAGCGGCGCGGCACCGCGGTGCTCCCAGCGAGCGCCCCGACGAGAGGAACCTGTCGATGAACACCACGACGCCGATCCACGAACCCCACAAGATCAAGACGGTGCGCCCGGTCGCGTTTCCCACGCTCGACGAGCGCAAGCGACTGCTGATGGAGGCGCACTTCAACGTCTTCAACCTGACGCCCTCGCAGATCACGTTCGACATGGCGTCGCTGGGCACGAGCGCCTACAGCCAAGAGCAGTTGTCGGGCGAGCTGATCGGAGACGAGGCCTACGCGGGCGCGCGCAACTTCGAGACGCTCCTGAAGAGCGTGCAGCGCGTGCTCGGCCACACCTACGTGTGTCCGACCCACAACGTGCTGGGTTCGGTCAAGCTGCTGGCCGCGACGCTCTCCAAGCAGGGCAGCCGCTTGCCCAGCAACGCGCGCGGCCGCATCGACATCCTGTCGCCACGCGGGATCCAGGTGCGCGACGTGCGCACCAAGCGCGACGAGTTGTTCACCGGCAACGTCGACCTCGACGCCCTGGCGCGCGAGCTGGCCAACGACGACGTCAGCGCGATCAGCATCCACCTGTTCGCCGACGGTCGCCATCCGGTGAGCTTGGCCAACCTGGCGAGCGTGCGCGCCATGGCCGAGAAGCGCGGCGTGCGCTTGGTGCTCGACGGCTCGCGGATCATCGAGAACGCCTGGTTCATCCGGCGCCACGAGCCCGGTCAAGACACGCGGCGCATCGCCGACATCGTGCGCCAGCTGGTCAAGACCTCGCACATCCTGCAGCTCGACGGCGCGCAAGATCCCAAGTGCAACACCGGCGGCTTGCTGTCGACCGACAACCCCGCCGACCACGAGCACTTCATCAACGAGGTCGTGGTCTACGAAGGCCTGCACACCTACGGCGGCATGTCGGGGCGCACCATGGAGGTACTCGCGCGCGGTCTCGACGAGATGTGCGACGAGTCCGAGGTCGAGTGGGTCATGCACCAGACCCAGCTGTTCAACGAGCGCCTGCGCAAGGCCGGTGTACCGCTCGAGGAGGGTTGCGACGGAGCCTACCTCGTCGCCAGTGTGTTCCTGCCGCACGTGCGCGAACACGCGCAGCACGCCCTCGCCGCCGCGCTCTACCAGACCTGCGGTGTGCGCGCGCTGGTCAGCGGTCTCGTCGGGCGCGACGACTTCGTGCCCGTGCAGATCCCACGCCTGGCGATGACCAACTGGCAACTCGCGCAAGTCGCCGACGCGATCATCCAGCTCCACCGCCAGCGCTCCAAGGTGGCGCCGCTCGAAGTGCAAGGCAGCTCGAAGTGGCACGACGAGCTGCGCTTCCGCGCCGTGTTCTCCGATCTCGAGCCCTACGAGTTCGACTGCTTCCCGTTCACCATCCACACCATCGAGCGCATCGCGGAGACGACGCGCGAGGAGCGCGAGCGCCTGATCCGCGACGCGGGCTACAACACGTTCCTGCTGCCGTCGGCGCAGGTCGCGATCGACTTGCTCACGGATTCGGGCACCTCGGCCATGAGCACCGAGCAGTGGGCCGCCTATTCCGCGGCGCGCTCGACGCCCGGCACCAGCGAGGCCTACCACGACTTCGTGGCCGCGCTGCGCGACATCTACGGCTACGAGCACATCATCCCCACCCACCAAGGCCGCGCCGCGGAGCACATCCTCAGCCAGGCGATGATCAAGCCCGGTCAGCTCGTGCCGGGCAACATGTACTTCACCACCACCAAGCTCCACCAAGAGCTCGCCGGTGGCGTGTTCGTCGACGTCATCGTCGACGCCGCCCACGATCCCGCGAGCGACTATCCGTGGAAGGGCGACATCGACTTGGACAAGCTCGAGCGCTGCGTGCGCGAGCACGGCCCGAGCAAGATCGCCTACATCTCGTTCGAGCACACGGTCAACATGGCCGGAGGCCAACCGGTGTCGATGCAGAACATGAAGGATGTCTACGCCTACTGCTCGACTCGGCGCATCCCGGTGTTCTTCGACGCCACGCGCGCGGCCGAGAACGCCTACATGATCCAAAAGCGCGATCCGCGCTACGCCAAGACCAAGGTCAAGGACATCCTGCGCGAGATGATGCTCTACGGCGACGGTGCGACCGTCTCCGGCAAGAAGGACTTCCTGATCAACATGGGCGGCGTGCTGGCCTTCAAGGACAACGCCGAGTGGGCGCGACGCTGCGAGGACTTGCTGCGCGTGTTCGAGGGCGGCGTACACGACGGTGGATTGCCGGCCGCGGACTTGGCGGCGATGGCGCGCGGCGTGCACGAGATGCTCGACGACCGTTACATCCGTACACGCGTCGAGCAGTCGGCTTATCTCGCCTCGCGTCTGATGGAGGCCGGCGTGCCGATCGTGATGCCTCCGGGCACGCACGCGATTTTCATCGACGTCAAGCGCTTCCTGCCCCACATCGACCAGGACGAATACCCGGCGCAGATGCTCGCCGCGCAGATCTTCCTCGAGACCGGCGTGCGTGTGATGGAGCGCGGCAACGTCTCCAAGGGGCGCGACCCGAAGACCGGCCACAACTACCGGCCGAAGCTGGAGCTCGTGCGCCTGACCATCCCGCGCCGTGTGTACACCAACGATCACATGCGCGCCGTGGCCGACGGCATCATCCGGCTCTACGAGCGGCGCCACACGATCCGTGGGCTGCGCTTCGTGTACGAGCCGCCGATGCTGCGCTTCTTCCAGGGCCGCTTCGCGCCGCTCGAAGGCGACTCCCAGGCGCCCCCGGCGCAGTCGAAGAGCCACACGGAGCCGAACCTGGTCCGCGCCGGCCGCTAGCGTCCGCGGTCGGAACGCGCGCAGCGCTCTCCGCTCAGCGGCTAGCGCACGCGGTAGATCTCGACCACCGGCCCGACGGCTTCGATGCGCAGCGCGCGCGCGAGGACGTTGGGCCAGTCGGGAACCAGTTCGTCCTCGAATGGAAATCCGAACTCGCGCGTCGCTCCGTCCGCTTCGGGCGCTTCGCGATGCACCAGCGTTCCGAGTTGGCGCACGCTCTCGCGCACGCGATCGAGGCCGAGATTGGTCGGCTGCCGCGACATGTCGAGCACGAAGTACCCAGGTCCGAGCGCGCGCAGGTAGCCGGCCGGATCGGCCTCGGCCTTCGGCCAAGGAAACCCCAGATCGGGGCGCGGAACCAAGTAGCGCAGGTCGAAGCGCGGCTCGGGCAGCGCCTGCGGACCGCGGCGCTTCTGGTAGACCGACCATCGCGACAAGATCGCCGCGGGTCGCTTGTCGCCGGGTTGCAGGCTCTCCGCGGATCGTGCCAGCGGCAGATCGAAGAACGGAATGACGTAGATCGGCGTCCGCGTGGCGTCGCTCTGGTGGGAGAACCACTGAGCGGCACGTTCCAGCGTGTCGTCGCGGCTGCGCAACCAGGCCAGTCGCGCGCAAGCGAACGTCGGCAGCGCGAGTGTTGCCGCCGCGGCGACGGCGGACACAGCGCGCGGGACGCGCGTGAGCTTCTCGCTCCAGAAGCTCAAGCCCCACGCCGCGCACACCGCGAGATACGGCAAGAGCGGCAGCAGGAAGCGCTCGAAGGTGTTGCGGAACAGGCCAACGGCGATCAGGTAAGGCAACACGAACGCGGCCGCGACCCAGAAGTCCGTCCAGCGCTCGAGGGGCCGGTAGATCGCGAGCTTGCGTGCGGCGAGCGCCGCGCCCGCGAGCACGAGCAGCCCGAGCAACACGGGCTCGTAGAACCACAGCGTGCGCGCCAGGGTGACGAACCCCTGGCCCTTCCAATCGTGCAGGTCGAGTCGGTGATCGCCCCACACCAGAGTCGTGCCGTCGACCACGGGTGAGGCGTAGGCCGCCTCGGTGCCTTCGTAGCGCAAGTACGGATAGAACACGGCGAAAGACGCCAACGCGATCAAGGGCAGCGCGAACAGCGGGCTCGCCAGGCGCAGCGCGAGCTTGGGCGCCGGCTCGTGCACCACGCGGATCGTGCCCAGCCACGACGCCACCGCCAGCGGAAGGAGCGTCGCCAATCCGCTCTGCAGGGTCCCGATCGAAAGCGCCGCGGCCGCCAGCGCGAGCAGGTGATTCCAGGCGTTCGGCCGACGCGCGAGTCGCATCGCAGCCAGCACCGCGAGCAAGAACACGCTCGCCGCTGCCGCGTGAGGCCGCGCTTGCTGCGCGAAGAACTGGTGCAAGAAACTCGTGGCGACCAGCGCTGCCGCGAACAGCGACCAGCCGTGCGCGAGGAAGCGTCGCGCGAGCAGGAAGGTCAGCGGGATCGCGAGCACACCCAACACGGCGATCTCCACGCGTGTTTCGACGTAAACGTGCGCCGCCGCGGCCAGGTGCTCTTCCAGGGTTGCAGCGCTTCCCGGGTCGGCCTGCGTGTCGGGCAAGAGCGAGAGTGCTCCGGGTAGCACGATGGGATACTGCGCGTCGTTGTGCTGCTTGTCGGGTTCGGTCGCACCCTGGCGGATCAACTCGACGTGCAACGCCATGTGCGCGTCCGCCTCTTTGTAGTGCGGCACACAATGGTCGATCCCCCACATCCGCAGCGCGAGCGCGGCCAGCGTCAGTGCCACCAAAGCCAAGGCGTTGCGCATCGAAGGCCGAGGATAGCAGCGGGCACGGCATGGCTCACGCGCGCCAAGGCGCGAGCCGCCAGCGGTCACGACGGCTGCGCGGGCTTGTCCGCGGGCTTGGCCAGCTCCTCGACCCGCACTTCGCCGCGCTCGCAGCGCAGTCGCTTGGGCTGGCCATCCTCGAGTGTCTCGAGCCGCACCGGCGCCTTCCACAGCGCCTCGAGCCGCACCAAGGTGTCGGCCGCCTTGGCGAGCTGCAGGTCGCGTCCGTCGTGATGGTGCGCGAGCACCAACTCGCGGTCGGAGTCGACCTCCACGAGCTCGATCTGCGGGAGCCCGCCCCAGGCCAGGTCGGCGAGCAAGCGCGTCTTGACCTTGCGCCAGTCGCGATCCTGCACTTCGTTCTTGCCCGAGCGGGTGTTGCGGCCGAACACGAAGAGCTGCTCGCGCGCGACGAAGCCCTCGTCGATCAGCTCGTCGAGCAGCGAGGCGTCGTTGTGGATGCGACGCAGGCGGAAGATGTCCTCGCCGCGCTCCTCGGCGTAGCGCCACAGCTCGATCCCGAGCTTGTACGGATTGACGCGGCCGGGCGACTGCAGCGTCGCGCCGCTGTGACAGTCGGCGAAGTCGACGATCTCCGAGGCGTCGAGCACGCCCCCGGTGAGGATGCGGCTGTGCCAGAACGAGGCCCAACCCTCGTTCATGATGCGCGTCATGCGCTGCGGCTGGAAGTAGTAGGCCTCGGCTCGCACCAAGGCCAGGATCTCGCGCTGCCACGCTTCGAGCGGCGCGTTCTCGACCAGGAACCCGACGATGTCGTAGGTCGGCGCGGCGGTGCGCGTGACGCGCGGGAGATCGGGATCGGGCTCGCGCGTGCGCCGCAGGTGGGCTCGCAGCGGAAGGTACGGATCGAGCAGGTTCTCGACCGACAACGCCAGGTCCAGGAAGCGCTCGACGGTCTCGAGGCCGAAGCGATCGGTCGAGCGCCGGATCTTGGTGGCGTGCGTCGCCATCGTGTCGAGCATGTGGCGGTCGGTCGCCGCGAACCAACAGTTGTGCTTGAAGAAGTCGGCGTGGCCGCAGACGTGGGCCATCACCAGCTTCTGCTCGGAGTCGGAGTTCGAGCGCACGAGGTAGGCGACGACGGGGTCGTTGTTGATCACCAGCTCGTAGATCTTCGAGAGACCCCAGGTGTAGCTCTTGTCCAGGCGCTCGAATTCCATCCCGAAGCGCCACGAGGGATAGCGCACCGGGAAGCCGCCATAGGCTGCGATGCCGTTGACGTCGGCGGCGTCGAGCAGCTGGAAGTCGAGCGGGAAGAAGTCGAGCTTGACCGCGCGCGCGACGTGCTCGATGCGCTCCGCCCAGTGGCGCAAGTGCGGCGCGAGCTCGCCGGAGTTGCGGCGCGCGAGGCTCACGCTCAGCGCCCCTTCCCGAGGAACGCGCGGATCGCCTGGGCGATGTCGCCGCGCTCGGCGACGCTGGAAGTCACGACGCGCTCGTCGCTGCCGAGCGCGTCGTCGAGGTCCTTCTTGAACTGCCCCGAGCCGTAGGCGCTCTTGACCTGGCCGTAGCAGAACTGATTCACACGCGGCAGGATCTCGTCGCGCAGCAGAGTGATGCAGCGCTCGGTGTCGCGCGCCGACCAGTTGTCGCCGTCGGAATAGTGGAACGGATAGATGTTCCAGTCCTCGGGCCGGAAGTGCTCTTGGATCAGCTTGAGGCACAGCTCGTAGGCCGAGCTGATCTTGGTGCCGCCGGACTCGCGCAGATGGAAGAAGGCGTCGTGGTCGACTTGCTTGGCCAGCGCGTCGTGCACGATGTAGACCACCTCGATGTTCTGGTACTGGCTGCGCAACCAGGTGTCGATCCAGAAGGCCTCGATGCGCACGATCTCCTTCTGCTCGCGGCCCATCGAGCCCGAGACGTCCATCATGTGGAAGATCACCGCCGAGCTGTCGGGCACGGGCTGGGAGCGGCGAGCGCGGAAGCGGAAGTCGTCGCGCTCGGGCACCACGCGCGGGTGCTGTGGGTCCCACTCGCCGGCCGCGATCGTGCGCTTGAGCGCCTGACGATAGGTGCGCCGGAAGTGGCGCAGCGAGTCGGGCCCGCTGTTGCGGATGCCGCTGTAGCGGCCGCCGTCGGATTGGATCTCGCGCTTGCCACGCGGCTGGATCCGCGGCAACTCCAGCTCGCGCCCGAGCATCTCGGCCAGCTCGGCCAGCTCGACCTCGACCTCGAGGATGTGTCGACCCTCGCTGTCTCCGGCCGCGCCGACCCCCTCTTCGCCTTGCCCGCCTTCGTCGAGCGCCTCGCCCTTCTGTCCGGGGCCTTGGCCGACGCCGCCCTTCTGGTTCTCGCCGAACTGGAAGTGCGGCAGCTCGATCTGAGGCACCGGCACGCTGACCGCGCGCTCGCCGTGCTTGGCGATCAGCTCCGCGGTCGAGAGGTACTTCTTGAGGTCGCTGCGGATGCGACCCCGGACGATCTCGCGGAAGCGCGCGCGGTCGGCCTCGATACGGAACATCCCTGCACGCTCCGCTAGGCGGCCTCGAGCCCCTCTTGCTTGGCTGCGCCGCGCGCGAACAGCCCGGCAACGTGCTGCAGGACCTCGTCCGCCGCGACTTGGTCGTACCCGAACTGGCGCATCAAGCGATCGCGGATCACGCCGATCTTCTCCTGGGTGTCGGGGTCGACGACGCTCGAGACGGTGCTGACGAGTTGGATCGAGTCGCGCCGATCTTCGAACAGCTTCAGCTCGATCGCCCGCGAGAGTCGCTTGTTCGCGCGCCAGTCGAAGGTCTTGCCTTCGCGGTGCACCTCGCTGACGAAGTTCATCAGCTCGATGCGGAAGTCGTCCTTGCGGGCCTCGGGGATGTCGACCTTGTCCTCGACCGAGCGCATCAGGCGCTCGTCGGGATCGCTCGGCTTGCCCGTGGCATCCAGCACTTTCTCGCGCGTCGTGTAGGCGCGTACGTTGTCGATGTACTTGGCGCACAAGCGATCGAGCGTCTCGCGGTCGGAGCTGATCGCGGACTGCACCTCGCGCTTGAGGATCTCCTCGAATTCCTCGCGCACCGTGGAGACGAGCTGCACGTAGCGCCGGCGCGTCTCCTCGTTGGACACCAGGCTGTGGTGCATCAGGCCCTCCTCCAGGCTCGCCAGCACGTCCAGCGCGGTGACGGTCGGCTTCTCGCTGACCAGCGTCGCGGCGATGCGGTCTTGCACGTAGCGCGGCGAGATGCCGAGCATGCCCTCGCGCGTCGCGGCACGCTTCATCTCGAGCACGTGCTCGGGCCCGAAGCCCTGCACGTCCTTGCCGTCGTACAGGCGCGCCTTCTGGAGCAGGCTCAAGCTCTGGTGCGTCGGCTCCTCGAGGCGTGTCATCACGCTCCACAGCGCCGCCATCTCGAGCGTGTGCGGCGCGATCCCGCGGCCCGGCAAGCGTTCGGCCGAGAACTGGCGCAGATAGATTTGCACCTCGTCGGAAACGGCCAGGTTGTAGGGAATGTCGATCTTGATCGTGCGATCGCGGAAGGCCTCCATCAGCTCGTTGGCCGCGAGCTTCTTGTACTCGGGTTCGTTGGTGTGGCCGATGATCACTTCGTCGATCGAGGTCTGCGCGAACTTCTTGGGCTTGATCGAGTGCTCCTGCGTCGCGCCCAGGAGGTCGTACAGGAAGGCCACGTCGAGCTTGAGCACCTCGATGAACTCGAGCAGTCCGCGGTTGGCGACGTTGAACTCGCCGTCGAAGTTGAAGGCGCGCGGGTCGCTGTCCGAGCCGTACTCGGCGATCTTGCGGTAGTTGACGTCGCCGGTGAGCTCGGTCGAGTCCTGGTTCTTCTCGTCCTTGGGCTGAAAGGTGCCGATGCCGATGCGGTCTTCCTCGCTGAGCAGCAGTCGGCGCACGCGCACGTGCTCGACGACCTTCGACCAGTCGCCGTCGTAGCGCTCCATCAGCGTCGCGAACCACAGGCGACTGACGGGATCGAGCTCGCCCTCGATCCTGATGCGGTAGTCGCGCCGCAGTTTCTTGTTGAGGCGCTTCTCGATCTCGCCGCGCGCCTCCTTGGGCACGAGCAACAGCGGCTCCTGGTGCATCGGCGAGTCGATGGTCTCGCCGTCGACCTGCCAAGCGAAGGTGTACAGCGCGCCCGCGTCGCTCTGCGTGTAGTGTTCCAGTCCGCGCTTGAGCAGACGCACGATGGTGCTCTTCGAAGAACCGACGGGGCCGTGGAGCAGGATCACGCGCCGTTCCGGACCGAAGCCGCGCGCGCCAGCGCGCAGCGTCTGCACCAACGCATCGAGCGGACCATCCAGCCCGTAGACCGCGTCGCGCCCGCGGCCGAACGGATCGTCGAACAACTTCCAGCGCCGGCCACGCGCAGCGCGACTGGGCTCGGATCCGTGCGACTCGAGCATGTCGAGCAGCCGCTGGAAGGCGTTGCGAGCGATCCACGGTCGCTCCTCGAGCAAGGACAAGTAGTCGCGGAAGCTCCCTTCCCAGGCCAACGCGCGGTAGGCCTCGCGGTCGTGGCTCGATGTGGCGAGTTCGAACAGGGAGCGTTGGGGCTCGGTCATGGGCGGTTCTCCGGCGGTCGACGTGGGATGCGCGCGGCGTCCGAGGCGACCCAGGCCCGTTCCATCGGAAAAACGTGCGCGAAGCTTGTGGCTCCGCGGCGCGCCCCGCGCGGACGCGCCTCGCCCTGCTCGCGAGTGCATCCACCGCGGATGGCCCGGGGTGCGGTCACACCGTCTCCAGCTGCGCTCCGGCGGCGTTCCTAGCCCGCATCCCGGAAGCTGGAAGTGAAGCGCTGCGTTTTGCGCGCGCGCCCGCCAGAGCTACGCTCTGCGGCATGCTCGTCCACCGTGATCGGATCCGTCGCGCACTCGCCGTGCTGGGTTGCTCGACTCCGCTCGCCGTCCTCGCGGGCTGTCCCGGTCCGACCTCGAGCGCGACGCCCAGCCTCGCCGGTCCGACCTTCGATGCCGCGCGAGCGTGGAAGCACCTCGAGGCGCAGGTGCAGATCGGACCGCGACCGGCGGGCACGCCCGAAGCCGAGCGCACGCGCGCCTACCTCGAGACCCAGCTCAGCGCCGCGGGCCTGACCCCGGTGCGCGAGGCGTTCGAGCAAGCGACACCTGTCGGCGCGCTGTCGTTCTGCAACGTGTACGCGGATCTGCCGGCGACCGGCGACGCCAGCAAGGCCCCGCTGGTGCTGCTCGTCTCGCATTACGACACCAAGCGCATGGAGTTTCCCTTCGTCGGCGCCAACGACGGCGGATCGAGCACGGCGGTGTTGCTCGAGCTCGCGCGCGTGCTGAAGGACGACGCTCCGCGGTCCGTGAGTTACCGCTTCCTGTTCGTCGACGGCGAGGAGGCGGTGCGCGCGCACTGGCAAGACCCCGACAATCGCTACGGCTCCAAGCGCCACGCCGAGGGTTTGGTGAAGTCCGGCGTTTCGTCGCGCGTCAAGGCCGCGGTGTTGCTCGACATGGTCGGTGACAAGGAACTGCGCATCCACCGCGACGAATACTCGGCGCCCTGGCTCTACGAAGCCTTCGCGGCGGCCGCGCGCAAGAACGGTTTGGCCAAGCACGTCGACGGTCCGCGTGAGCGCATCGCCGACGACCACCTGTCGTTCATCGAGATCGGAATACCGGCCGTCGACTTGATCGACTTCGAGTACGGCCCGGGCAACTCCTATTGGCATTCGGCGCAGGACACGCTCGAGCACTGCTCGCAGGAGAGCCTGGGAATCGCCGGACGCATCGTGCTGCTCGGGCTGCCCGCGATCGAGGCCAAGCTCGCGCCCAAGTGACCCGCGCCGACGCGAGCAGCGCGGATCCCGGCGTTCGAGTGATCCTCGTGAGCCGTGGGAACATCACGGTCTCGACGCCCGGCGCCCTCCAGGCGACTGTGCGTCCGACGTTCCGAGGGCCGCACCTTCGGTGCTCCACGCACTCCTAGCGCGGGTACGCGCCCGCACCCCAACGCCGTGCTGCTCCGCAGCTGAATTGCCGACGCGCAACGAGACGGAGAACGCGTTGGTCGGCCCCGGCGCGCCGGACGCGAAAACGACTACGTTCTGCGTGCTTCTTGCGCCACGCGAAGCAACGGAGACGTCGTTGTTCAGCGCAGCACGGCGGTCGCGGTCGCGCGCCCGGCGCGGGGCGCGGACACGGCGATCGACACGCTCGCGTCAGGGGTGCCCGACACGAACAAGCGCAATTTGAGCCGCGCCTCACCGGCGATTTCGGGCAGCTCGCCGACTTGGCCAGCCGCGGCCAGCGGCGTCGGATTGCCCGCGCCCAGGAGCGCGAGCCCGAGCAGCTCGGCCCCTTCGAGTTCCAGCCTCGGGGCCGCGCAGGCCCG
The DNA here is from genome assembly GCA_020853575.1 of Planctomycetota bacterium. Lineage (GTDB taxonomy): Bacteria > Planctomycetota > UBA1135 > UBA1135 > F1-120-MAGs118. Next base: position 146,655 of record JADYYP010000014.1, read on the forward strand.
TCGCGCACGCGCTTGAGCGCTCGCTGTCGGCATGCGCCCGGAGTTGACCACCTCGATGTCGATCTTCCACTGGCCCTCGCCGAACTTGGCCAGCCCGACCAGTTCCGTGCGCAGCCGCGGCAACCCGCGCGCGAGCCGCAACGTCGTCGCCGCGGCCGCCTCCTCCAAGCGCGGGAGGTCGATCAGCTGCGGCAAGGCCCAATCGGCGTTGCGCGCGAAGCTCACCGGCGCGGAAAAAACCAACGCGCCCTGCTGCGCGTAGGCGAAGCGCAACCACGAGCCGTCGGCTCCGTCGAGCGCGTCCAAGCCGTCGATCAACAAGTCGCCGCCGATGCGCCGCGCGATCTCGCGATCCGCGCTGGGCCAGATGGGTTCCGCCGGCGCGCGCCGCGGGCCCGCCAGACGAAAGCTCTGCGTGGCCGCGATATTCGGACGAGCGAGCAAGAACTGCGCGAGAGCTCGCGACTCGCGCTCCGACAGCGGAAACGGGCCCGCATCGGAGTGGACCAGAGGATTCCAATCGACCGGGAAATTGCGGTCGAGAGCGACGGCGCGGAGCGAGCTGCGCGCGGGATGCCCACCGATGTCCTCGAAGGCTCGCTCGCGGCGCTCGGCATCGAGGCACGGAACCAAGTAGATCACCGCGTGGTCGAGGATCTCGTCGACTTCCGGGTCCTTGCCGGCGGCGAGCATCACGCGCCGCAGCGTGGCCAGCGCCAGCTCGGTGCCGAACAAGTCCTCGGCCCCCAGCGCGCCGACCACCAGCAGCGCCGGCCGATCGCTGGGATCGTCGTCCCCCAGGCGCGCCAAGGTGACCACGTGCAGCTCGAAACCCGCGGCGCTCCGGCCCATCGACTCGAGCCGCACGATGTCGCCGTGCGTGCGCCAGACCTCACCCAGCGCGCTCGACAGGTTCTTGTGCGTGAAGAAGAAGCGCGCCGCCTCCTCGGAGGTGAGGTCGATGCCCAGCGGCTGCGGTGCCACCTCCTGCGCTCGCCCGCGGCCCGCCAACGCGAGCGCGGCAAGGCAGGTCCACGCGACAGCGCGCCTCACGGAGCGAGCTCCCGCGACGTGTCCAAACACCAGGGAGCGCCGGCGACCAGCGTCACGCGCGCGCCCTCGGGAACGTCGATCAGCCACTGCACTTCGGGCGAGGCTTCTCCCGCCGCCAGTCGCGCGAGCTCGACCCTGGCCGCGCCGGCCTCGAGCTGCGCACCCTCGCCGAGCGTCAGCTCGATCCACGCTCCCGGCGCGCGACGCACGGCCGAAGGCGCGGCGAGCGCGGTGGGCAGCGCGCCGTTGTTGCGCAGCTTGGCGCGCAGCGTGACCAAGCGGCCGCGCCGCGCGGAAGTCGCCGAGAGCTCGAGCTCGGGCAGCGCGTCGACCATTCCGCGCACGAAGCTCGGCACGCCGCTGAGCGCGCGCGGCAACTCGCTCGGTGGCGGATTCTCGATCGTCCACGGGCGCCAGCCGCCGACCAGGATCTGCCGCCCGCTCTCCGGGCCGTAGGGCGACCAGTGCTTGAAGTCCTTGCCGCCGGATGCGTTGTCGAGCCAACTGCGCCACGCTGCATCGCGCGCGCTGACCGGGCGCAGCGCGGGCGGCGCCGGCTTGCGCGTCACGGCATCGCGCGGACTGGCGTTCGTCGCGTCGGCCACGTTGGGTCCCCAGGGAGCGACTTCCAGGCTGAGGGCCCCGACGACCGCCGCGAACCAATCGAGAGCAGCGCCGGTGCAAGCCTGGGGGCGCACCTCGCGCAGCGCGCGCGGGCCCTCGATCGAGCGCGCGCTGGAGCTGGCGAACTGCCGCGTCCAGCGTTCGTAGAGATCGCGGTCCGCCGCGGTCCACGGGTCGAGCGCGACAGTCGCTCCGGGAATCGCCACGCCACCGTGGTTGCCTTGGAAGAGCAGCGCGCACACGACGCGGCGTTCGAGCGCGAACTCGGCCAGCGCCAGGGCTGCCGGCTCCGAGAGCGGAAGCGTCCCCGTGCGCGGCTCGAAAGCGCGGCCGTCGCGCAGCAGCGGGAAATTGCGGTCGAGCTCGACTCCGCCGGGGCCGTCCTCGTTGAACAGGCCGTCGCCATCGTCGTCGAGCCCTTCGTCACACAGCCGAAAGCGCGGCGTGTCGCCGGGGCCGGCGGGCGCCAGGAAGCGGTCGTCGTCGCAGCGCACCCAGGGCCCCGCGGGGTCCTCGATCAGCATCTGCAGCACGAAGCCATCGCCGTCGACGTCCTGCGGGCCGTCCTCGTCGACGCGTCCATCGCCGTCGTCGTCCACCGGCCGCGCATTGCCGCCGTCGCCTCCCTGACGCTCGAAGTAGCGGTCGAGCGCCTCGGGTGACGCGCTCGGAATGGCCACGATCGCCAGCGCGGGCGACAGATTCGGCGCCTCGGCGAGCTCGCGCACCGCGGCCAGCACCGCTTCGCTGCCGGAGAGCGACTTGCCGTCGAGCCCTCCGAGCAACAGCACGGTCGGGCGCCGCGCCGCGGGCACCGGGCCGGGCGCCGCGATCTGCACTCCCGCGAGCCGCGCGTCGCGCAGTCCCGCGTGCTCGATGCGCTGCACGCGCTCGGGCGCCGCTGCGCACAACAAGTCGAGCCACTGCGCCACGTCGGCGCTGCTGCGGTAGCGCGGCTCGATCGCCGGCAGGGCCGCGACCGCGGGCACGCCCGCCGCGGGAGTTTCGGCTGGCGGAGCTGGCTGCTGCTCCTGGGAACCCACGCGCAGCGCCACGGGGAGCACGCATGTCAGGGCGAACCAGGCGTGGAGCGAGGCGGTCACGGCGCCATCTTATCGGCCGGGCAGCGCGACCGAGCCGCGCGCCAGGCGCGCAATCGATCCCAGCTTGGAACATGCGTCGGGGCGGCGCCGGGCAGCGCGGGCTCGCGCACGGCACTCGCCCCGGGGCTTTTCAAGCGGACTCGTCCACCGTTTGTGGAACACCGCTGGCTTCCGGCGCGAGCTCCAGGTCGGGCTCGGGCGCCGGAACGACCCGCGGCTGCGGCGTGAGCTCGACCACGCGCTCGCCGTCCGCGCCATCCGCGGCCATCTCGCCGCGCGCCCTGCTGGCCTCGGCCGCGTTGCCCGTGGCCTCCGGCACGAAGCGGTCGACGTCGGTGAATTGCACCGAGACCCAGGTCGACACGCCCTTGGTCTCCATGGTGATCCCGTACAACCGGTCGCAGGCCGCCATCGTGCCCTTGTTGTGCGTGACGACGATGAACTGCGAGTTCTGGCGGAAGCCGTCGACCATGCCCAGGAAGCGCCCGACATTGGCATCGTCGAGCGCGGCGTCGACTTCGTCGAGCACGCAGAAGGGACTGGGACGCGCGCGAAACACGGCGAACAGCAGCGCCAACGCGGTCATCGTGCGCTGGCCGCCGGAGAGCAACCCGATCGGCAACATCTCGCGCCCCGGAGGGCGTGCGACGATCTCGATGCCTGCTTCCAGCGGGTCGACGCCCTGCTGCATCTCGAGGTCGGCCTTGCCGCCGCCGAAGAGCTGGCGGAAGAGCAGCTGGAAGTGCCCGCGCACGTCCTCGAAGGTCTCCATGAAGAGCCGCACCGACTCGTCGTTGAGGTGCGACAAGGCCTCGCTCAGCGCGCGCCGCGACTCGTCCAGGTCCTTGCGCTGGGTGGTCAGGAAGTCGAAGCGCCCCTGCGACTCGGTCAGCTCGGCCACGGCGTCGGTGTTGACCGGTCCGATCGCGTCCAGCTTGCGCTTGAGCTCGTGCACCTCGGTCTCCAGCTCGTCGAGCGCGCCCTGGAGCGCGAGCACCGTCTCGGGCTCGAAGTCCTCCATCAGTTGGATCTCGGTCAGTCCCAGATCCTCCTGCGCGCGCACGGCGTACTCGGACGCGGCGAGCTCGATCTTCTGCGCCTCGAGGCGGCGCTCGGCCAGCGCGCCCGAGAGCAACTCGATCTCGCGCGTGACGGCGTCGACGCGCCGACGGAAGGTCTGCACGGCCTCGCGACCGGCGCGCTCGGCGCTGCGCAGCTCCTCGTGCCGCGACTCGGCGTGGCCGCGCTCGACCAGCACGCGATCACCCTCCGCGCGCACGTTGGCCGCGTCGCGCACGGCACTTTCCGCCGCCTCGGAATTCTCGCGCGCCAAGCGCCGCGCGCGCTCGAGCTCGACCTTGGCCTCGGCGCAGCCGCGCTCGAGGTCACGGGAGCGATTGCGCAGCGCGTTGAGCTCGGTGTTGGCGCGCGTCAACTCGACCTGGGCGCGCGCTTCATCGCGCTGCATGTCCTCCAAGCGCAGCTCGAGCTCCTTGCGCTCCGCCTCCTGCGCGGACAGCACCGCGTTCTCGCGCTCAAAGGCCTCGTTCGCTTGCCGCAGGCGCTCGCTGGCGCCGTCGAATTCGCTCTCCAGCCGCGCCTCCTCCTTGAGCACGTTGTCGGCCTCGCGCTCGAGCACCGCCAAGCTCCGCTCGAGGTCCGCGACGCGCGCGCGCGCCGTCTGGCCCTGGGCGCGCACCTCGCCCAAATGGTGGCGGTGACGCTCGAGCTCGCCCTGGGCGTGGGCGCGCAGCTCGAAGGCCCGCTTGCGCTCGGCGCCGAGTCGTTCGAGCTCGCGACCGTCCTCGCGGATCTCCTCGCTGAGCTTCTCCAGCTCGCGCGCGAGCTCGGCAGCGAACGCACGGCGCCCGACGGCGCCCTGGGTCACCTCGCGGTGCCCGCCGAAGATCCCCGCGGCACTGACCAAGTCTCCACCGGGGGTGACGAAGCGCCATTCGGGGAAGGCGCGCGCCAGCTCGAAGCCCTGCTCGATCGACTCCACGACCAGGACGTCGCCCACCAGCAGGCGCGCCAGCGGCGCGAATCCCTCGCTGCACTCGAGTTCGTCCAACAAGCGCGGCAACTCGCCCAGCTGACCCTCGCGAACGCGCTCGGCGCGCGCCCCGAGCCCCGCGGGCAAATACAGCCGCACTTGGCCCGACTTCTTGTCGCCCAACCAGCGCACCAGCTTGGCGGCGAGCTCCGGCTCCGCCGTCACCAGGCCCAGCGCCGCCGGACCGAGCGCCGCATCGAGAGCGCGCGCCAAACGCGTCGACGTGCGCAAGTGGTCGGCGACCAAACCCCCGAGCTGCTGCGGACTGCACGGGCCCTGGCCCTTCTTGACGCTCTCGAGCAACGCACGTGCGCCAGACTCGAGGCTGGCGCGCTCGTGCTCGAGGTCCTTCAAGGTGTCGATGCGACTCTGCAGGCGCGCGCGCTCGACTTCGCGCTTGGCCTTCGCCTGGCGGCGCTCGCCCTCGTCGCGCTCGAGCAGCGCGAGGCTCGCGCCGACGTCGCGCACAGCCGTCTCGGCGCGCACCAGGTCGTTCTGGGCGTCGCCGACGCGCTGCTCGGCCGAAGCGAACTCGGCGCGCAGCGCCTCCACCTCGCGCCGTCCTTCGTCGAGGCGCGTGCGAGCGCGAGCGGCGCGTTCGGCCAGCGCCGGCCGGGCTTGCTCGAGGTGACGCGTCGTGTTGTGCGCCGCGGTGCGCTCGTGCAAATGTCCGAGCACGACCTGGTTCTGCTTCTCAGCGCGGTTGCGCAGCTCGCGGTACTCGTTGCGCGCGTCGCGCAGAGCGATCGACTCGAGCTCGGCCCGTTGGCGCGCCGCGGAGACCTGCTCGTCCAGCTCGCGGCCGCGCGTCTGCTCCTTGTCGAGCTCCGCCTCGCGCAACTCCAACTGGCTGGCGAGCTCCAGCGCGCGCTGGGCTTCTTCCGAGGACGAGGCGCGCCAGGCCTGCGCGCGCGCCAGGAGCTGAGCGTGGCGCTCGTCCGCGGCACGCCCCTCGCCCGCGAGCCGCGCGATCTCGGCCGCCAGACGGTCGACCTCGGCCGCCAAGGTCAATTGCTCGCGCTCGCGCTGTTGCACGTCGGACTCTTCGTCGGAGCGCAAGCGACGCAGACCGTCGGCCTTGGCTTCGAGCTCTTGGATGGCGAGCTGCAGCGCGTGCAGCGCGAGCCGCCCGTCGTGCAGGCGATGCTTGAGATAGCGCGCGCGCTGCGTGCGCCACTCGTCGCGCGCGGCGACGTAGCGCTCGGCCTTGCCCGCCTGGATCTTGAGCGAACGCACGCGGCTGCCGAGTTCCTTGAGCACGTCGTCGAGCCGCAACAGATCGGCTTCGACACGCTTCAGCTTCTGATCGGTCTCCTTGCGCCGCATGCGGTAGCGGCTGACGCCCGCGGCTTCCTCGAAGATCGCGCGTCGATCGAGCGGATTGGCCGAGAGCACCGCGTCGATCTTGCCCTGCTCGAGCACCGCGTAGCCGCGCGAGCCCAGGCCGGTGTCGAACAGCATGTCGCGCACGTCCTTGAGGCGCACCTTTTCGCCGTTGATCAGGTACTCGCCCTCTCCAGTGCGGAACACGCGGCGCGTGATCGAGACCTCGGCGCCTTGATTGGCGATGCCGCCCGAGCTGTTGTCGAGCACCATGGTCACCTCGGCGACACCCATGGGCGGGCGCGAGACCGAGCCCTTGAAGATCACGTCGCTCATCTCGCCGCCGCGCATCGAGGTCGGCCGCGTCTCTCCGAGCACCCAGCGGATGCCGTCGACGACATTGGACTTGCCGCAGCCGTTGGGACCGACGATGCCAGTGAACGAGCGCTCGAAGCTGAGCGTCGTGCGATCGGCGAAGGACTTGAATCCGAACAGTTCGAGGCGTTGCAGTCGCATGGTGAGAGCTAGGTGCCTCGCGCGCGCTCGCGCGCCGCTGCGGAGGTGTGCGGGGTCGGGGGAACGGGCTCGAACAAGTTGCGGTCGGTGCGCGCGGCCCCGGGTGCCAGCGCGTTGTCGCCACCACCCGCCGCGTCCTCGTCGCGCTCGACGCGCAACCGATCGAAGCGCTTCCAAGCATCGACCAAGGAAACCACGCCACCGCGCGAGCGTTCCTCGGGCAGCGGATGGAGCGCGCCGACGGCGACGGTCGAGAGCAACTCGGCCTCGGCGGCCCAGATCGCGCGACCGGGCACCGGCGACAACCGGAACCCGACGCCGTAGGGCTCGCCCGACGCGGCGCGCTCGCGCTCGCCGAACAACAGCCGTTGCGCGTGCTGCGGCAGCTCGGCATCGAGCGCGGCGAAGCGCGAGCGCACGCGTTCGCCGAAGAAGGGCGTCAGGGTGATCGAGAGCTTGCGCGCGTCGCCCTGGCGCCGCAGCGCTTCGGCCAAGAACCCGAGGATGCGCGCGCCTTGGTCGGGGCGGATCTCTCCGTCCCCCAGGATCGCCAAGGCCTCGCGCAGGCCGACCGGAGTCACCGCATAGGCGACTCGACCGCGCACGTCGCCGGGGCGCGCGCCGTGCGTGCGGCGCTGAAAGTGCGCCAACTGCGCGAGAGCTTCGACCGCGGTCGCGCAGGCCGCCGAGAGCAGCTCGAAGGCGCGATCTTCACGCCACGGTCCGGCGCGCAGCGCGACGCGCGGCAGGTTGAGCGCGACGGCGCCGCCACACGCGAGCGCGGCGCGCTCGTGCTGGAAGCGGTGCAGTCCGGGACCGACGCAGCGCTCGCCGCCGTCGCCCCACACCACGATCAAGCGGCCGTTGAGCAGGAGCTCCTCGACGTTGAGCGCGAAACTCGTGTCCCCCGCGTGATCCTCGAGGCGGCGCCGCAGCTCGTCGTGGTCGACGAACAGCCTGGGGAGCAGCGGACTCGACGGCAGCGCTGCGAGTTCCTCGATCAGACGCTCGATGGCCAGCTGATTGCGCGCGCCCGAACCGCTGGTGCACAGATCGAGGTTGCGTCCACAGCCGTTGGCGACGGCCGCCAAGGCGCGCAGCCACGAACCGAGCGCCGTCGACGACGCGCGCGTCGAGCCGCACAGCGGTTGGATCAGCGAGCCGACGTCCTCGAGCACCACTCCGTGCGCGACGTCGCGGGCGAACTCGGCCAGCTCGTCGAGCACGTCGAACGGCGAATGGGCGCTGGGCGAGCCCACGGCGACCAGCTGCGCGGGCACGGCGCAGGTGAGCACTTGGTGCGGGCGACCGAGCTCCAGAACGTGCACGTCGCCGGCGAGGTGCGCGCTCGCGATCTCGTCGGTGAGCAGCTCGTGCAGCGCGAAACGCCGCAGGACCTCGCCGGAGATCTTGGCCTCGATGCGGCGCTCGCTCAGCATCTCGCCGTGCACGGAGCGCGCCGGATCGAGCGGCTCGTCGACCGACTGCAGCAAGTTGCGCAAGTCGTAGGAAGGCAAGCCGAAGGACACCTGGCGGCGCAGCGCGGTCGAGAGCCCGAGCGCGACCAGCTCGTTGTCGACCAGCTCGCGCACGAGCGCGGTCGAGATGCGCTTCCAGCCCGCGGCGAACACGCGTTCCTCGACGCGCGCCGACACGCGCTCGGCGACTTCGCGCGTGAGTTGCGCTTCGTTGATCAGCGCGGCGACGATGCGGCCCTTGCTCCACGGTTGAGTGCGCTCGCGGGTCTCGACCTCGACCCGCGCGCGCTGGGGGGGCCGCGAGACCTCGCTGGACTCGTGGACCTCGAGCGCTTCGCGAGCGCGAGCGCGCCTGTCGCGGTACAGGATGTAGGCCTTGGCCACGTTGGCGCGCCCGAGCTCGATCAGGGCCTTCTCGACCAGGTCCTGGATCTCCTCGATGTCCGGAAGCGCCTCTGCGGTGTCGGGGGCCGGCACGCCGTAGCGGCTCTCCAGCGTCAGCGTGACCACGCCCGCGATCTCGGCGGCGAACGACGGTTCGTCCTCGCCCACCGCCGCCAGGGCCTTGGCCACGGCGCCCTCGATCTTGCGCGGATCGAAGGGCACCTCGCGGCCGTCGCGCTTGCGCACGCGCGTCGGCACGCTACGCGCCCTCCGTGCGACGCGACTCGAGCATCGGCTTCAACTCGTCCATGAACTGCGAGACGTCCTTGAACTCGCGGTAGACGCTGGCGAAGCGCACGTAGGCCACCTGATTGAGGTTGCGCAGCTCCTCCATCACCAGGCTGCCGATCACCGAGCTGGGCACTTCGCGGTCGTATTCCTCGTGGCAGCGCGCCTCGACGCGCGCCGCAGCGCGCTCGAGCTCCTCGGTCGAGACCGGCAGCTTCTCGCAGGCGCGCACCATGCCTTGCATCACGCGGTCGCGCTCGAAACGCACGCGCTCTCCGCTCTTCTTGATCACGCGCAGCGGCGTGTCCTCGACCCGCTCGTAGGTCGTGTAGCGCAGGTAGCACTCCAGACATTCGCGGCGCCGACGGATGGCGCTGCCGTCGGAAGCGGCCCGCGAGTCGACGACGCGGTCATTGTCCTGCTTGCAGCGCGGGCATTTCATGGCGGTTGCACGGTGGAAAGAGCAGAGATCAACACACAACATGTTGTGTGTCAACGAAACGACCGAACCGATGGGATGGGTTCTGGTCGCGGGGCTACTTGCCGATGCAAAAGCGCTCGAAGAGCCGGTCGAGCAGGTCGTCGGGCCGCGTTCGTCCGTCGAGCTCATCCAGACTGTCCGAGGCCTGCTTCAAGGCCTGGGCGACCAGGTCCAGCGGGGCCCCGGCGGCCAGCGCCTCCAGGGCCTCGGCCAGGCAGGCCCGCGCGCGGCGCAGCCCCTCGACGTGACGTTGGGAGAGCTCTCGACCGACCTCGGCGGCGCTGATCGAGCCGGAGTCGAGCCCGAGCGCGCGCCCGACCAGCGCTTCCAGCTGCCCCAGCCCGGCTCCACTGACCGCGGAGAGGGCGACGTCGCAGCCCGGCTCGTGAGACTCCCGCGGAGGCTCGCGGTCGATTTGGGTGCGCACCACCAGCAGCGCGGCGTGTGGCGCGAGCGCGGACAGCTCGGGCAGCGGCTCGCCCGCGCGCGCGAGGTACAGCACCAGGTCCGCGCCCTGGTGCTCGGCGCGCGCCAAGCGCTGCGCGATGCGATCGGGGTCGAGCTCGTCGGAGCGCGCACCGAACTCGTCGCTCAGTCCCGCGGTGTCGACGAGCTCGCACTCGAACCCGAGCACGTTCCACACGGCGCGCAGCGCGTCGCGAGTCGTTCCCGGAGTCTCGGCGACCAACGCGCTGGCGCCCGTCAAGCGATTGAACAGCGTGCTCTTGCCGGCATTCGGTGCGCCTGCGAGCGCGATCCGCGGCAGCGCCCCGGCTCGTGCGCGGCGCTGTTCCCAGGCCAACGCTTCGTCGAGCGCGGCCAGGGCGCGCGCGCCGAGCGCAGCGAGCTCGGCGAGCGGCACGTGGCCTGTGTCGAGCTCGTCGAAGTCCAAGCTGGCCTCGCACAGGACCCGCAGGTCGACCAGTGCGTCTCGCATGCGCTGCACGCGTTCGGCCAGGCCACCGAACAAGAGCTGCGTCGCGGCGCGGCGCTCGGCGTCGGTCGCGGCCTCGATCAGAGCCAGCACACCTTCGGCGCGCGTCAGATCGATGCGCCCGTTCTCGAATGCGCGGCGTGTGAATTCGCCAGCCCGAGCGGGTTGAGCGCCCAAGGCGATCAAGCGCTCCAACGCCGCGGCCAGCAACGGCGGCGAGCCCGGTAGGTGAAACTCGGCCACGTCTTCGCGGGTGTAGGAATGCGGGCCTGGCATCCACAGCACGCTCACGGGCTGCGTCCCGCGTCCGTCGTCGAAGCGGCCCTCGAAGGCGCCGCGCCGAAGGGCCTGCTCACTCGACCAGCCGCGCACCGTCGCCTGCACGAGCTCGGCGGCGCGCGGCCCCGAGACGCGGATCACGCCGCGCAGGCCTGGCCCGGGCGGAGTGGCGATCGCTGCGATGGTGCTCACGCTCGACATTGTCCGCGCCCGGTGGCGCGGTTTCCAAGGTCGGCGCGCGAGCCGGCCATCACTTCGAGGCGCCGTCGCCGGCACCCTGGTCGCTCGGCGAACGCTGCGCGAGCGCGGCTCGCCAGCGCTGGGCATCCGCGGTCAGGCCCCGCTGCTCCGCGGCGTTGGTGAGCACCTGGAGCGCCTCGCGAGCGTGAGCGACTGCGCGCGGATCAGTGGCGTGCTCCAACCGCGCGAACACGGCCTCCCATTCGCGCAAGGCGTCGTCGCGCGCACCTTGCGCGTCGAGCGAGCGCGCGAGCAGAGCGTGCACTTGGCCTAGGGTCGGGTGATCGGTCGCGGCAAACTGCTCGGCGCTCGCCAGCGTCTCGCGCAGGCTCGCCTCGGCCAGTATGGCCTGATCGGACTCGAGCAAGCCCAGCGCGAGCCCCAGCCGAGCCTGCACGTAGTTGAGGTCGCGCGTGCGGCCCGCGCTCTCCATGAGCTGGGCCACGGCGCGCCACTGATCCGCCGATTCCGCGGGACGACCCGCGCGGCGCAGCGCGAGCCCGAGCGCGCCGCGCACCAGCACCTCGAGCTCCGCGTCACCGGCGTGATCGCGCTCGGCGAGCGCGAGCGCGCGCGCCGCGGTTGCGCAGGCTCGCGCGGCGTTTCCCGCCGCGAGTTGCGCCTGCGCGAGCTCGCGCAGAGCCTGCACGACATTGCGATGCTGTTCCCCGAAAGCCGCGGTGGTCTGCTCGACCACCTGCTCCTGCAGCGCCAGGGCCTCGTCGGGCTTACCCGACGCCGCCAGCACGCTTCCGAGCCGCATGCTGAACAAGAGGCGCTGCGGGTGACCGTGCGGGAGCAATCGCACGGCGCCGTCTCGCGCTTCGCGCGCCAGAGCCTCGGCGCGACCGAAGTCCTTGGACTTCACCAGATCGAGCGCGACGTCACTGATCACGGTCAGGGTGAGCATGTCGTCCGGACCGAGCACCGCGCGCGCCGCCTCGAGCGTGCGCTCCCAGGCGCGCGAGGCCTCCTCGCGAGTTCCGCGGCGCTCGAGCAACATCGCCCGCATGCGCTGCGCAGCGACGCCGTCGACGGTCATGCGCGCCCCATCGCGCTCCACCAACGCCTCGGCGCTCGCGATCATCTGCGCCGCCGCCTCGTCGCGTCCGCGCTCGAAGTAGCGCCGTGCCAGCAGGAATTGCAGAGCGGACAGCTCGCTCGCATCGGTGGTCGTGTGCGCTTGGAACGAGCTGAGCGCGGCCTCGGCCAGCGACGTGGACTCGTCGGCCAGCCCGAGATTGCTGTAGGCCTGCATCAGGAACAACTGCAGTGCGCTGCGCAGCTCCGGGTCGTCCGCGAACTCCGTCTCGAGATCGGAGCGCCGCCGCTCGAGCAATTCGTAGAGCGTCACGCTGCGGCCGTCCTCCTCGGGCGCGACCGAACCCAGCATCGCGCCGAGCGAGTCGATCACCGCCGTCTGCCGCCGCAGGGCGGTGCGCGCGGCCTGCGCCTCGCGTGCCGCCTCGCCTCGTGCGTCCTCGGCGATCCGCTCGTTCTCGCGCGCCTCGAGCATCGACATGCGGAACACCACGCTCGAGGCGAGCAAGCTGACGACAACCACCGCTCCCGCGGAGACGGCGAGCGAGTTGCGCCGCACGAACTTCCGCGCGCGATACCAACGGCTCGCGGGCGCCGCGAGCACGGGCTCTCCGGACAGGTGGCGCCGCAGATCGCTGGCGAGCTCGTCGATCGATCCGTAGCGTCGCTCGCGCTCCTTCTCGAGACAGCGCAGCACGATCCAGTCCACCTCGCGCGGAACGTCGCGCTCGATGAGCGAAGGCGCCTGGGGCGCGCGTTCGCACACGTCGCGCACGATCTCGGTCAGCGGACGCTCGTGCGTGTCGAACGGAGCGCGGCCGACGAGCATTTCGCAGAGCAAGGCACCGAGCGAGTAGACGTCGGTGCGGACGTCGATGTCGCGCGCGTCGCCACGCAGCTGCTCGGGGCTGGCGTAGGCGACCGTTCCGAACGCCGCGGCACCCTGCGAGGCCTCACCCGCGCCGCGCTCGAGCTTGAACATGCGCGCCACGCCGAAGTCGATCACCTTGACGCGCCCCGCGTCGTCGACGAGCACATTGCCCGGCTTGATGTCGCGATGGATCACGCCCTTGGAGTGTGCGTGCTGCAATGCGCCGCACACATCGAGCGCCAATTCGAGGCGCGCGCGCGGACCCAGGCGCGCTCGGGCGCAGTAACTGGCGATGTCGCGCGCGTTCTCGACGTACTCCATCGCGAAGTAAGGCGTCTCGCCGGCCGCGCTCTCGAAGGTGCCGAACTCGTAGACCACGGCGATGGCGGGGTGCCGAAGGTGCGCCAGGATGTCCGCCTCGGCAGCGAAACGGCGCAGAGCTGCGTGGCTGCCCAGGCCGGGGTGCATCAGCTTCAGCGCGACATCGCGCGCGGGCCGCTCTTGGCGCGCGAGATAGACGCTGCCCATGCCACCGGCGCCGAGCAGACGCTGCACCGCGTAGGATCCGATGCGCTCGCCCGGCGCGGGCGCGACGCTGGCCATCCAACTGCGAGCAACCGCAAGCGCGTCGGGCGGTTGGAGCGCGGTCGAAGCACCCGCGGAGCGCGACAGCAGACGCCGCACGAGCGCGAGGAGCTCGGTGTCACCCGCGCAGGCGCGCTCGACGTGCTCGTCGCGCGCCGCTCCTTCGAGCTCGATCGCGCGCTCGAACACGGCCCGCGCGCGCTGCCATAGACTGTCGACCATCGCTGAGCGCTCCCTGGGGTGACGGCGCGGTCGAGCATCGCACGCCGACACGCTTTCGTGGAAATCGCCCACACCGCGCGCGTCGCAACCGCGGTCGCACTCTCCGCGAGCGCGAGTGGGGCCGTCAGCGCCCCTTGCCGCCGTCGCGCCGGCGCTGGCCCTTTTGTGCTTCCTGCGCGCGCTCCATCAAGCGCTGCATCCAACCCTTGGGCTCCTGCCCCTTCTCCGGGATCGAGTCGTCGATCGGCCAGATCTTCTTGACCACGGTCATCTCCAGGATCCCCAGGCCCGACTGAGTGATCATGTAGACCGACAGACCCGCAGCGTAGTTGTAGAGGAAGAAGCCCATCAAGATGGGCATGAACATCATCATCTTCTGCATGCGCGCGGCCTGCTCGTCGGTCGGCGTCGGCATCAGCTTCTGCTGCCAGACCCACAGCACGACCATCAGGATCGGCAGCAGGTTCAGGTAGTGGATCACACCGATCAGCGGCAAGTGCGTGTCGAAGTTGAGCACGAGCAACGCGTCCGGCTTCGACAAGTCGTTCATCCACAGCATGAACGGCGCATGGCGCAGGTCGAACGACGTGCGCAGCGAGGAGAACAACCCGAAGAACACCGGGATCTGCAGGAACATCGGGGCGCAGCCACCCAGCGGCGGCACCATGCCCTCCTTGGCCATCAGCTTCTGCTGCTCCTCGCGCGCCTTGCCGGCGTCGTCCGCGTGGCGCCGCTTGATCTCGTCGATCTGCGGCTGCAGGCGCTTCATGCGCTTTTGAAACTTGGCCATCGCAGTCTGTGAGCTGCGATTGATCGGGAACAGCGCCAGCCGCACGCACAGCGTGAGCAGGATGATCGCGACGCCCCAGTTGCCGACGATGCCGTGGAAGAAGCGCAGCACGGCGAGCAACACGTTGCCGATGCCGGCCATCGACATGCACAGGAACGATCCGAGATCCGCGTCGTGCAGCGCTTCGAAGTCCGCGTGCTCGGCGAGCAGGGGCTTCAGTGCCTTGGGTCCCGCGTAGACCGAGTAGCTGTAGACCGTGCGCTCACCCTGCGCCGGGATCGAGAGCTCGAGCACCAGGTCGGTCGCCATGTACTTCCACTGGTCGGCGGAGCGCTCGGGGTGCGCGCGCGCGGCGGCGTCGTCGTACATGCGCCGCCAGCGCGCCGCGGTGATCGAGGCCACGCTGAAGGGGTCGGCGCCACGCATCAGCACCGCGAAGTACTTGTTGTGCACGCCGGCGAAGCTGATCTCCGCGCTGGGCACTTCGAAGCTGCCGGAGCGCTCGGAACCGTTGTCTTGGCGCGGGATGCTCTTGGTCTGCGGGAGCTTGAGGCGCCGCGGCAAATCGTCGCTGCCGCGCCCCGCGGCGATGGCCTGCGGCTCGACGTAGAACTTGTCGCCCGACTCCAGCGGCATGACCTCGGCCGGCGAGAACAGGTAGCCGGCTCTGCGCGGTGCAGGCAGCGCCTGATTCTCGATCTCGAGGTCGACCTTCAGCGAGTAGGTGTTCGGGACGAACGTCACGCGCTTCACGAAGCGCACGCCGGCGCCCTGCGCCAAATCGAACTCGACGCCGTTCTCGATCTCGCGCATGCGCCACAGCGCGCGTTCGAGCGGCTCGCGCTCGAGATCGCGGCTGGAGACGTCGCTGCGCCAGGTGAGCGAGCCACTGGAGACCCTCGAGCTCTCCTTGGACTCGACCAGCGTCGTCCAATGCGCGACATCGGCCTTGGCCGCGGCGTCCAGTCCGACGGAATCGAAGGAGTTGCCCAGCTTGAGCTCGAGCAAGCGCGCGCCGCGGTTGGTGAACAGCGCGTGGTAGCTGCCGACCTCGCCCGGCTTGCCGATGGCGAGCGTCAGGGTGCGCTCTTGGACCTCGCCGAGCTTTTCGCCGAGCACGGGCGAGTCGTCCAGCGGCGCCGTGGGAGCGCCCTGGGACTGGGCCGCAGCGGGCGGCCCGTCGAGCTCGGTGCGCTGCGCGCTCTCGACCTGCGGAGGCGTCTGAGCCGGCTTGGGCTTGGGTCCGAGGAAATTCCAGGCGAGCAAGACGGCGATGGACAGGGCCAACGCCAAGAGCAGTCGTTTTTCCACTGGGATGCGGTGAGGTTGGTCGTCGCGCTACTGACCGAGGGCCAGTCGATCGGCGAGGTGCGTCGGCAGCTCGGGCACGGCGCGGATGTGTTCTTGGGCGAGCGCGATGTCGTACTCGAGGCGCACGAAGGTCAGGTTGCGCCCGTCGAACAGGGCGTAGGACAAGCGCTTGTCGCCGTCGCGCGGCTGGCCCACGGAACCGACGTTGACGATCGCGCGGCAGTTTTGGAGATCACCGAGGTCGTAGGGACCCTCGGTGCCCTTGGGGCGATAGAAGCGGCCATCCTCGTAGAAGATGCCCGGCACGTGGCTGTGCCCCACGAAGCACACCGGCGCTTGCCCCTGTGGGTCGCGTTGCCGCATGTGCGCGAAGTTCGCCTGCATTTTCGCGGCATCGCGCGCGTCGCGCGGCAGCAAGTACTCGCGCACGGGGTCGCGCGGACTGCCATGGGCGTACATCGCGCCGGGCTCGAGCAACTGCGCCGACAATCCGCCGAGAAAGTCCCAGTACGCGAGCGCGCGGTCGCGGCTGCCGCCACCGCCGTTGATCTGCTCGCGCGTCCAATCGATCGCGCGCCGCGCGTTGGGATTGAAGTCCTCGCCGGAATTGAGCAGCGCGTATTCGTGGTTGCCCTGCAGGCACAGGCCTTCGGTCAGCCCATGGGCGCTGGCCGCGGGCGTACAGACCTGCATCACCAGGTCCAGGCACTCGGTCGGGCGCGCGCCGTAGCCGATCACGTCTCCCAGACACACGAAGCGCCGCACTCCGCGCTCGCGGGCGTCCCGCAGCGCGACCTCCAGAGCAGGAGCGTTGCTGTGGAGATCGGAAATCAGGGCCGTCAGCGGGTAGGTCACGGGGCGCAGCGAAGGGGGTAGGGTCCGCGGCCGCGCCACGGTGCCTGCGAACTGCGCCGACACCCGACCTCTCCGCGAAGGCGGCGGATTATCCGGACGAGCTGCGCACGGGGCAAGCACTCAACTCGTTGCGCACGAGGATCCCGCGAGCAACTCTCACGCGCCGTGCGTCCGCGGCCCTAGCTCTCCGATGACCTCCGGCGTGGCGCGCAGCGCTGCGAACAACGCCAGTGCGGTCAGCGGAGCGCCCCACCAGCCGCACACCGCTCCGGGCAGCGCCAGCGCCCCGAGAACGCACGCCACGCGCAGCGGGGACAGGCCGGCGCGTTGCAAGCGATGCGCGAGATGGCGTCGATCTCCTTCCCACGGCCAGTTGCCCAGGCGCAGCCGCAACCAGCACAAGCGCGCGAGATCCAAGAGCGGCAAGACGAGCACCGGCCACGCCGCGGGTGTGATCAAGAGCGCCATTCCGAGTGCATGGCTTCCGCCGTCCCCCAGGATCGCTCGCGAGGTACGCGCGCCGCGCCCGAGATTCCAGGGCAGGAACGCGGCCACAGCAGCGGCCATCCACGGCGCGGGCGCCGCGAGCGCCAACACTCCCAGGCCACTGGCCGCACCATCGGCGTTGTCGAAGGTGTTGACGGCGTTGAGCGCCACCGCGGCCATGAACCCGAGCGCGGCCAGCGCGCCCCAGGCTTCGGCGCTCGCAGGCGCGGCCACCACCATCGGCAGCCCGACCACGCAGCCGGCCAGCACCTGACCGGCGAGCTTGTGCGCGGGACGCAGTCCCGACTCCAGCACGTCGTCGATGGTCCCCACGGCGAAGGCCACCAACAACCCTCCCAGCGGCCAGAGCTCGGCGCTCGGACCGATCCAAGCCAAGGCGATCTCGCGCAGCGCTCGTCCAGGAACGAAGCTCGTGGCTTCGCTCACCGCGAACCACAGCCAGCCCGCGAGCCAGCCGCACAACACGGCCGCCCCGCCCACGAGCGGCAACGGCGGGACGTCACGCTTGCGCTCCTCGCTCCCACCATCGACCCAACCGATGCGCGGCGCCAAGCGCACGAGCAACGCGCTCGCGACGGCGGTGCCGGCTGCGGCGCAGGTCAGCGGGAAGAGCAGGTCGAGATCCACGGGCAAGTTCCAGTTCGACGTTTCGAAGCCGGGTCGCCGCGAGCGCGCGAGCCGCGCAGCGCCGCCGGGGCTCAGCGGTAGATGCCGCGCGAGCGGATGTATTCCAACACACCGGCAGGCAGCGCATCGAGGGGCTCGCCGCCGCGCGCCAGAGTCGCGCGCAACTCGGTCGAGGACTCGGGCGCCGGCGGTTCGCGCACCAGGCCGCGCGCGATGTTCGCGTACAGCTCGGGCCCGAGCTCGCGCCGGAGCGAGTCGAGCAGGCCCTCGTCGGCACCCGCGCGCCACACCACGACCAGCTGCGCCAGCGCCAGCAGCTCGCGCACGCTTCTCCAGCGCTCGAGGCCGCGCAGATTGTCCCAGCCGATCAGCAGGTACAGCTCAGCCTCGGGAGCCAGCGCGAGCCGCTGGGGCAACGCGCGCAGCGTGTCGACGGTGAACGACGGACCCGCGCGTTCGAACTCGAGCGTCGAGATCGACCAGCGCGGCTCGTCGGCCAGCGCGAGCTCGAGCATCCGCACGCGATCCTCGCGCGACGCGAGCTTGCGCCCAGGCTTGTGCGGCGGCTCCGCGGCCGGCACGAACACCACGTGCTCGAGCGCGAAGGCGCGCTGCGCCACGCGCGCGACGTGCAGATGCCCCAAGTGCACCGGATCGAACGACCCTCCGTAGACGCCCAAGCGTCGCACGTGACCGAGCGCGCGCGCCTCGCGAAGCGACTCCGCCATCGCCGGCCTAGCCGCGCCCGAGGAGCGTTCGCGCCTTGCGTGTCAGCTCGGCGAGCGCCACACGCTCCTGAACGCTCGAACGCATGTCCTTGAGCTGCACGCACTGCGCGCGCTTCTCGTCCTCGCCGAGCACCGCGACGAGTGGATGCCCAGCGGTGTTCGCGGCCTTGAACTGCGACTTCACGCTCCGGCCTTCGACGTCGAAAATCGCCGACAGTCCCCCGTCGCGCAAGAGCTGCGCCAACGCCATCACGTCCGCCTCCAGCCCGGGGCTCGCCGCGACGACGTACACGTCCACCGGAGGTGCCTGGATCGAACTCGCGAGCCCGCTCTCCTGGAGCACGATCAGCGCGCCCGTGAAACCGATGGCGAAGCCGACCGCCGGCAGGTCCGGACCGCCGAGGTCGCGCACCAGGTGGTCGTAGCGTCCACCGCCGCACAGCGCGCTGCGGGCACCGAGCTTCGGGTAGTGCAGCTCGAAGATCGTGCGCGTGTAGTAGTCCAGGCCGCGCACGATGCCGGGGTCGACGACCGTGGACCGACCGACCGCCTCGAGAGCCCGGCGCACCGCGTCGAAATGCTCGCGATTGGCCGCGCTCAGGAAATCGAGCAGCTTCGGAGCCCCGCGGTTGAGCTCGACGCACTGCGGGTTCTTGCAATCGAGCACGCGCAGCACGTTGCGCTCGAAGCGTGACCGGCACAGCTCGCAGCGCTCTCCGAGCTGCGGTGCGACGTAGGCGCGCACGGCCTCGCGGAAGCGGTCGCGGTCGTCGCCGTCCCCCAGCGAGTTGAGGCGCACCTCGATGCCCGTGATGCCCAGGCGCTCGAAGAACTGCGCCGCCATGTGGATCAGCTCGGCGTCCAAGCGCGGATCGAGGCTGCCGATGCACTCGCAGTCGAACTGCGTGAATTGCCGCTCGCGGCCCTTCTGAGGCTTCTCGTAGCGGAACATCGGGCCGACGGTGAACAGCTTCTGCAGCGGTGCCGTCTTGGCGAAGCCCGCCTCCACGTAGGCGCGCGCGATCCCGGCCGTCGCCTCCGGGCGCAGGGTCAGCGAGCCCTCACCCTTGTCCGCGTCGCCGCGCGGCACGGTGAACATCTCTTTCTCCACGATGTCGGTGACCTCGCCAACCGACCGGATAAAGAGCGTCGTCTGCTCGAGGAGCGGCGGTCGGATCTCCCGAAAGCCGAAGACCCGGGCCAGATGCCGAGCCTCGTGCTCCAGGCGCTCCCACAACGGGATTTCGGCCGGGAGAACGTCGCGCATGCCGCGGGCGGCTCGGTATTCCATTTCGAATGAGGTCCTGTTCCTGCCCCTCGGGCCGGGGGCCTGGTCCGACGTCCTGCACGCCGGCGCAGAGCCCTCAACCTTGACGGGCGGGAGCGAGCCTGTCCATACTGCTGCGCCCTGCCGCGCGCGGATCGAGCCACCCCGCCGATGCGCTCCCGGCCGATGCGCCCGCCGACCAGCCCCCGAACCCACCGCAGAAGTCCCCATGAAGCGTCTGTCCCTCGGCGCCCTCGCCGTCTTCGCTCTCCTGGCCTCGAGCTGCTCGACGCCGGCCTACGAGAACAACCACTGGCACATCAACCACATCGCGCCGCGCGTGGGGTACCACTTCTTCGGGTATC
This sequence comes from Planctomycetota bacterium, assembly GCA_020853575.1. GTDB lineage: Bacteria > Planctomycetota > UBA1135 > UBA1135 > F1-120-MAGs118. The sequence goes on from JADYYP010000014.1 coordinate 166,580, forward strand.
GCCCGAGCGTCGATGGTCCCTACACCGAGAAGCTGTGGAGCGACGTCGGTGACATCGGCCTGACCCTGCGCCGTCACTTGGTCGGCGACAACCCCGAGAACCCGCTCCTGCCGCGCCCGACGTCGTCGCCCTATCGCCCGCAGCCGCCGGACGTCGAGTTCCAAGTCGGCAAGTAGCGCTCGGCAGCGCCTAAGGGCGACTCGCTCGACAGCGACTCAGCGCCAGTCGAACCACTCCAAGACCTCGTCCACGCGTTGGGCGAGGTCTTGCTCGTTTTCCGGAGAGGCCACGCGGCGCGCTTCCTCGAACTTGCGCAGCCACGTGCGCTGGCGGCGCGCGAACTGACGCGTGCGCAGTGCGATCTCCGCCACGGCGTCCGCGCGACCCAATTCACCGTCGGCGAGCCGCAACACCTCGGCGTAGCCCAGGGCCTGCCGCGAGGTCGCGCTGAAGCCACCCTCGGCGCGAATGCGCAGCGCCTCTTCGACCCAACCGGCGTCGAGCATCGCCCGGGTGCGCTCCGCGATGCGTCGGTCGAGCTCGTCGACGGGTACGACCAGCTCGATCACGCGCCGCGCGCGGCCCGCGGGCGCCCCGCTCGCTCCATCGTCCCAGCCCCACTCGCGCTGCAGGTCGCTCAGAGGCGCACCGGTTTGCTCGAAGACTTCGAGCGCGCGCACCACACGCTTCCTGTCGTTGCAGTGGATGCGCGCCGCGGCGCGCGGATCGACGCGCGCGAGCTCGGCGTGCAATGCGGCGGCACCCTCGCGATCGAAGCGCAGCTCGAGGCGCGCGCGCAGCTCGCGATCGACATCCGGACCGCGGAACAGGCCGTGGACCAGGGTCTTGTAGTAGAACGCCGTCCCACCGACGAACAGCGCGCGAGCTCCGCGGGCGGCTGCGTCCGCGAGCGCGCTCTCGGCTGCGGCGAGGTACTGCTGGACGGTGAACTCCTCGTGCGGCGCGACCAGATCGAGCGCGTGATGGCGGACGCGCGCGCGCTCCGCGGCGCTGGGCTTCGCGGTGCCGATGTCCATGCCGCGATAGACCAGCATCGAGTCCAGCGAGACGATTTCCGCCCCCGCGCGTGCAGCGATCTCGAGCGCCAGCGCCGTCTTGCCGCTGGCGGTCGCTCCCAGGATCACGCGCAATTGGTCCGCACTCGCCACGCGGGCGATTCTCCCACGTACGTCGATCGAACCAAGCCTCCAGACGCCGCGACCTCCGGGGCTTGCTACGCTCGCCACCGGCACAAGCGCCGATCACGCCATGCTCCCGATCCACCTGCTGTTCCTCGCTCTGTCGTCGGTGTCCAGGCCCACTGCAGCGGCGCCGATCCAAGATCCGCTGCCCGTGCCTCCGCCGCCGGTCGATTCGCCCCAAGGCAAGCCCGTCGAACCGAACGCGTCGCCGACGACGGCGCAGCTACCCGAGCTCGTGCCCGGCGCACTGCCGGCGAACGCCAGCCCCGACGCCGTCGCCCTGTGGAGCAAGATCCGCGCGTCGACTGGGTCGGCCGGTGCGCCGGCGCCGGTGACCAGTTTCGAGCTGCGCTTCGACGGCCGTGGCTGGGACGCGCAGGGCAACAACACCGACTTCAACGAAGGCCGCATCCGCTTCCTCTCACCAGGCTTCGTCGACTCCGCGCTGCAGAAGAACGGCCGCCGCCGCATCCGTGGCCCGAAGGGCGATTGGATGCTGGACGCGAACGGCGGCAAGTTCCGCCTCTCGGGCGTGGAGATGGAGAACGACCGCCGCGAGCTCGATCAGATCGCCCACCTGGCGCGCACCTTCGCCAACCTGATCGACTCACGCAATCTGCGCGTCCGCGCGCTGTCCCTGATGCCCGGCGCGCCGTTCCCGATCCCGGCCGCGATGAAGTCGCGCGCGGATGCGCTGAAGTGGATCGAGGTCGTGAGCCCGGACTTCGCGCTGCTGGGAAGCGATGGCAAGCGCTCGCAACGCGACGTGCGTGCGTGGATCGGCGTGGAAGCGACGAACGCGCGCCCGTCGCTGGCGGTGATCGCCGAGGACGACAAGGGCACATTGGTGCACGAAACCGCGCTGCTCGTGTCCTTCGACAAGTACAAGCCTCTCGACGGCTTCCAGGTGCCCTACGTGCTCGTGACCTACGCGCCCGACTTCGCGCCCTCGCCTTGGACCTTCTCCAGCAATCCGCGCATGCAGTTGTGGCTGGCCGACAAGTGCACGCTGCGCGCGACGTTCGCGTCCAAGGACTTCGAGCCCTGACCGCTCGTGAGCAAGCCCGGGGCACGGGCTCTCAGCGGCGGTGGAAGGCGCGCTCGAGGTCAGCCAGCGTGAAGCGCACCCGCGTCGGCCGCCCGTGCGCGCAGGTCTGCGCGTGGTCGGTCTCGCGCGCCCGCGCGAGCAAGGCGCGCATCTCGATCTCGCTGAGCTCGTCGCCGGCCATCACCGACGAGCGGCACGCGGCGCGGTGCAAGATCTCCTCGAGCAAATCCTCGGCGCCCGGAGCGGCCCCGGTGCGCTCGATCGAATCGAGAGCATCACGCACGATCTCGTCGGGCCGCGGACGCCGCAAGCGAGCCGGGAGCCCGTGCACCGCGATCGTCCCGGTACCGAAACGCGCGAACAGCAAGCCCACGCGCGCGAGGGCCTCGAAGTGGGCCTCCAGCGTCTCGGCCTGCGCGGCCCCGACCTCGACCAATTCGGGCACCAGGCGCCGTTGCACCTCGATCTGCCCACGCGCGAGTTCCTCGCGCAACAGCTCGAGCGTCAAGCGCTCGTGCAACGCGTGCTGATCGACGATCTCGAAGCCGTCGTCGAGCGCTCGCACGATGTAGGTCTTGGCGATCTGCAACAGCGGGCCGCGCACTTCGCGCTCGCCGCCGCGCTGTGCCGCGCTCGCCGCGGGAGTCGCGACGTCGGTCGGCGCGACCTCTCGAACGAACAGCGGAGTCTCGCGCGGGGCTGACGCTGCCGCGTCGGCTCCAACCGGAGCGCTCGGGCGCCGCGAAGTCCAGGTCGGCGCGACCTCGGGCTCACCGCGCGGTTGAGCCATGCCGAGCATGCGCGCACCCGGCGTCGCCAGGTCCGTGGCGAGCAAACTGCGGCGAATCGCACTGACCGCGAACCCGAACATGCGCCGCTCCTCGCGGAAACGCACCTCGGCCTTGGCCGGATGAACGTTGACGTCGACGCGCGCTGGGTCCATCGCGAGCGCGAGGAACGCGACCGGCTGCCGGTTGTCGACCACCAGTCCGCGGTGCGCCTCGCGCAGGATTCGCGAGAGCAGCTTGTCACGCAACGGACGGCCATTGAGGAACCACACCTGCCGCGTGGTGTCGTTGCGAGCGAAGCGTGGCGGAGCGACGAAGCCCTCGATGCGCGTTGCGTCGTCGACGCCCTCGACGGCGACCAACGCGTCGGCGAGCTCCGCGCCGAACGTGCGCCTCACGCGCGAGCGCAGGTCCATCGACGGTTCGACCTCGAACACGCGCCGACCGTCGTGGGTGACCACGAATCCCACGCCGGTCTGGGCCAGCGCCAGCCGTTGCACGACGTCCAAGCAGCGCCCGAGCTCGGTGGCCGTGGTCTTGAGGAAGCGCCGCCGCGCCGGAGTGTTGTAGAACAGCTCGCGCACTTCGATGCGCGTTCCAACCGCGCCGCCCGCTTCGCGCGCCTCCCCCATCCGGCCGCCATCGACATCGACTTGCGCGCCGAGCTCGCGCTCGCGAGTGCGCGAGTATGCGCGGCAGCGAGCGACCGACGCGATCGAGGCCAAAGCCTCGCCACGGAATCCCAGCGTGGCGATGTGATCGAGGTCCTCGACCGCCGCGAGCTTGCTGGTGGCATGCGCCGTGAAGGCCAGCTCGAGCTCGCCCGGCGCGATCCCACAGCCGTCGTCGGCGATGCGCACCAGCTTCACGCCGCCCTCTTCGAGGTCGACCGCGATGCGCGACGCACCGGCGTCGAGCGCGTTCTCGACGAGCTCCTTCACCACCGAGGCCGGCCGCTCGATCACCTCGCCCGCGGCGATCTGGTTGCGCACCAGCTCCGGCAACACTGCGATTGCGGACTTGCGCACGAGGTCTTGCATTCGCGCAGTCTACCGCGCGCGGGCCGCGGCCTTGCGCGACCAACGCAGCGCGAGCCGCACGAATTCGTTGGCGTCGATCTCGGCGCCCTGGCGCGAGCGACGCTCGATCGCGAGCAAGTCGTCCAGCATGGCGCGCCACTCGCGCGGCGAGCGCTGCGCGATCGCGGAGCGCAGCGTCTTGTCGAAGGGCGCGACACCGGCCTCGGTCGCTGCCGCCTCCGGCTGGGCCCCGAGCTCGATCGCCTGAGCCGCGGCCAGACCAGCGCGCACGCGCGGCCGCAGGAAACCCAGCGTGATCGCCACGAGCGCCTCGCCCTTGGTCTCGCGCACGCCGTCCTTGTCCTTGCGCATGCCGCCCTGGAAAAGCGTCTCGATGGCCCGCGCCGCGCGCGCCACCTCGCCCGCCAACAGCGCATCACTGACCTCCGCCGGCGAGCCCGCGGCCGCGCTCGTCAGGCGCGCCAGAGCCTCGCGTGCGTCCCCCGATGCCAGTGCGCTCAGTTGGTCGTCGAGCGCCGCGAGCTCGTTGCCCGTGGCGTGCACCAGGAGCAGCGCGGCGTCGGGCGTCAGCGGCAGACTGCGAGCGCGCGCTCGGCTCAGCAGCCACTCCACCAGCTCACCGCTGCGCGGGTCGGGGTTCTTGAACCACGCCGGGGGCTTCTCGTACAGCTTGCGGAAGCTGTGCAGCTTGGCCCCGGCCGCCACCAGTTCCTTGACCAGCGCCGAATCGGAGCGCAGCGAATCGGCGCTCAAGACCAAGGTTCCGCGCCGGCCCTTGACGAAGCTGCGCACGGCCTTGGCGAACGACGCCTCGTCTCCATTCGTGCTCTTCTTCAGCAGTGCCTCGGGCTCGTGGACGACCACCAAGCGCGTCGTTGCGAACATCGCGAAACTGGTCAGGTCGTCGAGCACGCGTTGCAAGGCGAACTCGGCGTCCTTCGCGTCGTGCCGGCAGATCTCGATCTCCGCGGCGCGCGCCCTTTCGAGCAGCCGCTCGAGCGCGGCATCGCGAAACCAGCGCTCGGGCCCGCGCAGGACGTAGGCCGCGGCGAGCCCGTTCGTTCCCGCGAGCTCGCTCTCGAACTGCGCGAACTCCGCGCGCGGATCGGGTTCTTTGGCCATCGCGCGAACAGCCTACGTCGCGAGCGCGAAGTCGAGCACCAGTCCGACGAACAATCCGACGCCGACCCAGCCATTGAGCGTGAAGAAGGCCAGGTCGACTCGGCTCAAGTCATCGGGCGCGACGAGCGTGTGCTCGTAGACCAGCAGCAACGCCGCGAGCGCGATTGCCAGCGCGTAGATCCAGCCCAGGTCCGCGCGGCGCCAGGTGACGAGCAGCAGCGCCACGGTGAGCACGTGCAGCAGCCTGGCGAGCGAGAGGGCGCGCGCCACGCCAAAGCGCGAAGGCACGGAGTGCAAGCCGGCCCGCGCGTCGAACTCCGCGTCCTGGCAGGCGTAGATCAAGTCGAACCCCGCGACCCAGGCGAGTACGGCGGCCGCGAGCGACACGGGGATCCACAGATCGCCCGAGAAATCCCCGCGGACCGCGAGCCACGCTCCCAGGGGCGCGAGCGCCAGCGACAGGCCGAGAAAGGCATGCGCGGCCGCGGTGAAGCGCTTGGTGAAGCTGTAGAAGAACAAGATCGCGAGCACCACGGGTGACAAGCGGCCGCACAGTCCATTCAGCGCGAACGCCGCCGCCACGAACACCGCGCTCGAAAGCACGATCAAGCTCGCGACCTCGAAGGGCGAGAGCACTCCGCTGGGCAGCTCGCGCGCGCTCGTGCGCGGGTTGAGCGCGTCGATGCGCCGATCGACGAAGCGGTTGAAACCCATCGCAGCCGTGCGCGCGCTGACGGCGCACACCACGATCCATGCGCTCTCGCGCCATCCGGGAACGCCACGCGCGCCGAGCCAGGCCCCCTGCAATGCGAAGGGCAGCGCGAAGATCGAGTGCCGAAAGGCCACCAGCCGCGCATACGCGGCGAGCGGCGCGCTCACGGCTGATCTCCGGCGCTCAACGGATCGGGCGGCGGAGGCGCGCGGGTGCCTTCGTCCTCCGCTGGCCGCGCCGGGAGTCCGGCCCAGCGCGCGCCCAGGGAATGAGTCACGCGCAGAGTGTCGAGAACCTTGCCGACGACGTGGTCGACGAGGTCCTGCAGCGAGGCCGGACGGTGGTAGAAGCCCGGGCTCGCCGGGAGCACCACGGCGCCCATCCGCGCCATGCGCAGCATGTTCTCCAGGTGGATCTGCGAAAGCGGCGCCTCGCGCACGACGAGCACCAGCGGCCGGCGCTCCTTGAGGGCCACGTCCGCCGCGCGCTCCACCAGGTTCGAGCTGAAGCCGGCGGCGACGCGCGCCAGCGAGCCCATGCTGCACGGACACAACACGACGCCTCCGGTCAGAGCGGTTCCCGACGACGGCGGCGCCTCTACGGCCGACGCATGGAACGCGCGCAGCTTGTCGGCGCTCACGGGTCCCAGACGCTCGGCCAGCGCGTCCCTCAAGCGCACGCCGCCCGGTCCGACGTCGAGCCCGAGCTCGTGCCGGATCACCTTCACGCCTGCGTCGGTGATGGAAACGTCGACCTGCTGGTCGCACTCGAGCAGCGCGCGCACCAACGTCAGCGCGTAGGCGTGGCCGCTCGCACCGGTCAATCCCACGAAGTAACGGCTCACCAGATCACGTCCGGATCGATTCCCACCCACAACGCGACATTGAACAACCCGTGCGTCCAGGCTGCGACCCCTGGGCCGCGCCACCGAAAGAGAAGTCCGAGCAGCGCGCCACCCAACGCCAGCCAAGCGAAGCGCGTGGCCTCGAACGGCGGTCCCTCGAAACCAAAGCGCTCGAGTACCGGCCCGAAGTGCGCCGCCGCGAAAGCCGTCGAGGACACGCACAACCCCAGGGCATCGGCGAGCGCCCGAGCGTGCGACTCGGCGCCGAAGCAAGCCGTGCAAAAACGCAGCGCGAGCCAGTACACGAACGAGTACAGGCCGACCCGGAAAAACAGCTCCTCCCATGCACCTGCGCCCAGCGCCAGGGCCGTGTCGCCCAAGCTCGGGCCGGGCGCGGTGAGTTCCGCCGCAACTTGGAACGAGGGCACGCGCTCGGCAAAGGAGTGCACGCCGACCACCATCAAGGGCCCGACCAGACACGCCGCGAGCAGGGCCTCGAGCACGATGCGCGCCACACCCGGCAGAATCGCGGCACTGCGCCGCCGCGCGAGCCACGCCGCGGCCAGCGCCACCGCGCACAGCGCAGCCCAACGCGCCTGTGCCAAGTGCTCGCCAAAGGGACGCAGCGTGAGCGAAAAGAACAGCTCCGCCGCGTTGCGCGGCGCGGAGTCGCGCGTCGCCAATGCGACTTCGTATGCCGCGAACAGCGGCGCCATCGCGAGCACACCCAGTGTGAGACTGCGGCTGGACTGGCCGCTCGACGGCGCATGCTCCGCCGCGGAGGGCGACAGAGACGTACTCATGGCCGAGTGCCCCAATGCAGGCTGGCGATGCCGAAGCTCAGGCTCTCGTGGCCGCAGTGCACCAGACCGACGCGCTGCATGCGCGCGCTGAACTCGTGCGGCGTGAACCACGTGCCGACAGTGCGCGGCAAGTAGCGATACGCGTCCGCGTCTCCCGAGACCCAAGCGCCGATGCGAGGCAACACGTGCAAGAAGTAAGCGCGGTACAGGGAACCGATCCAGCCCTTCGGCGGTGGGCTGAACTCGAGCACCAAGAGCCTCCCACCGGGCTTGAGCACACGAACCATCTCGCGCAGACCGCGCTCGGGATCTTCGAGATTGCGCACACCGAACGCGACACTGCACACGTCCGCGACGCCGCTCTCGACCGGCAAGTGCAACGCGTCGCCGTGGACGAACGTGCCCGGCAGTCCACGTGCTCGGGCCTTGGGTCGCGCGAGCCGCAGCATCTCCGGCGTGAAGTCGATCCCGAGCACGTCGGCTCCCGCGGCGGCGAAAGCGAGAGACAGGTCACCGGTACCACAACACACGTCGACCACTCGTCGACCGCGGAGCTCACCGGCCGCGCGCACCGCTCGACGTCTCCAGCGCGAGTCGATCCCGGCGGACAGCACGCGGTTCAACAGGTCGTAGCGGCCTGCGATCCGGCCGAACATCGAACGCACTTCGCGCGGGTCGGGCATGGTGAATCGAAGGGCGCAGAGTAGCGCATTCTCGAGGCGCACTTCAGCAGCGCTGGAAAAACACCGCGCCCGCGTCGCCGTCGGGCGTCGCGGGCGCGGCGATTCTCCGGTCGATTCGACCGAAACCTGAGCTCGATCTCAGCGCCGGAAGTAGGTTGCGAGGAAGCGCGCTCCGGGGCATGGAATCGACTGCACGCCGCTGGTGTACAGGTCCGTGTCGAAGCGTGTGAAGCCCGACGTCAGCGAAATCACGTCGACCACGCCCGGACCCTCGGTCGAGTTCGGAATCGCGACGAACATGAAATCGGGATACACCGTGGCCGTGGCCGAGCCCCCGCTGGGGCGCACCAGCGCCTTGCCGTTGAGCAGGACCGCCGAACCGACGCCGTAGGGCGTCTGGAAATTCTGCATCGCGCCCAGATTGTTCATCTCGTCGAACACGATGTCGACCGGCACGCCGGTCAGAGTCGAGGGTCCGATCGAGGTGCGCACGCGCAGGCTCATGTCACGGAACTGCGGATTGATGAACGACGCGAAGCCCGACAACGGCAGCTGGCCGAAGCTCGTGCTGTCGATGTCGACACGGGTGATCGCGCCGCCCACTTGCCCCGTCGGAGTGCCGTCGGCGTTGAGCGGATTTTCGTGCACGATCCAAATCGAGCCCGCGAGGTACTCGAAGTTGATCGCGATCTTCTTGGGGTTGACGAACTCGAATGGCGCCACGCCGATCGTGTCGTCGTAGCCCCAGCCGTTCACGCCGTTGGGACCCGACTCGAAGATCGTCACGTCGCCCGAGCGGTTGAGGATCCAGGCAAAGTACACGTTGCGGAACGTGCCAAAGCCCGACTGACGCTGGTTGATCACCACGTCGAAAGGCTGGTTGAGGTGACTGAAGACCGTCTTGCGCACGTTGAACGTGAAGGCCGAGATGATCGAGAGCGAGCTCTCTTGCTCGTTGCAGACGATGATGTCCTCGTTGCCCGGATCCCATTCCAGCCCGCGCGGACCACGGCCGACGTTGGTGGTCTTGACCACTTGGTGGAAGGTGGACGACGTCGGATCGATGTCGATGAACGTCACCGTGTCGGCGTTCTGATTCGAGACCGCGATGAAATCGAGGTTGGGTGCGACGGTGATGTCGGTCGGATCCGCGCACGGGATGCGATCGAGCACCGTCATGCGGTTGGAATTGAGCACCACGACCTCGCGACGCGCGCGGTCGAGCATGTACATGAAGTGCCCGATCTGCTGGCGGTACTGGTAGTCGAGGCAATTGCCCGACGTGGTTTCGATCGGACGGTCCGGTCCTTCGAAGTAGGAGTTCTGGAACTGCGCCAGGATGCCGGTCGGCGGCTGATCGAAACGCCGCATCGCATTCCCCGGCACGAGCAGGTTGGTGAAGCCCAACCCCTTGCCCGCGGGCGGCGGCGGGTCGATCGTGAACTTCGAGGTGGGCTCCTCACCGCCGATGAAGGGCTGCAAGCACAACGGCGGGAAGCGCAGCGCCGGCGGATTGGGATGCGGAGCGTAGGAGACCGGGTTCGCGCCACCGGGCACGGTCGCGGCCGCGAGTTGGTTGCCCTGCGGCGGACCGAGCGTCTGGTTGGTTTGGAACGCGGTGGCCACGACCTTCTTGCCGTTGATGGCGCAGAAGCTGCCGCCAGCGAAGCGGCAGCCGGTCGAGTCCTTGCCGTTGTGGAACACCAGGTCCAACGACTGACCGAGCGCCATCTCACCCACCGAGGTGATCAGCGGCGGACGCAGCAGCAGGTCCTCGAGCGACGAGTCGCGCGTCAGCGAGAACACACCCGACGAGCCGCCGTCCACCGTGCACGTGCCGGGGAACAGGGGCGGGAACATCGTCGGCCCGTACTGGATCAGGTTGGGGTTGTTGGGGAAGTTCGACCAGCCCTTGGGGAAGGTCTGGTACGAGAAGTCGAACTGCGGATCGCCGGTCGACTGACCGAAACCGTTCAGGTCGATCACCGAGATGCCCGGCGTCGCCCCCACGCGTCCGACGTACACCGCCTCCGGCGCCACC
>JADYYP010000015.1 GCA_020853575.1 Planctomycetota bacterium
AGGACGAAGGCGTGGTCACGGTCTTCGCCGCGATCGATCACTGCACGGCCGAGTGCGTCGGCAGCCACGCTGCCAAACGCGCCACGCGTTTCGAAGCACTCGAACCGCTGCGCCAAGGCGTGCGCGAACACTTCGGCGGCTACGTCGCCGCCTCTGCCAAGGGGCTCGAACTGCGCCACGATCACGGCAGCCAATACATGAGCGATCACTTCCAAGGCGAGCTCGGCTTCCTCGGCATCGCGTCGAGCCCGGCCTTCGTGCGAGCGCCCGAAGGCAACGGCTGCATCGAGCGCTTCTTCCGCACGCTCAAGGAGCAACTCCTGTGGATTCGCTCCTTCCGCAACGCCGAAGACATGCGCCTGGCCGTCGCGGCGTGGGTGCGTGTCTACAACGAACACTGGCTAATCGAGCGCCACGGTCACCGCGCACCAGCCGCCCGTCGCCGCGAACTCCTTGCCCTCAAAGCGTCCGCGTGATTTCCGTCAACTCAACGTCCAGGAAATCGGGCGCGGAACGCCTGCTCTAACCGACTGAGCTAATGGCCCGCGGGCGCGATGATGCACGATCGTCGCGCGCGGCGCGAGGGCGCGGATCAGGGCGCTCCGCGCAGCACGAGCATGCGCGGCTCGGTCAGCTCCTCCATCGCGGCGCGCACGCCCTCGCGGCCTAGTCCGGAGTCCTTGGAGCCGCCGTAGGGCACCGAGTCGATGCGGAAGGACGGCGTGTCGTTGACGATCACGCCGCCGAAGTCGAGCTCGCGCGCGGCCAGCAGCGCGCGCGACAGATCGCGTGTGTAGAGGCCGACTTGCAGGCCGAATCGCGAACGATTGCAGCGTTCCAGCACTTCGGCGAAATCGGCGAAGGGCTCGAGCACGACCACTGGCCCGAAGACCTCGTCGCGGCACACACGTGCGCTCGGCGGAACGTCGAGCAGCACCGTCGGACGCACCACTTGTCCCTCGCGCCGCGCTCCGCACGCCACTCGCGCCCCCATCTGGCGCGCCTCCTCGATCCACTCGAGCACGCGCAGCACGTGGCGTTCGTCGATCAGCGGACCGACGATCGTGCGCTCGTCGAGCGGATCGCCGCAGGCCAGCCCCTCGGCCAGAGCGACGAAGCGCTGCACGAACTCCGCGAAGCGCGACTCGTGGACGTAGATGCGCTGCGCCTTGACGCACACCTGCCCTCCGAACGCAAAGGCCGCCAGCGCCAGCGGCTCGAGCGTCGCGCCGAGCTCGACGGTCTCGTCGACGATGCACGGTGCGTTGCCGCCGAGCTCCAGCAGCACGTGCTTCTTGCCGGCGATCGACTTCAGATGCCAACCGACGCTGTCGCTTCCCGTGAACGACAGCGCCGCGACTCGCTCGTCGCGCACCAGCCGCTCCGCGACGTGTGGCTCACAGTGCAGCGCGCTGATCCCAGCCGGAGGTGCGCCGAGCTCCCAGGCGCTCTCGACCAGCTCGAGCGCCGTCAGGGGACACTGCGGCGCGGGCTTGAGCACGCACGGAGCGCCGACAGCGAGCGCGGGCGCGAGCTTGTGGGCCACCAGGTTGAGCGGGAAGTTGAAGGGCGAGATCGCCGCCACGACTCCGCGCGGCACGCGCAGCGTGAAACCGACGCGCCCCTCCCCGCGCGGCTCGAGATCGAGCGGAAAGCACTCGCCCGCGAAGCGCTTGACCTCGCCCGCGGCCAACTCGAAGGTCAGCGCGGCGCGCACCACCTCGGCGCGCGCGAAGCGCAGCGGCTTGCCGCTTTCGAGCGCGATTCCGCGCGCCAGGTCCTCCGAGCGCTCGCGCAGGCGTGCCGCGGTGCGCGCGGCGAACGCCGCCCGCTCGTGGGTCGGCCAGGCGCGCAGCGCGCGGCGCGCGGCATGGGCGCGCGCGATCGCGTCTTCGACGTCGCGCTCCGCGGCGACGGCCACGCGGCCCAGCTCGCGGCCGTCGAACGGACAGCGGATGACGTCCTCGCGAGCGCCGTTTCGACGCTCGCCCGCGATCAGCATCGGGTACGACTTCACGTGGACTCCTCGCGGGCGATCGTAGAGCCTGTTTCACGGGGATCCAGCGAGCGCGGCGTGCCCCAGCTCGTCCCGCCGAGCCCATCGAAGAGCGCGCGCCAGAGCCGCCCGCCGGGGAGCAGCGACGCAATTCGGTCGCGCCGGACGCGCGTGGCGCCGCCGAGGACTTGTGAAACGGGCACCAGCCGACTCGCCGCTACACTTCGCGGCATGCAGCGACCGTCCCTCTCGCATCCCGCCGTGCGCTCCTCGCTCTCCACCGCGATCCTGATGCTCTTCGGCTGCGCGGCCAGCGCGCCCGCGTCCCAAGCGGGCGCGACGCCGAGCGCCACGCCCGAACCCGCGCGCACGCCGCAGGCCACGGTTCAGCTCGCTCTGCCGCCCGAGCACGTCTACGCGCGCGAGTTCTTTCCAGGGACGAGCTACGACGCGAGCATCTCGACACCCGACGAGCTGCTCGGCTTTCGCCTCGGGCACCAACCGGCGCACCACGCGCAAGTGCTCGACTGCTGGCGCACTTGGGCGCGGCAGTCCAAGCGCGTGAAGCTCGAGACCTACGGCTGGACGCACGAAGGGCGCGAGCTCGTCTGCGGCATCGTGGCCAGCGCCGCGAATCTCGAGCGGCTCGACGCGATCCTCGAACGCATCGGCAAGCTCGCCGATCCGCGCCAGCTCGCCGCGGGCGAGGCGCAGGGCTTGATCCGGGACACTCCGGCGCTGGCCTGGCTGGGCTACTCGATCCATGGCGACGAAATGAGCGGCGTCGACGGTGGACTCGCTCTGGCGCATCACCTGATCGCGGGCACTTCGAGCGACGTGACCCAGATCCTCGAGCGCGTGGTGGTCGTGATCGACCCCATGCAGAATCCCGACGGACGCGAACGCTTCCTGTCGATGCTGTTGCAGAGCGCGGGCGCGACCGCGGTGCTCGACGGAGAGGCGCTCTCGCACGGCCGCTGGCCGGGTGGGCGCGGCAACCACTATCTGTTCGACATGAACCGCGATTGGATCGGCGGAATCGCGCCCGAGACCCGCGGGCGTTGGAAGGTCGTGCAGCGCTTCCACCCACAGCTCTTCGTCGACGCGCACGAGATGGGGCGCGACGACAGCTACCTGTTCTATCCGCAGGCCGATCCGATCAATCCGCACCTGCCGCAGCGCCTGGTCGCTTGGCAGCAGCGCTACGCCGCGGACATCGCGCGCGCCTTCGACGCCTATGGCTGGAGCTACTACACGCGCGAGTGGGCCGATGGTTGGGGGCCGTTCTACTCGGACTCGTGGGGCAGCCTGAACGGCGCGATCGGCATCCTCTACGAGCAGGCGCGCTACAACGGTCAGACCGTCAAGTTGCAGAGCGGCGAGATCGCGACGTACCGCGAGGCCGCGCACCACCAAGCGGTGGCGAGCCTGGCGAACATCACGACGCTCGCCAACAACCGCGAGGAGGTGCTGCGCGACTACGCGCGACAGCGCGCGCTCGACACCTTTGGAGTCGACGATCCTTCGCTGGCGGGTCGAACGCCCGCCCAGCCGCCGTTCGAGCGCCCGATCTTCGTCTTGCGACCGGGAGCCAACGCGACGCGCGCGGCTTGGCTGTGGACGACGCTGCGCGAGCAAGGCATCGAGATCGAAACCGCCGACGGGGCGAAGCTCGACGACGTCGTTTCCTCCTGGGGGAATGCCAGCGCCACACTCGAGCTCGAGGGTGCGCTGTGGATCGTGCGCGGCCTGCAGCCGCAGGGCGCCATGGCGCGCGCCTTCCTCGAGTTCGACACGCGCTACCCTCGAGCCGAGCTCGAGCGCGAGCGGAAGTCGCTCGAAACCAAGGGCGATTCGAAGATCTACGACACGACCGCTTGGAACTTCGCGCACGCGCTCGGGCTCGAGGCCTGGCGCTGTGCCGCGGTCAGCGCCACGCGCGCCGCGCAAGCGCCGCAACCGCGCCAGGGAGTCGTCGTCGCGCCACCCGAGCCCGCGGCCCACGTCTACGGTTGGATCGTCGACGGTGTCGACGACGGCAGCGTCGAGTTCGCCGCGCGGGCCATGCAGCTCGGGTTGAAGCTCAACGTGGCCGACGAGCCGTTCGAGAGCGCCGGGCGCAAGTTCGCGCGCGGCAGCATCCTGGTGCGCGGGCACGAGAACGGCCCGGACGCGGCACAACTCGTCGCACGCGCCGCACAGGCAGCGGCCGTGACCGCCTGCGCGACGAATTCCGCGCGCGCGCCGGGCGTTGGGCACGACCTGGGTGGACAGCACTTCCTGCTGCTCGAGACGCCGCGGGTCGCGCTGCTCTCCAACGCGCCCGTGTCGAATCAGGCCTTCGGCCACATGTGGCACTTCCTCGACCGCGAGTTGGGTCTGCCGGTGTCCCTGCTCGATGCGCAGGAGCTCTCGAGTTACGACCTGCGGCGCTACAACGTGATCGTCATCCCTCCGGCCGGCGCCCTGGGCGCGGTGCTCGATCCTGCAGCCGATGCGTTGCGCGCTTGGGTGCACAGCGGGGGCACGCTGATCGCGGCCGGGAGCTCGGCCACGGCGCTGTGCGCTCCCGATGGCGGACTTTCGAGCGTGCGCGAGCGCGGCGACGTGCTCGACAAGCTCGAGGAGTACCTGTTCGCGGGACGGCGCGAGATGCGCGCAGGCTCGAGCGCGATCGATGTCGGGGCTGTGTGGGATGGAGTGTCCGCGACACCGACCGCCACCGAGGCCGCGCCGCCCGCCAAGAGCGAGCAGGCGCCGGCGCGCGACAGCGACCCCGACGTCCAGCGCGAGGAGCGTTGGCGTCGGCGTTTCGCGCCGCAGGGCGTGTTCCTGCGCGCCCACGTGCGCACCGACCATTGGTTGACGGCCGGCGCGGACGACCAGCTGCCGGTGTTCTTCGACGGCGCGCAGTCGCTTTGGTCGCGCTCGCCCGCGAGCACGGTCGTGCGATGCGCGGCCGCGCCCGAGGTGCGACTCTCTGGACTGCTGTGGCCGGAGGCCCGGGAGCGCTTGGCCGAGAGCGCGTACCTGACGGTCGAGCGCTCGGGCCATGGACAAGTGATCCTGTTCGCGGCCCAGCCCGGCTTCCGCGGCTTCCACTGGGCGACAGCGCGCCTGTTCGCCAACGCGGTCGTGATCGGGCCGGGTGCGGGCACGAACCCGCCGCGCGCGCGCTGACGCCCACACCCGTGGCTGGTCGCCGCGAAGTCGCAGCTCGCGGCATCCGCGGACGCGCGCGACCTGCTAGGCTCGAAGGCCTCGTGGAACGATGGCGCATCCTCGCGGTGAGTTCCGTCCTGGCGTGGACGCTCGCCGCGTGCCGCGACGAGGTCGAGGCCGCGGAGGACGGGCCGCGCGCCGTGAGCTTCGCGCCGAATCTCGAGCGCAGGCTCGCCGAAGGCGGTGTGCACGTCGTCGACGGGCCGACGACCGTGTGGCACGACGAGGGTTGGAAGTTGGCCGAAGGCGAGCTGCGCTCGGGCGCCAAGCACGGCGAGTGGCGCACGTTCGACCGCAACGGGACGCTGCGCTGGCGCGGGACCTATCGCGCGGGCGAGGTCGACGGCGAGGAGCGCGCCTGGTACGCGGACGGTCGTCTGGAGCTCGAAGGGCGGCGCAAGCTGGGCCTGCGTGAGGGCGAGTGGCGCTCGTGGTACGAGAACGGCCAACTCGAATGGCTCGCGGAATACCGCGACGGCCTGCGCGACGGCGAATGCCGCCATTGGTCGGCCGATGGTCAACTCGACGCCAGCGCTTCGGGTCGCTACGCGCGAGGCAAGCGGGTCGCCGGACTTTGAGCGCGATTCGACGACTCGAGCCCGTCGTGTTGTGTGGGCGGGCGGTGCGCCTGGAACCACTCGCGCTCGAGCATGTCGATGCGCTGTGGGCGGTCGCCCAGGCACCGGAACTGTGGGAGCTCACGAGCTCGAGCGTGCGCAGTCGCGACGAAATGCGCGCCTACGTCGAGGAGGCGCTGGCTGCGGCCGAGCGTGGGAGCGCGCTGCCGTTCGTCACTCGCCTGGCGAGCTCTGGCACGCTGATCGGCTCGACGCGCTTCGCCAACTTCGAGGCGGCCCACGCGCGCGTCGAGATCGGCTGGACCTGGATCACACCCGCGCACCAGCGCACCGCGGCCAATGCCGAGGCCAAGCTGTTGATGCTGCGCCAGGCGTTCGAAGTCTGGGGGCTCAATCGCGTCGAGCTCAAGACTGACGTGCTCAACCAACGCTCGCAGCGCGCGATGGAACGCCTGGGATTGGTGCGCGAAGGCGTGCTGCGCCGCCACATGATCACTTCGAGCGGCCGCGTCCGCGACACGCTCTACTTCAGCGCGATCCGCGAGGAGTGGCCGGGGCTGAGCGCGCACATCTCGGCGTTGGTCGAGGCATCACTCGCGCGCGCGGGTCGCTGAGCTCGCGCAAAGGAGCCTTGTCAGCGTCCGCCGTGCACCAGCCGACCGTCGTCGCCGTTGCGCGTCACCTCGGGCGCGCGCTTGGCGGCTCTGAACTGCTCCAGGCGCGCCAGCAGCTCCGCGTGCCAGCCCGAGCCTTCGGAGAGCTTGACGGCCTTCTCTTGGACCTCGATCGCGCGCGCCACGTTGCCGCGCTCGAAGTGCACCAGCGCCAGCGTGTCGAGCAGCGCGGCATGCTTCTCCTCGGTCAAGGCCACCGCTCGCTCCGCGGCGCGCAGGGCGAAATCGAGGTCGCGCGCCGGCTTGCGCTTGGCCTCGGGATCGACGATGGCCCAGGCCAAGACGTTGAGCGCCAGCGCGTCGTCCTTGAGCAGATCGAGCGCGCGGCGCTTGCCGTATTCGTAGGCCTCGTCCTCGCGGCCGAGCGCGAGCAACGCAGCGAAACGCCAGGCCGCGGTGCGCACTTCCATCTCGGGAGAGAGCGCCAGCATCTCGTCGATCGTGACCAGCGTCTGCTGCCACTCCCTGCCGCGGATCTGGTCGTTGAGCTTCCAGTGCAGCGCGTTGACCTTGATGCGCCTCTTGTGCGCGGAACGCGCGCGCTCGAGGTCCCAGGTTCCGTCGAGGATCTGCGCCAGCGGCTGATCGACCGCCATGGTGTCGCCGATCCAGGCGATCTTCCCGTCGCGATCGACGATGAAAACCGTCGGTAGCGCCACCTCGCCGGCTGGCTTGAGCCAACCCAGCACCATCGCGCCCTGGCTGGGGTTCGCGCCCTCGAGCACCAGATCGGTGGCCACCGCGTAGCTCATCTGTTCGCCGAGTTGCTCGACGAACGGCGCGACCTTGCGCGGGTCTTCCTCGCGCACGCTGATGCCGAGCATGCGCACCTTCGAATCGGCGTAGCGCTTCTGCAGCTCGGAAAGGTGCGGAATCGACTTGCGGCACGGCACGCACCAGGTCGCCCAAAACTCGACCACGTAGACCGTGTCGCGCTCGAAGCTCGCCAGCGGCTCGCCCTTGACCCAGCCCGAGAGCTTGAGCTTGGGAGCTGGATCTCCGATGCCGAGCGATTGCGCGAGCGCGGCGGTCGTGAGCAACACGAACGCGGCGAGGCGCTGGACCCAAGGGGCGGTGCGCATGTCTGGGGTGGAGTGCAGTGGGCGCGCGGCTCGATGCGTGGGACGTGGTGTCCGCCAGGCGCTGTGAGCAGCGTACTCCAATGTCGGCAGGCGCGAACGCGCGCGGTGTATCCGACCGGCAAGACTTCTGTGGATGCGCTCGGTCGCGCTAGGAAGTCGCATCGACGGCGCGGCGCGCCGTCACGCGCCGATGCCGGCGCGAGCGTGGTCGGCGAGCACCGACGCAACCGAAGCGGTCAGGCTCTTGCCCGTGGGGATGTGCAGGAATTCGTTGGGACCGTGGGCATTCGAGCCCGGCCCGAGCAGCCCGGTGATCAGGAACTGGGCCTTGGGGAACTTGGCGCCGAGCATGCCCATGAAAGGAATCGAGCCGCCCTCGCCGTTGTAGACCGCGGGCTTGCCGAAGTAGGTCCGCGAGGCTTGGTCGACGGCGTCCTCGAGCCACTTGGTCATCGCGGGCGCGTTCCAGCCGCTGCCGGACTTCTCGTAATGGAAGTGGACCTTCGCGCCGTAGGGCGGATTGGCCTCGAGGATCTGCTTGAGCCGCGCGGCCGCCTTCTCGGCATCCATCGTCGGAGGCACGCGCAGCGACAAGCGCGCGACGGTCTTGGGGCGCAGCACGTTGCCGGCGCTCGACGTCGACGGGATGCCGTCCATGCCGACGATCGAGAGCGCCGGACGCCACGTGCGGTTGAGCACCAGCTCGACCAGATCGCTCGACATCGGCTGCATGCCGGCGACGAACGGGAACTTGTCGTAGATCTCGCTCTTGAGCACGCCGGAGACGAGCTTGGCCTGCGCCAAGCGGTCGGGCGGGATCTCCACGTGGAAGTCCTTGACCACGGCGCCGGTCTTGGTGTCGTCGACGCGCGCCAGCAGATCGCGCAGGATGCGGAAGCTCGAGGCCACGATGCCGCTGGCGTCGCCGGAGTGCACGCCCTCGGTGAGCACTTCGACCGTCAGGTCGCCACCGACCAGCCCGCGCAGCGAAGTCGTCCCCCACAGTTGCTCGTAGTTGCCGCAACCCGAGTCCAGGCACACGATCAGGCTCGGCGTGCCGATGCGCGGCGCGAGGTGGTCGACGTAGGCCGGCAGGTCGAAGCTGCCGCTCTCCTCGCAGGCCTCGATCAAGACGACACAGCGCGCGTGCGGCACCTTCTGGCGCTCGAGCGCCTCGATCGCGGCCAGCGACGCGAAGGCCGCATAGCCGTCGTCGGCTCCGCCGCGACCGTAGAGCTTGTCCCCCTTGATCACCGGCTTCCACGGCGCCAGGCCCTCGCCCCACCCGGTCATCTCCGGTTGCTTGTCGAGGTGACCGTAGAGCAGCACGGTGTCGTTCGTCTGGCCCGGGACCTCGATCAAGATCAGCGGCGTGCGCTCGGCGCCCTTTTCGTTCTTCAAGCGCACGACTTCGAGCTTGAGCCCGGGGATCGGCCGCGCCTTGCACCAATTGGCGATCAGCTCGACCGCGCGGTCCATGTGGCCGTTCTTCTTCCACTCCGCGTCGAAGGCGGGCGACTTGTTGGGGATGGCGATGTACTCGACCAGCGCCGGCACGATCGACTTGTCCCAGGTATCCGAAACGAAGCTCTGGACGGCCTTGGAATCGAGCTTGGGAGCCGCGGTATTGGAGGTGGGCGTCATGGCGCGCGAGGATACGGCGCGGCCTGGGAGCGCGCCATCCGAACGGATTCGCAAGAGCGCGGGCTCCGCTCGCGCAGGGCACGCGCGAACGGCGCTCCTTGGACGGGGCCGCTGGGCGGCGCGACACTTGGGGCGCATGGCGAGCTGGTACGAGGAGCGCATCTTCAACGCGGCGATGGACGTGGCGCTGTCGAGCGCGCGCATCGCGGCCTTGCGGGCCGAGGTCCTGCGAGAGGCGCGCGGCGAAGTGGTCGAGGTCGGACTGGGCACCGGGCTCAACCTGCCGCACTACCCGAGCGCGGTGCGCCGCGTGAGCGCTGTCGCGCGCGAGGTCGAGCTCGACGCGCGCGCGCTCGCGCGGGCCCACGAGCGTTGCATCGAGCTGGTCCACGTCCGCGGAGACGCGCAGGCGCTGCCGCTCGATGACCACAGCGTCGACACGTTGGTGTGCACGTTCGTGCTGTGCTCGGTCGAGGACCTCGACGCCGCGGCCCGCGAGTTCGCGCGCGTGCTGCGGCCCGACGGCGCCTTGGCCGTGCTCGAGCACGTCGTTTCACCGCGCAAGCTCGAGCGCTTCGTGCAGCGCACCCTCACGCCGCCCCACCGCATCTGGGCCTGCGGGTGTCGCCTCGACCGCGACATCGCCGCGTCCCTCGAGCGCGCGGGGTTCGACCGCTCGACCCTGCCGGTGGCCCGCTCCAACGCCCTGCCCTTCCCCGCCGCGGAACTGCTGTGCTCGGCCCGCGCGCGGCGCCGCGCGGCTCACTTCAGCGCGTCGACATCGCCGGCGTAGCCCGTCTCGCGCAAGGTGCGCAACTCGTCCGCGGTCAACGGCGGCGGAATCGGGTCACCCTCGAACGTGCGGCGTTGCAGCGTCAGCGCGTGCAAGCGCGCCATCAGCTTGGCCGACACCTCCGGACGGCTCTCGAACACGTTGCGCAGCTCCTTCGGGTCGCTGGCGAGGTCGTACAACTCGTGCTGGCCGTCGGACGAGCGGATCAACTTCCACGAGCCCACGTACAGCACCGAGCGCTCGCGGTCGAAGCGCTTGCCGTAGCTCGCGCTCATGTCCTTCTGGCGTGTGTAACGCAACTCCGCGAGCAGTCCGCGATCGGCGCTCGAGCCGGGAAACTGCTTGGCCAGCGCCGCCAGTGGCGCGGGCATCGAGCCGAGCACGATGCGCGGCACGTCCGCGATCGAGGTCGGCGCGTCGATCACGCGTCCGGCGCTCTGCCGCGCGTGCTTGACGATCAACGGGATGCACAGGCCCGGCTCGTACACGTCTTTCGAGTGCTCGACGACGTCGTGCTCGCCGAAATACTCGCCGTGGTCGGCGGTGACGACGATCACGGTGTCGTCGAACAGCCCGCGCGCGCGGAGCTCGTCGAACAGTCGGCCGAGCGCGAGGTCGGCATTGGCGATGCCGAGGTCGTAGGCGTCTTGCACGCGCTGCACGAGTTCGGGCGAGGGCGCCTCAGCGGTTTCGAGCACGGAAACGCACAGCAGGTCGAGCAACTGCCCCGCGTCGAGATCCGGAGGCGCTGGCAAGTTGCGCGCAGCCGCGTCGGCGACGGCCTCGACGTTGTACTTGCGGTGCGCGTCCATCAAGTTGAGGAACACGAAGAACGGCCGGCCGCCGGAGCCGATCCAGTCGAGCGCGCGGTCGACCACCTCGTCGCCGCGCATGCGCTTCGACGTGAACTGTTGGAAGCCCTGCGACAGGCCGTAGCGCTCGGTGACGTAACCCGCGTTGGCGGCGAAGGCCGCCGTGGAATAGCCCTCGGACTCCAAAGCCTCCGCGAGCGTTAGCTGCTCGTCCGACAGCGGCCAGGCGTCGAAGAACTGACCGTCGACGGTCTTGCGCGCCTCGGCGCCGTGCTCGTGCGGAAAGCGACCGGTGAACAGCGAGGCATGGCTCGGCAAGGTCCAAGGCGCGGTCGAACGCGCGTTCTCGTAGCGGTCGGCTTGCGCCGCGAGCGCGTCGACCGCGGGCGTCGTGCGACGCGGATAGCCGTAGGCCGAGACGTGGTCCTCGCGCACCGTGTCGAGCACGATCACCAGCAAGCTGGGGTGAGCAGGCTGCGCGTCGCAGGCCGCGCACAGGCCGAGCAGCGCGGCCGCGATCACGCACCGGAGGTTCATGGTGGTCGATGCAGCCTAGCAGAGAGCCCGCGTGCGCCGCAGGGAGGCTTCGCCCTCGCGCCCCACACGGAAAAGCGTTCCAGCCCGCGGGTGCGATGGCGAGAGCGTCTCTCCGATCGCTAGGATCCCGCGTTCGACGTCGCGCGCTCTACAGCGAGGGAACGAGCGCAACCGATGATCGGACGCCCTACCCCCCTGTACGTCCTCGCCCGCGTTGTCGCCTCGCCCCTCGATGGAGCACAAGAGTCCCCTGCCGCCGCACCGTGTCGACCGGCTTCGCCCCGGCGACCGCGTGCTGATCATCGGCGGCGGCCCCGCCGGCTTGACGGCCGGTTACATGCTCCAGCAGGCCGGAGCGCGCGTCACCGTCTTCGAGGGCACCGAGATGCTCGGCGGCATCTCGCAAACCGCGCAGTACAAGGGCTATCGCTTCGACATCGGCGGCCACCGCTTCTTCACCAAGGTCGAGCCCGTCGAGCGCCTGTGGCACGAGATCCTGGACAAGGAGTTCATCTCGGTGCCGCGCCAGTCGCGCATCCACTACCGCGGCAAGTACTTCGACTACCCGCTCAAGGCTTGGAACGCGCTCTCCGGTCTCGGCCCGATCGAGGCCGTGCGCATCGTGTGGAGCTACGCCTGGGCCAAGGCGCGCCCCAATCCGATCGAGGAGAACTTCGAGCAGTGGGTCTCCAATCGCTTCGGCAAGCGCCTCTACCAGATCTTCTTCAAGACCTACACCGAGAAGGTCTGGGGCATCCCGTGCACCGAGATCCGCGCCGAATGGGCCGCGCAGCGCATCCAGAACTTGTCGCTGGCCAAGGCCATCATCAACGCCGCGTCGATCCAGCGCCGCTCGACCAAGATCAAGAGCTTGATCAACGAGTTCCAGTACCCGCGCCTGGGTCCGGGACAGATGTGGGAAGCCTGCGCCCAGAAGCTCCAGGGCTTCGGCGGCGAGGTGCTGATGCGCCACAAGGTGCGCAAGATCGAGCTCGAGGGCGGACGCGCGGTCGCCGTGCGCTGTGAGACGCCCGAGGGCGAGAAACGCTTCGAGGGCGAGCACGTGATCTCGACCATGCCGGTGCGCAGCTTGGTGCGCGCGTTCGAGCCGCAACCCGCCGCGAAGATCGCGCAGGCCGCGGAAGGCTTGCGCTACCGCGACTTCCTGGTGGTCGCGCTGGTGATCGAGGCCGAGAAGCTCTTCACCGACAACTGGATCTACATCCACACGCCGGGCGTCAAGGTCGGCCGCATCCAGAACTTCAACAACTGGTCGATGGCGATGGTGCCGGACAAGGGCCGCACCTGCCTGGGCCTGGAGTACTTCTGCTTCGAGGGCGACGGTCTGTGGAACGCCACGGACGCGGACTTGATCGAACTCGCCAAGAAGGAGCTCGGACAGTTGGGCCTGTGCGATCCCAAGCTGGTCGTCGACGGCACCGTCGTGCGCATGCCCAAGGCCTATCCGATCTACGACTCGGAGTACCGCGCGCACCTCGACAACGTGCGCGCCTACATCGACGGCATCGGCAATTTGCACCCGGTCGGGCGCAACGGCATGCACAAGTACAACAACCAAGACCACTCGATGCTGACGGCGATGATGGTCGTGTGGAACATGCAGGGCGCGAACCACGACGTGTGGGAAGTCAACACCGACTACGAGTACCACGAGGAGCAGCGCCTCGACTCGGGCAAGCCCGCCGAACAGCCGGTCGGATAGCGAGGCGCGCATGGCTTCCGCGCCCCACTCCGATTCGAGCCAGAGCGCCGCGAGCGCCTACGTCCGCAGCTTCAATCGCTTCGAGCTCAAGTACTTCCTGACGCTCGACGCCGCGCGCGAGCTGCAGGCCGACCTGGCCACGCACTGCGTGCCCGATCCGCACTCGGGCGCGGAGGGCTACTCGATCTACTCGCTGTACTGGGATTCCCCGGAGCTGCGCTGCTTCTGGGAGAAGCTCGACGGCGAGAAGTACCGCCGCAAGCTGCGCTTCCGGCGCTATCTCGGCGGGGACGAGGTGTTCGTCGAGATCAAGCAGCGCATCGACCGCACCGTGCAGAAGCGCCGCACGCGCATGCCGGTCGCCGCCGCTCTGGCGCTGTTCGACCGTGGCACGCTCGACGGCCGGTTGGAGAACGAGCAGGAGGACGCGGTCGTGCGCGAGGCCTTGGTGCTGGCGCGCGAGAATCGCCTCGCGCCCAAGTGCGCGATCCGCTACCGCCGGCAGGCCTGGTTCGCGACCTTCGAGCCCGACCTGCGCATCACCTTCGACACGCGCATCCAGTCCGACGTCCACGAGCTCGACCTGGCGCGTCCCTTCGAGACTGGTCGCACGCTGCTGCCGCCGCAGCTCAGCGTGCTCGAGGTGAAGTTCAATCAGCGCATCCCGCTGTGGATGCTGGCCCTGACCAAGAAGCACCGCCTCGAAGTGGTGCGCTTCTCGAAGTACTGTGCGGCAGTCGACCAGGCCTTCTTCGGAGGGCGCCACGACCTCGCGCCGCGCGTCGACGAACTCGGAGGACGCAAGTGAACGAAGTGCTCAATCAATGGACCGGTGACACGGCGACGATCTGGCACGCGCTGATGGCGCTGTGCACGAGCTTCTTCCTTTCGCTGATCCTGGCCTACGTCTACCGCCAGACGCACCGCGGCATCTCCTACTCGGTCAGCTTGGTGCACACCATGATCATCATGGCGATCACCACGGCGCTGATCATGGAGATCATCGGCTCCAACATCGCTCGCGCCTTCAGCCTGGTCGGCGCGCTCTCGATCATCCGCTTCCGCACGGCGATCAAGGAGCCGCGCGACGTGGGCTTCTTGTTCGGCTCGATGGCGGTCGGCATGGCCTGCGGAACGGGCTTCTTCGCTCTGGCGACGCTGTTCACGCTGTTCCTCTCGCCGGTCGTGTACTTCCTGTTCCGCTTCAAGATCGGCGCGCAGCCGACGAGCGAGATGTTGCTCAAGCTGCAGCTGCCCGAGGGACTCGACCATCGCACGGTGCTGCAGGAGGTCTTCTACCGCTTCGTCCGCGAGCACTCGCTGCTTTCGCTGGAGACCATCCAAGGCGGCTCGGCGCTCGAGCTGGTCTATTCGGTGCACCTCAAGCCCGAGGCCAAGGAGAGCGAGCTGATGGACGCGGTGCGTGCGGTCAACGGCAACCGCAAGGTCGTGCTGCTCACCGGCGCGCAGAACGTCGACGTCTGATCGCGCGGAGATGCGCTTGGACGGCACGAGCATCGACACCGCGGGCGAGCGCCACGGCCTGGCCCGTTTCATCGCGCGCCACGAGCGAGCGCTGATCGTGCTGTGGCTCGCGGGCTGCGCCGGATTGCTCGCCGTGATGGCGGTTTGGGGCCTGTACTTCAACGGCGCCGAGCGGGTGGTCGACGCCTGGGACGAGCGCTGGGTCGCGCGCCTCGACGCCGCCGAGGCGCTGCTCGAGACGCGCCAATTCGAACGCGCGCTGAGCGAGCTCGAGCAGGTCGACGCCGACTGCCCCGCGACCTTCGTGAAGCACCGCCTCGACAAGCAACGGGAGCGCAGCTTGACGCTCTTGGGGCAGTGCTACGCCGCGCTCGACAAGAAGGCCAAGGCGCGCGCCACGTTCGAGCGGCTGGTCGCGTTCGACCCGAGGAATTACGCCAACCACTTCGCGCGCGCCGAGGCCTTGCGCGCGATCGGGGACGGCGACGCGCGCGAGGCCTACGAGCAAGTCCTGGCGATCCACCCGACGCACTTGCCGAGCGTCGCGGCCCTGATGGACATGGCCTTCGACGCCGGCAACTACGCTCCGGTCGTCGCGCAGTTCGAGCGCTACCTCGACGCCTGGCTGCTCGCGCGCATCCGCGTGCAATGCGGAGAGCGCTCGGTGGCCCTCGAAGTGCCGGTCGACGGGCTCGCCCACACGCTCGAGGCAGCCTTCGAGGTGCCCGAGGGTTGGAACGGTGCGCTCGAGATCGTCAGCGGCGGCTACCAGACGCGCGTCGAGCGTCTCGAGCTCGAAGCTCCGCTGTACGCGGGAGGGCAGCAGCGCGCAGCGCCGACGCTTCTCGAGGGCGCGCAGGCTTGGACAGCGGTCGACACCGCGCTCGACGGCAGCGGAGCCCCGCGCGAGATGACGCGCACGTCCGCACTGCGCTCCCCGCCGGTCGCGCTCGCGTCGGGCGCGGCGCGCGTGCGCCTGCGGATCCGCCTGTTCAAATCGGTGAGCGACGAAATGTGGACGCAGGCCCGCAAGGCCTACGCCAATCGCCTCGAGCACGACCTGTGGCGCCGCGTCGAGGAGCGCGCCGCTCGCGGTGGCTGCCTGGAAGCGGGCTCTGTGTTCCTGGATGAGTGACGCGCTCCATGATCCCCTCTCTCGAGCACCCCAGCGCATGCCTGCACTCGCAGCACAGGAGCCTCTGCCCATGAGCGCCTCGCCGCGCACATCCGGCCTCGAGCGCTGGCTCGCCGCGCTGGTCTTCGGTGTGCCGCTCTACTACCTGGTCACGGAGCACACGCGCGAGCTGTTCTTCGTCATTTGGAGCAAGCCCTGGACGCTGGGCGTCCTGCTGTACAGCGCGTTCCTGTGCACGCTGCTGTGGTCTTACACGCGCGTTTGGCCGCGCTGGCTCGAGGTGCTGCGGCGGATCGCGCTGGTGCTCACCGGCAGCACGTTCGCGGCCTTGGTGGCGCTCGAGGTCGGCCTGCGCATCGCCGATCGACCGAAGTACGAAGAGCTCGACAACTCCGGACGTCACGCCGCCGACCCGGATGTCGGCCACGTGTACGTGCCCAATCACCGCCAAACCCTGCAGTCGCGCGAGTACCGGGTCGAGTGGGCCAGCAACGCACAGGGCGTGCGCTGCGACCGCGACTTCGGTCCCAAGCAGCCCGGGGTCATCCGCGTGCTGTGTGTCGGTGATTCGTTCACCGCGTGCGATCAGGTCGAGTACCGCGAGAGCTGGCCGGCAGTGCTCGAGGCGTGCCTCAACCGCGACCTGCAGCCGGCGCGCTTCGAGGTGGTCAACGCCGGCTTCCCGGGCTTCGCGACGGTCAACGAAGCGCGCTGGATCGCCAAGTTCGCGGCGGCGTTCGCGCCCGATGTCGTGCTCCTCGGCATGACGCCCAACGACTTGCTCGAAAACCAGTTCCCGCTGCAGTACACCGCGCGCAATGGGCAGATGGTCTCGAGCGCGAGCACGGACGCCGACGCGCAGCGCTACGAGCACCGCAAGAACTGGTGGTGCCTCGCGGGCGTCGTCGAGCGCAGCCTGCTCAAGGCGCGCTTCGACAAGGCCCCGGCCGTGCGCCGACTGCTCGGTCGGCCGCCGATCAACCACATGGAAGCCTACATGGTCGAGCGCAACGAGAAGGCGCAGCGACTGTACGCGCTGTGCGAGCAGTACCTCGAGGACGCGCGCGCCAACGCCGAGTCCCTGGGCGCCAAGTTCGGCCTGGTGGTGATCCCCTACAGCCACCAGATGCACGCGCTCGGGCCCAACCTGGATCCGACACGCTTCGGCCTACACTGGACCGAATATGCCGCCGCGCACGGCCTGATGGCGGTCGACGCGCTGAGCGCCTTCTTGGCCCACGAGGAGCCCGCCAGCCTGCACTGGAAGGAAGACACGCACTGCACCGCGACTGGCTATGCCTTGGTCGCTGCCGAGGTGTGCCGGATGCTGGTCGAGCACCGCGAGGAACTCGGACTGCCGCGATGAAGCCCGCGAGCCGCACTTCGGTCGCTTGGTGGCGTCGCTGGACGCTGCGCGATGTCGTGGTGTTCACGCTGCCGCCGATGGCGCTGTGCGTGTGGCTCTTCGCAACCTCGATCGCCGACTACGCGCGCATTCGCCGCTTCGACGATTGGTGGTCGGCCGCGACCAGCGTGCGGAAGTTCGGGTACTACCGCGTGCGCACGGGCCTGCGGATCCTCGAGTCCAGCGCGCTGGCGTCGCGCCTGTCGGCCGAGCGCGATGACCTGCCGCACCTGCGCCTGTTCGTCGATCGCAGAGAGTTCGACCGCATCGACGGCGACGTCGGCGGGCACTGGGGCGAGTGGATCGAGGCGCAGATCGAGGACAACGGGCAGGCCGTCGACGCCGAGCTGCGCTTTCGCGGCGACGGCAGCGCGCACTGGGGCACGGAGAAGAAGTCCTTCACGCTCAAGACCAAGCGCGACGAGCTCTACAAGGGCTTCCGCACGATGGCCTTCAGCGTGAAGGACGTGCTGCCGCAGTTCCTCTCGGGCTCGTTGGCCGAGGAGTTCGGCTTGCTCGCGCCCGAACAACAGGTCGTCCCGGTGTACCTGAACGACCGCTTCTACGGCCTGCACCGTTTCGTCGAGCCGATCGACGAGTCGTTCCTGCGCCGCAAGCTGCGCATGCCGGGCAACGTGTTCCGCGCCGACACGGCCGAGCGCGGAGACTACTTCAAGGGCCTGCCGCGCGAGGTCTTCAAGAACCCCTTCATCTGGGACCGCGTCGCGCAGAACGACCGGCCGGGCGCATTCGGAACGCAGTTGCTGGGTGAGTGGCTCGCGGACTTGAACACGAGCACACCCGAGGGACTCCAGCGCCTGCTGGCCTGGCACGATGTGGACGAGCTCTCGCGCCTGCTCGCGTTCCTGCTCGTCGTCGGCGACCCGTATCACATGAGCGGCGTGCACAACCAGTTCTGGTACGAGGACCCCGTCAGCGGGACGCTGCACCCGGTCGTGTGGGACGTGCGCTTGCTCGATCTGTCGAAGCCGCCGCGCGGCTCGAACATCAACTTCTTCTGGCGGCAAGTGCTGCGCGATCCGCGCGTGTGGACCGGGACGATGAAGGTGCTCGCCGAGAAGCTCGGGGACGACTCGCTGCTCGAGTCGGCCGCGGAGCGCATGCACTTCGTCGCCGAGCGCTACGCCGATGCGATTGCGTTCGAGCAGTTGCGCAGCGGCGCCGTGCCACCGATTGGCGACGTGGAGAGCGCGCTGGCCATCCTGCGCAAGAACGTGGAGACGCTGCGCGGGTGGTTGAACGACGCGAGCGTTCAGTTCGTGAGCACCAGGATCGATGCCGACGACCTGGTGATGCTCGACGTGCTGGTCGAAGGCCGAGCGCCTCTCGAGCTTTCCTCGCTCGATCCCATGGGAACGACGCACGAGAGCGCCTTGGCGCTCTCTCGCCTGCGGCTGGATCTGGGATTGGACGGGAACGACGACTCGGACCCCGAGATCCCGATCGACTCGAGCAACGGCCAGCTCGAAGGTCCGCTGCGCCTGCTCGCGCCCGCCGTCGAGCCCGACACTTGGGAGCTGAAACCGCGACCGCGCCACTACCGCTTGTTCCTCAGCGCCGCGACCAGCGCGGCGGCGGACCACCAGCTCGGTTTGGTGTTCCGCAATCTCGCAACGGGTGCTCCCGTCATCGGGCGCCGCATGGCCCCTGGCACGGCCCTGCCGTCGAGCGAGCGGATCGTCGAGCGTCCCGCCGAAGCGTCCGGAGCCACGCCAGTCGTGCTCTCGGGCGACGTGCACATGCGCGAGGACTTGGCGATCGACGAACGTGGCTCGCTGACCATCCAACCGGGCACGACGCTGACGCTCGACCCCGATGTCTCGATCGAGTGCCGCGGCAAGCTCACCGCGCTCGGCACCGCGGAGCGACCGATCACGATCCAGCGCACCGACCCCAACCTGCCCTGGGGCGTGATCGCGCTGCAAGGCGCTGGCGCGAATGGCTCGCGCCTCGAGCACGTGCGCTTCCTCGGCGGCGGCGCGCGCCAAGTCGGCCGCGTCGAATACAAGGGCGCGGTCAGCGTGCACTACGCGACCGGTGTCGTGTTCGACCACTGCGAGTTCGCATTCAACCAGCGCTGTGACGACCTGATCAACATCGTCAAGAGCGACGCCAGCATCACCAACTCGCACTTCCACGATGCGAACGCCGACTCGATCGACTACGACATGTCCGGCGGGCTCGTCGCCTACAACACCATCGAAGGCTCGGGCAACGACGGGCTCGACTTGATGACCTGCTGGCCGCGCGTGATCGGCAACCAGATCCTCCACTCCGCCGACAAGGGTCTTTCGGTCGGCGAGGACAGCGCGCCGCTGGTCTTCGCCAACCGCATCGACGGCTGCGAGCGCGGCATCGAGGTCAAGGACCGCTCGGCGCCGTTCCTCCTCCACACCACCATCACCAACTGCAAGCGCGGGATCTTCGCGCACATCAAGAACTGGCGTTACGGCGAGGCCGGCTGGCCCAAGTTGGCGCGCTCGCTGGTCAGCGGCAACGAGCGCGACTACGTCGCCGAAAACGGCGCGCGCGTCACGCTCGCGGAGAGCACGCTCGGGGCGCTGCGGGACTCGTCGACCGGCGCGAGCGAGCTCGATTGGGTGCTGCGCGCCCAGGGCGTCCGCGTCGCGGATCCGAGGCCCGGCCTGGCGACGGAGTTCGAGCTCAGACCGCCACTGGATGCGCTCTACTCCGGCACCTTCGAGGCCGATTTCCGCGAGGCGCGCGACGGCTGGACGATGGCCGGCGACACGCGCCGACTCTACAAGCGCGACCACGACCTGATCGCCAACCTGGCGCGCGCGCGCGGTGGGCTGGAGCGCGCGGTCGCTTGGGACCTCAGCGATGCGAACCTCGAGTACGTGCTGGTCCTCGAGCTCGCCGGGGAAGCGGTGCACGAAGTCGAGGTCTCCGCGCGCGCCGCCGCCGTCGAGGCGCGCCGCGCGGTCGAGCTCGCGGCCGAGGCCACGACGTACCGCTTCGTCACGCTGCCGTTGCAACCCGGCCACTACGAGCAGGTCGCGATCTCCGCCGAGCCGCGCAGCACCGCGGCTCGACTGCGGCTGCACGGTTGGCGCGTCTACGGTTGGCCGCGCGAGCGAGGCTCCCACTGATGTTCACGGCACTCGCACTGGCCCAGAGCTACACCTTTGCCGTCGTCGGCCACACGCGCGGCGGTCCGGGCAACGGGACGCTTCCGATGGAGCGCTACGACGAGCTCGTGCGCGAGGTGCGTCGCTGCAAGCCGGCGTTCGTGGTGCTCACCGGCGATCTCGTGTACGGCGACTTCGAGGCGCGCGAGGTCGACCGCGCCGCCGTCGAGAGCGACTGGGATGCGGTCGATCGCGTCTTCGCGCGCTTCGAGTGCCCCGTGCACCGCGTGCCGGGCAACCACGATCTGTGGGATCCGACCACGCGCGATCTGTGGACGGAGCGCTACGGCGAGCTTCAAAAGAGCTTCGACTACGAAGGCTCGAAGTTCCTGCTGCTCAATTCGTGTTGGACCCCCGCGCCCGGTGAGACCGGTCAATGTCCTCCGCGCTTCATCCGCGGCGTGCAGCTGGACGACAGCCGCGTGCGTTTCGTCGAGGGCGAGATCGAAGGCGCGCGCGACGCAGCGCACGTGTTCGCGTTCCTGGGCCACGTGCTGTGGTGGGACGACGAGGCCTCGTGGTGGAGCGACGTGCACCCGCTGCTGAGCCAGGTGCCGACGCGCGCCGTGTTCTCGGGCGACCTCGGGCCCTGGAAGTTCTCGCACCAGCAGCGCGACGGGATCCACTACATTCAATCCGCCGTCGAGTTCACCGTTCCGCCGACGGTCATGCAACGCAACCGCGAGTCGATCCGCTCGATCTCGGAGCAACTCGACAACTTCGCGCTGGTCACGGTCGACGGCGACGCCGTGCGCATCGAGATCCGCACGCTCGGCGCTCTCGAGAGCGGTCGCTTCACCCCGGCCAAGTACCGCGAGGTGCACGAGTACGACGCGGGCAGCTTCGAGCGCAAGGTGTTCAACCGCATGGACACGCCCGAGAAGCTCGTGGGCTGGCTGTGGAAGCTCGGCGGCGCCGCAGCACTCGGCGGAGCGATGCTCGGCGCGGGCCTGACCTGGATCCTCCGGCGGCGCGCATGAGATTCGGCGTCGACGCGACCTGTTGGGCGAACATCCGGGGCTACGGGCGCTTCACGCGCGAGCTGTGCGGCGCGTTGGTCGAGCTCGCGCCGCAGCACGAGTTCGTGTTCTTCGCCGACGAGGCCGCGGCCCGCGTGTTCGAGCTGCGCGCGCCGAACGTGCGCTTGGTGCAAGTCGAGCAGAGCGTCTCCCCCACCCAGGCCGCTGCGGCCGACGGCGCACGCTCGCCGTTCGACATGCTCAAGTTGACCTGGGCGGTGCGCCGCGAGCCGCTCGCGGCCTTCTTCTCGCCCTCGGTCTACAGCTACTTTCCCCTGCCCCCGGGGCTGCGCGCGATTCCGTGCATCCACGACTGCATCGCGGAGCGCTTCCCCGAGCTGACCCTACCCTCGCGACGCGCGCGGCTGTTCTGGAGCGCCAAGGTCAAGCTCGCGCTGTGGCAGGCGCGCCTGGTGCTGACGGTTTCGGAATACTCGGCGCGCGACATCGAGCGCGTGCTGGGCGTCGCGCGCTCGAAGATCCGCGTAAGCAACGAGGCGCCGGCTCCGGCGTACCGCCCGAGCGACTCGCGCGCCGAAATCGAGGCCCTGGCCGCGCGCTGTGGAGTCGCTCCGGACGCACCTTGGTTCACCTACGTCGGCGGCTTCAACCCGCACAAGCACGTCGACGTGATCGTGCGCGCTCTGGCGCAGCTCGCCCGCGGTCGCGCGCGCCCCCCGCACCTGATGCTGGTCGGCACCGTGAGCAAGGACGTCTTCCACGGCGACCAAGGCCGCATTCGCGCGACGATCCGCGAGCTCGGCATCGAGGATCTCGTGCACTGGACCGGCTACCTGTCCGACGAAGACCTGCGCCATTTGCACAGCGGCGCGCGCGCCTTGCTGCTGCCCTCGCAGTGCGAGGGTTTCGGCCTGCCGGCGGTCGAGGCCGCGGCCTGCGGCGCTCCCGTGGTCGCGACGCTCGAGAGTCCGCTTCCGGAGTTGCTCGCGGGCGGCGGCATGTTCGTCGCACCGGGCGAGCTCGCGCCGTTGGTCGAGGCCATGCGCACGATGCTCGACGATTCCGCGGCTCGAGCCAAGATGAGCGAGCTCGCGCTGAGTCGCGCGCGCGCCCTGACTTGGCCCAAGGCCGCGGCGCTCGCGCTGTCCGCACTCGAGGAGTGCGCGCGATGAGCTTGCGCATCGCGCACGTCACGACGTTCTATCCGCCCTACAACTTCGGCGGCGACGGCATCGGGATCCAACGCCTCGTGCGCGCGCTCGCGGACCGCGGCCACCACAACACGGTGATCCTCGACACGGACGCGTACCGCATGCTCAGCGGCCGCGTGCCGGAGCCTCCGCCCGCGGAATCCAACGTCGAGCTGGTCGCGCTGGGCAGCTCGACGCCCAAGCTCTCGATGTTGCTGGTGCAGCAGCTCGGCCGCCCTGTCGGCCAGGCGCGCCGCCTGCGCGAGCTGCTCGACGGCGGCCGCTTCGACGTCGTCAACTTCCACAATGTCTCGCTGATCGGCGGACCGGTCGTGTGGAGCTACGGCAGTGGCGTGAAGCTCGACTTCGCACACGAGCATTGGCTGGTGTGTCCGAGCCACGTGCTGTGGCGGCACAACCGAGAGCTGTGCACGGGCCGTGAGTGCTTCCGCTGCCAGCTCTCGTTCGGCCGGCCGCCGCAGCTCTGGCGCCACACGTCGCTGATCGAGCGCTACGGTCGCCACGTCGATCGCTTCCTGGCGATGAGCGAGTTCAGCCGCGACAAGCACCGCGAGTTCGGCTTCCCGTTCGAGATGGAGGTGCTGCCCTACTTCTTGCCGCGGTCGAGTGCCGCCGCGCGCGCGAACGGCGAGCGCATCCATCCGCGGCCGTTCTTCCTGTTCGTCGGAAGGCTCGAGAAGATCAAAGGCCTCGACGACGTGATCCCGCTGTTCCGCGACTACCGCGACGCGGACTTGTTGGTCGCCGGCGCCGGCGAGTACGGCGAGCAGCTGCGCGCGCTGGCCGCGGGCCTGGACAACGTGCACTTCCTCGGCCGCGTCCCCAACGCTGACTTGCTGCGGCTGTACGCGGACTGCGAGGCGCTGATCGTGCCGTCCCAGTGCTACGAGACCTTCGGGATCATCTTGATCGAGGCCTTCCAGCACGGAGCGCCGGTGATCGCGCGGCGCCTCGGCCCGTTCCCGGAGATCGTCGAGAGCTCCGCCGGCGGCGAGCTGTTCTCGACGCGCGACGAGCTACTGGCGGCCATGCGCCGCGTGCGCGCCGATGCCGCCTGGCGTGCACAGCTCGCGAGCAACGGCCGGCGCGCGCTCGCGCAGCGCTGGTCCGAGGACGTGGTCGTGCCGCGCTATCTCGAGTTGGTCGAGACGCTGCGCGCGCGTCGAGCGGCGCGCGCCCCGACCGAGCTCCCGCGCGAGCCCTGAGCGCGGTCCGCCGCGGCCCCGGTAGGACGCGAGAAAGCGCCGAGCGACCGACTGGAGTCCCGCGACCGCCGCGTACGATCCAGCAACCTTCCAACGTGCGCGCGATCCTCACCTACCACTCGATCGAGGCCTCCGGCTCGCCGATCTCGCTCGACCAGGCGACCTTCGAGCGCCACGTCGCGTTCTTCCGCAGCGGCGCCGTCGACGTGCTGGCGCTCGACGAGCTCGCGGACGCACCCGACGGGCGCAACGCGCTCGCATTGACCTTCGACGACGGCTTCGAGAACTTCGCGAGCCAAGCCTGGCCCCTGCTGCGCGCCGCGAAATTGCCCGTGACGTTGTTCGTCGCGTCGCGCCGCGTGGGGACCGACAACGCTTGGGGGGGAAGTGAGGCGCCGGGCATCCCGACCCTGCCGCTGCTCGACTGGGCTGCGCTGCGCGAGCTGGTGGGCCAGGGCCTGCAGATCGGGTCGCACAGCCGTTCGCACCCGTTCCTGAGCCGCCTCAGCGACGAGCAGCTGGCCCTCGAGCTGCGCGGCTCGGCCGAGGACCTCGAGCGCGAGCTCGGCGTGCGCCCGCGCAGTTTCTGCTACCCCTACGGCGACCTCGATGCGCGCGTGGTCGAAGCCGCGCGACGCGAGTACGCGCTGGCCTGCACCACCGAGCTCGACCTGCTGCGAGCGGACTGCGACAAGTTGCGACTTCCCCGGCTCGACGCCTTCTACTACCGTGCGCCAGGCCGCCTCGAGGCTTGGGGCGGCAATTCCTTCCGAGCCCACCTGTGGCTGCGAGCGAGCGCGCGGAGGCTGCGTGCGAGCTGGCGGCGCTAGCGGGTGCCGAACTTGGGTGCGCGGCGAGCGCGCGAGCACATGGAACTCGCCGCGACAGCCGAACTATGATCCGCCCGACCTGCCGACCGACGCCAACCCGATGAGCACGCCTGAACCGCAAGACCCGGCCGAACGCGAAGTCGAGAGCGAGCTCGACTTGGCCTTCGCGCCGTTGCACAAGCGCTGCCTGGGCCTGGCGGTCGGCGCCACCCTGGCGGTGATCGTGCTCGCCGCCACCGTGCTGCACCTCCTGCGCTCCCCGGGCGAACCCTATCCGCTGGTGCTGCTCGAGCAGTATTTCCCGGGCTACGCGGTCACTTGGGGCGGAGCGCTGCTGGGCGCCTTCTGGGCCTTCTGGCTGGGATTCGTGCTCGGCTGGAGCTTTGCCTTCCTGCGCAACTTGGTGATGGCGATCACCGCCTTCGTGTTCCGCGCGCGCGCCGAGCTCAACGAGAGCCGCGGCTTCCTCGATCACATCTGAGAGCCCGCGATGAGCAAGACCGGAGAGTCCGTGCACACCACCCTCGAGCGCGCCAGCGCCCGCGCCTGGGGCATCGCGACCGGACTGGTGCTGGGCGTGGGACTGTTCGGCGCGACCCTGTGGCTGGTGTTCAAGGGCGGCCCCGACATCGGCGGCCACTTGGGCCGCCTGGGCCAGGTCTTTCCGGGCTACGACGTCTCCGTGCGCGGAGCGATCTTCGGTTTCTTCTACGCCTTCGTCGTCGGCTACGCCCTCGGCCGCGTGCTCGCGCCGCGCACGCCGATCTCGCTCGAGGAGCGCGCCGCGGAGCGCGAGAAGCACGTGCGCTTGAACGGCAAGTCCTGGAGCCTGGCGCTCGGCGGTTTGCTCGGAGTGGTGCTGTGCATCACGACGCTGGCACTCGCGCTGCGCGGTGGCGAACACCCCGGCGACTTGCTCGAACACGCCGCGATCTACTTCCCCGGCTACACGATCACGCCGCTGGGAGCGCTGATCGGCGGGGCCTACGCCTTCGGAGTCGGCTGGCTCGCGGGCCACTTGATCGCGCGCGTCTACAACACCACCGTCGTGCACGCCGAAGAGAAGATCGCGCGCGCTTGAGCACTGGGCGCGGCCGTCAGCGCGCGCCCTCGGGCTCGAGCACCAGCACGGTCAAGTAGAAGTCGACGCGCTCGCGCCGAACGACCACGCGCCCAGCCTTGAGCGGCGCCCAGCCCGCGTTGTCCTCGAGGATCTGCCCGCGCTGCAACACCACGAGCGGGCGCTGCACGCAGACTTCGAGAGTTCGATCGGTGACTTGCTCCGCCCGGTCGCTCGCTCCAGGTCGATTCGGCTTGGCAGCGAACGACACCAAGAGAGGCCGCCCGAGCCGAAGCCCACGGACGGAGAGTCACTTTGAGCACCCCTTCGCTAGGATCGATCCACATCTGTCGCTCGTGACTTCCTTCACTTCCCAAGGACAGTGATCCAATGCACCGCTCGTTCGTCGCTGCTTTCGCGGCCCTCTGCTTTTCCTTGACCGCCGCTCATGCACAAACGACTCGAGTGAGCGTGAATTCGTCCGGGAACGAGGTCTACGGCGCCTCTGAATCGCCCTCGGTCTCCGCAGATGCCCGTTACGTCGTTTTCAAGAGCAACTCCAGCACACTCGTGTCAGGTGATACCAATGGCAACCGGGACATTTTCCTTCGCGATCGCCAACTCGGAGTCACGACTCGAGTGAGCATCCGCACCAGCGGAGTCCAGGCAAATGCGCCAAGTGACCACCCGAACATCTCCGCGAACGGTGCCTGTGTTGCATTCGACAGCCAGGCATCGAACCTGATCGACAACGACAGCAACGGCCAGGTCGACGTGTTCGTCCGCGATCTCCAGGCCGGCGTGACGGATCGCGTCAGCCTCGACTCCGCGGGCAATCAGTGCACCGGAGATTCCTCTCGACCGGCGCTTTCGGGCGATGGGAGGTTCGTAGTGTTCGAGAGTGTCGCTCCAGATCTCGTGCTGGCAGACACCAACGGGGTGTCGGACATCTTTCTCCGCGATCGCTTGGCGAGCACCACCATCCGTGTCAGCGTCGACTCGACCGGTGCGCAGGCCATCGGCCAGAGCAACTGGGCAACCATCAGCGCCGACGGGCAGTTCGTCGCATTTCGCAGCGAAGCTGCCAATCTCGTGTCCGGAGACACGAACGCGGCCTCCGATGTCTTCGTCCGCGATCTGGCTGGAAACTCGACGCAACGCGTAAGCGTCGACTCGGTCGGGATCCAGGCCAATGCCGCGAGCTTCTCGCCCTCGATCTCAAGCTCCGGCCGCTGGGTCGCATTCGCCAGCCACGCGAGCAACCTCACGACGGGTGACACCAACGCAGTGACGGACGTCTTTGTCCACGATCGGTTGCTCGCGAGCACTCAGCGCGCGAGCGTGGACAGCTTCGGCGGCCAGTCGAACGGTGCGAGCGACGAGCCTGCCATGTCGGGAAGCGGTCGATTCGTTGCGTTCACGAGTGTCGCTGCCAACCTGGTGACGAGCGATGGCAATCAGTTTGCGGACTGTTTCGTCCACGACCTGCAGACGGCGCGAACTACGCGCATCAGCATCCGTTCGAGCTCTATCGAAGCGGACGGCGAGAGCGGCGCGCCCGCGATCGACTCTACAGGTGCATTCGTGGCGTTCCAAAGTGAAGCAACGAACTTGATCAGCTCGAGCGACGACAACGACACGACCGACGTCTTCATCCGCAAGTGGCTCTTCACGCACTACCGCGACGAGGATGGCGATGACTATGGCAACCTCGCTATGCCGCTCACGCTCCAATACCCGACCCCCGCCCCGGGCTACTCGGCTTCCGCCAGCGATTGTGACGATGCGAACGCAGCCATTCACCCCGGAGCCCCCGAGCTGTGCAACAACGTCGACGACGACTGCGACGGGGCTATCGACGAGGACTTCCTGACCGCGTACTGCACGGCCGGAACAACGGTCCATGGTTGCGTCGCGGCGATTTCCGGTGAAGGGATGCCGAGTTCGATTGCTCCGACGGGCTTCGACATCATCGTCCGCCACGTCGAAGGTCAGAGGTACGGAACGCTGTTCTACGGCTTCTATCAGGTCGCGACGCCTTGGGCGCCTGGGAGCCTGAGTTGGAAGTGCGTCGCGAATCCCGTCACGCGCACAGGCATCCTGGATTCGAATGGCACGGCTGGCGCATGCGATGGTGAATTGCGCTTGGATTTCAACGCCTGGATGCAAGCGAACCCGGGATCGGTTGGATCACCCTTTGTCAGTGGACAGGTGTTCTACGTTCAAGGGTGGTTCCGCGATCCCGGCGCACCGAAACAAACCAACCTCAGCAATGCGCTGCGATTCACGCTCTGCAATTGAATCTCAGCGCGCGCCCTCGGGCTCGAGCACCAGCACGGTCAAGTAGAAGTCGACGCGCTCGCGCCGCACGACCACGCGCCCAGCCTTGAGCGGCGCCCAGCCCGCGTTGTCCTCGAGGATCTGCCCGCGCTGCAACACCACGAGCGGGCGCTCGAACCCGGGCGTACCCGGCTGTGGCACGGCTTCGGGCTCGAGTGCGCCCAACTCGGGCGCATAGGCGCGGAACGGGATCGTCTCGTCGAACAGATCGGGCTGCGAGAGCAACGCGCTGTACAGCGGCTCGCGCAACTGCGCTCCGACGTCGCGCGCGACGCGCACCGCGCCGCGCATGTCCTCCATCGCCTGCCCGCCGGCCTGCGCGACGCCGAGCGCCAACGTCGAGAGTCCCAGCAGGCCGACCAAAACGTGGCGCGAGCGCTCGGGCCAGCGCTGCGCGAGCGCCGCGATCATGAGCGGCAGCACCCAGGCCACGGGCGCGAAGTACTGCAGCGGTAGACGGTCCCAGCGATAGAAGGACAGCGCGACGACGATCGCGAAATCGATCGCGGCGAACCACAGCAGCGCGCGCAGCGCCGGGGCCAGCGGCGGCGACTCGCGGCGGCGGCGCACGAAGTTGACCAACGCTCCCAGGCACACGAAGCCGAAGACGCCGAGCGCGGCCTTCGCGAGCCAGGCCCACGCGCCGCCGAGCGCGCCCAGGAACGGCGCCACCAGCCGCAGCGGCAGCGCGGCAGCCTCTTGCACGAGCACTGGCCGCAAGCGGAAGCCGCCGTGGGAGGCTTGGTAGTCGAAGCGATCCTCGGTGGCTTTCTGCGCGTACTCGACCAGCCAGGCCACCTCGGGTGCGACA
This sequence comes from Planctomycetota bacterium, assembly GCA_020853575.1. Taxonomy (GTDB): domain Bacteria; phylum Planctomycetota; class UBA1135; order UBA1135; genus F1-120-MAGs118. The sequence goes on from JADYYP010000015.1 coordinate 28,697, forward strand.
GCGATCGCGCCAGCGACGATCAGCCACCACAGGGGCAGCATCTCGCGGCTGCGCACGAGCAAGCGCGCCGCGCCGATCGAGAAGATCACGAACTCCATCAAGCGGTGCGTCCACACGCCGGCCGCGACGCACACGAAGAACAGCGCGATCCGGCCGAGCCGCGATCCGCTCTCGGAGAACGCCGCGTGCGTCGCTCCGGCGCTGAAGACCGCGAGCCAGGCATAGGGTCGCAGCTCGGTCGCGTAGTGCACCTGGTACGGGATGCAGGCAAACAACCAGGCCGTCAACGTCAGCGCGACGCCCGAGCCGAAGGAGCGGCGCGCGAACGCCAGCAAAGGCAGGAACACCAACAGGCTCGAGAGCACCGGGAGCACGCGCAGCGCGGCGCCCTCGTCCCAGCCGCCGAAGGCATGGACCGCGAGGAAGAACAGCGGCTGGTGGACGACCTCGGCGCGCACGTGGGCCAGGACCTCGGACACGCCGGGCAAGCTCGCATGGGCCAGCGTGTGCAACTCGTCGAGCCACAGGCTCGACTCGAACGCCTCCCACGCGCGCAGCACGACCGCGACCGCGACGGCCAGCCAGATCCACGCCGCGGCGCCACGCGCGCTCGCCGCGCGCATTCCGTCGACCTCGCTCGCTGCCATGGGCGCGCCAGGATACTGACGAGGCGCGCCTTCCCCGCGGCGCTTTTCCGGCGAAGCCGCCACGGCGTCGACGCTGCTGCGTTTCACAGCAGCGGAGTTCCGAGCTCGCACTGGCGCGGCGAGCCGCGAACCACGAAGCTCAGGCCGAGCCCCTCCGCAGGTCGATGCAAGCCTCGCCCACGCCTTGAGCACGACCCGCGAATCCAAGATTGCACGCAGCTTCGCGGCGCTGGCCTCCGGCGATGCGCTCGCGCGCGCGGTGGCCTTCGTCGCCGGAGTGTTCGTCGCGCGGCGCCTTGGAGCGGAGATGTTCGGCGTCATGGCCTTCGGGCAAGCCGTGGTGCTGTACTTCACCCACCTGGCGGCCTGTGGCGTGGACCTGACCGGCATCCGCGACATTGCGCAGGCGCCCGAGCGCGCGCGCACGCACGCGCCCTCGATCCTGACGTTTCGCACGCTGGTGTCCGCGGGCCTGATCGCGCTGCTGATCGGCGGCGCGCTGCTCGTCCTGCCGCTGCTGGATGCAGCGGTGCTCGCGCTCTACGCGCTGACGCTGTTCGGGCACGGCCCCAATCCGAAGTTCGTGCTGATGGGCCTGTCGCGACCCGCCCCGGTCGCGTGGGCGCGCACCGCGGGCGAGGTGCTGTACGTCGCGTTGGTGCTGGCCTTCGTCGAGCGCCGGCACGACATCGTGTACGTGCCTTGGGCCCAGGCTCTCGGCGACATCCTGGCCGTGCTGCTGATGACACTCGCGCTGCGCCGCGCTGGGTTCAGGCTGGACTTGGAGCTCGACTGGCCGGCCGTGCGACCGCTGTTCGCGCGCTCCTTCCCACTCGTGCTCAACATCCTGCTCGGGTTGCTGATCTTCAACAGCGACCTGATCGTGCTGCGCTTCTTCCGCGACACCGAAACCGTCGGCTGGTACTCGGCCTCGTACCAGCTGATCAGCTTCCTGATCAACATGGCCTGGGCCTACAGCTACAGCCTATTGCCGTCGCTCGCGCAGGCGCGTGCGGACACCGGAGAGCGGCAAGCGCTCTACCAGACCTCGCTGGCGCAGTCGTTCGCGGTCGGGCTCCCCATCGCGGTCGGCGGCGGGGTGCTGTCGAGCGCGCTGATCGCGCTCGTATTCGGTCGAGACTACGCCCAGTCCGGCCCACCGCTGGCCATCCTGATCGCGTCGATCCCGTGGATGCTCCACAAGGACGTGGCGATGGTCGCGATGATCGTCGCGGGGCGCGAGCGCGCCGTCGCGGCGATGACGGCGATCGCGGTGGTGTTCAACCTGCTCGCCAACGTACTGGTGATCCCGCGCTACGGGATGATCGGGGCGGCGAGCACGACGCTCGCGACCGAGGTGCTGCGCTGCGTGCTCGCCGCGTGGTTCGTGCGGCGCGACGGCTTCGCGTGGATCGACCCGCGCCGCCTGTGGAAGAGCGCGGTGGCGGCCGCCGCGATGGCCGCGGTGCTCGTCCCACTGCTCGATCATCCGGTGTGGCTCGCGATTCCCAGCGGGGCGGCGGTCTACGCGCTGACACTGCTCGCGATGCGCGCGGTCGAGTGGCGCCGCGGCGCGTGGCCCGTCCTGCGCGTCTGAGTTTGTCGACTGCGCTGGCACGAATTGCAGTGCGGAGGGTCGAGCACGCTCGGCGACGCTGTCCGACGGAACGCGAATGCGGACAAGCCGCCGAACGCTCCACGCACGCGTACATCGCGCGCCCAATGTGCTCGGATGGATCGGACGTGGCCTTCCGCACTCGTTCGCATTAGCCGCCGCGCGAGGAAACGCGCGCCGAGTGCAAGCTCCGCAGCGCTGGCACGTGGGTTGAAATCGGCGCGCGAGTCCGCGCGAACGACCCACCGTTCCGTGCACTGCTGCGCGCGTTCCCTGCGCACGTGGGCTCATCGAGGTGGGCATTCGCGCTCTAGTTTCCAATCCACTCAGTCATGGCTCCGACCGCGCTGGGGAGCGCACGCGATTCCGCGGCGTCCGGCGCGCGTCGAGAGCTTGCGAGGTTCACATGAAGATCCTGTCCGCATTCGAACGCTGGCTCACGAGCGTGTTGAGCATCGGCGCACTGGCTCTCGGTCTCGAGGCGCCCGCGAGCGCGCAGACCATCAAGATCGACGACGGCACTCCCGGTCCGGCGCTGTCGTACGCCTACCCCGAGGATCTGTGCTGGATCAATCGCCTGCACGTCGACACTCCGACGACGCTGACGTCGATCGAGGCCATCCTCGGCGACGCGCCCAATGGTACGCCGGTCAAGCTGTGCATCTGGCGTGATCTCGCGGGCTACGGACAGCCTTGGGACGGCTTGCTCGTCGCCAGCGTCAACACCACGGTGCGCAATTCGGGAACTCAGATGCTCACCGAGTACGCGATCCCGCCGACCGTGGTCAACGGCAACTTCTTCGGGGCTTCAGGAAGTTGTGTGGGTAGTTGAGCCATGCGCGGGGTAGAGGTCGAGCCCTCCGCAGTGGAAGTAGATCGCGTTCTTGAAGCGCTCGCGGTTGCGGAAGCCGCAGGCTTGCGACTTGATC
>JADYYP010000016.1 GCA_020853575.1 Planctomycetota bacterium
GGCTCCCCAAGCGCCTGCGAACGCCGCTCAAGATGCCACCGATGTAGTGGGAACGGACAGCAACAAAACGGCCCTGGCACACGCCCCAGGGCCGATCTTGACCGACAACCTTTCAAGTCAGGCTAGTGCGGGGCGTGAGCGATGCCACGCGGCCGTTCGCGTTCGACGCCGCGCTCGGCGGACGCGTGGTGCTGCTCGACGGCGGCTGCAACTCCAACGAGTACTTGCACGTCGTCGCGGGCGACTTCGACGACGACCTCGATCACGATCTGATGTTCGCGAAGAACGACCAAGGCGCGACGCAGCTCTACTCCAACGGCCGCATCGCGGGCCAACGCCCGCAGGTGTGGCGCGTGCCGGGCTCGCGCATGATCGATCCGGTGGTCGGCGGACCGGGCTACACGACCTCGCTGACGCTCGGCGTGCAGTTGCCCAGCGGCGTGATCGGACAACCGGGTGGCCCAACGCACTTGGAGGTGCTGGGCTGGTTCTTCCCGCAGTCGAGCGGCGCCTACGAGCCCCACGCCGCGCTCGAGCACGTGCTCGCCCTTCCCGGCAACCCGAGCGCGCCCTGGCAGATCCCGGTGAGCTGGACGACCGACACGCTCGACCCCAACGGCTCGGCGATGCTGCTCAGCACGCGCCTGGTGCGCCTGAACGGCGCGCAGATCGAACGCCAGTGGCCAGCGGACACGACCTACTACAAGTACGGTCCGGTCGGGACCTTGACGCTGGTCTCGCGGGTCGATTTCCAGACCCTGGCGAACTGCGTCTCCACCGGCGGTGACATCGGAGAAGGCACGATCTCGAGCGGCAGCGGCAGCGGCGGCAACCCCGGCCCCCCACCGACTCCGCGGCGCTGACGACGCCTCAGCGACGGCGGCGCACGAGCCACGCGCCAGCCAAGGCGATTCCAAGGGCAGCGGCGAGCACGATCCAACGCGCTCGTCGCTGCCCCGCGGCTTGGGTGTCCGGCGTCGCGAGCGCGAAGTCCGTCAATCCAACCGCGTGGAACAGATAGGGCTCGAGCCGACCGCGGGAGCTGCCGTCGTCGCTGCGCTCGCGCGCCGCACGCAAGGCTTCGCCGACCGACAGGCCGCGCTCGAACAACTCGTCGTGGAAAGTGCCCATGAAGTCGAGCGCGAAGTCGTAGTCGACGTCGAGCTCGCTCGCGACCGAAGCTCGCGCTCCGCCGCGCACCAATGCTCCGGTCAGTCGATTGCGCCCATCGTCGCCGCGCCGCAGGCTCCCCGCTTGCGCGCCACAGGCGGTGACGATCGCGAGCGGCGGGTAGCGCAGCTCCTCGAGCCGAGCGAGGTCGAGCTCCTCGCCGCCGTACAAGAGCAGTCGGAACGATCGCTCGGACCCCGGCTCGCGGCGACCGTGGGCGAGCACGTGCACGTAGGCCAATTCCGGCTCGGGCGCCGTCCATTCCGCGCTCGTCGCCTGCGCTCCGCACTTGAGCTGCACGCGTGTCGCGCTCGCGGCCCCGAGGAAGCGCTCGCGCTCGCTGGAGCCGAACTCCAGCGCTTCGACGCCGTCGGTGGGCCTCGCACCGGGGTCGGTGCACACGACGAAGCGCGTGACGAGCTCGGACGCGGGCTTGGCCACGGGCAGCGCGCCGGTCTCGCTCTGCCACAGCGCGACCACGAACGACGGCCAGTAGCCGACGATGTGCGTGCGGCCCAGAGGACGCGCGTCGCGACCGAGCAGGTACTCGATCGGGACGTAACCGAAGGAGTCGATGCCGACGATCTCGAGCCGCGACCAGCCGGAGATGCGCTCGAGCACGCTCTCGTCGAACAAGTAGCGCGACAGCCGCGCGCGCACGTCCTCGAGCCGCGTCCATTCGGCGCTCGACTCGATCGCGCGCACGCGCCCGATGGCCGTGTTGAGCTCCAGCCGCGTCGCATCCAGCGTCACGCAGGGCACTTGGATCTCGTGGTGCGTCAAGCTGCCGCCGTCGAGCGCGAGCACGTGGAGCGCGGTGCGCGCCGGGAGGAAGTACAGAGCTCCGCGGCCCTCGGCGAACAGCCGCTGGCGCAACTCGAGCAGGGTCGGCGTGCGCGCACCGAGCTCGCGCGCCAGCGAACCCGCCGCTTGCAGTCGCAGCAGCGTGTCCAACGCGGCCTCGAGCCCGGCTTGCTCGCCGTGCAGAGCGATGCCCGACAACATCAGCTCCGCCAGCACCTCGCGGCGCTCGCGATAGCGCAGCGGTCCGACGCCACCCGCGCGCGGCGGCAGCTCGAGCCAGACCGACAGGCTGCGCTCGAACGCGGACTCGAGCTCCCGCCGGCGCTCCTCGAGCACCTCGCGCGGGGCGCGCGACAGCCGCGCGGCGCGCACGGCGATCCCAGCGAGCTGCTCGCGACGTTCGGCGAGCGCTGCACCGCTGCCCGCGCGCTCCAGCGCCGTCCGGGCCGCCGCCAAGCCGCGTTCCGCGTCCTCGAAGCGCCCTTCGTGCAAGGCGTGAGTCGCGCTCCAGGCGTGCGCGGTCGCTTGCTCGTTCGCCGACAGCCCCGACGTCGCCGCGGCGCTCGCCAACAGCTCCTCGGCACGCGCGCCCGCCGGATGACCGATCAAGGCCAAGTCGACCGCGCCGATCGCGGCGCGGATCTGGTTGCGCGCGAGCTTGGCGGCGTCGAAGTCGCGTCCGGCGTAGCGTTCGCGGAACTGATCCCAGACTTCGATCGCGCGCTGTGGCTGCAACAGCGCGTTGGCCGCCGAGAGCTCGAGGAAGTTCAGCTCCAAGAGCAGCGCGCTGTCGTCGAGACGCTCGGCCGCCGCGCGCGCGGCGCTGAGATGCGGATCGGCCAAGTCGGGAGTGCCCAGTTGCAGGGCGAGGAGCGTGCGTCCCGCGGACAAGAAGAAGCGCGTTTCGTCGCTCCAGCGCGCGTCGAAGCTCGAGGGAAGGCCGATCAGCTCCGCCGCGCGTGCCAGCTCGTTCTCCGCGGCCTCGAAGCGCCGCGCTTGGCGTTCGATCTGAGCCGCCTCGACATGCCAGCGTGCGAGCACGTGGGGCTCACCCTCGAACGCCGGCTGCAGCACGAGGTCGAGCAACGCCCGCGCGTCGTCGCGCCGGCCCGCGCCGACCAGCGCGCCAACCAAGCTCGCGTCGCGCCGCGCCAACGTGCGGGTGTCGAACTCGGGCGTCGCGCGCGCCAAGCGATGGATGTCCGCGAGCACGGCGAAAGCCTCTGCGCGCTCGATGCGCGCGCTACTGCCATTGAATGCGAACGAGGTGCTCTCGTGCAGCCAGGCCAGCATCTCGGGCGTGTTGGGCCACGGAGGACCTTCCGCGGGATGCTCCAGGGCCTCGTGCAGGTGCGCGGCGTGCTCGCGCAACGCCGCGAAGGCGTCGTCTTGGGCACGCGCGGAGACCAGGCAGCTCAGCGCGACGAGAGCGTGAAGCGCAACGGTGCGGGCCCAGCGGCGCCCGAATCCACCAGGACCTCGAGCAGGATCTCGATCTGTCCGTGCTCGTCCAAGGCACCTCGTGCGGCGCTGCTCAAAGTCCATTCGCGACCGTCCACCGGCTCGTCGCACACCAGCGTGCCATCCGCGCCAGCATAGACGCGGATGTGATAGCGGGCACCGAGCGCCAGTTCGCGCTCGAAACGCAGCACGGTCGTGTGCGGGTCGCGCTCGACGAGTGCGACCCAGTCGGGGGCGGACAACCAGCGGCGGCGTTCGGGCGGCTCGGTCGTGCTCGCACGCTGCCACAGGAGCAGCGCGGCGACCAGCGCGGCGGCGGCCAACGCCAACCACGGCCAGCGCGCACGGCTCGAGCTGCGGTGCGCCGGATGCACGCGAGCGGCTCGGTGCAACGCGCTGCGCACCAGCTCGACATCGCCCTCGCGCACCTCCGACCTGGCGCGCTCCAGGTCCTCGCCGGCGTGGGCCGCCCAGCGCTCGAGCTCGGCGCGCGCGGCGGCGTGGCGCGGATCGTCGTCGCGGGGATCACGCTCGTTCATGACGTTCCTCGAAAGCGGAGTGGAGCACGCTGCGCAGGCGCTCGAGTGCGCGGTAGTAGCGCGTCTTGATGGTGTTGAGTGGCTCGCGGCGGCGCGCGGCGATCTCCTCGAAGGTCAGCTCTTGGAAGTGCTTGAGGCGCACGATCTCCGCGCCGGCGCCGGCGACGTGCTCCAAGGCCAGCTCGACGCTTTCGCGCGCATCGGCGCCGTGCGCGGCCTCGGGCGCGGCGGCGTCGAGCTCGTCGTCGATCGAGAGCACGCGCGCGCGGCGCGCCTTGCGGTCGAGCGCGCGCAGCACTTCGATGCACACGAAGCCGTAGGCCCAGGTCTCGAGCGGCGCACGCCCGTCGAACGCATCCAGCTTGCGCCACAGCGACACCGCGACGTTCTGGACGACGTCCTCTTCCTCGTCGCGCTGCAGCCGCCGGCCGTTGTTGGCGTTCTGGTTTCGGACGCAGGCCGGCAAGATCGCCAGACGCTGGGTCAGCGCTTCGATGGCGCGCGGGTGGCCGTCGCGCGCGGCGCGTACGAGCTCGAGGTCCGAGGCGAACGTATCGGTCACGGGGTCGCTTCGGCGAGCTCGGGGGCGACACACGTCGCGCGGGGGACGACGCGCGAGTGCATGGGCACGGCGTGCCTCGGGGGCAGGCAGCGGGTGGTACGACGTGTCGAGTGTATGGAGAGAATCCACGGTGCGCCCGCGAGGTGGGTCGCGGTTCGCCGATCTCCACCACGCGCCCCAAGAGCGTTTCGCGGAACTCGAAAAAAGCGCTGCGATCCGAGGACCCGGCGAGCGCCACGGCGCGGGCGGCCAGTGGGACCACTCGGGCGCGGGAGCCTCGGGGCACGCACGCGCGGCTCAGAACCCGTCTTCACCGTCTTCGTGGTGCGACTTGGCTCCACGCAGGCCGGCGCAAATGCCGCGCTTGGAGTCGAGCACGGCTCGCGCGATCTCGAGCACCTCGGGCACGGGGCTCTTGGAGAGCTCGTGGGCCACGCGCAGCGGGCTCTCGCCGGAGCGGAAGATGCGCGCCAGGGCATGACGGATCGCCGTGCGCTGCTCCGAGGTCAGCCCCGCGCGGCGCAGACCGATCGTGTTGGGAGCTCGCCAACGCACCGGATAGGAGCCGGCGACGATCGAGAACGGCGGCGCGTCCTTGGTGACCATGGCACCGCCCCCGACCAGCGTCAGCCGTCCGACGCGGCAGAACTGGTGCACCGCGGCCCCGCCGGAAACGAAGGCGCGCTCGCCGATGTGCACGTGGCCACCGAGCATCGAGCTGTTCACCAAGATCGCGTTCTTCTCGACGCGGCAGTTGTGGCCGACGTGCGAGCTCGCCATCAACATCACGCCGTCACCGATGACCGTGTCGGTGTTCGCGCCCGTCCCGCGGTGCACGGTGACGTGCTCGTGGATGCGACAGCCCGAGCCGATCGACACGCGCGAGGGATCGTCCCGGTACTTGACGTCCTGCGGCTCGCCGCCGATCACGCTCGCCGTGCGAATCGTGGTGCCCGAGCCGATCGTCACGCAGCCGAACACGTGGACGTAGGGCCACAGCTTGCAGTTGTCTCCGAGCTTCGCGCCGGCTTCGACGACGCAGTAGGGTCCGATCTCGACATCGCTGCCGAGCTCTGCGCGCGGATCGACGACGGCCGTGGGGTGGATCTTGGGTGCTGTCGCGGCGGTCATGGGAGGCGGAAGTGTAGCGCGTCCCCTGGGGCGCGGACTTCACGAACCCGCGCGGCGCTGCTGATCGATCCACTCGGCGATGCGTCGGGCGCACTCGCGCGGAACGGTCGAATCGAAGCTCGCGGCGTGGCTGCGGCCCTGCTCGGCGTGGCGGTAGCGCGGGTCGTAGTAGCGCTCGAGCAACAGGCGCACGAGGTCGCGCTCGCGGCCCGAATCGAGCATGCGCACCAGCGCCGTGTCCCACTCACGCTCGCCCAGACGTTGCTCGATGAAGCTCAACTGCTGCGCGAGCTCGGCGCGACTGCCGGGGTGCCGCAGGTAGTCCTCGAGCAACACGTCGACGCGCCGCTCGATGCCCGCGACGAGCTCCAAGCTCGTGCCCGCTTCCAGCGCGCGCCACACGCTCGAACCGACGATCACGTCGCCGACCTTGCGGCTCTCGCCCTCGAGCACGACGACTCCGTCGAAGCCCCGGGCGATGCGTTCCGAGAGGCGCGTCTCGAACAGTTTCTGCGACACCGGCGCGAGTCCGACCATGCCCAGGATCGAGCTGCGATGCTGCGCCAGGTCCTCGAGGTCGATCGTCCAGCGCGGTCGCAGCGCCTCGAGCTCGCGCAGCACGAGCGACTTGCCGACGCCGGTCAGGCCGCGCAGCACGAAGCTCGGGGGCGCACTCCAGCGCTCGAGGCGCTCGAGCACCGCTCGCCTGCAGCTCTTGTAGCCGCCGGCGACCACGGCCACGTCCGCGAAGCCCAGGCCGGTGAGCAAGGCCGCGACGCTGCGCGAGCGCAGGCCACCGCGGTGACAGCACAGGATCACCGCACCGGGCGCGAGCTCGCGCACCGGCTCCGCCGTCATGCGTTGCTCCATGGCGTGGATGCCGCCGCGCGTGAGCTCGTCGACCAACGCCCCCAGGTCGCCCTCGGGCGCGCGACGACCGCTGACCGCGGCGATCTCGCGCACCAAGCTCGCCACACGCCCGTGAACCACGCGTCGGCCTTCCTCGAAGGCCACGTCGGGCGAGGACTTGTTGTACAGCGTGCCGATCAGCGCGCGTTGCAGGTCGTCGAACAGCGGCACGTTGCGCGCGAGCGCCAAGTGATCCTGCTCGAACTCCGCCGGAGCGCGCAGGTCGAGCAGCACCGCGTCGCGCTGCGCCAGCACGCTCGCGGCGTCGACCGACGGAATGCGCAACGGACCGTCGTGCATCGCTCCGCTGCCTGCGGCTCAGCGCGCGCCGTCACCGCGTCCGGCGCGCACGCTGACGAAGCGCGTTCCAGCCAGGGTCGCGTCGATCACGCGCTGCATGAACTCGAGATTGGCGCGTGCCACGCTGATGGTGACGACCACCGGTTGCCCTTCGTACAGGTAGACCATGGTGGTGAAGCTCAGGTCGTTCTCGCCGAGCTTGCCCGTCGAGCGCAGCAGGCCGACCTCGCGGTTGTCGACGAGCTGCTTGGAGCCGCCGAAGAACTCCATGCCCGTTTGGGCGCGGATCAGCTTCTCCTGGCTGACCAGGATCTCGTCGATGCTCTGGCCGCGGGCGGTCTCGAGCGCGGCGACGCTGATGTTGTCTTTGAACTTCCCGATCTGCGGCCCCATCAGGAATGCCTGGCCGTTGACCAGCTCCATCACCCAGTTCTCGGGCACCGGGATCGACAACGCGAAGCGCGGATGGAGCCAGCGACCGCCCTCGATGCGCGGACGCAGGTCGATCGAGCTCTCCAGGTTGGCCTCGATCTGCGCCGTCGTCTCGCGGTCTTCCGGCGAGGGCGTGGCCTTGGGCTTGGCGGCGTCGAGCGCCGCGATCAGGGCCTGCGACACTTGGATCGAATCGGAGCGCACCCAGTCGAGCACCAGGCCGCGCACCACGATCTGTCCGAGAGCGATCGGTCCGACGGCCGTGGCGAATTGCCGCACGTCGTCGTGGCGATCGAAGGAGATGCGCCAGACCATCGAGAGCTCGCCCCGCGCGTCGCGCAGGCATTGCACTTCGTCGCCGTCCCAGCCGATCGCGGCCAGTTGCGCGTCGGAGAGCGGCACGCCGGCGTCGAGCAGCAGCGCGAACATCCCCAGCTCGCCCAGCTCGTCCTTGCGGACGACCTGGAGTCCCAACGCGGCGTCCCAGGCCGGCAGCTCGCCGGGCTTGGGCGTGTCGCGGTAGAGCTTGACGGTGTGCGCGAGTTGCTCGGTCGTGCGCGGCCGCTCGTTCCACAGCGCGCGCGCGCCGTCGAAACCGAACCCGCGGTAGCGCTCGAGCATCAGATCGCGCCCGAGTCGGTGCAGCACGCGCGTCAAGGAGTCGCCCACGCCTTTCGGCAAGGGTGCGTCCAGCGAGCTCGGCGACAGTGCCTTGAGGTCGCGTCCGGCGCGGCCCTCGGCCAAGGCCAGCGAGGCCAGCTCGGCCTCGCCCGCGAGCAGCGCGCGCCCGAGCGCCACGGACTCCCAGGTGTGCTCGCCAGGAGCCATCACCGCGGCCCAGCCGGGCTCGCGTGCGCGCAAAGCGGCGAACACGCCGCGCGCCAGCTCCTGCTCGCTGACGCTGTCCGCGCGCGACTGATCGACGACCACCACGTTCGCCGCGCTGTCGAACACCAGCGCGAAGCCGGTGACCCAGGGCTGCGCGAGCTGCGCGCGGGTCTCGGCCGCGGACTTGCCGCATTCGATGCCGAAGCCCTGGCGCAGGTAGCGCTGCAGCTCCGCCCAGTGCGCGCCGAACAGGCGATCGCACTCGGCTTGCACGATGCCGCTGTACTCGCCCGAGGAGACCACGCGCAACGGCGTGGGCTGCGGGAAGGAGTAGCCCAGGCCCGCGAGCTCCGTCTCCAGCTGGCGCACGCGCGCCTCGAGCTTCGCGGGGGCCTGCGCGAAGGCCGTGCAGGTGCCGAACAGGGTCCAACCGAGAGTGCGGATCAACACGTTCATGGGGCGCAGACTCTACTCCATCGGGCGCGCCGCGCGGCAACCGACCGGCTAAGCCGCGCGCTTGCGCCCGAGCATCAGATTGCGGATCTGCACGATCGGTCCGGGCACGAAGCCGGCGATGAACTTGGCGTCGGCCAAGTGGATCGCGAAGGCCAACAGCAACGCGTTGCCGACCAGCGACAACCACCAGAAAAGCCGCGGGAAGTGGCTCTCTCCGGCGCGCTCGCTGGCCCACCACTGCAGGACGAAACGCGCCGACCAGAAGGCCTGACCGACGGCGGCGACCACGACCCAGGCCAGCGAAGACTCTTCGCGGTGCCTGAGCTCGTACACGCTGGCCGCGACCAACAGCGCGCCGGCGCCGAGAGCGAGCGCGCTCGCGACCCAACCCGACAATCCGCGGGCCTGCTCGCGCACGAACCCGATGTTGCGGCCGTAGATCAGCCCGTTGACGAAGTAACCGGCGAGCAGCACGTAGGTCTCGCGGCTCGCGGCGTACAACCCCAGCGTGATCGTGCCCAGCAGCGACAGGTACCAGAAGCTCGCGGGCGCCACGCTCTGCTTGGCGCGCTCACTGGCCCACCACTGCACGAAGAAGCGTGAGAAGAAGCAGGCGTTGCCGAGCCAGCCGCAAACGTCCCAGACGGTCCAGTCGCTCACGGCGCGCGCGTCACGTCGGAATCTTCGATGACGATCGGCGCGCGACGGATGCGCGTGCGCATCCAGCGCACCGCCAGCAGGTCGCGCAACGCACGGAAGGCGCGGTTCATCACGCCGTACTTGGACACGCCGGCGCGCCGCGGATGGTGCGAAACCGGGTGCTCGATCACCTGGAAGCCGTAGTAGCGCAGCAAGGTCGGCATGAAGCGGTGCATGCCTTCGAAGTGCAACGGCACCTCGCGGATCGCCGCGGCGCGGAACACCTTGAGCGAGCAACCGGTGTCGCGGATCGAGTCCTGCGAGAGCCAATTGCGCACCGCGTTGGCGATCTTGGAGCTGGCGCGGCGCACGAAGTCGTCGTTGCGCTTGAGGCGGTACCCGACCACGGCGTCGTTCGCGCCCAAGAGCTCGATCATCTTGGGCAAGTCGAGCGGATCGTTCTGCAAGTCGGCGTCGAGCGTGGCCACCAGCGGCGCGCGCGAGAACTGGATGCCCATGCGCATCGCGGTGGTCTGGCCGCAGTTGGCGGCGAAGAACACGCAGCGCACGCGCGGATCGCGCCGGCGCAGCTCCTTCATCGTCTCCGTCGAGCCGTCGCGGCTGCCGTCGTCGACCAGGACCAGCTCCCAACGCGTGGCGTCGCCGAACACCTCGCACACGCGCTCGTAGAGCGGCACGAGGTTGTCCTTCTCGTTGTAGACCGGCGCCACCAGGCTCAACTCGACGCTGGCCGTCGGCGGCGTGGATCGCGCCGGCTGCGTGCGCTCGTCACGTTGGGTCTTGGAGGGCATCCGCGGAGTTCGGGCTTGTCCCGACGGTTGCCGCCAGAGTAACAAGGGCCCTGGCCCCGTGAACGACTCGAATCGACCTCTCGCTCCGCGCTTCCCGTGGTGGATGCTGCTCGCGCCGCTGGTGCTGTCCGCGGCGCTGCGCGACCTGTGGGCGCCCGACGAGCCGCGCTACGCGATGGTCGCGCGTTGGATCTACGAACAGCGCGAGTTCTTGGTCATGCGACGCTGCGGCGAGCTGTATCCGGACAAGCCGCCGATGCTGTACTGGATCGCCGGCTTGTGCGGGGTGCTCAGCGACTGGAGCACCTTCGCCATGCGCGGGGTCTCGCTGGTGTCGATGGCGCTCGTGGCCTGGATCACGTCGCGCATGGCGCGGCGCTGGTTGGGAGAGCTCGAGGCCCAGTGGGCGCCGGTCTTGTTCCTGGGTTTCTTCATGATCGTCGAGATCGGTGGACGCCTACAGATCGACCCGCTGCTCACGCTGGGGTGCGTTGGAGCGCTGGAGTGCGCGACGACCCCCGCACGCGACGCACGCCACGCCACGCGACTGGTGCTCGGCGGCGCGCTGCTCGCCGCGCTCGGCACTTTCGCCAAAGGCCCTGTTGCTTTGGTCAACGTCGGACTTCCGCTGCTGGCGTTGCACTTCCTCGGGCCGCAGCCCGACGGCGCGCGCGCGCCGCGGCGCGTGTGGATCCTGGCGCTCGTCGTGAGCCTGTTGCCGGTCGCGACCTGGGCGGCGTCGGCCTCGCTGGTCGAGCCCGCGCTGTGGCGACCGCTGTTCCTCGGGCAACATCTCGAGCGCGCCGCGAAGGGCACGGCCCACCCCGGACCCCCGTGGCAGAACCTGTTGCGCATGCCGGCGCTGCTCCTGCCGTGGATCGCGCCCGTGCTGCTCGGACTGTGGGCGGCGAGCACCGCCATCATCGCGCGCTGGAAGAAGCGCTCCGCACACGCGGGGCTGCTGCGCGTCGGCCTGTGGTTCTGGGCGCTGTTCCTGTTCTTCTCGATCATCCCCACCAAGCGCGACATGTACTTGCTGTCGGCGTACCCGGCGTGTGCGCTGCTCGGCGCCCACGCATTGGCCGAGATGCTGCGCCGCGAGCGCATCGCGCGGGCGACCGCGCTCGTGCCGGTGGCGCTGTTCGCCGTGCTCGGTCTCGCGCTGGTGGCTGCGCTGCCGATCGCCGACGGACTCGCGACGCGCGCCCCCAAGCTGCAACCTTCACTGGCCGTGCTGTCCGAGCTGCGCGAACGGCATCCCTCGCTCGGCGCGCGCAGCGTGATCGTCGGTGCGCTGTTCCTGTGCGGCGCGCTGGCCACGGCGTTCGCGTGGCGCTCGGGGCGCGTCGCACGCTGGGCGAACACCGTCGCGCTGGCCTGGCTCGGCGGTCTCGCGGCGCTGATCACGCTGATCATCCCGCTCGTCGATCCACTCAAGTCCGACCGCGGCACCGCGGCCTTGCTCGCGGTGCTTCCGCAGCGACCCAGCGAGATCCCCTGCTACGGCACCGCTCCCGACGGCGTGCGTTTCTACGGCGGCGGTCCGTGCTTCGAGGCCGAGCCAGCGGAGTGGAAGGACGGTCGATTCACGGCGCGCATGGAGCGCGAGGGTGCGCGGTTCCTGGCGTTGATCGAGGACGACAACTTCGCGCGCATGGCACCCGAGCTGCGCGAACGCCTGCGGATCCTGGCGGAGGATCGCGTCGGGTCTCGACGCATCCTGGTGCTCGGCGCGAAGTGAGCGCAGTCGCCTAGGCCGCCGCGTTGTCGCCGCGACGGTTGCGCGGCAGGTCGACACGGAAGCGCGCTCCGCCCAGGGGCGCGGTCTCGACCACCACCGTTCCGCCGTGGGTGTGCACGGCCTTGGCGACGATCGACAGTCCCAGCCCGTAGCCCGCGCGCCGCCCCTTGCTCGTCGGCCCGCGGTAGAACGGCTCGAAGATCTTCTCGCGCTGATCGGGGGACACGCCCGGACCCGAATCGTCGACCAGGATGCGCACGCGCTCGCCCTGGCCCTCGAGGTCGAGCCGCACCTTGCCGCCGCTCGGCGTGTAGTCGATCGCATTGGCCACGAGGTTGGACACCACCAACCACAGCGCCTCGCGGTCCCCGAAGATCGTCAGGTCGCCGTGCTCGTTGAGCTCGAGCGTCGTGCCGCGCCGCTCGGCGTGCGCACGCTCGCGCCGCAAGCGCACCTGGGCCTCCTGGCCGAGGTCGAAGGCCTCGTCGAGGCGCGCCGCGCCGCTCTGCCCGAGCGACACCAGCGTCATCAAGTTCCCGATCGCGTGTCCGATGTCTCGCAGCTCCTCGAGATGGCTCTTGAGCACGCGCCGGTACTCCTCGGCGTCGCCCTGGCTCATCAAGGCGACCTCGGTCTCGCCGATCAGGTTCTGCAGCGGTGAGCCCAGCTCGTGCGCGAGGCCCGCGGTCATCAGGCGCGTGCGCTCCTGCTCCGAGTGGATGTTGTCGAGCATCGTGCCCAAGGCATGCACCAGCTCGGCGATCTCGCTGGGAACGTCGCCGGGCTCGATGTGCACGCTTTCGTGGGATTCGCGCACCGAGCGCGCGCTGACCGCCAGATCGTGCATGTAGCCGCAGGCCTTGCGGATGAAGTACTTGCCCGAGGCAAAGGCGCCGAAACCCGAGACCAAGGCCAGGGCCAGCGAGACCGCGAGGAAGCGCAGACCCTCGCGGAACTGCTGCTCACCGCTGATCACGACGCCCACGAAGATGCCGCTGGGGAAGCTGTGGGTGCGCGAGTAGAGCCGGTGGTCGAGGTGCAGCGTCTGGTCGGTCGGTCGTGCGTCGGGCTCGGCCAAGTTCAGCAGCTCGAGCGCTCCGAAGTCACCCAGCCGGCGGCCGTCGGTCGCATCCCACACGCGCACGGCCAGCGGATTGTCCAGGTGCTCGGCCTGCAAGGCCAACACCACCTGCGCGAAGTCCGCGCGGCGCGCCTCGAACGCCTGGGCGTCGACAGAGCGCGACTCGAGCCCTTCGGTCGGCTCGAAACGCGCCTGCAGCTCGCTCAATTCCTCGTACACCAACGACTCGAGCACGCGCGCCTTGGAGCGGAACACCTCGCTGGCCGCGTAGCCCGAGATCAACAGCACGCAGACCATCGTGGTGGCCGCGAACCACCACGTCGCACGCTCGGCGATCGACCAGGCCTGCGGAGTGTCCGCGGTCACCGGCGCTCCCTGATCGGCGCGAGTCGATAGCCCTCACCGACCACGGTCTCGATCAAGGGCGTGCCGTGGCGATCGACGCGCCGGCGCAGGCGCGCGACGAGCGCGTCGACCACGTTGGTCTCGGGGTCGAAGTTGATCCCCCACACGACCTTGAGCAACTCGGTGCGCGTCACGGTGCGCCCCTTGGCTTCGGCGAGCATGCGCAGCAGGTCGAATTCCTTCGGACTGAGATCGATGCGTTCGTTGCCGCGCTCCACGATGCGCCGCGTGGCGTCGATGCGCAGGTCGCCGAACTCGAACACCGGCACGCTGCGCCGACGGCGCACGACCGCTTCGATGCGCGCGAGCAACTCGTCGAACTCGAAGGGCTTGAGGATGTAGTCGTCGGCTCCGGTGCGCAGGCCCTTCACGCGGTCTTCGACGCCGCGGCGCGCGGTGACGAAGATCACCGGGATGTCCGAACCGCGCCGGCGCAGTTCCTCGAGGAACTCCAGGCCGCTCTTCCCGGGCATCATCACGTCGAGCAGGATCAAGTCCGGTCGCTCCGTCGCCGCATCGAGCACGCTGAGCGCTTCGTTGCCGTCGGAAGCCGAAATGCTGGCGATGCCATGGGCCTCGAGTCCCTTGGCGACGAAACCGCGCAACTTGGGATCATCGTCGACGATCAGGATCTTCACGCTCGCTCCTGCGTACGGGGAAGGGGCCGCGAGTATACGCAGCGGAAAACGGGTCCACCCCCCGCCGCGTCGCCGCGCGCGGGAGGTGGAGTGCAGCGGCAGCCAGGTCTGGGAGGCCGAGAGGCGGTCACGCTCTCGTCGTCCAGCGCCCTGCGGGTGAGGGAGCATCCGAGCGCTCGAGCGCTCGCATGCTCAGTGCTCCCCGGTCTCTCAGCCGCGCGCGCACCAGGCCGGCATCTTGGCCAGGTGCTCGCGCGCGGCCTTCTCGGCCTGCTCCTTGGGCATCTTCAAATGCTCCATGAAGTAGCCGTGCACGGTGCCCTGGAAGACCTGCTCGTAGGGCCGCAGCACGCCCTTCTCGTCGACGCAGTAGGCGCAGTACATCTGACCCGGCGCGGCGTTCGTCAGCGGCATGCCGCAGGACTGGCACGACTCGAGCTTGACCGGCGCGTAGAACGTCAGAACGTAGCCGTCGGGATCGACGACCACGGTGTCGCGCAGCCCGTAGAACTGCGTCGTCGGCGGGAGCACCGGCTCGAGACCGCGCTGACGCAACTGCGCGTGGTACGCGTCCACATCGGGCACGGCGATGAACAGGTTGACGCCCGCTCCGTGCGTGCCCTTGGCGAAGGCCGCGGCCTGCGCGGACCAGAACTTGGCCGCGACCGGGCTCATCGCGTGCATCTTCTCGCATTCGCCCGGCGGCAGCGCTTGGCCGAGCATGATCACTTGGCCATCGAGCACCAAGCTGGCCCACATCGGCTGACCTTCGCTCGGCCAACACTCGTTGAGCTTGTAGCCGAGCTTGTCGCGGTAGAACGCGAGCGACGCATTCATGTTCGAGACGTTGAGGGACACGGAGTTGGGGAACATCTGGGAAGAGCTCATGGAAACCTCGCGAAGGTGAGTGCCCTGGCCGCAGGGCGGGGACTCCAGTGGGGCTCGGACATTGTTCCGCGCGCCGCGAGCGCCGGGGAGACAATCGCCAAGAGCTCGCGTTCGAGTTGAAGCGTGCGCGAGCCACGAACCGCTTTGGAGTCGGTCCCCCGAACGAACGAGGGGATGCGCCCAAACGCATCCCCTCGCTCTCGATCCGCGTGCGAATCCGCGCCGCGGTCAGGGCTGGAAGGTCACGCGCAACCCGTTGGAGGTGGCGATGTTCTTCGAGCCGTTGCCGTTGTCACGATTCCAACCCTGCAGGTAGAGCGTGTCCCCCGCCACGAACGGCGCGCCGAGCGTGCTCGGGTTGGCGGCGATGAAGGCCAAGAGGTCCACCGACAGCGCGCCGTCGCAGGCTCCCGTGGTGCCCGACGTGGCTCCCAGCGGATTGAGCAGGCGCTTGCGCGGAGCGGTCGTGCACAGGGTGGCGCTGCCGCTGCCGAAGGGGATCGACGCGGGTCCGAAGCCATAGAACATGCCGCCCGTGCGCAGGCCGTCGGCGTTGATCATCGCCACCGTGAAACCGCTGCTCGCCGCCACCGAAGGCGTGCCGCTGAAGCTCATCACCGGCGTGCAACCGTTGACGCTGAGCGCGGACACGCAGTAGGTCGAGGGATCGATCGAGCCGCTCGTGCGGCGCAGTTGCAGGCCGTTGACCGAGGCGAAGCCGGTGTTGGTCGCGACCGCGATGGTG
This sequence comes from Planctomycetota bacterium, assembly GCA_020853575.1. Classification (GTDB taxonomy): domain Bacteria; phylum Planctomycetota; class UBA1135; order UBA1135; genus F1-120-MAGs118. Next base: position 15,542 of record JADYYP010000016.1, read on the forward strand.
ATCGAGCCGCCGGTGACGACCGTCGTGTCGCGCACGAAGGTCACGCCTTCGACGTGCGAGCCGCTCCACGTCGCGCCACCGCAGGTTTGCGTTCCCGCGACGCCGCCGGAGATCGTGACGTCGGTCAGGAAGCCCGTGCGATTGTCCGGCGCCCAGGCGTACACGATCACCTCGTAGGTGCCACTCGGAACACCGTTGATGGTGTAGCTGCTCGAGGGCGAGGGATCGGCGACATCGTCGAGCAAGGCCGCGTCATCGCCGCTCGTGCCGGCGTTGTCGAACGTGAACGGACCGGCGAGGCCCGAGATCGTCATCGAGGTCGCGAAGCCCGACAAGTCGACGAGCGGCGCGTTCGAGGGCGACGGCGAGATCGCATTCCAAACGCCAGCGACGCCGGCGCCCGCATAGGCGGGACTGGGAACTCCCGCGGCGGACCCCGACGCGTCGTCGAAGTCGATGTTGCACGCCGCGACCACTTCCGCGCCCTGGATCGACCAGCTCGCGAGCGCTCCGACGTCACCCGACACCCAGTCGTAGACGCGCAGCGTGTAAGTGCCCCCGGGCACCACCGGAATCGCCGACAGGGGATCGTTGGTGATGCCGAGATTGCCGGTGGGCCACAGACCGCCCGCGGTGCCGAAGTGCGGCGCGTAGGTGCCGGCCGCGATCGGATTGGGCAGCGTGCCAGGGAAAGGCGCTCCGGCATCGGAGATCGTGATCGTGTTGGCGGCGTTGAAGTCGGAGCTCGAGCCCGCGCCCGTGCCGGTGAAGCCCAAGCGCGTGATCACGTTGTGCTTGCCGCCGTTGGGATCCTCGAGCACGAAATGGACATCGCCCACCCAGCTGTGCGCGAGACCCGTGAAGGTCAGCGAGGCGATCGTAGCCGCGCCGCTGGGCAGCGTGACCGAGCTGGCACTCGAATTGGGCGGCAAGGCCGTGGCCCATATGCCACCGCCGCCCGTGCCCGAGGCCGGAATGGCCATCGGACCGTTCGAAACGGAATAGGTTTGCGCCGAGGCAAACGGTGCGAGCACTGCAAACGAAGCAGCGAGCACGGAGAAAGGGATGGAGGGAAGCTTCATCGAATTGCTCCTGGAGAAACAGTGTCGAATTGTCAGTTGCCCCCAACGCGGCGGGATACCGCGGGCGAGCGGGTCCGTTTGTACACGGCCCTGCGGATTGGCGTCAGGGGGAATTTCCAGTCGCGACGCGAGTCGCGTCAGAAACGCGCCGCGCCGCGAGCATGGCGCGAGCAATTCAGCGCACGCGGCGGTACACGACGAGCTGCGGTCCGAACCAATGCGCCGTCGACACGAAATACGTGAAGTGCGGCGTGTCGAGACCTTCGAGGCCCGAGGGCTCCGGACGCGCTTCCGCCGGCAATTCGAGCGCGCGCTCGTACTCGAGCTCCGACGCCACGCGTCCCTCGAGCACGTCGCGCAGCGCGCGCGTCAGCGGAGTCACGCCGACACCCTCGCCCGCCGGCAGCACGATGGCCTCGGCATCGAGCTCGCGCAGGTACGCCGCCGGATCGGCGACGATCGCCGGCCAGCGCGCGCGATCGGGGTAGAGCGACTCGATGTTCCAGCGCGCGCCACTCCACTGCGCGTCCATGCGCGCTTGCTGGTGGCGCAGCCAAGGACTGAGATTGACCTTGCGCGGAGTCCCGTCGGCGGCGAACAGGTTCTCGTGGAGCCGCGCGAGCGGTACGTCCCACAGGAGATGCAGCGCGACGCGTTGCTTCGGGCCCTCGATCTCGGCCTCGATCCAACGCGCGACTTGCTCGAGCGTGTTCGGTCGAGAGCGCATTCCCGTGTACCCCAAGCACGCCCAGGTCGGAACGGCCAACGCGCACAGGCCCAGCGCGCGCGCCGGCCAGGCCGCGAGCCGCTGTGCGAGCGCTCGAGCGCCGTAGCCGGCCGCAGCGAACACGAACGGGGTCAAAGGCAGCGCAAAACGCTGTTGGTTGCGGCGTTGCAGCCCGATGACCAGCGCGTAGGCGATCACGAACGACAGCGCGACCAGCAAGTCCTTGCGGTGCTCGCTCCACTCCGCGCTGGCGTCCGCACGCCGCACCAGCCACGCCAGCAAGCCGACCAGCGCGAGCACCGACGCGATCGGCTCGTAGAACCACAGCGTCATGAACAACGTCGGGAAGCCGGCGCCGCGGAAGTCGTTCCAGTTGATCGTCTGCCAGGCGAAGCTGAAGGTGCCCTCCTCCTCGGGCACGACCGCGTCCGCTGGGCGCTCGACGAAGAAGAACGGGTAGTAGATGCGGATCGCCAGCGCGATGAGCGCGAGAGGGATCAAGAGCCGCGCGTCGAGGATGCGGCGGCGTGCACCGTTGCGCAGCAGGTAGGCCAGCCCGGCCGGCAACAGCACGGCGAAGGCGTTGGTCAAGCACGCGATGGCGACCGCGCACAGCGCTCCGGCGATCACGAATGCGCGCGTGTCGCCGCGGCGGCGCAGATGCATGCAGCCCGCGACCGCCAAGGCGATCAGCGGGGCGACGGCCGCGTGGGGACGCGCCTGCTGGCCGAATTGCAGCGAAAGCGTGCTCACCGCGGCCAGCGCCGCCGCGAACAAGGCCCAGCGCCGCTCGACGAAGAAGCTGGCCAACCAAAACGCGGCGGGAATGCCCGCGATCGACAACCACGCGATCACCTGGCGCACGCGCACGTGTAGACGGCTTGCCACGGCCAGCTGCTCGTCGAGCGACAGGCGCGCGAGCTCTTGCGCGCTCGGCGGTGTCACGGCGTCGCCGAAGAGCATCGCGGTGCGCGCCAGGAAGTGCGGATAGATCGAGCTGTAGAACAGGTCCTGATCCGACACGACGTCCTGCGAGAGCGTCTCGATCTGCCCCAGGATGTGCGGGTCGGGCTCCTGCAGGAACGGGAGGCCGAAGTCGAGCGTCCACAGCCGCAGCGCGAGCGCGAAGGCCATCAACGCGGCGACCGCGGCGGCGCACACGGCGCGAGGAGGATTGCGATCCGTCACGATGCCGGCGGATGATCCCACGCTCGCGCGCGCGAGGCCACAGCGCGCTCGCGCTTCGGGCCAACGCTTCACCTGCGCCGGTCGCCTAGGGCCGCGTGCGCCCACGTGCCAGGTGAACGGCGCGACGCCCCGAGCGATCATGGGGCGCGCTGGCGCGCACGCAACAACGCGCGCGCCACCCGTTCCCGCCACCGCGAGCGCCGCCATGCACGATTCGACACCGCAGATCCCCGCCCACTACTCCTCGACCGTCCGCACTCTGCTGCGCTATTCGATCGCGATGCTGGTCTTCGCGCTCTTGAGCGGCGTCTCCTTCCAGGAGTCGTCGAAGAAGCTCGACTACGCGGAGATCGCGCCCGGTGCGCGGCTCGAAGCCGTGCTGTCGTTGGCCTTGGTCCACGGACACGCCTTCGTCACCGGCGTGCTGTTGCCGATCGCGCTGGCGGGAGCGCTGTTCCTGGCGCGCAAGTGCGGCGGCGCGGAGCTCTCCTCGCGCAGCCTGCGCTGGCTGACGCGCGGTTACCTGCCGTTCGTCACGGCGACCGTGCTCTTGATGCTCTACAAGGGCTACCACGTGCTGCTCGCGGTGCGCTTCGGCGAGCGCGACTTCGACCTGATCGACGCGCGCTTCTTCGGAGGCAGCCTGGCCCTGCGCCATGGCATCTACGGCACGGTGCACGTCGGCATGGCGCTCTCGCTGGGCGTCTTCGGCGTGGCCCTGTGGCGCAGCCTGAAAAGCCGCGAATAACGAGGGGAAGCGCCGGTAAGGGCTGGCCGAGGTGATATTTCTGTGATATCACTTCGATAACAACAGGACCCCGCTCCCCCGCGGAGCTCGCCCCCTATGCAGAACCGCAATCCCTCCCAGGAACGGCCCTTCGCACCCCTCTCCGGCTACACCATGCTCGCGCTGGCGTTCGTCGAGCTGGGCGCGGCCATCGGCGTGATCGTGGTCGCCGCGATGAACGACGCGCCCGGGTACCTGGCCATTTCCGCCGTGCTCGCGCTGGGTTTCTTCCTGACGCTCTCGGGCTTCTTCATCGTCGAGCCCAATCTCGGTCGCGCGCTGGTGCTGTTCGGCAAGTACCGCGGCACCGTGCGCATGCCGGGCTTCTGGTGGACCAATCCCTTCACCAGCAAGAAGAAGATCTCGCTGCGCGCGCACAACTTGAACGGCAAGCCGCTGAAGGTGAACGACCTGCTCGGCAACCCGATCGAGATCGCCTTGGTGGTCGTGTGGCAGGTGCAGGACTCGGCGCAGGCGTTGTTCGACGTCGAGCAGTTCGAGCACTTCGTCGAGGTGCAGTCCGAGTCCGCGTTGCGGCTCGTCGCCAGCCGGCACCCCTATGACGACGGACAGGCGCATGAAGTGCAGACGACCCTGCGCGGCAGCGCCGACGTCGTCGCCCAAGAGTTGCAATCGGAGCTGCAACGCCGCCTGCAACTCGCCGGTGTCGAGGTCCTCGAGGCGCGCTTGACGCACCTGGCCTACGCGCCCGAGATCGCGGCGGCGATGCTGCAGCGACAACAGGCGAGCGCGATCATCGCTGCCCGCAAGCTGATCGTCGAAGGCGCCGTCGGCATGGTCGAGATGGCGCTCGAGAAACTCAGCGAGAAGCAGACGGTGGTGCTCGACGACGAGCGCCGTGCGACGCTCACCGGAAACCTGCTGGTGGTGCTGTGCGGCCAGTCGAACGCGCAGCCGGTCGTGAACACCGGTGGGCTGTACAACTGAGGCGCGGCCGCCGTGGCCAAGGCCGACCCCAAGACCCGCGACGAGCCGCCGGAGCGCAAGCCCTTCCTCCTGCGGCTCTCGCCGGACTTGATGGAAGAGCTGCGCGTCTGGGCCAACCAGGACCTGCGCTCGCTCAACGCTCACATCGAGTTCCTGTTGCGCGAGGCTCTCAAGCGCCGCAAGGGCACGAAGTGAGCGGGCCGGGTTAGGCTCTGCCACGCCATGTTCCGCACTCTCGCCAGCGTGTTCGCGCTCGCCGTCTGCAGCGCGTTCGCATCCGCCCAAGCGACTTGTCACGCGCTCAACGACACGCCGACCTTCCTCAATTCCGTCTCGACCGGGAATGCCTGGTTCGCCCTCCGCTTCGATCTGCCGGCGAGCACGACGGTGACGCGCGTCGAGCTCTTCACGGGCGAGGTGACGGCGCTGCACCAAGTGGATCTGTGGAGCCACGACTCCGCATCGGGCAAGCCGCTCGCGCTGCAAGGGAGCGGGCCGCTCCCGATCACGCCCTTCAACGCGTGGCAGGGCGCGGACCTGGCGACGCCGGTCGCGCTCAGCGGCGGACAGACGTATTGGATCGTGTGGCGCGCGGCGCTCGGAGCGCAGGCGAGCCTCGATCTCGTCGGCACCAGCCCCGGCCCGCTGTGGACGATCTCCGTCGACGGCGGCGCGAGCTGGTTCACCCCGGTGCAGTCGAACGACCGGCACTGGAAGTTCCGCCTGATCGGCCAGTGCTTGACGCCGCCCTCGAGCTACTGCACCGCGGGCACGACCTCGAACGGCTGCAACGCGCTGCTCGCGAGTGTCGGCACGCCGTCGGCGAGCGCCAGCTCGGGCTTCGTCGTCAGCGCGAGCCCGGTCGAAGGCCAGCGGCAGGGCTTGTTCTTCTATTCGGTCTCGGGGCCCCACGTGCTCCCCTGGGGCACGGGGACGAGCTTGTTGTGCGTGCACCCGCCGACGCAGCGCGGTTTGGTCGCTTCGAGCCAGGGCACCGCGGGCGCCTGCGACGGCGCGTTGGCGCTCGACTGGAACGCCTATCGCGCGAGCTCGCCGGCGATCCTCGGCGCGCCTTTCCAGGCCGGCGACAGCGTCTGGATCCAGGCCTGGTTCCGCGATCCGCCCGCTCCGAAGTCGACCAGCCTGTCGAACGCGCTGACGTTCTCGCTCGCGCCCTAACCGGCGGGCTCACGTCCTGGGCAACGAGCCGTCGACCTGGTGGCCTTCGGCTTCGAGGGCCGCTTTCGCGGCGGCGAACTGCTCGGCGCGCACGATCAGCCAATCGGTGTCGTAGGTCGAGATCACGAACACGCTGACCTGGGCGCGGGCCAGCGCGGCACACAGCGCCGCCAGCACTCCGATGCTGGTCATCTCGACCACGCCGGCGATCCCCAGCGCGACGCGGTCGCGCTCGTGGCGGACCTCGGGCGGAACGTACACCTGCGAGCACACCACCGAGAGCTCGTCGCTGGTGCACGCGAGGTTCACGAATCCTCCTCGCGCCCACTCGGGGAAGGCCGCGGAGCGCTCGAGGCGCGCGATGGCGAGCAGCTCGGGATGGACGCAAAAGTGGAACGGGTTCACCGGTGGAGTCCTGGGGCAGGCGCGACGAATCCTGCGTTGCTCGGCCGCCGTCGGCAAGCGCCTCTGGCGTCACGTCCGGTCGCGAGCTCGAACCCGCGCCGCGCGGCGTATACTCCCGCGCCCTCAACCATGCCGGCCGTCCAGTCCAACCTCGCCGAGCGCGCCCGCCAGCACGGCATCGTCGGTGCCGGCGGGGCGGGCTTCCCGCTCTACAAGAAGCTCGAGAGCACGGTCGACACGGTGATTTTGAACGCCGCCGAGTGCGAGCCCCTGCTGCACAAGGACAAGGAGATCCTGCGCCACGACGCGGCCAGCGTGCTCGCCGGCATGCGCGCGGTGATGCAGCACACGGGCGCGCAGCGCGGCATCATTGGCATCAAGGAGAAGTACGAGGAGCTGATCGCCGAGCTGCGCGGCGCCGGAGCTCCGCTGGGCATCGGTGTGCACCCGTTGGGTGACTACTACCCCGCGGGCGACGAGTTCATCACGGTCTACGAGACCACCGGTCGAGTGATCCCGCCCGGCGGACTGCCTCTCGACGTCGGGTGCCTGGTGAGCAACGTCGAGACGCTCTTCAACCTCGCGCGCAACCGGCCGGTGACGCACAAGTACCTCACGGTCGCGGGCGACGTGCCGCACCCGGTGACGGTGCGCGCTCCGCTGGGCGTGTCGTTCGGCGAGGTGCTGCGCGCGGTGGGCGCGGATCCTTCGACGATCGGCCACGTGCTCGTCGGCGGCGTGATGATGGGCCGCAACATGACCAGCTGGGACGAGCCCGTCACGCGCACGACCGGCGGGTTGTTGTGCTTTCCCGAGGGCCACGTGCTGCAGCGCAAGTACACCACTCCGGCGCGCGCGCGCGATTTGATCGGCAAGTCGGCCTGCGACCAGTGCAGCTTCTGCACCGAAATGTGCCCACGCTACTTGATCGGGCACCCGGTCGAGCCGCACCTGGCGATGCGCGGCCTGGGTTTCAACATGGTGGGGCCGTCGATGGTGCTGGGCTCGCAGTTCTGCTGCGAATGCAACCTGTGCTCGCTCTACGCCTGCCCCGAGGACCTGTTCCCCAAGGACGCCTGCGCCGACAACAAGCGCATGATGCGCGAGCACAAGCTCGAGCATCCGGCCAAGGGCAAGCGCGACGTCAAGGCGCACAGCATGCAGGAGTACCGGCACGTGCCGGTGTCGAGCTTGATCAAGAAGCTCGGGCTGTCGGGCTTCGTCAACAAAGGCCCGTTGGTCGAGATCGACTGGAAGCCGCGCAGCGTGCGCATCCCGCTCAAGCAGCACGTCGGCTCGCCCGCCGTGGCTGCCGTGCAAGTCGGCGCCAAGGTCGACGAAGGCCAAGTCATCGGCAATGCTCCCCAAGGCCTCGGAGTCGCGGTCCACGCGTCGATCCGCGGCGTGGTCGAGCACGTCGGCGACGAGATCGTGATCCGGAGGAGCGAATGACCAAGAAGTTGGAAGCGCTCGGCATGGTCGAGCTCTCCTCGATCGCCGTCGCGTACCTCGTCGAGGACGCGCTGCTCAAGGCCTCGGACGTCGACCTGCTCGTGGCGCGCACCATCTGCTCGGGCAAGTACATCGTGATGGTCGGCGGCCAAGTGGCCTCGGTCGAGGCCAGCCTGCGCGCGGGTCGCGCCGTGTCGCGCGAGGCGTTGATCGACGAGCTGTTCATCCCCAACATCGACCAACGCGTGTTCCCGGCGATCACCGGCGGCGTTGCGCTGAAGGACAAGGACAAGGACGCGCTCGGCATCCTCGAGGCCTTCTCCGTGACTTCGATCATCGAGGGCGCCGACGCGGCCGTGAAAGCCGCCGACGTGACCCTGTTCCGCATCCACGTCGCCATGGCGATCGGCGGCAAGGGCTTCCTGATGCTCACCGGCGACGTCAGCGACGTCGAAGCGGCGATCGAGGCCGGGGCACGTCAAATCGCCAAGCGCGGCCTGCTGGTCAGCAAGGTCGTCATCCCGCGACCGGACGAGCGCCTGTACCGCGAGACGATTTGAGCGCGCGGGCCGTCTGCGATGGCCGCGCGCGCTCACGTTTGCCGCTCAGGGCGACACCTGTCAGGCGACACCGTTCAGCCGACACCGCTCAGGGCAAGATGCGGAAGTGCAGCCCGTTCGAGAGGCCGGTGAACGGCACCGAGGCGGGATCGCGCATCCAGTACTGCGTGTAGATGTCGGCGCCCGCGATGAGCCGCGTGTCGACGCCGCTCTGGATCAGCGTGCGGAAGTCGAAGCTGTACAGACCCGTGCAGTCGTTGCCGCTGGGGCTGCCGCCGGAATTCTGGATCGACGTGCGCGTCGTCGGGATGTTGACGCACAGGTAACCGCCCTGGAACGGATTGGCGAGCGGCGCGGTGCCGTAGAACATCAAGCCCGAGCGGTTGTTGAGCACGCTGGCGCAGGTGACGTTGAACGCGGCCGGCGATGATGCGCTGGCGTTGCCGACGGCTCCGATCGAGGGCACGCACCCCAGGCTGTTGGTCTTCGCCGTGCAGTAGGCATCCGGCGGCGGCGGCGCGAGGTCGACCAGGAAGCTCTCGGTGTTGCCGAACACGGTCACGCCGTAGCCGACGATCTTGGTGCCGTCAGCGGACACGTCGCTGGCGAGCTTGAGCTCCTGCCAGTCGTTGTAGGCGGCGACGATGCCCAGCTGGAACAAGTAGTCGCGCAGGTTCTCGCACTGCGTCATGCCGTCGCGCCAGATGATCGCCTGCGAGTTCAAGAAATTGCTGCCGCTCCAGCCGACCACGGTGCGGCCGTCGTCGCTGACCCCCCAGGCGTAGCCCGCGTTGCCGAACCCCGGTGTGCCGAGCGCGCCCAAGCTGCGCATGCCGTTGGTCGCGTCCCACAGGAAGGCGCGGTAGTAGGAGTTGCCGACGATGTACTGCCCGTTGGGCGACACGCCGTAGGCCTCGCTCGAGCCGAACTGCGGGTTGGACGGATCGAGCGAGCCCAGGTACGCGCCGGTGCCGTTCGACCAGCGCGTGGCGCGCGAGCCGTTGGCCTTGCCGACGATCACCGAGCCATCGGCGGAGACGCCGTTGGCGCGGCTCTGGTAGCCCCAACCCGGGAACCAATAGCGCCCGATGTCGATCGTTCCGCCGCTGGGAGTCCACTTGAAGGCGTGCGCCTCGCCGGCGTTGACCCAGGCCAGCCCGACGACCGTCTGTCCGTCGGCGCTCATGTCGTAGGAGGAGCTCACCGAAGTGCCGCTGACGCCGCCGAGGCCGGGCAGCAGCGTCCACAGTCCCGTGCTCGCGCTCCAGCGCGCCGCGGTCTCGGCATTGGAGACCACCGGGTGGTTGACGTCTTGGATCACGTCGCAGGCATAGGTTCCGCCGTCCGACACGCGCGGGTTGGTGCTCATGCCGTCCCCCAAGCCCACCCACAGGTTGGTCGAGGGCTTCCACATCGACATCTCGCTCGACAGGCCGCCGTAGCCCGCGACCGCGTCGCCCGCGGGCGAGATGCTCGCGGCCCGGATCGAGCTCGACCCCAAGCTCTGGATGGAGTTCTGGCCGAGCGCGGTGAGCCCGAGCGCCAGCGGAGCTCCGAAGCGGACGACAAACTGCCAACGTGCATCGATCATGGTCGCGTCTCGGCCCGAGGTGGACCGTTCCTCTCGTTGCGGATGCGCCGGCGGGCCCCTAGGGGAGCCGCGCGCCGGCCACGGACTGCGCAAGCGCCCAGCGCGCGCGAGTGTTCTGGAGAATCCGGACGAAGTTGCGGCCGCCGCTGGCGCTACGCTGCGCCGATGAAGTGGCTTCCACTGCTCGCCGTCATCACCTGCGCCTGCCGGGCGCTCGATTCCGAACCCCGCGCCTCGCTGCTCGCCGCGGACCGCGCCTTCGCGGCCGACACCCGCGAGCGCCGGCTCGAGGGCTGGCTGGCGGCCTTCGATCTCCACGGCTCGCAAGTCGACGACGCTTTTCGTCCGGTCACCGGCGCGGCCGCGATCCGCGAGCACATGGGCGCGTTCTTCGCCGACCCGCGCAACCACCTGAGCTGGGAGCCCGACGAGGCGCGCGTCTCCGAGGCCGGCCACCTGGGCACGACCACCGGCCGCTTCGAGTGGCGCGGCGTCGACGAGCAGGGCCGCGAGTTGGTGCTGACCGGCCGCTACTTCGACGTTTGGCGCCGGACCGAGGACGGCACCTGGAAGCTGCTCTACGACATCGGCGAGCCCGACGACGCGGGCGGACGGTGAGCGCCCCGATGCGCGAGCACCCACGCGAGCCGCACAGTCAGTCTCGGCGCCAGCGCCGCGCGCTCTCGACGATGTCCCGCGGCTCGCGGGCGGCATCGATGCGCTCCAGGCACTCGCGCAGCAGCGCGACGTGCAACGCGCGGTGGCCGGGATCTCCGATCGGCGCGCCGAATGGGAATTTCGTCGCGACGGCGCGCGGGACTCCGACGCGCTCGGTCAACTCGGGTGTGTTCGTGAGCACGACGGTCGCGACACCGCGGGTCTCGATCTCGCGCGCGAGCACCGCAACGGTCTGCACGCACAGCGAGCATGTCGGCAACAGCAACGCGGCGTCGACTTCGTCCTCGCGCAACGTCTCGCACACTTGCGCCGCGCTCACGGCCAAACCCGGAAGCGGTCGCACGATGCCCTGCGCGAAGCTGTAGTGGCGTGCAGCGGCGGAACCGACGACTCCGGCGCGGACCAATTCGTCGAGCGCGCGCCGCGGCAGCGCGACTTCCGGATCGCGCGGGATGTACTTGTCGTCCACGTAGGGCGCGTCGAGCGCCAGCTCGGCCTCGGGCAATCCATGGTCGATGACGCGGAAACTCGTGTCGCCCCAGGGCGTCTCCAAGCTCACGAATGGCACGTCGCCGCGACGGTGCAAATCGGCGGTCGAGATCAGGGCGACGCGCGCGCGGCACAGCGGCCGGCGCGGCGTCGTCCAAGGCACGGCGTCGAAGGCCAGGAAGTCGAAGTTCGGGTCCAGTCCGGCGCGCAGACGTTGGCGCAGCCCGTTGAGCAAGGGCGTGCGGAACGGTTCGAGCGGTGCGGAGCTCGCGCTCATGCGAAGGCGCGTCGCGCACGGCGCAGGAGCAGATCGGCGAGAGCGCTTCCGATGTCGGCGCCCGTGCGGCGCTCGAGCTCGACCCAGAAGGGCGACGAATTGCACTCGAGCAGCACCCACTCGGCACCGCCCGCTGCGCGCATCCAATCGACACCGGCGAAGCTCATCTCCCAATGCGCCGCGACGGCCTTGGACAGCTCGGCGATCTCGGCCGGAAGCTCGATGCGCCGCACGCGGTGCGTCCCACGGCGCGAGTCGACCTCGCCGTAGCCCTGGGGCAGGATTTCCGCCGCGACGAGCACGCGCTGTCCGACCACGAATGCACGCACGGCGTCACCCTCGATGCGCTCCTGCGCCATGCAGGCGCTGTCGCGCAGCACCTCGCGCGCGGCGTCGAGGCTCTGCGGCGGAGTGAGCAACTCGGTGTAGCCGTAGCCGCCCACCAGGTCCTTGCGCACGCGTCCGCGGGCCAGCGGGCGGGCCGCGAGCTCGAGCAACGCGCTCGCGTCGTCGGTCGCGAGAGTCGCGGGCGCGCGCCAGCCGCGCTCGAGGTAGCTCGCGATCTCGAAGGGCTTGAGGCCGTGCACCTCGTAGCTCGCGGGTGGATTGAACACGGCGCAGCGACGCGCGAGCCGCTCGAGCAGGACGCGCCAGGCTGCCGAGGTCGCCTGCGAGTGCGCCAGCGCCGCGCGCGAGAGCTCGCGGTCGGTGCCACCCTGCGCGTCGACGGCCAGCGGCTTGGGCAGCCCGAGATCGGCGACATACACCGCGCCGACGCCGGCGAACGAGACACCGCAGGCCTCCTCGCCCGCGGCGCTCACGCGGATCTCCGCCGGGCGGCGCGTGTCGACGAGCAGCGGCTCGGCCGCGCGCTCCTCGAGTCGCAACGCGAGCCGCTGCACTTCCTCGCGGTCCGCGGGACCGATCAATGCGATCTTGCTCATCGGCAGGCGACGTCGCGCGCCGGCACGTTTCCGCTGGCCACCGCGCCGCGCAGGTGGCGCAGCTCGAGCAAGGGCTCGAGGTGGAACTTGAACGGCTCACACGAGCCGCGATCGCTGTCCGGCTTCGCCATGGCTTCCACCGGACATCCGCCGTGGCACAAGGGCGCCACGCCGCACGAGCGACACCCCGAACGCGCCAGCGGATTCCACTGCAACCAGCGGTCTTCGTTGACCTTTTGGAACGGCTGCTGGGGATCGAGCAGGCTGCCCACGGACTTGGCCGGGTTCAAGGTGACGTCGTGCCAGCATTTGAACAGCGCGCCGGTCGGCGAAACGACCCAGCCATTGAGTCGATCGGCGATGCAGAACGCGCCGGCGATGCGGAACGGATAGCGCGCCAAGGGCAGTCCGCGCTCGGCGGCGGCGCGGTACAGCTCGACCTCGGTGCGCGCGAACTCCTCGCGCGAGTAGCAGAACTCCTGGATGTTGCCGCAGGCGGCACCCTCCTCGGTGACTTGCGCCAGGTACACGCGCACCTTGCTGCCCACTCCGGCCGCGACCAGGTCTTCCAACACCTCGAGGGTCGAGAGCGCGTTGCGCCGGTCGACGTTGACGCGCACTTGGAACGAGGCCAGGTCCACGCAGGCCTGGAGGTTGGCCAGGATGCGGTCGTAGGTGCCGCGGCCGCCGACCAGGTGGCGCCGCGCGTCGTGCGAGGCGCGCGGACCATCGAGCGTGACTTGCACGCGGTCGACGCCCAGCGCCGCGAGCTCCTGCATCTTGTCGCGCTCGAGGAAGAAGCCGTTGGTGACGATCTCCGCGCCGTACTTGATGCCGCGCTCCCGCGCCAGCTCGACCATCTTGTGCGACAAGCGCTGCACGACCGGGTAGGCCTTCGGCAACAGCGGCTCGCCGCCGTACCAGGTCACCGCGATCTGATCGAGGCGCCGGGCTTGACCCTCGACGAAGGCCAGCAGTGCGTCTTGCACACGCTGCGACATGTGCACCTTCAGGTGTTCCTCGTAGCAGTAGTCGCAGCGGAAATTGCAGTCGAGCGTGGGCGCGATGGTCAGGCACAACTGGTCGGTGCGGAAGCGGTCGCGCATCAAGTCGGCCTGGAGCTCGCCGAGCTCGTCGGCCTCGTCCTCCACGAGGAAGTGCGCGTCGATCAGCGCCTCGCGAATCGCGCGCTTGTCGTCGCTGTCGACCGGCGTGCGGTCGGGATCGGCGAGCAGCGCCTGCACGAACTCCAGATTCGAGGGATCGAGCTCGGCCAGCGCGGTCGACCAGGAGTTGAACGCCAGCCACGCGCCCGAGTCGGACTGGAAGACGCGGTTGTAGCGGGAGGCCTTCATCGGTGAGGAGCTTTCGTGGTTGCAGCGAGCTGGAGCCAGTCGGCCAGCGCGCGCGCGACGCGGCCGTCGCACGCGCGGTCCCAGGTTTCGAGCTCGATCGCCGTCGCGACCAGAGCCACGGCGTGGTCGGAGATGTGAACGCAGCCGAACTCGAGTCCCAGGGCGTCGAGCGCGCGCCGGGCGAGCTCACCATCGTGGGTCGGCACGTCCCGAGCAAGCTCGAGCGGCTCGCGGCCCAGGTCGAGGTGCTCGGACACGCGCGCGGCCGCGAAAGTGGCGGCGCCGACGCACAGATACGCCCGCGCCCCGCGCGCGCCGAGCTCGACATCCAGCGCGAAGGATCCGCACGCGAGCTGCGGACCCGCTTCGGCCGTAACAGCGACCCGCGCGCAGCCACGCTGCGCGTCCGCGCTCGGCGCGATGCGCCATGGACGCACCGGAATTCCCGCAATCGAGAGGCGTTCGAGCGCCAGGGCCGGAGCCTGCGCGAACAGCGCGGCGCGGGCCGGGTCATTCGCCGTGGGCACGCGCGTGGCGACGCGTCGCAAAGCAGAAACGTGCAACGCGCGCCGCTCGCGAAAAGCCAGTCCGCGGCGCTGCGTGTCGCTGGCGGTCTCGCCCGCGAGCCCCTCCGCGATCGGCTGCGGCCAGGCGATCAAGGGTGCTTCGATCAGCAGTGCCGCCAGCGTGTCGAGCCGCACGCCGCACCAGTGCACATCTGAAGCGTCGACGCGCACCCGCGCATCCGTGAGCGGCAAGAGCTGGCACGCGCCCGACAAATGCCCGGTGACGCGCTCACCGAGCGTCGAATCGGATCGTCCAAGAAAGCCCAACGACTTCGTCATCGCTTCGCGCGCCCACCTTAGCGGCGCGCGCGCGCGCGGCGCAACTTGCGCGTTCGCGCCGCCCCCACTAGAGTCCGAATGCAGAGAGTCGGTGGTGGCGCTCTCACGCGGATTCCACGGGAACTCTCGTCGTTCGATTCTCTCTCTTCACATACGCACGGAGACTTCTGATGAAGTTCATCGTCCAACCCACGAAGCCCGAAACCCAGAGCAAGCAACCGATCACGCTGTGCTGGAAGTGCTCGGAAGATCCGAACGCCTGCATCACGATCTGATCGCGCCCCTATCGACTCGGCGGTCCGCGCGCAGGCGCACCGGCGAGTGAGCCGTGCATCCGGGCCTCGCTGCTGCGAGCCCGGATGCTTGCATTTCTGGCCGTCGCGCCGCGCATCGCTCCCTGGCTGGGCGACCAGTCGCTCGCGGCGGCGCGAAACGCGCTGCGCGAACCCGCTGCGCGCCGCTACTCTGGTCGGCCGCCTTCGCAGCCCGAAACCCCATGCGCAAACGGCCGCCGCTCTTCCGCACCGTGATGCTCCTGGCGGGAGCTTTCGCCCTCGCGGTCACCCTGGTGGCGTGGCTCGTGCGCATCGAGCGCGTGGTCGTCGCCGAGGGATCGTTCAGCGGGCCTTCCCAACCCGTGCGCGCGCCGCGGGACGGCGTGGTGCTCGAGGCCTTGGTCGAGCCCGGATCGCGCGTGGAGGCCGGAACCGTGCTCGCGCGCTTGGATGCGCGCACGTTCGAGGCCGCGCGCGCGGAGCTCGAGGCGCGCGGGGCGAGCCTCGCGACACGCCGTGCCGAGCTCGAACGCGAGGCGCGCCACCGCAGCGAGACGCTCGAGCCCGCCGAGCGCGCGAGCGTCGAACGCGCGCTCGAGATCGCCGAGCTGGTGCTCGAAACGGCGCGCGCCAAGGAGACGCGCCTCTCGACCTTGACGGCGCAAGGACTCGTCGAGCGCGCCGAGCTCGAGGACGCGGTGCTGGCGCGCAAGTTGGCCGAGGCCGGGCTCGAGACGGCGCGAGCAGCATCGAACGACGTTCCGGCGCGCCAAGCCGCGGCGCGGGCCGAGCTCGAGGCGCGCATCTCCGACGCCGGTCACGCGCTCGACGAGTGGCGCGCGCAAGCGGACGAGATCGAGCGCCACGCGGCCCAGAGCGAGCTCGTCGCTCCAGTCTCGGGCTGCGTGCTCGGGCCATCGCGCGCCGAGCTCGCCGGCCGAGCTGTCCAAGTCGGCGACGAGGTGCTGCGTGTCGCGGTCGCCGGCGTCGACGCGTTCCTGGCGCGCACGGACGACCGCGGGCGCGCGCGCATCCGTGAGGGCGCCTCCGCGAAGCTGCGCCTGGAGGGCTATCCCTGGCTCGTGCACGGCACGCTCGAGGCGCGCGTCACTTGGATCGCGGACCGCGCCGACGAACGCGGTTGGCAAGTGCGGCTCGAAGTCGATCCCGAGCACTCGCCCGGTCCGCTGTACGAAGGCATGAGCGGCCACGCGCGCATCGCAACCGAGGAGCGCGCCTCCCTCGGCTGGTTGGTGCTCGACGAACTGTTCGGGCTCGAATCGCGGTGAACGAGAACTCCCCGCCCGACGTCGGAGTCTTCCGGCGCTTCCTGCGCGAGCACGTCGCGCCCTATTGGCTGCTGCAGGCCGAGATCGTGATCTGCGTCGGCGTGCAGGTGGCGCTCGAGATCGCCGACCCCTTGATCCTGCGCGCGATCATCGACCGCGCGCTGGGCGACGGCGACATGGAGTTGCTCGCCTGGCTGGTCGGTCTGCTGCTCGGCACGCTGCTGTTCCGAGTGGCCTTCCGCATCGTGTCGGCTTGGCTCTACTCCTACGGAGGCCTGCGGGTCCTGTTCGATTTTCGCCGCCGCGCGTACGAGCGCGTGCAGAGCCTCTCGCCCTATTTCCTGCGCGGCGAGCGCTGCGGCGACATGCTTGCGCGCTTGACGTCCGACGTCGACGTCCTGCAGCGCGCGGCGGTCTACACGGTCGTGCAGGGATTGCAGCACGTGCTCGTGATCCTCGGCGTGGGCTGCGTGCTGGTCGTGCTCGATGCGCGGCTCGCGGGCATCCTGGCGTTGGTCTATCCCGCGCTGGTGCTCGCTCTGTGGATGCTCAATCGCAATCTGCGACGCGAAAGCGACGCGTCGCGCACGGCGATCGGCGCGCTCTACGACTTCCTTCAGGAACGCCTGAACTCGGTCCGGTTGATCCAGGAGTTCCGCCGCGAGCGAGCGCAAGCCAAGCGCTTCGTGCGCGTTTCGCGGCCGTGGATGCGCTCGAACTTGCGCCTCTCGGTGTTCTCGTCGCTACAGATGTCCCTGGCCGACGTGATGCTGGCGATCGCTCCGATCACGGTGTTCTTCTTCGGCGGGGCGCGCGTGCTCGACGGCTCGCTGTCGGTCGGCACGCTGGTCGCGTTCTACACGCTCGCCGCGCGCTTGCACCGACCGGTGTCGCTGTTGATCGACATCAACATCGAGTTGCAGACCGCCCGCTCGGCACTGCGCCGCGTGTACCAGGTGATCGACCTCGAGCCGTGGATCCGCGAGCTTCCGGACGCCAGCGCTCCGCCGCGCATCGAAGGTGCGCTCGAGTTCGAGCGCGTCGACTTCCGCTGGGACACGACGCCCATCCTGCATCAGGTGTGTGCCCGGATCGCGCCTGGTGAGCGCATCGCGATCGTCGGGGCTTCCGGCTCGGGCAAGTCGACGCTGGCTGCTCTCGCGGCGCGCTTCCTCGACCCCAGCAGCGGCGTGGTGCGCATCGACGGAGTCGATGTGCGACGCTGGAAGATCGCGGATCTGCGGCGTGCCGTCGGAGTGGTACCGCAGGAGGCGCAGCTGTTCCACGACACGTTGCGCGAGAACTTGAGGCTCGCGGCGCCTCGCGCCAGCGACGCCGAGCTGAGCGAAGCGCTCGAGGCGATGCAGCTCGGTCCGTTCTTGGCTGCTCTGCCCGAAGGGCTCGACACCCAAGTCGGCGAGGCCGGGCTGCGGCTTTCTGGTGGAGAGCGCCAACGCCTGGCGCTGGCGCGCGCGGTGCTCGCCGAGCCGCGCGTGTTGATCCTCGACGAGGCGACGTCGGCGCTCGATCCGCGCACCGAGCGCTGTGTACTCGACGCGCTCGTACAGCGGCATCGTGGCCGCACCATGGTGATGATCGCGCACCGCCTGACGAGCATCCAGGACTGCGATCGGATCCTGGTCATGAGCGAGGGCCGTTTGATCGAGAGCGGCACGCACGCGCAGCTCCACGCCGCGCGCGGCGTGTATCGCGAGCTCTACGACGAGCAGGGGCGACGCGAGAGCTGAGGGCTAGTGAACTGCTGAAAACGCGGGCTCTCAGGCTGTCGGATGCGCCGCCTCCCGCAGGGCGCGGAATGTCGAGGCCGCGAGCATCGCGAGCACGGCACCGCTCGCCGCGAGCGCCATGTCCTTCTGGGCATCCCACGCGTCGCCCTGCGCGCCGACGTAGGCAGCGCCAGTGTCCGCTCCGAACACGCTCGCCGCGAGCCACTCGATCAGCTCGTAGATCGCCGACCACGACAGCGTCATCTGGATCGGCAGGGCGTAGCTCACCCAGCCACGCGCTGCGATCAGCCGCATGAACAGCTCGCGCATCGGATACGCCAGCAGCGCGCCGAACGCGAAGTGCACCAAGCGGTCGTATTGGTTGCGCCGCCAACCGAAGTACGCATCGAGCGAACTCCCCGTCAGTGCCTGCCACCAGCGGTCGTAGGGCACGAGTGTGTAGGTGTAGAAGGCTCCGATCTCGTGCAGCACGAAGAAGGCGAACATCAACGTGTAGGCGAGGTTGGAGAACTCGAGCGTGCGCCGTGTCGCCCACAGGAGCGCCAAGCCGACGAGCACCAGCGTGTTTTCCAGCGCCCAGGTCAAACGATCGGGTGGCGCGATCGCCAGCGAGACGAACAGCAACGAGGCCAAGACCAGCAGGACCAGCGGATAGCGCACGCTGCACCACGGTAGCGTGTCGAACGGACGCCGAGGCGTGTGGGGCGCGTGGGATCCACGGCCGAGTATGCTCGCGCGTCTCGATGGCGTCCGACAACACAGCGCCGAGCCGGGGTCTGGCGCGCCTCGCGCGCCGCGGTGCGTTGGTGCTCGGGGTCGTGACGCTCGTCCTGTCGATCGCATTCGTGCTCAATGGCACCGATGACGGTTGGCGCACGCCGCAGGCGGTCTCGCTCACGGGCAGCGAGGCTCCCGCGCCGCGGCGCGAGCTGCGCGTCATGGCGTTCAACGCGGCCAAGTGTGGCTTCTACGCCGGAGGACGTTTCGCGGAGCGCGACGTGGTCCGCGCGGAGCTCGACGCGATCGCGGCGGTCATCGTGCGCGAGGACTGCGACCTGGTGGCGCTGTCCGAAGTGGTGCTCGAGTGTGGGCCCGCTCCGCTCGATCAGGTCGGCTACCTGGCCGAGCACGCGCGCATGGCCCACCGCGCCGCGAGCGAAAACTACAGCTTCGGCGTGCCGTTCTTCCGCATCCGATCGGGCAACGCGCTGCTCTCGCGCTGGCCGTTGCGCGCGCTCGAGACCATGCAGCTCGCCGGCGGTGCTCCATTTTGGAATCCGACCAACAACCGACGCGCGCTGTGGTGCGAGGTCGAGCTCGCGGACGGCCCGCTGGTGGCCGCGGCGCTGCGCAACGACTCGTTCGACCTCGCGAACAACCTCGTGCAGACGCGCGAGATCCTGGCCTGGCTCGCGGGGCGCCCGGCGCTGCTAGCCGGCGACTTCAACGCCGAGCCGCACGATCCGTCGCTGGAACTCTTGCGGGCCAGTGGGCGATTCAGCGGGTTGGTCGCGACTCCGCCGACGTTTCCGGCGCACGCTCCGCGGCGCCGCATCGACCACGTGCTCGCGCCAGCCGAATGGAAGCTGCTCGAGCAGCACGTCGTCGCGATCGGAGCCTCCGACCACCTCGCCGTCGTCGCGACCTTCGAACGTCCCTGAGCACGCCAACGGGTGCGCCCGCGCGAACCAACTGGATCACGCGGGCGCGACTGGAAGCTCGAGCGACTCGAGCGGACCTACGGCTCGAACACGACCCGCACGGCGTCGGAGAAGTTGGTCGTGCTGGAGGTCGCGGCCGGGTCTCGGTACCAGAACTGGAAGTTCCAGATCGAGCCCGCGGCGATCATGCTCGCCGGCGAGAGGCCGAAGTCGAGCTCGAGCTGCGCGACACCACGCGTCGTGGTTTGGAGCGCCGGGCCCAGACGCGCGATCGGCGCCGCGATGCACAGATAGCCCGCGTGGAACGGCGACTGCTGCGGCACACGCCCGAAGAAGAACAGACCCGGTGCGTTGGGAACCGCGTCCACCACGCGCAACGTGAAGTCGTTCGTGGCGATGCGCACCGAGCCCAAGGCATGAATCCGGGCACCGTATCCGAACGAGTTGGGCGACGTGCTGCAGTAGCTGGCCGGGTTGTCCCGGGCATTGAAGATCACGTCGACCGACTGGGCGGCGTCGTTGGTCACGACGAGATCCGCATAGTGATTGCCGTCGAGGTCGGCGGCGATGATGCAGCAGGGTTCCGGACCCGTCACTGGAATCGAGAGCGGCAGATCGAATCCCGCGCTCGACAGGTTGCGCAACACCGAGACCGTGTCGGAGCCGGAGTTGGCCGTCGCGACGTCGATGCGCGTATCGAGGTCGAAGTCGCCGAGCGCCATGCCCACGGGGTGGATCCCGCCGACGTCGAAGTAGTCGCACTCGCAGAATGCGCCCGGAGCGATCTGGCGGAACAACACCACATCGTGCACGACCGTGTCCGACGCGCTGACGAGGATGTCGTCGTCACCGTCGTTGTCGAAGTCGAGGATGCGCGCGACTTCGGGCAGCTCGAGATTGCCGAGCGGCAAGGTGGTCAGCGTCGTGAACGTTCCATTGCCGAGGTTGCGCAGCACGCGCACGATCCGCGAGCCGTGCACCGCGACAGCCACGTCGGGATAGGCATCGCCGTCCAGGTCTCCGACGGCCAGACCACCGGGCGTCGCGCCGACGGCGACGACGCTCTCGAACTCGAGCATGCCGTCGCCGACGTTGCGCACGAACGAAACGCCTCCGCCGGCGCGGTTGCTTACGGCGAGGTCCATGTCTCCATCGAGATCGAAGTCGAGCAGCACCAACGCGCGTGGGCCGTCACCCACGCTCGCGTAGTCACCTGGCACGTAGTGTCCGTCGCCCAAGTTGCGGTACAGCCGAATCGTGTCGTTGGCGCTGCTGGCCACGACGATGTCCGGATGCCCGTCGCCGGTGAAGTCGTGGGCGACGAGCCCGACTGGGTCGGAGCCCGAGGTCAGCGGCGAGAATGCAGCCGGCGCGAACTCGCCCGTCCCATCGTTGCGGAGCACGCTCAGGCCCGCGGGATTGTGAACCGTGACCACGAGGTCGAGGTCGCCGTCGGAGTCGACGTCGGAAGCGACGACGCTCTTCGGCGCGTCGCCGACCGGGTACGCGATCGGCGAGTGAAAGGAGATCTGAGCCTGGGCCAGAACGCTGTGGGCAGCGATTGCAATCGCCGTCGACACGCCGGCTCGGACATGACGGAGCACGGGGTTCATGGACACTCCTCCTGTGTCTGGGCTTCTCTTCCGAGGTGCGCCAGCAGCCCTGGGATCCGGCGCATCGTGCGCCCGCTCACTCGGGTACAGGCCCGCCTCGTAGCTCGAGCTCGCGCGCGGCTCAGCGCGGGGATGCGTCGTAGCGCCCGCACCCGTTCTTCGTACTGCGGCTGCTCACCGCGGCGCACGCGCACTCGGCTCGGGCGCAGACGCCCCTGCGCACGACTGCGCGCTCGTCGCCACGAGCACGCGCGCGACAGCGGCGAGTCCCACGCGCGCCGAGGGCGCGAGCGGCGAGCGCTGAGCCTCAATGCGCGCGCGAGGCTCCGCGCCGAGCTCGCGCCGCGCGCTGTGCGTGTCTCGCGTCGGTTGGCGCCGGTCCCGAAACTGCGCCCAGGCGCGTGCAATCCCACGCGTCCGCCGTGAGAGCGAGCCCTGGGGCCATCGCGCACACGCACTGGTTCTCCGCGAGCCTCCTCCGCGCGCACGGGATCGCCGCCTCAACGCGAAATCTCGCGTTCGGTGGTGCTGCGCAGTCGGAGCCCGATCGCACGTGGCGCGGACCAAGCGCGCAATCGCGCTCGCACTCGCTGTGTCAGGCGCGCGCGCCGCGTCTCACGGCCGCCAACGATTCACTTCGCGGCGCGCGGGCTCGAACGAGCCGGAACCCGACGTCGCGCGGCTCTGCGGTGCCGTGAGCGGCGCGCCGCTTGACTGGAAGAAGTACGTGCCCTGCTCGTGGCACTGCATGCACAAATCGTCGACGCTCGTGCCCGAGCCGTTCTCCGTCGCCGGCAAAGTCGCGCGCCGATAGATCAACCCGTACGGATTCCCGCTGCCGTGGGCCTTGTGGCATGTGATGCACGTCGGAGTGGCGTCGTTGTTGAGCGCCGCTCCATTCCAGTACCCCATGCGGCTCATCACCTTGACCCAGGCGATCTTCGGTGGCGTGCCCGCGCCGCGCACGTAGCCCGAGCGATAGACGTTGAACATCTCGCCCTCGAGGTTCTCCTTCATCGAGTCGTGCTCGATCGAGTTGGGAGTCGAGGTCTGGTCGTGGAACAGCCCGTGGCAGCCCGCGCACCAACTCGCGATCGCCGAGCCGTGCTCGTCGGGCTCGCACCATTCGACCGCGGACTCGTCGTAGTTCCCGGCTTCGCGCAACCATACGTCGCGCGTCAGATCGGGCAGTGTCGGATGCACGGAGTAGCTGACCGCGACGCCCGCGCCGGAGATCGTCCCCGGGTTCGGCGTGAGGTTGCGGTACATGCTCGCGTTGCCGGGGCCGCTCGCGCCGTGCGGATCGTGACAGTCGATGCAGCTCAGACCGATGCCGCTCTTCGGCGTGTAACTGCCTCCGGGCGGCGGCGAGGCGGAGTCGAGCGTGTGCCCGTTCGACTGCACGGAGAGTGCATCGCTGGCCCAATTCAGCGCGCCGCCCAAGCGCAGCGCCGTGCTCGAGCCCGTGTTCAGACCGACCACGTCGGGAGCGTCGAACTGACCGTCGTGGCACGACGAGCACAGTTGGTTGACCGGGCCGAGCAGCAGGTCGTTCTGCACTCCGTAACCCAAGGGCTGCAGCGGCGCGCCGCTCGAGTAACCGTGCGACAGGCTGAAGTGCATCACGTGGCACTGATTGCAGGCCAGCGTGCCGTCCCTGTGGTAATCGCCGGCCCAGGCCCATCCGGAGATGGTGGCGAGCGCGAGCGTGAGTCGGGGAAGCGAGACGGCCACGATTCCGAGATTACCCGGCCTCCATCGAACGAGGGGCTGCGAACAGCTTCGTAGAAATGCAGCGCCACCGGGAGCCTCGGTGCTCCGCTCGTTTCGCACCGTGCGCATTTCGGTTGACCACGGTCAATCCCGGCCCGGCCGTGCACTCCGCCGCGTCGACACGCGCGCTAACTTGCACTCCGTGAAGAGTTTTCTGCTGCTGCTGCCGACCTTCCTGAGCCTGCTGATCTTCTGCGCGCACCTGTTCCGCGCCGGCGCGCTGCTCCTGATCCCGCTCGTGCTGTTCGTGTTGCCGCTGTTGTTGATCAAGAGTGGCATCGTGGCGCGCCTGTTCCAGCTGTTGCTGCTGTTCATCGCCATGCAGTGGGCCATCTACGCTTGGATGCTGGCGGATGAGCGCATGGACGCCGGCCGGCCATGGATGCGCATGGCCGCGATCCTGGCCGGTGTCGGGGTCTTGGCGTTGATCTCCGCGGCCCTGTTCGAGGCGCCGCCGCTGATGCGCCGCTATCCGCGGCGCTTCCTGAGCTAGCCAGCGCGCACGTTGTCGTAGGCCAGCGTGCCGCGCGACATGGCCCCACTCGCCAAGTCGACGCGATGGAAGTCCGCGGGCTCGCATCCGTAGGTGTGGATGGTCATCGCGAAGCGCTCGCGCGACGGATTGCGCACGCTGTGAAAGTCCTCGTGCGGCGGGAGCACGGTCGCGGTCGCGCCGGGGCGCCCGTGAACGACGCCGAGTGAGCGCAGACTGGCGTGCGTCTCGTCGCGGCCGTCGTCCTCACGCTCGAAGTTGGTCACCTCGACCTCACCTTCGGCGACGGCGACGACGCCCCAGGTACCGTGGTCGTGGGGCAACCCGCCGCTCGCGGGAGGCCAGACCATCGCGATCACGACGAAGCCGTGGTCGGGATCGCGGTACAGCAGATTGCGGCCGTAGCCGCGCTCGGGGAAACGCCGGAACTCGGGGCCGACGACCAGCGGCGCGGCGACGAGCGCGCTGGCGAGCTCGCGAACGCGGCGCACCTTGGCCGAGGGGGACAGCGGTTGCGCAGCGATCGCGCGCACGTCCTCGAAGTAGCGCACCAGGCGCGCATCGAGCGCGGCAGCAGGGGTAGGTTGCGTCATGGTGCGACCCATTTGCGCCGCATTTGCCGGAATCGGCCATACGGCGCAGGACGCAGTCCAGCCCGCGAGCGCGCGGCTTCGATCGCTCAGGGAACTTCGATCCAGAACCAACCGCGCACCTCGCCGAGCGCGAAGCCCGTGGCGCGGTCGTCGGGGTAGCGCAGCGCGAGCGCATCGGCGACGCCGTCGCCGAGCGCGGCTGGCGCGCCATGGCAGCCCAAGCACGCGCTCTGCATCGCGATCGGCAACAGCACGCCGAGCTCGCCCGAGTCGCTCGCGAAATAGCGCGCGGCCGACGCGCGTTCGGCGACCGCGGCTTCGGCCCAGCTCGGCGCACGGTTGGATGCGTTGCGCAGCTTCCACGAGGTGCGCCCGATGCGCAGACCGTGCTCACGGCCGACCTCGCTGGCGATCTGGGGCGCGCGTGTGGCGCAAACATCGATCGCCGACGCCGCGCCGCGCTCGGTCAGCTCCTTCGAGAGCTCGGCCATCAACGCCTTGGCGAGTGCGTCCTTTGCCGCACGCGCCCGAGCGAGTTGCTCGGCCGCGCGGCCGCTCGAGGGTTCGGCAAGCGAACTCCACGCGACCCGACTCGCGCAGCCGGCGACGAGCAACGCCGTCGCCACGCCCATCGACAACAGTGCACGCATCGAGTTCTCCCGCGGGAACGCAACCTAGGAAACGTGCCGAGTTCGAGCCTCGGGCAGTAAAGCACAGGCGCGCGGTGGATGCACGCACACGGCGCTCTACGATGCGCGGTCGCCACCACGAACCACGAGAAACTCGAAGCCATGGCCAAGAAGCAAAGCGCGTCTCAATCCACTGCGACGATCGACATCGGCATCTCCGAAAAGGACCGCGAGAAGATCGTCGGGGGCCTGTCGTGTCTGTTGGCCGACACCTACTCCCTGTACCTCAAGACGCACAACTTCCACTGGAACGTCGAAGGGCCGATGTTCAACACGCTCCACTTGATGTTCATGGATCAGTACACCGAGCTGTGGAACGCGCTCGATCTGATCGCGGAGCGCATCCGCGCCTTGGGCTACCCGGCGCCGGGCACGTACAAGCAGTTCGCCAAGCTGACTTCGATTCCCGAGACCGACGGCGTGCCCGAAGCGCTCGAAATGGTGCGCTTGCTGGTCGCGGGCCACGAGGCCGTGGCGCGCACCGCGCGCAAGGCCTTCCCGGCCGTCGACGACGCCGGCGACGAGTCCAGCGCCGACCTCCTGACCCAACGCCTGCAGATCCACGAGAAGACCGCCTGGATGTTGCGCAGCTTGCTCAAGTGAGACCGCGACGGCGCCCTCGAGCACGTCCGTGGAAATCGGGGGTGCTCGCGCGGCGCGCGCGGACGGCGCACACTGCACGGAGGAGAGAGAGCTTGCTTCAGCGAACGATTTTGGCCCTCGCGGCCGCATTGGCCGTGCTGGCCAGCGCCTGCACGGCGACGCTGCCGCGCTCGGCGGAGGACGAGTTGCGCTCGCACGTCGTGTCCGCCGACGAGGAAGGCCGCGCCATCGATCCTGTGACGCGCGACGCGCTCGTCGCGGAGGAGTTCCGCACGCGCGTGCGCGCGATGCTGGAGCAAGCGGACCTGGCGGCACGCGCGCACGCCACGGACGCATCGGCAGTTCGGGCGCCCGAGGCGTGCCACGCGCCGGGCCATGTGCATCCGGCCGGCGAGCGTGACGTGCGCAAGCTGCTCGTGCACGTCCACGGCGGGCTCAACGGCGACCACGCCTCGCGCCAGCGCGCCTGCGAGGTCTTGGCGGACATCGAGCGCGACACTCCGGAGAACTGGGCCTACCCGATCTTCCTCACCTGGCCCTCGGGCGGCCTGGGCAGCGTGTGGGAGCACCTGAGCGACCTGCGCTTCGGTTCGCACTGGGGCTGGATGGGCAAGCTGACCCTGCCATTCCAGCTCGCCTACGACCTGCTGCAGGGCATCGCGCGCGCGCCGAACACGTGGTGGACCATGGCGACGGTCGACCTGCAGGCCGCGGCCAAGGTCTCGTCGGATTGGGATTTCCTGCCGACCTGGGAACGCGCGGAGTCGGTCATGGAAGTGCTCGACGAAGAGCGTGAGCCCGCGCACGTGCACGGCCCCGGCTGCGCGGAGGGCTACTCGGTGTCCCTCGGCAACTACGAACGCGGCGCAGTCACGCACGCGTGGCACTTGCTCTCGTACCTGGTGCTCTCGCCGGTCAAGTACGTCACCACGCCACTGTTCGTCGACGGCATCGGCAAGTCGGCTTGGCAAGTGATGCTGCACCGCGCGTCGAACACGCTGCGGCCGACGAGCGAGTTCGAGACCGTGTTCCTCGGTGACGTGGCGCGCGAGGAGCTGCGCGCGACGCTGGACTCTCCCGCGAGCGGCGCCTTCGCCGTGTTCTTCCGCGAGCTCGACCGCTTCCTGCGGGAGCAACGCGAACGCGATCCGCGCGTTTGCTGGGAGATCACGCTGGTCGGCCACAGCATGGGCGCGATCATCCTCAACGACACGCTGCAGTTGTTCCCGGAGTTGCCGGTGAGCAACGTGGTCTACATGGCCCCGGCGTGCTCGATCGCGGAGGCCGAGGAAGCGCTCGTGCCCTTCTTGCACTCGCATCCCGCCGCGCGCTTCTACCTGTTGACGCTGCACCCGATCGCCGAGGCCGAGGAGCTGGTGGCCTACGATCTGCCCGCGCGCGGCAGCCTGCTCGAGTGGCTCGACCTGTGGTACGCGCCGCCCGATCACGCGCTCGATCGACGCTTCGGGAAGTGGAACAACGCGATCAGCGCATTGCACGTCTTCGAGAGCGTGCGCGAACGCGTCTCGATCAAGGCCTTCGCGGTCGAGGGTGACTCCAAGCCGCAGAAGCACGGCCAGTTCTACGACGGCCCATTTTGGCGGCCGGCCATCTGGCGCGTCGACGGCCCAGCGCACTACTGAGAGCTCGTGGAGACGTGAGGGTCGGAGCGCTCGGGATGCTGGGAGCAGCGTCGCCCGCGGGGCAGCGGGCCTCGAGAGCGTGGGTTGCTCGCGGTCTCCGAGCTCAGGCCTTGGCCTTGCGCGAGGGTTTCGCGGCGCTCTTGCGCGCGGCGCCCTTGGCGTCATTCGCGGCGCCGGACTTGCCCGCGGGCCTGGAGCCGCGTGAACGCGAGTCGAGCGCGGTCTGGTACAGCTCGATGTAGCGCCGCACGGTGAACTTCTCGAGCGTGTCGCCCAGCACGTCCAGCGCGACGTCCTCGAGCTTCTTGAAGCGCACGCAGCACTTGCCCATGTCGAGCTTGCGCCCGGTGCGCTCCCACGCGGCGCGGAACTCGCGCGCCAGCTTGCCGTCGCTGACGCCGTCCGCCGAATCGATGTACAGCCCCATCACGTACACCGAGAAGTAGTTCTTCTGCGCCGCCAGCGCGGCGAACGGCAGCGGTTGCTTGGGATCGCAGTGGTAGCCCGCGGGGAACAGACGGTGCGGCACGTAGTAGCCGATCATCCCGTACTGCATGCCCTCCTCGAAATCGCGGTCGAGGCGCTTCTTGATCACCGCGCGCACGGCGGAGAGCGTTGCACGGCGCTCCTCGGGTAGCTCGGCGATGTACTCGGCGACGGTCTTGGCTTTCGATTGCATGGCGCAAGTGTAGCGAGCGTGCCAGGCGCGCTCGTGTCGACCTCGGGAACGCTGCGCGGCGTTCGACCAGTTCGCGCGCTCGATTCGCGACTTGCCTGCAACGAACGGAGAAGAGCGCGATCGATCGCACGTGCGGAACACTGCCGAGGCTGCTTCGGCGGCCTCGCTCCTCATCCATGTACTCACTTGCTCTCTTGACCCTGGCGGCGGCAGCCCCGCCCCAAGGCTCCATCCCCTATCCGAATCTGACCAACAACCGCAGGGAGGTCGTCAACTTCAACGTCGAGACGGTGCGCGGCCTGGCCCCGGCCAGCGACGGCACGCTGTACGCGCTCAACACGCACGGCAGCCAAATCGTGCACCACATGGACCTCGGCGCGGCGCCCGAGCAGATCTTCCAGACCGTGCTCAACCCGGTCGCCATCGCGCTGTGGGGCAACGATCGCATCCTGGTCGCCGGCGCG
This sequence comes from Planctomycetota bacterium, assembly GCA_020853575.1. GTDB lineage: Bacteria > Planctomycetota > UBA1135 > UBA1135 > F1-120-MAGs118. The sequence goes on from JADYYP010000016.1 coordinate 43,572, forward strand.
GGCACGCACGCGCTCGCGCTGCACGACCGCACGACGGGCGACATCCTCAATGTGCTCAAGCTGCCTTCGGAGCCCGCGGATTTGGTGATCGACGCGCAACTCGGCGAGGCCTACATCGCCTGCCAAGGCGCGAACGTCGTGGCGCGCGTGAATCTGACCAGCTTCACGTTGATGAGCTCGATCCCCGTGCCCTCGGAGCGCCCGCGCTTCCTGTGGTTCGACGCTGGCGACCCCAACCTCGTCACCGACAACCGCGTGTACGTCGCGCCGTTCCTCTCGGGCAACGGCTCGACCGTGCTCGACAACAGCGGCCAGCGCTCGACCGTGGTCAGCAGCTACGACATGAACGCGCTTTTCGGCTCGCTGACCTTGCCGGACGAGGATCTGTTCGAGATCAACTCCGCCGCGAACTCGATCCAGCCGGTCAAGCGTCGCGTCGGCACGATGGTCACGGCCCACGGCCGGCACCCCAACGGCTCCTACTGGGCGCTCAACGTCGACTCGCTCAACGCCGACTCCGCGCGTCAGAACGAGCCGGCGTTGCGCGGGAATTTCGTCGTGAACCGGCTGTGGATCGGCTCGGTCGCGGGCGGATCGACGCTCGCGCTGGCGAGCGAGCAACGCGACCTCGACGGAACGCCGGCGAGCTACTCGGCGGCCAACTCCGTCGCGTTCCCCTTCGGCCTGGCCTTCGAGAACGTCCCTGGCCTGCCCGCCGCGCAGCAGCGCGCGTTCGTGTGCTCGCCGCTCGACGATTGCGTCGTGATCCTCGACGCCGCCGGCAACAAGCTCGGCCGCGTCAACTTGCCCGCGGGCTCGATCCCGCTCGACGTCGAGGTCGACCGCGTGTGGAACGCGTTCCTGTTCGTGCACTGCTGGGGCACCAACAAGCTGATGGTGATCTCCACCGCCAACACGGCCCTGCAGTGGACCCTGGACCTGGGGCTCGATCCGACGCCCGCGCCGATCCAACGCGGGCGCGAGATCTGGTACGACGGTCACCGCTCGAAGAACGCGCGCGCCTCGTGCAACTCGTGCCATCCCGGTGGCAAGTCCGACTTCCTCGGCTGGCAGGTCAGCGACGACCCCACGGACCGCAAGGACGTGATGGTCACGCAGTCCCTGCTCGGCATCGAGGACACGTTCCCCTACCACTGGCGCGGCGAGCGTGCACTGATCGACTTCAATGGGGCGTTCGTCGACCTGCTGGGTCACTCGAGCAAGCTGAGCGAGGGCCCGGGGAGCGAGTTCGAGGACTTCCAGGCCTTCGTGTTCTCGCTGCAACCGCACGCCAATCCGCGCGAGCCGCTGGCGCGCGACATCCCCGACGTCACGGAGTCCGCTGGTGTTAACGGCACCAACGTCGAGGTCTTCGGCAATCCGGTGCAGGGTGCGAACCTGTTCCAGACCCGCATCGGATTCAACGCCCAGTCCTGCTCCGAGTGCCACACGACGCGCACCGGCTCGAATGGCGACTTCATCAATGAGGTGGCCACCGACATCCCGTCGGCGCAAGTGTTCGAGGTCGCGCACTTGCGCGAGCTCACGCACAAGGACCAGCCGCTGGCGAACGTCGGCTTCCCGGCTCTGCCGATCCTGCGTTCGCGCACGGGCTTCGGCACGGCGCACAGTGGCCTGACGCGCAACGTGGTCGGGTTCGTGTTGGCTGGCGGGTCGTTCAACCTGAACACCAAGGAGTCCGCGCACGTCGCCACGTTCGTGCGGCGCTTCGATCAGGGCATCGCTCCGGCCGCGCACCACGCGGTGTTGCTCAACAACGCCAACCTGGCGCAGATCGACGTCGACCTGCGCGAGCAAGCGGGCGCGGTGAAGCACTGGATCGACTTGGTGGCCTTCGGCACGTTCCGCCATCCGACGACGAATGCCCCGATGAGCGGGCGCTTCATGTTCACCAACACGCAGTACTCGCCGGTCCCGCCGACGATGTTCCTGCAGTGCAACGACGACACGGCCTCGATGACGCTGCCGACGCTGCTCGCGCAGGTCAACGCCGGCAATGCGCGCATCGTGTTCCTGGGAGTGCCTCCGGGAAGCGGCTGGCGCTTCGCGATCGACCCCGACAACGACAAGTTGAGCGACTTCAACGAGGGCGTGTTCGGCACCAACCCGTGGGTGCAAGACAGCGACGGAGACGGTGATCCGGACGGCTATGAGATCAACAACGGCGGAGATCCGCTCGACGCGGCGCTGCGCGCGTCCGATTCGTTCGCTCCGACGCTCCAGGGTCAGATCGACTTCATCAACGCTTCGCTGGTGAAGTTCCACGTGCAGTCCAACGAGGACGTGAAGCTGAGCTCGTCGATCCAGACCGCCACGACTTCACCGACGCTCAACGCCAATCCGGTGTTCGCGCGTCGCCACACCTACGTCGTGCAGGGCCTCGTGCCTTCGACGCCCTCGCGGTCGCCGAATGGTGCGATGCAGATCGCCAACATCGGCAAGATCTACGCGGACGATCGCTCGGGCAACCAGACCACCTACGCGTTCTCGTTGTTCGCCGCCGACATGCTGCATCCGATGGCGGGCGCGCTCCCGGCCGCCGCACCGCAATCGCCGTTGGTCGTGAGCTCGTTCACCGGCTCGAAGAGCTCCGGTGGCGGCTCGATGACCGTCGGCGCCACGGTGAGGATGGAGCAGCGCTTCTTCGACGCGGCCGGCGTCAATGCCGCCGCGGTCCAAGGCACGCAGGCCCTGTTCCAGGTGCTGCGTGAGACGGGCGTCGGCACGAACATGTACGTCATCGACCCCAACGTCACCGTGGTCACCGGCACGAGCTTGAGCGCGATCAAGCTCACCAATGCCGCTGGCGTGTCGCACGCCGTGTCGAGCTCGGAGCTCCCGGGCCCGTTCATCGCGGCACCGCTGACCGCGGCCAATGGATCGACCTCGTTCGCGTTCACCGTCGCCGGACTGGCGAACGGCCAGAACGTGCGCGTGCGCTTGATCTCGATCGCGACGCCGGTTGGCGCGGCGCCGGAGTACTCCGAGGAGACCTTTGGCCGCGTGTTCCTGCCGGCGAGCGCCCCGGAAGCGCGCGGCATCGAGCTGGCCTATCCCTGACGCGCGGCTCGCAGCGCCGAAGCTGATCGCCGAAGCCCTCGCTCGCACGGAGAGTCGTGCGGGCGAGGGCTGTTGCACACGCGGCGGGACGGAGCGGATCGCGAGAGCCCGACGTCACGAGCTCGCGTGCGTGTCGGCCTGCGCGGAACACGTGGCTTCACGGGCCAGCGAGCGCCGCAAGCGCCACATCCAAGCCGCGACCGCGACACCCCACGCGCCCTGAGCGACGACGACCGCCCCCATCCCGCGCACGTCGAGCTCGAGCCGCTCGGTGACGAGCGCGATCACCGGCACGACTCCGACGACGAGACCGAACACTCCAACGGCGCGCGCGAGGCCGCGCTGCCCCACGAGCACGCTCGACCACGCCAACAGGGCCACGGAGAACGCGACGGTTCCGCACTGCGCGAGCGCCTGGTTCAGCGCGTGACTCGCCGCGAGGACGGGTCGAAGCGCCTCGAGCGTCGCGTCCGACGCGGTGGCACAGCGCTGCGCGAGCTCCGACAACGCGAAGCCGTTGATCACCGCGGCGCCGAGCATGCACACCACGCCCAGACCATGCGCGATCGTCGCGGTGCGCACGCGCTCGAGCTCGAAGCCCAGGCAGCGCGACAAGCTCCAATAGCCTTGGAAGACGAGCGCCATCAGCACGATCAGACCGCCATGCACGGTGCGCGACACGCCCGCGAACTGCGCGATCTCCTGCAGCATCGCGCGCAGGTCCGGCGAATGCGCCGACGGGTGGTGCGACATCGCTACCACGGAGAGCACGCTGCCGACGCCGATCAGCGCACAGGCAGACAGGGCGGGTCGACGCAAGTTCGGTGTGAGCGCGGCGCGTTCGGTGGTGGTCATCTCGTTCTCCTCGTAGTCTCGTACGAGCACGCTACGCCCGCGCGCTCGCGATGCGAGAGACAGCGCGCCGTGCGCGAACGCTCCCGAACGAACCCGCTCGAATGTCCGAGAACACGCGACAACCCCCGAGCACCGGCGATCTCGACCGCCGCGTGCGCCGCACCCAGGCGCTGCTCAACGCGGCCTTCGTCGAGTTGTTCCACGAGCAGCGCTACGACGAGATCCGCGTGCGCGACATCCTGGAGCGTGCCGCGGTCGGCCGCGCGACTTTCTACGAGCACTTCCGCGGCAAGGACGAGCTCCTGATCCACAGCATGGCGCCGTTCTTCGCGATCTTGACGGACTGCGCCTTCGAGACCGCGGATCCAGCGGCTCTCGGGCGGCTCCTCGAGCACTTCCGCGCCAACGCCGCCGCCGCGCGCAGCATGTTCGCGGGCCCGAACTCGGGCCAGCTCCTGCCGCTGGTCGTGCGGCGGCTCGGAGCGCTGATCGAGCGGCGCCTCGAGGCGTGCGACGACGCTCGATCGACGTCCGAGCAGCTCCCGCGACGCCTGCTGGCGCTGCAGATCGCCGAGGCCCAGTTCGCGTTGATCCGAGCCTGGCTCCTCGATGCGCAGCCGTGCGCGACAGAGCTCGTCGGAGCCGCGTTGATCCGGACTTCGCGCGCGTTGGTCGCGACGGCGACGTGAGCGCGGAGTCCGCGCCGCTTCTCGGCGTGCGTCGCGTCAGCTGCTGGCGACCACGCGCGACGGCGAGCTGCGGCCAAGCGTCGTGAACAGCTCGTCGAAGTCGAACGGCTTGTGCAGCAACGGTCGGCGGCAGTGGCGTGCGAACTGCACGACCTCCGGGGACGCCAGATCGCCCGAGGCGAACACGACGCGCGCCAGCGCGGCCGGGTCCTCGCGCTCCAAGCGCTCGAACAGCCCGATGCCACCCAGTCCGGGCATGCGCAGATCGCACAGGACGACGTCCGCCCCGTCGAAGCGCTCGCGCTGCGCCAGTGCCGCCTCGACGGACTCGGCCTCGCGCACCTTCCAACCGCGGCGTTCCGCATGGAGGCGCACCACGGAGCGCACGCTCTCGTCGTCGTCGATGACGAACAAGCTGCGCACGACCGAGAGCTGTGGCGTGGGTTCGCGCTGCGCGAGGCCGACATCGGTCGCGGGTGGGATCACGACGCGGAAGCACGCGCCGACTCGTTTGGGCCCATCTTCGATCAGGATCGTCCCACCGTGGCCGCGAACGACCGCGTGAGCGATCGACAGGCCCAGACCGGTGCCCTTGCCAGGCTCCTTGGTCGTGAAGAACGGCTCGAACAAGCGTGCGCGCAAGTCCGACGGAACCCCGGGCCCCTGGTCGGTCACGGTGAGCTCGACCCCGCGCGCCGTCGCGCTCGCCGCGATCGTCACGCGCCCGCTGTGCGGCGTGACGTGCAGGGCATTGACGATCAAGTTCGTCAGCACCTGCTCCATGCCGATGCGATCGACGTGCATGCGCAGGCCGCCCATGGGCTCGATCACCAACCTGCGCTCGGCGGCGAGGTCCGGCCCCAGGCCGCGCACCACGCGTTCGACGAGCTCTTGCACCTCCAGCTCCCTGCGGGGATGCACCGCCGGCCCGGCGAGTGCGGACAGGCTGCGCACGATGCCGCGACAGCGCTCGGCCTGCTCGCCGACGATCCTCGCGGCTTGCTCCGACGATGCGCCGTGAGAGAGCTCGTCCGCGTAGCCCAGGATCACGGTCAGCGGGTTGTTCAGCTCGTGCGCCACTCCGGAGACCAGGGTGCCGAGCGCGCGCAGGCGATCGTCGCGCTCCAACGTGCGACGCAGCTGCTCGCGCTCCTGCTCGGCCAACAGCACGCGCCGATGGTCCTCGTGCATCACGCTGATGATCAAACCCGACCCGAGCAGGATCTGGACCGCGAGATCGATGAACGAGTTGAGCGCCAGCAACTTCGACATGCCCGGCAGAAAGTCGCTGGTCAGCGCGGAAACGCCATGCACGGTCCAGCTCGCCGCCAGCCCGATCAAGGCCCAGCGCACGACGCGCCAACCCGAGTGGTCGGAGCGCGAGCGCGCGAGCGTGCGCAAAGCCCAGAGCGCGGCGCCGACGATCACGGGCGCCTGCAGTGCGAGCAGCGGAGTCACGCTGTCGATGAAGAACGCAGGCACCGCCATCACGAGCAACAGCGGGCGCCAGGCGAGCGCGAGCGAGGCCGGTGGCGTGCGCCCCGCGAGCAGATGCGCTCCCCGCAAGAGCTGCACGGCGAATACACCCTTGAGCGCCTGGTACGTGGCGTAGCTCAGCATCGCCGGCCAGCCGCCGTCGACCCAGAACGAGCGCGGCTCCGCGACATCGAAGGCCTGGAAGAAGCGCACGCTGACGATGGTCAGCGAGGCCGACAGCGCGATGAACGCGAAGTAGAACGCGTCGAACGCCTGCGACATCGTGCCGCGCTTGCGCAGCGAAGCGAAAATCGCGACGAAAACCCAGGCCACGAAGGTCTGCACCATCAACCCGAGCAGGGCGATGAAATCGATGCGCTGGAGGAGGAACATCGAGGCCACTGCGAGCCTAACCAACACGTTCGACTCCCGCGCTGGTCGTGGCCCACAAGACCGATGGATCCCCCAAGGGCGCGGGTCCGGCGAGCACTCGGGAGAGGGCTCCGTGGCCCCGGGTGGCATGCCTGCGCACCCGGCTGGGCGTGTCCGGTGGCCCCTTGTTTCCTGGAACTCCGGCCGGGCGCTCCGACACACACGCTCAGCCGCTCCCACGGTCCTGGCTGTCTTCCCCGGCCAAGTACGCGCCTATCTAAAAACCGCTCCTCGTGCGAGGCCGCGCTCCGCACGCCGCTCTTCCATGGCCAAAGCCCGCCCACTCGACCTGGCGCCGCGAGGGCGCCCCAAGCTCAAGCTCGCACCCATGCAGTTCGACCCCTGTCGTTGGTCACTTCGTCTCGTTCCTTGGCTCGTGGCGGGCCTGTTCAGCGCCAGCCTGGCGTCGGCCCAAGCGCTTCCGGACGTCGGAGACGACGCGCTGGAGAACCTCCCGATCCCCGTCGAGCTCGACCCGCTGAACGGTCCGGCGCTCGCGCAGGCCGTGGCCGAGGGAAGAACTGGCCTGGTCGAGTTCCACGATCCGGACAATTTCGGCGCCCACGACTTCAACACGGTCGCGCTGAGCCCCGAATTCGGTAACACCGTCATGGCCATCGCGCTGCTGCACGAGTGGAAGCACGTCAAGGAATGCGGTGTCGGCCTCAGCCACGGTGGCGTCGCGGACTCTCCGCCGCAATCCGACCCCTGCGCGGCCTGCGGCCACGTGCTCGAGACCGCCGCTTCCTGGACCGTGCTCACGCTCGCCACGTGCTCGCCGCCGTGCCCTTGGCCGCTCGACATCAAGGCCTGCGAAGCGCGGGACAAGTTCCGACAGGCAGCCAAGAAACAGTGGGAGCGCTGCAAGAAGTCCGCGTGCACGAGCAAGCCGACGTGGGGTGCCCTCGCGAGTTGGAGTCTCGAATGCTACTGCTGCACGCTGTGAGGGAGACGACACCCATGCATCGACTCGATCCGCGCAGATTCGTCCGCACCGCGTGGAGTCTCGTGTGGCTCGTCACCGCGATCGCATCGAGTGCACACTTGGCGCTTTGCGCTCCTCAAATTCACTCCGGCGTGCCGCCGGTCGAGGTGCAGTCCACCAGCGGCATGTCGTACTTCCAGCCGAGCGCTCAGTTTCGGGCGACACTGATGATCGATTGCGAGGGCAAAGCCCTCACGCTGCATTGGCGCTACGCGCCAAATGGTGACTTCGCCAACCCCGTGGCGGCGACGAAGCAGGTGATTGCGGTCGGATACTGGCCCACGGTCGCCGAAGTCGTGTCTTCGACGACGGTGCTCATCGCGGGCAAGGAGCGCAGCGGCGACACGCGCCTCGAGCGCTGGATCGTCGTTCCGCCCCTGGTGGTCGAACCCGTCGGCGGCGGCGCGACGGCGCTCGGCGTGCAGCCCGTGGGAGACATCGAGGTTCTGTACGACGCGTCCGTCGCGGGAAAAGACATGATCAAGGTCATGCACCGCGTGCGCGGCAAGCCGAGCTCGGCGCTCGTGCAATTCGCCGACTCGAATGTGCTCTACGAGTTGGATTGGAACGCGGCCCCCTTCGCTCTCACGCAACTCCTGACGCCGGCGACCGAGCCCGCTCTGTCGAACGAATACGATTACTTCTTCGCCGGCGACCACGTCACCAATGGCTATGTCTATGTGTTCGCGGACTTCGATGCGCACTTCGCCAGCCCAGCGCTCGTGCTGATCGATGCAAATCGCGATGGGACGATCGACGCTCGTCAGACCTACACATTCGCGCAGTATCGCGCGGCGGCACTCGACGCGCGCCTGAGCTACGTCGAGCTGCGCGGCGTCGCTCCGTAGTCACCCAGCCGGCGCCACGCATGCAAACGGCACATCCATCCGGTGTCGATCGATCCGGCATGTCGAGCGGAGCACGCGAACCCCTGGGGCCCTACGGCGCGAGCGTGAAGTGCAGTCCGTCCGAGAGCATGGTCGTCTTCGGGCTCGGCGGATCGCGGAAGTAAGCCCGCCCTTCCGACGCGCTTTTCCGGCGCGACGGAAGGACGCAACGACGCCTTGGCGTCGTTGCGTAGGGACGCTCCCGAGGCCGCGCTGCGGCGCGGCCGCTGGCTGAAGCGTGGAGCGATCCGCCTCGGCCGTGCGCCCTACGGCGCGAGCGTGAAGTGCAGTCCGTCCGAGAGCATGGTCGTCTTCGGGCTCGGCGGATCGCGGAACCACCCCTGCGCAAACACCTCCGACCCACTGGCGAAGGGAGCGCCGAGAATGGCGGGATTCGCGGCCACGAACGCATTCCAGTCGAGTTGCAGCGAGCCGTTGCACTGACCCGCCGTGCCACCCGTCGTCTGCGCGAGCGTGCGCTGCGTCGGCGGCTTGACGCACAGATAGCTCGTGCTAGGCCCCCACGCGAGCGGCGTGAAGCCCGTGTTGTTGACGCCGTAGAACAAGAGCCCTTGGCGCTGGCCCTCGACGTTGGCGACAGAGATCGAGAACGGCGTCGCGCTCGACGCGCTCGGCGTACCGCTACCCGCGATCGTGGGGACGCACCCGTTGGTCGTCGTCCCGCTCGTGCAGAACGTCGATACCGACCCACCGAGCGTGTACTGGATGCGTGCGATCGGCACGAACTCGTTGTTGCTGAACGAGCTCGTCGTCGTGAGGCAACTCGAGATGTCGCCGTAGCGATTGCCGCCGACCGCGCCGGTGGCTCCGATGAAGCCGTCCAGGGACTGCGACCAGGTCGTGTTGGTCGAGCACTCTTCGATCTGGATGATCAGGTCGTTGCCGTGCGTCGGATCGAAAGTGAATGGAGTCGTCAGCCCCAGAGGAATCCAGGTGGAGGTCGCGCCGCCCGAGGGACCGATCGGCCCTCCGGTGAACGGGCCACTGCGCACCACCACCGTGTTCGTGCCGAGGTTGTTGGCGAACACGGGATCGTGGCTTCCGACGCCGTATTGCGTGGTCGCCTCCGAGCACGTGACGACGAAGCTCGGGAAGTCGAAGGCCGAGACGGTGCTCGTGGGCGAGAGGGCGCGGATCGAGATCTCGGTGATCTGGATCGGGCCCGTCTGGGCGAAGTTGGAATTGGCGTAGTGCCACTGCCACTTCTGCGGAGCAGTGGTGTTCTGCGGATACGCAGTCCCGGCGCCGCCCTGCACGTTGTCGAAACCGGCGGGAAGCGTTTGGAAGGACTGAGCCGACGACAGCGCGCTCGAGCATGCGAGCGCGAGCACACGAAAGGTCTGGGAGAGCTTCATGCGGCCCATGGTAGGCCATGCTCGCGATCCCGGGTCGAGCTCTGCGGGACAAACGACCGCGCCGGACGGGCTAGCTCGCGCTGGGCGACCAGTCCGCGGGCGCCAATTCGAAGTGCGCGAACTCGAAGGCCGGGCTGACCGTGCATCCGACCAACGTCCATGGGCCGAGCGAACGCGCGCGCTGCCAGACCCGCGGAGGCACGACGAGCTGTGGCGCGCTGCGACCGTCGAGTGCCGCGCCCAACATGCGCGTCTCGCAGGTCCGACCTTCGACCGCGGTCGCGAGCTCGAGCGGCGCGCCCGCGTAGAAATGCCAGATCTCCGCGGCGTCGATGCGATGCCAGCGGTGGCGATCCTCGGCGCGCAACAGGAAATAGATCGCGGTACCGGAGCCGCGCGCGCCGTCGCTGCGGATCTCGCGCCAGGTCTCGCGGTAGTACCCGCCCTCGGGGTGCGGTGCGAGGCCGAGCTCGCGCACGATTCGACTTGCGTCGTTCTCACTCGACATGCGACCACGGTAGCGCGCTGCACGTCGTCCGCCCGCTACGCTGTCGCCCCGAAAGTCACCGCCAGATGTGGCGAGAGGAACTCGATGAGCACGGGCTACTGGTCGTGGATGTTGGTGGGCTTGGTGAGCTGCACGTCGATGCTCGGCGCGCAATCCGAAGCGGGATTCGCCGCGCCGTCGGAGTTCGCGCCCAACAGCCCGGCGCCCACGCCCGGGACATCGTTGGGCTTTGCGACCCGTGACGCTGAGACGGAGGTGCAGGCCGAGCAGCCCAACGTGCCGCGCCAGGTGATCTACTCCGCGTCGTTGCGCTTGGCGGTGGTCAAGATCGCCGACTCGCTCTCGGCCGTGCACGCCTTGGCGCGCGAGGTCGGCGGCCACATGCAGCAGAGCGAGTCGCGCTCGATCACCATTCGCGTGCCCTCCGCGCAGTTCGAGGCCACGCTCGCGCGTATCGCGACCTTGGGCGAGGTCGTCGAGCGCTCGGTGCGCGCGAACGACGTCACCGAGGAGATGTTCGACATCGAGCTGCGCCTCGACAACCTGCGCAAGGCTCGCGAACGGCTGCTGGTACACCTGGCGAAGAGCGACAAGCTCGAGGACACGCTCAAGATCGAGGCCGAGCTCACGCGCGTGTCGGGCGAGATCGAGTCGCTCGAGGGCCGGTTGCGCTTCATGACCTCGCAGGTCTCGATGAGCACGATCCATGTCGAGTTCAACGCCAGCGTTCCGCAGGACGCGACCAGCACCGCCATGCTCGGCATGCCCTTCGATTGGATCGGGCGCCTGGGCGATGGCTTGGTCGCGGGCACCGTCGAGACGCGCCCGCGCAAGCCGGGCTTCTTCGCCTCAGGGCCCGAGTTCGTGCCGCCGGCCGATTTCATCCGCTACTACAGCGACAAGTCGCTGGTCGAGGCGCTCAACGCGGACGGCGTGCGGATCAAGGTGCAACGCCACGACAACTACGACGAGGGCTCGCTGCAGTTCTGGAGCTCCCTCACGCGCCGAGCGCTGGTGGCCGGCCGCGCACTCGCGATCCAGCGCGAGGAACGACTCGACGGCCAGCGCATGCTGCTCAGCGGTTCGCGCGACATCGGTGGCCGCGTGCTCGGGTACATGCTCGTGCTGCTGCGCACCGACGACGATGTCTACACCTTCGAGGCCTGGGGGCCCGCCGGCGAGTTCTCGCCGCGCGAGAAGGCCCTGCTTGACAGCGCGCGCTCGCTCGAGCGGTGACCGGCGACGAGCCGGCGCACTCCATACGAAGTGGGCGCGCCGCGGGAGAGTTGGGCGGCGCGCCCGGCTCCGCGCTCGAGGTGCCGCGGAGCATGGGTTTGTGGTCGCGTCGGCGCTCGCGACCCGATTGGAGCTCGCTTTCAGTCGACGGTCTTGCGTGGCCGCCCGAACATCAGGCTGATCACGAACAACGCCGCGAACATCACGAACAGGATCTTCGCGATACTCGTCGCCGACGCCGCGACGCCGCTGAAGCCGAGTGCGCCGGCGATCAATGCCAGCACGAGGAACGCCAGAGTCCAACGCAACATGCAGTCCTCCTGTTCGGCGCAGCTCTGGGTTCGGCGATCGTCGTCGAGGGAGCGGACGACGCCGGCCAAGACAACGCGCGAAGACGTCGCGCTCCAGAGCTGCGCATCGGCGTGGATGCGGAAGCGCGTTGCGGCGGCCCGTCGGAATCTGCCCGCAACGCGCTCTCGAAACTAGCCGCGCGGGCTCGTCCCCAGGTCCTAACGTTCCGTCCAGAGAGGCTCGAATGAACGGAGCGTCAGGTGAGGCGCGCCGGGGCGCGGGAGCACCGACGCGGACCAGCTCTCACCCACGCGAGCCGATTGCGAGTAGGTTGTCGGGCCCGACGACGGAACCCGCGCCTCGCGGCGAGCGTCGACTCGGGTCCGGCCCCGCCGCCCCCAAGCCGACCGCCCTGGCCCCGCATCGAGATCGCGTCATGCTCAGAACCTTGGCTGCTTCGGCCCTGCTCGCGACGTGTGCGACGTCGCAGTCGCTGACTTCGATCCCCGTCGCCAGCGGCCTGACCAAGCCACTGGCCGTCACCGCGCCGAGAACCGACCCCACGCGGCTGTTCATCGTCGAGCAAACCGGCAAGATCCGCGTGCTGCACCAGGGAGCGTTGCTCACGGCGCCCTTCCTCGACGTGACGGGCTTGATGTCGCCGCCCAATGGCGAGTTCGGGTTGTTCAGCCTGGCCTTCCACCCGAACTATGGGAGCAACGGGCGCTTCTTCGTGTTCTACACGCGCTTTGGCGACAACGCCGGCGTCGTGGCCGAGTTCGCGGTCAGCGCGGACCCGAACGTCGCCTTGACCACGCCGCGCACGGTGTTCGTGGTGCCGCCGTCGACTTCCGGCGATCACCAGGGCGGTTGCCTGCAGTTCGGGCTCGACGGCAAGCTGCTGATCGCCACCGGCGACGGCGGATCGAACGCGCCCGGCGATCCGGAGTGCGACGCGCAGAACGGGCTCTCGCTGCTCGGGAAGCTGCTGCGCATCGACGTCGACGGAGCCCTGCCCTATGCGGTGCCCGCCGACAATCCATTCGTCGGTAACCCCGCGTACCGGCCGGAGATTTGGGCACTCGGGCTGCGCCACCCGTGGCGCTACTCGGTCGACCGCTTGACCGGAGACCTGTACGTCGGCGACGTCGGGCAAGCCTCGCGCGAGGAGATCGACTTCCTGCCCGCGGGCCTGGGCGGCCTGAACTTCGGTTGGAACTCGATGGAGGGAGACTTGTGCACCGGCTACGCGCCCTGCGCCGGAGCGCCGCCGTGTCTTTCGAGCTCGTTCACGTCGCCTGTCTGGCACTTTCCCCACACGCTCAACCACTGCGCGGTCATCGGCGGCAATGTCTATCGCGGCTGCCGCATCCCATCGCTGTGGGGCGCCTACTTCTTCGCCGACTACTGCTCGCGCAAGATCTACTCGTTCGAAGTCGCGGGTGGAGTCGCGGTCAACTTCGCCGACCGCACCGCGCAGCTCGCGCCTTCCAGCGGCACGATCACGCAGATCACGGCCTTCGGCGAGGACGCCAACGGCGAGCTCTACATCTGTGACCGCACGGGCAAGTTGTGGCAGATCGTGCCGGTCGACGATTGCAGCATCGCGAGCTATGGCTCGAGCAACGTCAACTCCAGCGGTAGCGCGGCGCTGATCGGCGCCGCCGGGACTGCCAGCATCTGCGCCGGCGATCTGTCGCTCACGGATTCGCAGCTTCCTCCGAACAAGACGTGCCTGGCGTTCTTCTCGGACACTCAACAGCTCCCCTGTGTTCCATTCGGCAACGGAACGCGCTGCGTCGGCGGAGCCGTGCGCCGCATGCCGGCCGCGACCTCGAGCGCCGCGGGTACGCTCTCGATCCCGTTCGGGGCCGCGCAAACCGCGCTCTACGGCATCACCGAGAACGACACGCTCTACTTCCAGATCTGGTTCCGCGACCCGACCGCTGGCGGCTCGAACACCAACACGACCAACGGTCTCGAAGTCGTGCTCTGCCGCTAGCGCTGCAGCATTCGAAGCGTCGACGACCTGGGTAGCGCGGCCCGCGCGCGGACTGGTCAAACCGCGCCGCTGCGAGTACTGTCGACGGCGGCGAGAAGGTCGCCTCCGGGTCCGCGGAAAGGGTTGAACCCACCTCCCATTCGACGAACCTCACCAAGGCTTTGGTGCGGCCCGCCTGCGGACCCTCGGGCATCGCGCGGAGGCCTTCCATGGACAAGCGTCTACCTTCTCGACCCAATCTCGATCATCTGCGGCAGCAGGCGAAGCAGCTCTTGAGCGCGCTGCGCGCTGGCGACCCCCACGCCGCGGCGGAGTTTTCGGCGCATCTGCCCAGTGCTCGCGGCCTGAAGCCCGCCGAGTTGCGTGGCGCCGGATTCAAGTTGGCCGACGCGCAGTCGGTCGTCGCGCGAAAGCACGGACGCGCGAGCTGGCCGAAGTTGGTGCGCTACGTCGAGCAGTGGATGGCGCTCGAGGGGATTTGGGGCTTCGAGTCGCTCGAGGTCGACGGCAGCGCGACTCCGCAGGTGATGCTCGCGGCTTCGCGCATCGAGATCGACGGCGATCGCTTTCGCACGATCACGCCGGAAGCGACCTACGAAGGTGTGTTCGACATCGACGTCGAGCTCCAGCCCGCGACGATCGACATCGAATTCGTCGCCGGACCCGAGAAGGGCAACTGGTCCCATGGCATTTTCCGCGTCGAGGGCGAGCGCTGGACGATCTGCTTGGGCCTGACGGGAGCCCCACGCCCCACTGAGTTCCTCACGCGCCCCGGCCGCGGACATGCGCTCGAGACGCTCGTGCGTCGCTCACGCGCGCGCACGCCGGAGCTGCACTCGAGTCCGAGGCTCGAGGTCGCGCCGGTTGCCGTGCAACCCGCAGTCGATGCGGCGGATTTCCAAGCCCGCACGGCGACCATCGAAGCTCTCCAGGGCGCGTGGCAGCCGCTCGTGATCGTGCGCGACGGACAGGAGTTGCCGCGAGCGATGCTGACGGCGATGTCGCGCACGATGCACGGGACTCGCACGCAAGTGAAGCTCGGCGCCCAATCGATCCTCGACGCATGGACGCGAGTGAACGAGTCCAGCGAGCCGCGAGAGATCGACTACGTGCACACGTCCGGTCCTTGCGCCGGGCTGATGCAGGCGGGACTGGTGCGCGTGGTCGGTGACGAGCTCGAGGTGTGCTACGCCGACGTCGGCCAACCGCGGCCAGTGGCATTCGGCTCCGCCCGCGGGAGCGGCGTGACTTGGAGCCGCTGGAAGCGCTCGACCTAGCCGGGCCATCCCAAGCGACCAGCGGGCGCGGGACGGTCGAGCGGGCCTTCGCAGACGTGCCATGAATGGGCTGCGCGCGAGCGCGGGAGCCGTTGGACTCGCGTCCACGCACTCTTCGGCCGAAGGGAGGAGTCAACTCTTCGGATCCGCGCACCCATGAACCTCCCCTCGACCGCTCCGTGCGGACCGGCGCCGGCACTCCCGGCCAACGCCGAGTCCGCCTGGGACCCGCTGACCTGCTTTCGGAAGTACAACGAGTTCGCCGCGAGCCTCGAGGGTTGGTTCGGGCCGCCCGCGATCGCGCTGTGGGACGCCTTGCTCGTGTTCCAACGCGAGCGCGGGATTCGCGGACCGATGCTCGAGATCGGAGTGTGGCGCGGGAGGTCCGCGGCGCTGCTCGCGCTCCACGCGGAGCCGAACTCCAAGCTCTTCCTGTGCGACTACAAGTTCCACGGGCCCTCGATCCACCGCGCGCTGGAGCTCGCACGTCCGGACAAGGACCTCGAGCTGGTGCGCATCGACGGCGATTCGACGAACTTGCACGTGCACGACATCGCGCGCGAGCAATTTCGCAAGCTGCGTTGGATGCACATCGACGGCGAGCACTCCGCGCGCGCCGTCACCAGCGACATGCGCGCCGCCAACACGTTGCTCGCTCCCGATGGCGTGCTCGTGATCGACGACTTCTTCTCGTGGCAGTACCCGCAAGTGACCGAAGCGGTGCTGCGCTACGTGCGCACCCAGCCCGAGGACTTCGCGCTGTTCCTGTGCGGCTACAACAAGGCCTACCTGGCGCGGCCCCACGCGGTGCATCGCTACCTGGAATACGTCGCCAGCGATCTCGGCGACGCGCTCGCGGCACGTGGAGTCGATGCGACGCTCGCCAAGACGACTTACCCGGCGGAGATGAACACCTTTGGTGTCGGCCCGCGTCGCGATGGTCTCGCGCTGCGCGGTCCGGACTGGGAAGAGCGCACCATTCGCTATTAGTCCGTGCGCGGCCGGTCCAAGACCGCCGCGAGCACGACCAGCACCAGGCCGACTGCGGACACGACTCCGGAAACGATGCTGATCACGCTGAAGAGCGTCGAGCGACGGGCGTCCTCCCAGCCTTCGTCGATCGTGCGCTGCAGCAGGGCCGGGTGCACCACGGCCCAGAACAGATTCACGACGAGCAGCACGACCAAGCCGAGCGAGAGACACAGTGCCGCCCGCGGCGCGCGCTTCCAGATCCACAGCGCGAGCGCGAGCCCGACCAGGCACGCGAGCATCGACGATCCTCGGCCGAGCAAGTTCACCAGCGTCATTTGAAGCGTCGAGTCCATGGGCACCACGCTAACTCGCTGGCGCTCGAGCGCCACGGGCTGGAGCGCGAAGTGCCCCCGAGATAATTCGAGTGCCTCGCGCACGACCGAATGGGAGTATCACGCCCATGAGTTTCCGATCCGACGACGTGCTTCGCGAGCGCGTGCTGGAGGACGAGATCCTCGCCGTCCTGGCGCGAATCAAGGCTCTACCCAACCGTCGCGAGCGTCCCAAGCCGGGCGATCTCGAAGGTGACTTCGACCTGTGGTTCGACGGTGGCGCCGTGAAGGTCCTCACCGGCGTGTCGCACTGTCACTTCGCCGACGGAACTAGGGTCCACACTTTTGGACCGCTGTATCTAAACCTGCGGATCGAGTTCGCCGACGGTCGCGCGGTCGAGGTCCGACAGACGCACGGGCGTTCACCGGTGCCGCGGATCGGCCCGTGACATCGCGCTGCGCCGAGCCGTGCAGGCGGCGAGCTTGACATCCACCGTGCTGCGCGGCGCAATCCGCGCATGAACAGCGTCCTTCGTCGCGTGCTCGGGGTGGTGTTGTGTGCCACGTGTGGCTGCGCGACGACCGCATCGCGCGCGGTGGACTCGACGCCAGAGGCCACGCCCATGCAGCTCGGCAATTTCTCGATCAGCCTGTCGGTCAAGGACCTCGCGGCATCGCGAGCGTTCTACGAGAAGCTCGGCTTTCGCCAGGTCGCCGGCAATCCCGCGCAGAACTGGCTGATCCTCCAGAACGAGAGCGCGACCATCGGCTTGTTCCAGGGGATGTTCGAGCGCAACACGCTGACCTTCAATCCCGGCTGGGATCGGCGCATGAACACGCTGCCCGACTTCGACGACGTGCGCGAGATCCAGCGCGAGCTGCAACGCCAAGGAATGACGCTCGCGTCCGCGGCCGACGCCTCCGGCTCCGGTCCGGCGAACCTGATGCTGATCGACCCCGACGGCAACCCCGTCTTGATCGACCAGCACGTCGCCGCTCCGCGCAAATAGCGCGCTCGCGACACGCGTCCGGCCTCGCGACTTCCACGCAGCGCGCTCGTCAGCTGCGCTCGCGTTCCGAAGTACTTCGGCGCACCGTCTCGTTTCCGCGGGAGCTCCCAGCGCTCCGCGGCGAGCGAGCTGCGTCGTCGAACCCCCGCGCGGAAATCCCAGAACTTGCTCCAAGTGCTGGCGAGCTGCTCGAAGGGCCGTGATAGACGGGACGCGAGCGTGGCTGGACGCTCCCCGCCGCTCACTCCACGAGCTCGAGCAGCTCGCGCGCGATCGGGCCGCTGGCCAGTCGCGCGCGCAGCTTTTGCCAGCGCTTCGCGGTGGCCTCGTAGCTGATGCCCAAGCGCACGGCAGCGTCGCCGAGCTTCAGTCCTTCGAGAGCACAGATCGCGAGGTCTTGGTCGCTCTCGTCGAAAGCTCGAATCGTCTCACCGAGGTGCTGCAAGGCATCGTTGCGGTCGACACTCTGGACGAAGCCGCGCACGCGATCGGTGACCTGGTCGAGGCTCGCGGCCCACGACGTACCACCGTGTCCAGCGTTGGCCGAGGTGTTGGCTCGAAAGGCGTCGCGCAACACGTTGCGCGCGATGCCGAACAGCCAGCCACGGAACGTTCCCTTGGAGCTGTCGAAGAGCCGGATGTTCTGCATCGCCCGGGCCCAGGTTTCCTGCATCACATCGGCGGGATCGATGCGTCCGCGCATCGCTCCATGCAGGTGAAGGTCGACCCAAACCCGCAGAGGCTCGATCATTCGTCCGCAGAGCTCGTCCCACGCCGGTTCGCCTTCTTGAACGCCTCGTGCGAGCAATGAGGTGGCTGTCTGATCGATGTTGGAGTCCACGTGGGCCTTCTGTCCGAATCCGGTGCATTCGACGGGCGAACCGTGTGCAACGTCGCCGATGCTAGCATCGCTCGCGCGGCTCCGGCGCCGTGCGGGGACACAGCACCTTGCAGATGAGCGCTGTTCGACGCGGGCGACTCTCGGGGCGACCCGTATCGGGGATCGAGGCCGAAACGCTCGACCTCCGGGAACATCTTCGGGGCCTGCGGCCGTCTAGGCACTGGTGTAGAGTTCCCATCTCCGTCCGCTTCAGCGGTCCGAGAGCACACTACGCGCGCTCCGTTCTCGCGCATTCGGCACCCGGCCGAGCTCGCTCAGATTCGATTCAGCGCCGTGTGTTCCCGCTTCCCCCTACCCCGATGAGCTCGATTCCATGAAGTTCTCTGCACGCCCAATCCGTGGCCCGGCGGCACTCACCGTGCTGTGGCTGTCGATCTCGAGCGCAGCGAGCGCGCAGTGCAACCTGATCAGCTACGGCAGCGGCCCAGCCGGCGCGATCCCGTCCACCGGAACCGGCAACGGCTTTTATCCGACAGTGCTGCCCAGCGCGCCGCTGGTGTCGACCGTTGTCGTCACCGGCGGAAGCGGGACGTTCGTCGACGCGATCGTCCTCCACGGACTGACACACACATACATCGACGACCTTCAGTTCGTGCTGCAGTCGCCCTCGGGCGTGAACTACAACTTGCTCAATCGACTGGGCGGTTTCAGTTGTGACTTTTCCGGCGACTACACCATCGTCGGATCGTGCTCCTGCACGGGCTATGGTCACGCGCTGCCGGCGACATGCACGGGCAATTCGATCTTGCTCCCGGGGCTCTACGCGCAGTCATTCGGCACGTGGATCAGCGGAACGAACGGGATCTTGAACGTCCCACTCGAGGCGATCCCGGCGGCGAATGGAACTTGGACGCTCTTCGTGTACGACTGGGCCGGAGGCGATGTCGGAGCGCTTTCCGATTGGGACCTCGAGTTCAAAACCAACACGACGCCGGACCAGCCACCAGCTCCGCCGACGTGCTGCGTTCCCGAGGACGACAGCACCACCAACAACTTGGTCACCTTGGACTGGACCGAGTGCTCCTCCAACCGCGCGACCACGCACAAGGTGCGCTACAAGAAAGGTGCGGACCCGACCGACTCCAACAACCCCAAAATCGTGGGACCCTTGTCGACCACGTCGTTGACGCTGCCCAGCCTCTCCGCGGGTTGGTGGCATTGGGACGTTGCGAGTTCCTCCAACGGCACGGATTACGGCGAGACGTCGATGCCCTGTCGCTTCTGCATTCCGCAGGTGATTGGGGCTTTCACGTGTGCTCCGGGTGGTTTGGGCGGCGCAGTGCCGAGCATCGGTACAGGAGACGGTGTGTGGCCGACCGTGCTGCCCTCCGCGCCCTTCGTCTCGACCTACAACGTCGTCGTTCCGCCCGGCGCGACCGAGATCGTCAAGGTGGATTTGATCGGTGCGAACCACACCTGGGTGGGAGATCTGCAGATCGTGCTGACGGACCCGACCGGTGCGAACCACAACCTCGTGCATCGCGTCGGTCACACGGGCACGGGATACGGCCTGGACTGTGACCTGAACGGCAATTACTCGATCGCGCCCCTGGCCAGGATCCTCTGTCCCGTTTGGTCCACGAGCTGCCCATCGTCCTCGGACCTGCTGCCGGGGATCTACGCTCAGGAGTTCTCAAGTTGGCCGTCGGGCGCTTTCAGCATCTTCAACACTCCGCTGGAGTTGATTCCGGTCACTTCGGGACTGTGGACACTGACGATCTATGACTGGGAAGGACTCGAGAGCGGTTCACTGACGAGCTGGCAGCTGTGCTTCGGGACGGGCCCGGCCGGCCCGACGAGCTACTGCACGCCGAGCACGTCTTCTTTCGGCTGCAATGCGTCCATCAGTGCCAGCGCGCAACCGAGCGTGAGCCTCACCACGAATCCCATGATCAGCGTGGCCGGCGTCGAAGCGCAAAAGACGGGCTTGTTGTTCTACGGCCTCGACAACAACGCGTTCACGCCCAAGGCTTGGGGCATCGGCGGCAGCAGCTTCCTGTGTGTCAAGCCTCCGACCCAGCGCACCGGGACCATGAACTCAGGCGGCATGCTCAACAGCTGCACGGGCTCACTGGCGCTCGACTGGAACGCGTTCACGGCGGGGACCCCGGGCGCGATGGGCCAGCCATTCTTGGCGGGCGACAAGATCTACCTGCAAGCGTGGTTCCGCGATCCTCCGGCGCCGAAGTCCACGAATCTCTCGGACGCCATCGAGCTCACGGTCCAGCCTTGAGTGCTCGTGAGGAACCGGGGGCGCGAGCTCTCGAGTCGTCGGAGGCGCCGTGACCCACAGGGCGCGGGAGATCGAGAGCGTCACTCACTCACACTTCTCGAGTCGTCGGCTCGCGCGCTTCGGCGGTGTTTCCCGCCGAGGCGCCGCGCCGCTCACGGATCCAACGCGCGAGCAGGTCGAAGACCGGTCTCCGCATGCGCGTAGTCGGGAGACGTGCTGATTCGGCAGGCCGAGCGCGCTTGCCAGGCATTGCTCGCGTACGAGCCGCCTCGCAGGATGCGATGCGAGTCACTTTCCGCATCGCGTTGTCCGTCGCCCGCTCGCACCGGTGTCAAGTAACTGCCGAAGGCCTCGCGACACCACTCGTTGACATTGCCGATCACGTCGTGAAGTCCGAAGCGATTGGCTGGGAAGCTCCCCACGGGCGCGGCGGATCCGAAGCCGTCGATCCAATCCTCGTTCGGGCTCGAGCTGCCGATCCCGGCCTCCCAAGCAGAGCCCTCGTAGAGGTTCCCCGCGCCGCAGACATCTTGCCCTTCCGGCTCGATGCAAAACGGAGTCGTGACTCCGGCTCTGCACACGTACTCCCATTGAGCCTCGGTCGGCAGCAGCAACCCCACGCGCGGCAGAAGCTCCTGACAGCGCCTCCAACTCACACTGTCGACCGGCAGCAGGTCCGCGAGTGGGTCGGAGCTTCGTCGGACGGCATCGGTCTCGCCGAGTCGTCGCCACTGAGCCACGGTCATTTCGTGCTTGGCGACGAAGAACGGGGAGAGCGCGACTTCGTGGACCGGTGCTTCGTCCCTGTCCGCTTCGGGATCGTAGTTGCGCGCGTCGGGATCAGCGGATTGCGCCCCCATGTAGAAGCGACCACCGGGGACGAGCACCAAGACGATCGCCGTGTCCGGTCCGAGCTCCAAACGTCCATCGACGCCGCGGCGCGCTGGCTCGCCTGAGAACAAGTGCGCGAACTCCCAGAGCCCTGAATGGGGATCGATGCCGAGTGGGAGCAAGCCGAACTGCGGGCTGATCTCGAGCCCGTCGTACAGCGCCGACGCGCGGATCGACTCCAGCGCCTCGCTCCAACGTGCAACGGCTTCCGCGCCGTGGATCGACTCTTCGTAGATGCGCAGCACTCGTGCGCGGCGAGCCGCGATGGTCCAGTCCGCACGGACTGGATCTTCGGTCCCATCGAAAGCGAGCTCAGACTCCGCCATGGATCGCAACGTGTCCGTCAGTCGCACGATGCGCGCGTCCCACGAGCTCAGCGAAGGACTGTCGTACTCGTAGGTGCGCCGCACGGAAACCTCGGATGCGAGCGCGGCGACGGCCGCGGCAGCAACGTCTCGTCTGCGCAGTTGCTCGGCCGGTTGTCGAGCTCGCTCCAAGTCAGCCTCCACGACTCCCAGATCGAACAGGTCCGTGGCGCCGCCGAGAGCGTCCGCCGTGCGCGCCGCCGCGAGCGCCTCATCCCAGCGGCCGAGCTTGGTGAGGGCGAGCCACAGGTGACCGTACGCCGGGCCGCGCTGATCGCCGACCGCGAGCTCCACGGCACGTTCGGCGAGAACCAGCGCGTGCACTTCCTCGCCGCGCCGACGGAAGTCGCTTCCGATGCGCTCGCGGGCAAGTCGCGTCAGCTCGTCGGCGTCCGTCAGCGCGAGTTGACTCGCGAGCTCTCTGCGAACCTCCGCCTCGTCCGGCCAGGGGTCGACTCCCAACAGTCGATTGCGCCAGGCGAGCTCTGCTCGCTTGGACTCCAGCTGATCCCACAGCGGGTGAGAGCGCCGATCGCGCTCGAGCTCTTCGGGAGTCAACGGGCGCGCGCCGTTCCTCAGCTCGGCGAGCGCGGCCAGGTGCGCTTCAAGCCCGGCGGAGGCCGTGATTCCGCGAGCGACATCGGCCGCGCGTCCCTCGACGTGGCCGCGCAGGTCCTCGAGCCAGCGGTCGTACACACCCAACAGCTCTGGTCGCGGTGGTTGGGCCTCGGCGGCTTGGCTCGCGAGCGCGTCGAGCGCGTCCTGGGTCGCGAGCAACTCGAAGTCGCGCAATTGACGTCGCGCTGCCTGGGCTTGCAGCCAACTGGCGGCGCCTCCGGCGAGCGAGACCACCAGCGCCACTCCAACGGCCCCGGAAAGCGCGCGGTTACGCCTGACCCACTTCGTGAGCTTGGTCCAACGGCCGGTGCTGTGCGCGCGCACCACGCGACCCTCGAGGAAGGCGCGCAGGTCGACGGCGACATCCGCCATGTCCGCGTAGCGTTGCGCGGCGTCGCGGGCCATGGCCTTCGCGCAGATGGCGGCCAGCTCGTCGGGCGTGCCCGGCGCAGCCAGCCCCAGCGGCGGTGGCGGGCCAGCGAGCAGCGCGAGCAGCATCTGGCGATTCGAGTTGCCAGCGTTGGCGTAGGGGCGACTGCCACTGAGCAGCTCGTAGAGCATCGCGCCAAAGGAGTAGACGTCCGAGCGCGGCGTGACGCTGGCCTGCTCACTGCGCGCCTGCTCGGGCGCCATGTAAGCGACGGTGCCGACGATGTCGCCCTCGCTGGTGTGCAACGAATCGTCGGCGTCGCTCGCGGGCGCCTCCGAGCGCAGCGTGTCGAGCGCGGCGGCGCGCCCGTCCTGCAGCACGCGCGCGATCCCCCAGTCCATCACGTAGACCTCGCCCAGCTCGCCCACCATCACGTTCGAAGGCTTGAGATCGCGGTGCACGACGCCCTTGCGATGCGCGTAGCCGACGGCCTCGCACACACGCAAGAGCACGTCGAGCGCGCGCGGTGCTGTCCAACCTTCTCGCTGCTCGCGGGCCAAGCCGAAAACCGCGGCGAGATCTCGGCCGACGACGAGCTTCATCACGAAGTAGGGCCGGCCGTGCTCGTCGAGCGCGAGGTCGTGGATGGGCACGATCGCCGGGTGATCGAGCTGCGCGAGGATCTGCGCTTCCTCGACGAAGCGCGCCAACGCTCGCTCACGAGCGAAGCCGAAGCTCGAGTGCACGGTCTTCATCGCCAGCTCGCGCTTGAGAGTGGCGTCCCACACGCGCCGCACGACCCCCATGCCGCCGCGGCCGATCTCGTCGCGCACTTCGTACCTGGCGGCCGCGGGTCGCGCTCGCGCGAGGCGCTCGAGCACCGACTCGAGCCGCGCGTCGCGAACCTGGGCGGGCAGCGCGTCGATTGCGCCGCCCCGCGAGCCCCGAGCCCAATCCTGCTCGAGGCGCTCGAACTCGTGAGCCAAGTGCGGATGGGCCGCACGCAGTTGCTCCAGGTCCACGGCCTGGCCGCCCACCCGGCGACTGAGGTGCCGGAGCCAAATGGCCTCGGCGGCGGGCGAAGCACTGAACTCGTTCATGGGAAGCGCCGCCGCGATGCAAGGCTCGCGGGGCTCACCCCGTCGCGCCGGCCACGCGAGTCTACTGTGCAATCACGACCCGCGCCGACGTCGGCGAAGCCCGAGGCGAGCCCCAACGCAACGGCGTGGCATCGCGCTGCACGCTGCTCAGTCGAAGCAAATCGATGAAAGCGGTGACCGCCGGTCGCTGCTGAACGTCGCCGCGATTCGTTTTGTCCAACGAGTCAGACTCCCGCGCGAGCGGTGCTGCCCGATTCGGAGTTGGTGCGCTCGTCAGTTCTCAGCACTGACTGAAGCCGCATCCGTGGCATTTGACGCAGCCTTCCATGAAGGCCAGTTCGCCTTCGCAGGCCGGGCATTTGAGCTTGTAATGGCCGACGTTGCGCGGGGTGCCGTTGGATGACTTCTGAGCGGGAGCGGAGGGTTGCTGCGCCGCGGCCACCGTGGTCGCTCCCGTGGCACCGTCGAAGGTCGCGCGGCCCAGGAGCAGGGCCTCGAGCCCGAACTGGTGCTTGGCGTCGAGATAGCGATGGATCGCCTTCGCGAGCCCGTCGGGCAGGGACATGATGCGCCCGTCGCGCGTCGGAACCGATAGGGACGAGCCGATGCCCTCGAGCTGCTTCAACGCGAGCTCGAGCGAGCCGTTCGAGCGCAGCCACAGCGACAGGATGCGACAGATCGCTTCCAGGTCGGAGTTGGCCACGTCACCGCCCTTGCCGAGCTGCGCGAAGACCTCGCGCTCCTTGCCGACGACCGGATCGACCGAGATCTTCACGTGCATGTTGCCGAACGGCGTCATCTGGCGGATGCGCAGGCTGGGCATGATCTCGGGCAAACGCACGGGCTGCGGGTCGAGCTTGGCCGGATTGAGGAAGGCGGTGTCCGCCAGACTCGCCGCCGGCGCCGTGGCCTCGGCCTCCTTCTTCTTGGTCGAGCCCTTGAGCGCCATCGGCTGCACGTCGCGGCAGCCGTCGCGGTAGACCGTGACGCCCTTGACGTCCTCGTCGACGGCGAGCTCGAAAATCGAGCGGATGTCGTCGCGCGTCGCTTCGTGCGGGAAGTTGATCGTCTTGGAGATCGACGAGTCGCAGTGGCGCTGGAAAGCGGACTGCATCTTCATGTGCCAGTGCGGCGTGATGTCGCGCGCGGTCACGAACACGCGCTTGGTCTCGGCCGGAACGACCTCGATGTCCTTCAGCGAGCCTTGCTCCAGCAACTGATCGAGCAGGGCGTCCGACCAGAAGCCCTTCTTTTTGGCCAGGTCCTCGAAGACGTAGTTGACCTCGCGCATCACCGTCGGCTTGCCGCTGGTGTCCTTCATCACTTGGCGGATGAAGGCCAGGCTGAACATCGGCTCGATGCCTCCCGAGCAGTCGGCGATGATCGAGATCGTGCCGGTCGGAGCGACGGTCGTGGTGTAGCTGTTGCGCAGGCGCCGGCCCTGCTTCTGCCAGTCGCTGCCCTCCCACGCGGGGAACACACCGCGCTCCTCGGCCAAGAGCTCGCTGGCCAGGTGCGACTCGTCGTTCATCACTCGCATGACCTGCTCACCGAAGGCGCAGCCCTCGGGGCTGTCGTAGGCCAGGCCCAGCTTGAACAGCGCGTCAGCGAAGCCCATCACGCCCAATCCGATGCGGCGCGTGGTCTTCGACATGTTGTCGATCTGCGGCAGCGGGTACTTGTTGGCCTCGATGACGTTGTCGAGGAAGCGCGTGGTGGTGTGGATCACCGCCTTGTACTCGTCCCAGTCGAAGCGCGCGTCCTGGCCCTCGCCGCGCACGAACAGGCCCAGGTTGATCGATCCCAGGTTGCACGAGTCGTAGGGATGCAGCGGTTGCTCGCCGCAGGGGTTGGTGGCTTCGATCAAGCCGACGTTCTTGATCGGATTGCGCGCGTTGACGCGGTCGATGAACACCACGCCCGGCTCGCCCGTGCGCCAGGCGTGATCGACGATCAGGTCCCAGATCTCGCCCACGGTCCAGAACTCACCCGTGACCTTGCCGTCGGCGCCGCGCTTCTCGAGCTGCTTCCATTCCTTGGTGCGCGGGTTCTGCACCATGTGGATCTGGCGCGGGTTCGAACGCAGCTCCTGGATGAACTTGTCGGTGACGGTGACCGAGATGTTGTAGTTCTGGAGCTTCGACAGATCGTCCTTGATCGTGATGAAGCTGATCACGTCGGGGTGATCGACGCGCAGGATGCCCATGTTGGCCCCGCGGCGGAACGCGCCCTGTTGGATGGCGTCGGTGGCCTTCGAGAACACCTGGATGAAGCTCAACGGCCCCTCGGTCGTGCCGCCCGAGCTCTTCACCACGTCGCCCTGCGGACGCAGACGCGAGAAGCTGAAACCCGTGCCGCCGCCGGCCTTCTGGATCAGCGCCGTGGCCTTGATCGAATCGAAGATGCCCTCGATCGAGTCCTCGACCGGCAAAACGAAGCACGCCGACAGCATGCCCATCTCGCGCCCGGCGTTCATCAGGGTCGGGCTGTTGGGCATGAACAGCTTGCGCGCCATCAAGTCGTAGAACTCGCGCGCGATCGCCAGCGCTCGCTCGGGCGTGCCGCCGCCGAAGGTCAGCTCCGGACGGGCGATGCAGCTCGCCACGCGCCAGAAGAGCTGGCGCGGCGTCTCGCTCGGCTTGCCGGTCGTGAGGTCCTTCTTGAGGTAGCGCTGCGAGAGCACCTTGACCGCGTTCTCGGTCAGTTGCGGATCGATCAAGTCACGCGGCGGGTCGATGCTCTCGAGCGCACGCAGCGCGTCTTCGCGGGTCAGCGGGCTCTGGACCATCTTCTTGGCGGCGGACGCGGCAACGGCGGGATTCACGCGCGCTTCTCCACTTCTTTCAGGCGACATCGAGTGACTCTTGAGGTGCCGAGCGAGGGCCCTCGCGCCTCGCTCTCGCACCGCGCGAACGTCACGCGGCGCGAAGCGGCCAAACCTAGCGATCGAGCTTGCGAGCTTCGGTTCGAATTCGAGCGCAGTCGCGCTGCGTCGTTGCGCGGCAAGGACTTATCCGCGCGACTCCAAAAGCAACTTGCTAGCTAGCGGGAGCGAGCGGCGAGGCGCGCGGCGAGCTTGCGCCGCACCGCGCTCCACTCGGGCAGCCCGAGCAACTGGACCGCAACGATGTAAGTCACTATTCCGCAGACAATTGCGAGCGCGAGAGCAAGCCACGAGCGGGTTTCGCCACCGAGTGCGAGGTGTGCTCCCCATGCCGCCGCGCCACAGGCCAGCGAGGCTCCGAACATCTTCGCCATGCGCGAGGCGAATCCGGGCAAGCCCGGCACGTCGTTGCCGGCGTTCGCGCGGATCTTGCGCGCGAGTCCCCCGACGAGCAGGGCGACGCTGACCCAACTGACGATCGCGGTCGCGAGAGCCAAGCCGCCGGTGTCGAGCTCGAAGCGCACCACGAACAACCAATTCAACGCGACGTTGAGCACGAGCGAGATCAGCGACATGCGCACGGGCGTCTTGAAGTCGCCCAGCGCGTAGTAGGCGCGGCTCAAGAGTCCCACGGCGCCACCGGGGACCAGCGCGATGCACAACATGCGGATCGCGTCGGCGGTGCGCACGACGCCTTGCTCACCGAACTCTCCGCGTTGCAGCAGCACAGCGGTGACCGGCGTGGCCATCACCAGCAAACCAACGCTCGCCGGCAGGGCCACGAACATCACCGCCAGGTGCGTCTGCTCGTGGAGCTTGCGCAGCTCGCCGAACTCGCGCTTGTGCGCCAGCGCCTTCATCGCCGGGAACACGGCGCTCGCCGCGGCGGTCGCGACCAGCGCCAGCGGGAGCTGCTGGATACGGTTGGCGTAGTAGTACGTCGACGCGCCGCCGGTGGGCAGCAGGTTGTTGGCCATGAAGCTGTCGACCAGCACGTTGATCTGATACACGGCGGCGCCCAGCGCGAGCGGGACGGCGGTGCGCAGGACGCCCCAGGCGCGGCGACGGTGCTCGGCCAGGCGGCCGGTGCGACCGAGCAGGCCGGTCGCACGCATCTCGGGCACCAGCATCGCGAGCTGCACGAAGCCGCTGGCGAGCAGCCCCCAGGAGAACCAGCGCGCCATCTCGAGGTGGCGCACGCGCCCGGCCTCGCCGTCCTCGGGTGCGAGCCCTTGCCAGCCGAAGCGCAGCCCGATCGCCACCAGCGTGACGATGGCCACGACGTTCATCACGCCCGGCCCGGCGCTCGTGGCGGCGAACTTGCCGCGGACGGCGAGCGCGCCGCTGATCAGCCCCGCGAGACAGATCGCGATCACGTAGGGCGACGACTGCAAGGTCAGCTCGCGCATGGCGTGTGCGTCCTCGCCGAGCCAGCGCCAGCCGGTCAGCGGCATCGCGTCCCCCATCAACGCGACACCGCCCATCAAGACCGCGGTCAGTCCGAGCAGGATCCAGGTCGCCAGGCGCAGCGTCTCCCACAACAGCGCGCGACCGTCGTCCTCGCCGCGGTCGGAGTCGGCCTCGGTCAGCGCGCTCTGCAGCGAGGTCGAGACCGCGCCCTCACCGAGCAAACGGCGGAACAAGTTGGGGATGCGCCAGGCGGTGACGAAGGCGTCGTAGATCGCCGACTTGTCGCCGAAGAGCGCGGCGGTCAGGGCCTCGCGGCCGAAGCCCAGCACGCGCGAGAGCGCCGTGAAGCCCGCGATCAGGGCGGTGCGCGCCACGAGCCGCTTGTGGCGCCCAACGACGTCGACGCTGGAGTCGCCGGGCCGTGCCGCGGCGCTCTCCGCGTCGATCTTCGAGCTCGTTTTCACGGGGCCGCAGTGATGCGCTCTCGCCCCGCGCAGAGCAAGCGACAGCGACGATTTCCGCGAGCTCTCAGCGCGCTCAGGCGAGCAGCTCGGACGCGAGCTTCTGCACCAGCTTGCCGTCGACCTCGCCCTTGTGCTTGGCCATCACGGCCTTCATCAGCACGCCCACGTCCTTCTTCGAGGTCAGTGCGAGCTCGGCGATCAGGCCCTGCACCACCGAGCGCGTCTGATCCTCGTCCAGTTGCCGAGGCAAGTAGCGTCGCACCACCTCGAGCTCGGCCTGTTCCTTGGCGACCAGGTCGGCGCGCCCGGCCTTGCTGAACTGCTCGATCGACTCCTGGCGCGTCTTGGCGGCCGACTGCAGCGTGTTCATCACCAGCTCCTCGGTGATCAGCTTGCCGCCCTCGAGCTCGTGCTTCTTCACGGCCGCCACCAACATCCGCAGCGTGTCGCGCGCCACTTCGTCGCGCGCCAGCATCGCCGCCTTCACATCCGCCTGGAGCTTCTCGTAGAGCGTCATCGTCGCCTTCCGTCTTCGGGGCTCGGCATGCTACCGCGCCGCGACGTGCCAGCCAGACGTGCCAGCCGGACGTCAGAATCAGCGACGCCGCGCCGCGGCTCACTCTTCGTCGGGAGTGTCGTCCGCCGACTCGTCGAGAGCCTCGTCGTCCACCGGCGGCTCGGGATCCTCGCTGGGCGTGTCGGGGTCGTCGGGGAGCTCGTCGGAGAACTGCGCTTCCTCGGGCGAAATGCGGCGCGTGCGCGTGGTGGCCGAGTACTGCGTCAGGTCCTCGGCGCTGACCAGCTCGACACCCACGAGCTTGTCGGCGTCCTTCAGATTGACCAGCCGCACCCCTTGCGTGTTGCGGCCCATCGGCCGCATCTCGTTCACGGCCGAGCGCACGATCATGCCCGACTGCGTGATGAACATCACTTCGTCGTCTTCGCGGCACAGCACCATGCCGACCACCCGGCCGTTGCGACCTTCCGTGCGGATGTTGATCACGCCCTGGCCGCCGCGGCCCTTGATCGGATAGTCCTCGATCGGCGTGCGCTTGCCGAAGCCGTTCTCGCCCGCGGTCAAGAGGAAGGTGTCGGGCGCGGCGACTTGCATGTCGACCACCACGTCGTCCGCGAGCAGTCGAATGCCGCGCACGCCGTAGCTCGTGCGGCCCATCGAGCGCGCCGCCGATTCGTCGAAGCGGATCGCTTGGCCGTCGGCGCTGGCGAGCACGATGGTGTCGCCGGTCTTGCACAGCCCGACCCCGACCACCTCGTCGCCCTCCTCGAGCAGGATGGCGCGGATGCCGCCCTTCTTCGGGCGCGAAAAGGCCTCGAGCGAGGTCTTCTTGACCGTGCCGCGCTTGGTGGCGAAGAACACGAAGCTCTCTTGGTCGAAACCCTGCACGCGCAGCACGTTGGTGATGCGCTCGCCCGGGCCGAGCTCGATCAGATTCGACATCGCGCGGCCGGCGCTGGTGCGCGTCGCTTCCGGCAGGTTGTAGACCTTGAGCCAGTACACCTGACCGTGGTTGGAGAAGCACAGCACGTAGTCGTGCGTGCCGGCGACGAACAGCGACGAGACCACGTCGCCTTCCTTGGTCTCCGAGCCGATGATGCCGCGTCCGCCGCGACCCTGCGTGCGGTACACGTCCAGCGGCGTGCGCTTGACGTAGCCGTCGCGCGAGAAGGTGACCACCATCATCTCCTCGGTGATCAGTTCCTCGATGTCGAACGAGCCGTCGATCTCCTCCGCGCTGATCTCGGTGCGGCGCTCGTCGCCGTACTTCTGCTCGAGCTCGTCGAGGTCGGTCTTGATGATCGCCACCACGCGCTCGTCGCGGTCGAGGATGTCCTTGAGGTCGGCGATCTCCGCCAATAGCGCGTTGAACTCCTCCTCGAGCTTCTCGCGCTCCAGGCCGGTCAAGCGGCCCAGCCGCATGTCCACGATCGCCTGACTCTGCTTGGGGCTCAGCGCGAAGGCCGCCTGCAGGCCGAGCTTGGCCTGCTCGGGCGTCTGGCTGGCGCGGATGATGCGGATCACCTCGTCGATGTGGTCGACGGCGATGCGCAGACCCTCGACGATGTGCTTGCGCTCCTCGGCCTTGGCCAACAGGAAGCGCGTGCGGCGCCGGATGACTTCCTTGCGGTGCGCGATGTAGGCATCGATCAGTCCGCGCAGGTTCAGCGTGCGCGGCTGACCGCGGTCGATCACCAGGTTGATGATCGATTGCGTCGACTGCAGCGGAGTGAACTGGAACAGCTGATTGACGATGACCTGCGGGTCCTCGCCCTTCTTCAGCTCGACCGCCAAACGGATGCCGCTGCGGTCGGAGAAGTCCTTGACGTCCGAGATGCCAGTGATGCGCTCTTCTTTGACGACCTCGACGATCTTCTCGATGATCGCTTCCTTGCGGACCTGGAAGGGGATCTCGGTGAAGACCAGCGTGCTCTTGGTCTTGCCTTCCTCGACGTGGTACTTGGCGCGCACGCGGCAGATGCCGCGGCCGGTGGCGTAGGCCTGCAAGATGCCGCGCCGGCCCATGACGATCCCGCCGGTCGGGAAGTCGGGCCCGTGGACGAGCTCGCACAGCTCTTGGATGGTGACCGCCGGATCGGCGAGCACCGCACGCATGGCGGCCACGATCTCGCGCAGGTTGTGCGGCAACAGGCTGGTGGCCATGCCGACCGCGATGCCGTCCGAACCGTTGCACAGGAGGTTGGGGAAGCGCCCGGGCAGCACCACCGGCTCGGTGCGCGTCTCGTCGTAGTTGGGTTGGCGATCGACGGTCTCCTTGTCGAGATCGCTCATCATCTCGACCGTCACGCCGGTCATGCGCGCTTCCGTGTAACGCATGGCGGCCGGCGGATCGCCGTCGATGTTCCCGAAGTTGCCCTGGCCGTCGACCAGCGGATAGCGCGTCGAGAAGGGCTGCGCGAGGCGCACGAGCGTCGGGTAGATCACCGACTCGCCGTGCGGGTGGTAGTTGCCCGACGTGTCGCCGGCGATCTTGGCGCACTTGCGGTACTTGGCGCGGGGACCGAGGTTGAGGTCGTCCATCGCCACCAGGATGCGGCGCTGCGAGGGCTTGAGGCCGTCGCGCACATCCGGCAGGGCGCGGGCGTGGATCACCGAGAGCGCGTACGTCAGGTACGACTCGCGCATCTCGCGCTCGATCAGGCGGGCCTCGATGCGGCCTTCGGGCGACGGGGGGAGCTCTTGGTCGGTCGTCGTCATCTCGAAGCGCGGGCAAGCGGGCTGCGCGGGCAGCGTGGGAGGCCAAAAGGGCCGAGAAAAACGCTCGAACCCAGGGGTCTGCCGCGGGTCCCAGCGGGGCGTGGAAGTATCGCGATCGGGGCGCCAAGAATCCAGGTTCACGCGGCCGGCTTCTGGCGCCGGAGAGGGCTGCCCAAGGCGGCTTCGCGAGGCGCTCGTGAGCCCGCGACAGGGCTCCGCCAGCGCACGGTCGAAGGCCCGGCCGATTGACGCAAGTCAAGGCAGGCGCGGCGCGCCGTCGCCATCGTCGCCGGGTGCTCCCGGCCACGCGCAGGCGCTCGGGGCTCGAGCGAGCCCCCGGCCCACGCGAACGCGCGGGGAGCGGCCCCTCTCACGAGATTCGAGCCCATGAAACTGCTCCCGACCCTGATCCTCATCGCGACCGCGCTCCCGACCTTGGCCGCCCAGAAGCCCGCGCCGGCTGCCGCGGGACAGGTCGACTGCATCACCTGCCACCGCACGCAAACGCCGGGCATCGTCGCCGATGGGAGGCCAGCGCGCACTCCAAGTCCGATCCGGCGATCGGCTGCGCCGCGTGCCACGGCGATCAGCACCGCGCCGCGGACGACGTTTCCAAGGTCAAGACCGTGACCGCCGAGACCTGCAAGAGCTGCCACGCCAACCGCTACGACGAGTTCGCCAGCTCCAAGCACGCCTTCGCCTGGGCCTCGATGAAGGCCATGCCGACGACCCACTGGAAGCCGATGGAGATGATCGACGGCATGAAAGGCTGCGGCGCCTGCCACAAGATCGGCTTCAAGGCGCCCGAGGAGATCGCGCGCCTCAAGAGCGAAGGGTCGGGCTTCGGCTTCGCCTCCTGCGACGCCTGCCACACGCGCCACACGTTCTCGGTCAAGGAAGCGCGCGAACCCGAGGCCTGTGCCACCTGCCACATGGGTTTCGACCACCCGCAGTGGGAGATGTACTCGACCTCCAAGCACGGCGTGCGCCACGGGCTCAAGCGCGACGGGATCCTGCCGGAGAGCGCCGCGGCCCCGACCTGCCAGACGTGTCACATGCCCGCGGGACACCACGGCGTCAACACGGCCTGGGGCTTCCTCGCGGTGCGCACCAACGGGCTCGCGCCCTACCCGGGCGAATCCGAGCAGTGGTGGAAGGACCGCGTGACGATTCTGCAGGGGCTGGGGGTGCTCGATCCCGAAGGCAAGCCCACGGCGCGGCTGGATGTCGTCGCGGCAGCCAAGGTCGCCAAGCTCTCGGCCGCGGAATTCGACGTCGAGCGCGCGCGCATGCTGCAGGCCTGCGGGCAATGCCACTCGGAGAACTTCGCCAAGGGTGAGTTGGCCAAGGGCGACCGCATGATCGAGCAGATCGACCACCTGATGGCCGAGGCGATCCGCATCGTCGCCGGGCTCTACAAGGACGGCGTGCTGGCCAAGCCGGCGCACTACGCCTACCCCTTCCCCGATCTGTTGACCTTCCACGATTCGCCGACTCCGATCGAGAATCGCCTGTTCAACATGCACCTCGAGCACCGCATGCGCGCCTTCCAGGGCACGTTCCACGCCAACCCCGACTACGCGCTGTGGTACGGCTGGAGCGAGATGCAGCAGGACCTGACCGAGATCCGCGCCATGGCCGAGGAGCTGCGCCGCGCCAAGGTCCGGTGATGCGTTTGGCGCCCGAGCGCGCCACCCGGCAGGTTCGCGCCGCCGTCGCGTTCCGCACGCCGCCCTCGAGGGCGCGCCGAACGTGACGCGGCGCCGAGGCGTGGCGTGGGAGCGCGCACTGCGTCAGAGTGTTCACCCACGCCATGGCCGCACCCGCCGAACTCTCCCCCATCGCCCTCGCCCTCGGTCGCGTTCCGACCGGGTTGTTCCTGGTGACCTCAGGCTCCGCCGCACAGCCCACGGGCTTCGTGGGGTCGTTCGTGATGCAGGTCGGGATCCAGCCGCCGGTGATCGCCGTCGCGGTCGGCAAGGAGCGCGCGCACCTGGCCGCGATCCGCTCCAGCGGTCGTTTCGGCGTGTCGGTGATCGACAAGGCCTCCGAGAGCGTCATGGGGCGCTTCTTCCGCAAGTACGAGCCCGGCCAGAGTCCGTTCGACGGGCTCGCGCTCGCCCACGGCGCCCAGGGCACGCCGGTGATCTCAGGGGCGCTGGCGTGGATGGAGTGCAAGCTCACGGGCGAGCACGCCACCGGCGATCACGTGGTGGTGTTCGGCGAGGTGGTCGACGCGCAGCTGTGCCGCAGCGGCGATCCGTCGGTGCACTTGCGCAAGAACGGGCTCGGGTACTGATTCCAACGGATCGAGCGGCATGCACAGTTCTCGCGAGCGCAGGGGCGGGGCACCGGCGCCCGTGCTCGTCGCGCTGTTCCTGGTCAGCGCGACCCTGACCACGCTGTTCCTGCGGCGGGCGCTCCCGCGCGGCGGCGCCGACGAGTTGGTCGACGTCAAGCTGGCGCTCTTCGAACAGCGCCGCGACGACTACAGCGTGCTGTTCTTGGGCTCGAGTCGCACGCACCGCGGCTTCGTCCCCAGCGTCTTCGACGCACGTATGCGCGAGCTCGGTTGGCCGACGCATTCGTTCAACTTCGGCGCGCCGGGCGCGCGCGCCTTCGAGATGCGCCTGCTGCTCGAGCGCATCGCGGCGCTCGCGCCCAGCTCCTTGGACTTCGTGCTGGTCGACCCCGAAGGTCTGTCGCTACTGCGCGACGAACGCAACCCGCTCGCTCGGCAAGTGATCGAGTGGCACGATCCGCCGGCCACGCTGGCGATCGCGCGCACGCTCCTGGCGCTGGATCTCGAGCTGCGACCGAAGCTCGCCTTGCTCTCGCCGCACCTGAAGTCGTGCGCCTACAACCTGACCAACATCGGTCGTGCCGAGCTCTGGGTCGACGCCGCGCTCGGCAAGCGGCGCACGGCGGAGCTCATGAAACAGCTCGCCGGTCCGGAGCTCGACGGCTACGCGCCGCTCGGGCAAGAGGGCGAGGAGCTCGGGCGTCGCGGCCAGCGTTTCCAGAAGAAGCACCGCGAGGCGTATCTCGCGGAGCTCGCGGCCTTTCGCGAGCTCGCGTCCGACGACGCGCCGCCCTCGGAGTTCGCCCTGGAGATGTACGCCGAGCTGGAACGACGCGTGCGCGCGCTCGAGGCCACGCTG
This sequence comes from Planctomycetota bacterium, assembly GCA_020853575.1. GTDB lineage: Bacteria > Planctomycetota > UBA1135 > UBA1135 > F1-120-MAGs118. The sequence continues at coordinate 78,613 of JADYYP010000016.1, forward strand.
GTGTTCGTCGCGCAGCCCGCGCTGTACCACCAAGACGATTTGATTCGAGCGCACGAGCTGGGGCAGGTCGGCCCGCTGCTGCGCTACGACGACCCGGAGGCCAACGCGGAGCTCTACGAGCCCGAGCACCGCTACGACGCGACCCACCTGAACGACGAAGGAGCGCGGCTGTTCACGGAGCGCCTGGCCAGCGACTTCGCGCGCGCACTGAGCTCCGGCGAGATCACGCGCCGATGATCTTCACCGAGCTCGTCTTCCTGGGCTTCTTCGCGCTGACCTTCGGTCTGCACTGGACGCTGCGCTCCAACTCCGCGCGCAAGCTACTGCTGCTCGCGGCGAGCTACGTGTTCTACGGAGCGTGGGACTGGCGCTTCCTCGGCCTGATCTTGTTCTCGACTTGGGTCGACTACGGCATCGGCGCGGCACTGGGCTCCAGCACCGACGCGCGCGTGCGCCGGCGCTGGCTGGTGCTTTCGTGCCTGGTCAACCTGGGCCTGCTGGCCGTCTTCAAGTACACGAACTTCTTCATCGACTCCGCGGTCGTGCTCGCGCAGCGCTTCGGATTCGAGATCACCGCGCGCCAACTCGCGATCGTGCTGCCGGTCGGAATCAGCTTCTTCACCTTCCAGTCGATGAGCTACACGATCGACGTGTATCGCCGCGAGCTGCGACCGGTGCAGAACGTGCTCGACTTCATGCTGTTCGTCGCGTTCTTCCCGCAGCTCGTCGCGGGACCGATCGTGCGCGCGGTCGACTTCCTGCCCCAGCTCGACACGCCGCGGATGTGGAGTCGCGTCAACGTGCGCTGGTGCTTGACGCTGTTCCTGATCGGCTTCGTCAAGAAAGCCTGCATCAGCGACAACGTGGTCGAGATCGTCGACCCCTACTTCGCGCACCCCGAGCGCTACGACGCACTCGGCGCTTGGAGCGCCGTGCTGTTCTACGCGGTGCAGATCTACTGCGACTTCTCGGGCTACAGCGACATGGCGTTGGCGACGGCGGGACTGTTCGGCTACGAGCTGCGGCTCAATTTCGACTGGCCGTATCTCGCGACCTCGATCCAGGACTTCTGGCGCCGTTGGCACATGTCGCTCTCGACGTGGCTGCGCGACTACCTGTACATCCCGCTCGGCGGCTCGCGCGGCTCGAGGCTCTTCCAGCACCGCAATCTGATGCTCACCATGCTGCTCGGCGGGCTGTGGCACGGCGCGGGCTGGAACTTCGTGATCTGGGGCGGCCTGCACGGCATCGCGTTGATCGCGCACCGCGAAGCACAGCGTCGCGGGCTCAAGCTGCCGCGCTTGGTCGGTCTCGCCGCCACTTTCTGGTGGGTGTGCCTGGCGTGGATCTTCTTCCGCGCGCAGTCGCTCGACACGGCGTGGCGCGTCGTGCGCGCGTTCGTGCTGTTCGAGAGCCCGGGCACGACGAACTCGGGTTGGGCACCGCTGGCGACGTTCGCGTTGCTCGCGGCGATCCACGCGGCCTGTGCGCGCCGCTCGCTCGAGGCCTGGAGCGCGCGCGTGCCGAGTTGGAGCTTTGCGCTGGGCTTCGGCGTGCTCGTCCCGCTCGCGTTCGCCTTCATGAACGGCGCCGTGCAGCCCTTCATCTACTTTCAGTTCTGAGCAACTCCGCGAGCGAGTCGAGGTCGTCGCTCAGGTCCGGGGCGCCGCGCAATTGCGCCAACGACAAGAGCTCGAAGGCCACCGACGGTTGGTTCGCGGCGCGTGCGCTTTGACCCGCATCGACGAGGGCCTGCGGCACGCGTTGGTCCTCGCGCAGGCTCTCGGCGCGCGCGATCAGTGACGCCAGATCGGGATCGAGCTCGCGCACGTCGCGGGCGAGCCGCGCGGCGTGCTCGTAGCGACCGAGCGCCAGCTCGACCACCAGACGATCCGAGGGATAGCTCTCGAGCAGCGTCCAGGCTTGCGCAGCGAGCACGGTGGCGCCCAGGGCCAGCCCCGCGCGACCGATCCAGCGCAGTTGCCGTGTCCAGCGTTCGACCAACGAGGGATCGACGATCGAGCTGCGCAACAGCTCGACGCGCGTCTGCGTGCTGAAGTGCCGCCACGAGTGCAGCGCGCGCGATGCGGGGCCGCCGACGCGCTCGAGCGCCGCGACCATCGCCTCCATGTCGCCCGTGACCGCCACGCTGTACATGTCCGCCTCGACCTCGATGCGGCGCGAGTACCACCCGAAGGCGAAGTACCAGACCCCCAGCGTCGCCAGCAGCAGCGCTCCGGCGGCGAGTTCGCTGTCGAGCTCGAGCCGCACCAGGGTCAGCTCCATTCCGAGGAACAGCGCCAGCGACCAGGCCACGAACACGAGCACGTGATGGCGCACGACATGGCCGATCTCGTGCGCGAACACGGCGAGCAGCTCGCGCTCGGGCAACTGCGACAAGAGCAAGTCCGTGAACATCACGATGCGACTGCCGCCGAGCCCGACCACGGCGGCGTTCGACATCTGGAAGCCCGTGTGCCACAGCACCAGCTCGCGACAGCGAAAGCCGCAGCGCGCCGCGAAGCCCTCGAGCGCGCGCCGCACCGGGCCCGCAGGAAGCGGCGAGGTCTGCCACACGCGCCGCAGCATGCTCGGCAACAGGAGCATCGTCGCGACCACCAACACGGCCGCGAACAGCCCGCTCCACAGCGCGACGTGCTCGACGTTGGCGCGCAGCGTGTCGTTCAATCCGATCAGCCACGAGGCGACGATCAGCAGCAGCACCGGCGCGAGCGTCGCAAGGAACATGCGCGTGTGGAAGCGGCGCTGGCGCGCCTGCTCCTCGCTGCGCATGTCCCCGAGACGCGCGCGCGCGTCGATCGCCAGCAGCGAATAGCCCACGAAGGGCGCGAGCACGAGCAGCACCGAGACGTGGGGCCAATCGAGCGCGGTCGCGTCCGGCGCGAGCACGCGCGCGATCCAACCGGCCCAACCGAAGCCGAGCACGACGACGACGAACGACAGCGCCGGCAGCCAGCCCAAGCTCGTGTAGAGGAAACCACCGAAGCGGAAGTGCCCGGCGACGAAGGCCCTCTTGGTGGCCCACGACCACAGGTGCGGCAACGTCAAGGGCACGAGCGCGGCCCACGGCCACTCGAGACCGCTGGTCCACGCCTCGTCCGCGGCGATCAAGACCGCGAGCGCGACGAAAATCGGTGCGATGTGCCCCATGCCGTGAGCTCCGCTTCAGGCGCGCGTCGACGCGTCCACTGGTGCTTGCATCGCCAGGTGTCGCCGCCCCGTCCCGCTGCTCGCGCGAGATTGTGGCAGCGCGGGCGCGCTCGTCGCGTTGCACATCGCGTTTGTGGGGCGTGAAACGCCGACAACAGCCTTCGGGCGTGCCTCAGCCGGTCAGCGCGCGCTGCAACTCGTCGCCGACCATGCGCTGGATGGTCTCGGGCGAGAGGAACGCCGGCGCCTGCACGATGTCGAGCTCGATCGCCTCCTCGAGCACCACGAACCGTGCGCGCACCGCGCCCATGAATGGAACGGGCTTCTCCAGCGAGCCGCTCGCGCCGCCATCGCTCGACTGCACGGCGATCCCGTGCTTGCGCGTGAGCGACTCGAAGCGTTGGCGCGCGGCCTCGCGACCGAGCGCATGTTCGACGCGGATCTTGGTCACCTTGAACTGGCTCCTTCGAGGGCGATCTCGCCGCTCCACAGGTCCTCGCACGGGCCGCTGAGCACGACCTCGCCGTTCTCGCCCCAATCGACGGTCAAGCGCCCTCCGGGCAACTCGACGTCGACGGGCAAGCTCACCTTGCCTTCCAGCGCCGCGGCCACGGCCGTCGCGCACGCGCCGGTGCCGCAGGCCGCGGTCTCGCCGACTCCGCGTTCCCACACCCGCAGGAACAGCCGTTCGTTGCGCATGGCCGCGAACTCGACGTTGGTGCGCGCGGGAAAACGCGGATGGAACTCGAGCTCGCGTCCGAGCTCGCTGACCGGCGACGTGCGTTCGTCGTCCACGAACAGGACGCAATGCGGATTGCCCATGTCGACCAAGGTCGCGAGCACCGCTCCGCGCGACGTCACCAAGCGCACGTCGCGTTCGAGCCCGCGCGGCACACCCATGCGCGCGCGAGCCGCGACCACCACGCCCGCGCGGTCACGCACCAGCTCGACCCCGCGTACACCGGCGTCGGTCTCCACCTCGAGCTGGTCGCGGTGCGTGAAGCCCTGCTCGCGCGCGAACTTCGCCACCAAGCGCAGACCGTTCCCGCAGGCCTCCGGACTCGAGCCATCGGCGTTGTAGATCTTCATGCGGCAATCGGCGCCCGCGCTGCGCGTGACCACCAACATGCCGTCGAGCGCGGGCAGCTCGCCGCGCCATCCGCGCGCGCACAGCCGGCGCGCCACACCGGCGACATCGGCCGGCAGCGTTTCCGTGGTTCCGTCGACGACGGCGAACGTGTTTCCCGCGCCCGCCAGCACTCGAAGCTTCATCGTTTCCCGTTCCGCGCGAGCTTCTGGGTGTTCTTGAAATGCAGTTTGGCGACGGATCCGAGCTTGTCGATCCCGTGCAGCGCAACGAAGGCCCGCGCGGCGCGGTCGACCGGCTCGCCGGCTCCCTTGGCGAGATCGACGGCGAAGCTCTCCGAGAGCTCGTGCAGCGCGATCAAGAATTGCTCGCGCGCGATCACGCTGGCGGCGGCCACGGCCAGGAGCTCCTCGGCGCGCGGACGCTGCTCGAGGCGCACGCTCAGATGCGCCAGCGCATTGTCGAGCAGGCTGGCATTGCCGAATTGATCGACGATCACGTGCATCCCGGGCGTGGCGAGCCGCCCGATCGCCTCGGCGTGCAGGCGCGCCAACATCGGGTTCAGATTGCCCACGCGGGCGTGCTCGGCGTTGTACGACGGCGGGTCGAGGCGCGCGACCGCGAACGGAACCTTGGCACGCAGCGCACCACCGACGCGCAACACGGCTTCGTCGCTCATCGACTTGCAGTCGCGCACTTCGCCGCCCTCCAGCCGCTTGGAGAGCTCGGGCTCGAGGCGCACGGCCGCCACGACCAGCGGCCCGAAGTAGTCGCCCTTGCCCGACTCGTCGCTGCCCACCACGGTTTCCGCGGCCCCGCGCGGCAGGTCGCTCGCAGCAGGCTTCGCGGCGCGGCTCGCCGGGGCGGCGCCGTCGTGCTCGACGAAGGCCAGCACGAACGCCTCGGGATCCTCGCCCTGGATCACCAGCTTGCCCGAGGTGTAGTGCGTCGCGACCACGCCCGCGCCCTTGGCCGAAAACAGCGCGTGCGGCGCCGAGCGAAACTCGAACGCGGCCGACGTGAGCCGCCGCTGTACCTCGCGCGCGCGTTCGTTGGAGAGCTGGAGGACGAGGGTCTTCTGCGCCACGCGGCGATTGTGTCACCGGCAGGTGAGCATCGGAAGCGCGGCCCGCGGCGCGGCTCGTCAGCGCCGAGCGCCGACGCTAGTTTGAGCGCGTGAGGACGCCCCCCGACTCGTTCGACACGCAGTTGAGCGTTCAGGAGCTCGATCCGGCGCGGCCACGGCTGCTCGAGACGCCCTGGGGACCGATGGCCTTGTTCATCGACGCGGGAGAGGTGCTGTGCGTGCAGGCGTTCTGCCCACACCTCGAGGGGCCGTTGTTCCAGGGCTCGGTCGCCGGCGGCGCGGTCAGTTGCCCGTGGCACTACTGGCGGTTCGACCTGCGCAGCGGCCGGCGCATCGGGCTCGTCGGCGCCGTGCTGCCGGGTAGCGACACGCTGCGACGCTGTCGCGTGAGCTTCGATCCGCGCGGCGCGATCGTTCTGCACGCGCCCTCGCTTTCCTAAGATCAGCGGTCCAAGTCCGCGTCCCGCATCCCTCGCACCCCCACTCCAGGAGCCCCAGTGGCCAAGATCCTCAACTCGATCCTCGAATCGATCGGCAACACGCCGATGGTTCGTCTGCGCACCATCGGTCACAACACGGGCTGCGAGCTGCTCGCCAAGTGCGAGTACTTGAACGCAGGCGGCTCGGTCAAGGACCGCATCGGACGGCGCATGGTCGAGGAGGCGGAGCGCAAGGGGCGCATCAAGCCGGGCGACACGTTGATCGAGCCCACCAGCGGCAACACGGGCATCGGCATGGCGCTGGCCGCCGCGGTCAAGGGCTACCGCATGATCATCACCATGCCCGAGAAGATGAGCCGCGAGAAGCAAGTGGTGCTCGAGGCGCTCGGGGCCGAGATCATCCGCACGCCGACCGAGGCCGCTTGGGACGCGCCCGAGAGTCACATCGGAGTCGCCAAGCAACTCCAGAAGATCCTGCCCAACTCGCACATCCTCGATCAGTACTCCAACCCCGACAATCCCAACGCGCACTACTACGGCACGGCCGAGGAGATCCTGGAGCAGACCGACGGCAAGCTCGACATGATCGTGTTGACCGCGGGCACCGGCGGAACGCTCAGCGGCGTCGCCAAGAAGCTCAAGGAGAAGGTCGCGGGTGTGAAGGTCGTCGGCGTCGATCCCGTGGGCTCGATCCTCGCGGGCCCCGGCCCGATCGGCACCTACAAGGTCGAGGGCATCGGCTACGACTTCATCCCCGACGTGCTCGATCGCAATTTGGTCGACGAGTGGGTCAAGACCGAAGACCGCGAGTCGTTCCTGATGGCGCGGCGCCTGATCCGCCAAGAGGGACTGTTGTGCGGCGGCAGCTCCGGATCGGCGGTCTGGGCTGCGGTGCAGATGGCGAAGAAGCACGGCCCGGCCAAGCGCATCGTCACGATCCTCCCGGACTCGGTGCGCAACTACATGACCAAGTTCATGGACGAGCAGTGGATGAAGGCCAACGGCTTCACCGAGAGCTTGTGGGAGACCAGCTCCGTCGGCGATCTGCTGCGCAGCATGCCGCGCCGCGATGTCGCCACGGCTTCGAGCTCGGACACCGTCGCCGATTCGGTGATGACCATGAAGGAGAAGGGCATCAGCCAGCTCCCGGTCGTCGACGAGGGCCGCTTGGTCGGCATCGTCACCGAGTCGGACCTGCTCGGGAAGCTGGTCGAAGGTCGCGCCAGCCTGTCGAGCTCGGTGGCCGAAGTGATGTTCCGCAAGGTGCGCACGGTCAACGAGCGCGAGGACGCCGGCACGCTGACCAAGATCTTCGCCGAGAGCTTGGCGGGCTTGGTCGTCGACGACAGCCAACACCTCAAGGGCATCATCACCAAGATGGACCTGGTGGACTACTTGACTCGACCGATCGAGAAGAAGTGAGCCCACGCGCGTGCTGCGTCCCGGCCGGGCGCCGGGACGTGGCACGAGCTCCCCTTGCCATGGACCTGGCCGTACTCGAACCGGAGACCGACACGCGCGCGAAGACGCGCCTGGCGCCGCAGTGGAAGGTGATCCTCCACAACGACGACGTGACCACCTTCGAGTTCGTGATCGAGCTGCTGCGCACGCTCTTCAAGAAGTCGCAGATCGAATCGGTGCGACTGACCTACGAAGTGCACGAGAAGGGGCTGGCGATCGTGGCCATCACCAACTTCGAGCACGCCGAGCTCTACTGCGACCAAGTCAAGTCTCTAGCGCGAGCGCGGAGCTTCCCGTTGGTGGCGACGATGGAGCCCGCGGACTGAGCCGCGCACGCGCGCTCAGGCCTTGTGGAGCTTGCGCCGCGTCGCGATCCAGCCCGCCGCGAGGATCGCCGAGCCACCCGCGAAGGTCGTCCACGGCGGAAGCGGATCGCCGGCGATGGTCCACGCCAGCAGCAGCGTGAACACGACCTCGGCCAAGGCGGACACGGCGGTCGAGACCGCGCTCCCGTAGCGATACGCGCTGGTGATCGAGAGCTGGCCGAGCGTGCCGAGCAGCGCCGAGCCGCCGACCAGCGCCGCGTCGCGCGCGCTCCACGCGAAACCGAGCTGGCTCCAACGCCAAACGACGATCGGCGCCGTGACCACGGTGATGAAGACCATGAAGAACATGACCACCGTCAGCGGATGGTCGGTAGCGGTCAACTTGCGCACCGAGAGCAGCGCCAGCGCCGCGAACAGCCCGGCTCCCGCCGCCAGCGCCGTGGCCCACGTTGCGCCCGACCCCGAAGGACCGAGCGCGAGCAGCGTTCCGACCAGCCCCACGCCAACGGCGAGCTTCGCGCGACGATCGGGCCACTCGCCCAGGAAGGGACCGGCGAACAGCAGCATCCACACCGGCGCCGCGTGACGCAGGAACGACACCATCGAGAGTGATGCTCCGCCCTCGTGCATGGCCACGAACTGGCTCGCGATCGAGGCGAATCCGAAGCTCGCGCGCATCAAATTGAGCTTCCACGAGCCCCAGCGCGCGCTGCGACCCGCATGGCGCAGCAGCGCGAAGCACAGCACGGCGCCGAGCACGCTGCGCGCGAACAACACCTCGAAGCTCGAGACCGTTGGGCTGGTCAGCTTCACGCACACGTACATCGCGGCGAACGACGCGCTCCCACACAGGACGAGCACCCTGGACTTGCGGGCGTCGTCGCGCTCGACCGCCGCGTTCAGCAACGCAGCGTCTCGCACAGCTCGTTCAACGACTCGACCACCAATTGCGGAACGGAGTCGGAGCGCACGGGCTCGTGCTCGCGGTTGACCCAGGCGACGTTCCAACCCAACGCAAGCGCCGGCCGGACGTCGTGGAACAGGCTGGCCGCCACGTGCAAGACACGCGACTTGTCGCGCCGGCCGCGTTCGAGAGCAGCATCGAAATGCGCGCGAGCGGGTTTGTACGAGCGCAGCTGCTCGGCCGTCACGAAGAAGTCGACCTCGACGTCGATCGCCGCCAAGCTCGCCTGCAACACGCGCGTCTCGACGTTCGAGAGCACCGCCAGTTGATACAGCGCTCCGAGCCGGCGCAGCGCCGCACGCGTCTCCTCGAACGGGGGCCAGCTCGCCATGCTGTCGACGAAGCGGCGCACCTCCGCCTCGCTCGGCTCGCGCTGCTGCTGCGCGGCGGCTGCGCGCAGGCTCTCTCCGAGCTTGACGCCGTAGGGAGCGTAGCCCCGCAGCACTTGCTGCTGGTCGTGCTCGTCGCGATCGCGCACGAGTCGCTCGAGGTCACAACCGTGCAGGCTGGCGATCTGCCCCACGGCGGCGCGCACACCCGCGTGCCAGTCGATCAACGTGCCGTAGCAATCGAAGTTCAGCAGCTCGAGGCGACTGCGATCTAGCGCACTGAACACGTCGCCACCTCCGGCTCGGCGCCGTCACCCCGCACTGCCTGCTCGATGCTCATGCGGGCTTCACTTCGCGACCCCGAACCAACCGCGCTCCGAAAGCCCCTGCAAAACGCCGCGTGCGACCAAGGCGTATCCGTCGGCGTTGGGGTGATAGCGATCACCGCGGTTGAACAGGCGCTTCATGGGAGTCGCGCTGCGCGCCTCGGCGCGGAACGACTCGACCAAGTCCAGATAGGCGATGCCCAGCGGCTCCGCGATCGAGCGCGCGCCGTCGAGCGGTGCATGCGAGTACTCCTCGAGGTACACCTGGCTCTCGTAGGGAAAGAGGAACATCGCGACGCGCGCGCCGATCGTCGAGCATTCCTCCACGACCTCGCGCAACCGCTGGCCCTCCTCGAGCAGCACCTCCGGCGCCGTCGTCTGCGCGTCTCCAATGCTGCGCGCCACGTCCTCGACGCGCTGCAAGTCGCGCTCGCGGTTCATGTCGTAGTAGAACGAACGCAACCAACGGAACGAGGCCAGGCGACTGAGTTGCTCGCGCAACTCGTAGGGCACGTTGGAGCGCAAGTTCGAGCCACCCTGGAACACCTGGGCGTCGACCTTCTTCACGACGTTGGGGAAGTCGTTGATGTTGTAGCCGATCACGACCAGGTGGGGCCGCACCTCGAGCGCCTGCGTGCGCAGCACCTCGAGGTAGTCGCGGCCCGAATAACCGTTCACGCCGAGGTTCGCGACACGCACCGTGCGCGCGGAGCCGAGTTCGCGTTGGAGCAGCGCCTCGAACTGCCGCGGCCAACTTTCGCTCTCCTCGACCGCCTTGCCGAAGGTGCACGAGTCGCCGATGGCGACGACACGGAACTCCTCGGGCGCGAAGCTGGGCTCGTACTCGGGCCCGCGCCATCCACGCTTGTTGATCCCGTAGAACGAGCCGTCCCATTGCGCCCGCGCGCGCTTGCGATGCACGTGCGGTAGCGTCGTGGTCTTCTCGTAGGGAGATTGGTCGAACCACTGCATCGGGCCAGGCTCCGCCGCGCGCGCCACCAACTCCACGACGAGCGTGAAGAGGCAGAGTGCGAAGCACATCACGGCGAGCTTGCGGCAGATCCGAGCCATGGCGACACGCATTGCACCGCGCGCACAGCAGCGCGACAAGCAGCAGTCGCGATCAGAAGAGCTCTTGCTGTCCGGCGTGGCGGGCGCACGCCTGCAACCGTGGATAGGCGTGGACCAGCTCCGCCGGCGCGAGCGTCGCGTGGCCTCGCAACTTGGCGATCAATTCGAGCGCGTTGACCATCGCCTTGCCCGTGAAGTGGTTGTTGGTGACGACGAAAGTCTCGTCGTGCTCCGCCGCGATGCGTTGCGTGCGCTGCGCCAGCTCACCGATCTCGCGCTCCGAGTACAGGTAGTCGTATTTCTGGTCGCGGCCAGCGCGCGCATCGAACCAAGCGCTCGCATTGCGCCCGTGGAGCCGCAGGTAGCCGATCGGTCCGTCGCTGGGGAACCAGGTCGGCGGGTGGTTCCACGCCGCGGGCAGGTCGATGTGGGCGACGGAGTATCCCAGTCCGCGCAGCGCGCTGAGCGCCGGAGGGGTGAACCACGATGCGTGCCGCACTTCGGCGATCAAGCGCTGCTGGTGAAGCGCGCGTCGGATCGCGCCCAGGCGCCGCAGTTCGGCTCCACCGTGCTGGAAGGTCACCGGAAACTGCGCCAGCAGGGCCTTGAGCCGGCCAGAGCTCGTGAGCGGCGCGAGTGCCGCCTCGAAGGCCTGCGCCAGGCGCTGGGCGTGGCTCTCGTCGCTCGGCCAGGGTCCGTGCGTGAAGTCGCGGTGCAGCTTGGCGGTGAACACGAACTCGGGCCGCCCTTCGAGCACGCGCGTCCACGCCACGACATGCTGCTCGGCGGGCAACGCGTAGAACGTGCTGTTGATCTCGACGCAGTCGACGAAGTGCGCAAGGTGCCGCAGCGGATGGAAGGCTGCCCCCCTGTGCCGCGGATACACGATGCCTTCCCAGTCGGGGTAGGACCAACCAGCGGGGCCGACGCGGATCAAAAGTCGGGCTCCACGCCCAAGCGGGCGAAGCTCTCGCGCTCGAGCGCGAGCAACGCCGCGCGGATCTCCTCGGTCTTGCGTGCGAGCTCTTCCTCGCCCCCCGTGCGCGCGACGTGGATCGGAGCTCCGTAGGTCAGCGCGATGCGTGCCCCGACTTTGGGGATCGTGAAACGGTCCCAGCTCCCCAGGTGCCAAGCGCGATCGACTGCGTTGCCGAACGGGATCACTGGACGGCCCGTGGCACGCGCCATCCACGCCAAGCCGGGGTTCATCGAGTGCATCGGTCCACGCGGGCCGTCGGGCGTGATCACGACCACCGCGCCGGTGTCGAGCAGTGCCAACATCTCTCGCAGCGCGCGCGCACCGCCGCGGCTCGAGGAGCCGCGCACCACCTTGAACCCGAAACGCTGCAGCATGCCCTCGGACAGATCGCCGTCCTCGCTCGGGCTGACGAGCACGTTCCAGCCACAGTTCCGAAAGGCCTCGACGGGAACGATCATGCGACCGTGCCACATCGCGATCAGGAAGCCGTTGCCGGCGAGCGCGGCGTCGAGGTGACCGAGCCCGGCGATGTCCTTCTTCCACGTGCCCGAGAGCCACGTGAGCGCTTGCGGACCGACGCTGCGCAGCAACACACCGCCGAGACGTCGACGCGCGCGCTTGAACGTCCGTCGCGCGTTCACTTCGAACCTACGGTGCGATCACGTCGTCACCCGCGCCCCGCGCGTCGACTCCGTCGGAGCCAAACGACCAGAGTCGGTAGGTCTCGCCGTCGGCGCCGCGCTCGAACGCGAACGCGCGCGACCAGCCGTCGAGCGGCACTGGCAGACCGTCGAGGAACCCGTCGGGATAGCTCGCCGTGGGCTTGCTCAGCGTGTCGAGCGTCGGAGGGAAGTGTCCCTGGTCGATCTTGAACACCGCTAGGCGCGAGCTGAGCAGCTCGAGCGCGGCGCGTGTCGCGTCGAGCTCCGCGGACCGAGTGGCGTCCGGCTCGACCGCCTCCGTTCGTGCGTCCTCCAAGTTCGTGCGGAACGCCGACACGCCCGCCGCGCCGAGCGCCACCAGGCCAGTCCAGGTCTCCGGACCGAAGGAAGCTTCCCAGTGCACGTGGTAGGCGCCGTCGATCGCTCTCCCCCACAACAGCGTCGGCTTGAAGAAGCGCGTGAACGTCTCGGGCTTCTCGGGAAGCGCAGCGGTCAACTGTCCCATGTCGATGGGCAAGTCGACCATGCCGCCGGCGAGGGCGAGCGCGCCGCGGGCGGCCTTGTAGACACTCGCCAACATCGCGCTCCAGTCCATGGAGCCTACGACGCCGGCCTCCGGAGGGATGTCCGTTCGCGCTGCCAGCGCGTGGGGCGCGCTCGGCTCCTCGCCGGCCAAGCGCTTGATCTCGCGCTTGGCGAAGAGCGACGTCAGCGTGATCAGCGCCCGATTTCCGACGAGCGCCAGCGTCGGCGAGATCGACACCGGGCTCGGTTGCTCGTCGGGCGACTTGAACTCCCAGGTCGGGATCTTGCGGTACTCGGACGCGCGCACTTGCACGCCGCTCGCGTTCGACTCCTCGAGCGCGGCCACGAGCCCGCGGATTCCCTTTTCGAACGCCGCGCGATCGGCCAGCTCGAACGAGAGCACCACGTTCGGCGCGCCCAGTGTCGAGATCGGCATGACGTGCATCGACATGCCGCCGGCGAGATTGCCGAACACGTCGCGCTCGAGGTCGAAGCCGTGCTTGCTCTGCAGCTGCTCGAACGAGTCTCGAGCGCTCGCGTCGGAGTCGAACCCCAGCGCTGCGACGAATTGGCGGTGCAATGCGCTACCGTCCACGTGCGCCACGATCGCACCGGCCGCGTCGCCCGGCACGAACGCGAGGCTCGCCTTGGGCGCAGGCGCGTTGCCGATCGCGGACGTCCACGAGGCCTCGCTGGCGCCGAGCGTGACGATGTCCGTGATGAAGCGCTCGCCCGAGATCTGCATGCGGAACTCGCAAGCTGTCGCGCTCGAGTTCAACACGTTCGAGAGTCCGGCGCTCAGCGCTCCCAATTCGAGACCGTCGAGCAAGTCGCTCAACAGGCGCGTGTTCGTTGCGCCGCGCGCGATCACCGGTCCACTCACGGCTCCGCCGCTGCGCTCGACCCGGTGCGTCTGGCTGTTCGCGGCGTTCGTCGAGGGCACGGCTCGCGCCAGTACCGAATCAACTTGCTCGCGACCGAGTCCGAGTAGGACCCACTCTCCATCGCGCACGGACCAGCCCGAGACCTCGAACGGCAACTGTGTGTGGAAAGCGCGCTGTTCGGCGCTCGCACCGCGGAACTTCACGGTTCGCGCTTCGCCGTCGAAGGTGCACCGCATGGCACCTTGAGCGAACGCCAGCGCCTGCTCCGCTGACTGCGCGGAAGTGCATTCCGCCACGACAAGGAGGCTCCAGCGGCGGCGCATTTCGTCGGCCAACCAATCCGCCTGATCGAAGTCGGCACCGACGTCGATGGCCTCGCCTTCTCCGCCGACGGCTCCATCGGAACCAAGCGAGCGCAGTTGATACGTTCCGTCCTCTGCAGCGTCGAACCGATACCCGCGCCCCCACTCGTCTTGAGAGAGTTCGGACGGGAGCGCTAGTTCACTCAGGGACTTGGGCAAGACCGAATGCTGCGCGTCGAACTGGTCGATGGCCTCTTCGATGTCGAGCAGCTCGCGCTGCGTTCGGGCCATGCGCTCCAGCGCGGCCCTGATCTCGCCTGGCCGGTCCTCGTGGACCGACAGCGACAATGAGAGGGAACGCAGAGTGCGCAGCGGAGCGATGGCCGCGTCGATGCCACGGCTCTCCTGACTGGTTGGAATGCCGAGGTCCGCCAGCGTTTGATCCAGGCCCTGGGTGAGATCCACACCGAGCGCCTGCTCGAGCTTCGCAACCGACGCCAGTACGTCGGGATCGCGCATCATCTGCACCAGTGGTGCACGTTCGTAGGCCTGCAGAGTCGCAGCAACCTCGGGAAGGGCAACGAAAAGCACGGAGTCGCGCGGGTGCAGGACATCCGTGCTCGTCGGCGATTGCGCGACCGCGATCCCGATCAGGGCGGAGACGAACATGTGGGGTTGGTGTCCTCTCGTGTGGAAGCGCGTCAAATGCCTGCGAACTTGCGCAGCGCGTCCTCGTTCTTGCGAATCGCGGCTTCGAGCGCCTTCAAGGGAGCTTTGATGTCTTTGTCGCTCCGCATGGCGTCCTTGAGTGCGCCGTGTTCCTTGACGACTGGCGCGCACTTGCCGTCGACGACGAAGGCCATGACCAGGCCCAGCTGGTTGAGCAGCTTCTGCGACTTCGGAACGTCATTGAGCGACAGCTCGGCAGAGAAGATGGCGTCCAGAGCGTCGAGGCCACCCTTGTTGGTGATGTTCTGAATCGACCACTCCTTGAGCCAATTGGGGTTGCCACCCGCGCGCACGAACTGGTCGACGATGTAGCGCTCGACGTACACGCACACCCCGTAGCGGAACCAAGTCGGGAACTGCTTCTCTTTCCACCAATCCTCGGGGGTCAACCCGGGCTTCTGAGCGACAAGTGCGGCCAGCGTCTTGGGGCTCGGATCGAGCGCTTCCATCAGCGATTGGGCTGCAGCGTGGCGCACGTACATTGGCCCGAAGATCGCCTTGTCGTTCGTGGGATCGAGGAAGCACATCCCACCGCTGGTCATCCCGGCCTGCAGCGGGATGTTCCAGATCTCCGCCATCGTCGCGCCATGGATCGACGAGAAACCGCGGAGTTCCACGCCGTTGGAGCTCGCGAAGTTGTTGTATTCGTCGGCGTTCTTGAGAACCAACACGGGCACGACGGCCGTCGGCGCCTTGCCGACCACGCGTGCGAACTGCGCCAGCGCCCGGTCGCACTCCTGTTGAGCGCTGATCGCAACCTCGCGCTTGCACGTCGTGTAGAGGAAGAAGTGCTCGTTGGGAATTCGCCAACAGCTTTCGATCGAAGCGTGGAAAGCGTCGGCCTCGGCAATGGGCAGCCACTTGTCGCCGCACTTCCAAAGTCCCTTGTCGATATTGGGTGCGTCCGCCGGCGAAACCCACTCCGCGTCTTGGCGCACCCACCCCTCGGTCAAGCGCTTGTGTTCCTCGGCGTCGACCCAGCGGCCGTCCTCGAGCTTCCTCAGCCCTTTCTTGAGCTTCTCCACGTCGGCCGGGTCGACGATCTCGCCGTTGTAAACGACCTTGCCCGACTTCTTGGCCTCGTCCTCGAGCTTCTTCTGCTTGTACTCGTCCACCTTCTTTTGGTTGGGGAACCACTTCCCCTCGAACTCGATCTCCCCGAGAAGCTCGTGCGCCTTCTTGTCACTGTCGTCGACCTTGAGGATCTTGCGCAGGACGGTGCGCCCGTCCTTCTCGAGTCCGTGGGCATCACACCAGTCGTAGACTTTCCAGAGCTTCTGGACGTTGCCCTCCGCCTCGGCCAGCTTCTTCTCGAACTCGGCCTTCTTGTCGTCCTGGGAGGTGATGCTCGCAGTCAGCGGAACCGGAGCCGCGGCAATGGACCAAGGCAGGCAGGCGAGGATCGCGAGAGGGACGCAGTGGCGCATGGCGGCGAAAAGGGGGCTGATGAAGTCCTGGTTCAGGTCGGCGGCGCACGCCGGGCCGACCGGAGGAAGCCTGGTCGACCCGTCAGCGTAGCAAGGTAGGCGGGCGGCGAGAGTATCTCCTCGGTACGCGCGGGCACACCGCGTCCGGTTGTGGCCCCCACTGAACTTCCTATACTGCGGGGCCGTTCGACTGGACCGACGGCCTCTGTTCCGGGCTGGCCCTTCCGCGAAGTCGTTCGTCGAACCCAGACTCAAAGCAACCCATGGCTACGCCTACGCACAAGAGTGCGACTGCAGTGACCCTCGCTCCGCTCGCAGAGCGGTCCCCCTTCGAGCGCTTCGTCCAGAAGTACTGGATCCACGGCGCGGTTCTATTCGCGCTCGTTTCGGGTTGGATCCTGTTCTCCCACCAGCAGAAGGAGAAGCAGCGGCGGGCGCGCGACGAGAGTTGGAACAAGGTCTCGGAGCGCACCGTGCCCGACGCCGCCTCGCGCTTGCCCGGCGCCGATGCGGCGGTCTTCGAGTCGCTTTCGAGCGAGCTCTCGTCCACCGACGCCGGTCCCTGGATGTTGTGGCTGCAGGCTCGAGCCCTGGCATCGCACCGGGACTACGCGGCCGCTGATGGGATTCTCGCCGAGATCAAGACCAAGCACCCCACCCACTTCCTGTGCAGCACCACTTGGACGGTCGGTGGCAAGGCCACCTCGATGGTGGACGCGTGGCGCGCCAGTCTCTCGGCCCGAGCGGAGTTTGAAAAGCAGTACCCGGGGATCTTCGCCAATCCGCCCGCGGCGGTAGACGCGCCTCGAGTTCGGATCAAGACGGATCTGGGTGACATCGTGGTGGCGCTGTTCCCCGATCGTGCGCCAAGGCACGTCGAGAACTTCCTGGACGCCGTTTCAAGCGGGTATTATATTGGCGTCAAGTTCCACCATATTGACCCCCTAGTTGGAGTCGACGGGGGCGATCCGAACTCGAAGGACGCAGCCCAGGTCGCCAGTTGGGGCCAGGGCGGCGCAGATCGGACTCTGCCCAAGATCGACTCTGGTCTGTTTCACTTCGCTGGGTCGTTGTCCGCCGCTGAAGGTGCGCTTCCGGCGGAGAGCCTCGGTAGTCGCTTCACGCTCCTGACGGAAGACCACCATGAGTGGGATGACACCCGCGTCGTATTCGGGGTCGTCGAGCAGGGACTAGACGTCGTTCGAGCGATCGCCGCAGCCGCACAGTCCCAGGATGCCCCAGGCCGCCCGGCCTCTCCCGTCGGAATCGTGGCGATTTCGCGCGAGTAGTTTGCGGCACCGTCGGGTGAGGCGCGCGCTACCGAACCTCTGGCAACGGGGCGAGCGAGTCCAAGATTCGATTGAGCTGCTGCTTGTCTGAAAACTCGATCTGGATCTTGCCGCGAAACTGTTCATCGCACTCGATCCCCACTCGGGCACCCAGCGCATCCTGGACGCGGCGCTCGGCCTGTGCCATCCATGCCGCACGCCCCGCGGGCGTCTGAGTTTGCTCGACGGTCGGGCGCTGCGCCCGTTCGCGCACGATTCGCTCTACCTCCCGAACGGAGAGGTCGAGCCGCGCACACTTCTCCATCAACTGCTCGATCTCTTCGTGGCTCGGCAGGCCCAACAATGCACGGGCATGCCCCATCGATATCAAACCTCTCCCAACCGCATCCTGCGCTTTTGAGGGAAGCTCGAGCAAGCGCAGGTGGTTGGCGACGGTCGCACGTTTCAGTCCGACCTTGACCGCAACTGCCTCCTGAGTGATGCCCAGCGCCTGCATCAACGCGTGGAATCCCCGGGCCCGCTCAATCGGATCCAGGTCGCGTCGTTGGACGTTCTCGACCAGCGCCAGTTCGAGCATCTCGCTGTCTTCGACGACCTCGCGCACGATGGCCGGAATTCTCTCCAGCCCGGCGAGCCGCGAAGCACGCCAGCGGCGTTCGCCCGAAACGAGCTGATAACGACCCTCCAATTTCCTCACAACGATCGGCTGGAGCACGCCGTGAGCCGCAATGCTATCGCGCAGCTCTTCGAGCCCCGAGGGGTCCATGCTCTTCCGTGGTTGAAACGGATTCGGCTCGATGGCGGTGAGCTCTAGCTCAAGGGCGCCTGCGCCTGCGGTGTCGGTGCCTAGGAGCGAACCGAGACCCTTGCCCAATCGACGTTCCATGCTGGCTCCTTGTCTTTGTTCCACGTGGAACACTTCTCTGTCTTCCACAACATATCGTGGAAGGAGAGCGGATGAACACAACGATCCCGCTGATCGGCCCGGAGTTCAAGAAGACCGTCGGATCATCCCCGAAGTTGCGCCTGAAACGAGGAATGTCGCGCTGTTCTTCGCTAGATAGGGGACATGGGACAGTTCGCGCGGCTCCGTACACCCCGAGGTTCCACCGCGTTGGTTGCAGCAGCCGTAGCCTCGGGATGGCTGCTCCCGGGGTCCACGGGTCGATCGATGATCTTGGAGCTGACTGCGCTGTCGATCGTGCTGTCGTTCGACTCCAACCGCTGGTGGAGCGACCGCCTGCCCCGGATGTGGCGCCGTGGCGCAGCGCTAGGAGCGCTCGGCGTCGCCGCCGCCCTCAGCTGTGTGGAGCATCTGGCCTGGCCCCGTGCGGCTGCCGTAGCGTTCGTTCTCGCGTGCTTGGCCCTGGTGGAGGGCGGCGCCGGACGTGCGGTCTCCGCACAAGCGCTGCTCATCGGATTCTGGGTCGTTCCGGCGCTTCTCCATGGCCTGGTAGGCAAGTATGTCGGCTCAGCGAGTCCGCCTGGGAGCTTGAGCCTCGGGCTCGGGCCCGTCGAAATGAGCTCCGGGTTGGCTCCATGGAGCATCGGGGTGGCGGCCGTTGCGGCCGCGTTCCTTGTGCTCTTTCCGCGTCGCGCAGCATGAAGTACGGCATCCTCGGTGACATCCACGGCAACCTCTCGGCCCTCCAGTCCGTGATGGAGTGCCTGCGTCGCGACGGAGTGGATCGAATCCTCTCGGTCGGTGACGTGGTGGGATACGGCGCCGCGCCGACCGAGTGCATCAAGATCCTCCGCGATGCCGAGGTTTCCGTCGTTCTCGGCAACCATGACGCTGCTGCGATCGATCGCCTCGACATGCTGTACTTCAATGCGTACGCGAAGCAGGCGGTGCTCTGGACTCAGACTCGTCTGTCGCGCGCCGATCGAGAGTGGCTCGGCAGGCTCCCGTACGCACGGCATCTCGAGCACTGCTCCGTGGCCCACGGAACGCTCTTCCGACCGGAGCTGTTCGACTACATCCAAACTCCCGAGGATGCGGACCCGTCCTTGGACGTGATGCCGCTCCCGATTTGCTTCGTGGGGCACAGCCATGTCCCCGTCACGCTTCTGAGATTGCGAGACGACCCGACCCGCACCGCATACACGGTCGAGAGCGAAGTGGACCTGGCGGACGTCGAGCGCGCCCTGGTGAACGTGGGGAGCGTGGGCCAGCCCAGGGACGAGGATCCTAGAACGGCGTATGCCACCTATGACGCGGAGGTCGGTCGCGTCGCGATTCATCGCATTCCGTACGACATCGAGCGCGAAGCCCACCGCATTCGAGCGGCTGGCCTACCTCCGATGCTCGCCGACCGGCTCTTCCTCGGCGTCTGAGCCTCTCATACCGAGGGCCCTCGCGCCTCGCGCGTCAGCATCGGCGACAACCAACAGGAACTTCGGCCGGGTTGACGCGCTGACGCCGTGCTCTTCGCTGAAAGCTCAGCGTCGGGTTGCGGGCGCTAGCTCGCGCTCGGAGCTCGCGAGAACTGGCGATACGAACTCCCAGTGCTGAGCGTGCACTCACCTGGTTGGCCCAAGACGTCGAGGCCGTGGCTTTCCCAGGGCCTCCGACAACCTTAGCTGGAACGCAGGTAGTGAAGCGCGTCCGGCAAGTTCTCGAGACCGTCCTCGCCGAGACTGCTCTCGAACAGCGCTGCAATGTCGCGCAGCGGATGGATGTCACCACGAAAGACGTAGCTGCGGGCATCTGGGTTGGAGCCTACCGCCACCAACAGCTCGAGAATCGACCCGGCGTTGCAGCGGTGTCCCGCAACCTCCATGTCGACCGGCGTCCCGTAGCGTCCGACGATGTTCACGATCAGCGCGGCGGGGCGAGCATGGAGACGCAAGTTGTCGGGCAACTCGACGCGCAACTCCTGGAGGTTGATGTAGGCGGTGAGTAGCTCCTCCGCAGTGGCGCGACCGCGCTGGAGAAGCTCGTTGGCCCAGAACAGCAGCTCGTTGAGGATAAGGTCCTCCGCGTCAGCTCGTGATACCAGCTTGGCGATGCACTCCGCCGCCGCGCCGCCGGTGCGCGCGTCGAGCTCGTAGCGTTCGACGAAGTGGCTCAGAAACGTCACGGACTCGAGCAGATGAAGCGCCGCTGACAGGTGCCCACGCAGCCGGGGAAGGCGCTCGTCCCGGCCCTCCGTCACAGTGTTCTTGATGTAGGTGTCGTACATCGACTGGAGGTTGTGCACCGTGGCCTCGTAGACACGAGCCTGTTCCTCCTTGCAGGTCGCACGCAAGCGCGTGTGACGCGTTTGCGGGTCTGTGATGCGCTGCACACCGATGGCTTCGAACATGCCGCAGGAAGCGAGGTACTTCGACGCAACCTCTGCGATCCGCAACGACTCGTCGGTGATCTCCTCTTGTCCGACGTTCCGCGGCAGCCGCAGTCGGGTACGAACGGGCGCTAAGCCCTCATCGGGCAGGCGCTTGTCGAGCCAGGTCAAACCCAATCGCTCGAGCTCACTGCGCTGGCTCTGAAAGAGCCGCGCGAGCCAGGTGGCGAGTCGACGCTTCGTCGATACGAAGGACGCGTTGACCAGCGCGACGTCTGACGTCCCGAGCACAGCCGGCAATCCGTAGCTCTCCAGCCGACTCTCGAGATGGGTGATGCTGACCCCGACCAACGCCAGCCAGCGCACGGAGGCCGCTAGCTCTCGAACGAGGCTGAAGCTCCGATTGAACTTCGCTCCATGGTCATCGAGAAACGACTCGAGCGTGTGAGCTTCCGAAGCGAGCTGCTGGAAGTGACGCTTCGACCACCGATCCTCCGGGCGGTCCGAGAGCGCATTGCAGATGGCGATGAACGACCCGGAGTGCTCTTGGAGCAACTCGACGAAGGCTGCCTCGGGGATGGTCTCTTCGAGAGGGCGCTCGGGTGCCACTGGGTAGTTTCGTTTGCGAGAGGACGTCGGGAAGAGTAGCAGACTTCTTGGCTCGAAACAGCGTCGCGACCCAGCGCTCCGGGGATCCGGGGCAATCCACCGCCCGCGCTCAAGAACGAGGGTGACCAACGACGATGGGAACGCCGCTCGGGAACCCACCCAGCCTCACCCAGGAGCCCGCCATTTCTGCCGAACGCTGTCTGGAGACCTATCTCCTCGAGATCAACGAAACACCCCTCTTGACGGCGGAGCAAGAGCGGGAGTTGGCACGTCGGATTCAGCGTGGTGATGCGCAGGCCCGTGAGCACATGATCCGTGCAAATCTGCGCCTGGTGGTCTCGATCGCCAAGATCTACGCGGAACGCGGGCTCTCCCTCCAAGACCTGATCGCGGAGGGCAACATCGGCCTGGTGAAAGCCGTCGAGAAGTTCGACCCCGACGCCGGATGCCGGTTCAGCACATACGCCACGTGGTGGATCAAGCAGTCCATCCGCCGAGCGCTCGTCAACACCGTCAAATCCGTGCGCGTGCCGAGCTACATGGCCGAGATGATCTCCAAGTGGCGCGTCGTGAGTCACGAGCTCACTTTCTCGCTCGGTCGCGCGCCGACTGTGGAGGAAGTGGCACTTGAGCTGGGCATCCCCGAGGAGAGCTGGCCGCTCCTGAAGCGCACGATCCAGTCCTCGAGCTTGGGCGCGCAGGTCTCCCTGGACCGCTTGACGATGCACCAGGAAACCGTAGAGGACATCAACTCGAAGAGTCCGGACGAGCATCTACTCGATGAGGATCTCCTGCGTAGGCTCGACGGTCTGCTGCAAGTCATCGACGAGCGGGAGGCGACGATTCTGCGCCTGCGTTACGGTCTAGGTGACGATGCCGCGGAGCCGCTGACGCTCAAGGAGATCGGCAAGATCGTCGGTCTCACCCGTGAACGCGTGAGACAGATCGAGCGAGATGCCCTCCGCAAGCTCTACAATGTCATGGGCGGTGAATGACGGATGACCACGCGCACGACTCAGCGGGATGACGAACTCTCGCTGAGCGCGCCGCGAGGGACTCCGCTCTACGTGCACCTGCCATTCTGCGAGGCGAAGTGCCACTACTGCGACTTCTACTCGGTACCGGCCGAAGGGCAGAACGTCGCCGGCACGCTGGACGCTATCGAGCATGAGATCCGAGAGCGGGCGCCAGAGCATCCTCGGACGGTTTTCGTCGGCGGCGGCACGCCGAGTCTGCTCGGGATCGACCAGCTGAAGCGGCTGTTTGGGACGCTCGAGCGGCGCAGCGGCTTCTCGAGCTCCGCGCGCGAAGTGACGGTCGAGTGCAATCCCGAGAGCTTGAACGCGGAGAAGGTCCGTTGCCTCGCGGACTTGGGGGTGACGCGGCTCTCGATCGGGTTCCAAAGCCTGCGCGCAGAGACCTTGGAGCTATTCGGCCGGGTGCACTCGGTGGCACAGAGCTTCCGAGCCTATGAAGCGGCTCGGTCGGTTGGCCACCTGCAGGTCAATCTCGACCTGATCTACGCCATCCCAGGCCAGGCTCTTTCCGATTGGCAAGCGGACCTCGAGCGCATACTGGCGCTGGGCCCTGACCACCTCTCCGCGTACAACCTCACCTTCGAGGAGGACACGCTCTTCCGGCGCTGGCTGGAACAGGGTCGGGTGCGGGCCTTGAACGACGAGGCTGAGCTCGAGTTCTTTCAGTGGACCCGAGCGCGGCTCAGGCGCGCCGGACTCCCCGCGTACGAGGTGTCTAATTTCGCATCAAATGGTCTCTTTTGCGCCCATAACGTCAACTACTGGCACAACGGTGAGTACCTCGGAGTGGGCCCCTCGGCGGTCAGCAAGATCCGCGGGCGTCGCTTCGGCAATCTGAAGCCGTTGGGGGAGTATCGACGGCGCATGGCGGAGGGCAGCAGCGCGGAGGCCTGGCATGAAGCGCCAGGGCCGTGGGCTCGCTTGGGTGAAACCTGGTGGCTCGGCTTGCGGCTGTCGGAAGGCCTGCGAGCGGACGAGGCCTGGACGCGCGCGGGCATTCCGGACTGGTCGGACGCGGCTGATCCAGCCTTGGAAATCGCGCGCCGCATGGGCGACGGCGGGTGGCTGGAATGCACCGAGGGAACCTGGCGCTTGACCGATCGCGGTTGGCCGCTCGCCGACGCCGTGGCGCGCGAGTTCTTGAGGCTCAAGGACCACGTGCCAAGCGCCGCGCCGAAGGCTCTCCCGCGTGGCTTGAGTTGAAATGCACGGCGCAGCGAGCCCAGGCGGGCGCGGGCACGAGCGTCGGACCCGTCGAGGCGCACCCTCGCGGGACGCTACGATCCGTGGTCGTCGCCCATGACTCGGAATTTCGCCGACCGTCTGAATGCCGCCATCGCTCGCTGTGGCAACGCCTGCCTGGTCGGACTCGACCCGCACCTCGAGCTCTTGCCCAGCGAGTTCGACGACGCGCGCGATGTCCATTGCTCGCGCGCTCGACGCGCGCAACGGGTGGGGGACTTTTGTTGTCAGGTGATCGACCTGATCGCTGAGCGCGTCCCGGCGGTGAAGCCGCAATCCGCGTTCTTCGAGGTGCTCGGCGCCGACGGAGCCCAGGCCTGGGAGCGTGTCGTGTGCCACGCACACCGCGCGAACCTGTTGGTCATTGGGGACGTCAAGCGTGGCGACATCGCATCCACGGCTGCGGCCTACGCGACCGCCTTCCTGGAGGGTTCGACTCCGGGCGAGCGTGAGCACCTGTGCGACGCGGTCACGCTCAGCCCATTCCTAGGCGCGGACTCGATCGACCCGTTCCTGAGCGCGTGCCGGCGCAGCGGTACTGGCGCGTACGTGCTCGTCCGAACGTCGAACAAAGGCAGCGCGGACTTCCAGCGCCATGGTGAACCAGAGCTGTCCTTCCTGGTCGCCGACAAGGTGAAGCAGTGGGGCGCGGACTTGGTGGGGGAAAGCGGTTGGTCCAGCATTGGCGCGGTCGTCGGTGCGACCCACGGAGCGGAATTGCGGGCCTTCCGCGAGCGCATGCCCCGCACTCCCTTCTTGTTGCCGGGCTACGGCGCTCAAGGCGCGAGCGCGAGCGATGTCGTCGGCGCCTTCACTTCGTCCGCGTCGGGTCCGCCGCTGGGAGCACTGGTCAACTCCTCGCGCGGGATCACGTTCGCATACCGCGACGCGCAACATCGTGGCAAGCCCTGGCAACGTGCGACCAGCGACGCACTCGACACGATGATCCGTGAGATCACCGCGGCGCTCGGCGCTGTGCGCTGACGGAACGCGCCATGCTGTCGTTCGAGATCCTGCCGAGCTCCGCGATTGGCCTCTCCGACTTCGCTCGCGTCGCGTCGCAGATCCCGCGATTCCGTTTCGCGACCCGCCTCGAAGACATCGCGGCTCTCGATGATCGCTTGGATCTCGACGACCGTCGCGAACTCTCCGAGACACTCGAGCAGCACCTCGCGGCGTTCGCGCCGAACGTCGCAGTTCTCGATGCGCTGCGCGCGCTGGCGCGGCCTGGATCGAGCTGCGTGGTCACTGGTCAACAACCGGGATTGCTCGGAGGTCCGCTGTACTCGCTGTTCAAGGCGCTGCACGCGATCAGACTCGCTCGCTCCCTGTCACAAGCGTGGGAACGCCCCGTCGCGCCGCTTTTTTGGAACCACGCCGACGACCACGACGTCGCCGAAGTGCATCACGCGTGGTTGCTCAACGAGAATCTCGACCTGCAGCGCGTGGCCCTCGCTGGACTCTCTTCGGGCCGTCAGCCGCTCTCGCGCATTCGCTTCGAAGAGGAAAAGCACAAGCTCGGCGCAGTGCGAGAGGCTGTGCGACGTGCGATGCCACAGCACGCGCACTTGGACGACGCACTAGACGCCTTCATGCCGCGCGAGCACGAGTCGTTCGCTACAGCAACCACTCGCGCCTTGACGGACTTGCTCGGCCCACTCGGTCTGGTGGTGCTCGAGCCCGACTGGATACGCACCCCGATGTCGCGAGCTCTCGCGCGCATCTCCGCGCAACCGATCGCAGAACCGTTGGCCGAGGGAGAGCGCGTGCTCGTTCAACTCGGCCTGAGACCTGCGATCGAAAGCGCGAACGCCGCGCTCTTGTTCCGAGTGGACCAGCACGGGCGTCACGCGCTGCGACTCGGCGGTGAGGGTTTCCGCTACGAAGGCGAGGAAGGTTCGCGCACGGCGACCGAGCTGGCGGCAGAGATCGTGGACGCGCCGCTCGAGTGGTCACCGGGAGCGCTCTTGCGACCTCTGGTCCAAGACAGCGTGTTGCCGTCGGTGGCGTACGTCGGCGGCTGGGGCGAACTGGAGTACCTCGCGCAATTGGGTCCGCTGCGAGCTGCGTGCGGCGTGCCATCGACCGCGGCCGTCCCTCGCTGGTCTTGCACGTTGATCGAGCCCGAGACCGCCGAAGCGCTGGCGCAACTCGGTGTGACGGCGGGCAACGTGATCGAATCGCGCGCACGCGTCCTCGTCGACCAAGACGACACGCCTGCCCCTCAAGTCGTGGTCGAGCTGCGCGAGATCGCCGCGCGCGCAGCCAAGGAACTCGTGGCGCGCAAGGCGCAATTGGCGGAGCTCGACCGCGGGCTCGCCGCGAACCTGCCGCGTACCGCGGACCAGATTCGCTCGCTGGTGGAGAAGATCTGTGAGAAGGCCGAGCGCGTCGACGCCAACCGTCGCGGCCGAGGCAAGCGCCTGTTGCGCCGCGCTGGCAACACGCTGTGCCCACGCGGAGAGTTGCAGGAGCGGATTCTCGGCCCGTTGCCGTTCGTCGCGCGCTGGGGTACGGATTGGATCGGCGAGTTGTTCGAGCGCATGACCGCGATGCCAGAGGGTCATCTGCTCGCGAGCTTCGAGGCACCCCCGAGAGAGACGAAATGAAACTCGACGTGCTGGTGATCGCGGCCCACCCGGACGACGCCGAGATCTGTGTCGGAGGTTCGATCTTGCGCTGGTGTGACGCCGGGCGAGCAGTGGGCATCGTGGATCTCACTCGCGGGGAGCTGGGCACACGCGGCAGCGCCGCCGATCGCGCCGCCGAGACGGCCGCGGCCAACTTGCAGATGCGCTTGGCGCTGCGGACCAACCTGGAGCAACCCGACGGGCGCGTGACACCGACGGTCGAGGCACGTGAGCGCTTGGCGCGCGTGATGCGCGAGACCGCCCCCGAGGTGGTCATCGCCCAGCACACCGACGACTTGCACCCCGACCACGCCGCGACGGGCTGGTTGGCACGTCAGGCTTGGTATCTCGCCGGTCTGTCGCGCCTCGCGGAACTCGACGGATCCGCTCCCGCGCGACGGCCAAAGCGCTTCTTCAGCTTCATGGGACACGTTCCCTTCGAACCGACCTTGGTGGTCGACATCGGACCCGTGTGGGAGCGCAAGTGTGAACTGGTGCGCTGCTATGCCAGCCAACTCGCGCCAGGCAATGACAGCGATCGTGGCCAGCACTTCTTGTTCGGCGCGGACATCCTGTCGCGCATGGAAACGCGCGCGCGCTTCTTCGGGGAGCGCATCGGCGTACGTTTCGGCGAGCCCTTGCTCGCGCTCGGACCGCTGGCCCTGGGAGATCCGTCGATCCTCTTGTAGTTCCAAGCGGACGAGCGCGCTCGGTTGAGTAGAATCCGCCGCGAAATGCGTCGGATCGCGCTGATCAACCAGAAGGGTGGAGTTGGCAAGACCACCACCACCGTGAATCTCGGCGCCGCTCTGGCGCGGTTGGGTCGGCGTGTGGTGCTGGTCGATCTCGACCCGCAAGCGAACCTGTCGCTGCACCTCGATGTCCAGCTGCGCAGCGGCGAGCCGTCGTCCTACTCGGTGTTGCTCGGCAACACTCCTTTCGCGAGCGCTCTGCGTGCGTCGCGCACGGAGCGCCTGAGTCTGCTGCCTTCGAACATCGATCTGTCTGGGGCCGAGCTCGAGCTCGCCAACACCTTCGGTCGCGAGATGATCCTGCGCGATGCGCTGGACACGTGGGAGAAGGAGCACCGCGAGAAGCACGGCGAGTCGCCGGCCGACTACGTGTTGCTCGACTGTCCCCCGAGTCTCGGGTTGCTCTCGGTCAATGGGCTGGTCGCCGCCTGCGAAGCGGTGATCGCCGTGCAAACCGAGTTCTTCGCGCTGCAAGGCATGACCAAGCTGGTCGAGGTGGTGCAGCTCCTGAGGCGCCGCCTGAATCCGAAACTCGAGATCACGGGTTTCCTTCCGTGCCTGTACGACAACCGCACGAAGCTCGCGCGCGAGGTGATCGCCGAGTTGCGCGCCCACTTCCCCGGTCGCGTCTTCACTCGCGCCGTGGCGAAGAACGTCAAGCTGGCCGAGGCTCCGAGCTACGGCAAGACGATCTTCGAGTACGCGCCCGAGTCCTCGGGTGCGACGGACTACGAGTTGATCGCGCTCGAGGTCATCGCACAGGAAGCGCGCGATGCCGAGTTGAGCGCGCGCTATCCCTCGCCGCCGCGCGCTGCGCTCACCGTACCCAAGCCCGCGCCCAAGCCCACGTCCAAGCCCAAGCGAGAGACCAAGCCGGCGCCGCCAGCCGAAACTCTCGCTGACGTGCTGCTGACTCCCGCTGCGAAGCCCGCGCCCGCAACGCAGACAGAGCCCGCCGTTTCGACCTCCGACGTTTCGACCTCCGCCGCCGTCGACGAGTTGCCCGAGCTCCCGCCGGATTCCGTGCTGCTCGAAGACCAGCTTCGCAACTGACGCCGTGGCCAACGCGTTGCGCATCGGGATCCTGTGTCATCCGACCTATGGAGGGTCCGGTGTCGTGGCCAGCGAGCTCGCGCTTTCGCTGGCCGAAACCGGACACGAGGTGCATTTGTTCTCGCACGAGGTCCCGCCGCGGCTGGCACGCTCGCCGGGGCTGGTGCAGATGCACCGTGCGCAGGGCGTTCCGTACCCGTTGTTCCACTCGACGCCGCACGATCTCGCGATCACGTCCGCGATCCTCAACGTCCACCGCGCCGGCGGCCTCGACATCCTGCACGCACACTATGCGCTGCCGCACGCAGTGTCCGCGTTCCTCGCGCGCTCGGCAGCACAAGCAGACACAGGACGTCCCGCGCCGCGCATCGTCACGACGCTGCATGGAACCGACATCACCTTGATCGGCAACGACCCGTCCTATGCCCCGCTGACACAGTTCGTGATCTCGGCCAGTGACGCGGTGACCACGGTCTCGCGCTGGCTGGCCGACGAGACGCGCGCGCGCTTTTGTCCAGGCATGGGCGGCCCGTGTGGCATCGACGTGATCCACAACTTCGTCGACACCGCATGGTTCTCGCCGGACGCCAAGGCCAGTCCGAGCGTGTGCCGTCAGTCTCACGGACCGACCGCCGTGCACGTCAGCAATTTCCGTCCGGTGAAGCGCGTCCCGTGGCTGGTGCGCGCGTTCGCAAAGGCAAGCGCGGGAAGCTCGGCGCGGCTCGTGCTCGTGGGCGATGGGCCGGACCAGGCAGCGAGCCGCGAAGTCGCGCGCGAGATGGGCATCAGCGAGCGCGTGCTGTTCCTCGGTGAGCGCGACGCGTTGCCCGAGCTGCTTGCGCCGGCCGACGTGTTCTTGCTGTCGAGCTCGTCGGAGTCGTTCGGCCTGTCGGCCCTCGAAGCGATGTCGTGCGGCACCCCCGTGGTCGCCACCGACGCGGGCGGGGTACGAGAGGTCGTGGAGCACGGTGTGACGGGTCTACTGTCGGACATCGACGACATCGAGCGCTTCGCCGAGCACCTCGCGCAACTGCTCCACGATCGCACGCGAGCGCTGGCCATGGGCGAAGCCGCGCGACGCTCGGCCGTCGAGCGCTTCGATCGCGCAAAGGTCGTCTCGGCCTACGAGGCCCTCTATCGACGCGTGCTCGCCGCGCAGCGTTAGCCGTGGAGCGCATCTACCTCGACCACAACGCAACGACGCCGATGCGCGCCGAGGTACGCGCTCGCTTTCTGGCTGCGCTGGACGAGGTGAGCGGCAACCCTTCGAGCCTCCACGACTCCGGGCGTCGCGCGCGACAC
The DNA here is from genome assembly GCA_020853575.1 of Planctomycetota bacterium. Taxonomy (GTDB): domain Bacteria; phylum Planctomycetota; class UBA1135; order UBA1135; genus F1-120-MAGs118. Next base: position 107,584 of record JADYYP010000016.1, read on the forward strand.
CTGCTCGACGATGCCCGCCAGCGTGTGGCCGCGGCGCTTGCCGTCGACGAAGACGAGATCGTGTTCACGTCCGGAGGAACCGAAGCCAACAACCTGGCGCTCTTCGGCGTGCTGCACGACGGCGCCGATCGACGGGCACTGGCCGTGGGCGCAACAGAGCACTCATCCGTCCTGGGGCCCGCGCGCGAGCTCGAGCGGCGCGGCCACGGCCTGCACGTACTTCCGGTCGATTCCACGGGCACGATCGAGCTCGAGACCTTGACCGAGCTCGCAAAACGCAGCGAGCTCGCCTTGGTGTCGGTGATGGCCGCCAACAACGAGATCGGCACGCTCGCGCCGCTCGCGGACATTCGTCCCCGACTTCCCGCGGGCGCCAAGGCGCCGCTGTTCCACAGCGACGCGGTGCAGGCGCTGGGGCGCGCCGCGCTGGACTTGCGCGGGTGGGGGATCGACCTCGCCAGCTTCAGCGCGCACAAGCTGGGCGGGCCGCTCGGAGTGGGAGTGCTGTTCAAGCGCCGCGCTCTCGAGCTGCGGCCACTGATGTTCGGCGGCGAGCAGGAAGGCGCGCTGAGGCCGGGCACGGAAAACGTGGCGGCGATCTCCGCAGCGGCGCTGGCGATCGAGCTGGCCGTGCGCGAGCGCGCCAGCCTCGAAGAGCGCCTGCGCCGGCTGTCGATGGACCTGTGGAAGGAACTCGGGCAGCGCTTGAGCGACGTTCGCCTGATCGGCCTGCCGCTGGACCACGCGCGCCGCCTGCCGGGCACGCTCAACATGCTGACGCACACACACGACGGCAAGGTGCTGGTGATGCGGCTCGACCTCGAGGGACTCGAGTGCAGCGCGGGGTCGGCCTGTGCCAGCGGCTCGCTCGAGCCCAGCCACGTTCTGCTCGCCCTCGGACACGTAGCAGAGGAGGCGCGCGCCGGTCTGCGCGTGAGCTTGGGGCGTTCGAGCACGTGGAGTGATGTTCGAAAAGCCGTGGATATCTTGGGGAGAACTTTGGGAGCGACGAACGCAAAGCGCGACGAGCGCAGTGGTTTGTGAACTCGCGGCGGACGAAGCGCCGCGCGGAGATTGACAGGCGCTTGTCAGCGTCGCGAGAATGCGCCCCGCGTTCGTGGATCGAAGAGAGTCCCAGCGCCGCTGTCCCAAGCCCCTCGCCCGCGTGTTTCCCCGCCCCGCCCCCAAGCCCTGCAGACTTGACGACGGATGCCCCTTTGGGCTCCCGACGGTGGAAACTACGGATGAACTTGTGCTCCGGAGCCGCTCCCTCGAACCACGCGCTCGTCCCGCTGGACGGCGCGTGCTCGCACGCCTTGGAACCTGGCGCGCCGACCTTCGCCGGCGCGTCGGTGGCCCGGCCTAACGGTCGGACCGCCGCGCGCCAAACGAACGGATCACCGCTGGCCAACAGCACCTGTCCCAACAGGACCAGTTTTGGGGGAGTGTCGAGATGCAGTCGGAATGGGAAGAGAGCGTCGAGAGTGTGCCGCAGGAGATCGCCGCGGCCAGCGACGCGTCCACGGTGACGTCCGCCGCCGGGTCCACGGACGGAGCATCCGCAACGCCCTCCGTTCACGACGAAGCCGATGAGGCGTGGATCGAGCTGCAGGCCGCGCTGCGCAAGCGCATCCGCCGCGAGCAATTCGAGACCTGGTTCCGTCGCGCTCGCCTGCGTTCGGCCTCACCCGACGGGGTGTGCTTGACGGTCCAGAACTCGTTCGCCTCCGACTGGCTGAAGAGCAACTACCTGCCAGCGCTCGAGCAGTCGATCGCCGCGGTCTTCGGCGCGCCCTGGCCGATCGTGATCGAGGTCGATCCGGAGCTGACAGCACCTGCGCGTCCGCGCTCGAGCGCAGCCCCGGCCGAGAGCACCTCGTCGGGCGCGAGCTCGCCGTCGCCCGCGCGTGCGGTCGGCGCTCGCGACGACCACCACGCCTCGAGCGGCGAGGCCGGACTGCTGTGGAGCTCCGACGTCGCGCTCAACCCGCACTACCGCTTCGACAACTTCGTCGTCGGTCCGTGCAACCGCTTCGCCTACGCCGCGGCGGTCGGCGTCAGCGAGTCACCGGGCAAGGCCTACAACCCGTTCTTCTTGCACGGCAGCGTCGGTCTGGGCAAGACGCACCTGCTGCAGTCCCTGTGCTACTCGCTGCTCGATCGCGATCGCGAGGTGCGCATCCTGTACCTCTCGTGCGAGACGTTCATCAACCACTTCATCAGCGCGCTCGAGAACGGAGACCTCCAGAAGTTCCGCAACAAGTACCGCAACGTCGATCTGCTGGTGGTGGACGACATCCACCTGCTCGCCAACAAGGAGCGGACGCAGGAGGAGTTCTTCCACACCTTCAACACGCTCTACAACGCTGGCAAGCAGATCGTGCTCTCCTCCGACTCGCCGCCGAAGGAGATCCCGACGCTGCAGGATCGCTTGGTTTCGCGCTTCAAGTGGGGCTTGGTCACGGAGATCGAGAAACCCTGCTACGAAACGCGCATGGCGATCCTGAAGCGCAAGAGTCGCGAGCGCGGCAAGGAACTGCCCGACAGCGTCGCGCAACTCGTCGCCGAGCACATCGACTCCAACATCCGCGAGCTCGAAGGCGCGGTCACGCGCTTGATCGGCTACGCCAGCCTGAATGGCCAGGACGTCACCCAAGATCTCGCACGCCACGTGCTGCGCGACGTGTTCAGCGCGCCCAAGGGTCAGCCGTCGATGGACGACATCCTGCGCATCGTCACCGGGCACTACCAAATCAAGGTCACCGAGCTGCAGTCGCGTCGGCGCACCAAGGCCATCGCCTTCCCGCGCCAGATCGCGATGTACATCGCGCGCACGATCACGCGTCACTCGCTGGAGGAGATCGGCGGCTTCTTCGGCGGCCGCGACCACACGACGGTGCTGTACGCCGTCGAGCAGATCGACAAGCAGATGAAGAGCGACGACCGCTTCCGTGCCACGGTTCAGGGGTTCCTCCATCAGCTCCAGCGCTGATCAGAAACGCGCGCGGCGCAGCATGCCGCGCGCGCGAGCTCTCCGACGCCGCGGCGGCCTGCGGGCCACGCGGCGTCTTGCTTCCGTGCCCGCTGGTCGCGTGGATCGCGACGCGCACGGAGCGCGCTGCGCGAGCTCGCCCAAAGGCAGCGCTGCGTGTTCGAGCGCGCGTTTCACGCGGGTCGGCCGCGGCCCGAGCTCGACCCCGGAGAACCCCGCCTGGCACCTCGGACGGCTCGTTTGGAGCGTCGCACCGCTCTGGAAACTCCGGGGAGAGATCGGGGAGGTTTCGTGGAGCATTCGAGCCCCTTGGTTGTCGAGGTTTTCTCCCCGTGGACGCGCGTGGACAACCAGCTCGTTCTTCCACGGCGAATCCACGCTTATCCAGCGTCGCGGGCAGTGCTCCCGACGCACGTATCTCGTTGCTCGGATTCAGCTTGCTCGAGTCGAGCTCGAGGTTCTGCACACGCGCGTCGCTCGTTAAGATGACTGAGAATCACTCCTAGAGAGCGACAGAGTGGAAAACCCGCCCGGTCCTCGGCCGCTGAAGAGAAGAGAGTCCCATGAAGGTCCTGTGTGATCGCGAGAAGCTGCGTGAAGGCCTGTCCCTCGCGAACAACGTCATCCCGAGCAAGAACGCCAAGCCGATCCTCACCAACGTGTGCTTGGTCGCGACCGGCGACGCACTCGAGCTCGTGGGCACCGACCTCGACGTCTCGCTGCGCTACTCGATCTCGGACGGCGTCAAGGTGATCGAGCCCGGCACCGTGGTCGTGCCGGCGCGCGTGTTCCACGACTTCGTGCGCGACTTCGCCGGCGAGAGCGTCGAGATCGACACCAGCGAATCGAACTGCCAGTTGCGCTGTGGCGACGACAGCGCCGAGTTGGTCACGTCCGACGCCGAGGAGTACCCGGTCGTTCCGCGCTTCGACTCCGCGGAGGCGTACTCGCTGCAAGCTGGAACGTTCACCGCTCTGGTCAACAAGACCGCGTTCGCCGCGGCGCGCGAGCAAGGCCGCTACGCCATGCACGGAGTGCTGGCCGAAGTCGGTGACGGCATCCTCAAGATGGTCGCGACCGACGGTCGTCGCTTGGCGCTGGCGCACGCGCCGATGAACACCGATGTGCGCCGCGCGAACCCGGGCAAGCCGGCGATCGTGCCCACCAAGGGCATGCAGCTCTTCTGCCGCGTGATGAGTGATCCGCTCGATCAGGTGAAGCTCTCGTTCAGCGACAGCCAGATCGGGCTCAAGACCCACAACGCCGAGGTCTTCGCACGCTTGCTCGACGGCGAGTTCCCGCGCTACACCGCGGTGATCCCGGCCGAATCGCGCAACTACTGCGAGGCCGACGCGAGCCTGCTCGAGCGCAAGATCCGACTGGTCGCCAACGTCACCGGCGAGGAGGCGCGCGCGGTGCGCTTCTCGATCCGCGGCGGGCATCTCGAACTCTTCGGCCAGAGCGCAGGACGCGGCGAAGCGCGCGCCCACATGGAGATCGACTACAAGGGCCAGGATGCCGAGATCGCCTTCAACCCCGACTACGTCGTCGACGGTCTGAAGAACTGCGAGACCGGGCGCGTGAAGCTCGAGTTCAACGAGAAGACCGCGCCTGGCAAGTTCCTGCTCGGCGAGAACTACGTGTACATCGTGATGCCGATCACGATCGACTCCTAGTGCACGAGCGCGCAGCAGGGGACGAGCCGCGCCGCGGCGGGATCACGCCTCTCCAGGTGGTGATGAACCGCTACCTGCGGCACAGCGGCTTGGCGGCCAAGCTGCGCAACGTCGCGGTCTTCAAAGCCTGGCGCGACGCTGTGGGGATCCAACTCGCCGCGCGCGCGCGACCGGTGCGGTTCGAGGACGGCGAGCTCGAAGTACAAGTCAAGTCCGCCGCTCACCTCCAAGAGCTCGTCAACTTCACCGGCGAGCAGTACCGCACGAACGCGAATCTGCGCCTGGGATCCGAGAGGATCCGGCGCGTCGTCTTCCGCCTCGAACGCTGACCATGACCGACACACCGACACCCTCCAACTACGGCGCAGCCTCGATCACCGTCCTCGAAGGACTGGAAGCGGTGCGCATGCGGCCCGCCATGTACATCGGCGACACCGATGTGCGCGGGCTCCATCACCTGATCTGGGAGGTGGTCGACAACTCGGTCGACGAGGCACTCGGCGGCCACTGCCAAAAGATCGAGGTCGAGATCCGCACCGACGGCTCGGTGGCGGTGACCGACGACGGCCGCGGGATCCCCACCGAAATCAAGCAGCCTTACGGCATCTCGTCGGTCGAGCTCGTGCTCACCAAGCTGCACGCCGGCGGCAAGTTCGATCACGGCGCCTACAAGGTCTCCGGTGGTCTGCACGGCGTGGGCGTGTCGTGCGTCAACGCCCTCAGCGAGTGGTTGGAGGTCACGGTCTTCCAAGGTGGCCAGAAGCACTGGATGCAGTTCCGTCGCGGTGCCAGCCAAGCTGCACTCAAGGTCGTGGGCGCGACCGAGAAGCGCGGCACCCAGGTGGTGTTCAAGCCCGACGCGAAGATCTTCCGCACGATCGAGATCGACTACGAGACCGTGGCCAATCGCCTGCGCGAGACGGCCTACCTGATGGGCTCGCGCGGCCTGACCATCGCGCTCCACGACCAACGTACCGGACACCGCGAGACGTTCCGCTTCGCCGGTGGCCTGTCGGAGTTCGTGCAGCACATCAACAAGAACAAGGAGCCGCTGCACTCGGACGTGATCCACTTCACGAAGAGCGGAGTGGCCGAGGAGAATCCCAACGTCGAGTACGCGGTCGAAGTCGCGCTGCAGTACAGCGACGCCTACCAAGAGAGCGTCTTCACCTTCGTCAACAACATCAAGACACCCGGCGGTGGAACGCACCTCTCGGGCTTCCGCACGGCTCTGACGCGCACGCTCAATGCCTATGCGAAGCAAGAGAAGCTGCTCAAGGACTCGGACAAGCTCCAACTGACGGGTGACGACTTCCGCGAGGGCCTGACCGCGATCATCTCGGCCTTCGTGCCCGATCCGCAGTTCGAGGGTCAGACCAAGGACAAGCTCGGCAATCGCGAGGTCGAGGGAGTCGTCAATTCGATCGTCGGCGACGTGTTCGGACGCTACCTCGAGGAGCATCCCGCGACGGCCAAGAGCATCGTGCAGAAGGCCATCCGCGCGCAGGCCGCGCGCGAAGCGGCGCGCAAGGCGCGCGATCTGGTGCGGCGCAAGTCGGCGCTCGCCAGCGGCAACTTGCCCGGGAAATTGGCCGATTGCCAGAGCGACGACAAGAGCGAGAGCGAGCTGTTCCTGGTCGAAGGTGACTCGGCCGGTGGATCGGCCAAAGAGGGCCGTGATCGACGCTACCAGGCGATCCTGCCGCTCAAGGGCAAGATCCTCAATGTCGAGAAGGCACGCCTCGACAAGATGCTCGGGCACTCCGAGATCCAGACGATCATCTCCGCGCTCGGTTGCGGCATCGCCGACGAGTTCGCGCTCGACAAGGTGCGCTACGGCAAGACGATCATCATGACCGACGCCGACGTCGACGGGTCGCACATCCGCACGTTGCTGCTGACGTTCTTCTTCCGCCACATGCGGCCGTTGATCGAGTCCGGCATGCTCTACATCGCGCAGCCGCCGCTCTACAAGGTCAAGGCCAAGGGCGGCGAGCGCTACTTGGCGAGCGACGCCGAGCTGCGCCGCGCCTTGATCGAGCTGGCCGTCGAATCGATGACCATCCGCGAGGTTGGCAGCGGTCGCGAGTGGAAGCAGGTGGAGCTGAGCGAGTTGCTGGACGACTTGCGCAAGCTCGAGGAATCGCTCGAGCGCGCCATCCCGTTGTGGACGCGCATCCCCGCGCATCAGTTGATCGAGACTTGGGACGGGACGCAGATCGCGTCGCACTGGGTCCACGCGCAGGGCCGTGAGCACTTCTTCGAGAACGAAGCCAAGCAACGGGACTTCCTGGAGCTGCAGAAGGTCGGATTGCGCGGCGAGCTCCAGGTCTACGACGGACCGGACAGCAAGGTCGCGCGCGACGACGCGCACGTGCTGGCTTCGCGTCTGCCGCATTCGGGCGACGTATCGGAGTCACTGGCGGGCATCGAGGCGCGCGGAGTGACCGTGAAGGGCGTCGGATTCGAGCTCGTGCGCACCAAGTCGACGGTCTCGTGCGCGAACCTGTTCGAGCTCGCGCGCGCCATTCGCAAGAGCGCCGAGGGCGACGTCGACGTGCAGCGCTACAAGGGCTTGGGTGAGATGAACCCCGAGCAGCTCTGGGAGTCCACCATGGATCCCAAGCGCCGCCGCATGTACCGCGTGCGCCTGGAGGACGAGTTCGCGGCCGACGAGATCTTCACGATCCTCATGTCCAATCAGGTCGAAGCTCGCCGGGAGTACATCGAGCGTTACGCGCTCGAGGTCACCAACCTCGACGTGTGAGAGCTCCCCGCGCGCCCGCACCCCGGCCGGAAAAGATTTCCGCCTCAGGGTGTGCGCGCGCTGGGTCGATACACGAGGGCCGCTTGGACCGCACCTCGTGAAGAACAGCTATCGCCTCGACTACACCAGCCTGGCCGAAGTGCTCGGACAGCGAGCGCTCGTCGAGCCGCAGCGTCTCAAGCTCGCGCTGCAGACCAGCCAGTCCGGCCCGATTCCGTTCCCCGAAGTGCTCGTCGGCGACAACTTGATCGGCGATTGGGACCTCTCGCGCGTCGTGTGCGAGATCTACGGCCTGCCTTTCCTGCCCGTGGATCTGTACTCGCCCTCGCCGGACGCGCTCAACGGACTCGATCAGGAGTTCCTGCGCAAGCACCGGCTCGTGCCGCTCTCGCGCCACAAACGCGTGCTGACGATCTGCATGCCGGCGTTGGTGTCGGCCGAAGTGCTGGGCATGTTGTCGTCGACCTCCGATCTGCACGTCATGCCCGTGGTCGGCTCGGTCAACAGCAACAACAAGTGGCTCGCGGAACACCTCGCCGCGCCCGATCCGGTCAGCGCGGACGCCGGCGGAGTTCCGAGCGACTGGAACAAGATCTTCGACGAAGGCGACGCGGCCGTACTGCTCAACCTGGACCAGGAGCCCCGGGATCCGCCGAGCGAGGCGGCTGCGTAGCGGCGTCGTTCGGCGCGCTCGCGGGCTCGTCCAGAGCGGGAGTCTGCGCTGCGGGCGCTGGAGCCGCGGCTGACGGCGCGTTGCCAGGTGTCAGTGCCGCGCGGATCTCCGATCGCGCAGCTTGCACCTCGCGTTGCACCGCCGTGCTCGGATTGGCCGCGCGCGCCTGGCGCGAAGCCTCCTCGAACTCGCGTTTGGCGCGGTAGATCTCTTGATCGATGCCGGTCTCGCGCCGCAGGTCGGAGAGCGAGCGCTTGACCCTGGCCAGCGTCGCCGCGGCTTCGCCGGCGACCTGCGGCAAGCGCTGGCCGAAGACCAGGATCGCGACCACGATGATCACGACGATCTCGATCGGGGACAGGCCGAAGAGCTCCACGGCCGCACATTCTAGCGGCGCGATGCTCGGGAAGCTGGTCGCGCTTGGGCTTCACCGCGCGCGCCGCGGGTCCGTCCGCTAGCGCCGCGCCTCGCGCCAGCGTTCGAGCAGGGTCGAATCGTCGCGGCGCCAGGAGAACAGCGGCGTGAAATGGAAGCTGAAGCTCTCGCGGCCCTCGCCGGCGATGAAGGAGTAGTCGATCTCGAACACGAAGTCGTGTCCGAAGCGCCTCACGGTGAAGTTCGAGGCCAGACGCTCGTCGCCGCCACCGACAGAGAAGGTCTGGCGGCCTTCGAGCTCCCACTTGGGCGAGAACGCATAGCGCGCGCCGACGCTGAGCGCGTTGTACAGCCGATCGGCGGGGTCGAACACCGTGTCGCGCGCAGTGTGGTAGCCCAGCTCGAGCGCCAGGTCGTTCATGGGTTCGACGCTACCGAACGTGCGCGAGTAGTCGGTGTGTCCGCGATCGGTGTCGTAGCGGCCCTCGTGCCACAGGCCGTAGGGCAAGCCCAGGAACTCCGAGAGCCAGCTGACGCGCGTCGAGATCGGCAGCCAACCCTCGCGCAGCGCCGCGTCGACCTGATCGGCATAGGTCTGGGTGACCTCGATGTCGAAGTCGCTGCGCAGCTCGCGATTCTCCCAGCGCGAGCGCAGGGCCAAGTCGACGAAGCGACCGTCGGTCGGTCGATCCTGTCCGTCGAATTGCAGCACCGCTCCGCCGTTGTCGGTGGAGGCGATGTCGCCGCGCACCTGGACCGACGGCGTGAACATGTGCCGCGAACCGCCATCGAAGGTGCGCCAGAACGTCGTCGCGAGCTGCACGCCGATGTCGAACGCAGCGCGGCTGGCGTCACCGTCGTCGGCCGCGTTCTTGTTCCAACCGGTGGCGCGCGCGGCCACGAACGGTGTGACGCGCAAGCCCGCGAGCCCGGTCGACCAGGGGAGCTCGATGCGCTCTTGGGCATCGGCGCGCAGCACGTCGCGATCGCCGAGGGCATCGGGGAACGCCGGACCGAGGAAGCGCGCGTAACGTGGATCGCCTTCGTAGCGCGCCAGCGCATCGAGCGACGTCCGCAGGCTGTGCACGATCGGCAAGCTCCCGAGCGTCCCGACTTGCGAGCGCCCGCGGTACCAAGTCAGCGCCGGCTGATCGACGACTTCGTTGCGGTAGGTCTCGAGCCGCGCCTCCGCGGTGGCGCCGAGGTAGTCGACCTCGCTCGCGCGGCGCCAATGCAGGTAGCTCTCGTGCTCGTCATACGCGATGAACTCGCGCTCGAAGAACTCGGCCTGGACGCCGGCGTCGCTCTGGCGCGTGAGCGCGGCGTCGATCCACTCACCGCGCTCGAGGAACACTCGCCCGCGTGTGTGCAGCCACGCACGGCCCTCGCTGCGGTCGTCCTCGTCGACGCGCACCAGGCCGCGGTCGCGCTTGGCGTCGAGCACGCCGTCGACGCTCACCGACCAGTCGTACAGGCCCGGCGAGCGGAAGTCGCTCTCGAAGCCGACTTCGATGCCGCGGCTGTGCAGATCGACGTGGGTGCGCGTGCGGCCCTCGAGCGGCGGGAGTTCCGGTCCCGAGGCCAGCAGCTTGCCGATGGCCCAGTGGAACGCCTTGCCGACCGAGCCGATGTCGGAGGAGAAGCTGGCCGAGATGAAGGCCCCGAGCTTCGAGTCACTGCCGAAGGACGGCAGGCGCACGCCACCGAAGGTCAGGGCCTCGCGGTCGAACTCGTAGTCCTCGCTGAGCGGCCCGCCGATCGTCGGCAGGGGCAAGCCCAGATCGCCGATCAACGCCAGCTGGTTGCCCTTGAGCTCGAGCTCCCAGCCATCGAGCTTGCGGCGAGGGCTCTGGCCCGTGCTCGCGTCGGCCGCGCTGCGCTCGTCGCTGTCGGCGTCGGCTCGATAGCGCGGCTTGATCGAGAACTCCTCGATGCGCATCACGTAGTCGGGCACGTCGAAATCGCAGGTCGTCGCGACCGCGTCGCGTGCCGCCATCGAGCCGTCGAGCGAGGCGCGGATCCAACTCGTGTGCACCTTGAGCGCGTAGGTGCGCGAACCGATCGGCAGGTTGACGGCGAGCACGAACTCCTTCACCCAACCGTGGCCGTCGATCAGGTCGAGGTACATGCCCTCGGCGCGTGCCTTGCGCGCATCACCGACGCGGTACTCGACGTCGCCATCGAGATACAACTCGTGCAGCCAAGTGTCCGAAGCTCCCATGGCGAAGCGTCCGAACAGGCGCTTGGGGAGAGCGCTCGTCGGGCGCGCCGCCGGATCGGGAACGCGGAAGTCGCCGGCGTCGGGCGCGCTGGACAAGCGGCGCCACTCGGATGGATCGATCCAGGCCAGGGCCCAGTTGGCGCGCAGCTCGACTTCGCCGTTGCTCCACACGGGCTGGCGGAAGATCTGCACCGTCTCGTCTTCGAGTGCCAAGGGCTCGATCGCGTCGTAGCTCAGGGTCCACACGTTGAGGCTGTGCGGATCGCCGACGATGCGTCCTGGCCCGGAGCGCAGGAAGCCGCTGATGAGGTCGATGTCGAAACGCGACGAACGCCAGGTGGTCGCGTCGCGCTCGATCAATGCCTCGGCGTCGGTCTCCGAGTCGGGTGAGCCCAGCAACGAGACCTGCCCGCTGCCATGGGCCGCGATCAACACCTGGGCGTGGGCCCGTCCGAGCGCGCGTGTGCTCACGCGCACGTCGCCTTCGGCCACGAGATCGGAGACCGAGAAGTCCTCGCGGGGGTCGTCGCCGCGGTCGCGCAACAGTGCGCTGGCCGCGTCCAGCGACCAACTGTCCCGAGCGTTGCGCGGGCCGCCGAGATACACGCCCTCGGCCAACAGGATCTGCTTGGGATCGACGGAAACGAAGCCGCCGACCGCGCGCAAGCTGCGCTGTTGCGCATCCCCCGAGCGCGCGCCGAGCTCGAGCTCGATGCCGTGGAAATCGGCCTCGTAGTCGCTCGCGCTGATCGACTCCGGATGGAACTCGATGCGCCGCGCGAGGACGTCGAAGGAGTCAATGCGACTCGCGAGGTGGCCGTGCAGCTCGACCTTGCCCTCCGATCCAGGCAGGGGCTCGAGCAAGCCCGAACGATCGCCGCGCAACTCGAGCGTGCCGCAACGTCCGTTCAAGCGAGGCTTCGGGTCGGAAAGCTCGAAGGCCACATTGCCGCTGGCGCGCGCGAAGTTCGGCGCGTAACTCGAGGGGCCGCCGCTTGGATCGAGGAATTCGCTCGCCTCGGCGTGCAGCAGTTGCGCCGAGAGCTCGAGGGTTCCCGCGGCGCCCACCTGCTCGAGCTCGACCTGCTCGCCCGCGTCGAGCACGATGTCGATCTCGCCCGACGGCCGTTGCACGCGCTGCACGGCGATCCAATCCGAATCGATGTCGTAGTCGAACTCGCGGTAGTCGACGTGCGCGTGGGCGCGGCCGCGGGCCGTCAGCCAGGCCGGTGAGGCGTCGATGAACTGCGCGCGGAACGAGCCGTTGGCGAAATCGAAACGCGCCGGCTCCTCCGACGAACCCGAGAGCTCGCCGGAGTCCTCCGACTGCGCGCTGAAGGTCTCGCCGCGTCCGCGACCGCTGGCGGTCTCGACTTCCACGTCGCCCTGGGCGATGAAAGAGGTCGCGAGCACGTCGAGATCGCGCAGTGTGCGAGCCCGCGCGCGCAGCGGCTTGCGACCACCGATCTCGAAGGCCACCGCGTCGGCGCGCGGGATCACGAATGCACTTCGAGTGCGTTCGAGCGACAGTCCGCCCGCGGCGACCACTTGCAGCGGACGGCCATCGCCGAGGGTGCCGTTGATCGACGTCGGTCCGGCGGAGTCGAGCAGCGCGATCGCGCGGCCCTGGTCGTCGAGCGTGGAGCGCACGTCGACCTGCGCGCTGCTCAGGACCAGCTGTTCGTAGGAAACGCGCACGTTGTTGCGCGCGGTCAGGCTTTCCAGGCGGCCCTGTGCGTTCTGTGAGCCGTCGATGTCGCCGTCGCACTCGAGCGTCAGGCCGACCGCGGGCAAGGTCATGCGGCCTGGGCCCGTGAACGCGAAGCGCGCGGGCTCGCCGTAGAAGAACTCCAGCGGACCCGCGCCGTCGAGTCGCACGGTCAGCGTCTCGCCTTCGCGCAACAGCTCCGGAGGCACGTTTTCGAGCCGTGTGCCGCGCAAGACGATGTCGAGGGTCGGCCGGCCGTCGAGCGCGGCTCGCGCGAGCTTGCCGCGTTCGTCGAATTCGATCACCAGACGATCACCACTGGCGCTGCCGTCGGCCAGCGTCAGTCGCACGTCGCCCTGGGCCTCGCCGTGGGAGGGCCGGAAGCGACTCGCGGCGCCGCGCTCGATGCGACCGATCAGCACGATGCGCTCGGCGCGAGTCTCCAACGCCTGCGCTCCGCTCAGCACCAAGCGCGCCGCATCGCGCACCTCGAATTCGGCGAAGTCCTCGCCCAGATCGGGCCGCGAGCGAACGACCAGCGCGGCGCGCGACGCCAGATCGACGATCGAGCGATCCTCGAGCACGATCTTGGCCTGGGGATCACGCTGCAGGGTGATGCTCTCGGCCCGGCGCTCGAGCACCAAGCCGGTGCCGGTGGCGCTCAGGCCGCGTCCCTCGAGCCGGACCGCGCTCGTGGAGCTCGCGCTCTCGAAGGCCAGCACGCATTCGAGCTCCGGTACGTTCAACACCAGTGGAGCGAAGCGCGAGCCGATCTCGTAGCGCAGCTCCGCGGCCCTGAGCTGGACCGGGAAATCCTGGTCGATCGCGATCCCCGACTTGGGGTCGATCGCCAGGCGCGCGCGCGCCAGCTCGGCCGTCGCGCCGACCTCGCGCGCGCCGCTCTCCGGCGTGAAGATGTCGTAGCGGAAGTCGCGCAGCTCGACTTGGCCCGCTCCGACCGTGATCAGATCCGCGGCCACCAGGTGCGAGCGCTTGAGCAAGCGCCCATCGGGCGTCTTCTCGTAGCTGAAGGCATCGGTCGGGCCCGAAACGGTCGCCTGCAGACCCTTCGAGGGATCGTCGACGTTGGTCAGCGCGCCGCGCTGCGGTGCCTCGACCTCGGGTGTGTCGGGCAGCGCCTCGCGCGGGGCCACTTCCGCCGGCCGGGTGCCGCGCTCGATCCACAGGAGCACGGCGATGCCCAGCAGCAGGCACGCGCTGAAGACGAGGAACTTCCTCATCCGGCGAACGCGCCGACGATTGCTTGCCAGCGTCCTTGCGCGCGCAGGATGTGCTCGACGAACTCGCGCACGGCGCCCTGGCCGCCCGCGGCGTGCGTCACGAGATCGGCGCGGGCCACGACCTCCGATCGCGCATTGGCCGGAGCGGCGAGGAACGCGATGCGCGGCCGCAGCGACAAGTCGGGCAGATCGTCTCCGATGGCGGCGGTTTCACCGGGCGCGATGCCCAGGCGCTCTTGGAGCGCGGCCAGTGCGCGCGTCTTGTGCACCTGGCCGAGGTGCACTTCGGTGACGCCCAGGTCCTTGGCGCGCGCCGCCGTGGCGGGCGAGCTGCGCCCCGAGATCCACGCCACGTGGATCCCGGCTTTCTGGAGCTCCTTGATCGCGAAGCCGTCGATCACCGCGAAGCGCAGCGACTCTCCGTGCTCGGTGACGGTCACGGCGCCATCGGTCAAGGTGCCGTCGACGTCGAACACCACCAAGCGCACCCCGCCCAGGATCTGCGTCGAACGCGGATCGAGCTCGGCCGGCTGCTGCGCGAGGATCTGCGACGCGGCTTGCTTCGGCGCTTGCCCCTTCATCAGGGGCGCCAGCTTAGAGGCGCGTGTCGAGGATGTCTTGCACGTCGAGCAGACCGACGGGCTTGCCGGCGTCGTCGAGAACCGGGATCTGGTCGACGCGGTACTCGCGCAGGATGCGCTCGGCCTCTTCCAAGAGCTGATCGGGCCGAACGAACTTGGGGTTGCGCGTCATGTAGGCGTCGATCGCTTCCTCGCGTCGCACGCCGCCGCGTTCGTCGACCAGGCGCCGCAGGTCACCGTCGGTGAAGATGCCGGCCAGCGCTCCAGTGGGGGAGACGATCAGCGCCGCACCCGGCTTTCCGGGAGTGTGGCCCATGGCGCGCAGCGCGCTCGACAGCGGGGCGCCCGAGGGCACGAGCGGCAGTTCCGCGTTGCGGCGCATGACCTCTCCGACACGCAGCAACTTGCGGCCGAGCGAACCCGCCGGGTGGTACAGCGCGTACTCCTCGCGGCTGAACTTGCGCTCGTGCGAGAGCACCATGGCGAGCGCGTCGCCCAAAGCCAACATCGCCGAGGTGCTCGCGGTCGGCGCCAGGCCGAGCGGGCAAGCCTCGTCGACGCGGCCGATGTCCAGGACGATGTCGGCCAGCTGCGCCAGGCCCGACTGCGGCGCGCCGGTCATGGCGATCACGCGCGCGCCGATCTTGCGCGCCACCGGCACCACCACCTTGACTTCGGCGGTCTCCCCGGAATTGGAGAGCGCGAGCAAAACGTCGCCCGAGCGGATGCGACCGAGATCGCCGTGCAGGGCCTCCGCGGGGTGCAGGAAGATCGAGTCGGAGCCGGTGCTGGCGAAGGTGGCGCTGACTTTCTGCGCGATCAGCCCGGCCTTGCCCATGCCGGTGCACACGATCTTGCCCTTGCAGGTCACCAGGAGCTCGATGGCTTGGACGAAGCGCTGGTCGAGCAGGGTCTCGAGCCGAGCGATGGTGCGCGCTTCGACGCGGATCACCTCGCGGGCACGTTCGAGGCGCGCGTCGCTCGGCTCACCGGCGGGTCCTTGGGCTTGCATCAGGCTGCTTCTATCCGCGCTCGCGCGTTGGTCGACCGACATCCCGAGCAGGATAGCGGAAGCCACGGG
This sequence comes from Planctomycetota bacterium, assembly GCA_020853575.1. Classification (GTDB taxonomy): domain Bacteria; phylum Planctomycetota; class UBA1135; order UBA1135; genus F1-120-MAGs118. Next base: position 122,899 of record JADYYP010000016.1, read on the forward strand.
CGACCGCGCCGGAGCCGGCGCGTGTGCTATAAACCGCCGCCCACGCCCCGAAGTGGAGTGGAACGAAAGTACCCAACCGTGCGTTCCTGGCTGCGTCGACAATCCCTGAGCCTGTGCGGAGCGAGCCTGTGCTTGGCGCTGGTTCCCTTGCCGCAGATGGGCCGCGGCGAGATCGAGATCGTCAACATCGCCTTCGTGGTGGCGTTCGTGATCCTCTCGCTCGCGCTGCACGAGGCGGCGCACGCCTGGGTGGCCTGGAAGTGCGGCGACCCGACGGCCAAGGACCTGGGGCGCATCACGCTCAACCCGATCGCGAGCATCGATCCGATCTGGACCATCCTGGTGCCCGCGATCACGTTGTATTCGGGCCTGGGGGCGTTCGGAGGCGCCAAGCCGGTGCCCGTCGACATGCGCCGCCTGCGCCATCCGCTGCGCGACATGATGCTGGTCGCGCTCGCCGGCCCAGCAACCAACTTCCTGCTGGCGATCGTGTTCTACCTGGCGTTCAAGGTCGCCATGAAGTTCGGCGATTACCACCCGGCGGACCTGCTGCCGTCGGTGGTGGTGTACGCGATGTACTCGAATCTCCTGCTGACGGTCTTCAATCTGCTCCCGATCCCGCCGCTCGACGGATCACGTGTCATGGCCTGGCTCCTGCCGGAGTCGCTGCGCGAGCCCTACATGCGCCTCGAGGCCTTCGGGATCATCCTGGTGTTCGTGTTGATGCGCGTCGTGCCCGGGCTGCGCGAGTTGATCGCCAGCGGCATGGACCAGCTCGCGGATCTGATCGATATCCTGACCTTCGGATCATGGTGACGCGCGATTACACGGTCTCGCTCGAGCAGGTCTTCAACGGGCCGTTGGACTTGCTGTTGCACTTGGTGCGCGAGCAAGAGGTCGACATCCACGAGATCGACATCCACCGCGTGATCGAGGGCTACCTGCGCTACCTCAAGCAGCTGCAGGAGATCGACATCGAGCTGGCGGCCGACTTCTTGGTGATGGCGGCGACGTTGATGGCGATCAAGTCGCGCTCGCTCTTGCCCAGCGAGAACGTCGACTTGGCCGAGGAGCTCGACCCGCGCGACGAGCTGATCCAGCGGCTGATCGAGTACCGGCACTTCAAGAGCGCCTCGCGCGAGCTGCACGAGCGCTTCGACGCCCGCGCGCGCATCCACGAGCGCGGCTTCCGCGGCGGCGCGCTGGAGAGCGAGCCCGGGCTCGACCTCGAGGAGCTCTCCAACTGGGATCTCTTGGCGGCCTTCTCGCGCTTGATGCGCGAAACGCTGGCCAACAAGCAGATGGTGATCACCGCCGACGAGAAGCCGCTGCGCTACTACGTCGAAGACCTGGTGCGCACGATCAAGGGCCAGCGCACGATGTCGTTGCGCGGCATCGTCGAAGCCGCGGTGCAGCGAGGCGGCGCCTCGAAGCGCGTGCTGATCGGCACCTTCTGCGCGCTGCTCGAGCTGGTCAAGATCGGCGCGGTGCGCGCGCACCAGCCGAGCAAGGACGAGGACATCACCATCGCTTTGCGCGAGGACATCGGCGACGACGTCGAGAGCATCATCAAGATGACCGAATTCGACGACGAGAAGCCGCCCGAGGAGCTGGCGCCGACAACCGAGGCCGCGGCGCAGGCTTCCGAAGGTTCCGCAGCGAGCGCGCCGGCGGCGTCCGACGAGTCCGAGACGCCCGACACGACCGACCTGCAGAACGCACAGCAGTCGTGAAGCCCCGCCGGTGGCGCACGCCACGCGCGCGGAGTGCGCAGCGCGCGGGCGCGGCGCCTGGTCGCGGACCGGCGGGCAGTGGACGAAACGGCTCCGACGTTCCATAGTCTCCGCCTCGTCAACCATCTCTCACCGCTCGCACGAGCGATTCCAGCCATGAGCAAAGCCGCCGACGTCACTGACAGCACTTGGGACACCGCCGTACTCCAGAGCGAAACGCCTGTTCTGGTCGACTTTTGGGCCGAGTGGTGCGGTCCGTGCAAGGCGATGGGTCCCTACGTCGACAAGCTGGCGGACGAGGCCGCGGGCAAGCTCAAGGTCGTCAAGCTGAACACGCAGGACAACCTCGAGGTCCCTGGACGCTACGGCATCACCGCGATCCCGACCTTCCTGCTGATCAAGAAGGGCGAGGTGGTGCACCAGATCGTCGGCAGCCAGCCGTACGAGAAGTTCAAGCAGGCGATCCTCTCGAAGATCTGAGTGAGGACCGTCTTCCTCGGCTCGCCGCCGTTCGCGACGCCGGTGTTCGAGCGCCTGGTGCGCTCGCGACACCGGCCGCTCGCTTTGGTGACTTTGCCCGACAAGCCCAAGGGGCGCGGGCGCGAAGTCGAGGATTCCGAGCTCGTGCGCGCCGCGCGCGCGGCGTCGATTCCCGTGCTGCAGCCGGAGCGGCCGAACGACGCGGCGTTCGTCGCTGAGCTGCGCGCATTGGCGCCCGACGTGTTGGTCGTCGCGAGCTACGGCGTGCTGTTGAAGCAAGCGCTGCTCGAGCTCGCTCCGCACGGCGCGCTCAACGTCCACGGCTCGCTCTTGCCGCGCTGGCGCGGCGCGTCGCCGATCCAGGCCGCGATCCGCGAAGGCGACGCGCACACGGGCGTGTCGATCCAGCGCATCGTGCTCGCGCTCGACGAAGGCGACGTGCTGCTCGCGCGCGAGCGCCCCATCGGGGTGCGCGAAACCAGTGGCGCCGTGTTCGCGGCCTTGGCCGAGCTCGGCGGCGAAGCGCTGCTCGAGGCGCTCGAGCGCCTCGAAGCCGGCACGGCCGTGTTCACGCCGCAGGATGCGCGGCTCGCGACCTACGCGCGCAAGCTCAAGAAGGAACACGGCGCGCTCGATTGGAAACGTGACGCGCAGGTTCTCGAACGCCATGTGCGCGCGATGAACCCCTGGCCGTTGGCGCGCATGCTCGATCCCAAGGGGCGCGAGCTCAGCGTGCTCGAAGCGCGCGTCGTCGAAGCCCGGGGCGAAGCCGGGCGTGTGCTCGAGGTAGGCGAGCGCTTCGTCGTCGCGTGCGGCGAGCGCGCCCTCGAGCTGGTCACGGTCCAGGCCGCGGGCAAGAAGCCGATGAGCGGGCCCGAGTTCCTGCGCGGCGCGCGCTTGGAGGTCGGACAAGTCGTCAGCGCGCCCGCGGGAGGAAGCGCATGACGCGTTTGGCGGCTTGGAGGATCTTGCGCTCGGGATCGTCGACGTTGCTGCGCGACGTCGATCGTCTGGCGGACGCGCATGCGGTCGATCCGCGCGATCGCGGGCTGTTGCGGCGCATCGTCGGAACCGAGGTCCGGCGCCGCGCGACGTTGCGCGCCATCGTGCACTCGATCGCGCCAGCGATGAAGAGCTCCGAGATGCTGGCGCACGCGCACATCGCGCTGACTCAGATCCTGTTCCTCGACCGCGTGCCCGAGCACGCCATCTTGGCCGAGGCGTCCGACGCCGTGCGCCGCACCCTCGGCCCAGCGAAGGTGCGCATCATCCGCGAGTTCATCAAGAGCGCCTACGCACGGCTCGAAACCGCGCATGTCGGCGATCCGCGGCGCGACCTCGTCGGCCGCAATCTCAGCTTCCGCGAGCCGGTGTTCCGCGATCCCGCGCAGCATCCGCTGCTCTGGGCCGAGGATGCGTACTCGCTGCCCGCGCCGCTCTTGAAGCGCTGGTACGCGCGCTACGGCGAAGCACACGCGCTGGCGCTCGCCAAGTTGGCGCTCGATGAGGCACCGCTGTCGATTCGCGTGGTTCGCGGGGAGCGCGCGGCGTTGCAGGGCGAGCTGTCCGAATGCGCGGCGCGCCCTGGGGCCCATGAGCGCATTCTGATCGCGCCTTCGAGCGCGGCCGAGCAAGTCACCGAGAGCACGGCTTTTCGCGAAGGACGCATCACGATCCAAGGCGAGAGCGCGCTGCGCGCGGCCGAGTTCGGCGCTCCCGTCGCGGACGAGGAATGGCTCGACCTGTGCGCGGCTCCGGGCGGCAAGACGGCCGTGCTCGCGGCGGCCGGAGCGCGCGTGGTCGCATGCGACGTGAGCCAGGAGAAAGTCGCGCGCATTCGTTCGACGCTCGAGCGACTGGGGGCCGGCGAACGCGTCGAGCTGGTCGTCACCGACGCCGGTGCCGCGCTGGGCGAGCGCATGTTCGACGCCGTGCTCGTCGACGCGCCGTGCACCAACACCGGCGTGCTCGCGCAGCGCCCCGAGGCACGCTGGCGCTTCGGCCCGAAGACCAAGGACGAGCTCGTCGCGTTGCAAGCGCGGCTCTTCGAGCGCGCGTCGACGTTCGTGCGTCCGGGCGGGAGGCTGGTGTGGTCGACTTGCTCGCTCGAGCCCGAGGAGAATCGACGCGCGGTCGAGCACTTCCTCGGCGAGCACGCGGGCTGGAGCCTCGAGGGCGAGCTCGCGAGCCTGCCCGACGTCGCCACCACGCACGAGCGCGGAGCCGGGCCGATCGACGGCGGCTACGTGGCCCGCCTGCGACGGCCGTGATGCGCGAGACGTTCGGCGCCGCCGAGCTCGAGGCCCCACTTCGACGTCAACCGTGCGCGCGCCGCGGATAGAATCGCGCGTCTCGAGAAGAGCACGAAGCATGGCCAAGCAAGAAGACAAGGAACGTCGCACCCCGCCCAAGAAGAGCCCGATGGCGCTCTTCGTCCCGCTGCTGATCGTCACGATCTTGGTCGGAGGCGGCGCGCTGGCCGTGGTCGGCGGCAAGAAGAAGCAGTCACAGGAGCCCAAGGCCGCGCCCGCGAGCGCGCCCAAGCCCTTCGAGGGTTTGCCGCAGGAAGCACCGCCCAAGAAGAAGCTGGGCGGCGGCAGCGGCGCGAAGTTCGTCGCCGACGCGCCCGAAGGGCTCGAGGCCGAGGCGCAGTGGCTCAAGGCGGTCGCGATCGGAGATGCTGGCCAGGCGCTCTACCAAGAGGCGCTCGAGGCCAAGAGCGCGAACAACACCGCGTTGCTCAACGAGAAGAGCAAGGCCGCGCGCGACAAGCTCAACGAGGCCGTCGACATGACCGCGCTGTGGGAAGAGGAGCTGCTCGCCAAGTACGGCGACGCCAACGCCAGCGTGCGACGCATCATGAAGGTGCGCAGCTCTTGGATCGAGAGCCTGCGCTGGCTGCACAAGTCGAGCGCGAGGTGAGCGCGACTCCGCGGCGTGCGCTGGTCACGGGCGCTTCGTCCGGCATCGGCGAGGCGACGGCGCGCGCCTTGGCGAGCGCCGGTTACCGCGTGGCCTTGTGGGCGCGGCGCACGGACGAGCTCGAGCGCGTGCGTCGCAGTTTGGAGCGCGCGGACGAGCACCGCTCGTTTTCCTGCGACTTGCGCGACTCCGCGGAGATCACGCGTGCGATGCGCGAGGTGCGCGACACCTTCGGCGGGCTCGAGCTGCTGGTCCAGAACGCGGGCCACGGCTACCTCGCCAAAGTCGAGGAGACCGACAGCGCGCAACTGCGCTCGTTGTTCGAGACCAACGTCGTCGGAGTGCTCGACGTGTCGCGTGCGGCGTTGCCGTTGTTGCGCGCGGGCGAGCGACCCGTGGTGGTGTTGATGAGCTCGATCGTCGCGCGCCGCGGCATTCCGGGGCAGGTTGCCTACGCGGCCTCGAAGGCGGCGCTCAACTCGATCGGCGAAGGCCTGCGCATCGAGTGGGCGCGCGATCGCATCCACGTGTGCATCCTCGACGTCGGGCTGACGCGCACGCCGTTCTTCGCGACACAGCCCAATCCCGCCCGGCTCTCGGGCCCCAATCTCGACGGCGCGGCGCGCGCGGAAGACGTCGCGAGCTCCGTGCTCGCGCTCGACCGCTCGCCGCGGCCCGAGCTGTACTTGTCGGCGAAATGGCGTCTGCTGGGGATCGTCAACGTGCTCGCGCCGCGTCTGGCCGATCGCCTGCTGGTGCGCAAGCTGGGCGGCGGCTGGAGCGTCCCGCCGCGCTGAACGGGCTCCAACTTTCTCTCGGAGGAACGGGCCGTTTCCCGCAAGATGGCGCGGCTCGCTCGCGCAACGCAACCGACTCGGAACGAGACCTCGTGACGCACAAGAAGAAGTACGTGATCGTCGGCGCGGGCCTGTGCGGCCTGACGACCGGCCAGCGCCTGGCCGCGGCGGGCCACGACGTGACGGTGCTCGAACGCTCACCCTTCGTCGCCGGGCTGGCGCGCTCGCTGCGCCACGACGACGGTTTCGTGTTCGACATCGGCCCGCACTTCTTCTTCCTGTCCGTGCGCAGCGACGTCAGCGACTACGTGCGACGCATGGTGCGCAAGCCCTACTCGGAGATCGACTACCAGATCAGCGCCAACTTCCGCGGCAAGGACATCGCGTGGCCGCCGAGCGCGACGTCGCTGTTTAAGTTGCCGCCCGCCGCGGTGCTGCACTACCTGCGCAAGATGGTGAAGCACCAGTACCCGACCGAGAGCGACTTCGAGGGCGTGACGACGTTCCTCTACGGCAAGTCGCTGTACGAGGTGTTCTTCGGTCCCTACATCCACAAGAAGCTGCCCGTGGTCGAGGGCGCGGAGCTGCACCGCGACTGGTGGATCCTGGCGCGACGCGGCACCGACAATCGCTTGGACGTCAAGCGCGACCAAGGCCTGTCGAAGATCGCGCAGGCGACGCAGAAGAAGCAGGTCACGCTGGGCAAGAAGGTGATGAAGACCGTCGACATCTTCTATCGCACGGGGATGTCGATGATCTCGAAGAAGGGCCTGCCCAAGGTGCTCTATCCGCACCAGGGCATCGGCTGCATCGGCGAGGGCATCGCGGACGAGTTCGTGAAGGCCGGCGGAAGGCTGGTGTTGAACGCCCGGGGCGTGAAGCTCGAGCGCAGCGGCGAGCGCATCGCGCGCGTGAGCTGGGATGGTGGCGCGATCGAGGCGCCCGAGCACGTCGTGTGGACCGGCTCGATCCACGAGCTCGCCGACCAGATGGGCGTGCCGCGCGCGAAGGTCGACTACATGTCGGTGGCGTTGGTGTTCGTGCGCACCAACAAGCGCATCGAGCGCGCCCAGTACCTCTACACCTACTATGCGGACAAGGAGCTGATCTTCAACCGCGTCAGCTTCCCCACGCGCGCTTCCAAGGAGCTCGCGCCGCCGGGCGCGGATTCGATCTGCGCCGAGTGCTCGCCGTCCGACGGCTCCGACTTCGAGGATCGCAAGGCGCTCGAGCAGCGCGTGATCGACGGTCTGGTCAAGGTCGGCTTGATCCGCCCCGCGGACGTGGCGCGCGTCGACGTGCACGTTGCCAAGGACAGCTACCCGATCTACCCGCTCGACTACATGCAGCGGCTGGAGGAGCTGTGGTCGAAGCTGCGTCCGATCTCGAACCTGACCTCGGTCGGTCGCACGGGCCAGTTCTACTACAACAACATGGCGCTGACCGTGCTGCTCGGCCTGGACTTGTCCGCGGACCTGCTCGGCGAACCGCGCTTCCAGGAGAGCGCGAGCGTGCAACAAGAGATGAGCGGCGCCACCTGAGGGCACGGCGAGACCCATGGCGTCCGCCACAGACTCGAGCCTGTTGCGCGCCGTGCGTGCCGCGTTGGCCGAGCTCGCCGATTCCGAGCGCGCGGCGCAGCAGCAGCGCTACATGAAGTCCGCGATGCCCTACCACGGTGTCGCCATGGGCGACGTGCGCGCGATCGGCGCGCGGCTGTGCGCGCAAGTCGACATCAGCGGATTCGAGGACTGGCGTCGGGAAGTGCTCGGGCTGTGGAGTGGCGCGCGTTTCCGCGAGGAGCGCTACGTCGCCATCCAGCTGTGTGGCGAGCGACGAGCCAAGGCGCACCAGACGCTGCGCGCTCTGCCGCTCTACGAGCAGTTGATCGTCGAGGGTGCCTGGTGGGATCTGGTCGACGAGCTGGCAATCCACCGCCTGGGTGCGTTGCTCCAGCGCGAGCCCGCGCCGATGCGCAGGGAGCTCGTGGCCTGGAGTCGCTGCGACAACCTGTGGAAACGGCGCAGCGCGATCGTGTCCCAGGTGCGCGCCAAGGCTCGCACGGATTTCGAGTTGCTCGCGGCCTGCATCGAGCCCGCGCTCGAGTCGAACGAGTTCTTCCTGCGCAAGGCAATCGGATGGGCGCTGCGCAGCTACGCCGACGTCGACGCGCCGACCGTTCGTGCGTACGTCGAGCGCCACGCGGAGCGATTGAGCGGGCTCTCCAAGCGCGAGGCCCTGCGCAAGATCGGCGGGTGAGCCGGAGAGCGCCCGCCCCCAAGGGCGCGATTCGCGTCTCGACCGGATCCACGTCATGATCGCCGTTGCTCCGCAACGCCTTTCGCTCCCATGTACCGCCTCGCCTACAACACCAACGGGCTCGCGCACCATCGGCTGCTCGACGCTCTGCGCCTGCTCGCCGACCTCGGTTACGAAGGCGTGGCCATCACGCCCGATGTCGGTCAGCTCGACCCTCTGGCGCCCGATCCGCGCTTGGTCGACGACGTTCGGCATTGGAGCGACGAGCTGGGCCTCGAGCTCGCGATCGAGACCGGTGCGCGCTTCGTGCTCGATGCACGGCGCAAGCACTGGCCGTCGCTGCTCGAGCCCGAGGCGGCCGACCGCGCGCGCCGTGTCGATCATCTGAAACGTTCGATCGACCTGGCTTCGGAGCTCGGCGCGAGGTTGGTGTCGATCTGGGCCGGCGTCGCGCCGGAGGGTGAGGTCGGAGACCGGCGTGGCGCGCCTCCGGCGTCGGAGCACACCTGGCGGCGTCTGACGGATGGATTGCGCGAGGTGCTCGACCACGGCCGCGCGCGCGGGGTGCAGCTCGCTTTCGAGCCCGAACCCGGCATGTTCATCGAGCGCCCCGCGGGCTATCTCGAGCTCTGCGAGCGCCTGGGGGACGAGGCGCGCGATCTGGGTCTGACGCTCGACGTCGGTCATTTGCTCGTCACCGGCGACCTTCCGGTCGAGGCGCAGATCCGCGCGCTGGCCCCCAGGCTGGTCCACGTGCATCTCGACGACATCGCCGGCGGCGTCCACGAGCACGTGCTGTTCGGCAACGGAGTGCTCGATCTGCCCGCGACGCTAAGGGCTCTCTTGGAAGTTGGTTACGACGGAATGGCGGCGGTCGAATTGTCGCGCGACAGCCACCGAGGGGCATGGGCTGCACAGGAGGCCATGGTCCGTCTGCGGGCTGCATTTCAGGCCACAACCTGAACTTGCAGGCGCGGGAGCGTCCGGCGCACAATGGCGCCGTGGTGAGTTTCCGTTCGAGCCCCGTGGAGCGCGAGCCTGCGCTGAGCGCAGGGAGGGAGTGAGCCGATGTCGACGCCGCCCGAGGGGATGCGCATCTGTCCGACGCGCCAGGACCAGACCGAGTCGCTGATGACGCACACGATCTCACTTGGCGAATGCCAGAAGCGTCAGCGCGAGCACTTCCACAAGTGCCCGACCTGCGTTCACGCCAACGTCCGCAATCAGCCCGCGATGCCCAGCCTGTCCCAACCGGTCCGCGACACCGGACGCAGCTCGCCGGCCTGAGTCGACGCCTCCGGCATCGCGCCGCGGACACGATCGCGACGGATGCGCGCTCCCCGGGGAGCTGCGCGTCCGTCGCGAAGGCTTTTCCGAGTTGAAGAGCGTCGCGCTGGCGCCGGTCGGCGGGGCACCGACGTGGTCGCGCGCGACGGGGTAGGTTTCGGTGACGACTGGACCGGCGTGCATCGAGCCGCGCTCCAGCGCAGCGCCACCCACGGCGCTTTCGGCCCACCGATGACCCACCTTCCTCTCCGACGCCTGGCCCTCACCGCCACACTCCTGGGTGCGCCCGCGGCTGGCCAGAACTCGTTCCGTCCGCTGCCCAGCGTGCCGGAAACCAACCACTCCGGCGCGGGCGTGATCGCGCCGGTCCGACAACCGCGCACCTACTTCGAGGAGCTCGACTCCGCCGCCGCCCGACCCAAGCGCGAGCGCTACGTCGAGGTCAGCGGCTTCGCCGACGCGCACGGTGCGTCGTCGCTCGAAGGCGGAGGCGATGTCTCGATGCAACACGGTGGCTGGTCCGTGGTGCTCGGCACCGAACTCCAGGGCGAGCGACTCGCCGCCTTCGGCATCTCGACCGAGGCCTACTTCTACAACTTCGGCGGCGGCAACGCGCTCGTGCCCGGCGCCTCGGAGCCCTTCAACGACCTGTACCGCACGCGCGTGTCCGGCGTGGTGCGCACACCGTCGTCCGACGGTCTGGGTTGGTTCAGCGGTTTCGAGCTCGCGCTCAGCGGTGAGGACGAAGCGCCGACCAACGAATCGCTGGCGGTCGGCGGGCTGGGCGGAGTGCGCTACCACGCGGGCGCGGCCTTGGATGTCGAGCTCGGCGTCGCGGCCCAGTCGCGGCTCGAGGACGACCCGTGGTTCTGGCCTTACATCGGCGTCGCCTGGCATCCCACGGACGCGCTGACCCTCGAAGCGCGCGGCACCTCGCTCGAGGGGCGGCTCGCGCTCGACCGCCATTGGAGCCTGTTCGGTCGCGCCGACTACGAGCTGCGGCAGTTTCGCCTCAACGACGACAACGCCGCGTCCAAGGGCGTGTTTCGCGACGAGGAGATCCGCGCCGGGCTGGGACTCGCGCACAGCGACGCGAGCGGGCTCACCTTCGAGCTCTTCGGTGGGGTCGAGGTGTGGCGCGAACTGTCGGCGCTCGACGAGAACGGCGCCCGCACGGCCGAAGTCGAGGCCGATGGGGCGCCGTTCGTCGCGCTGAAGCTCTCGCTGTCGCTGTGATCAGCGGCGGTAGGCGAAGCCCAACGCCGAGAGCGAGCCACTCAAGCCGGTCGTCGCATTCGACACGAAGGTGACGCGCGCCTGGACGAAGCGTGCGCCGTTGATCGCGCCGATGGTGCTCTTCCACGAGCGGTCGAGCGGGGCGGGCGGAGTGTTCGCGAACGAAGGCGTGAACGCCAAGTTCGACGGACGGCCGAGGATGATGTTCTGCGCCGCCGTGTGGCCGTCTCCGTAGGCATCGAGGTTGTTCGCGTTCGCGTAGGGCAGCACACCCGCCGGCGGGTTGCTCAGTTGGATCGAGTTCGCGCCGCGCACGGCGACGACGACTTGTGCGCCCGCGGGCAGCGCGCCGCCGAGCTCGAGGAACGGATCCGCGAAGGTCGTCCCCAGGGCGCCGGTGTCCAACCAACGCGTGTGCATGCGGCTGACGCGGTACACGAAGTCCGCTTGGCCGAACGCGAACACGTTGTCCATCGGGTTGGCGAGCCCGCCGCTGGCGGCGAAACCGCCCGTGGCGACGGGCTCTTGGTCCGGATCGACGATCTTGATCTGCGCCGGGTTGTTGGGATTCACGCCCCCGGTCGAGTGTGCGCGGAAATACGGCCGCGCCGAGGAGTTGATCGCCAGCGCGACGCGCAGGTGGTTGGTGGAGTTGGTCTGACCGTCGGGGAACGTGCGGAACTCCATCAGGAGCGGCAGCGCGATCGTGGGCACCTTGCTGGCCGGGTAGAACTTGGTCTGCGCTGTCTTGGTGACCTGCTGCAGGCGATGCGTGTCCGCACCGTCTCCGTTCGGTCCGCCGAGCGCGAGCTTCGACGTGTCGCGCCACGTCCAGTAGGTGAACTGGCTCTGCGGCACGCCTTGGTTGAGCGGCCAGGGAGTCAGCGCGGCGCCGTTGGTCGCGGTGAACACGTCGGTGGGGTCGACCGTGTAGCCGCGCGAGCGCGGGTGGACCACGGTGAGCGGGTCATTGAGCGCGTCGGCCTGGTTGTTCGCGAAGATCGAGGTCAAGCCAGACTGGGAGTACGTCGGGAGCAAGCCCGAGCTCAACGCTTCGTCCGGCAGGAACTTGCTGTGCGCCAGCGCGACCTCGAACTGCGCGAAGGTCTCCGCCGATGTGGCGCCGTTGACCGGCGACCAGTTCAGGCCCTCGACGTCGAGGTCGTGGGTCGATTCATCGCGCAGCTCGAAGCCCAGGTCGTGATAGCGCCACAGCATCGCCGCGCGCGAGCCGTAGTGCGTCAGGGGAGTCGTGACACCGGGCGCGAACTGGACCATCGCGCCCACGACGGGATTGACCGTGTCGGCGAGCGCGGAGAAGCGCGTCACCGGTCGCGGCAGCACGCGGTGATTGACTATGTCGAACAGCACGCCACCGCGCACTTCGGGGTTGCCGTCGCCGTCCTCGTCGACGCCGTCGAAGCGCAGCGCGACGCTGCCACTGTCCACGGCGCTCTGCGCCGGATCGAGGGTGAAGCTCGCGTGGAGCGCCGCGGCCAGAGCGTTGCCCGCGAGATCGCGCACGCCGTTCAGGCCGCCGAGCACGTCCACGGTGAACGCGTCCGCAGCACCCGACGCGTGGCGCAGCGGCATGCGCGGAACGAACAGCATCGTCTGCAGCGCGTTGTCCGGCAGGATGTCGCCGACCACGCGCGCGTGCAGCGGACTCGCGATGACGCCGCCGTAGGAAACGGTCAGCGTGTCGAGCGCGCGCACGCTCGATGCGTCGATGGGCTCGTTGAAACGTACGCTGACGATCGCGTCCTTCGACACGCGCGCGTTGGGGAGCTGCGCGGCCGCTGGAGAGAAGCTCAGGTAGCACTCGGGAATCTGCGTGGACACGCCGGTGAAGCGGTCGGCGTACTTGCCGGCCGCCAGACCGAAGCTCGACGGATTGCCAGCCATCACCTGCACTTCGATGTTGCTGAGCAGGCCCGCGACCGGCTGGACGTTGTGCGAGAGCACGCGCACCGAGTGCTGCGCGAACAACATGCGGTCGTTTTCGCGAGCGATCGGGGCGCAGCCCGGCACTTGGAACTGGATGTCGACGCGGAACTTGCCCGGAGCGCTGCCGGGGGCGACGAACGTCAGCTGCACCGGGTGGTTGCCGACGACGAAAGGCGCGCTCGGGTCGGCGAGGTAACCCACGCCCGGATCACCCGTGACCGTCGAGCGTCCACGCGAGCGGAATACGCGCGCCACGGCCGATCCGGCGGCGGTCGCGTGGATCGGACCGTTGAGATTGACGCCGAGTGCGCGCCCGCCGAGATTGCGCAGGACGCTGCTTTGACCCTGCAGCGGGTTGGCTTGCGCCGGGAGGCTCAACAGCAAGTTGGGTTGCCCGCTGGTCAGGGCCTCGGGAAGCCCGGCCATCTGCACCGGCACGCCGCTGGCCAGTCCTTCCGCCTCGGACACCGTGGTGTCGTAGATCACGCGCGTCGCGCGGAACGCGCCGCCCTTGAGCGCGCCGTGCGTCGGATCGGGCAGCACGCGACCGTTGAGCTCGTAGTTGGGTGTGTAGCCGGCGAGCAGCCGCACGCTGGTGGCGTCGACCGAGCTCGGATCGAGCAAATCGTTGAAGCGCAGCACCAGCGCCGCGTTGCGCGGCACCGCGGTCCACGGCGGGAGCTCGGTCGGATCGAGTCCCTTGTCGTCGATCGGTTGCAAGCCGTCGAGCGCCGCGCTCAACGCTTGATGGAAGCTGGCGCTCGAGGCCGGATACAGGATGTGCAGCTCGGACGCGCCATCGAAGCCGTCGGTGTCGAGCCGGTGGTCCTGCGTGGCGAACTCGAGCAGCGGGTCTACCACCGCGTCGCGCATCACCAAATGGCTCTCCCCCGAGCCCGCGTCGAAGTCGTAGACGTCGACCAAGCGCCCCCAGGAGACGCCGAGCAAGCGCAGCGACGGCGCTTGGCCGCGCTCGTTGGCTTCGGCGACGAAGCGCAGCCCGGTGTCTGGATTGGTGAGCAAGGTGCCGGGAGCGACGGCGTCCGCGTCCGTCGAACCGCCGCCGTTGCCACCGCTGCACGCGCACAGGAGACCGCTCGCGATCAATGCGGCGGCGCGAAAGTGAAGGTTGCCTGCCATGTCAGAGTCCTCGAAAGTGGAGGCGCGTCCGCGCCGTTTCGCCGCACGTGAAAGCCCTCTGCCGAAGGTCGAACCGGCCGGGCGCCGCGTGCTTGCGAGCCGCGGCGACGCCCCGATTCGTGCGTGAGCGAACCGACGCGCCGAGGCGCGTCCTGGGTGAGCCTACACTCGCGTTAGGCACAAGTAACGACAGCGGCCGAGGTCACTCGTTCCGAACTCGCGAGCTCGGCAAACGCGGCGCTCGTGTTCGGCTCGCGCGCCGCTGAACGATTGCACGAGCATGGCCTCACCAGCGGAAGGGCAAGCGCAGGAACTCGAGCGCCGGGATCGGGCTGGTGGCCGACAACCCCTGGCCCAGGGCATCGATGTCGAACAACACCTCGAAGCGCACGAAGCGCTGGTCGCCGTTGCCGCCCGTGTTGAGGACCGACGCGTCCGCGCTGAACGAGCCCGCTGCCGCCAGGTCTGGAGCGCCCGCGAGGTCCGCGCGCGTGGTTTGCCAGCGCACGCTGACGCTGGCCGTGTCGGGCAGATGGTCTCGTTGACCTGCGGTGGTGACGCGGAACGGCATCCAGAGCAGGCGCGCAGTGCTCGGGGCGCCGCCGGCGAAGCCGTTGAGCGGCGGCCCGTCGCCGTCGACCGAAAGCGCCAAGATGCTCGTGCCGGCATCGAACGCCGCGGCCACGACGTCGAAGCGCTCGCGCGCGCCGCTGGCCTCGAGCTCGATCGCGCTGTGCACGAGCAGGTTCGGGTTGTCGAGGTAGACCTGCGCCGGAGTCCCCAAGCCGGCGGACAGGTCGAGTTCCAGCGTGCGCCCATCGGCGCGCAGCCAAGCGGTCGCACTGGGCAAGGGCAGCGGGCCCCACAGCGTGACTCCCGCCAGAACGCGGCCCGTGGCATCCGTCAGTACGCGTCCGGTGCCGGCGTCGAGGCCCTCGAGGTCGAACTCGATGTCGCGCAAGTTCGGCGAATGCACGTCGAAAGCACCCAGACCCAATCCGATCCACTGCGAGCGGGCGCGCGAGGTTCGGCCGAAGCTGGGGATCATCGCGCAGGTCGCCGGGCCGCTGCTCGGCGCGCACAGCGGCGGCGGAGCGCACACCTGTTGGATCTGCACTCCCAAGGGCAGCAGGATGTCGGCGCTCGCCGGAGAGCTGCCGAAGACGCCGGTCGAAGTGTGCAGTTGCACGATGCCTGGACCGCCGTCGCCGCCGGCTCCGTCGAGCGGACCGCGGCAAGCGTTGGCGCCGCTGTTCGGATAGCCCGACGGACAGGCGTCTTGGTGGGGCAGCGTTTCCTTGATGCCGCTCGGCGTGAGCTGGGCGCCGCCGATGTCACCGGCTCCAGCTCCGCCCTGGCCGCCGGTCGCTTGGATCGCGACGCTGTTCGCCGCCACGGCGCGGAAGTCGATCTTGGCCGCGCTCTCGAGGACCACGTGGCCACCGGAGCCACCCCCCGAGCCGCCTCCGACGCGGTTGACGCCGCCCCACACGTTCTCGCCACCACCTCCCGACCCGCCGCGCGCGAGCAGCTTGCCCTGGGGCCCGAAACGAATGTTGCCCAGCGCCAGCACGTGCACCGAGCCACCGCCGCCACCGCCGCCCGCGCCCTTCTGGTAGTTGCCGAGCACGAACGGTCCGGGGAACGTGCCACCGTTTTGGAGTTGCACGCCGTCGCCGCCGCCACCGCCACCGGACCCAGCCCAGGGCTTGGTCAGCTCGCCCACGACCGTGCGCCCGCTGAGCGCGTCGAACATCGCGCCGAAGAAGTCGTTGTCGGGGTCGGGATCGGCGAAGGGCGCCGCGCCGACGGCTCCCCCGAAGGGACCCGCCGGTCCGCTCAACGCACCATTCGCTCCCGCGACATTGGCGAAGCCCGGTTCGGCGTCGAGCCCGATGCGTGTCTGGTCGAAGGCCCCCAGGCTCCCCGGATTGCTGGACGGGACATCGCGGCCGAGCCGACCTCCGCCTCCTCCGGCGCCGCGGCGTGCGTTGACCACGGCGGTGTAGCTCCAACACGATTCCCCACCTTCGCCGCCGGTGTCGAGCTGCCCGAACGGACCGTCGCCGGAGTCACCGCGCACGCTGCCGGGGGAGGTCACCGGATGGCCCGCGCCGCCGCGTCCGCCGCCGAGTTGGCCCGACGCTCCCGGCTCGGAGAGGTTGGTGGTGCCGACCGAATTGACGCCGGAGGACGAGGAGCCGCTCGCGACCACCGTTCCGAGGATCGTCACCGAGCCCGAGGCGAACAGCGTGAACGGATGCGGGCCTTCGAGCTTGAGTGTCGCGCCGGACTCGATGAAGAAGTCCTCGACGTCGACCACCCCCGCGGAGATCGCAACCGTGCCGGTCTCGATGATGTCGACGTCGTCGCCGCTGCCGAAGATCACGCCGCCGCTGACCGTGCCCGAGGCGGTGTTGAGCACCACGACCTCGCCACTCTGAATCAGCCAGTCGAAGTGCCCACCGGGACCGCCGGTGCCGCCGAAGGAGAATTTGGCGCTGAGCCGTCCGTCGGAGCATGTCGCGCGCGGCTCGCTCTGGCCCGAGAGCACGTCGAGCGCCGCGGCGGAGGAAAAATCCTCGAGCCACTGGTCGTCGAGTGTTCCAGACGCGGGGAAGTCGGCCGTCGAGGCGTTCGCGAAACCGTTGATGTCGACGGGCAGGTGTTGGCCGACGAGATCGAGGAATGCGGACGTCACGACGCACCGCAAGCGCGTCTCGGGCGGCAGCACGCCGCGCGGCTCGAGCCGCACGATCGCACCCGTGTCGCTGCAGTTGGCGACCAGCTTGGCCCGCGCCGTCAAGGGCTGCCACACGCCCGCGTGGTCCTCGTATTCGACGCGCAGGCGGTCCGCGGCGAGATTGTCGGTGCGCGGATCGATCGGCTGGTCGAAGTGCAGCACGAACGCCACGTGCGAGGCCGGATCGGAGAGCTTGTTGAGCGGTAACGCCTCGGCTGAAGCCAGAGCGATGGTGCCGTCGGCGCGTCGCTCGAAGTACACGCGCTGCGTGGCGCCGAGCTCGACGTAGCTCGCGGCCTCGACACTCTCGCCCTCGTTGCGCACCAGCGGCATCGGACCTCCGGGGCGCGCGTCGAGGAACAGCTCGCGCGGGTCGCTCGACAGCGGAGTGTGGAAGCGGCGCGTCAGCGAACTGCGCAGCACGTCGCCTTCCGCCGAGGTGACCGCGGTCGAGATCGAACCCGAGCGCCCGAGCACGTTGAGCTCGTACTGGTACGCCGAGCCTTGCGGCGACAGTCCGGCGAGCAGGCCCGCGTCCGAGAGATCGTCATTGCTCGGGCAGCGCGGCTGGAACACCACGCGTCGGCCGCCGTCGCGCAGCGAGAACTCGCCGACGACCGGTCCGCCGCCGACGTGGCGCACGTTGATCGAGCTCAGCGTCAGCGAGCTCGGATCGACGGGCGCGTTGAACTCGATCTCCAGCGCGCGGTTGAGCTGCCAAGTCGCCCCGTCGTTGACGTTCACGCCCACGATCTGGAAGCGCCCCGCGGCACTCTCTCCGCCGCCGCCGCACGCGCCGGCAAACAGGCCCGCGAGGACTGCACAGACGAAACGCGACGATCGCTGAGTCATGGAGGTGCGCCTGGTCGAAGGTTGGAGAGTCGAGCGATCGACGGCGCGGGAGCGCGTTGCGGGGCGGCACACGACGCAAGCCCGAACTCGCGGCGTTCACCGCGCGTCGATGGACGGACCGCGAGCGCGAGGCCGCGGTTCACGCGCCCGATTCGATCGAGTCCACTGCCTGCCGAAGTGCCGCCGAACGCGTCGGCGCCCAGCGCTCTCGCTCAGCCGCGACGAATGCCGTCGTCGCACATGCGAGCTCGCCGATCGCGCCGCGCAGTGCAAGCGACGGGCCGCAGGAAGTCCGCGCGTGTCTCGCGCAGCTCTGGCCCGGAGGAACTGCCGCGCGCCGCGACTGGCGAGTGCGCGAACGCGCAGCGCCGTCGCGCATGCGAGCGCGATCGCACCGCGAAACGCGCCCGGGCGGTCACGACGCGCGCGAGCTCAAGCTCCGAACAACACCGCGATGCCCGCGACCGACAGCGCAGCTCCGACGACCGCGCGGGCGCTCAGCGGCTCGCGACCGATGTAGCGCGTCAAGGGCAGCACGAGCACGGGGCTGAGAGCCAGCAAGGTCGAAGCGACGGCCACCGAGGTGTGCTGGAACGCGAGCAAGCTGGCCCATACGCCGCCGAAGGTTGCAAGCAGGCCCGCCGGAGCGACGAAGCGCAGCTGCTCGAAGGCGAACGCGTGGCGTGCCTCGGCGCGGCGCGCGCTCGAGAACGCCAGCACTCCGCAACCCACCGCGAGCGCCGTCCACAGGCGCAGCATCGAGGCCTCGAGCGCGGCATTCGCGCCGCCGCTCGGACCGCTTTCCATGCGCTGCAGCGCGAGCTTGGAGAGCATTGCGCCGCTCGCCTGTCCGAGCGCGGCCAAAGCACCGCACACGGCACCGCGCACGTTCAGGTGGCGCTCCTGGGAGGCCGCTCCGGAGCGATCCGAGACCACGACGACGACACCGCACAGCGTGATCGCGATACCCAGGAGTTGCGCCGCGCCGAGCCGTTCGCCGACGAAGGCGAAGCCCAGGATCGCCGCGAGGACCGGCGCCAGCGTCTCGAGCACCAGGGCCTTGCGAGGGCCCACGGCGCGCAGCGCCTGGAAGTGAAACGTGTCGCCGAGCACGAGCCCGACGACCGCGCTCGCGACGAGCCAAGCCAGCGCGCGTGCGTCGGCCGTCACCAAGCTGCGTCCGCCGCTCCAGGCGAGAACGCCCAGTGTCGCGGTGACAGCCAGCGCCGCGACCACGTTCTTGCCGAGGTTCATGGCGAACGGAGCCGCGCGGCAGCGCGCGAACAACAAGCTCGACGTCGCCCACAGCGCCGCGCCGGCGAGCGCGCACGAGTTGCCGAAGTTCGCGTCCATCACCGGGCGCGGAAGGTTAGCGAGCGCACCCCGGCGCGCCTCGTGTGCCGGCCGCGAAACCTCGCCGCGTTACTGGAAGCGCAAGCCGCAGGACGGGCACTTGGCGGCGCTCGTCTTGAACGCTTCGCCGCACGCCGGGCAGGTGGCCTCATCGGCGTCCAAGTTGATCTCTCCCGAGGCGCGCGCGAGCGCGCTGGGGTCGATCTCGCGGCCCCAATGCTCGTAGAGCATGCGAGCAGCAGCTTGAGCGTGTTCACTCGCGACCGCGAGTTGGAGGGTCGAGCCTCACTTCGAGCCGCAGCCGCCCGGCGGCTGGATCATGTGCGAGCTCAGCCCGCGGCCCTTGAGGACGCTCTGGACTTCGCGCAACAGGCTCATGTCTCCCTGCGCGATCACGGCGAAGTTCGATTGGTCGGTCACGACTGAGCAAGGATAACACGCCCGCGAGCGCGGGGTCGGCGCGGACTGATCGGCCGAGCGACCATTCGGCGCCACACCGACCGTTCCGCGAGCCGCCGCTGCGCGAGAGCGTCGTTGCGGGCGGCCGCGGCTCGCGCTCGGTCGACTTCGCAGAGCCCTCCGAGCTCGCCGGCCCGCGGACGAGCGCGTCAGAGCTGCTCGACGCCAGCGCGCACGCCGTCGAGCCAGCGCTCGAGCGCGCGGCGCGTGTCGCCGGTGCGCGGGTCGTGCACCATCGCGGTCGCCCAGTCCATGGTGAAGCGCGCGTTGATTTCGCTCAACGGATTGAGCACCTCGCGGCCATCGCTCGTGCGATGGCGATAAGCGTCGATGCCGAACGGGCCGAAGTAGCCGGCGCGCGCGAGCTCGCGGCCGACGTGCTCGAACGTCTCGGCCAGGCGCGTGTCGTCCTCACGCGAGACCTCTCCCGACTCCGCGCGGCTGGTCGCGGTCCACGCTCCGAAAGCGTCGACTTCTTGCACGCAGGGCGCGGACAACACGATGCCGCCGTCGCGCGCGACCCAGCCGGAGCGCGTGAACTCGCGCGTGACTTCGACCCAGGGCTCGACGACGAGCGCGCCGACTCGCAGGCTCGCGCGCAGCCAGCCGAGCTCGCCGGAATCGGGCGCTCCGCTCGCGATGCGCCGTCGACCGCGGCCCGCGGCGCCGAACGAACGGCGCACGAGCCAGCCAAGCGGCGCGGGTCGCGCCAGGACCTCGAGTGCGTCGTCCAACGTCACCACGACCTGCTTGTCGAAGCTCGCGTGCGCCCACGGAGCTCGCAAGCGCGCCGCGAATGGCCGCGCATTGACCGTGCGCAGCACGTCGACCGACGGAGTGTCGATCATCACGGCGCCGGCCGTGCGCAGCAAATTCGACGCGCGCCGTGTCGGCGACCAGGCGATTCCCAGGCAACCTTCGGCGCTGCGATGTTCGGCGCGCAGCTCGGTCTCGTCGAGCACGATGTCGAGCGGTCCGACGAGCGTGCCGATCAAGCGCCGACGTTCGCGGCGCACGAGCTCGCGCAGGTGCAGCGACGGCGTGAACGAGTGCGCACACTCGAGCTCGTGCTCGGCGTCGAGGTTGAGCACCCAAGCGAGGCGCGGCGAGGTCGCGCGCGAGCTCACGGAGCGCTGACCCTGGGACGAACCGCGGGCCCGGTTCGCGCGAGTTGCTCGAGGAATTCGCGCTCGAGTCCCGCGGCGGACCGTGCGGCCGTGTTCAGCGGTGTGCCGTGGAACAGCGCCGGTGTCAGCGGGGACGGAAGCGCGCGGCTCCAGCGCTCGAAGGACAGCGGAGCTCCGCTGAAGTGCTCGAACCAATGGCGCGCGAACGCGACGTGTCCGATTTCCTCGCGTTCGATGGTGGTGATGATCGCCGCGCTCTCCTCGTCACCGACGTTGCGAAAGAGCTGCGCCCAACGCGCGGCGTGCTCCAAATTCGCGCCCTCGAGCCCGATGCCTTGGAGCGCAACGAACTCCAGCGGCGTCGAGCAGGCGGAGACACGCTGCCAGAACCAATCGCGCACCTGGTGCTGGCCGAAGCGTGCTCCGAGCGCGTCCAAGCGTTCGAGGTACAGCGCGAGGTGACGCAGCTCCTCGCCGAGCAGCTTCATCAGGCCGGCGCGAAAGGCGCGCGGAGTCTCGGGGAACGCCAGCAGCGCCCAGGCGAAGAGCTCGGCGGCCTGCAGCTCGTGGTGCGCGAAGGTGTGGAGCATGCGCACGCGTTCTTCGACACGCGCGAGCGCTCCAGGCTTGGCCGCCTTCTCGGCGCGCCCCACCACGCGCCATGCGGCTGGCCGCGTGGCCTGGGCGAGCCGCCGCACGACGCCGTCCTCGGTCCAACTCGAATCGTCAGCGAGCTCGGGAGGAGCGCTCGGTCGCAGCTTGGCCACGGCGTCCTCGCAGCGCAGGAACCGCAGCGCCCAGGCCTCGACCGTTCCCGCCGCGGGCTCGTTCCAGGAGTTCACGCGCACCAGCATACGCCAGCGAGGAACTCGACACGCGTCGCGGGGCTCAGCTCGCTACAGCGCGCCTTGGCCGCGCGTCGCTGCATCTCGCGCGCGCTGGTCGACGACTCCGCGGACTTGGTTCAGGGGCACATGATCCAAGTCAGGCCATCGGACAGGTTCGTCTTGCCCGGTGCCAGCGTGTCTCGATACCACGCTTGGGCCCAAACCTGCGTGCCCGGGCTGAACGGATGGCCGAGCGCCGAGGGGTGCGCGGCGAGGTAGGCCAAGTAGTCCAGCGCATAGGAGCCGCTGCATCCAGTTGTTCCACCGCTCTGCTGTGTGCCGGTGCGTTGAACCGGCGCCCTCACGCACATCGTGCTCGTGTTCCCCGGCGCCCAACCCGCGGCAGTCGATCCGTTGACTCCGTAGAAGAGCAGGCCACTGCGCGCGGGCTCGAGCTGCGTGCAATGCAACGTGAAGCCGGAGGTCGCGGAGGTCGAAGGAAGGCCGCTGGCCGACATGACCGGCGAGCAACCGGCGCTCGACGTGCTCGACGTGCAGTAGTTCGAGAAGACAGCGCACGACGTGTTCGCGTCTGCGCGGACGAACAGCCGATAGGTCTGCACGTTCGAGATCCCGGCGCCCGTGACGCGCACGAAGTAATCCGCTCCCGCCGTCAGCGGGACGTCGATGAGCACTTCGGGGGCGCCGAGTGGGGCGCTGTTCGCCGATGCGATCACCAGTCCGGCGTCGTCGAGCACGGCCAGCTCCAGATCGAGTATTTGCGTGGCCGCCACAGTGAACTGATTGGCCGGGTTGCACCCGCCCGAGCCCTGTACGGGCGCCTCGACGTAGTCCGCTCCGTAGGGCTCCACGCGCACGTCGAGATGAGCCGCGAGCGGCATCTGAACGTGGAACCAATCCTGTTCGAGCACGCCACGGATCGACAGCGTGCTCACCGAGGGCGTGGCGACGCCCGCGACCGTCGGCGGCGGGATGCCGAATTCGTGATCGACCGCGAATCCGATCGCGAGCGGGCTGGCGTTCGCCGCATTCGGGTTGGCCTCATAGTCGTCGCCGTAGAGGAACTGCACCGCACGTACGTCGTCTTGTTGCGGACCGTCTATCGCGGTCGTGATGAAGCCCTCCATCAACTGAGTCGAGAGCGGCGTGCAGACATGATCGAGGCCCAGCGCGAATCCGACCATCATGGCTGCGGTGTTGCGCAACGACAGGTTGGCCGACGTGGGATCCGTGAAGTCGTAGTTGGACGCCAGGACGATCTCTCCGTCTTGTGGCGCGTAGGCGTACGAGTTGATCAAGGCCGGAAGCGAGATCGAAGCGATGCGGATGTCACCCAGTGTCGTTCCGTCGCCCGCTATGCCCCACGGCGCGCCCGCGTCCCAGTCGACACCCGGCATGGAGATGCGCTGGAAATCCACGCCACTGAGCTGCTCCCAGCGATCGAACGCATCCTGCACTCGCTGGATCCAATGAGCGCGTCCTCCCTGCGACGCGAACACCGCGTCGAACTGCGCGAACAGCATCGAATTCTGCGCTGGGTGAACGCCGTTCAACGAGGGCACCGTCACTCCGTCGGGCATGAAGCTCCACGTGACGACACGCGGGGTTCCGGAGGCACCTCCCTGCCAGGGAGTGCCCGGCGTGAACTCCATCCCCGGCGGGAGCTGTTGGCGGATCTGCGCGATCAGGTTGGGATCCGCATCGGGCAGGACGCCCAGCTCGACCTGGCCGAATTGCGCCGCTGAGGCCGCCGAACAGAGGACCAGGGCGAGGGGGATCGACAAGCTGCGTTCAAAGGTGAGGTTCATGGGTGTTGGCGGGAGCGTGTTGAGGAATCACACGGCTGCGCGCGATGGGCATCGTCCAGGAACCTCGATTTGGATCCGGTTCCGAGCCGCAGCCGAGGCGGAGCAGCGGCGTTGGCCCGGCAGGTGGCTCGCTTGGTTGCACCCAAGTCGTGACTTTCGGTGCCGCGCGCCGTGTTCGGTCCATTTCTGCGCAGTGGAGCCCTCGGACGTGAGCAAAGGCCCGAGCCGTTCTCCATGGGCGCGCGCGTGGCGGGCGACGGCCCGGCGGCGCGACCGGCCAGCGCGTCACAGGCGCGCGAGGATCGTTTGCAGCTCGGCGCGGGTGGACTCGGGCAATGCGGCCAGCGCGAGATCGGCGACCGCGCTGTCGACGGGCTCGTTGCGGACCGAGTGCAGCACCTGCGCGGCGAGGCGCGCGAGAGGCTCTCCCCGCTCGAGGCCCTCGAGGTCGCTCGCGGACAGCGCGGAGGCGCGGAAATACACCAGAAACGTCGCGGCGCGGGGCCCGAGCTTTGGGTCGGAGAGCCAGCGCAGCGCGAGCTCGTCGGCGCGCCGCGAGAGCAGCTCGGGAACGCCGGCTTCGGCGAGGATCGGGAGCGCATGACTAGCCTCGAGACGGATCTGCTCCCGCGCAGAGCCCGCGGCGCGCGCGAGCACGTCGAGCGCGTCGAGCGCGCCGAGCCACGCGAGCCACTCGCGCTCCACTTCGTTGGGGTGTGTGGTGAGCACGACCCGCGCGCGCTCGGCGAGCTCTCCGCCTCGATTGCGCTCGAGCAGAAAGCGCACGAGCGAAGCCGAGAGCGCATAGCGCACGTCGAGCTCGTCCGAGTCGAGTCCCTCGCTCGTGGTCCAGCCCACGAGCAGCGCAGCGGCTCCGGCCTGCGCCGAGGCCCGCGCTCGCACCAGCTCGTGGGGGAACACCTCGGCGAACCACTCTCCGTCGATCAGATTGGACCCCTCGAGCTCCTGCGCGAGGCCCTCGTTGAACCACTTCGGCCCGGCGAGCCCCAGGCGCCGCGCGTGGATGTGCGCGATCTCGTGGCGCAGCGTGTCCATGCGCATCCACGCGCGCTGCCGAGCGTCCCGCGAGTCGCGCGGAACGTACAGCAGCATGAAATCCTCGGCGAAAGCGAGGCCTTCGAACCCACCGGCGCCGACGCCCTGACGAAGGTCGGCCTCGACCTC
Source organism: Planctomycetota bacterium (assembly GCA_020853575.1). GTDB lineage: Bacteria > Planctomycetota > UBA1135 > UBA1135 > F1-120-MAGs118. Next base: position 147,075 of record JADYYP010000016.1, read on the forward strand.
GACGTCGAGCAGGTACATCCGCACGGGAGGACCGTTCTCGCAGCCGAGCATCTGCCGCACGAGCCTGTCCGCGTGCGCCGCGCCCTCGGACCAGGCCTCACACGCAGCTTCGTCCAGCGCCGCGTGCACCTCGACTCCGTCGCGCACGACGACCCGCGGGCAGCGCTGCTCGAGGTAGGCCGCGAGCTCGGGCCCCGACAGTGACGTGGGCGCCGAGCAATTCGCGAGCAGAGTCACGATCAGGAGCGGGAGCGCGCGCATGCCGAGAGATTCCGGCGGGCCCGCACGTCTGTCCAGAGGTTGGCGCGAGCCGCGGATCGCGCTTGGGCTTCCGCGGATCGGTGCGAAGCTGGATGGCTTGGCCTCGATTGGAGGCTCCGCGGCCAGTCGAGCGTGCACGGGGCCGGCCGAAACGCGCGCTCGCGAGCGCTCACCCAAGACAGCGACGTCCTCCCTGGCGGACTTCTTTCGCTACTGGTGCGCGACAGCGCGTTCAGCCCCGCGCCGCGGCGAGGATCTCTTGGTCGCTGAGCAAGCGCGGCGTCGTCTTCGCGAGTTGAAGCACGGCGTCGACGGCCTTGTCGGTCGGTTGCACGCCGTGCTTTTCGAGGAACCAGATCACGTTCGACTTGCCGGACATGGGGCCGATCTTGATCACCTGCTCGAGGCCGACCATGTCGGCGGGCACGCCGGAGTAGACGCGGTTGGCGAGCCAGTGGTCGCCCTTCTTGA